>NZ_AIDW01000001.1 GCF_000251145.1 Sphingomonas sp. PAMC 26621 | reverse complement strand
GCCCGCGCTGAAATGCCCGTCGAGCCATTCGCCGTCGCCAAGAGAGGCAGCTAGCTGTCCCAGCCGCATCCGTGCTCGGTCCTCGACCAGCGGCAGCCGCTCGCCAGCCCACGGCTGGTCCTTCTCGAAGATCCTGGCGATCGTCAGGTCGAGGATTGGGGGCTCCATCGTGCTAAGCGCCGCGAACATCCAGGTAATTGCCCTTGCCTTGGCGTCCGCGTCCTTCGGCAGCAGGTTCTCGTGGCTCTGCGCGATGTGAAGGATGATCGCTCCCGTCTCAAACAGGGTAAGGTCGCCAATTTCTAAGGTCGGTATTTGGCCGAAGGGGCTGCGCGCCAAATGATCGGGTTGCTTCAGCGCCGCGAACGACACGAGCCGCACGTCGTATCGCTCCTCTACCTCCTCGAACGCCCAACGCACGCGCGTGTCGCGCGCTAGGCCTTTACCGCCGTCTGGAGACTTCTCGAGTGCCGTGATTGTCGGGGCCATTGCGCTGCTCCTTGCCAACATGACGATACACCGTAGCGAAAGCTTGTGAACGAATGTCTGCTGTTGAGAAGCGCCCCAGCATCTCCAAATGACCGCATTTGGGTCCTCGCGGACGCGATAGGCACGTTAGCGTTTGCGGCCGTATGCCGTATGCCCGCACCGAACGTGCAGCTGCGTACGGAGCTCAAATGAAGTCCACTGATCCAAAGAGGAGCGCGTCTCGGACCGCGTGGTGGAAGCCGGAACGGCTTACCTGGCTCTTGTGGGCCCTAGTTGCATGCAATGCCGTAATCCTCTGGCTCGCCCAGGACGGCCCGCACGGGGGCTTCAACGGCGACGCGGCAGGC
>NZ_AIDW01000002.1 GCF_000251145.1 Sphingomonas sp. PAMC 26621 | reverse complement strand
CACGTCAGCATCCTGACCATGAACGGCGACAGCTATCGGCTGAAGCAGTCGGCCGGGCGTCGGCGCTCTGCCGCCAGGGCGGAGCAAAACCAGGCCACCGAGATCATCGACCTTGAAACCGGCGAGATCACCACCGCCTGATCGACGACGACAACGATATGAAGATGGCCCCGATCGGGGCTATCTTCATATCGTCAGGCCCGCATCAACAATGGCCTGTTTTTACTCCGCCCCGCTGGCCTGGAATCCGACCGGCGTTGACATGCGTAACCGAATAGCGTCATTTGAGCCTCATCTGTTCGATCAGATTCTAGACCGTTCGCGCGGAGTGTTCAATATCCATGATACCGGCCCTGATGAGACGTAGATCGTGTTCCAAGTGACACGATCAACCAGGGTATACCCTTTTCTGACGTTCCGTCGAAGATCGCGTTGGACCGGAACTGAGCACCATTCTGTTGGCTTCTTCGCTCAAACATGTGCAGCGGCGACGAAGCGGCTCTGAGCGCGCGCGCGAAGCTCCGTGCAATATCGAGACCACAGGCGCAATGTGGAGACGGGCACGATCGGAGATAGCGCGATGGCGGACGACGCAGAGGCAGACGCGGGTCCTAGTCGTGAGTCTCCGGCGATCGCTGTCACGTTGCCAATTGCTCATGCAACGACGGTTATTCGGAGCCTCGGGCCTGGCCTCGTGACAGGCGCGGCTGACGACGACCCGAGCGGAATTGCGACATATAGCCAGATAGGCGCACAATTCGGTTATGCTTTTGCATGGACAATGCTTTTCAGCTTCCCACTTATGGCAGCGTTTCAGGAAGTTTGTGCCCGCATCGGTGCTGTGACTGGGGTCGGTATCGCACATAACCTACGACGGCACTACTCTGTGTGGGTCTTGCGGTTTGTGGTCATATTGTTGCTCGTTGCCAACGTGATCAATCTCGGTGCAGATCTCGGCGCAATGGGTGCCGCAGCGCAATTACTTATCGGAGGGTCCGGGTTGCTGTATACGGTGCTGTTTGGCATCGTATGCATCCTCCTTGAAACGCTCCTTAGTTATGCGCGCTACGCGCAGGTCCTAAAATGGCTGACCCTGTCGTTGTTCGCTTATGTCGCAGTTGTCTTTGCCGCCCACGTCCCTTGGGGAAAAGCACTACACGGCACCTTGATCCCGACGCTGGTTTTCAACGGACCAAACGCGATGGCGCTTGTAGCTATTCTGGGCACTACCATCAGCCCGTACCTGTTTTTCTGGCAGAGTTCTCAAGAGGTGGAAGAAGGGCGGCGACGCCACGTTCGCCCACTGGGCCTGACGGCGCGCAGCGCCGGGACAGAATTACGGCGCATTCGCACCGATACGATGATCGGGATGGGCTTTTCGAATCTGATCGCGCTGTTCATAATTTGGGCAACCGCCGCAACACTCCACGCCAGCGGGGTGACCAACATTCAGACATCATCGCAAGCCGCAGAAGCGCTGCGTCCGATCGCTGGTCCCTTCACATTCTTCGTGTTCGCCGCCGGCATCATTGGCACGGGCATGCTGGCCGTACCTGTACTGGCGGGATCGGCAGCCTACGCCGTCGCCGAGCTGTTTCAGTGGCCAGGGACACTCGACAGCCGACCGCGACAGGCACGCGCCTTCTACGCCACCATCGCTGTGGCGACCCTAGGCGGCGTCGCGCTTAATTTCACATCTTTGGATCCGATCAAGGCGCTTTACTGGAGCGCAGTCGTCAACGGTGTCCTTGCGGCACCTCTAATGGCGATCATCATGCTAATTGCGTCCAACCCAAAAATCATGGGCCGGCTGACACTGCCGACATACATGCGGATCGTCGGTTGGCTGGCGACGGCTGTGATGGTCGCCGCGACAATTGGCTTCTTCGTTCTTTGATTAAGCATACCGGCGTATCAATCTCGTGCGTTGTGAAGAGCTTTGGGTTGAAGGCCGCCGGCACCGTCGCCGTGGCTCGTGCCTCGGTCGGTTCCGATGGATTGTCGTATAGGCACTAATACCAAGTCCCTCGGAGCCTGACTCAGCGCCGGGGATTCCCAAGTCGGTCATGATCTGATTCAACATCGCAAACGGTGGGAGGTTGGCGGTGGCATCAGCGGTTGGGCTAAGGGACGATTTCGACGGGTCTGGTCTTCGAAGGTTGGCGCGTTTGAGCGGTGACGCCAATCAGGTCCGGCGGCTGCTGGCGCTGGCGGTGATTTACGATGGTGGTGCGCGGCACGCGGCGGCACAGGTCGGCGGCGTTGGTTTGCAGACGGTTCGAGACTGGGTGCTGCGCTTCAATACCAGCGGGCCCGACGGCTTGCTCGACGGCAAAGCCCCCGGTCCCCGTCCAGTGCTTGGCCCAGAGC
>NZ_AIDW01000003.1 GCF_000251145.1 Sphingomonas sp. PAMC 26621 | reverse complement strand
CCCCGCCGCACCGCGCGCATCGTGCGCCGCGCGCGCGATCCGTTCGATCAGGTCGATCCGCACCGCCTGCGCCGCGATCGGGCGATAGCCGTCCGCGAGCGTCGCACCGGCCACGCCGCGCACCAGCACGCTCGCGCCCTCGCGCGGCGCTTCCGCAATCGGTCGCCCCTCGCGGATCGCGAACAGCGCGCGCCGCCACCGTGCGGCGGCGGGCTTGAGCAGACGGGGATCGAACAGGTCGAGTGCGCCGATCGTCACGCCCGCGCGCCGGAACGCCTTGCGCGCGACGCCGTCGAGCTTGTCGAGCACTGCGACGACCTCGCTCCGCGCGACCATCCCGCCGCCCGCGACCAGCGCCGCCGCGACCGCGCGCGACGCCGGGCTCGCGGCCGGATCGCGCTGGACCGAGTCGAGCAGCACCGGCCCCGGCAGCGCGCGCGCGACCGCATCGCCGAACCAGCCGCGCAACCGCAGCTCGATCTTCGCCCGCAGCGCGACGTCGAGGCAATCGAGCGCGCGGTCGAGCAGAAGCCGTGGGCGCACCAGGCTTTGCCCGGGCGCAAAGGTCGCGACGGTAAAGCCGCGCCACAGCAGCACCGGCGTCTCGCCCGCATCGGTCCGCAGCGAGACATCGGCATCCGCCGCCTCCGCCAGTGCGGTCCCGCGCTTGCCGCGCTCGTCCCCCAGCCGGCGCTCGGCAGCGGCGAGCAGCATCCGTTTGTCGCTCGCGCGCGCATCAGCGGCGACGGTGAAACGGAACCCGTCGAGCCGCCCGATCGCATGATCCTCGACCATCACCTCGCCCTCGGCGCCGATCGTGACCGGCAGCATCCGCGGGTCCGCGCCGATCTGCCGCATCAGCAGCGTCGTACGCTTGTCGACGAAGCGCTGCGTCAGGCTCGAATGCAGCGCATCCGACAGCCGCTCCTCGACCGCGCTCGCGCGCTCGGCCCAATGCGCGGGGTCGGCGAGCCAGTCGACGCGGTTGGCGATATACGCCCAACTCCGTGCCGCCGCGATCCGCCCGGCGAGCGTCTCGACATCCCCCGCGACCGTATCGAGCCGTGCGAGTTCTGCCGCGAACCACTGGTGCGGGATATGCCCCTGCCCCTCGCTCAGATGCCCGAAAATCCGCGCGACGAAGCGCGTGTGGGGATCGACCCCGAGCTTGCGGAAATCGGGCAGCCCGCACGCCGCCCACAGCCGCGCGACCATCAGCGGATGCCGCGCGCGGGCACGGACCCAGTCCTCCTCCGCCATCCGCTTCAGGACGGCGAGATCGACCGATTGCGGTGCCGCACGCAGGCGGCGGTTCTCAGGCTTCGCCTCGAGGCTCGCGATCAGCGCGGCGATGCTCGAGAAGTCGGGCTCGCCCTCGCGCCAGTAGAGATGCTCGAGCGGCGGGAAGCGATGCTCCTCGATCGCGAGCACTTCCTCGGGTGCGAACGCCCCCGGCCCTTCCTCGACCAACGCGCCGAACGTCCCGTCGCGCTGGTGCCGCCCGGCGCGGCCCGCGATCTGCGCCATCTCGGCGACGGTCAGGCGACGCTGGCGATGCCCATCGAACTTGTTGAGACTGGCGAAGGCGACATGGGTGACATCCATGTTGAGCCCCATCCCGATCGCGTCGGTCGCGACGAGATAATCGACCTCGCCCGCCTGGAACATCGCGACCTGCGCGTTGCGCGTGCGCGGGGAGAGCGCGCCCATGACGACCGCAGCACCGCCGCGCAGCCGCCGCAGCATTTCCGCGACCGCATAGACCTCCTCCGCACTGAACGCGACGATCGCGGACCGTTTGGGGAGGCGGCTGATCTTCTTCGCACCGGCATAGCTCAGCGTCGAGAAGCGCGGCCGGTTGATGATCTCGATTCCGGGGACGAGCGCCTTGACCATCGGCCGCAGCGCTTCCGAGCCGAGCAACATCGTCTCCTCGCGACCGCGCGCACGCAGGATGCGATCGGTAAACACGTGCCCACGTTCCATGTCGGCGCCCAATTGCGCCTCATCGACGGCAACGAACGCCAGATCGCGGTCGACCGGCATCGATTCGGCGGTGCACAGGAACCAGCGCGCGTCCTTGGGGACGATCTTCTCCTCGCCGGTGATCAGCGCGACACGGTTCGCGCCCTTGATCTTGACGACGCGGTCGTAAACCTCGCGCGCCAGCAAGCGCAGCGGAAAGCCGATCATGCCGCTCGAATGGCCGCACATCCGCTCGACCGCGAGATGCGTCTTGCCGGTGTTGGTCGGCCCGAGCACCGCAGTGACGGTGCTGTCGTGATCGCGTTGCATGACAGAGCCAACATCGCGTTGCGGAACGCGTTGCGCAACCACCGTCTTTGTTAAAATCGCCCGACAATCAAACTGTCGCCTGCCGGTCGCGGGTGCGGCAGCAAAGCGTTCCATGCCTCGTCGCGCGCATCGAACGGTTGGCCGCATCGCGGATTACCGCGAGCGGCAGTTAATTTGACTTTAGCATTCGTGCGGCACAGTCCCTGGGCCTGACGCTGCGGGGCCAATTCAGGCAGCGTGTCACGTCTTTCGGGGGCCAGTCAGCCTTGTTCGTACCCAATGTCCAGGGCCTGGAAAATGCCGGCGGCACGACTGCGCTGTCGTTCGGCCGCGCGATCGCGCCGGTTGCGCAGGTCAGCCGACTGGAACGGTTGCGCGCCGTCGCCGCGCAGATCGACTGGGTTCCCGATCTCGGCACGCGGATCGGCTCGCGCGACTGGTGGCGCGGGACGGCAACCTGCGCGCTGCTGTGCGCCACCGCATTCGCCGTCGCGCCGCCGATCGCCCATCCCCTGCTCGGTCAGACCGCCGCACCGCTGACCGGCACCGACCGCGAGGAAGCGCGCGCGCAGATCATCGCGCCGCTCGCCTGGGGCGCGGACACCGGGCGGCACATGGCGTCGAACGACCTCGTCCGCCCGCTCACCGAAGCGCCCGAACGCCCGATCGAGCAACGCACCGCAACCGTCGGCCACGGCGACAGCCTCGGCGACATGCTCCAGCGCGCCGGGCTTTCCGAACGCGATGCGCAGGATACGGTGGCTCTGGTCGCGACGACGGTGTCGCTCGGCGACCTGAAACCCGGCACGCAGATCCCGATGACGCTCGGCCGCCGCCCCAATCGCAGCGTCGCGCGTCCGCTCGAGGCGCTGTCGCTGCGCGCGCGGTTCGATCTCGCGCTCGATCTCAAGCGCGTCGGCGACCGGCTGGTGCTGGAGCGCCATGCGATCGCGGTCGACGATACGCCGCTCCGCATTACCGGCGCGGTCGGATCGAGCCTGTATCGCTCGGCGCGCGCGGCAGGCGTCCCGATCCGCGCGGTCGAGGCGTATATCAAGGCGATCGCGAGCAAGGTTCCGGTCGGCGAGATCGATTCGACCGACACCTACGATTTGATCGTCGAACGCCAGCGCGCCGCGACCGGAGAGACGCAACTCGGCAAGCTGCTGTTCGCGGGGCTCGGCCAGCGTTCGCACAGGACGCAGCTCGTCCAGTGGAACGACGGCACCTGGTATGAGGCGACGGGCCAGGCGGAACGGCAGGGCCAGTTCACGATGCCGGTCTCGATGGCGCGCGTCACGTCGAGCTTCGGAATGCGCTTCCATCCGCTGCTCGGCTTCTCGCGGATGCACAAGGGGATCGACATCGGCACCGCCTGGGGCACGCCGGTGCATGCACCCGCCGACGGCGTGGTCGCCTTCGCCGGGCGCAGTGGCGGCTATGGCAATTTCCTCAAGATGGCGCATGGCGGGTCGATCGTGACCTGTTACGGACACCTCAGCCGCTTCGCGGTGCGTGCGGGGCAGCATGTGTCGCGCGGCGACGTGATCGCCTATTCGGGCAACAGCGGGCTGTCGACCGGGCCGCATCTCCATTGGGAAGTGTTGCGCGGCGGCGTCGCGGTCAACCCGCGCGGGTTCTCGTTTTCGAGCCTCTCGACGCTGTCGGGCGAGCAGTTGCGCGCGTTCCGTGCGAAGGTGTCGGGGCTGCTCGCGGTCAAGCCGGGCGCGTAAGACAAGGATAACGCTCAGGAATCCGCCACCCCGGCGAAGGCGAGACCTCTGCGAGAGGCGGTTTACGCCCCCCCCGTTTGCTGTTTTCCCGCGAAGGCGGGAATCCAGGGCTAAGCAAAACAACGGCGTACAGTTCTCGCGACTCCTGGACTCCCGCCTTCGCGGAAGAACAGCTATGGTTTTGCAGAGGCCATGCCGTCACCGGAATGACGGCAGGATTATGAATTACCCCTCCCTTACCGCCCCTGCGCGCGCCAGCGTTTGAGCGTGCGCGCGATGATCTCGTCCTCGCCGCCGGTTTCGCGCCACAGCTTCGAGAAGACCGGATCGTCCGACGCCGGGCGCCGCGAATCCTCGAGCGAATCGAACGACACGCGCACCGGCACCGCGACGCCCTCGCCGCAGACGATGCATTCGCGGTTGCGCAGCGCGGGGATCGAATCGAGGAACCCGCGCGCGCCCTCGGGCATCGCCGCGCGGACGAACGCCTGGTCGCGATCGTTGTTGAGCCGCATCGCGATGATCGTCCCGCACTGCGACAGCACGCCTTCCGCCAGATCCGACGGACGCTGCGTGATCAGCCCGAGCGACACGCCATATTTGCGGCCTTCCTTGGCGATCCGGCTGAGGATCCGCCCGACGCTCGAATCGATCTTGTCGCCGTTCGGAATGTAGCGATGCGCTTCCTCGCAGACGAGCAGGATCGGGCGCTTGGGCTCCCCGCGCGACCAGATCGCGAAATCGAACACCATCCGGCTGAGCACCGCGACCACGACGGACGTGATCTCGCTCGGCACCCCCGACACGTCGATGATCGAGATCGGCTTGCCGTCGCCGGGCAGGCGGAACACACGCTGGAGGAACCCCGCCATCGTGTCCGCGACCAGCATCCCTGAGAACATGAAGCCGTAGCGCGGATCGGCCTTGATCTCGTCGATCTTGGTCTTGAGCCGCAGATACGGCGCGGTGTCGCCCGCGCGGTCCATCTTGCCCATTTCGAGCCCGATCAGATTGGTCAGGTCGCTCAGCAGATACGGCACCGGCGCATCGACCGTCAGCTTGGTGATCTCCTGCCCCAGCCGCCCCTTGGCGCGCGCCATCAACAGGCATTTGGCGAGGATGTCCGCGTCGATCTGCTTCTCCGAGCCGGAGCTGGTGACGAACACCTCGCAATGTTCCTCGAAGTTCATCAGCCAATAGGGCATCTGCAGGTTCGACACGTCGTAGATCGCGCCATTGTCGCGGAAGGCCGAGGCATATTCGCCGTGCGGATCGATCATGACGACATGGCCCTGCGGCGCCATCTCGCAGATCCGGTGGAGGATCAGTGCGGCGCTGGTCGACTTGCCGGTGCCGGTGCTGCCGAGCAGCGCGAAATGCCGGCCGAGCAGCGCATCGACATAGAGCGCGGCGCGGACGTCGCGAGTCGGATAGACCGTGCCGATCTCGATATGCGCGCGGTCGTCCGCGGCGTAGATCTGCTTCATGTCGGGGGAGGAGACCGGATAGACCATGCACCCCGGGACCGGATAGCGCGTGACGCCGCGGCGGAAATTGTAGAGCTTGCCGGTGAGTTTCTCCTCGTCGCCCTCGCCGAGGAAATCGACCTGCGCGGCGATCCGGTCGGCATGCCCGTCGAGCAGCTTGAGCGAGCGGATGTTGGCGATCAGCCAGGTCGAGCCGACCCGCATCTTGATCTGGCTGCCGACCGACCCCGCGCTCGCGACGACCGGGTCGGGATGCGCGCCGGTTTCATCCAGCGCGGCCGCGTCGAGCACGACCATCCCGCTCGATCCCGCGATGTCGAACACCATGCCGATACAGGTCGCGATCGTCAGCGGTGCCGGATCGGCAAAGGCCTGGGGGGCAGGCATTTGGGTCATGTGCGTGATTATCCTGGCGTTCCTGATCGCCGGACCATGGCGGGGACTGGTAAAGATTGCGTGTCAGCGCGTCCCTCCCGCCCTTCGTCGAAGCGCCCTCAGAACCGCCGCGCGATCCACCCTGCCGCCCAGCCGAACAGCACGGACAGCGCGACCGCGACCAGCCCGTATGCGACCGACCAATGTTCCGCCGAGCGCGCGACAAAGCGTTCGAACCCCGATTTGCGGATCTCGATCTCACGCGTCGCAGCCGCCAGCACGCGGCCGTCGCGAATCAGGAAGGTCTCCGCGGTGAACCGCCCGACCGGCACGCGCGCGGGGATCGTCACGCGCGCACGGTACAGCACGCCGTCGGTGATCTCGACCGCGCCCGGCGACTCGACATACAGCCCGGTCCGCGTCTTGAGATCGACCAGCCCGCGCGCGAAGCGATCCTGTTCCGACGTCGGCGCGCTCGAGGCGGGCGACAGTTGCAAACTTTCGAGCCCCAGTTCGTAGATCGCGCGGGTCCGCGTGTTCATCAGCTGCTCGATCGGCTTGGACGACGCGATCGCATAATAGCTCGGTGCCGAGCGATAGCGCAGTCGCGCGGCGTTGACCCAGATCAGCCCGCCGAGCTTGTCCTTCTCGCGCACCAGGATCGACTGCGTCGGCCCCTTGACCACCACGACGATGTCGGTCGGCTTGTCGTCATCGGGCAGCCGCCCGCCGGGATAGAGGATCGCGCCGAACAGCAGCAGGTTCGCGCCGGTGAAGCTGTACTGGATCTCGATATCGCGTTGCGACACGTCGGGGACGAGCACCGGCTTGGACGCGGTCTGCGCCATCAGCAGCGGAGCCGCGACCGCGGCGAGCGCAAGCCGCTTCACGACAGTTCGACCGAATAGATCTCGTCCGGCCGCCAGCCGAGCCCGAGCGCGATCCGCCCCGCGACGAGCAGCACGATCACCGCGAGCGCGAGGCGCAGATATTCGGGCTTCACCTTGCTGGCAAAGCGCGCGCCGACCTGCGCCCCCGCGACCGACCCGACCAGCAGCAGCACCGCCAGCACGATATCGACCGCCTTGGTCGTCGTCGCGTGCACCATCGTCGCGGTCGCGGTGACGAACAGCGTCTGGAACAGCGAGGTGCCGACCACGACCTGAGTCGTCATGCCAAGCAGATAGAGCATCGCGGGCACGAGGATGAACCCGCCACCGACCCCCAGCAGGATCGTCAGGATCCCGACCCCGAAGCCGAGCAGCAACGGCGCGAGCGGCGAGATGTACAGCCCCGAGCGATAGAAGCGCGTGCGCAGCGGTAGCGCCGCGACGAGCGGGTGGTGCCGCCGCTTGCGCGGTCGCGGCGGCGCGCCGGACCGGACCGCACGGATCGCGCCGATCGCCTCGGTCGCCATCATGCTCCCGATCGAGCCGAGCAGCAGGACATAGACGATCGCGATCACGGTATCGATCTGCCCGGTCGACTGGAGCAAGCGGAACAGGAACCCGCCCACGACCGAGCCGATCATCCCGCCCGCGACGAGCACCCCACCCATCTTGAAGTCGACGCCCTTGCGCCGGACGTGCGCGAACACGCCCGAGACGCTTGCCCCCGTCACCTGGCTCGCGGCGGAGGCGGCGGCGACGGTCGGCGGGATGCCGTAGACGATCAGCAACGGCGTGGTGAGGAACCCGCCGCCGACGCCGAACATCCCCGACAGGAAGCCGACGCCGCCACCCAGCAGGATGATCACCAGCGCGTTGACCGAGAGATTGGCGATGGGCAGATAAATGTCCATGTGCCGACGCGATAGCGCGCTCCGCTCAAAGCCGCGACTCAGAAATCGGTGCCGAGCGTCAGCGCGGGTCCGCCCCCGGGCCGCGCGCGCCCGGCAACGCGTTCGCGCCAGTCGACCATCAGCCGCAGGGTGGCCCGCCGGACCGGCACCGCAAGCGTGAGGCCCGGCCCGAGATCGAACCGCGCGGCACCCCGCTGCGCGCCGCCCCAGGCACCCGCGCCGAAATCGACCTCGGCCCGCCCGACATGCCCGACGCCGCGGGTCACGCGCACCGCCCCGTCGGCATAAGGTTCGACCCGGGCACGGCGGATCGCGCCCGCCTGGCCATAGGCCTCCACGCGCAGCCCATGCCCAACGGCAAGCGGGCCGAACCCGCCGATCACCGCGATCCCCGGACCACCCTGCCCTTGTCCAAGCGCAAAGCGATTCTCCGCGACGAGCTTGACCGGCAGCCGCGTGGGTTGCCATTCCAGTCCGACCGACGCCTCGCGCAACCCCGGCCCCAGCGGCGTCGTTACGCGCCCCGCCAGCGCGACCCGCTTATGCCGGTCGATCGTCCGCACCAGCCGGACTCCCGCCTGCGATCCGCCGAGTTGCCCGCCCGCCGGCGCGCTTCCCTGCTCGATCCCGGCGCGCGCCACCATCCACGCGCTGACCGACCACCGCTTGCGTTGCGCCGGATCGCGTTCGGGTGGGTCCGTCCGTTCGGCATCCTGAACGTGCCGCGCCGCGTGGTCGGTCGAACCGGCGCGGACCGCCCGCCCCTCCTGAGTGCCGTCATGCTGAACGCGTTTCAGCCTCCACCGCGCATCCTGGCCGGCCTGCCGGTGCGGCACGGTCGACGCTGAAACGCGATCAGGGTGACGCTTGAAAGGGGGGTGGGACTGACCCCGGCCGTTCGGATGGTCACCAAACACCCCGCCCCGGCGCAGCTCCTGCGCGGCGTCAGTGCCGCGCGGCGCATCGATCCGCGCCGTCATCGCCCGGAAGGGCGGCGACGCCCGACCGACCCACGCGGGGGCACGCGCCGCGATCGACGCGGGCGCTTCCGGTGCGGGCAGCAGCATCGCCACGCGCAGGCCGATCCAGCCGGTCGCGACCGCGCCAAGGAATCGCAACGGGCGGCCCCGGTCGGCCCGTGGCGTTCGCCTCACGCTGGCGGGCCGGACAGGTCCGGAAAGACGTGCGCGGTCTTTTCCCACCGGAGCGCGACCCCACACAACGATCCGACATATCCCACCAGCGCGCGCCGGGCCGCGAACAGCGCGATATAATTGGCGACGACCGCGCGTGGCAGCGACCAGCAGGCTTCCCGCCAGCCATAGGCCCGTCCGGTGAACAGCGCGCGCATCGCCAGCCGCCAGGCAAGCAGCGCCGCATTCGCCCCGAGCAGCCATTTGCCCTTCGTCGCGAGGTTGGGAGCCGGTGTCGCCAGCAGCAGATGGCCCAGCCGCGACGCGGTGAATGCCGCCAGCCCGAAATAGGCCGCCGCCACCACCAGCACCGCCAGCGGCGCGCGCCGGTCGCGCATCCGCATCCAGTGATCGCGCCAGTCCCGCACCGGTCCCCACCCAAGCCGATCCCACCCCGACAGCGCGATCCCGGTCATCCAGCGCGCCTTCTGGCGCACAGCGCTGGCACTGGTCGACGGGAAATAGGCGCGGACCGCGACCAGCGGCCCCGTTTCCGATTCGCGGACCCGCGCGAGGATTCCGCGTCCGCCCAGCCCGGCGACCTGCAGCCCGAATTCATAGTCCTCGGTCAGCGACGCCGCATCGAATGGACATCCGCCGCGCGCCGCCGCGATCCGCTCGATCATCCCGCGCTCGATCGCGCAGCCGACTCCCGCCAGCGGCAACCCTGCCCCGAGCAACTGGCGGACGACGAGCTGCTTGCCGTGCGCTTCGGCAAACTCGTCCGCATAATGCCCCGACACGAGCCGCGCGCCGCGATCGACCAGCGGTCGGATCGGCAACTGGACGACGCTGTACGGCCCGATCAGCGTATCGAACACGCGCAGCTCGCCGGGGTGCACCAGATCTTCCGCATCGTGCAGGATGATCGCCGCGGCAGTGCGCCCGTCCAGCGCCTCGTCGCGGGCGAGTGCGCGCCACACGGTGTTGAGGCAATCCGCCTTGGTCGTCGGCCCCGGGCGCGCGCCGATCACCAGCCGGACGCGCGCGTCGCGCGCCGCCACGTCGGCGACCGCCGCAATCGTCGCGGGATCGTTGGGATAGGTGCCGACGTAGAGCCGGTAATCGCCATGGTCGAAGCGGTCGAGCGCGGTGGCGAGCATCGCGCCGATCACGCTCGCCTCGTCCCATGCCGCGATGAAGACCGCCATGCGCCGCTGCGGCCGCGGATCGCAGGCCGCGAGGGTGCGGGGCAGTGCGTGTGGTCTTCGCCCGATCCGGGAGACGAGCCACGTCAGGTCGATCGCAAGATCGTCCAGCCCGCCGATGCAGAAACCGACCATCGAAAACAGGATCGCTTCATGCGCGATCGAATCGATCGCGGCGACCATCCAGCCACCCCCCACGCCGCGCCCCCCGACTTAGCTCCAGCGCGAGACAAGCACGAAAGACACTGCCGCCACCCGGGGATTGCTGCGGGGGTGAGCCGCGTGAAACAGGCCGGCCGCCCCCGGATCGTTCTCCGGGGACAGCCAGCACCGCTGCGACGAACAGGATTTTAGCGGTAGAAGCCCCGGATCACGTCGACGACATAGCCGCGCCGCGTGTCGACGAGGATCACGTCGTTATAATGCCGCACCCACTGCTGGCCCCAGCCCGGGCGCCGCAGATGATAGCGGTACGGATCGGCGATAATGTAGCGCGAGCCGTAATAAGGCGCGCCGATCCGCAGGCCGGGGCGGAAGGACGTGTAGCCGAACGGCGCGTTCCAGCTGCCGCGGGCGTAGGTATTCGGGTTGCGATCACGCCAGCCGCGCCAGTCGTCGCGGCCCCAGTTGCGGTCGCGGTCGCGCAGGTCCTCGCGATATTCCTGCCGGGCGTCGCGGACGTCACGGCGCTGCTCCCGCACGTCGCGCGGGTCGCCGCTGCGATACGCCTGCCGCAGGTCGCGCTGCTCCTCGCGGATGTCGCGACGGTCGTGCCGCAGTTCCTGGTACGATTGCGCCTGCGCGGCCACGGGCATCAGCGTGGCGGCGAGCAGGGCGGTGACGACGAGTTTACGCATGGATCATCTCCTCCGGTTTCCAACCTGTCGCCGTGTCGAAGCGGCAGGCCATGAAAGGGACTATGACCCGATTCGACTGAACCCCGCGCGAACGCCGATGTCAGCAAAGCGTCAGGGTTGTATCAGAGTGTAACGATCCGCCGGGGCGCGTCGTTCACGGGGTCTCGCGACCGCCACCGCTGCCGTTCGGGCCACCGCCGGTGTTGCTGCCGCCGCCGCCGCCACCGATCGCACCGACCGTGCCGATGTTGCCGAACAGCTCGTCGAAGAAGCTGCGCTTCTTGCCCAGCGTCGGGGTGATCTTGCTCGACGGGCTGATGCTCGCGACCTGCTCCGCGCCGGTGCGGCGCACCGCCGACACGACACCGCGATCGTCGAAGCTGATCCGCACGGTGGTCTGCTCGCGCACCTTGGGGTTGTTGTACGCGTAATTGCGCGTCTCGCGGCTGATGTAATACCAGTCGCCCTGGTTGAACTGGCTGGTGAAGCTCGGCTTGCCGAGCACCGCGAGGACCGACTGGCGGTTGTCGGTGCCGGTCTGGACCGAATTGACCAGGTCGGGATCGATCACATAGCCCTGGTGCGATTTCAGCGGAACGCACGCGCTCCCCCCCACGATGATGGTGGCGGCGAGGACGGCGGCCGTCAGCTGGCGGACGGACTTGAGGCTCATCGACTTCTCCACACCGGCGCGGCACCCAGGGCAGGGCGCGCCATTCCATTGCATCCCGGACGCGATGCCTCAATATGCCGGGAAACGCGGCCAAACAAGGGCAGGCCTTGGGCAACCGCGAGAGGATATGCGTTTGAGCTGGCTATCAAAGGTTTTCGGGCGCCGCGACGACGATGTCGCGCTGTCGCTGTACCACGCGGTCGTCGCGCAGGCGCGGCTGCCGCACTGGTTTGAGGCGGGGGGCGTACCCGACACGATCGACGGGCGCTTCGACATGATCGCGGCGATCCTGTCACTGGTGCTGCTGCGGCTCGAGCGCGACCCATCCGCCGCGGCCGGGGCGAGCGCGCGGCTGACCGAGCGGTTCGTCAGCGACATGGACGGTCAGCTCCGCGAATCGGGGGTCGGCGACATCGGCGTGGGCAAGCATATCGGCAAGATGATGGGGATGCTCGGCGGGCGGCTCGGCGCGTATCGCGACGGCCTCGCGGCACGCGACCTGCGCCCTGCGCTCGAGCGGAACCTCTACCGATCGGGCGCGGCCGCGCCTTCCGCGCTCGCGCATGCGCAGGACGCGTTGTTCGCGTTCGACGCGCGCCTCGCCGCCCTTCCAACGACCACTATCCTTGCGGGAGACATCGCATGACCGCCCCCGAATTTTCGCGCACCGAACGCCTCGACACGATCGGTGAGGGCGAGCGGACGATCGCGATCACCGCGAATGACGCCGAGCGTGCAGCGCTCGCCAAGCGGTTCGACCTGATTTCGGTCGACCGGCTCGAGGCGAAGTTCGCGGTGCGCCGCGATGCGGCGGGCGTGGTCGCGCGCGGGACAGTCAGCGCGGCGGTGGTGCAGGCATGCTCGGTCACCGACGATCCGCTGCCCGTGACGGTCGACGAGCCGATCGCGCTGCGCTTCGTCGACCACGAACCCGATTCCGAGGAAATCGAGCTCGATCCCGACGCGCTCGACACGATGGTGTTCGACGGCGCGGCGATCGATCTGGGCGAGGCGGCGGCGGAGACGATGGCGCTGTCGCTCGATCCGTTCCCGCGCGGGCCCAATGCCGCGGCGGCGCTCAAGGCCGCAGGCGTGATCAGCGAGGAAGAGGCCAAGCCCGCGGGCGCGCTCGCCGGGCTGAAGGAAGCGCTCGAGAAGCGGCTGGATCGGTCCTGAGGGGGGGCCAGCGCCAGACCTTCACGGTCTGCACTTCCCCGGCGAAGGCCGGGGCCCAGTAGTGAAGGTCGCTGAAACGGAGCTCAGCGCCTGCTCCTCAACGCCCGCTACTGGGCCCCGGCCTTCGCCGGGGAAGCGGTGATGGAAAGACGCCCATTTATACCGGCGGCCAGGCTACAGGCCGACCCGCCTCAGTCCTCGTCCGGCCCCAGGCTCGCGTCCAGATCGCGCGGCCGTACGAACTTCGTCAGCCGCGCCGCACCCGGCGTGAGATCCGCCCATTCCCCGTCGAACGTCATCTCCGCCATCGTCGCGGTCGGATATTTCGCCTCGAGCGCCATCCGCAACGGCTCCTCCGACATCGGCACGAGCCACAAGGCGAGATCCTCCAGCCCGGGATTATGCCCGACCAGCAGCAGCCGCTCGGTTGCCGCGGGCACCTCATGCACGAGGTCGAGCAGCGTCACCGCAGAGGCGAGATAGATCCGCCGGTCCCACGCCGGTGCGAGCGTCCGGCCATAGCCGCTTTCGACCCCAGCGAGCGTCTCGACCACGCGCACCGCGGGCGAGGCGACGACATGGTCGAACGCCAGACCTGCGCCGCGCAGGTGCGTCCCCATCATTTCGGCGGCGCGTTTTCCTTTTGCGTTCAATGCCCGATCGAAATCGCGCAGCGCCGGGTCATCCCAACCCGACTTGGCATGGCGCAGCAGCGTCAGCGTCTTCACGGGCCTTCTCCGTCATTCAGGCGGTTGCGCGAGCCCCATGCCCCGTTTGCACGAGGGATGGAAGCGCCGCCGCACGCGCGACCGCTTCATCGAGCGTTACGCGCGTGATCGTCACCCCCGGCGGGAAGGCGGTCAGCAGTCGCGACGGCATCGCCGAGGACAGCAACACGAACATCCCATGATCGTCCGCGCGGCGGATCAGCCGCCCGAACGCCTGCGCCATCCGCGCGCGAACGATCCGGTCGTCATACGCCTTGCCGCCGCCCTCGCCGGTCGCGGCCATCCGGCGCGCGGCGTGGAGCACGGTCGGCTTGGGCCATGGCACGCCTTCCAGCACGACGAGCCGCAGAGATCGTCCGGGCACGTCGACGCCGTCGCGCAAAGCATCGGTCCCGAGCAAAGACGCGGCCGGGTCATCGCGGAAGATATCGACCAGCGTGCCCGTGTCGATCGGGTCGACGTGCTGCGCGTAGAGCGGCAACCCCTCGCGCGCCAACCGATCCGCGATGCGCGCATGGACCCCGCGCAACCGCCGGATCGCGGTGAACAGCCCGAGCATTCCCCCGCCGCTCGCCATCCCGAGCCGCGCATAGGCATTGGCGAGCGCGCCCATGTCGCCGCGCTTGACGTCGGTGACGATCAGCACTTCCGCCTGCGACGCATAATCGAACGGCGACAGCGCCGCGAACCGGCTCGCACCGCGCAAAACATGATTCGCCCCGGTCCGCGCTTCGGCGACGTCCCAGCCCTCGTCGCTGCTCGCATCCCCGCCGCGCAACGTCGCGGAGGTCACCAGCACGCCATGCGCCTGCTTGAGCACCGTCTCGGCGAAGGGCCGGGTCGGGTCGAGCCAGTGGCGGTGGAGCCCGACGTCGTAATCGCGCCCCTCGACCCGGTCGACCGCCATCCAGTCGACGAAATCGGGCGACGCCGGCCCGCCGATCCGTGTCAGCAGCGACAGCCACGCCGCCACCGTATCCGCGCGCCATGCAAGCGACGCGACCGCACCCTCGATCCGCGCGCGCGCCTGCCCGTCCATCCAGTCGGGGCCCTCCTCGAGCACCGCTTCTAGCCGCCGCCCGAGCGCGACCAGCGGGCGCACCAACGCATCGAGCGCCTCGGCGGCGGGTGCCGCCGCCTCGATCAACGCGGGGTCCGGCTCGGCGAGTTCGGTTTCCAGGCCATAGCCCGCATCGCCCTCGGCCTCGGCGCGCGCATAGGTCAGCCCGCGCACCGCCGCGAGCAGCGCCTCGACCGGCCCGAACGGCGCGCCTTCGCCCAATCGCTGCAGCCACCCGTCGCTCGCGAGCGCATGCGCCGCGACGACCGCATCGGTGATCGCGCGGCCGCCCGCCTCGTCATAGCTCGCTACGTCGGACAGCCGCGCCGCCAGCCCCCGCCGCCGCCCGCGCCCGCCCGATTCGGGGCCGATCACCCAACGGCGCAGTTCGATCGTCTCCGCGCCGGTCAGCGCGGTCGAGAACATCGCGTCGGCGGCGTCGAAGATGTGATGGCCTTCGTCGAACACATAGCGAGTCGGGCGAGTCGTCTGCTCGCGCCCGCGTGCGGCGTTGACCATCACCAGCGCGTGGTTGGCGATCACCAGATCGGCGTCGGCGCTCGCGCGCGCGGCGCGTTCGATGAAGCACTTCCGGTAATGCGGGCAACCGGCATAGACGCACTCGCCGCGCCGGTCGGTCAGCGCGGTCGATCCGTTGCGGCGGAACAGCGTCGTCAGCCAGCCGGGCAGGTCGCCCCCGACCATGTCGCCGTCCGCGGTATAGGCCGCCCAGCGCGCGACCAGATGCGCGAGGATCGCCGCGCGCCCGGCGAACCCGCCCTGCAACGCATCCTCGAGGTTGAGCAGGCACAGGTAATTCTCACGCCCCTTGCGGGTGACGACCTTGGCCTTGCGCACCGTCGCATCGGGAAACAGCCGCGCGCTCTCCTGCCCCAATTGCCGCTGGAGCGCCTTGGTGAACGTCGACACCCACACCGCGCCGCCCGCCTGCTCCGCCCACAGCGATGCGGGCGCGAGATAGCCGAGCGTCTTGCCGATCCCGGTCCCCGCTTCCGCGAGCACCATGTTGGGCGCGCCCTGCGTCATCCGCGGCGCGAACGCCTCCCGCGCGGCCTGGGCGTAGGCGCGCTGGCCCGGGCGCTGTTCGGCGGCGCTGCCGGTGAGGGTGGCGAGCCGTGTCTGCGTCTGGTCCGCATCGAGCGATACGGTGCGCGGGGCAGGGCGGGGCGCCCCCTCGGACCATTCGGGGAGCTTGGTATAGAGCCAGCGTTCGGCGACCTTGGGCTTGGGGAGCCGGTCGACCAGCAGCGGTGCCCAGGTCCAGCGCAGCTTGAACAGCGATTGCGCGGCGGTCCATGCGCCCTCGCGCTCGGGCCAGTCGTCGCTGCCGATCATCCCGAGCAACGCCTCGGTCGCGGCACGCAGGAACGGCGCGATCTCGGCGTCGGTCTCGGGCGCATCGAGCCCCGCGACCCGCGCTAGCCCGCGCGGAGTCGGCACCATGAAGCGCGCCGGGCACAGAAAGGCGTAGAGCTCTAGCAGGTCGAGCCCCGACAGGTCGGCATAGCCCAGCCGCTGCCCGATCAGCGCGGCGTTGAGCAGGATGACGGGGGTGTCGGCGGCGATCCGGATCGCCTCGCCGCGCCCGATCGGGCGCGTACCGTTCGCGTCGGCGATCCAGATGCCGCTGTGGCTGGCATGCAGGGCGGGATAGGGAAGCGCGCTCACCGGACTGCTATCGCGCGCGCGGAACGGAATGGCAACGGTTTGCGGGGCATGCAGGGGTTTCAACCGTTCACGACGCGCCGTCAGCGAGGCAGAACCGCACCTAGCTTCGCGTCCGCCGCTTTCCCCCGCCTGATCGCCGCGATACAGCAGCCGCAATGCGCCAGCGTCCTCCCCCATCGCCCCCGTCCGCCGGGATCACCCGTCGCGGCCTGTTGATCGGGGGCGGCGCGGGCGTCGGGCTGGTGCTCGCGTGGGCGGTGTGGCCGCGAAAATATCTCCCCAACCTCACCGCCGATCCGGGCGAGACGATCTTCGGCGCGTGGGTCAAGATCGGCACCGACGGGCATGTCACCGTCGCGGTCCCTCAGGCCGAGCACGGGCAGGGCGTCTACACCGCGCTCCCGCAGATCGTCGCGGACGAACTCGGCGCGGACTGGCGGACCATCGCGGTCGAGCCCGCGCCGCTCAACCCGCTCTACGCCAACCCGCTCGGCACGACCGACCTGCTCGAGACCACCCCCGGCACGCTCGCAGCGCGCTGGCAGGGCAGGGCTATGCTGACCGCAGGATCGAGCTCGGTGCGCACTTTCGAGAACGACCTGCAACAGGCGGGCGCGGCGGCACGCGTCCTGTTGTGCAAGGTCGCCGCCGCGCGCTGGCAGGTCGACTGGCAGACGTGCGACACCAGCGCGGGGTTCGTCACCCACGGCAAGGACCGGCTGCGCTTCGCCGACCTTGCCGCGGAAGCCGCGCGCGGCACGCTCCCCGAAGCGCTGCCGATGCGAATCAATCAGGACGACAGCCGCCTCTCGGGGCAATCGCTCCCCCGGCTCGACGCACCCGCCAAGCTCGACGGCTCGGCCAATTTCGCGGGCGACGTCCGGCTCCCCGACATGGTCTTCGCAAGCATCCGCCAGGGACCGGCAGGGGACTCGAAACTGCTCCGCGTCGATCGCGCGGCGGCGGACCGGATTCCGGGGGTGCTTCAGGTCGTCACCAACGATCGCTGGGTCGCCGCGATCGGCCACAGCTGGTGGGCGGCGAACCGCGCGCTCGATGCGCTCGCGCCGCGCTTCGGGACGCGCGGGGCGATCGTCACCAGCGCCTCGATCGACGCCGCGCTCCAGACCGCGCTCGCTGCGCCGGGCAAGCGGGTCGCGGCGATCGGCGACGTCGATGCGACGTTCAAGGACGCGCGGCTCGTGACGGCCGACTATCACGCCGGACTGTCCGCGCACGCCGCGCTGGAGACGATGACCGCGACCGCGCGGTTCGACGGCGGGCGGCTCGAACTCTGGCTCCCGACGCTCGCCCCCGGACTTGCGCGCGACGCCGCGGCGGCGGCGTCGGGGATCGCGGCGGACAGGGTCGTCATCCATCCGATGCTGATTGGCGGTTCGTTCGGCGCGAAGCTCGAGCATGCCTGCGCCGAACAGGCCGCGGTACTCGCGGTGACGCTCAAGCGCCCGGTCCAGCTCACCTGGTCGCGCGTCGAGGATCTGCTCCACGATCGCTTCCGCCCGCCCGCGTCGGCGCGGATGGCGGCACGGCTCGGCCCCAACGGCCAGATTCTCGGCTGGCGCGCGCGCATCGCCGCGCCATCGACCGGGCAGGAGATCGCTGCACGCCTGTTCGCGCACGATACCGGCGTGCGCACCGCGCTTGCGCTGACGCCGGCGGGCGACCCCTATGCGGTCGCAGGTGCGCTGCCGCCGTATCGCATCGCGGCCTGTGCGATCGACCATCACCCCGCCGACATCGGCGTGCCGACCGGGCACTGGCGCTCGGGCGCGCACAGCTACACCGCCTTTTTCACCGAATGTTTCCTCGACGAACTCGCGCATCTCGCAGGGATCGAGGCGCTGTCGTTCCGGATCGGGTTGCTTGGCGGCAATCCACGGCTCGCGCGCTGCCTGTCGACCGCGGCATCGCTCGGCGGGTGGGAAGGCGGGATCGCGGGGAGCGGGCAGGGGATCGCCTGCCACAGCTTCCGCGGCAGCCACATCGCGGTGCTGGTCGAGGCGCATGTCGGCGAGGGGAGCGCGGTCAGCGTCGACCGGATCGTCGCCGCGGTCGACTGCGGGCGGCAGATCAACCCCGATCTGGTGCGCCAGCAGATCGAGGGTGGATTGCTGTTCGGCATGGCCGCCGCGACGGGGGGATCGACCGGCTTTGCGCAGGGGTTGCCCGTGGCGCGCAGCCTCGGCGACCTCGACCTGCCGCGCCTTGCCGACACCCCCGACATCACGGTCGAGCTCATTTCGAGCGAGGCCGATCCGGGGGGCGTCAGCGAACTCGCGGTGCCGCCGGTCGCGCCCGCGATTGCCAATGCGCTGCAAGCCGCTACGGGCTATCGTCTGCGCCGTCTTCCGCTCGTTCCGGGATCCAAGTGATGCAAGCTGTTCTGCCCGCCGGCCATCCGCCGGTGAAGCCACGCCGGATCGGTGTGTTGCTGACCAACCTCGGGACGCCCGACGGCTCCGACGTCCGCTCGGTCAAACGCTATCTCGGCGAATTCCTGTCGGACCGGCGCGTGGTCGAGATTTCGCCCTTGCTGTGGCAGCCGATCCTGCGCGGAATCATCCTCAACACCCGCCCCAAGAAGTCGGCGCATGCCTATTCGATGGTGTGGACCGAGGACGGCTCGCCGCTCGCCGCGATCACCAAGGCGCAGAACACCGCGCTGCAGGGTGCGTTCGGGCCGGACGTGATGGTCGACTGGGCAATGCGCTACGGCAAGCCCGCGATCAGCGAGCGGTTGCAGGCAATGAAGGACGCCGGCTGCGACCGCATCCTGATCGCACCGCTCTATCCGCAATATTGCGCCGCGACGACCGCGACCGCGAACGACAAGGCGTTCGCCGCGCTGGCGAAGATGCGCTGGCAGCCGGCGCTGCGCACGCTCCCGCCCTATTTCGACGAGCCCGCTTATATCGAGGCACTCGCGCAATCGATCGAGGAAGGCGTCGCCGCGCTCGATTTCGAGCCCGATGCGCTGATCGCGAGCTTCCACGGCATGCCCAAGCGTACGCTCGAGCTCGGCGACCCCTATCATTGCCATTGCCAGAAGACCGGGCGGTTGCTCGGCGAACGGCTCGGCAAGAAGCTGATCGTGTCGTTCCAGTCGCGCTTCGGCCCGGCAAAGTGGCTCGAGCCCGCGACCGACCTGACGCTCGAGGCGCTGCCCGCGCAGGGGATCAAGAAGGTCGCGATCTTCGCGCCGGGCTTCTCGGCGGATTGCCTCGAGACACTCGAGGAACTCGCGATCCGCGGGCGCGAGAGCTTCGAGGAAAAGGGCGGTACGCATTTCGCGTATATTCCGTGCCTTAATGACAGCGTTATCGGTATCAAAATGTTGCGCACTTTACTTGCACGCGAACTTGAAGGCTGGGCCAACCCCGCATAGCAAGGGCGTGGGACTGAAAGATCCACCAGGAGAGTATGCATGGCACGCGTCGCGATCGTAACCGGCGGCACCCGCGGTATCGGCGAGGCGATCAGCCTTGCGCTCAAGGACGCGGGCATGACCGTCGCGGCCAATTACGCGGGCAATGACGAGCGCGCGCGCGCCTTTACCGAACGCACCGGCATCGCCGCATTCAAATGGGACGTGTCGGATTATGACGCGTGCCAGGCGGGCTGCGCGGCGGTGGTCGAACAGCTCGGCCCCATCGATGTGCTCGTCAACAATGCGGGCATCACGCGCGACGGCACGATCATGAAACTCAGCTACCAGGCGTGGAAAGAGGTGATCGACACCAATCTTGGCGGCTGCTTCAACATGGCCAAGGGCGTGTTCCCGGGCATGCGCGACCGCAAATGGGGGCGGATCGTCAACATCGGGTCGATCAACGGGCAGGCCGGGCAATATGGCCAGGTCAATTATGCCGCCGCCAAGTCGGGCATCCACGGCTTCACCAAGGCGCTCGCACAGGAAGGCGCACGCACCGGGGTGACGGTCAATGCGATCGCGCCGGGCTATATCGACACCGACATGGTCGCCGCGGTCCCCGCCGACGTGCTCGAGAAGATCGTCGCCAAGATCCCGGTCGGCCGCCTCGGCCAGGCGAGCGAAATCGCGCGCGGGGTTGCGTTCCTGTGCTCGGAAGAAGGCGGGTTCGTCACCGGATCGACGTTGAGCATCAACGGCGGGCAGCACATGTATTGAGCACGCCCGCGCGCGCGGTGCCGCAGGGCGACCGTCGCATCCGCGCACGACGCGGCTTGTCTCTACCCGAACGCGCACGGTAAGGGCCCGGAATGCAGGGGAATACCGCACCACTTCACTGGTGGCAGACACGCACGTTCGTCGCGTTGATGGCGCTGGTCGCGATCGTCCCGTTGCTGCGTCCCGAGATCGCGCCGCTGGTCGACCTGCCGGGCCATATGGGCCGGTATCGCGTCCAACTCGAGATCGGCACGCACCCGTGGCTCGCCAACTGGTATAATTTCAGCTGGCAACTGATCGGCAATCTCGGGATCGACATTCTGGTCATCCCGCTATCGAAGCTGTTCGGGCTCGAACTCGCGGTCAAGCTGATCATCATGACGATCCCGCTGCTGATCGTGACGGGCTATCTGTGGATCGCGCGCGAGGTCCACGGACGGATTCCGCCGACCGCGCTGTTCGCGTTGCCGATCGCCTATAGTTACCCGATCCATTTCGGCTTCGTGAACTTCGCGCTGTCGATGGCGATCGCGCTCAACCTCTATGCGCTGTGGCTGCGGCTCGCGCGGCTCGGGCATTTGCGGCTCCGCGCGGCGATCTTCATTCCGCTCTCCTGCGCCTTGTGGGTGTGCCACACCTTCGGCTGGGGCGTGCTCGGCGTGCTCGCCTTCTCGGGCGAACTGATCCGCCAGCACGACGTGCGCGGCCAGCGCGGCGTGAAGAGCTGGTTCAAGGCGATCTTCCATGCCGGCCTCGGCTGCCTCCCGCTCGCGCTGCCGCTGGTGATGATGGTCGTGTGGCGCAGCGGCGAGCATGTCGGCGGGCAGACCGCGGACTGGTTCGACTGGCGCGCCAAGATCCGCTGGTTGACGATGACGTTCCGCGACCGCTGGATCACCTTCGACATCGCGTCGATCGCGGTGGTGCTGCTGATCCTGTTCAAGGGAATCCGCGACCCGAACATTCAATATTCGCGCAACCTCCTGCTGTCCGCGCTTTTCCTCCTCATCGTCTACATCGTGTTGCCGCGCATCGTGTTCGGCTCGGCCTATGCCGACATGCGGCTCGCGCCGTTCATGCTCGGGATCGCGGTCATCGCGCTGCGCCCCAAGCCCGGCCTGTCGATCCGCGGGAGCGCGACCCTCGCCGCCCTGGGGCTTGCCTTCGTGCTGGCGCGGACCGGCGCGACGACCGTCAGCTTCTGGATGTTCGCGAACGATTACGACCGCGAGCTCAAGGCGCTCGACCGCGTGCCGGTGGGCGCGCGGCTCGTCACGTTCGTCGGGGAGGAATGCGGCAATCCGTGGGTGATGAGCCGGCTCGAACATCTGCCCGCGATCGCGCTCGAACGGCGGCTGGCCTATGCCAACGACCAATGGTCGATGGCGGGCGCGCAGCTCCTGACGACGCGCTACCTGCCCGCGCGCCGCTTCGCGCACGATCCCTCGCAGATCGTCACGAGCGTGCAATGCCCGCGCGAATGGTGGCGCCCGATCAACATGGCGATGGCGCGCTTCCCGCGCGACGCGTTCGATTACGTCTGGCTGATCCGCCCGCCCGCCTACGATCCGCGCTTCAACGAAGGGCTGGTGCCGATCTGGCGCGACGGGACGAGCGTGCTGTTCCGGGTCGACCATGGCGCACCGGGAATCAAGGTCAGCGACGAATCGCTCCGGCTCCGCTCGCGGCCGATGCCCTCCCCGTTCTGAGCCTTTCCGTTCTGGTTCAGCCGCGACGGAACGGGGTCAGTTCGCCGAGATACTCCTGGTCCGCCTCGACCGACGCGCGTTCGCGCGCGAGGAAGTCCGAAATCGCGCGGCGGAAGTTGCGATCGGGGATGTAGTGCGCGGACCAGGTGGGCACGGGGACATAGCCGCGCGCGAGCTTGTGTTCCCCCTGCGCGCCCGCCTCGACCGTGCGGAGTCCGCGCGCGATCGCGGCGTCGATCGCCTGATAATAACAGAGTTCGAAATGGAGGAACGGGACCTCCTCGGTACACCCCCAATAGCGACCGTACAGCGTCTCTTCCCCGATCAGGTTGAGCGCACCCGCGACCGGGCGGCCATCGCGCTCGGCGAAGATCAGCAGCACCTTGTCCGCCATCGTCTGCCCGAGCAGCGTGAAGAATCGCCGGGTCAGATAGGGCTGCCCCCATTTGCGCGCGCCCGTATCCTGGTAGAAACGCCAGAACGCATCCCAGTCGGCTTCGGAAATATCCGCACCGGTGACATGGCGGATCGTCAGCCCCTCGACCGCGGCGGCGCGTTCCTTGCGGATCGCCTTGCGCTTGCGGCTGGCGAGCGCGTCGAGGAAATCGTCGAACCGCGCGTAGCCGTCATTCTGCCAATGGAATTGCGTCCCCTCGCGCAACAGCCAGCCCGCCGCCTCGAACGCGGGGAGCTGGTCGGGCGTAACGAACGTCGCATGCGCGGAAGACAGTTCGTGCTGGTCGGTGACCGCCTCGATCGCCGCGATCAGCGCGGGCGCCAGCGCGGGGTCGCGCAGCAGCAGGCGCGGGCCGGGAACGGGCGAGAAGGGGACGGCGACCTGCAGCTTGGGGTAATAGCTGCCCCCGGCGCGCTCCCACGCGTCCGCCCAGGCGTGGTCGAAGACATATTCGCCCTGGCTGTGGCTCTTGGCATAAGCGGGCGCGATCGCAGCGGGCTTGCCGTCCGGCCCGTCGACGATGATCGGGATCGGCTGCCACCCGGCGCGCGCGGTCGCGCTGCCCGAGGCTTCGAGGATCGACAGGAAGGCATGGCCGACGAACGGGTTCGCGCTGCCCGCGCAGGCATCCCAATCGGCCGCGGGAATGGCGGCGATGCCGTCGGCGATGCGGGCGGTGACGGCGTTGGTGCTCACACCCCCAAGCTAGGGGTTCGCGCGTCGGTTTCCAACCGGTTGCACGCCGATCCCCCAGCATAAGCCGATCAGCAGGAACGGCGTTGCGAATTCGCGGTGCCGTTCGCCGAATTCGAACCAGACGCCGAACAGCATCCATTGCAGCGAACAGGCGGCGATCAGCAGCAGCAGCGAAAGCGGAATCCGGCTGTTCCGCAACGCGGTACCCGCCAGCATCGCGATGTGCGCCAGTTGCGCGACCGGCCATAGCAATGCGGCAAGCGCGACGGGCAGCGCAGGCTGCATCGCGGTCAGTCGCGCGACGCCGAACACGCCGATCCCGCCTGCGCGCGCCAGCTTGGTGGCGGTCAGGCGCAGGAATGCGGTCGGGTGGTTATCGATCCAGTCGAGCGCGATCGCCTTGATCCGCGCATTATAGACGAGTTCGGGGAGGCCCTTGAGCGCGGGCGGTGGGGTTTCCCAATTGCCGGTCGCGGCCGGGTTGTTGCCGATCCACAGGCTCGCCCCGCTCGCGCTGGTCAGCGGGACGAAGGCGTGGAACACCGCCCAGTTGCGCACCCACCACGGCAGCAGCACCCCCGCCGCGACGATCGCGCCGCGCAGCCCGAACAGCAGGATTCGCCAGCGCGGCATGCGTCCGAGCAGGACGATCCCGAACAGCGCGGCCAGCGGAGCCTCCCCGGGCTGCGTCAACGCGAGCAATCCGGCGGGCAGTCCGAGCGCGACCGCGCCGCGCCAGCCGGGGCGCGGCGTCAGCCACGCCAGCGCGAGCAGCACGACGAGCAGCGCGCACAGCGATTCCTTCTGCCCCAGCGGGGCGGAGAACAGCACCGACGGCCAGACGAGATACAGCCACGCCGCGCGCCGCCCCGCGGTCGGATCGCCCAGCCGTCCCCCGAGCCGCGCGATCAGCCACGCCGTCGCCAGATCGGTCAGTGTCCCCAAGGCGAGCAGGGACGGTGTCGAGACCCCCGCCAGCGCGCCCCATCCCGCGAGCAGCAACGGATAGACCGGGGGAAACAGGGCATGCCAGTCAGACCCGAAATAGGGTTCGTAGAATACGAGCCCCCGCCCCGCGCGCATCGTCTGCGCCAGGACGAGATAGGCATGCGGATCGCCCGGGGAGACACGGCCTGCGCCGATCCAGGCGGCACTCGCGCGCAGCGCCAGCACCAGCGCGAACAGCAGCGCGGTTCCGGCGGAGGTCGGGGCCTCGCGCAACCGCGCGATTCCGAACGCCGCGACCGCGATCCACACCGCGACCGCCCCGACACTCCCCCATCCCAACCCCCAGCGCGCGGCCAGGTCGGGCAGCGCCGACAGGCCGTAGACCGCAAGCACGGTGAAGAGCGCGGCCGTCGCCAGCCGCAACGCACGCGGCGCGGGCATCACTCGCCGAACGCGGTGGCGCGGTACAGCAGCGTGATCGCGACGCGGCGGTTGCGCGGATCGGACGGATTGTCCCGGATGATCGGTTCGCGATCGGCGACGCCCTCGATTCGGTTGAAGCGGTTCTCGGGCGTGCCGCCCGCCGCGAGGCGTCGCCGGGTCGCCTCGGCGCGCGCGCTCGACAGCATCCAGTTGTTCATCGCGAGCGGGTCGCCATAGCCCAGGCTATCGGTATGCCCGCGGATCATGATCGGGTTGGCGGTGCCCTTGATCGACTGCGCGATCAGCCCGAGCAGCGCGGAGGCGCGCGGTTCGAGCTGGGTCGTACCGAGGTCGAACATCGAATAATCGGCATCGTCGAGCAGATCGATCCGCAACCCGCTCTGCGTCCGGACGAAGCGGACGTGCGACGACAGCTTCACCAGTTGCGGGTTGGACGCCATCGCGCTCAGCACCTGGCGACGCATCTTCTCGAAATTCTTGCGATCCTCGGCGGACAGCGCGGCACGGTCCTTGAGCGTGCCCTTCTGGCCCGAGCCGACCTGCATCCCGCCAGTCGCATCGATCGGCACGGTCATCGCCCGAGTCCCGGTCTGCGACGCCTTGTGCTGGTAATTGTCCTTGTCGGTGATCGACGAGCCGCCGAACAGCCCCATCGAGCCCGCGCTGTTCTGCTTGAGCTGGACGAGCGTGGGCGAGAAATAATCGGCGAGCGCCTTGCGCTGCTTCTCGTTGGTCGCGCCGAGCAGCCACATCAGCAGGAAGAACGCCATCATCGCGGTCACGAAATCGGCATAGGCGACCTTCCACGCGCCGCCGTGATGGCCGCCATGCCCTTCGATATAGATCTTCTTGTAGATGATCTTGGGCGGCTGGTTGGTGCCATGCGGCGCGCGCGCGGCCATCAGCGGCGGTTCCCGAGCACGACCGGATCACACAGCATCGCCACCGCGCGAAGCGCAGAGACGGCATCGGCGTAGGCACTACCGCGGGGAGGCGCTGAACCGAGTAAGTTTGGCTCGCACAAAGCCACAAAGTCACGAAGAGAAGAGGGCGTCTCATTCTCGCGTTGCCGCGCCTCGATCGGGCGACCGACCAATGCGGACCGCTTTGCGGCTTTGTGGCTTTGTGCGAGATTTCCTGCTTCGAAACGCGTCGCGCCAACGGTTTGATGGTGAACCATCACGTCACCGCGCCCGCAGGCCGTCGAAGACTTCGGCGAAGCCCGGCTGGTTCGAATGCGCGATTCCCGAGCGCGCCGCCTCGATCACCAGCGGCTGCGGGTGGCCGTGGAGCGAGGCGATGATGATCTGCTTGACCACGTGATAGATCGCGCCATCCGCCTCGATCACCTGCTTCAGCCGGTTGGCGAGCGGGGCGACGATGCCGTACGCCAGCAACACGCCCATGAACGTGCCGACCAGCGCTGACCCGATCATCGCGCCCAGGATCGCGGGCGGCTTGTCGATCGAGCCCATCGTCTTGACCACGCCCAGCACCGCCGCGACGATGCCGAGCGCGGGGAGCGCGTCGGCGAGGCTGTTGATCGTGCCGTGCGGGCCCTCGACCTCGTGGTGGTGGGTCTTGATCATGTTGTCCATCACGTCCTCGACCGCATGGACGTCGAGCGTGCCCGAGGAGACGACGACCAGCCGCAGCGTGTCCGCGATCAGGTTGATCAGCGTATGATCCGCCAGCAGCCGCGGATATTCCGCGAAGACCGCGGAGGACTTGGGATCCTCGACATGCGGTTCGAGCGCGATTGGCCCTTCGGTACGGAGCATCTTCATCAGCTTCGAGACCAGGAAGATGACGTCGAGATAATCCTGCTTCTTGTATTTCGGCCCCTTGAAGACCTTCAGGAAGCCGCCGCCGAGCGCCTTCAGTTCCTTCATCGAATTGCCGATGATCAGCGCGCCGACCGCGGCGCCGCCGATGATGAGCATTTCGTGCGGAATCGCTTCCATCACCGGGCCAAGCGCGCCGCCGGTGATGGCAAAGCCCCCGAAGATCATCACGAGCAGGACGACTAGGCCGATTGCGGGAAACATGAGGGGCGGTACGCCTTTGTAAACGCTGCAATAAATTGTGCTGTACGACACTCGCGACGCACGTTTGCCGCTATAAGTACGGTCTACGGGGATTCCGTAGCAAAACGGTTAACCGGCGTGGGGTCGGCGTTAATTCCTGGGCGCGCCAGCGGAGGTCTTGCGTCCGGGCAGCACGCCGACGTTCTCCGGCAAAAGCCGGAGTCGAGGGGTACGGACGCGCCGCCCGTTGCCCTGGCCTCCTGCGTTCGCAGGCGCACGAAGAGACGCCGAATCAGCGCAGATAGGTGAAAAGCGACAGGCTGCTCAGCTTGGTGAAGCTCGCCTGCGTCGCCGACAGGATCGTCATCTGCTTCTGCAATTCGGTGATCGCGCTCGACAGGTCGGTATCCTCGAGCCCGGTGCGATCGACCTCGCGCGCGGCGGCGGCGTCGGTTGCCTGGGACGACACGATGTCGAGTCGCGCGCCACGCGCGCCGACCGAGCCCTGGACGTTGTTGACCTGCGTCTGGGCAGCGCTGAGCCCGTCGATCGCATCGGAGGAGGCCGTGGAAACGTCCCCGCCGGTATCGAGCGCTGTGATGTAGTCGGAGAGGATCGCAAAGACGTCCGTCGTGCCGCCGGCCTTGGTGGGAATCTTGCCGAACACGCGCTCCGCGCTGTCGGTCGCCGCCACCGCGGTGCCGTCGCCAACCGGGATCGCGGGCAACTCGCCCGTCCCGCCAAGCGACACCTTGCCGTCCGCCGCCTGCGTGACCGCAGCGGTCCCGGTCGCCGCGCCGAACAACGGCTGGCCCCGCGCGTCGCTGGTGTTGGCGAGGTTGACGAGATCGTCGAGGATGCTCTTGAGTTCGATCGCGATGGTCTTGCGGTCGCCGTCGTTGAGCGTGCCGGTATTGGCGCGGATCGTCAGTTCGGACGCGCGCTGCAACTGCGTCGACACCGCGGTCAGCGTCGAATCGGACTGTTGCAGCAGCGATTTTGCGAGGCTGATGTTGCTCGAATAGGCCGACTGGTCGGCGGTCGCCTGCTTGATCGACGCGAGCCGGTTGTACGCGACCACGTCCTGCGACGGCGCGGTCAGTTTCTTGCCGGTCGCGATCTGCGTGTTGAGCGTGCTCGTCTGCGCGGACAGATTGGTCATCTGCGCGGAGGTGCGATCGAAGAACAGGCTGGTGCCGATTTGCATGGCGGGTTCCGTCCGGGGCCTAGTGGAGGTCGAGGATCGACTGGAGCGTATCCTTGGCGACCTGAATCACCCGGCTGGACGCTTGATAGGCCTGCTGGAAACGCAGCAGGTCGACCGCTTCGGTATCGAGGTTGACGCCCGACACCGCATCGCGCGCGGACACGGCGTTGGTGCGAATCGCGCCCTGCGCATCGGCCACCTGCTTGCGGGCGGCGAGCGCGGCGGCATTGCCCGAGACGAGCGCGGTCGTGTTCGATTCGAAGGCACGGCTGGTGCGCAGCGTATCGAGCTTGCCGAGATTGCTGTTGTCGCGTGGCCCCGCGCCGACCGCCGCCGCGGCGACGCCGCGCGGATCGGTCAGCGCGACGGTGATGTCGGTCGGGTTGGTCCCGGTCGCGAACAGCGCGGTGCCGGGCTTCGAATCGAGATCCGCGCCGCCCTGTTGCACCGCATTGACGCCGTCGGTGAAGGACGTCGCAATGGCGTTGAGCTTGATCCGCGCGTCCGAAATCCGCTGCGCGCCCTCGACGACGCCCGCCAGCGCGCCGCCGGACGGCGAAACGCTCGCCTGCGACCGCTGGAGCGTGAAGGCGATCACGCCGTCGGTGCCGCGCGCGAATTGCAGCGTCTCGGCCTGGTTGCCCGAGACGAACGGCGGACCGCCCGCATTGCCGAGCTTCACCGCGGCGCGACCGTAGGGGTCGATCGACACCGAAACGTCGCTGATCGCGCTCATCTGGTCGAGGATCGAGTCGCGCTGGTCGGCAAGCTGCGCCGCGCCGGTCGAGCCGGGCTTGACCCGCGAGAGCCCCTCATTGACCTTGGCGAGCGCGGTGCCGAGGCCGTTGAGCGTGCCGACCGCGGTGGTCGCGGTACTGTTCACGTCGCTGTCGAGCTGATCGAGCGCCTTGCCCGTCGCGTTGAACGATCCCGCGACCGACGTCGCCTGTTCCAGCAGCGCGGCACGCGGCGTGGTCGCGGTCGGATCGGCGGAAACCGTCTTGGTCGCGTTGAAGAAGCTGGTCAACCGGTCGCCGAGCTGGTTGCCGGTCAGCGCGGTCTCGATCCGGCCCATCCAGGCGATACTGGTGTCGCTGCGCGCGAGGTCCGCCTGCGAGGTGCGCACATCGGCATCGCGGAGCGTATCGGCCGAGCGGGTGATTCCCGACACCGCGACGCCAAAGCCGCTGCCGTTGACCGTCGCCGAATTGATCCCGGTGGCGGGTGCGATTTCGGACAGGTCGGTGGTGCGCTTGGCATAGCCCGGCGTCGACGCATTGGCGATATTGTCGGAAACGGTGGTCAGCGCGGTCTGATACGCTTTGACGCCACTCGCGCCGATGCTCAGCATGTCGCTCATGGCGTCTTCGCCTTGTCGGTCGCGGGTGCAGCCTGCAGCCCGGCCTGGACGCCCGCCTGCGATTTCGCGAGAAACTCGGTCATCGCCTTGCCGATGCCGAGCGGCGCGTGCGCGGCCATGTTCTGCGCGACCTGCGTGTCCTGCATTTCCTTGAACGTATCCATGCCCTTGGACCCGAACAGATCGTCCTCGGCGAGATGCGTCGAGCGCATCGCCTTGACCATCATGCCGGTGAACACCGCCTCGAACTTCTTTCCGGCGGCATCGAGGTTGGCACGGTTCGACAGCCGGCTGGTGTCGCTTGCGACACCACCGACCGCCGAAGGCGCGTTGACCGGGGGAAGGGCAGGGACGTCACTCACAATACGATCAACTCCGCTTTGAGCGAACCCGCTTCCTTGAGCGCCTCGAGGATCGCGACCAGATCGGCGGGCGACGCGCCGATCGCGTTGATCGCCTTGACCACGTCGGACAGTTTCGGCCCCGGCGCGATCAGGAACATCGGGTGCTTTTCCTCGTCGACCACGACGCCCGACTTCTGCGCCTTGGTCGTCTGGCCCTGGCTGAACGGCGCGGGCTGGCTGACGCGTTCGTTCTCGTCGATCCGGACGGTGAGCTTGCCGTGCGTGATCGCAGCGGTGCTGACGCGGACCGCCGAATTGATCACGACCGTGCCGGTGCGCGCGTTGACGATCACCTTGGCGGGCGGCTCGGCCGAGACGACGCTCAGATTCTCGATCTCGCTCATCAGCGTCGCGCGGACGTCGCCACCCATCGGCGCGCGGACCGACACCGACACCGCATCCACTGCCTGCGCCACCCCGTTGCCGAAGCGCGCGTTGATCGAGCCTGCGACATTCTGCGCGGTCGTGAAATCGGCGCGCGCGAGGTTGAAGGTGAGCGCAGGCGTGTTCTCGAACCCGGTCTTGACCGCGCGCTCGACCGTCGCGCCCTCGGGGATGCGCCCGGTCGACGGGATGTTGATGACGATCTGCGACCCGTCCTTGCCCTCGGCGCCGAGGCCGCCGACCGCGAGGTTGCCCTGCGCCATTGCGTAGATCTGGTTGTCGGCACCAAGCAGCGGCGTCAGGATCAGCGCACCGCCGCGCAGGCTCTTGGCCTTGCCCATCGAGGCGACGGTGATGTCGAGCTTCTGCCCGGGCTTGGCGAACGGCGGCAGTTCGGCGGTGATCATCACCACCGCGGCATTCTTCAGGCCCGGGTTGATGTTGGCAGGAAGCTGCAGCCCGAAGCGCGAGGTCACCGCCTTCATCGACTGGATGGTATATTCGAGATTGTCGTCGCCGGTGCCGGGCAGCCCGACGACCACGCCGTAGCCGGTCAGCTGGTTGGTGCGGATCCCCTGGAACCCGCCGAGATCCTTGATCCGATCGGCGGACGCGGGGGACGCGACGACCAGCGTCGCCAGCAACGCGAGCAGGAGCGGGAGCAGCCGGCGCATCAGAACGGACTCACGACGGAGAAGAACCGGCCGAGCCAGCCCTGGCGGCTCGCGCGCGCGACGTCGCCCTTGCCGGTATAGGCGATCTGCGCGTCCGCGACGCGGGTCGACAGCACGCGATTGTCCGCATCGATATCGGCGGTGCGGATCAGCCCCTTGATCTGGACGAACTCGTCGCCGCGGTTGAGCGTGACGCGCTTCTGGCCCTGCACCAGCATCGTGCCGTTGGGCAGGACGCGGCTGACCGTGACGCTGATCTCGCCCGACAGCGTGTTCGACTGGTCGGCACCACCGCCGCCCTTGAAGGTGCGGGTGCCGCTGGTCGCGACGTCGGTCCCCTGGAACAGCGCAAGCCGCCCGGTGGTCGGGGGGATGAGCGACAGGCCGCCCGACGAATCGAGCTTCGAATTGGCGGACTTGGAAGCAGCGGTGCGCTCGACCAGCACGATCGTCAGCGGATCACCGACGCGGCGCGCGCGCGTGCCCTCGTAGAGCGCGGCATAGCCGTCGTTGACCTGGAAGATCGATCCCGTCGCCGCGGCGGGAGCCAGCGCCGCTTCGGGCATCGCCGCCGAGAAATCGACCGGCGGCGTTTTCTTGCCAAGCAGGCGCGACTCGGCTGCGCTGGGCAAAAACAGCGCAAATCCGACGGTCAGCTGAATGACGAACGGTTTCATGACCTTAGTCATCAGATATTTTGATTAACATATTTGAGCATTTCGTCGGTCGCGGTGATCATTTTTGAATTCACCTCATACGCGCGCTGGGTTTCGATCATGTCGACCAGCTCCTCGACGACGTTGACGTTCGATCCCTCGAGCTGCCCCTGGCGGACGTTGCCGCGCCCATCCTGCCCGGCGACGCCGAGGTTGGCGGCCCCGCTCGCAGCGGTCTCGACGAGGTAATTGTCACCCTTGCTCAGCAGCCCCGCCGAATTGGGAAAGCTCGCGACCTGGATCTGGCCGAGCTCGCTCGGCGCGGTCTGGCCGGGGACCATCGCGGTGACGGTGCCGTCGGTGCCGATCGTGATCGCGGTCGCGCCCTGCGGCACGGTGATGCCGGGCTGGACCTGATAGCCCTCGCTTGTGATCATCAGACCCTCGGGCGAGCGGGAGAAATTGCCCGCGCGGGTGTAGCCGAGCGTGCCGCCGGGCATCTGCACCTGGAAATAACCGTCGCCGTCGAGCGCGAGGTCGAGGCTGTTGTTGGTCGACTGGAACGAGCCCTGCGTGTCGATCCGCGCGGTACCCTGGATCTTGACGCCGGTGCCGAGGTTGAGCCCGGTCGCGTATTTCGTCTCGGACGTGCTTGGCGCGCCCGGCGCGGTTACCGTCTGGTACGCGAGCGTCTCGAACGCGGCTCGGTCCTTCTTGTACGCGGTCGTGTTGACGTTCGCGAGGTTGTTCGAGATGACTCGCATGCGCATGTCCTGGGCATCAAGCCCGGTCCGCGCGATATGCATGGCTGCACTGCCCATCGTCTATTCCTTCAGCTCGGGAGCCGCATCACGGATGCGGCGCTTTCGTCCATGTCCTTGGCCGACTTCATCATGTTGGCCGAAACTTCGTAGCTGCGCTGGTTCTCGATCATGTCGACCAGCGCCTGAGTCATGTTGACGTTCGATCCCTCGAGCGCGCCGCTCTCGACCTTCGCGTCCATGTCCTGCGGCAGCGTTCCGCCGCCCTTGACGTAGAGCAGATTGTCGAGCCCCTTGACCGTCGTCGTGCCCTTGGGGGTGGCGAGCTTGAGCTGGTCGATCACCTGCGGGTTCTTGGCGTCGCCGCCCTGCGGGACGATCGACAGCGTACCGTCCGCCGAGATCGAGATGCTCTGCGCCGGCGGCACCGTGATCGGCCCGCCCGCCCCCATCACCGGGAAGCCGTCGCCGGTCTGCAGCACCCCGGAGGGAGCGACCTGAAGGTCACCACGCCGCGTGTACGCTTCGCTCCCGTCGGGCGACTGGACCGCGAGCCAGCTTTCGCCGGTGATCGCGACGTCGAGCGGGCGTCCGGTCTGCTGGATCGCGCCGGTGCTGCGATCCGCGTCGAGCACGTCCGCCGAGGAGGGCGTGCGCGTCTCGAGCGGGGAGCCTTTCAGCGACAGCCGGTCGAACACGACGCGATCGGCGCGGAACCCGATCGTCGAGGCGTTCGCCATGTTGTTGGCGATCGCGGCTTGCGACGCGAGATGCGCCTTGAGCCCCGTCGCCGCCGTGTAGACCAGCTTGTCCATGTTCCGCTCCGGTTCCGCCTAGATCAGTTGCGGATGTTGAAGATGGTCTGCGAAATCTGGCCGTTGATATCGAGCGCCTTGGCATTCGCCTGGAAGTTGCGCTGCGCGGCGATCAGGTCGACCAGTTCCTCGGTGATATCGACGTTCGAGCCCTCGAGCGTGCCCGCGCTGAGCGAACCGAAGCCGTTCTCGTTCGCCGACCCGAGCGCCGCGCTGCCCGAGATGCCGGTCGACGACCAATAGCTGTTGCCGGTCTGGCGCAGCCCGGTCGGGTTGGCGAAGTTGGCGAGCGCGACCTTGCCGAGCGCGACCGTGTCGCCGTTCGAATAGTTCGCCGAGACGATGCCCTGCTTGTCGACCGAAACGCCGGCGAGCTCGCCGACCGAGGCACCGTCCGCGGTCTTGGCGTTGACCGAGAAGGGGCTCGACTGCTGGGTCGATCCCGCGAGATCGAGCTTGATCGCCTGCGCGACGCCGCCGGTGATGGGGTTGAACGAGTCATAGGTTACCGACGACGGCGTCGAGGACAGGTTGCCCGATGCATCGAACGTCACCGGCGTGCCGGCGTTCGACCCGCCGACCTTGAGCTCCTGGTCGCCGACATAGCTGTGGACGGTCCAGGCATCGGTGCCGGTATGAACGTAATAGCTGGTGAGCGTGCTCGCCTTGCCCGCTGAATCGTAAATCGTCGTCGCGGTCGAGCTGTTGTAGCTCGACGCGTTGGTCGGCGAGAACGCCGCACTGGGGACCGAGGCGGCGGCATACAGGTTGATCTTGAGCCCGACATTGCTGGTTGCGGCGGGCGTCCCGTTGGTCTCGGGCAGGTTCAGCGCGATCAGGCCGTCGGTGCCGCTCGCGGTGGTATTGCCCTTGGCGTCGACCGGATAGCCGAGCAGCGCCGAGCCCTGCGCGTCGACGATGTTGTGCGTCGCCGGATCGACCTGGAACGCGCCGTTGCGCGTGTAGGCGGTCGCGGTGTTCACGCCGCTGGTCTTGACCGCGAAGAAGCCGTCCCCGGTGATCGCGAGGTCGAGCGACGAGCCGGTCGTCTTGAGGTTGCCCTCGCCGAACTGCTGGCGGTTCGACTTCACCACCGCGCCCGAGCCGACGAGCTTGGTCGGATCGGTCGCGATGCTCGACGCGATGACGTCGGCAAAATCGGTGCGGCTCTTCTTGAAGCCGTTGGTCGAGACGTTGGCGAGGTTGTGCGACACGGTCGAGAGTTCGGTCTGCGCGGCCTGCAGGCCGCTGAGCGAGGTGTAGAAGGACATCGGGTTGCTCCTGTGCGATTCGGATTAAGCGAGGAAAGGGATCAGCCGACCTGGCGGACGGCGCTGGCGGCGACCTGTCCGATCCCGGGCAGGGTGAGCATCGGGGTGCCCGAGGCGGGCAGTGAGACCGCGGCGACCGGCGCCCAGACGAGGTTGCGCGACGTGACGCTGTCACCGCCGTTCGCGGCGTTGACCGAGACGGTGAATGGCCCGGTCCCCGCCTCCGCGCCGTCGGCGGTCTTGCCGTCCCAGTCGTAGGTCGCGGTGCCCGCCTTCTGCGCGCCGAGCGACAGCGTGTTGAGCGTCTGGCCGTTGGCGTCCTTGATCGACACGGTGACGTTGGTCGCGTCCTTGTCGAGCTCGACCGCGCCGGCGAGCCCGCCCGCGGCGCGCCCGTAAGCGGTCGATCCCTCGGTCAGCACCGTACGCCCGACATAGGCGAGCGCGTCGCTCGGCGTGGTCGCGCCGAGCTTGTCCTGGATCGCCTTGAGCGTGGTGCCCATGTCCGCGATTCCCGACGTGCTCGAGATCTGGGCGAGCTGCGCGACCATCTGCGTGTTGTCGACCGGCGAGAACGGATCCTGGTTGTTGAGCTGCGCGGTCATCAGCTTGAGGAAATCGCCGGTGCCGAGCGTCGACGACGTCTTGGGCGCGTTCGCCTTGGCGGTGGTGGTGGCATTGACGCCAAGGCTGTTGAGCGTGGAATCGAACGTGGAGGCCATGATCAGCGTCCCAATTTGAGGGTATCGAGGATGAGCGACTTCGCGGTCTGCATGACCTCGACGTTGTTCTGGTAACTGCGCGAGGTCTCCATCATGTCGACCAGCTCGCGGGTTTCATCGACGCCCGACTGCCAGATGTTGCCATCCTTGTCGGCGAGCGGATGCGACGGATCGTAGACCTTGGTCGGGCCTTCGCCCGCGGTGACGATGCTCTCGACGTTGACCGTCGCGAGACCGGACGCCTTGTCATATTGCGTGCGGAAGACCGGTTTGATCGTCTTGTAGGCGGTGTCCGCGCTGCTCGTGACCGCGCCCGCATTGGCGAGGTTCGATGCTGTGGTGTTCATCCGCACGAGCTGCGCGGACATCGCGCGTCCGGCGACCTGGAAGATGGAAAGCGGTTGGTCGGCCATCTGTTATTCGCCCTTCAGAGCACGGGTGATCTGGCCGATCCGCCCGTTGAGGAAGGAGAGCGTCGTCTGATAGGCGACGGCGTTTTCGGCGAAGGCAGTCTGCTCGGTCGACAGTTCGACCGTGTTCCCGTCGAGCGACGGCTGCGACGCGGTACGATAGCGCATCGCGCCGGCGATGCTGGCGCTGCCGCCGGTATCGATCGCGCTTTCGGCGGACGACAGCGCGGTCTGGAAATCGATGTCCTGCGCCTTGAAGCCGGGCGTGGACGCGTTCGCGATGTTGGACGCAAGCACACCCATGCGCTGCGAGCGCACCTCGAGTGCCGCACCATGTACACCGAACAGTCCTTCGCTGGGCATCGCCCGTCTCCAGCGCCTCATTGCGCAGCCAGGTCTCAGCAAGGGGCGTGCCAAATGCGCATGGGGGCCGGGCGGCAAGCGAAGCACTGGCAAAGCGGCAATGGCTTGCCGGGCGGCGGCAAGCGGGTTGCCGCCGCTGCCGCTGCCCCGGCGGCACCGGCGGTCGCCCGGGTGACGGCGGGAGCGTTTACCAGATTGGCCCACGGCTTGCAGTGGCCGCTGCGATGCCAATGACCCTTGCCCCGTTCCTCGACCCCATCGCCTTCGCCATCGTCGTCGGCGGTACGCTGACGGCGGTCGTGCTACGCACGCCCGCGGGCGACCTCGGGCGGGGCATTGCGGCACTCCGCACGCTCGCCGCGCCGCGGTTCGCCGCCGATCCGCTGGTCGAGCAGATCGCCGCGTTCGGGCGGATCGCCAAGCGACACGGGGTGCTCGCGCTCGACCGCTCGGTCATCGCCGACCCCGACATCGCCGCCGCGGTCGCCGCGATCGTTGATGGCGCCGCGCCCGAGGAGATCGCCGAGCTGCTCCGCCAGCGCCGCCGCGCGCGCGCCGAGCGCGCCGCCGCAAGCGCCGAACTCTGGTCGGGTGCCGCCGAGACCGCGCCTGCGATGGGGATGGTCGGCACGCTGATCGGGCTGGTCGGCATGTTCGTCAAAATGCAGGATCCGCGCGCGATCGGCGCGTCGATGGCGGTCGCGTTGCTGGCCACGCTTTACGGCGCGCTGCTCGCCAATCTCGTGCTCGCGCCGGTTGCCGCGCGGCTGCGCCGGATCGCGCGCGACGAGGCGGTCGACCGGCTGCGGCTCGAACCCCCGTTGATCGCGCTGGCAACGCGCGAACAGCCGCGCCGCCCGCTCGCCGTGGCGAAATCGGCATGATCGCGCCCGACAACGACCTACCCGAGATCGCCGCCGTGCGCCCTGCGTGGCTTATGACGCTGGCGGATCTGGCGTTGCTGCTCGTCGCGTTCTTCGTCTTCATCCAGGCCAATCAGCAGCTCGACGGCGGCACCCTCGCGCGCGGGATTCGCGCGGGCTTCGGTGCGCCCGATACGGGCGCGATCGTCCCGCCGGCACCGATGCCGGTCACCGCCAACGCGGTCGGCGGCTTTGCGCAGGGGTCGGCGGAGCTGCCGGGTCCGGTCGCCGCGCTGTCCGACTGGGCACGCGAGGCGCTGCGCGATCCGCGGGCGATGCTTGCGGTGACGGGCATGGTCGACGGCTCGCCGCCGGATGTCGATCCCACCACCCATAGCGCAGCGCTGCTCGCCGCCGACCGCGCGCGATCGGTCGCAAGTGCGCTGATCACCGCGGGAATCGCCCCCGATCGCATCGCCATCACCGCCGCCGGCCGGTCCGGCCGGCGCGGCGTCAGCGTGACGACGGGGTTTGCCGGCAACCGGCAAGACGCTGCCGTTCCGGTTGCCGCTCCCCCTGCCGCTCCCCCTGCCGCTCCCCTAGCCGCCAAAAGGACCTGACCCATCATGCGCCGTTTCCCGCTGTTCCTCCTCGGGCTCGTCGCCACCCCCGCGTTGGCCGCGCCATTCCAGGATACCGGCGCGATCGATCGCGCGGTTGCCGCCTTCACCGGACACGGCGTCGGCAACGAAGGCGGCGCGCGCACGCCCGTGGATGCGCGGCTGAAGCTTGCCGCCTGTCCGATGGTGTCGATGGCGTGGCGCACCGACACGCACGACGCGGTGGTCGTCACCTGCACCGGCCCCGAATGGCGGCTGTTCGTCCCGGTCAAGCTCCCCGCCGTCCTGCCCAAGGGCGCAAGCCCGCTGGTCATCACGCCGAGCGCGCAGCCCGCCGCGATCAAGGCGGTCTATGTCATCAAGCGCGGCGATCCGGTCACGATCAGCGCGGGGTCGCCCGGCTTCTCGATCACGCGCGAAGGCGTCGCGGTCGGCGATGCGGTCGTGGGCGGGCGGTTCATGGTCAAGGTCGATGACCAACGGAACCCGGTCCAGGCGGTCGCGACCGCGGCGGGAAGCGCGACGCTGCCGGGTTGGACAGAATGATTTAAGCTTTGCCCGGAACGGTCGTTATACCTTTCGTCATCTCTTCCCAAAGGTGCTGATGTGGTGGACGCGATCGGACCCAAGACTGTTTCAACGCCGGATCGGCCGGTCATTTCGACCCCGCCGGTGACGACGATCGCGGCTGCGGCCAAACAGCCGGCCAATCCCGCGCGCCAGCCGCTCGAGCTGTCGGCGGTCGCGTCGGAAGTCGGCAAGGGCGTGCCGGTCGATAGCCAGCATGTCGAGGATGTCCGCCGCGCGGTGCGCAACGGCACCTATCCGCTCACCCCCGACACGATCGCCGACCGCATGCTCGCCTTGAAGCTCAACTGGAGCCCCAAGAAATGATGCCGCCCGAAACGCGCCGCGACGCCCTCATCGCCGTGATCGAAGCGCTGCATGCCGAAATTGAGGCGCTCAAGACCAACGACGTGCGCGCGTTGGAACAGGCGACCAACGACAAATTGATGCGGATCGAAGCGGTCGCGGCGTTCGGGGATTTGCCCCCGGGCGCCGAAACCCGCGCCTTGGCCGAGGAAGCGCAGCGGCTGAACGACACCTGCCGGATCTACGTCAACCTGATGGCGGCAAATGTTCGCCGCCGCCTGCAAAATCTGACCGGGTCTGCCGGGGTGGCGATGGGATCGGCACCGGGGAGCGTGTATCGCGCGGGGATGGGGCTGGCGGCGTTCGCCTGAGGGGCGGCATCGCTACCTTTTCATAACCGCTTCCCCGGCGAAGGCCGGGGTCCAATAGCGCAGGTCTTGGTAACGAAGCGCTGACCTCCGCCACTTCTGCTCCTCTCCTGGGCCCCGGCCTTCGCCGGGGTAGCAAAAGGTAGGAAGCAGCAGCTCCCCAAAAACTGGCACGTCTCTTGCTGATACCCGGCTGTCCGCCTGATCGCGGATCAAAAGCCGGGGACCAATGCCTTTCAATCCGCTTTCCATCCTGAACGGAGCCGCCGACGCGACCGGCGCGGGCGGGTCGATTCGCAACGCGATCGCGAACGCGAGCCAGAAGACCGGCATCGATTTCAACTATCTGATGGGCCAGGCCAAGCTCGAGAGCGGGATGCGCAGCAACGCGCATTCGGGCACGTCGAGCGCGAGCGGCCTGTATCAGTTCGTCGACCAGAGCTGGTTGCGCGTGGTCAAGGCGCATGGCGCGGAGCACGGCCTCGGCTGGGCCGCGAACGCGATCTCGACCAGCGCGAGCGGCAAGGCGGTCGTCAACGATCCCGCGACGCGCCAGGCGATCCTGTCGCTCCGCAACGATCCGACCGCCGCGTCGCTGATGGCCGCCGAGCATGCCAGCGACAACAAGGGCGCGATCGAGGGCTCGCTCGGGCGCGCCGCGACCAGCACCGATCTTTACATGGCGCATTTCCTGGGCCTGGGCGGCGCGCGGCAGTTCCTCACCGCGATGCAGGCGAACCCGGACCGCAGCGGCGCCGCGATGTTCCCCGCCGCCGCCAATGCCAATCGCAGCGTCTTCTACGATTCGACCGGAGCGCCGCGCTCGCTCGGCCAGATCTACGGCCGCTTCGCCGCCAAGCTCGATGCGGCGGGCGCGACGCAGCCGACCGATGCGACCTCCGGCCTGTCCGCGACGCGGCTGGGCGAATGGGGCGCGGACGTCATTCCCGGGAATGGCGAGGAGTCCACCTCCAACGCCGCGGTCTGGGCGCAGAACACGCTCGCGCAGTTGAACGGCACCAGCAGCCTTGCGGGCACGCGCACCGAAACCGCGAGCTTGCTGCGCCCGACCCCGAATACCGCGCGGCTCGCGTACATGATGCTCGCGACGATGGGAGCCTGATCCAGTGGCCTTGCCCCCCAAGCCAGGCGGCGTGATGCCGCTGCTGCGCTCCGCCGCGCTGCCGGTCGCGATCCTGTTGCTGGTCGTGCTGATGGTCGTGCCAATCCCGGCGGCGATGCTCGACGTGTTCTTCATCATGAACATCACGATCAGCCTCGCGGTGTTGATGGTCAGCCTCAACGCGCAGAAGCCGCTCGATTTCTCCGCCTTCCCGACCGTCCTGCTGTTCGCCACACTGTTCCGCCTGAGCCTCAACGTCGCCTCGACCCGTGTCGTCCTGGTCCACGGGCATGAGGGCGAGAGCGCGGCGGGCCATGTGATCGAGGCGTTCGGCACCTTCCTGATCGGCGGCGATTATGTCGTCGGCCTGTTCGTCTTTGCGATCCTCGTGATCATCAACATGATCGTGGTGACCAAGGGCGCGGGCCGCGTGTCCGAAGTGTCCGCGCGTTTCACGCTCGATGCGTTGCCGGGCAAGCAGATGGCGATCGACGCCGATCTCAACGCCGGACTGATCACCCCCGACGAAGCCAAGGCGCGCCGGATCGAGGTCTCGACCGAGGCCGATTTCTACGGCTCGATGGACGGTTCGTCCAAGTTCGTGAAAGGCGACGCGGTCGCCGGCCTGCTGATCCTGGCCGCCAACATCGTCGGCGGGCTGATCCTCGGCCCAGTCAGCCACGGCATGACGATTGCGGCCGCCGCGCACAATTATGTGCTGCTCGCGATTGGCGATGCGCTCGTCGCGCAGATCCCGTCGCTGATGCTGTCGATCGCCGCCGCCGCGATCGTGACTCGCGTCACGTCCAGCATGGATCTCGCGGGCCAGATCGGCAGCCAGTTCGGCTCGGCGCGGACGTGGACGCCGGTCGCGATCATCCTTGCGCTGCTCGGGCTGATGCCGGGGATGCCGCATCTGGTGATCCTCCCCGCCGCCGGGCTCGCCGGGTTCGCCGCGTGGAAGATGCGCCAGGCGTCGCGCCGCCCCGCCCCGGTCGAGGTGGTCGCGCCCGAGCCGGTCGATCATTCGAAGATCGGCTGGGACGAAGTGTCCGACCTCATGCAGGTCAACCTCGACATCGGATACGGCCTCGTGCCGCTCGTGGACGAACGTCGCGGTGCGCCTTTGATGGGCCGGATCACCGGGGTCCGCCGCCAATTGTCGAAGGACATGGGCTTCGTCATCCCGCAGGTCCGCGTCCGCGACGACATCAACCTGCCACCCTACACCTACCGGATCATCGTCGGCGGCGTGGTCGTCGGCGAGGACAGCGTGTCGCCCGACGAGATGCTCGCGCTCGACACCGGGCAGGCGATCGGCGGGCTGATGGGCAAGCGCGCGAAGGACCCGACCTTCGGGCTCGACGCGGTGTGGATCGCGGCGGGGGATGCCGATGCGGCTACGGGTGCGGGCTATCTCGTGGTCGATCCGGGCACGGTGATGGCGACGCACCTCAACCATCAGCTTACCCAGCATTCGGCCGAGCTGCTCGGCCCCGACGAAGTCCAGTCGCTGCTCGACGGGTTGAAGGACCGCGCCGCCAGCCTCGTCGCGTCGCTGTCGCCCAACCCGCTGCCGCTCACCACGCTGACGCAGGTGCTGCGCGGGCTGCTCGCGGAGAACATCCCGCTCAAGGAATTCCGCCGGATCGCCGCCGCGATCGCGGTCGCCGCGCAGCGCACGCTCGATGCCGAGGAAATCATCGAGGCGATCCGCCCCGATCTCGGCGGGCTGATCATCGGCAAGATCTGCGGCGTGCGCGAGCCGCTGCGCGTGATGACGCTGGAGGGCGGGCTCGAGGGGCTGCTCGGCCAGGCGATGCGCGCCGATCCGTCGCGCCGCCATACGATCGAGCCCGATCTCGGCCGTCGTATCGTCGATGCGCTGCAACGCGCGGCGCAGCCGCTGGTCGACGAGGCCAAGCCGTTCGCGCTCGTCGTCCAGCCCGCGATCCGCGTCGCGATCCGCAAGCTGGTCAAGACCTGCCTGCCCGACATTCCGGTGATGAGCTTCTTCGAAGTGCCGGAAGAAAAAGCCGTCGAAGTCGTCGCCGTGATCGGCGCTCCCGGAGCCCTGCCCGCATGATGCAGTTTTCGCCCAATGCCTTCACCGATGCGCAGCCGCTGGTCTATGGCCGCACCGCCGCCGGGCCCGACCTCAAGCTGCTCGCGAAGAAGCATTTGCCGCTGGTCCGGCGGATCGCGTGGCACGTCCACGGCAGCATGTCCTCCTCGGTCGAGGTCGAGGATCTCGTCCAGATCGGGCTGGTCGCGCTGGTCGAGGCGGCGGGCGCGTTCGAGGAGCGCGGGCAGGTGACGTTCGAGCAATATCTGATGACGCGCGTGCGCGGCGCGATGATCGATGCGCTGCGGCGTTCGGCTACGCTCACGCGCGGCGCGATGCAGCGCAAGCGGCTGTATGCGCAGACGGTCGCGGCGATGACGACCGAGCTGGGGCGTGCGCCCGACGAGGCGGCGGTCGCGGCGCGGCTGGGCGTGTCGCGCGAGAAACTGCGGATCGATTATGCAAGCGCGCAGCCGGTACGATTGGAGCCGATCGAGGATTTGTATTCGGACGAAGGCCCGTGGTTCGCAAGCGACGAACCCGACGCCTTCGCGCAGCTTTCGGAGAGCGAGGAACGCGATACGTTGATCGCCGCGATCACCGCGCTGCCCGAGCGCGAGGCGCTGGTGATCCAGCTCTATTATGTCGAGGAAATGAACCTCGAGGAGATCGGGCTGGTGATCGGCGTCGGCGCGGCGCGGGTGTGCCAGATCAAGGCGTCGGCGCATGCCAAGCTGAAGAAGGCGATGCTGGGGTAGCGTCACCCTTACCATCCTCCGTTCGGGCTGAGCGAAGTCGAAGCCTCGCGCGCAGCGATGGCCCTTCGACTTCGCTCAGGGCGAACGGGAGGGGGGCGGTGACCCTAACCCAATATTAGGGTCGCCCCCGTTAGTCCGCGGACGCCATTCCCTGCTTCCGCGCGCCCACGATCATCTTCCTCGCGATCCCGCGCACGGCTTCGTCGTCCTGCGTCCCGTCGCTCGCCGGATCGCCGAGGTGATCGAGGCTGCCTTCGAGATACTCGAGCAGCCCCGGATGCTTGTCCTCGACATATTCCATCAGCTTGAACAGCAGATGCTCGGTGGCGATCTCGCGCTGGCGGACCTGGACTGTGGTGTCGTCGCTCATCATTGCCTCCCGTGTTACCGCTCGACCGACTTGGTCAGCATCGGCGTCTGCTGATGCTGGACGACGCGCCACACGTCATGCTCGAGCCGGCGGATCACCGAGGTGCAATGCGCCGCATACGCCTCGTCGCCGCGCTGCGCGTGGACGTGATAGCCGATCACGATCAGCCCTTCCTGCGGGCGCGACACCGTGCGTTCGGTAAGTTCGGCGCTGTCCCACACCGGCGTATCCGCGACCGCGTCGATCGCCGCGCTGCCCTGCAGCACGAACGGCGGGCGCGGCAGGACCATCACCACGTCCGCGTCGACCTTTTCGCGGTAATTGTCAGGACCTTCGGTCCAGAGGCTTTCCTCGAAGCTCCACAGCCGTGCGTCTTCCATCATCATTCTCCCGAGTGTCAGGGGAGGAAGGCCGGACGGCGCAAATCGTTCCGTATCAAGGGCTACGTCCGCCCGGTCGGGCATCGTCGCGTCGTGCTGTCGGATCGTGCGGTCGTTGTATCGGCTGCCTCTCCTGTCTCCTCGTTGGCGATCCCCAACGAAGGATCCGGTTTCGACAGGATGAAACCGTACGACCCGGGAACCGGCCGGTCAGCCGACGTTCGCCCACTGCAGGATCGACCGGGTCAGCGCCTCCGCCACCGGCTCGCCCCGGCCGGGGCCGAGGATGACGAATTCGATCTCGGGCAACGCTGGGAGCAGGGTATCCGCCGCAACCCGCGCGAGTCCGGCGGGAAGCAGCCGCAGCGAATGCGGCATGATCCCGACCCCGGCGCGCGCGGCGGCGGTGAGGCCGCTGAGGCTCGCGCTGGTGAAGGCGACGCGCCACGGCCGCCGCGCCGCATCCAGCGTCGCGATCGCCATCGCACGCGTGACGCTCGGCGGGGGATAGAGCAGCAACGGCAGCGGCGCGGTCGCGTCGAGCGCGTAATCGGCGCGCGAGACCCAGGCGACCTGTTCGCGCCATGCGGTCACCCCGCGCGGATCGCCTGCGCGGCGTTTGGCGAGGACGATGTCGAGCTGCCCCGCGTCGAACGCGTCGTAGAGCGTCTGGCTCAACCCCGCCGTCACCAGCAGATCGACTTCGGGATGCCGCCGCGCAAAGCTCGCGAGCACATCGGGCAGCGCGGACAGGACGAAATCCTCCGACGCGCCAAATCGCAACCGACCGCGCAGCGGAACGCCCGTCAGATGCCGGTCGAGCGCGTCATACGCCTCGAGAATCTTCCGCGCGGGATCGAGGAAGCTCTCCCCCGCGACCGTCAGCGCGACCCGGTGCGTATCGCGCGCGAGCAGCCGCCGCCCCGCCAACGCCTCCAGGCGTTTGATCTGCTGGCTGACCGTCGACTGCCCGGTCCCGAGCGTCCGCGCGGCGGCGGTGAAGGTGCCGGTCTCGACCACCGTGACGAACGCGCGCAGCAGTTCCGGGCTGATCCGATCCATGGTCATCAGGTTGCATGATGACTGTTATCCTGTCCATCACGATTGTGGATGGCGGATGCGACGCGTATTTCGGAGGCGGACAACAGGACGATATCCATGACCACGCTGCGCGCGCTGATCGGCCGTTTGCCGATCGACCCCTATCTGCTGCTGCTGATCACGACGGTCGCGCTCGCCTTCGTGTTTCCCGCGCGCGGCGCGGCGCAGCCGATCGCCGAGGGGAGCGTCACGATCGCGGTCGGGCTGTTGTTCTTCCTGTATGGCGCGCGACTGTCGCCGGGGGCGGTGTGGGCGGGGATCACGCACTGGCGGCTGCAGTCGCTGGTGTTCGCGAGCACCTTCCTGATCTTCCCGGTGATCGGGCTTGGTGCTTATTGGGCGACGCGCGGCTGGTTGCCCGAGGATATCGCGGTCGGCCTGCTGTACCTGTGCCTGCTGCCGTCGACAGTCCAGTCGTCGATCGCCTTCACGTCGATCGCGCGCGGGAATGTCCCCGCGGCGCTGTGCAGCGCGTCGGTTTCCAACCTGCTTGGCGTCGTACTGACGCCGTTGCTCGTCGCCTTGCTGCTGCGCTCGGTCGGGGGCGGGGTGTCGCTCCACGCGATCGAGGGGATCGCGCTGCAGATCCTGCTGCCGTTCGTCGCCGGACAGGTGGCGCGTCCGGTGATCGGCGCGTGGCTGGTCGCGCATCGCACTTTAACCTCGGTGGTCGATCGCGGGTCGATCCTGCTGGTCGTCTATGCCGCGTTCAGCGCCGGGGTAGTGGCGGGGGTGTGGAGCAGCCTGTCGCCGGGCGATCTCGGGATCGTGCTGGGAATCGATCTGGTGATCCTCGCGGTCATCCTGGCGATCACGACGCTGCTCAGCCGCTGGCTCGGCTTCTCGAAGGCGGACGAGATCGCGATCGTGTTCTGCGGGTCGAAGAAGAGCATGGCGGGCGGAATCCCGATGGCGACGATCCTGTTCGCGGGCCATTCGGTCAGCCTGATCGTGCTGCCGCTGATGCTGTTTCACCAGGCGCAACTGTTCGTCTGCGCGACGCTCGCGCGGCGTTATGCGCGGCGGGATGAAGATGCGGCGAGGGCGGCGGTGCTGGTCTAACCCCCCCACCGTTCGTTTCGAGCGAAGTCGAGAAACCTGCGCCGTGCCCGGTTTCTCGACTTCGCTCGAAACGAACGGGAGGGATGGAGGAAGCGGTCCGAGCCTACCCCAGCAGCAACCCCGCCAGCGCCGCCGACATCAGATTAGCCAGACTCCCCGCCGCCAGCGCACGCAGGCCGAGCTTGGCGATCATCGGCCGCTGGTTGGGGGCGAGGCTCCCGGCCGATGCCATCTGGATCGCGATCGAAGAAAAATTGGCGAAGCCGCACAGCGCAAACGTCACCACCGCAGTGGTGTGCGGCGACAGGGTCTTCATCTTGCCGAGGTCGATGAACGCGACGAATTCGTTGAGCACGATCTTCTGCCCGAACAATTCGCCCGCCGCGCGCGCCTCGGTCCACGGGATGTCGAGCAGGAACATGACCGGCGCGAAGACGAAGCCGAGCATCCCCTGGAAACTGAGGTCGGGATAGCCGAACCACCCGCCGATCCCGCCGAGGATCCCGTTCGCGAGCGCGACCAGCCCGACGAACGCGAGCACCATCGCGCCGACCGCAACCGCGATCCGCACGCCGGTCTGCGCGCCGTTGGCGGCGGCCATGATGATGTTGGCGGCGCGTTCTTCCTCGAGCGCCTTTTCGGCGACGTGGAGCACCGCTTCCTCGGGATCGTCGCCGAGCGCGAGCTCGCCCGCGGGCGCGGTGGTCTCGTCGGGCATGATGATCTTTGCCATCAGCAACCCGCCCGGCGCGGACATGAACGACGCGGCGAGCAGATACGGCAGCGCACCCTGGCCGAGGAAGGTCGCGTAGGCGAGCAGGATCGTCCCCGCGACCCCCGACATGCCGACCGTCATCACCGCGAACAGTTGCGGCGGGGTCAGCCCGGCGAGATACGGGCGGATCACCAGCGGCGATTCGCTTTGCCCGACAAAGATGTTGGCGGCGGCGCACAGCGCTTCCACCTTGGACACGCCGATCACCTTCTCGATCGCGCCGCCGACCCAGCGGATCACGAACTGCATGATCCCGAGGTGATAGAGGATCGACACGAGCGCCGCGAAGAAGATGATGACGGGCAAAGCCGAAAAGGCGAATGCGGTGCCGAACGTCGGGTCACTCGCCAGCCCGCCGAAGATCGTCGTGGTCCCCGCCTTGGCATAGCCGAGCAGGTTCCACACGCCGCGCGACATGCCCTCGATGACGGTACGGCCGATCGCGCTGTGGAGCACGAGGATCGCGATCGCCACCTGCAGCGCGAAGGCGGCCCCCACGACACGGAGACGGATCGCGCGGCGATTGGTCGACAACAGGACGGCGAGCCCCAGGATCACGACGATGCCCAGGATGCCGATCGGAAATTTGTCCACGTATTCCCCGCAGTTTCGCGCGCACTCCCCAAATTTCGGCGCGCTACCGGGGGGGGACCATACACGCAGACGCGGATAGGGCTAGGGGGCGAGGGAGAAAGTGGCGGGTGGGTTCCGACCGCACGCGGTTTCTACAAACCCCCGTCATCCTGAACTCGTTTCAGGATCCAGCCCGCCGAGAGTCAGGATCGGGCCCGTTGCACGGTGGATGCTGAAACAAGTTCAGCATGACGGCAGCTATTTTGAACGCGGGGGGCTGCCCGAGAAGCGATTCCCTTTCCGCACACGATCCGCTAGCGTCGCCCGCGATGACGACACCTGCTCCCGCGATCTCGCGCTCGCTTTTCGCCTTTTCGATCTTCTACGGCGGCATGGTCTGCATCGCGGGGGTGCTCGGCAACAAGCAGGTCTCGCTCGGGCCGATCTCGCTGCTCGGGCCGCTCGTCGGGATCGGGCCGCTTGCGGTCGAATCCGGGATCTTCGCGTTCCTGCTGCTCGTCGTCGTGTCGAGCGCGGTGGCGGAACTCCACGGGCGGACGGTCGCCAACCGGCTGGTGCAGATCGGGTTCGTGCCGCTGATCGCGTCGATCCTGCTGTCGATCGCGGTGCTCGCCGCCCCCGCCGCACCCGCGATGGAGCCCGCGCGGCGCGATGCGTTCGCGCTGATGATGGGCGGCACGCCGCGGATCTGGCTCGGCGGGATCGTCGCCTACGGAATTTCGCAGACGCTCAACGTCACGATCTTCAGCTGGCTCAAGCGCAACGAGAAGGGCGGGCTGTTGTGGCTGCGCGCGGGGATCTCGAGCATCCTCAGCCAGATCGTCGACACGCTGCTGTTCGTGACGATCGCGTTTTATGGCGTGTTCCCGATCGGGTCGCTGCTCGCCGGGCAGATGCTCGCGAAGGTGACGCTGTCGGCGGTGCTGGTGCCGCCGCTGATCTATCTGGTGGTTGGGATCGGGCGGCGGCTGGATCGCGGGTGACTTAAGCGATAAGGCGCGGGCATGACCGATCATTCCCCCGCCCCAGCCTTGCTCGCCAAGGCCGAAACGCTGGTCGAGGCGCTGCCCTACATGCAGCGGTACGCCGGCAAGACCTTCGTCGTGAAATATGGCGGGCACGCGATGGGCGACCCCGAAGCCGCGCGCGATTTCGCCGAGGACGTCGTGCTGATGAAGGCGGTCGGGATCAACCCGGTCGTCGTCCACGGCGGCGGGCCGCAGATCGGCGCGATGCTCAAGCGATTGGGCGTTGAATCGCGCTTCGTCGATGGCCTGCGGGTGACCGATGCGGAAACCGCGCGGATTGCCGAAATGGTGCTCGCAGGCTCGATCAACAAGGAAATCGTCGGCTGGATCGGGCAGGCGGGTGGCCGCGCGGTCGGGATTTCGGGCAAGGATTCGAACTTCGTCACCGCGGTCAAGGTCGGGCGCGAGACGCCCGATACGCTGCAGGGGATCGAGCGGCACGTCGATCTCGGGTTCGTCGGCACGCCGGTGGGCGTGGATCGGCGAATCATCGATACGCTGTCCGAGGCCGGCATCATCCCGGTGGTCGCGCCGATCGCGATCGGCACCGACGGCCATACCTATAACATCAACGCCGACACGATGGCGGGCGCGATCGCCGCCGCCTTGGGCGCGGAGCGGCTGTTCATGCTGACCGACGTGGTCGGCGTGCTCGACAAGGACAAGGAGCTCGTCACCGATCTCGATCCGGCGGGCGTCGCCCGGCTGCGCGCCGACGGGACGATCTCGGGCGGGATGATCCCCAAGCTCGAGACGTGCGTCCATGCGGTGGAAAGCGGCGTCGGCGCGGCGGTCATCCTCGACGGGCGCGTGCCGCATGCGATGCTGCTGGAGATCTTCACCGATCGCGGGGCGGGGACGCTGGTCCGGCGCTGAGCGATCCGGACTTTTTTGTCTGCCGTCACCCTGAACGCGTTTCAGGGTCCACCGTGCCGCGAGTCCCGTCCGCGCCCGTTGCGCGGTGGATGCTGAAACGAGTTCAGCATGACGACGGGGGCGGGGCGGGGGTGGGCGCGGGATGGGTCCGCGCGCACCTTCGAAACGATGCGGCGCCGTCGCAAGACGCTAAGGGGGTGTTCGCATTTGCGAGATACCGCTAGGATCGCACAGCTCAACGCCCGGAGACGCCATTTTGCATACGATCATCCAGATATTGCAGGTCCTGATCAGCGCGATCACGACGATCGTGCTGATTCAGGTGGTCCTGTCGCTGCTCGTCTCGTTCAACATCATCAACACGCATAACGAGCTGGTGCGGTCGATCTACAACGGGCTCGAGCGCGGGACCGAGCCGCTGTACCGCCCGTTCCGCCGGATCCTTCCCGATTTCGGTCAGATCGACCTCGCGCCGTTCGCGCTGTTGCTGACGCTCAAGATCATCAGCATCGTGCTCAACAATTACGACGCGCATCTGCTCGTCGGCGCGCCGCTCTGAGCCGGAGCTGACCGCATGACCGCTACGATCATCGACGGCAAGGCGTTCGCCGCCGGCCTGCGCACGCGCATCGCCGCGCAGGTCGCGACCTTTACCGAGGCCGCCGGTCGCGCGCCCGGGCTCGCGGTCGTGCTGGTCGGCGAGGATCCCGCGTCCGCGGTCTATGTCCGCAACAAGGGCAAGGCGACGCAGGGCGCGGGGATGATCAGCGTCGAGCATCGCCTCGCGGCCGACGTCGCGCAGGACGAACTCCTCGCGTTGGTCGACACGCTCAACGCCGATCCCGCGATCGACGGGATCCTCGTCCAGCTCCCGCTTCCCGGCCATATCGACGAGCGCGCGGTGACGACGCGGATCGACCCCGACAAGGACGTCGACGGTTTCCACCCGGTCAATGCCGGGCGGCTCGCGACCGGGATCGCAGGCTTCGTGCCGTGCACTCCGCTCGGCTGCGTGATGCTGCTCAAGGACACGCTCGGCGACCTGACCGGGCTCGACGCGGTGGTGATCGGCCGGTCGAACATCGTCGGCAAGCCGATGGCGCAATTGCTGATCGCCGAAAGTTGCACCGTCACCGTCGCGCATTCGCGCACGCGCGACCTGTCGAGCGTGGTCAAGCGCGCGGACATCGTGATCGCGGCGGTCGGACGGCCCGAGATGGTCAAGGGCGACTGGCTTAAGCCGGGCGCGACCGTGATCGACGTCGGGATCAACCGGACCGAGGCGGGGCTCGTCGGCGACGTCGATTTCGCGGGCGCGATGAGCGTCGCGGGCGCGGTGACGCCCGTGCCGGGCGGAGTCGGCCCGATGACGATCGCGTGCCTGCTGCGCAACACGCTCGTGTCGGCGGCAGGGCGCGAAGGCGTGGTGCTCGACGAGGCGGCCCTGTGATCGCCGCCCGGATGGCGGTCGGCGCATGATCGAACTCTTCATCTCCTCGCTCATCACCTTCTTCGTGGTGATCGATCCGCCCGGCTGCGCGCCGATCTATGCCGGGCTGACCGCGGGTGCCTCGCCCGCGCATTCGCGCGCGATGGCGGTCCGCGCGGTGATGGTCGCGGCGGGAATCCTGCTGGTGTTCGCGCTGTTCGGCGAGGCGTTGCTGCGCGGGCTGGGGATCAGCCTTTCCTCGTTCCGGATCGCGGGCGGGATCATGCTGTTCCTGATCGCGCTCGAAATGGTGTTCGAGAAACGCACCGAACGCCGCGAGGACCGCGCCGCCAAGGTCGCGAACGACCCCGAGGTCGAGGACGTGTCGATCTTCCCGATGGCGATGCCGATGATCGCGGGGCCGGGGTCGATCGCCTCGGTCATGCTGCTGATGGGCCGCAACGAAGGGCTTGAGCGTTCGGCCGTCGTGCTGGCGGCGCTGGTGACGATCCTGCTGCTGACGCTGGTCGCGTTGCTCGCGGCGGGGCCGATCATGCGCGTGCTCGGCGCGAAGATCGAGGCGGTGATCACGCGTCTGCTCGGCGTGCTGCTCGCGGCACTGGCGGTGCAGTTCGTGATCGACGGGGTGCGGGTGAGTCTGGCCTGAACGGTCACGTCTGACGGAACGGCCTAGTTCGTAGCGCCCCCGCCTTCGGTTCCCAGAGTTCGATCTTGGTCCCGTCCGGATCGACGATCCATGCGAACTTGCCGCTCGCATCGCTGTCGTCGCGCTTGAGGATGGCAACGCCCTTCGCCTTCAGGCGATCAATAAATGCCGAAAGATCATCGACGGCAAAGTTGAGCATGAAGTCGCGTCTGGATGGCGCCATGTAGTCCGATGTGTCCTTGAAAACATTCAGGATCAGCGCCGGCGGATGGTTTGGTGCGTCATAGGGGAGCATTGCCCCGCCCCAGGATTCGATCGAGAGGCCAAGGACATCGCGATACCAGGCCATGAGCGCCTGCGGGTCCTTGCTCTTGACGAAAACCCCACCGACGCCGGTGATCTTTCCCCCTGATGGTTCTGCGGCAAGCGACATGGGCGTCAGCACCGCCCAGGCGGCAACGAGGCACGACAACCTGCGACGACTCGGCACGGCATAAGCTCCCCCCGATGCTTCGTTGGGCGGAGGCTATCCGTAGGATGGCGGCACCACAAGCGGGTGCCGCTGCCGACCGTCCCTTACTCCGGCTTGATCCGCCACAACCGCAGCGGCGACCCGCGCGGCAGGTCGATCGGCTCGAGCCAGTCGAACGTCTTGCGATGCGCGAGCTGCGCATAGAAACCGTTCGGCGAACGGACGCGGTAGATCGTCGATTCGGACAGGTTCGGGCACACCAGCAGCAGCGTCGCGCCATGCCGCTTCGCGGTCGCGCGGAAATTCTCGGGCGTGCCCGAGAAGGCGTGCTGCACGTCGAGGATCGCATCGCCGTTGCGGTGATACGGCCCCGCGATCGCGCTGTGATGCGTCAGCGTGATCAGCCGCGGCCCGAGATCGACGAAAGTGAACACGGTCTGCGCCGGAATCCGGTCGAGCGGCGACAGCGCCGTCATCGTCGGGCAGCGCGCACCCGCACGGTCGACCACCTGGACTCGCTTGGTCGGCCGGTCGGGCGGCGTGTAGCGCAGGTTGAGCCCGCTCCAGCGCAGGTCGAGCGGAGTCATCACCGGCCCGGTGAACGACCCCGAGGCAAGGATCACCACCCCCGCCGTCCCCAGCACGCGCACGACACTGCTGCGGCTCCCCAGCGTCATCGGCACGAGCAGCCAGATCAGCGCCGCCGACCCCGGCACCGACAGCATCTGCGCCGCCGGCCCTGCGCGGATCTGCCACAGCAGCATCAGCGCGGCGAAGGCGACGAACAACAGGACCGGGGCCCACAGTCCGCCCCGCGCGGTCCCGCGCGCACGCCACGTCGCGAGCATCGCGCCGAGCACGCCGATCATCGGCAGCACCGCAATGACGAACGCGGTGCGGAACGGGTGCTCGTAGATCGGCTTGGCTTCGCGGACGTTGTTGAGCCAGGTCTTCGCAAGCTCGGGCGAAACCTGTTCCGGCCGCCCGAGGCACTGCGGGAACACCAGCGCGAAGCCGACGACGACCACCCCGCCCGCCGCCAGCGCGAGCGCAAGGCGGACCCAGCGGTTGGCGGGGTTGGCCCAGGCCATCGCAAACAGCAGCGCGCCACCCACCACCATTACGCTCAGCCACACCGGCGTCAGCGCATCGCAGCGCAACACGCTGTTGGCATAAGAAGCGAACAGCGCATAACCGATCGCGCAGCCGCCGCCGAGGCTCAGCGCATAGACGCTGAGGCGTTGCGCCTCGGTCCGATCCCACACCCAGCGCAACGCGAGGATCACCCCCGCCATCGCGGCATAGGGCAGCATCTCGAGCCCGATCGCGAGCGACACCGCGCTCGCCAGCCCGACGATCGCGCCGCCGCGCGCCGCGCGCGGGTCGCACAGGCCTGCGACGGTCAGGCTCAGCATCGCGAGCTGCCAGCCGTGATGGTCGATCCGTTCGGGCATGAACATCGGCATCGTCGCGGGGCAGACGATCAGCAGCCCGATCGCGACCGGCCACGCGCGCGGGTCGATCAGCCGCCGCACCGTCGCACCGAGCCCGAGGATCACGATGCTCAGCGGCAGCAGCGGCGCGATCCCGCACGCCAGCATTTCCGCCTCGCGCACCCCGACGAACGGGCGCAGCAGCACGATCAGTCCGGCGAGCGGAAGATCGACGATCCGGCTCCAGTGCATGTCGAAGCCGAGCGGCGGGTTCATGCGATATTGCCGCAGGTCGTACCAGCCCTGCCCGCCGAGCCAGGCGCGCACCTGCATCAGGCGCATGTTGTCGTCTGTATCGCCGAGCTGGAGGAAATGGATCCCGGTCCAGCGGTTGATGACGTAGTACAGCGCGATCAGGCCCCAGGCGATCAGGCTCCAGCGAACCCAGTCGCGCTCCAGCGTGCGCGTCAGCGAACCGTCATTCATCCAAAACGCTTTCCTAGAACGAGAACGCCCTCTAGTGCGGCAGGCGTAAAGGGCAAGCGAACGTGACAGCACTCAACCGACAGTTTCAAAGCCTCCGCGACAGCGGGATGCTCGGGCAGATCATCCGCTTCGGCATTGCCGGGGGGCTGTCCACGATCGTCTACGCCGCGGTGTACCTACCGCTGACGCATTATGTGTTCGAGCCGGCGCACGCGGTCTACGCGGTGCCGTTCGCCTTTGCGGTCGCGGTGCTGGTCGGCTTCCCGCTGCACAGCTACTGGAGCTTCAAGGGGCACGGCACGCGCGACAACAGCGGCAAGCAGCACGGCAAGTTCGTCGCAGTGCAGGCGTTCGGGCTGGTGCTCAACGCGCTGATCACCTGGATCGTCACCGGCTGGTTCCACCAGCCGACCTGGGTCCCGTTGCTGTTCGCGGTGTCGGTCGTGCCACTCGCGACCTTCGCGCTCAACCGTGCCTGGGTGTTCGGCTGATGGACCGCATCGTCTACGACCGGATGGCGGCGCATGACTCGACGCATTGGTGGTATCGCGCGCGGCGCGACATCCTCGCCGACTATCTGACGCGCGAGGGCGGTCTGCCGAAGGACGCGCGGATCCTCGAGATCGGTTGCGGCACCGGGCACAATCTCCCGATGCTCGCGGCGTTCGGCTCGGTCGAGGCGATCGAGATCGACCCCGCCGCGCGCGAAATCGCGTCCGAACGGCTGGGGCGCCCGATCAGCGCCGCACCGCTGCCGACACTCCCGGGGATCGAGCGCGGCGCGTATGACCTGATCGCGGTGCTCGACGTGGTCGAGCATATCGAGGACGACGTGGCGGCACTGCGCGCGATGGCGGCGTGCCTCAAGCCCGGCGGCAAGATCCTCGTTACCGTGCCTGCGCACCGCTGGATGTGGAGCGCGCACGACGTGGTGAACCATCACCACCGGCGCTATTCCAAGGCGACGCTCGCCAAGGCGATCAGCGATGCCGGGTTGCGCTCGAACGGGTTGCGCTATTTCAATTCGCTGCTGTTCCCGCTCGCCGCTGCCGCGCGCGTCGCGGGGCGGATGACCGGACGCGACGACAGCGACGATTCACCCCCTCCGCCCGCGCTCAACCGGCTGTTCGAGACGATCTTCCGGTTCGAGCGTCACCTGGTCGGCAGGGTGCCGCTGTCGCCGGGGGTCTCGATCGTCACGTTGCTGTCGCCCGCGGGCTCCTCCGCGCGATAACCGAGCGTCGCGCGGCCCTGGATCGGGCCGACGACGTCGCCGACGATGTACAGCGGGCGGCGCTTCGATTCGACGTAGAGCCGCCCGAGATATTCGCCGATCATCCCGAGCACGAACATCTGGAACGCGCCGAGCAGGACGACGACGAGCATCGTCGAGGTCCAGCCCGCCACCGCGCTGCCGCTGAAGAAGCCGACCGCGATATAGAGGAACAGCAGCAGCGACGCGCCCGTCAGCGCGAGCCCGAGATGGCTCGCGAAGCGCAAGGGCGCGGTCGAGAAGCCGGTGACCGCGTCGAATGCGAGCCGGATCATCTTGCTCAAGGGGTAATTGGTCTCGCCCGCATGCCGCTCGGCACGGTCATAGGGGAAGGGGACCTGCTTGAACCCGACCCACGCGACCATCCCGCGAATGAAGCGCGCCTGCTCGGGCATCGACAGGAACGCATCGAGCGCGCGCCGGCTCATCAGCCGGAAATCGCCGGTGTCGAGCGGAATCGCGGTGTCGGTCACGCGGTCGAGCAGGCGGTAGAACGCTGCGGCGGTCGCCTTCTTGAACAGCGTCTCGCCCTCGCGCTTGCGGCGCACCGCATAGACGACGTCCGCGCCTTGCGACGCCATTGCCGCGCGCATGTCGGTCAACAGCTCGGGCGGATCCTGCAGGTCGGCATCGATGATCAGGATCTGCGCGCCGCTGCACAGGTCGAGCCCGGCGGTCAGCGCGAGCTGGTGCCCGTGGTTGCGCGACAGGTTGATCACCACCAGCCGCGGGTCGGCGGCGGCGAGGCGCTGCATCACCGGCCAGCTGTCGTCGCGCGAGCCATCGTTGATCAGCAGGATCTCGTAATCGTCCCCCACCGCCGCGCGTGCCGCGCCGGAGACGCGCGCGTGGAGCACGTCGAGACACGCCGCTTCGTTGTAGCAGGGGATAACGACGGACAGCGCGGGCGTGGTCGGGGAAACGGGACGGGTCATGCGCGCCGGTCTAGAAGTGTTTGGGTTTGAGTGGAAGCGGGCGGTTTGATGCTTCCCCGGACGCGCGCGATAGACTCCGCTTCCCTTCCTTCGCGCTTCGTCTCCTACGCGCTTCGTCTCCTACGCGCTTCGTCTCCTACGCACTTCGTCTCCTACGCGCTTCCCCGGCGAAGGCCGGGGCCCAGGAGCGCAACCTGAATTGTCACAGGCTGCGCACAGTTGCAAAAACCTTCGCTGCTGGGCCCCGGCCTTCGCCGGGGAAGCGTTTTGGATGGGGGAAGCGAAGGGTATACGTTACGCGATCGGCGTCCCCGCAAGCTGCGCCCGCGCACGCTCCTCGCTCAGCCGCTCGAGGATCGTCAGCGGGACCGGTCCGTCGCGCAGCACTTCGTGGAACTGCTTCTGGTCGAACTTCGCGCCCAGGATCTTCTGCGCCTTGTCGCGCGCGCGCATCCAGCTGAGATGCCCGAGCTTGTAGCTGCACGCCTGCCCCGGCATCGCGCAATAGCGCTCGATCTCGCTTTGCGACCGCCCGCGCGTGAAGCCGACGACCTCGACGAAATAGTCGGTCGCCTTGTCGCGGCTCCAGCCCTTGGAATGGATCCCGGTGTCGACCACCAGCCGTGCGGCGCGGAACAGGAACGACTGGATATAGCCCGCGCGCTCGATCGGCGTGGCATAACCGCCAAGCGGTTCGGCAAGCTGTTCGGCATAATGCGCCCAGCCTTCGCCGTACGCGCTGAAGAAGCCGAGCTTGCGCAGCACCGGCATGTCGAGTGCGGCGACGAGGCTGAGCTGGAGGTGATGCCCCGGCACGCCCTCGTGATAGCTCAGCGAGGGGAGCGTGTATTTCGGCCAGTTCTCGATATTCTTCAGGTTGATGAAGTAGATCGCCGGGCGCGAGCCATCGAGCGCGGCGCGCTTGTAATAGCCGTTGGGCGCGCCGTCCTGGATCTCGACCGGGACCGAACGGATGTCGAGCGGGGCGGACGGCGGGTTGAGGAACGCCTGCCCGAGCTTCGCCTGCATCGCGGCGACCCCGGTGTTGAGCCCCGCGATCAGCTCGGCGCGGCCCGCCGCGCTATCGGGATAAAGCTGCTCGGGCCGCTGGTTAAGCGCGGTCAGCCGCGCGCCGGTCGAGCCTTGCGTCAGTCCCTGCGTCTTGAGCAAGGCATCGAGCTGGGTGCTGAGGTCCGCGACCTGCTCGAGCCCGATCTTGTGAACTTCGTCCGGGGTGAAGCTGGTCGTCGTCGCCGCAGCCAGCGCGGCGGCGTAGATCTCGCTCCCGCGCGGGAGCGGCGCGATCCCGGCGGTGCTGCGCGCGTTTGCACGGAGCGTCTTGACCAGCGCGATCTGCCGGTCGAGCGCTGGGTAGACCCTGTCGTTGAGGCTCGCGGCGGTGCGCTTGTCCCAGTCGCCGGAGAGACCGCGCGCTTTGGCGCGCGTCGCGACCGAGGACACGATCGAGCTGTCGGCGGGGGCGGGCGCGCGCAGCTTCGCAAGCTGGCCGAGCGTCAGGTCGAGCAGGAAATCGGGCGCGACGATCCCGCGCGCGGCCTCGCTCCGCTGCAGCGCGCTGTCCTGGTCGAGCGCGGTCGCGAACGCATCGACGCGCGCGCAATAGGCGTCGGCATCGGCGGCGGTGACGATCGTGTGGGTGCTGTTGAGGAAATCCGGGATCTCGAAATAGGCCCCCGATTGTTGCGACAACACATAGGGCCGGTTGGGCGAGCCAAGCCCGAACTTCTCGGGGCCGACGGTCCGCTGCGTCAGCGAATAGAGCACGACCTCGCGGTTGAGCTTGCCGCTGCGCGACAGGCCCGCGACGGGCACCGCCTGCACCGCGGCAATCGCCTTGCGGGTCCGCACGAGCGCGTCGGTCCGCTCCGCCGCAGTGCGCGCGTCGAGCTGGCTTTTCAGCGCGCCGTTCGCGCCCTTGTCGAGCCCGAGGCTGCTCGCCTGTTCGGGCGATTCGCGGACATTCTGTTCGAAGATCGTCTGGAAGGTCGCGTTAAGCGCGGCATCGCCCGCCGGGGCGGCGGCGCCAGCGCCGCGGGGCGCGAGCGCGATCGCGGCAGCCGCGCTGCTCGCGCTGAGAAAAGTACGACGTTCCAAGGGGCAGTCCTCTCGCGTGACGATGATGCGGGGATCGTATCAGGGCCGATCGGATCGGCAAGGGGCGGCGGGGCCATCGGTCGAAACCGACCGCTTTCGACATTGACGCAGTGCAGCATAAAACCTACGTGCCCGCGCTCTTACGCTAAGCCCGTTCAGGCGCAGCCTTGCTCAGCGCTGGAGGCGCCGCGACCATGACCATGACCATGACCATGACCTTCCCCGATCTCGCCTTGTCTCCGCTGATTCTCAAGGCGCTCGCCGAGGAAGGCTATGCCACCCCGACCCCGATCCAGGCGCAGTCGATCCCGCTGCTGCTCGAGGGCCGCGACATGCTCGGCATGGCGCAGACCGGCACCGGCAAGACCGCCGCCTTCGCGCTCCCGCTGCTCCACCGCCTCGCCGCGAACCCCCGCCCGGCCCCCAAGGGCGGCGCGCGTATCCTGGTCCTCGCGCCGACGCGCGAGCTCGTGTCGCAGATCGCCGCGGGCTTCGAGAGCTTCGGTCGGCACCTGTCGCTCAAGGTTACCACCATCTTCGGCGGCGTCAGCCAGTTCCATCAGGTCGCGGCGCTCGACGCCGGGGTCGACATCCTCGTCGCGGCACCCGGGCGCTTGCTCGACCTGGTCGATCAGGGGCTGTGCGACCTGTCCGCGCTCGAGGCGCTGGTGCTCGACGAGGCGGACCAGATGCTCGACATGGGCTTCGCCAAGCCGATCGAACGCCTCGTCGCGACGCTGCCGAAGGACCGCCACACGCTGCTGTTCTCGGCAACGATGCCCAAGGCGATCGCCGCGCTCGCCGAAAGCCTACTGACCGACCCCGCCAGCGTCGAGATCGCGCCGCCGTCGACCACGGTCGACCGGATCGCGCAGTCGGTGATGTTCCTCGACGCCGCGAACAAGAAGACCGCGCTGCTCGAATTGCTGCGGACCCCCGAGATCGGCCAGGCGGTCGTCTTCACGCTCCAGAAGAACATCGCCAACGAAGTCTGCGCGTTCATCACCGAGGCGGGGATCACCGCCGAGGCGCTCCACGGCAACAAGTCGCAGGGCCAGCGCGAACGCGCGCTCGATGCGTTCCGCGCGGGCACGGTGCAGGTGCTCGTCGCGACCGACATCGCCGCGCGCGGGATCGACGTCGACACGGTGACGCACGTGTTCAACCACGATCTGCCGAGCCTGCCCGAAAGCTATGTCCACCGCATCGGCCGCACCGGGCGCGCCGGGCGCAGCGGTTTCGCGATCACGCTGTGCGATGCCGAGCAGCGCGCGTGGCTCCACGACGTCGAACGCGAGATAGGGCGGACGCTGACCGTCCACGACGATCACGCCTGGCATTGCGAAGTGGCGCGCCACTCGACCAAGCGCGCGCCGGTGCTCGGCGGCGGCCCGGTCAAGCAGGTCAAGCCTGAGAAGGCGCCGCGCGAGCGCAAGGTCTGGACCGAGGAAGAAAAGCTCGCCGCGCGGATGGCCGCCCGCGCCGCCTGACCCTTTATGTCTTCCGGCGAAAGCGAGACTTCCGCTGAACCACATCTGTTCTCCCGCGAAGGCGGGAGTCCAGGGTCAGGCAAAATAACGGCTGTTGCGCGTAACGGCCGTGCTTCGTCCTCCGCCGCAGCCCGTGGGTAAGGACGCTTACGGGCTCCCCTTGCCGCCATGCGCGCCGACGGCAGTGCCGGTCGAGAAGCTCGTCTCGTCCGACGCGAGCATTACGTAGAGCGGCGCAAGCTCGGCCGGCTGCCCGGCGCGGCCCAGCGGGGTATCCTGTCCGAACTCGCCCATCTGCCCCGGCAACTGCCCGCCCGCGACCTGCAGCGGCGTCCAGATCGGCCCCGGCGCGATCATGTTGACGCGAATCCCGCGCTTGGCGAGCTGCTTGGCGAGCCCCTTGGTGAAGATCAGGATCGCGCCCTTGGTCGAGGCGTAATCGAGCAGCTCGATCCCCGATCGTAGGAATTGACCGAGCCGGTGTTGAGGATCACCGATCCCGCCGGCATATCCTTCGCCACCGCCTTGGCGATGCGGAAATAGGCAAAGATGTTCGTCTCGAACGTACGGACCATCTGTTCGTCGCTGATCGCGAAGATGTCCTCCTTCGACTGCTGGTAAGCCGCGTTGTTGACGAGCAGGTCGATCCCGCCGAGTCCTTTCCGCGCCGCCGCGACGATCGCCTCGCACCCTTCCAGCGTCCGCAGGTCGCGCGGGATCGCAACCGCCTTGCGCCCGGCCTGGCGGATCAGGTCGACCACTTCGCGCGCGTCGGGTTCCTCATCGGGGTGATAGTTGATCGCGACGTCGGCGCCCTCGCGCGCAAAGGCGATCGCTACGGCACGGCCGATACCCGAATCTGCGCCGGTGATCAGCGCCTTGCGCCCGGTCAGCTTGCCGGAGCCGCGATAACTGCGTTCGCCGCAGTCGGGCTTCGGGTTCATCTTGGACTGGAGCCCGGGCCACGGCTGATGCTGCTCGGGAAAAGGGCGCGTTGGTGTATTTGGTCCGCGGGTCGCGCAGCGGGGATGCACCCTGGCTGGCCGGGGTGCCTTGCGCACCGACGCCCTGCGCCGCCGCCAGCCCGCCGATCCCGATCGCCGCGGCGCCGAGCACGCCCCGCCGTGAAGTTCCACTGTCCATCGCCATTGTCCCGTCGCCGTCGTCGGGTTGGGAACGAGCCATACATCTTTTGGTTCAGCGAATGACTCCTCCGCTGGAGGGTGACGGGTGAGTATGAGAAGGCCGCCGCTGCGGCTCCAAACTCCTCACGCGCCGTCATGCTGAACTTGTTTCAGCATCCACCACGCAACGGGCACGGGCCGGGCTTGTGAAGCGGTAGACCCTGAAACGAGTTCAGGGTGACGGCGGAAATAGAACACCGCCAGCAACGAACCGACCGCGCAATCCTAGACCCGCGTGACCCCGCTCACCGCGTCCGCGGCGCGCAATGCGCCGATCACGCGCATCAGATGGTGCACGTCATGCACCTCGACGTCGATCGTGTTGGTGTGGAAACCGGTATCGCGATTGTCGAGCCGCAGGTTGACGATGTTCGCCTTCTGCGCGCCGATGATCGTCGCGATCGTCCCGAGCGCGCCCGGTTCGTTCTTGACCTCGACCGAAATCCGCCCGGTCGCGCCCTCGGACTTGTCGCCCCATGACAGGTCGACCCAGTCGGCATCGTCCGCGTCGCTCAGCAGGTCGCAGTCGATCGCATGGACCTCGATCCCGACATCGGGGCGGCGCAGGCCGACGATCCGGTCGCCCGGCACCGGGTGGCAGCATTCGGCGAGATCGAACGCGACCCCGGGGGTGAGCCCGAGGATCGAGATCGCGCTCGATTGCGGCGGCAGGTCGCGCAACGCGTCGGTCCCCGCCGAGCCCGGCATCAACGCCTCCATCACCGCCGCATCGGGAATCCGGCGGCGCGCGATCGCCTCGAGCAACGCGGCCTCGTCCGCCACCTTCAACCGTTGCAGCGCCATCGCCTGCGCCTCGCCCGACAAGGGCGCAGGGAGCCGCGAGACGAGTTCGTCGTACATCTTCCGCCCGAGCGCCTGCGTCTCGATCCGCTCCTTCTGCCGCAGGTGCCGGCGGATCGCGGCGCGCGCCTTGCCGGTGATCGCGAAGTTGAGCCAGTTGGGCTGCGGCTCCTGCGCCTTCGACCGCAGGATCTGGACCTGGTCGCCATTCTCGATCGGGGTGCGCAGCGGCACGACTCGCCCGTTGATCTTCGCGCCGACCGACTGATCGCCGAGATCGGTGTGGACCGCGTACGCGAAGTCGATCGGGGTCGCGCCCTTGGGCAACTGGTGCAGCTCGCCCTTGGGGGTGAACGCGAAGATCCGGTCCTGGTACATCGCCATGCGAGTATGCTCGAGCAGCTCCTCGGGGCTCTCGGCATTGTCGAGGATCTCGACGAGGTCGGTGATCCAGCTGTGCTGCGTGTCGGGGCGGACCTTGTCCTGCTTGTACGCCCAGTGCGCGGCGAGCCCGAGCTCGGCTTCCTCGTGCATCGCGCGGGTGCGGATCTGGATTTCGACGCGGGTATTGTCGGCGTGGATGATCGTGGTGTGGAGCGACCGATAGCCGTTGCGCTTCGGGGTCGAGATGTAGTCCTTGAACCGTCCCGGCACCATCGGCCAGCGCCGGTGGATGACGCCGAGCGCCTCGTAACACGCCTCCTCGCTCGGCACGATCGCGCGGAACGCCATGATGTCGCTCAACTGCTCGAAGCTGATGTGCCGTTCGGCCATCTTCTTCCAGATCGAATAGGGGTGTTTCTCGCGTCCCGAGATATCCGCCTCGAGCCCGTGGCGCGACAGCAGCAGTTTCAGCCCCGAGCCGATCTTGGCGATCCGGTCGCCGCCGCCCTCCTTGAGCTGCGCGAGGCGCCGGACGATCGATTCATACGCCTCGGGTTCGAGCTGTGCGAAGGCGAGCGTCTGCATCTCCTTCATGAACTCGTACATGCCGATCCGCTCGGCGAGCGGGGCGTAGATATCCATCGTTTCCCGCGCGATGCGTTTGCGCTTGTCGGGGTTCTTGATGAAATGCAGCGTCCGCATGTTGTGCAGCCGGTCGGCGAGCTTGACCAGCAGCACGCGAATGTCGTCCGACATCGCGAGCAGGAACTTGCGGAGGTTCTCGGCGGCGCGCTCGTTCTCGGTCTGCGCCTCGATCTTCGACAGCTTGGTGACGCCGTCGATCAGCCGCGCGACATTCGCCCCGAACAGCCGGGTGATCTCCTCGGGCGTCGCGACCGTATCCTCGATCGTGTCGTGGAGAATCGCCGTCGCGATCGTCTCGTCGTCGAGGTGGAGGTCGGTCAGGATCCCGGCGACTTCGATCGGGTGGCTGAAATAAGGGTCGCCGTTCGCCCGCTTCTGGCTGCCATGTGCCTGCATCGAAAACACATAAGCACGATTGAGCAGGGCTTCGTTTGCCGTGGGATCGTAGTCCAGGACGCGATCGACAAGTTCATACTGACGCAACATCTGGATCAAGATGGCGTCGTGAGGGTTTGATTTGCAACCTGTTTGCGCAACAAACCGAAAAAACCCCGCCGACGCGCGGGGCGTCGGCGGGGGGAAAGGTCCTCGGGGAGAGGATACCGGAGGGCGGATCGTGTCAGCGGATCACTTCGCGCGCGCGTTGCACTTGGCCAGCGCGTCGTCGTCGAACGGCTTGCCGCCCGCGGTGAAGGCGGTGAGCTTGCCCGCACGCTGCGCGACCAGTTCGCACATGATGAACTCGCGCTGCCCGCTCTTGCTCGCGGTGAACACGGTGTCGCGCCACTTCCACACGGTGCCGCTGGTGATCAGCGTCTGTTGTGCAGGTGCAGCAGCGGGGGTGGCGACATAATAGGGGCCGGTGTCGGCGGCCTGGGCCGCGACTGGCGTCAAGACGAGGGCGGACGCCAGAAAAGGCGCAGCCGCGCGTGGAAACGAGATCATCGGAACGACTCCAGCAATGAGTTTGCAATGCAACAATTAGCAAAGTAGGTTGCGACTTGCAACTGAAAATACGGTGGCGCTGCGCACATGGTTTCCCTGCGCCGTCAAAATGCGATACGATGAGGAATCATGGACGAAAAACTGCGCGAACCGCTGCGCGAACAACTGGTCAATTGCAGCCTGCCCGCCGCGCTGGAGGCGATGGGCGAGCGCTGGAGCTTCATGATTTTGCGCGCCGCCTTCAACGGGCTGCATCACTTCGAGGAATTCCAGTCCGAACTCGGAATCGCGCGCAACATCCTCGCCAACCGGCTGGGACGGCTGGTCGAGCACGGCATCCTGACGCGCGACGCGATCGCCAAGGACCGGCGCAAGATCCACTATCAATTGACCGACAAGGGCGCGGCGCTGCTGCCGACCATGCTCGCGCTGCGGCAATGGGGGGAGCGGTGGGAGACGGGGTTCCGCGCCTCGCCGGTGCTGGTCGACGCGCGCGACCGGCGCCCGATCGGGCCGATCGAGGTGCGCTCGTGGGACGGGCGGACGCTCACCAAGCACGATCTGCTATGGGCCTTGCCCGAGGACGTCAACGCGGCTGAACCCGAGGGCGGCGAGGCGACCGCCCGCGCGGCGGAATAGCGTGGCGGGTGGCGCGATCCGCTGTGGATTCGCGCGCCGATCCTGCGTATCCTCGCCCCGTGCCTAGCCTTCACGCCCTTGCGAACCCCGCGCGCTTCCTTGCGATCGCGCGGCCGTTGACGCCGGTGCTGTTCTGGGCGGGCGTCGCGCTGATCCTGTTCGGCGGCTGGGCCGGGCTGACCCAGACCCCGCCCGATTATCTCCAGAAGGACAGCGTCCGGATCCTCTATATCCATGTCCCGACCGCGTGGCTCGGCATGGGGGGGTGGAGCGGTATCGCCTTGTCTTCGTTGGTTTTTCTTGTGTGGCGCCATCCGCTCGCGATGATCGCGGCGCGCGCGATCGCGCTGCCAGGTGCAACCTTCGCTGCCTTGTGCCTCGCGACCGGATCGATTTGGGGCCGCCCGACCTGGGGGACGTGGTGGCAATGGGACGGGCGGCTGACCTCGATGCTGCTGCTGTTCTTCGTCTATCTGGGCTTCATCGCGCTGGTCCGCGCCGAGGACGAACGCGCGGGCTTCGGCGGCGGCGGGCGGATCGCGGCGCTGTACGGCGTGGCCGGATCGGTGCTGCTGCCGATCATCCGCTATTCGGTCGTGTGGTGGAACACGCTCCACCAGGGGCAGAGCATCGGGCTGACGAAGTCGACGATCGATCCCGCGATCCTGTGGCCCTTGTGGTTCACGCTCGGCGGCTTCACGCTGTTCTTCGCCGGGATCGTGCTGATGCGGATGCGCACGATCCTCGCACGCACCAAGGCCGAGGCACGGTTGCGCCGCCGCGCGCATCATGTCTAGGTGACCGCATGAACCACTGGCCGTTCATCATCGCCGCCTACGGCCTGACCGCTGTCGGATCGGTCGCGCTGGCGGCGTGGAGCTATCTCGCGATGCGGAGGGCGGAGAAATGAAGGCCAAGCACCAGCGCCTGACGCTCGCCGCGCTCGCGGTGGCGGCGGTCGGCGGGTCGAGCGCGCTGGCCTTGTCCGCGCTCAAGGACCAGGCGGCGTTCTTCTACGCGCCGGGCGACGTGAAGAAGGAGGGCCTGCCGCTCGGCCGCGCGGTGCGGCTCGGCGGGATGGTCGCGGGCGGATCGATCCACAAGCTGGCGGACGGCGTGACGATGCGCTTCGTCGTGACCGACGGCCTCGCGCGCGTGCCCGTCGCGTTCCGCGGCATCGCGCCCGACCTGTTCAAGGAGAATTCGGGCGTCGTGGCGGAGGGGCAGTTCAACCCCGATGGCAGCTTCACCGCGAGCAACCTGCTGGCGAAGCACGACGAGAAATACATGCCGCCCGAAATGGCGGGCAAGATGCACGAGACGAAGACGCTGGTGCAATGAGCCTTTCCTTGACGGTTGCTTTCTTCGACTGGCGGGAGGGCGCGGCATGATCGCCGAGGCAGGACTCGCCGCCTTGTGGTTCGCGGCGGCGCTCGCGGCGTTGCAACTGATGCTCGCGGCGCTCGGCGTCTGGCGGTCGGCAAAGCCCGCGCTCGCCGAGCTTGCGACCACCGAGGACGTGCTGCGCGCGGTCCGCCCGGTCGCGGTGGTGCAGGGGGTGCTCGCGCTGCTTGCGATGCTGCTGCTGATCACCGTGTTCGTGCGGAGCGACATGTCGGTGCTGCTGGTCGCCGAGAACAGCCACTCCGCCAAGCCGCTGCTGTACAAGATCGCGGGCGCATGGGGCAATCACGAGGGCTCGATGCTGCTGTGGGTCACGATCCTCGGCATTGCGGGCGCGGCGGTCGCGCTGCTCGAGCGCAGCCTCGCGCGACCCACGCTGATCGCGACACTCGGCGCGCAGGCGGCGATCGCGCTGGGGTTCTATGCCTTCCTGCTGTTCTCCTCCAACCCGTTCGCACGGGTCGATCCGGCACCGGCTGACGGCAACGGGCTCAACCCGCTGTTGCAGGACCCCGGTTTGGCGTTCCATCCGCCGACCCTGTACATCGGCTATGTCGGCATCTCGATCGCCTTCTCGTTCGCGGTCGGCGCGATGATCACGCGCGACGTCGGCCCTGCCTTTGCGCGCGCGATGCGGCCGTGGGTGCTGGGCGCGTGGATCTTCCTGACGCTCGGGATCACGGCCGGATCCTATTGGGCGTATTACGAGCTCGGCTGGGGCGGCTGGTGGTTCTGGGATCCGGTCGAGAATGCTTCGCTGATGCCGTGGCTCGCCGCGACCGCGCTGCTCCATTCCGTGACGGTGTTGGCGACGCGCGACGGCTTGCGCGCGTGGACGCTGATGCTTGCGGTGGTGGCGTTCTCGATGTCGATGATCGGCACGTTCCTGGTGCGGTCGGGGATCCTGACGAGTGTCCACGCCTTTGCGGTCGATCCGACGCGCGGCAGCTTCATCCTCGCGTTGCTCGCGATCTATATCGGCGGCGCGTTGCTGTTGTTCGCGCTCCGCGTGGGCACGGTGCGCGCCGGCACGACATTCGATTTCGTCAGCCGGGAGGGCGCGCTGGTCGCCAACAACCTGCTGCTGACAGTAATTCTCGGGATCGTGCTGATCGGGACGCTGTACCCGATCGTCGCGGCCGGGTTCGGGACGCAATTGTCGGTCGGGCCGCCGTTCTTCGACAAGGCGGCCGGGCCGGTCGCGCTGGTGCTGATCGCGGTGATGGCAGTCGGCCCGCTGTTGCGCTGGCGCCGCGACACCGCACAGGCGGCGATCGCCCGCGTGACGATCCCGATCGCGGTGACGGGCATCGTGCTGATCCTCGTTGCCGCCACGACCGGCGGGATCGCGTTGCTGCCGTTGCTCGGGCTCGCGCTGGCGGCAGGGCTGGCGGCGGCAAGCGTCGCGCCCTTGTGGAAACGCAACCTGCGCCGGACGCCGCTGTTCACCTACGGCATGGTCGTCGCCCATCTGGGGATCGCGGTGAGTCTCGCCGGGATGGCGTGCGACACCGCCTTCACGCAAGCCACGCTGGTCGCGGCGCGCGTCGGCGAGCCGCAGCGGGTCGGGCCGTATCTCGTCACGCTCGACGGGGTGAAGCCGGTGGTCGGCCCGAACTGGTCCGCAATCGAGGCACGGCTGAGCGCGCGGCGGGGCGCCGACGGCGGCGTGTTCTATCTTCGGCCACAATCGCGGTTCTTCTCCAATCCCGTCACCGTGACGAGCGAATCCGCGATCGCGACTCGCTGGGACGGGCAACTCTACACCGTGCTCGGCGAGCCTGATGCGCAGGGGCGGTGGCAATTGCGGCTGTGGTGGAAGCCGTTCGTCACGCTGATCTGGCTCGGCGGCGCGCTGGTCGCGGTCGGGGGCGCGCTGTCGCTGCTCGGGCGGCTCGCGCGCGGACGGCGGGATCGCGCGCGGGTGGACGCCTACGCATGAGCCGGCGGCTGATCTGGATCCCGTTCGGCATCGCGCTGACGTTGCTCGGGCTGGTGGCGTGGGGGCTGTACAAGCCCGCCGATCGCACGGTGCGCTCGGCGCGGGTCGGGCAGACGCTGCCCGCATTCGACCTCCCGCCGATCGTCCCGACCAAGCCGGGGCTCGCCAACGCGCGCTTCGCGACCGGCAAGCCACGGCTGCTCAACATCTTCGCGAGCTGGTGCATCCCGTGCGTGGCGGAAGCGCCGCAATTGTTGCGGCTGCAGCAGGCGGGCGTGGTGATCGACGCGGTCGCGATCCGCGACACACGGGCGGACATCGCCGAATTCCTTGCGCGCAACGGCGATCCCTATGCGGCGATCGGCGATGATAAGACGAGTTCGCTGCAGCTCGCGCTGGGCTCGTCGGGCGTTCCCGAGACGTTCGTGATCGACGGGCGCGGGCGGATCGTCCAGCAGCACGTCGGCGATATCCGCGAGGAGGAGGTGCCGGGGCTGATCGCGCTGGTGCGGGGGTTGCGATGATCGGCCTCGGCTTCCTTCTTCGCCGGGGAAGTGCTGCGTTGGTGCTGGTTCTCGGCACATCTCCCGCCTTTGCCGACAGCAGCTTGCCGCCAGCGCCGCTCGCCAACGTCCAGCTCAAGGACCCGGCCAAGGAAGCGCAGGCACAGGCGTTGATGGCGACGCTGCGGTGCGTGGTGTGCCAGGGCCAGTCGATCGCCGACAGCAACGCCGAGATGGCGGGGGACATGCGCTCGCTGGTGCGAACCCGGATCGAAGGGGGCCAGAGCCCCACGCAGATCCGCGACTGGCTGATCGCGCGCTACGGCGACTATATCAGCTACGATCCCCCGTTGAGCGCGCTGACCGCCCCCTTGTGGATCGCCCCGCTGGTGTTGCTGGCGCTGGGCGCATGGCTTGCGCGGGCGAGCTTCAAGCGGCGGGGGCGGTAACAGATTCGCGCGAATGCCCGGCCACGTTAGCCGAGCAACGTCTCCCAATTCCCGGCAAACGCCGCGTCTCCTGCGCCAGCGATCGCCGTCAGCACCGCGGTATCTTCCGCCAGCGACGGGGCGAACCCCAGCCCGCCAGCAACCAGCCGCCTCAGCACGGCCCCGGCATCACCCTCGGCAGCCGCTGCGGCCAGCGCCGCACCCGCCGGATCGACGATCACGACACCCGCGCGCGCGCGCTGCATCAGGAATGCGACCCAGCACCCCAGTGCCGCAACGACATGGGCGGGCATTTCCCCCTTTGCCCGGTACGCCGCGAGCGTGTCGCCAAGCCGATAGGGCAGCTTCTGGCTGCCGTCGGCGGCAATCTGTTCGAGCCGGTGGACGATCGCGGGATTGCGGAACCGTGCCAGCACGGCAGCACGGTACGCGTCGTGATCGAACCCCGCGACCTGCGGCAGGGTCGGCACGATCTCGTCGCGGATCATCGCCTCGACGAACCCCGCCAGCGCAGCATCCTGCATCGCCTCCGCGACACTGGTCGCGCCGCGGAGCAGCCCGGCATAGGCCAGCGTCGAATGCGACCCGTTGAGGATCCGCAACTTGGCCTGTTCATACCCGGCGACATTATCGGTCAGCGTCGCCCCCGCACGTCCCAGCGCGGCGCATACGGGGTCACCCAGATCCTCGATCACCCATTGCGCGAACCCTTCGCCCTGGACCGCCGCGCGGTCGACCACGCCGAGCGTTTCCAGCACATCGGCGTACAGGGCATCGTCGGCGGCAGGCGTGATCGAATCGACCATCGTCCCCGGCACACGAACTTCGCCCGCGATCCATTCGGCGAGATACGGATCGAGCGCCCCGGCAAAGGCAATCAGCGCGGCATGGAGCTTGGCGCCATTGTCCGCGAGATTGTCGCACGGCATCACCACGAACGGCGCGGTCCCGGCGGCATGCCGCGCGCCGAGCCCGGCGACGATCCAGCCGATCACGCTACGCGGGGTCTCCGTCCCGGTCAGGTCGTGCGCGATGTCTGGGTGCGCGACATCAAGCGTGCCGTCGGCAGCAAGGCAATAGCCCTTTTCGGTGACGGTCGTCGTCACCAGGCGGACCGCCGGGTCGGCGAGCAAGGCGTGCGTCTGCGGGGAATCGTCCGGGCCGAGGAACCGGCTGTGCGCACCGATCACGCGGTGGTGCGGTTCGGCATCGCGGATCGCGAGCGTGTAAAGGCCCTGTTGCGCGGCAAGTTCGGTGACGGTGCCAGCGCTCCGCAGCGAAACCGCGGCGATCCCCCAGCTCGGGTCCTCCGCGAGCAACGTGTCGACGTACGCGGCCTGATGCGCACGGTGGAATGCGCCCGGGCCGAAGTGGACGATCCCGACCGGCGGGGGGGTGCGCCAGCCGGGACGCTCGACCGAAGCGGGGAGCGCATCGAGCGCGGCATAATCCAGTCGCGGGCCGTCCTGCATCATCATCTCACTTCCGCGCCGTCACAACAGTAGAGCCGAGGCGTTACCCGCAGCGGGGCGGGGGACGCCAGCGTCTTTCGCGTGGCCTCGGCATCGCAACTTGTCGGTGCACGCGCCACCGCTTACCAGACCGCGCAACAACCCGGTTCGGGAGAGACGAGAATGCCGCGACGCCTGGACCTGAACCCCGACCGGCTGTTCCCAGCCGATCCGACGACCCGCGGCATCGCGCGGACGCTGTACGCCGAAATCGCCGACCTGCCTATCGTCAGTCCGCACGGCCACACCGACGCGCGCTGGTTCGCCGATGACGAACCGTGGACCGATGCGACCGCGCTGTTGCTGGCGCCCGATCACTACATCTTCCGCATGCTGTACAGCCAGGGGATCGCGCTGGACACGCTTGGTATCCCGAGTCGTGCCGGCCTGCCCGCAACCGATCCGCGCGCCGCGTGGCGGACGTTTGCGGAGCAGTACACGCTGTTCCGCGGCACCCCGACGCGGATGTGGCTGGACCATGTCTTCGCCGAGGTGTTCGGCTTCGACGTCGCGCTGGAAGCCGCGACCGCCGACCTGTATTTCGACACGATCGCCGAGCAGCTCGCGACGCCCGCCTTTCGCCCGCGCGCGCTGTTCGATCGGTTCGACATCGCGTTCCTCGCGACCACGGAGGGCGCGCAGGACGATCTCGGCGCGCATCACAGGATCCAGCAGTCGGGCTGGAACGGGCGCGTCGTCACCACCTACCGCCCGGACGGGGTGATCGATGTCGAGCACGAGCAGTTCGGCGCCGCGATGTCGCGCTTTGCCGAGCTGACCGGCGAGGACGTCCACAGCTGGCGGGGGTATCTCGCGGCGCACCGCAAGCGTCGCGCCGATTTCCGCGCGGCGGGCGCAACCGCGACCGATCACGGGCACCCGACCGTCGCGACTGCCAACCTTTCGGCGGTCGAGGCAGAGGCACTTTTCGGCAAGATCGTCGGCGGCAGCTGGACGCCCGCAGATGCCGAGCTGTTCCGCGCGCAGATGCTGACCGAAATGGCGGGGATGTCGGTCGAGGACGGGATGGTGATGCAGATGCATCCGGGGTCGTTCCGCAATCACAATGCCGGGCTATTCGCGACGCATGGTCGCGACAAGGGCGCGGACATTCCGATGCGGACCGAATATGTCCACGCGCTCAAGCCGTTGCTCGACCGGTTCGGGACGAGCACCGACTTGTCGATCATCCTCTTCACGCTCGACGAGAGCGTCTATGCGCGCGAGCTGGCGCCGCTGGCGGGGCATTATCCCTGCCTGAAGCTGGGGCCGGCGTGGTGGTTCCATGACAGTCCCGAAGGGATGCGCCGCTTCCGCGAAATGACGACCGAGACCGCCGGCTTCTACAATACCGTCGGATTCAACGACGATACGCGCGCGTTCCTGTCGATTCCGGCGCGGCATGACGTCGCCCGGCGCGTGGATTGCGGTTTTCTCGCGCGCCTCGTGGCGGAACACCGTATCGCCGACTGGGAAGCCCTCGACCTCGCGCACGAACTGACCGGCGGGCTGGTGCGGCGGGCGTATCGGATCGACGGGGAGCGGTAAACGGAGACGACCGCCGCACCAATTCTGGCGCGGCGGTCGGCCCATGACGCTTAGGCGTCCGCCTTCTGGAGCGCGGGGTAGTCGATGTACCCTTCCGGCCCCTGGCTATACCAGGTCTTGGCATCGTCCTTCGCCAGCGGCGCACCGGTGCGCAGGCGCTCCGGCAGATCGGGGTTGCTGATGAACGTCCGCCCGAAGGCGATCGCATCGGCCACGCCCGAATCGATGACGGCCTGCGCCTCCTCGACCGTCATATAATCCGAGTTGAGCACGAGCGGCTTGCTGAACACCTTGCGGATTTCCGGCGACTGCTTGGGCACGTCCGTCCGGCCGAACGTCCCGTTCGGGCCTGGCTCGCGCAGTTCGAGGAAGGCGATGCCGATCTCATCGAGCACCTTGGCGGCGGCGGTGAACAGACCCGTCGCGTTGCTGTCGTCGACCCCCTGCGAGTCGCCATTGGGCGACAGGCGCACCGCCGTACGATCCGCCCCCGCGACGCTCGCCACGCGTTCGGTCACTTCCCGGAGCAGGCGGATGCGATTCTCGATCGGGCCGCCGTACGCGTCCGCGCGGAAGTTCGCGTTGTCGCGCAGGAACTGGTCGATCAGATAGCCATTGGCGGCATGGATCTGCACCCCGTCGAACCCGGCGGCGAGCGCATTGCGCGTCGCCAGCTCATAATCGTCGATCAGGCGGGGGATTTCCGAGAGCTCGAGCGGGCGTGCGGTCTCGAAGTCCTGCTTGCCCTCGTAGGTATGCGCCTGGCCCGCGGTCGCGGTCGCCGAGGACGAGACCGGCTGCATGCCGATCACCGAGGAATGAACCTGGCGGCCCATGTGCCACATCTGCACCATGATCCGGCCACCCGCGGCATGGACGCGCTCGGTGATCGGCTTCCACGCCTCGACCTGCTCGTCGTTCCACAGACCCGGCGCGAACGGCCAGCCCAGACCCTCGCGGCTGATCCCGGTCGCCTCGGTGATGATCAGGCCCGCACTCGCGCGCTGCTCGTAATATTCCTGCATGATCTCGGTCGGGACGAAGGTCTTGGTCGACCGGCCGCGCGTCAGCGGTGCCATCAGGATACGGTTGGGGGCGTGGATCGCACCGAGCTGGATGGGATCGAACAGGCTGGGCATATGCGCGAAGTCCTTTTGCTGTGACGCAGCACAGATAGGAGGCTACACGGCGACATGCATCCGCGCGCCTCCGAAAGAAAATCTGTTTCGCCCGAAAACACGACCGAGCCGACCGCGCTTGCGATCGTCGCGGTGGTCCTCGCCAACGTCGCGCTCGCGTTCGGGCCGTGGTTCGTCCGGCTGGCCGATGTCGGGCCGGTGTCCTCGGCGTTCTGGCGGATCGCACTTGCCGCCCCGCTGCTTGCTGGCGCTGCGCTGGCGACGGGGTGGCGGCCGTTCGGCGCGGGCGGCGCCAACCTGTCGCGGCTGCTGTGGGGGATGATCGCGCTCGGCGGGATCTGCTTCGCGGCGGATCTTGGCAGCTGGCACCTCGGCATCCTGCGTACGACGCTCGCCAACGCGACGCTGTTCGGCAATTGCGCGATCCTGATGTTCCCGATCTACGGCTTCCTCGTTGCGCGCGCATGGCCGACGCGAATCCAGGGAATCGCGCTGCTGCTGGCGACCGTCGGCGCGGCGCTGCTGATGGGGCGGTCGTACCAGCTCGATCCGCGCAATCTCGCGGGGGACATGCTCTGCCTGCTCGCGGGCGTGCTCTACACCGCCTATTTCATCCTCATGGCGCGCGCGCGGACGACGATGGCGCCGATCCCCGCGCTCGCGCTGTCGACGATCGCCAGCATCGTACCCTTGCTCATCTTCGCGCAACTGCTGGGCGAGCAGATGTGGCCGACCCATTGGGGCCCGCTGATCGGGCTTGCGCTGGTCAGCCAGGTGATCGGGCAGGGGTTGATGATCTTCGCGCTTGGCAAGCTGCCGCCGCTCGTCGTGGGGCTTGCGTTGCTGGTGCAGCCCGTGGTCGCGGCGACGATCGGCTGGACCGTTTACGGCGAGAAGCTCGGTTTAGCCGACCTGTTCGGCGCGTCGCTCGTCGCGGTCGCGCTGGTGCTGGTAAGCCGCCGCGCGCGGGGCTAGATAAGACGCATGGCCGATCCGATCCCGCTTCCCGTCTCCGCTCCCGTCAACCGCCTCGCGGATGCGACGCTCGACGAAATCCGCGCGGCGCTCGCGCCCGCGATCGCGGACAATGCCGGGTTCGACGGCTGGGGCGATGCCGCACGCGACATGGCGGCGGACCAGGCGGGGGTCGATCGCGACGTCGCGCGGCTCGCGTTTCCGGGCGGCGCGGCGGACATGATCGCGGCGTGGTTCGCGCAGGTCGATGCCGAGATGCTCGCGCGGCTGCCGCAGGAGCGACTGATGGCGATGAAGATCCGCGACCGGATCCCCGCGCTGGTCGAGGCGCGGCTCGACATCGTCGCACCGAATCGCGAGGCGCTGCGGCGCGCGCTCGCAATTCTCGCGCTGCCGCAGAATGCGGTGCGCGGGGTCAAGCTCGGCTGGCACGCCGCGGACGTGATGTGGCGCGCGGCGGGCGACACCGCGACCGACTATAATCATTATACCAAGCGCACCTTGCTGTCGGGCGTCTATGCCGCGACCGTCACCGTGTTCCTCGATGACGACAGCGAGGGCCACGCCGACACCAGCGCGTTTCTGGCGCGGCGGATCTGGGGGATCATGCGGTTCGAGCGGATCAAGAGCCGGTTCGTCGGCCAGTCGGAACTGCGCCCGAGCCTGTCGCGGTTCATCGGGCGGTTGCGCTATCCGGCGGTGTGATTTCGGAGCAGCCTAGCGCGTTCTGATTGCGTGCCAGCACGCCCATACCGTCCGTCATCCTGAACGCGTTTCAGGATCCAGCCCTCCGCGAGTCCGGTCCGCCTTTGTTGCGCGGTGGATGCTGAAACGAGTTCAGCATGGCGGCAGCATTTGGGGGCGCGGTGATGCGGGGCACGGCACTGCCTCGACGAGCGAATGCGACGAACTGCGAATGGCTCGCATTTAATGCTGGCGCTTCCCCACCGTTATTGATAATCAGTCGCATCATGGATATGTCCAATCCCGTGAAGCTGCCCTTGAGCCTCGAATCGCTGCCGCACCGGCAGATCGCGACAGTTGCCGCGATCGACTGGGCGCATCTGTCGACCCCCGAAGCGCGCCGGTTGCGCGAACTCGGGTTCGACGAAGGCGTCGGGATCGAAGTGCTCCATCGTGCCAGTCTCGGCAAAGGGCCGATCGCATGCCGGATCGGCCGCATGACCGTCGCCCTGCGCCGCGCCGTTGCCAGCACGATCTTCGTATCCCCCGTCACGCAATAAGTGACCCCACAACGATGACCGCCACGCCCCTCGTGGCGCTGGTCGGCAATCCCAATGCCGGCAAGAGCGCGTTGTTCAACGCACTGACCGGCGCACGCCAGAAAGTCGGTAATTACCCAGGTGTCACGGTGGAGCGGCATTCCGGACGACTCGCATTGCCCGATGGTCGGGTCGTCGATCTGGTCGATCTCCCCGGCGCATACAGCCTCGAACCGTCGAGCCCCGACGAGCGCGTCACGCGCGACGTCGTCACCGGCACGCAAGCAGGCGAGCGGCTGCCCGATGCACTGGTCGTGGTCGTGGATGCGTCCAATCTCGACAACCATCTCCGCTTCACGCTCCAACTGATCGCGCTCGGCCTCCCCGTGGTGGTCGCGCTCAACATGTTCGATCTCGCGGAGCGCGACGGGCTGACGCTCGACCCCAAGAAGCTGTCCGAGGAACTGGGGGTGCCGGTCGTCCCCACCGTCGCGGTGCGGCGGCGCGGGCTCGAGGACTCAAGACGCTGCTCGGCGGCATTGTCGACGCCGATGCCGCGATCCGGCTGCGCCCGAGCAACCATGCGATCGGCGAGGACATCGTCACCCTGCAACGCCGCGCGCGCAAAATCGCGACCGCGGCGACCGTTGCGGAAGCCCCGGCGCGCCGCTGGGGCAATGCTTTCGATTCGGTCGCGCTCCACCCGGTCTTCGGGCTGGTACTGCTGTTCGTCATCCTGTTCGCGATGTTCCAGGCGGTGTTCTTCGCGGGTGCCGCGCCCGCGGATGCGATTGCCGCCGGGTTCGACTGGGTGTCGGGATTGGTCAAGGACGTGATGCCCGATTCGATGCTGCGCTCGCTGATCACCGACGGGATGATCGCGGGCGTCGGCGCGGTGGTGAAGTTCCTGCCGCAGATCCTGATCATGTTCTTCTTCATCCTGGTGCTCGAGGCGAGCGGTTACATGGTCCGCGCTGCCTTCCTGATGGACCGGGTGATGGCGAGCGTCGGGCTGTCGGGTCGCGCGTTCATTCCGCTGCTGTCGAGCTTCGCCTGTGCGGTGCCGGGAATCATGTCGACGCGCACGATCGAGGACGAGAAGGACCGGCTGACCACGATCCTCGTCGCGCCGCTGATGACCTGCTCGGCGCGGCTGCCGGTCTATACGCTGGTGATCGGCGCGCTGATCCCCAACGTGCGCGTGCTGCCGTTCGTCGGGTTGCAGGGGCTGGTGATGCTCGGGCTTTACATCATGGGGGTGGTCGGCGCGTTCGTCGTCGCGCTGGTGCTGCGCAGCACGGTGACCAAGGGCGAATCCTCGGGCTTCATGATGGAGATGCCCAAATATCAGATGCCGCGCGCGCGCGATCTCGCGATCGGGCTGTGGAGCCGGGCCGAAATCTTCCTCAAGCGTGCGGGCACGACGATCGCCTTCACGACGATCATCCTGTGGGCGCTGCTGAGCTTCCCCAAGCCCCCCGAAGGCAGCCCGGTCTCGGCGGTCAACTATTCGATCGCCGGGCGGATCGCCAACGGGATCGAGCCCGCGTTCCGCCCGATCGGCTTCAACCGCGACATCGTGCTCGCGCTGATCCCGGCGATGGCGGCGCGCGAGGTCGCGGTGGCAGCGCTGGGCACGGTCTATGCCATTGATACCGCGGGCGAGCAGAGCGAAGCGAAGATGACGCAGACGCTCCATACGCGCTGGAGTCTGCCGACCGCGCTCGCTTTCCTGATGTGGTTCGTGTTCGCGCCGCAGTGCATCTCGACCATCGCAGTGACCCGCCGCGAGACCAACGGATGGAAGTGGCCTGCCTTCATGGTTGGCTATTTGTTCACGCTCGCCTACATCGCTGCGGGTGCCACTTATTGGGCGGCAATCGGATTCGGGCTGTAACGGCCCCACAGCAGCGGGACTTGAGACTATGGCGGGCAGCGTCAACAAGGTGATCATCGTCGGCAATCTTGGCCGCGATCCCGAAAGCAAGAGCTTCCAGAACGGCGGCAAGGTCGTGAACCTGCGCATCGCCACGTCGGAGAGCTGGAAGGACAAGAACAGCGGCGAGCGCAAGGAACAGACCGAGTGGCATTCGGTCGCGATCTTCAACGAGGCGCTGGGGGGCGTCGCCGAGCGCTATCTCCGCAAGGGCTCGAAGGTCTATATCGAGGGCGCCCTCAAGACGCGTAAATGGCAGGACGCACAGGGCCAGGACCGCTATTCGACCGAGATCGTGCTGCAGGGCTTCAACGGCGTGCTGACGATGCTCGACGGCGCGCCGGGCTCGGGCGGCGGTGCCGGCGGCGGCGGCGGCGGTGGTGGCCGTGACGATTTCGGCGGCGGCGATGACTTCGGCGGCGGTTCGGGCGGCGGTGGCGGCTACGGCGGCGGCGGCGGTGGCAATCGCGGTGGCGCGAGCCGGGGCGGCCCGCCCGCCGGCGGCGCGGCGCGCGGCGGTTTTGCGGACGACCTCGACGACGACGTCCCGTTCTGAACCGAACCTGTTCTGTGGCGTTAGCTTAACCGATGATAAATGCCCTCTCTACCGACGCGCCGATCGGCAACGGCTGGCGCGTCGATGAGGCGGTCCGCGCGGCGGCGATCGCCGAGCATGAGATCGAGACGCTGCGCGACGACGCGGCGCTTCGGACGATCACCGATTTTGCGGCAGCGCTCTGCGAGGCGCCGATTTCGCTGGTCAGCATCGTCGAGGCGAGCCGACAGACGTTCCTGTCCCGCACCGGGCTCGAGCCGAGCGAGACCCCGCGCGAGACTTCGTTCTGCGCCTATGCGATGCTTGGCGACGACATCATGGTCGTGCCAGACGCCCGGCTCGACCCGCGCTTTGCGACCAATCCCCTCGTTACCGGCGAGATGGGCATCCGTTTCTACGCGGGCGTCCCGCTGGTCAGCCAAGACGGGATCCCGCTGGGCTCGCTCTGCATCATCGACCGGACCCCCCGCGCCGGGCTCACGCCGTTCCAGCGGCAGGGCCTCCGGGTCCTCGCTGCCGACGTGCTCAACCGCCTGAGCGACAGCCGCACCAGCGCGATCTCGCGCGCAACGATCGCGGACAGCGAAGGGCGTTTCCGCGTGCTCGCGGACAGCATGCCGCAGATGGTGTGGTCGACGCTGCCCGACGGCTTCCACGATTATTACAACGCGCGCTGGTATGAATTCACCGGAACGGCACCGGGTTCGACCGATGGCGACGGCTGGAACGACATCTTCCACCCCGAGGATCAGGAGCGCGCGTGGGGCGTGTGGCGGCATTCGCTCGCCACCGGCACCCCCTATCAGATCGAATATCGCCTTCGCCACCGCGACGGCACCTACCGCTGGACGCTTGGTCGTGCGCTGCCGATGACGGATACGAGCGGGGCGGTCACGCGCTGGATCGGCACCTGCACCGACATTCACGAGCAGAAACTGGCGAGCGAGGAGCGCGAGGTCATCGCGCAGGAACTGAGCCACCGGATCAAGAATATCTTCGCGGTGATTTCCGGGCTGATCACCTTCGCGGCGCGCGCGCATCCCGAATTCAAGGGTATCGCAGAGGATCTCCGCCACCGCGTCACCGCGCTCGGTCGTGCGCATGATTTCGTTCGCCCGCACAGCGCGCAGTCGCGGCCCCAGGCCGAACAAACGAGCCTGCACGGCCTGCTCGACGCGCTGTTCCTGCCCTATCAGTCGACCAACGCGTCGCGGCTACATGTCGGTGGCACCGACGTGGCGATCGACGACCGGTCCGCCACGCCGCTTGCGTTACTGTTCCATGAGCTTGCCACCAACGCGACCAAATATGGCGCGCTGTCGAACGATACCGGGGCAGTGACCGTGACGAGCATCGTCGACGGCGACGAGATCATGCTGATCTGGGAGGAGCAGGGTGGTCCGGCGGTCGAGCAGCCCGAGAGCACTGGCTTTGGAGCACAGCTGATCGACCTTAGCGCGAGCCGCCAACTGGGTGGCAAGGTTGCCCACGATTGGGCCGCGGATGGCTTGCGAGTCGTCGTCGAGGTTTCAAAAGCCGCGCTCAGTCGCGGTTGAGCGTCAAACGAGCAGGACGAAATCGCCGTTGGTCGCCTCAAGGGGGCCACGATCGCGGGCGGTGGCGACGGCGGCAGCTGTCAGGATCGCGGATTCGCTGAACGGTTTGCGGACATAGCCGACCGCGCCGCTCGGGTGGGCGATCTGACCCGGATTGGCGGTGACGAACACGACCTTGAGCCCGAATTCGTCGGCCAGCATACGCGCGAGTTCGGGACCGGTCGCCCCGTCGCGAAGGTTGATGTCGACCAGCGCGAAGCTGCAATCCTGCGCAGCATCGAGCGCGCCGAGCTTGTCCGCCGCGATCGCCTTCACCGCATAGCCGGCGTCGATCAGGATCCGCTCGAGGTCGAGCGCGACGAAAATCTCGTCTTCTACGATCAAGGCGGTTGGCACAGACATAGGGTAAACACTATCTACGTAATGTAAGTTAATGCTTCGAACCCTGTGGCGAACGCTTTGGTTCCTTTAATTCGCGAGGACGTAGCAGGAATACAGCATGTTCGGCGCGGAAGTTCGCGGCTGCGGAAGTCGTCTGCTTGTCGCCCGACAGGAACCACGCACCCTCTACCGCGATGCCACGCGCTTTGACGAAGGCCCGAAAATCGTCGATCGTGACGTGATGGATGTTAGGCGTGTCGAACCATTGTTCGGGGAGCAGCCGCGTCACCGGCATCCGCCCGCCCCACAGCAGCGACAACCGCACCCCCCAATGTGCGAAGTTCGGGAAGGACACGAACGCGCGCTGGCCGATCCGCAACAGATGGTCGAGCACGACATCGGGCCGACGCGCGGTCTGGAGAGTCTGGCTGAGGATCGCGTAATCGAAACTCGCGTCCGGATAATCGGCGAGCTCGATATCGGCATCGCCCTGGATCACCGACAGTCCACGCGACACCGCCGCAGCGACATTGCCCGCATCGAGTTCAAGCCCGCGCGCGTCGACGTGCTTGGTATCGCGCAGCGCCGCCATCAGCGCACCATCGCCGCACCCGACGTCAAGCACGCGTGCACCGGGTTCGATCCGGTCGGCGATGATCGCGAGATCGGGGCGGAGCGTCATTGGGGCGCCCGCAGCATCGCTTCGGCCTGAGCCGACAGACGCTCCATGAAGCGCTCGGGCCGGATCAACGGGTGGAAGCCGAGTTTCGCGTACACGCCATGCGCATCGAGCGTGCCCAGCGCGATGCGGCGCAGCCCGGCATAATCGGGCCGGTCCAGAAACCAGGACACCATCCGCCGCCCCAGCCCCTGGCCGCGTCCGGCCTCATCGACCCAGACGTCGGCCAGCCACGCGAAGGTTGCATGATCCGTGATCATCCGCGCGAAGCCGACCTGCGTGGCGCCACGGTAAGCGCCGAGCGCATGCGACCCCGCGATCGCGCGTTCGACCGTTTCGCGCGCGATCCCCGGCGACCAGTAGCTCGACGCGAGCCATCCGTGGATCGTGTCGATCTGCAACAACGAGCGGTCGTCGGACAGAACAATTTCGGTCATGCGCCAGCCTTCAGGAAACCATCGACGACGCGGTTCAACTCGGGCGCCTCCAGCAGGAACGCGTCATGCCCGAACGGGCTCGACAGCTCGACGAAGCTGACCGGCGCACCCGCGGCGTTGAGCGCATGGACGATCGCGCGCGATTCCGCGGTCGGGTACAGCCAGTCGGTATCGAAGCTGACGAGGCAGAAGCGCGCCCTGGTGGCACGGAAGGCGTTGGCGAGATGCCCGCCATGTTCCTCCGCCAGATCGAAATAATCCATCGCGCGGGTGATGTAGAGATAGGAATTGGCGTCGAACCGGTCGACGAAGCTGATCCCCTGGTGCCGTAGATAGCTTTCGATCTGGAAATCGGCGTCGAACCCGAAGCTCTTGGCGTCGCGCGCCTGCAAGCGCCGCCCGAACTTGGCGGTGAGGCCGGCCTCGGACAAATAGGTGATATGCGCCGCCATCCGCGCGACCGCGAGCCCCGCGGCGGGCGGATCGGCCTCCGCATAATAGGCCCCCTCGCGCCATTTCGGGTCGGCCATCACCGCCTGGCGCCCGACTTCGTGGAAGGCGATGTTCTGCGCGGTATGCCGCGCGGTGGAGGCGATGATGACGACCGCGCGCACCCGGTTGGGGAAGGTCGCGGGCCAGCTCAACGTCTGCATCCCGCCCATCGACCCGCCGACCGCTGCCGCGAGCGTCTCGATCCCGAGGTGATCGAGCAGCATCGCCTGCGCCCGCACCATGTCGCGGATCGTGATGACCGGGAAGCTCATCCCCCACGGAACGCCGGTCGCGGGATTGACGGTCGCGGGCCCCGACGACCCCATGCAACTGCCCAGCACGTTCGAACAGATGATGAAATGCCGCGTCGGATCGACCGGCTTGCCCGGACCGACCATCCGCTCCCACCAGCCGGGCTTGCCCGTGACGGGGTGCCGCGAGGCGACGTGCTGGTCACCGGTCAGTGCGTGGCAGATCAGGATTGCGTTCGAGCGATCGGCGTTGAGTGCGCCATAGGTTTCGTACGCGATCTCGACCGGCGACAGCAGCGCGCCACCGTCGAGGCGCAACGGCCCCGGCAACGTGACGTGGCGGGCAAGCCCAAGGCGCGTGTCGTCCATATCGGAGCGGATAAGCGCGTGGCGACGCGGGTTCAAGCACCGCGCGAAGCGGGGTGCTGCTTGCCATCGCCAAATCGATCCGCCATGCCGCGCGCCATGTTGCCTTTCGCCCGCGTCACCATCATCGGCATCGGTTTGATCGGGTCGTCGATCGCGCGCGCGGTCCGCGCGACGATGCCGACGGTGCGGCTCACCGGATATGACGCCGATCCCGACGTGCGGGCGATCGCGGAGCGGATCGACCTGTTCGACGATGTGGCGGACAGCGGCGGCGCGGCAGTGATCGACGCCGATCTCGTGATCCTGTGCGTACCGGTCGGCGCGATGGGCGCCGCCGCGACGGAATTTGCCGCCGACCTGCCGGCTGAAGCGATCGTCAGCGACGTCGGCAGCTGCAAGGCCGAGGTCGTGCGGGCGCTCGGCACGGCGCTCCCCGGCGCAACGGTGGTTCCCGCGCATCCCGTCGCCGGGACCGAGCGGAGCGGCCCGGAAGCCGGGTTCGCGACGCTGTTCCAAAAGCGCTGGTGCATCATCACCCCACCCGAAGGGACCGATCCGCTCGCGGTCGAACGCGTTGCCGAGTTCTGGCGGCGGCTCGGCGCGGAGATCGAGATGATGGCCCCCGATCATCACGACCGCGTGCTCGCGATCACCAGCCATCTGCCGCATCTGATCGCCTACACCATCGTCGGAACCGCATCCGACATGGAGGAAGTGACCCAGTCCGAGGTGATCAAATATTCGGCAGGCGGCTTCCGCGATTTCACGCGGATCGCGGCGTCCGATCCCACGATGTGGCGCGACGTGTTCCTCGCGAACCGCGAGGCGGTGCTCGACATGCTGCAACGCTTTTCCGAAGACCTGACCGCGCTCCAGCGCGCGATCCGCTGGGGGAAGGGGGACGAGCTGTTCGACCTGTTCTCCAAGACGCGCGACGTGCGACGTGGGATCATCGAACAGGGGCAGGACGATCCCGCGCCCGATTTCGGGCGGACGCACGAGTAACGGCCACGCGCGGGATCAGCAGAGGGCAGGACCCACTGGTCTCAACCCCGCGCCGCGCCGCCATCCCGCTCCAAGGCATTGATCTCCGCATGCACCCGCGCCTCGGCCTCGTCGCGCGGCAGGCCGGGCGGGATCGGCGTGCCGAAGCGGAACGTCACCGTCCCCGGCAGATGCGGCCCCTCGCGCGGCCATACCAGCCCGCTGTCGATCGCGATCGGCACGACGGGAATCTTGAGCATCTGGTACAGCCCCGCGAACCCCGCCTTGAGCGGCGGCTGCTCGCCCGGGGCGACGCGCGTTCCTTCCGGAAAGATCAGGATCGAGCGCCCCGCCGCCAGCGCAACGCGCGCCTCGCGCAGCATTCGCCGCAGCGCGCCCGCTGACGCCTCGCGATCGACCACGATCACGCCGTAGCGCTTCGCCGCCCAGCCCCACACCGGGATGTCGGCCAGCTCCTGCTTCATCACGATCGCGGGATGCCGCAGCATCCGCCCGAGCTCGAGCGTCTCGTACATCGCCTGGTGCTTGGCGACGTACAGGACCGGGCTGTCATAGAATCGCTCGCCCTCGATCCGCTTGAAGATCCGCAGGAACGTTCGCGTGGTCAGGCCGTGATACTGCGTCCAGAAATGCGTGTGCGCGATCATCGCCTTGGTGCCGAACGCCGCGGAAATCACCGAGGTGAGTACGATCGGCACCGATCCGGCGTAGAAGACGATCTTGAACAGCAGGTTGCGCATTGCGATCATGTAGCCTGCCCGATCAGCAGCGCCACGCGGCGCAAAATGAGTTTGTTATATTCGCCGACCAGCACCGCATAGCTCGGTGTGCCCGGAACGCCATCGCCGATCACCGTCGCATCCGTCCCAAGCGCGTTGACGAGTTCGAGCCGCGCACGCGCCAGATGCCAGTCGGAGGTCACCAGTCGCACCGAATGATAGCCGTGCTCGCGCACCCAGTCCGCGGTTTCCTCGGCGTTGGAGCGCGTGTCGACCGCTTCGTGGCCAAGATCGATGCAGCAGGCGAACACCTGCGGGCTGACCTTATATTCGTGCGCCAGTTCACGCGGGCGGACCTGCGGCGCGACCCCGCTGATCAGCATCCGCTTCGCCGCATGCGCCTCGAGCATCTCGAGGCCGCGCGCGATCCGGCCCGACGTGCCGGTCAGCACGACGATCGCGTCCGTGCGCGTGTTCTCAAGCGGTGGGGGCCGCGTGGCGAGAAAGATCCCGAACCCACCAATCCAGCACAAGCCGGCAAGGACCATCAGCCGGAAGATCACAACACCCGCCTCAACGCGGCCAGCACCGCGACCCGCGCGGACAGCGTCGCCAGCGCCGCGAAGGCGACCGGAAGGCACGCGAGCAGCACCCAGTCGCGCATTCCGAGCGTCAGGCCCGCGATCAGATCGGACCCCAGCGCATCGAGCTGCACCCCGACCAGCACCACCGCGCCGAGCGCGACCGCCATGCCGAGGATGCCGCCGACCAGCGTGTCGAGCGCGATCCGCCGCTGGAACAGCCGTGCGACCTGCACATCGGTCGACCCCAGCATGTGGAGAACCGCGATCGTGTCCCGGTGCGTGTCGAGCCCGGCGCGAGCCGCGAGGATCACCACCGCCGCGGTCGCCGCCGCCATCAGCAGCACCAGCGCGCCCGCCAGCCCGGTCAGCATCGCCATCACGTTGCGCACCGGAGTCATCCAGCTTTCCTGCCGGTCGATCCGCGCGCTCGGCGCGGCGGCGCGGACCGCGCGCGCGACGCTGGCCGCTGCGGGGGCGGTCGCCGCGGTCAGGTCGACGTCGATCATTGCGGGGATCGGCAGGTCGGGGTCCGCGCCGTCCGCGCCCAGCCAGGGGCTCAGCATCTCGGCCAGCCGTGCGCGATCGACCGCGACCACGCGGCGCACCTCGGGCAGGCGTCGGAGCGCCGCCAGCACCGCACGCGTCTCCCGCGTCCGCACACGTTCCGCGGGCGCGACGATCTGCACCGTCAGCCGCCCCGCGAGTTGCCGGTCGAGCACTGCCGCCGCGCCGAGCGTCGCGAGCCCAAGCGCCGCGGCGAGCACTGTCAGGAACAGCATGATCGCCATCACCCACAGCATCACCCGCGTGCCACGCCGATCATCGAGCAGCCCCCGGTCCGCCTTCGACGCCAGAATCCCGATACTCATGAAGGCCCGCCGGGGGGCGGGAAGCGCAGCGACCCGGTCGGATCGAGCAGCCGGCCCTTGTCGAGCCGCATCATCTGCGCATGCGGGATCCGCCCCATCGTCTGCAGGTCGTGCGTCGCGACGACGACGGTCGTCCCGAGCCGGTTGAGCGAGTCGAACAGATGCAACAGCCGCTCCGCCATTTCGGGGTCGACGTTGCCGGTCGGTTCGTCCGCGACGAGGATCTCGGGCCGGCCGATCACCGCGCGCGCGATCGCGACGCGCTGCTGCTCGCCGCCCGAAAGCGTCGGCGGGCGCGCCGCGATCTTGTCCGACAACCCGACCCAGGCGAGCATCTCGCGCACCGGATCCGCGACGTCGCGCTCGGGCACCCCCGAGACGCGCAGCGGCAGCGCGATATTGTCGTAGGCCGAGAGATGCGGGACCAGCCGGAAATCCTGGAACACGACGCCGATCCGCCGCCGGAACCCGGGCAGCCGCGCGCGCGGCAGCGTCACCGCATCCTCACCGAACAGCCGGATGCTCCCGCGGGTCGGACGCTGCGACAAGTACAGCAATTTGAGCAGCGACGTCTTCCCCGCGCCCGACGCGCCGGTCAGAAAGTAGAACGCGCCGCTCGACAGCGTGAAGCTGACGTCGCTCAGCGTCTCTTGCCCCGTGCCGTAGCGAAGCCCCACCTTTTCGAATTGAACGATATTCGCCATGCGGCGTGCGCTACTCGCTACTTGTCCATGCCCCGCCCCTGCATCGCACGATCCCTTGCACCGCGACAAGCGCGCAGGCGCAATTCCACGGCTCTTGCCACCGGGCCGGTGGACAGCGTAGATTCCCCGGACAGCGCGGACGCCCCGGTTGGTGTATCCCCCACTGTGCTGGCTTGCCCCGTCTGCCCTTAATGTCTGAAATGCCCCGATGATCCTCGAATGTACCGAGTGCGAGACCCGTTATGTGATCCCCGATACCGCGGTCGGGCCGGAGGGGCGGACCGTGCGTTGCGCCAACTGCAAGCACAGCTGGTTCCAGGAACCCGTGCCCGTGCTGGTGCTCGACGAACAGGACGAAGCCGAGGGTGAGGCGGGTGCTGCGGACGAAGTGCCGGAACCGCCACGCGCGCCGGTCGCCGCGCCGATCCGCGAAACCGCGCCGGTGAGCGACGCCGGTGCCATTCCCGACACGACCCGCGCGCCGGTCGCTTTCGACGCCTTCGCCCACCAGCCGCCGTTCCGCCCGCGCCGCAACCCCGCGCGCCGCTGGACGATCGCGGCCGTGGTCGCAGGCGTGGCGATGCTCGGGGCGACCGCCGCGATCGTTTCGACGAGCACGCCGCGTACCGCGACCACGCTGTTCCGCCCGGCGGTCGAGACGCCGCTCCGGATCGTCAACCGCCCGGTCGATCGCCACGATTACAACGGCAACGAGATTTTCGCGATCAGCGGGACCGTGCTCAACCCGACCGACACGCGCCAGCCCGTCCCCGATATCCGCGCCGACCTGCGCGACGCGCAGCACCGCATCGTCTACAGCTGGACGATCCGCCCGGAGGCGACCGCGTTGCCGCCCAAGGGGCGGGTCGAGTTCAACAGCGCCAAGCTCGATGTGCCGGTCAACGCGAAGGATCTGGTGCTGAGCTTCTCGGGCGAGCCGAACCACTGACCCAGAGGAACCGCGCGCCGTTCAGCAGCGCCGCCGCCACCATCCCCAGCCCCGAGGCATAGACGAGCCCGAGCGGCCCGACCCCGTGCGTCACGAACAGCCAGCCCAGCCCGCCCGTTACACCGAAGAAGGCGATGATGCCGTTGACCCCGGCGACGATCTGATCGCCGAGCGAGCGCAACGCATAGACAAAGACGAGCTGCACACCGTCGAACAGGATGAACGGCACCCATAGCGGCACCATCGCCAGCGCCGCCGCATGGACCCCCGCCGCCGCGGGAAAAGCGCTGACGATCGGCGCGCGCGCCAGCAGCATCACAACGCCAAGCCCGCCGGTGATCGCGGCGGCCAGCCCCGCCGCGATCAGCGCGCGCGCACGCACCTGCGCTGGCATGCCTTCGCCGACCGCATTGCCGACCCGTACCCCCGCCGCCGATGCCAGCCCGACCGCGGCACCGAAGGTGACGTTGTGGAGCGCGAACACGATCTGGAAGGCATGGGCGGTCACCGCGCCGAGATCGGTCGACAGCGCGATCAGGATCGAAAAGCCCGCGAGTTCCAGTCCCGACGCGATCGCCGGCACCGCGCCGAATCGCGCGAGCTTCACTGCGCCGGGCAATGCCGCGCGCCACGCGGCTGGCGTCATGACGCGCACCCCCCGTTCGCGCGCATCCGGGATGGTCCACGCCGCCGCCAGCATCCCCGCCGCGCCCAGCAACGACGCGATCGTCGTTGCGGCGGCAGCGCCAACCGCCCCCAGCGCGGGGGCGCCGAAATGGCCGTCCGCAAGCACCCACGCGAGCAGCGCATTGATCGGAAGCGTCGCCAGATTGACCACGGTCACGCGGCGCGGCTGCGAAATCCCCTCGAGGAAGAAACTCGCGGCCAGGCTTACCAACTGCGCGGGGTACGCGAGCGCCATCGTCCGCACCACCGCCGCCGCCGGATGCACCAGCGCAGGCGCGACCCCGATCCCAGCGAGCAGCGGCGCGGCGAACACCCCGAACGCCAGCGCGCCGACCAGCCCCAGCATCCCCGCCAGCACCAGCCCCTCGCGCATCCGGGCGCCCGTTGCGGGAAGATCGCGCGCGCCGTCCGCGCGGGACGTGAAGACCAGCACCCCCGACAGCCACGCTAGTCCCGCGACGATCGTGACGAAAGTCAGCGCACGACTCGCGCCGAACGCGGCGACCTGATCGGTTCCGGTCAGCCCGACGACGACGATGTCGGTAACGCTGAGGATCGTCCAGTTGAGGCTGGTGAGCATCACCGGCCACGCCAGCGCGAGGATCTTGCGCGTCTCCGTCATCGTTTGTCGGTGCGCGTTGGTCATGCCGTGCTGCTACGGGAAGCGCACAAAATGCGAAAGGCTTGTACGTCGGCCATTGCGTCCCCCGATTAGCTTTGCTAGGGGCGCTCGCCTACCAGCTGCCGGGCTTGCCCGGTGATGTTACGTGCGGCCGTGGCGGAACTGGTAGACGCGCAACGTTGAGGTCGTTGTGGGCGAAAGCCCGTGGAAGTTCGAGTCTTCTCGGCCGCACCATTTTTTCAAGATGCAGATGTGAAATACACCCTTTCGGGGGCCCGTCGTCTTGTCATGGGCATCGTACCCCGGTCACGGTAGAAAGCGGGATGGACGACCGACCCGCGCCGCATCGCCCCGTCACGATGCCACGCCCCACACCGGGACCGCACTGATCATGCCGACACATTTCAGCAGGCGGCAGGCCGTGCAGCTCGGCGCGGTGGTTGTCGGCGGTTGGGCGATCGGCCAGGCATTGCGCCGCACCGCTCCGATCGGACGCGACATCGGCGCACGTGCTGATGCGATCCTGAAAGGCGGCGTCTCGCCGGAAGCTGGCCCCGCCGACGCCACGGTTAAGTTCGCTGTGTTCAGCGACTATCGATGTCCCGCCTGTCGCGGGGCGTTTGCGGCGATGGAGGATGCGATCCGGCGCGACGGCAAGGTCCGGATCCTCTACAAGGACTGGCCGATCTTCGGGCCGCCGTCCGAACGCGCCGCCAGCGTCGCACTCGCGACTGCCGAGCAAGGAATCTACCCCGCCGTCCATCGCCGACTGATGACCGACGATCGGACGATCGACGACGCCATGCTGCGCGACATCGTCGTACAGGCGGGCGGCGACTGGACGCGCGCGACGGCCTGGCTGGCGGCGCACGCGGAGGGCGTCGCGGTACGTCTGCGCGCGAACGGTCGGGAAGCGAATGCGATCGGGCTGGCAGGAACCCCGGGCTATCTGGCCGGGCCAATACTGGTGACGGGCGCGATCGACGCAACTGATTTCGGGCGACTGTTCGCCAGGGCACGGACGGCGGGACCGTCGTGAACAGCTGATCGGAAGGCCGCCGCGCCGCGCCCGAGACTTGCGAACAACCCTTGACCCCGCCCCCGCCCCAACCCAACTCCCGCGTAACGATCACCGCATAGGGGCTGCGACCACATCATGACGACCACCACCGCTCCGGAACCCACCACCCCACAGACCCACGCCTTCGAGGCCGATGTCGCCAAGCTGCTCCACATGATGGTGCACTCGGTCTATTCGGACAAAAGCGTGTTCCTGCGCGAGCTCGTCTCGAACGCGGCAGATGCGTGCGAGAAGCTGCGCTACGAGGGGATCGCCAATCCCGCGCTGCTCGGCGACGATGGAAATCCGCGGATCACGGTCACGTTGGATCCGGAAGCGCACACGCTGACGATCGAGGACAATGGCATCGGCATGAGCGCGGCTGAGATGACCGATGCGCTGGGCACGATCGCGCGGTCCGGCACCAAGAGCTTCATGGACACGCTCGCCGCCGCGCAAGGGTCGGACGATCCACAACTGATCGGCCAGTTCGGCGTCGGTTTCTATTCGGCGTTCATGGTCGCGAGCAAGGTCGACGTCGTCTCGCATCGCGCCGGGACCGGGGAGGCGTCGCTCTGGTCGTCGGACGGGCTCGGCAGCTACACGATCGCGCCGGTCGACCTCGCGCAGGCACCCGCACGCGGCACCCGCGTGACGCTCCACTTGCTCGAGGATGCGCAGGATTATGCGCAGCGCTACACCGTCGAACAGACGATCAAGGCGCAGTCGGGGCATGTCCCCGTGCCGATCTTCCTGCGCGAAAAGCCCGATGCAGAGGCGGTCGAGCTGACCGATGGCGCTGCGCTGTGGACGAAGCCCAAATCCGCGATCAGTGCGGCCGACTACACCGATTTCTACCGCAGCGTGTCGGGCCAGTTCGACGAACCCGCGCTGACGCTCCACTATCGCGCGGAGGGTCGCCACGAATATTCGGTGCTCGCGTTCGTGCCGTCGTCCAAGCCGTTCGACCTGTTCGATCCCGATCGCGCCGGGCGGATCAAGCTATACGTGAACCGCGTCTTCATCACCGATGAAGCCGAATTGCTCCCGCGCTATTTGCGCTTCGTGCGCGGACTGGTCGATTCGTCGGACGTGCCGCTCAACATGTCGCGCGAGATGATCCAGCAAAGCCCGGTGCTCGCTGCGATCAAGAAGGGCGTGACCGCAAAGGTCCTGTCCGAACTGGAGAAGCGCGCGTCGTCCGACTCGGAAGCGTATCTCAGGATCTGGGACACGTTCGGCCCGGTGCTCAAGGAAGGGCTGTACGAGGATTTCGAGCGCCGTACCGCGCTGCTCGATCTCGCGCGCTTCCATACGACAAGCTCCGACAGCGGGTGGCGGTCGCTTGTGGACTATAGCGCGGACCTCAAGGAAAATCAGACCGCGATCTATTATGTCACCGGGACCGATCTTGACCGGATCGCGACCGCGCCGCAATTGGAAGGCTTCCGCGCGCGCGGCGTCGAGGTATTGCTGCTGTCCGATCCGATCGACAATTTCTGGGTGACGGCGGGCGTCGATTATCAGGGCAAGCCGTTCCGCTCGGTAACGCAGGGGTCCGCCGATCTCGCGCTGATCCCGCTGCTCGAAGGGACCACGCCCCCGTCGACCGAAGCAAGCGGCGAAGTGACGGACTTCCTCGCGTTCGTGAAGACGACACTCGCGGATGCGGTTTCGGACGTACGTGCGTCCGATCGGCTGACCGACAGCGCGGTCTGCCTGGTCGCGACCGAGAGCGGCATGGACCGCCAGCTCGAACGGATGCTCGCGAGCGCAGGCCAGGCCCCGCCCAAGGCCAAGCCGGTGCTCGAGATCAATCCGCAGCACGCGCTGATCGTCAAGCTCGCCGCGCTGGGGGCGGGGGACACGACACTGCGCGAAGACGCGGCGCATCTCCTGTTCGACGAGGCACAGATTGCGGACGGCGAGCAGCCGGTCGACCCGCGCGCGTTTGCGGCCCGCCTCGCGCGAGTCCTGACCCGCGCCGTGGCGTAAACGTCCGGCGGCCCCCTGTCCTCAGCCGGGGACGGGGGGTCGGTTGGCCGGGTCAGTCTTCCGGCCGTTCGAGCGTATGGCGTGTTTGCAGCCACCAGGCGACCGTCGCAGCCAGGAAGGCCCAGCCCGCGCCAAGGATCCAGCCGGCCAGCACATCGGTCGGCCAATGAACCCCGAGATACAGGCGCGATACCCCGATTAGCAGGGTCAGCAGCATAGCGGCGAGCATCACGTAGATGCGCAAACCACGCGACTCGACGCTGCGTGCGACGAGCGCTGCCAGCGTAAGGTAGACGATCGCCGAATCCGCCGCATGCCCGCTAGGGAAGCTCGTGTGGGAGAAGGTCGCCCAATGGGCGACGACATTGGGGCGGGGGCGGTCGAACGCCGATTTGAGCAGCTCGACCGCAAGCGTACCGATCACCGATGCGCCGATGAGGAACCCCGCCATCGCGACCTTGCGCACGATCAGCAGCGCGCCAGACACCAGCAGGACGACGATCGTCAGCGTCGTCGAGTCGCCGAGCGCAGTAAAATCCTGCATCGCGAAGCGCAGCGCGTGCAGTCCCGCACCCGGCCGATCCGTCGCGGATCGGATCCCGACGAGGATCGCACTGTCGAGCCTGTTGGTATCGCCGGCGCCGACCTCGGAGGCGATGTGGAGCACGAACAGCACGAGCGCCGCCACGATCCCGAACGCCGCAAGCAGCACCCGATCGGGTCGCTGGCGGACTGCTTGCAGTATTGCTGGGATTCCCGTCGACCGCATCTTACCACCCTGTAGCGCCGTACCTGGCACGGCCTCGACCGCATTCGCTCTGAATTCCGGCCTCGCGCGACAGGCTGGTCGGATCGGAACGGGCAGGGTAGCGTTCTGGTTGCGGCTCTGCATTTTTTGCCCGGCCGGACCGAAAGCATAGTGTGTCGATCATCCCCCATATCGTTGCCATCGGGACCGCCGTTCCTAGCCATGACATCCACGCCGCGTTTATCGCCTGGGCGAGAGCACGGCTGCCGGAGGCGCGGAGCGCGCGCGTGTTCGACCGCATGGCGGGCCGTGCGGCGATCAACCATCGCTGGTCGGTGCTGCCGGTCAGCGACGATGGGGGCTCTCCGGTCGACCCCGGTGGCTTTTATGCGCGCGATATCCTGCCCGGGACTGCGGAGCGGATGAAGCTTTATGCCGCCGCCGCTCCCGCGCTCGCGATCGAGGCGATCACGGCACTCGGCGAAAAGGTGTCCCTTGAGGGTATTACGCATCTCGTCGTCGCGAGCTGCACCGGGTTTGTCGCGCCCGGCATCGACCAGATCATCGCCGCGCGGCTTGGCCTCGCGCCGACGGTCGAACGGCTGCTGGTGGGGTTCATGGGCTGTTACGCAGCGGTTGCCGCGTTGCGCAGCGCGCGTCACATCGTCCGCTCGGCGCCCGCCGCGCGCGTTCTGGTCGTATGCGTCGAGCTGTCGACCTTGCATCTCCAGGACACCCCTGTGCTCGAACCGCTGCTGGCGATGCTCCAGTTCGGCGACGGCGCCGCTGCCGCGCTTGTCACTGCCGACCCTGCCGGCCTCGCGCTTGGCGAACCCTTCGCCACGACATTGCCGGATTCGGCCGAGTTGATCCGCTGGGACATCACCGACCAGGGGTTCGCAATGCATCTGTCGGGCGAAGTCCCCGCGCGGATCGCCGCAGGGCTCGCCGATCCGGTTTTTGCGGCGGCGGCGACGGGCGGACGCGACCCGCAGGAGATCGACGGCTGGGCGGTCCACGCCGGCGGGCGCTCGATCCTCGATGCGGTGGAAACCGCGCTATCGCTGCCGCACGACGCGCTTTCAACCTCGCGCGGGGTGCTGGCGGATGTCGGCAACATGTCCTCGGCGACGCTGATGTTCGTGCTCGCACGGCTGCTCGACGGGCCGCCGATCCGAAACGGCGTCGCACTAGCGTTCGGCCCGGGGCTTGCCGCCGAGGGTTTCGGTTTCCGGAGCGCAGGATGACCCTCCGGCACCGCGCCATTGCCGAGGAACTGATGGACGCGGACGACCTGTCCGCGGAGACCTATGCGGCGGTCGTCGGAGATTTGGCCAAGGTCAACGCGGTCACGATGGCCCCGCGCCCGACGCTCGATTTCCTGCGGCGCGGGACGGCGGGGATGACCCGGTTCAAACTGCTCGACGTCGGCTTTGGCGATGGCGACATGCTGCGACGGATCGCGCGCTGGGCCGACCGGCGCGGTCTGGTGGCGGAACTGGTCGGGGTCGATCTCAATCCCCGCAGCGCGCTCGCAGCCGCGGCGCATACCCCGGCGGGGATGCCGATCCGCTATGCCACCGGTGATTACGCGGATCGCGCCGGGGAAGGCTGGGATTTCGTCGTCAGCAGTCTCGTCGCGCATCACATGACGCATGCGCAACTCGTCGCGTTCCTGCGGTTCATGGACCGGGAGAGCGCGCGCGGCTGGCTCGTCAACGATCTGCACCGTCACGTCGTCGCGCATCGCGGCTTTCCGGTTCTCGCCACGCTCGCGCGCTGGCACCCGATCGTGCGGCATGACGGGACACTGTCGGTCGCGCGGTCGTACCGCCCGGACGAATGGCCGCCGATCCTTGCCGAAGCTGGCGTCACGGCACGCGTGTATCGCTCCTTTCCGTACCGGTTATGCGTCGAACACCTGCGCTGATCGTCGGCGCGGCCCGGCGGGCGCGAGCGCCGCGATCGTGCTTGCGCGCGCGGGGGCACCGCACCTGCTCGTCGAGCGCAGCCGCGAGACCGGCGACGCGATTTGCGGCGGATTTCTGAGCTGGCGGACACTCGAGTCGCTCGGGCGGCTGGGAATCGCGCCCGAGGCGTTGGGACCGGCGCGGGTCCTGCGAACCCGGGTCATCCTCGGGGACCGGGTGGTCGAGGCGCCGCTCCCGAGACCCGCGCACGGCGTCTCGCGACACCTGCTGGACACGGTTATGATACGCCATGCAATCGCACGCGGGGCAGCGGTCGAGCGCGGCGTCACGGTGCGCAGCCTGGTCGATACCGCCGCAACGCTCGACGATGGCGCGGTGCTGGCGGGCGACACGCTGTTCCTCGCCAGCGGCAAGCATGACGTGCGCGGTGCGGCGCGCCCGGCCGACGCGCGCGGTGCGGATCCTGTGCTCGGCCTGCGCGTCCGCATCGCCAGTGCCCCCGGCCTTACCCGGCTGATCGGCGATGCGATCGAATTGTTTCCGTTCGATCGTGGCTATGTCGGGATCGTGCTGCAGGAAGATGGCAGCGCCAACATCTGCATGGCGGTCCACCGCTCGAAGATGCTCGCAGCCGGCTCCCCTGCCGCGTTGCTCGATACACTGGCGCGGGAGTGTCCACGGCTTGGCGATCGGCTGGCATTCCGAAGCGGCGACGAACCGATCGATGCGATCGCCAACGTGCCGTACGGCTGGCGCGCACGGCAGACCGAAGGCGCAGTGTTCCGGCTCGGCGACCAGGCCGGGGTCATCCCGTCGCTCGCGGGGGAGGGGATGGGAATCGCGATCGCGAGTGGCATCCGCGCCGGCCATGCCTATATCACTGGCGGTGCGGCGGCGGCACCGCGCTTCCAGCGTGATTTCGCCGCTGCCACTGCCCGGCCGATCCGGCTGGCGGGACTGGTGCGCGACGCGGCCGAACGGCCGTGGCTCGGCGCGGCCTTGCTCCCGCTGGTGGGCCACGTCCCGGGCCTGATCCAGATCATCGCAAGCGCGACCCGTATCGGCCATTCGCCGCTTGACCACGCTGCCCCCCAACAGGAAAACTAGGTCCATGGAGCACATCACCCTGTCCGAAACCGAATGGCGCAAGAAATTGAGCCCGGAAGCCTATCACGTATTGCGCGAGGCGGGGACGGAGCGGGCGTTTTCCGGACGCTATAACAACAACAAGGCCGATGGCGTGTATCGCTGCGGCGGGTGTGCGCTGCCGCTGTTCGACTCCGCCGATAAATACGACTCGGGCTCGGGGTGGCCCAGCTTCACTCAGCCGATCGACGCGGAGAATGTCACCGATCACCGCGACACCAGCCACGGCATGACGCGGATCGAAGCGCGTTGCTCGCGCTGCGACGGACATCTCGGGCACGTCTTCCCCGACGGCCCGCCGCCGACCGGCCTGCGCTATTGCATGAATTCGCTAAGCCTCGAATTCAAGCCGCGCGGTACCAATGGCGACGAGGCGCGCGGCTGATCAGTCGTATCGGCGTGGCCGTGGCAGGGATTGCCGGGGCATGGCTTGTCGGATCGTCCGGCAAGTCCTAACGCTGGTAATCGCGCATGGCCCGCTCTCCCGCTTCTTCCCCCCGTTCTGCGCGCGCGCCCTTGTGGCGGCGGCGCGTCGTGCTGGCGTTTCAGGTGCTCGCAGGGCTGGTCGTGCTGGCTTGCGCCGTGCTGGCGATCACCGTCTATGTCTCGGAAGGGCAGCTTCCGAGCTATGACGAGCTGAAATCGTCCCCCAACGGCCAGATGATCCGTGTCCATGCCGCCGACGGCACGGTGATTGTCTCGCTCGGGCCAAGCTATGGCGAATGGCTCCCCTACGGCAGGATTCCGCTCGCGATGCGCGAGGCGATGGTCTCTGTTGAGGATCGCCGCTTCCGCTCGCATTTCGGCGTGGACCCGATCGGCCTCGCGCGTTCGATCCGCTTCGCGATCGACAATCGCGGCAATGGCCGGCGGTTGCAGGGCGCGTCGACCATCACGCAGCAGGTCGCTCGGACGATCTTCCTGTCGAACAAATATACTTTCGGCCGCAAGGGCCGAGAGATGCTCCTCGCGCTCGCGCTCGAACGCAAGTTCACCAAGGACCAGATCCTCGAACTGTACCTCAACAAGGTCTATTTCGGTGGTGGTGCCTACGGCATCGACGCGGCGTCGCACCGGTTCTTCGGCCATGGCGCGGATACGCTGAGCCTGTCAGAGGCGGCGATCGTCGCGGGCCTGGTCAAGGCGCCCTCGGTCTATTCGCCGACTGCCGATGCGCAGGCCGCGGTCGACCGCGCGGGCGTCGTCATCCGGCTGATGCAGGAAACCGGCGCGATCACCGCGGAACAGGCGGCCGAGGCAAACCCCAAGGACGTCAGGCTCGCCCCCGAGCCCAAGCAGAACAGCGTCCGTTATTTCACCGACTGGGCGCTCCCGCAGCTCGAGGTGCTGATCGACGAGACGCAGCGTCCGCTGGAGGTATGGACGACGCTCGACCTCGGGATGCAGCGTGCGGCCGATGCTGCGATCCGCGCGAATGCCCCGACCGGCGCGCAGGGGGCGCTTGTCGCGATCGACCGCGACGGCGCGGTGCGCGCGATGGTCGGCGGGACCGACTACGTCACCTCGATCTACAATCGCGCGACCCAGGCGCAGCGCCAGCCCGGGTCCGCGTTCAAATTGTTCGTCTATCTCGCGGCGCTCGAAGCGGGGCACAAGCCCGAGGATTCGATCGTCGACGAACCGATCACGATCGATGGCTGGAGCCCGCGCAACGACAGCCGCCACAACAGCGGCGCGGTGTCGCTGCGGACCGCCTTCGCCTATTCGCTCAACACGATCGCCGCCAAGCTCGGACAGGAAGTTGGTTTCGCGACCGTCGCGGACATGGCCAAGCGCTTCGGGATCACGACCAAAGTCAACACGCATCCGTCGATGGTGCTCGGCACGTCCGACGTCCGGCTGATCGACATGACACGGGCCTTCGCAAGCGTCGGCAACAAGGGCGTCGCGGTGACGCCGTATGGCATCACCAAGGTCACTGCGTCGGGCGAGACGATCTATGCCCAGACGGTGGATACCAGCCATGTGCTGGTGGCACCGTTCGTCGCCGCCCAGATGACCGACCTGCTCCAGACCACCGTCAACACCGGCACCGGGCGCGCCGCTCAGATCGGCCGTCCGGTCGCCGGCAAGACCGGCACGACGTCGTCGAACAAGGATGGCTGGTTCCTCGGCTTCTCGAGCGGGCTGACGGCGGGCGTGTGGATGGGGCGCGACGACGCCAAGCCGATCGCGGGGCTCCATGGGGGTACCGCGCCCGCCAAGGCCTTCGCCGATTTCATGAAGGTCGCGGTCGCCAGCCGTCCGGTCGAACAGTTCGACACCAAGGTCACACTTCCCGAATATCAGCTCGAGCCCGACCAGGAATCTTATTTCGGCGAGGCGGACAACGGCCTGTTCGTCGATGCGGATGGTAATCCGGTCGAACCGGGCACGACGCCGCCGCCAGCGCCCGAAGGCCAGCAGGTCGACCCAGACGGTAATCCGATCGTCCGCCAGCCACCGCGTGCGCCCGAGAGCCAGGGCGACGGCGCACAACCTGCCGAGCGCCCGGCGGACGGGGAAAAGCTCGATCAGGCGTGGCTGGACCATGTGCTTGGCCGGGACGGCCAGCGCCAGCCACCGCGCACCGTGCCACGGGACCGCGTTCAGGCGGTGCCGTCAGACCGTCAGGATCCGCGCCCGACCCAGTGAAGCGCCGCTCCGTTCGCGCGCAACCAGGCGTGCGAGCGCGCCGGATCGTTCTCATCGAGCAAGGCGACGACACGGTGGAATTGCGGCCCGTGGTTCATGTGGAGCCGATGCGCCACCTCATGCGCTACGGTCGAGCGGCGGACGTAATCGGGCATCAAGATCAGCCGCCAGCTATACCGGATCGTGCCACTCGACGCGCAACTGCCCCAACGACTTCGGGCATCGCCGACGGCGACCTTCGTGACGGTGACCCCGGCGCGCGCGGCGAACTCGGCGGTCTCCGCGCTCAGCACGCGAAGCGCCTCACGCTTCAGCCACAATTCGATCCGCCGCGACAGCCCATCGCGCGACCCGCCACAGCGTAGGACATCCCCGTCGCGCGTGATCCGCCGGGTCGAGGTTTCGTCCCACGTGATGGTGAGGTCGCCATCGCCGAACGGAAAGCTGCGGCCCGGTTCGAACGGAACGGCCTGAGGCAAACGTGCGCGCTGTTCCGCGATCCAGTCCGCCTTGCCCGCCGCCCAAGCGAGCGCGGTCTTGAGCGATGCGCGCGGGGGGAGCACCAGCCGCACCCGCCCAGTCGCGCTATCGACCGACAGCCGCGCGCGACGCGCGCGGGCGTTGCGGACGACCTCGGGTTGCTCGGTCACAGCTCGCGGTCGACCAGATGATATTCGAGCTCGCCCGCGTCGTCCTCGGAGATCGTCCAGCCGCGGACCGACTGCCCGGCGCGGTGGACTGCCTCGCGGTCGCCGCAGACGAGATAGTGCCACTCGTGCAGCGGTTCGTCCGCCGCGCGCAGGCGGTAGGCGCAGGTCGAGGGGAGCCAGTCGATCGTCCGCACATTGTCGCGGCTCAGCCGGACGCATTCGCTGACATAGGCGTGCCGGTGCTTGTAGTTGGAACACAGCGCGGTCGCGCGGTCGAGCAGTCGGCAGGAGACGTTGGTCGGGAGCAGTTCGCCAGTCTCGTCATCCTCGAGCTTGTGGACGCAGCATTTGCCGCATCCGTCGCACAACGCTTCCCATTGCCCGCGGTCGAGCGTGTCGATCGGCTCTTCCCAGAATTTTCCGCTCATTTGACCCACCGTTCGAGTTCGCTCGCGACCGCCTGCGGAGTCTCGTCCTGCGGCAGCAACGCCACTGGCTTGCCCGCCGGGTCCATCAGGAACGCAAAACGCCCGTGCGCGACGAGATATCCGCCCTGCGCGTTGGGCTTCTCCGCCTGGACCGCGACCCCATACGCCTTGGCGAGCGCGAGGATTGCCGCCGGGTCGCCCGTAAGGCCGACCATCCGGGGGTGGAACGCGCTGACGAACGCCTTGAGCACTGCGGGGGTATCGCGTTTCGGGTCGACCGTGACGAAGACCGGCACGACGTTCGCCGCGCGCGTGGCGTCCTTCGCCTCAAACAGGCGCAACCCGGCGCCGATCGTCTGCATGTCGGTCGGGCACACGTCCGGGCAGAAGGTGTAGCCGAAATACATGATGCGATAGCGCCCGGCAAAGTCGCGGTCGGTGCGGGTCTTGCCATCCTGGTCGGTCAGGCGGAACGGCGCGCCAATCCGGGCGCCTTCAAGTGGCGGCCGATCATTCGGGGCGGGGCTGCTGCACGCAATGGGGAGCGCAGCCAGCAGGAACGCGGACAGCGCGCGGATGATCTGGTTCATGGCGTGTTTGGTCATGATCTGTTAGCACGCACCACGCAAGCACTGCGCCGGTTTCGCCTTCTGTCAGGACTCTTATCCGATGACTTTCCGCTCCATCGCCAGCACGTTCGCGATCCTTGCCGCCCCGGTCGCCCTGGTCGCGACCCCGGCCGCGGCACAGCTCGGCCAGTCGGAGGGCTATAAGTTCCTCCAGGCGATCAAGGACGGGAAGGGGGATGAAGTGACCAAGTTCCTCGACAAGCCCGGGGCCACCGTCATCAACACGCGCGACGTGACCAATGGCGACGGTGCGCTCCACCTCGTGGTGCGCCGGCAGGATTCGACGTATCTCAATTATCTGCTCGCGCGCGGGGCCGATCCCAACCTGAAGAACAATCGCGGCGAGACCCCGATCCTGATCGCGGCCAATCTGGGGTCTACCGATATCATCGAGAACCTCGTCAAGCATGGCGCGAACGTCAATCTCGGCAATGCCAGCGGCGAGACGGCGCTGATCCGCGCGGTCCAGCGTCGCGATGCCACGATGGTGCCAGCCTGCTCGACCTGGGTGCCGATCCGGACCAGAAGGATCTGCTGCAGGGCTCGTCCGCGCGGGATTATGCGCATCAGGATGCGCGCACGCCGGCAATCGCTGCGCTGATCGATGCGGCGAAGAAGAAGGAGCGCAAGGCGGTGTCCGGGCCGAAGCTGTAGCGTTCGACCATAATCTCGTTTGTCACCCCGGCCCCTTTCCGGGGGTTACGAACGGTACCGATCACCCCGTAAACGCCAGCCCGTTGGCATCCGGATCGGTCAATGCGATCATCCGCCGCGCCGCTCGCCGCGCAAAGGCGAGCGTAACGCGCTTGCGGGTTGCGGCCGACAACGGATCGGTATGCGCCTCGCGCAGGATCGCAGCATCATAGCGATCGGCGACGATTACCCCGGTCCGTTCGGGCAGGAACCCCTCGCGGTCGAGCGGGCTGGCGTCGAACCCAGCCGGCACTGCCCAGTAATAGCGGTCGCAACAGCCGAGATATTCGGTCCATTTCGAATCGCCGAGCAGATCGGCGCGCGAGACCTTGATCTCGACGATGACGATCTGACCCCGGGCGTCGATCGCCATCAGGTCGGCGCGACGATTGCCGTCGAGCGGAACCTCGCTCAGCGCGACCAGATCGTGCCGTAGCAGCATCCGGATCGTGCCGCGCGCCACGTCGGCGGCGCACAAAGGGGAGCCTGGCGCATCGATACAGGATTGCGGGGGAGAGTCGGGCGCATCGTCTAACATGCGCCGATCCTAGAACATTTCACGAACGCGTCAAATCCGACGCGGCGGTATGCTCAACGATAGAAGACGTGGTTGCCGATCGCGGCGACCTGCTGGCGGTGCCAGCCCGGCGCGGCGCGCTTCGCGTGGAAATACATCGCGTCGGAGGCTGGGCTGTCCCAGCTGTCGGCAAGCGCGACGCGGGCGACCGCGATGGCGGTGCGATACTGGCGGTTCGACGGGACCGACGGGACATGACCGCCACGAACGAACGAGAACTGGCCAGGCTGGGTCACGACCGAGCAGACCGACTTGGGGAAATGCCCCGACTTTGAGCGGTTGAGGATCACCTCGGCGACCGCCAACTGGCCACTGAGCGGCTCACCTTTGGCTTCGAAGTAGATCGCGCCAGCCATGCACTGGAGCTCGTCGCCCATGTCGTCCGGGACCGACTGTGCGGCAACCGCCGCATCGAGGGTTCCGTATGCGACTTCGTCGCCGTCCTGCAGTTCGTCGTTCGCCATCGGCTCCTTGATATCCGCTTCCTGGACGACGCCGACTTCGGGAACCGAAGCAACGACCGGGGCGTTAATTGCCCGATCGAGTTGCTGAGCGAAGCCCGGCGTGCCCGCGCCGATGATGGCGGCTGCGGTAAGGATCATCGTCGCACAGGTGGCGACGCGGTTAGCAAACGACATTCAAACTACAAAAGTGCGGTTGGTGCGCGGACATAAACGACCGTTAGATCGTTTACCCGGACATCCCCCCGACTGCGTAACCCCACCGGATCGCACCCGGCATGGCACAACGCCCATGACTGTTGCATTGGCTATCCATGGGCCGGGTCAGATGGTCAACTCGCCAGGATTGTTTCTGCGGCGAATCGTTCCGGCGACGCGATGTCCAGTTCGATCACCCACAAATCCGGATCCCGGTCGCGCCTTCGCCGCCAATACGACTCGCGTTCGGCGACGTTGGCGGAGTCGGCTGGACCGGTTGCGACCAGGGCTGGTTTGCCCAATTGGTCCAGAGCGCGCTCCATTATGTTGGAGTGCCCATTATTATCGTTAAGAATCAATAAAATAGCACCGGAGTTTGGTTCGCCTCGAGCGCGCACCATGCCCATGCCACCCGCGTCGTTCGCGCGCTTGAGCAGCGCTGAAACGAGCAGCCCGCTAGGCAGCAATGCCGTCACGACGCGCGATAGCCGGGCAGGGTCGCAAGCGGGATCTGCGAGCGCATGAAAGTGCCGGTACCCCGCGCCGCCTCGTCACCTGCCGCGTCGATCAACCGCGCTTCGGCGACGAACACACGGCGATGGCCGGACACCCAGCGTCCCTCGGCAACCACCGGTCCTTCGCGCAGCGGCTTTGTAAGCAGGAGGTTAAAGGCGGTGGTGAGGAGGAATCGGTCCGTCACCAGACTGTTGGCGGCGTAGAAGGCGGCGTCGTCGAGCATTTTGAAATAGCTCGTGCCATGCGCCGCACCGCCGGCGTGATAGACCTTGGGATCGACCCGGAAATGGATCCGCGCGACTCCGGCTTCGGGAATTTCCAAAGTGGATTCAAACAATTGGTTGATCGGTGCTGCTGCATAGAGCGTCTCGAGGGCACGGAAATGCGCCGCCTCGCCCGATGGACTTACGGGCTCAGGCGGCATCACGCGATTCATCCGCCATCAGCAGAGCGACGAGCGCATCGCGCGATCCGGCACCGCGCAACTTGTCGACGAACGACGCATCGCGCAGCATCCGCGAGACGCGTGCAAGCGCCTTGAGGTGTTCCGCCCCGGCATCGGGCGGGGACAGCAGCATGAAGACGATATCGACCGGGAGATCGTCGACCGCCGCGAAATCGATCGGGTTGGCGAGCCGTGCGAACACGCCGCAGACCTTTGAAAGCCCGGGAAGTCGGCCATGTGGCGTCGCCACACCACGCCCGAACCCGGTCGACCCGAGTTTCTCGCGCGTAGCGAGCGTCTCGGTAGCTGCAGCGGCGTCCACGCCATAGACCTTGGCCGCCACGCTGCCGAGGTGCTGGAACAGCATCTTGCGCGTCCCCGCGGTTTCGCGTTCGAGCACAGCATCGGCGCTCAGAAGATCGTGCAAGTCAGTCATCGCAATCCTTGGGCCCGCGACAGGCACGGGTGCTTGCGCGGGCCCATAGCGCCGATCAGGGATCAGCGAAAGCGGAGCGAAACATTATGAAACGCGCTGCGGCTCCACCCAACCGATCGTGCCATCCCCGCGGCGGTACACCATGTTGTAAGTGCCCGAGCCCGAATTGCGGAACAACAGCGCCGTCGTATTGCGCAAATCGAGCATCATAACTGCGTCCGAAACGGTCGCATCCGGAATATCGACACGGGTTTCCGCGACGATCAGCGGGAAATCCTCGACCTCTTCCTCGGCGGTATTTTCCTGGAACAGCGTATAGCCGGCATCGCCCGACGCCAGTTCGGCGGCCGCGGTGGAGGCCGCACTGTTCGCGCTGGCGCTGCGATCCTTGAGCCGGCGCATGTAGCGGCGAAGCTGCTTCTCGATCTTGGTCGCGGCGGTATCGAACGCGGCGTGCGCTTCGGAAGCGTCGCCGCTCGCCTTCAGGATCAGTCCCTGCATGACGTGGCAGACGATGTCGCAAGTGAAGCGGTTGTCGTGCGGTCCCTTCCCGAAGGTCACCTGCGCCGAGATCGTCCGCGCGAAATATTTGGTCGCGATGCCCTGGAGGCGCTCGTCGACATGGATCCTGAGCGCGTCGCCCGTTTCGACCTGATGGCCTGAAACCCGAATATCCATGAGCACTCTCCATAGTAGCGCCGGACCCCGTTGTTCGGATCTTCCAGCTGGTAGATGACGTCTGCCGGACGCCTCGACCCCCCAATCGGTAGAAATCAGTTGACCGCCTCGCCTCCCCACAAAGGATTGACGACCGACTTCATGAACGCAGCGTGCCGGACGAGATCCGCGTCCGGCACGGTAAAGACACGCGCGGGGCGGACCCGCGCGGGCGCGACGGGCACGGAGGCGACCGCCACTTCGATGGTTTCGCTAATCAACCCGAGCCCGATCTGCCGCCCGCCGGTCAGCTCGACATAGACCTGCGCGAGCAGTTGCGCGTCGAGCAGCGCGCCGTGGAGCGTGCGATGGCTGCGGTCGATCCCGTAGCGGCTGCACAGCGCATCGAGATTGTGCTTCGCGCCGGGGTGCCGCGTCCGCGCCATTGCGACCGTATCGATCATCCGGCCCAGATGGATCGGGGTGCGACTGCACCGAACCAGCTCGCCGTTGAGAAAGCCGAAATCGAAACTGGCGTTGTGTGCGACGAGCGGACTGTCTTCGAGAAACTCGAGCAGGGCTTCGGCACCATGATGGAACAGCGGCTTGTCCGCGAGGAACGCGTCGCTCAGCCCGTGGACGCGCTGCGCCTCGGGCGGCATTGGGCGTTCGGGATGGAAATAGGCGTGAAAGGTGCGGCCGGTCTCGACCCGGTTGATCATCTCGACACACCCGATCTCGACCATGCGGTCGCCATCGGAAAAACTGAAGCCCGTGGTCTCGGTGTCGAAGACGATCTCTCTCATAGACTCAGGATAGTGGGGTTTTGTGCGCTGCGAGGCAAGCGATGATCCGGCGGACGGCGTCGCGCGTCTCATCCAGCGAACCGCCTGTCGGAACGACGTAATGTGCGCGCGCGACCTTCTCCCCGTCGGACAGCTGGCGCTGGAAGATCGCCTCGAATTTCGCCTCGGTCATCCCCGCGCGCGCCAGGACTCGGGCGCGCTGCACCGACTCGGGGGCGGAGACGACGACAATGACGTCGACTCGCGACTCGCCGCCGGTTTCAAACAGCAACGGGATATCGAACACGACGATCGGCGCGTCGGCATGGCCGGCAAGGAAAGCGGCGCGCTCCTCGCCCACCGCGGGATGGACGATCGCCTCGAGCCGTTTGAGCGCCGCCGGATCGCTCAGCACCATCGGCCCGAGTTTCGCACGATCGACTCCCTCCCGCCCGGTCGATCCGGGAAACGCCGCCTCGATCGCTCCGACCAGCCGCCCGTCCTCGCCCTGCAACCGGTGCACCGCTGCGTCCGCGTCGAACACGGGCACGCCTTCGTTGGCGAACATCGCAGCGACGGTCGATTTGCCCATGCCGATCGAGCCGGTCAGGCCGATCGTGATCATGCGGTGAGCAGGTCGCGCAGCTTGAGGTCATGCTCCTCGTCGCGCGGGGGGGCCGCGCCGAAGAACAGTTCGAACGCGAGTGCTGCCTGGCCGATCAGCATGTCGAGTCCGTCGATCGTATCGAGCTTGCGCGCGCGCGCCGCCGCGAGCAACGGGGTTTCGAGCGGCGCGTAGACGACGTCATAGACGATCGCATCCTCGGGCAGCGGATCGAGATCGAGGTCGAGCGGGGGCTGCCCCGCCATGCCGAGCGAGCTTGCGTTGACGACGAGCGTGGCGGGGGGGAGCGTCGCGGTGAGCGGCAACGCCTGACCCTTCAGCCCGAACGACGACAGCAGCGCGGCGGCCTTGAGCACGTTGCGGTTGAGCACCGTCACCGGCCCAACCCCGAGCTTCGCCAGCGCGAACAGCACCGCGCGCGCCGCGCCGCCCGCACCGATCACGACCACCGGCGCGCCGGTCAGGTCGACCCCGCCCAGCGGCGCATAGAAGCCCGCCGCATCGGTATTGGTGCACAGGAACGCATTATCCTCGCCGCGGAACACCGTGTTGGCCGCGCCGATCGTGCCCTTCACACCGCCCGGATCGGCAATGTGATCGAACACCGCCTGCTTGTGCGGCAGCGTGACATTGCACCCGCGCCAGTCGGGGTCCGCGGTCCGTTTCGCGAAATAGCCCGCGAGGTCGTCGGGCGTGACGTGGCAGGTGCGATACGCGCCCTCGAGCTTGAGCGCGTCGAGCCAGAAGCCGTGGATGATCGGCGATTTGGAATGCGCGATCGGGTCACCGATCACTTCTGCATAGATCATATCGGCATCACTCCGCGAAGACGTAGATAATCGAGCACCTGCAACAGCGGCAGCCCGAGAACGGTGAACTGGCTTCCCTCGATCCGCGTGAACAGCTGCGCACCGGGCCCCTCGATCCGGTAACAGCCGACGCAGCCCGAAATTTCGGGCCATTCCTGGTCGAGATAGCTTTCGATGAACGCCTCCGACAGCGGCCGCACGTGCATCTTCGCGCGATCCACCACCCGCCACACCGGGCGACCGCCCTCGGCGATCACCGCCGCACTGATCAGATCGTGGCGTTTGCCCGACAGCCGCCGCAGATGCGCGGCCGCCTCGTCGCGTGAGGTGGGCTTGTCGAGCAGCGTGCCGTCCTCGATCGCGACGATCGAGTCACAGCCGAGCACCAGCGCTGCGCCATCGCGCGACGACACCTTGAGCGCCTTGAGCTCGGCAAGCGCGTCCGCGAGATCGCGCGGCGCAAGGCCATCGCCGAGCAACGCGGCCTTGGCGCTGTCCTCATCGACATGCGCCGACACCGCTTCGAACGGAATCCCCGCCGCGGTCAGCATCGCACGCCGGGATGCGCTCTGCGAGGCAAGCACCAGCCTCACAGGTCACCCCGCGGCACGATCCCGCGTTCCCCGACCAGCGCGATGATCGCGGCGGCGGTTTCCTCGATCGACCGCCGCGTGACGTCGATCACCGGCCAGCCATTGTCCGCGAACATCCGTCGCGCATAGGCGACTTCACGCGTCACCGCTTCATGGTCGACATAAGCGGTCTCGGTCTTCTGGTTGAGCGACAGCAGCCGGTTGCGACGGACCTGGATCAGCCGGTCCGCACTGGTCGTCAGCCCGACAACGATCGGATTCTTGAGCGTGTAGAGATTGAGCGGGGGCGGGCTTTCGATCACGATCGGGATGTTCGCGGTCTTGAACCCGCGGTTGGCGAGATAGATCGAGGTCGGCGTCTTGGACGAGCGCGAGACACCCGCCAGCACGATGTCAGCCTCTTCCCAGTCTTCCGACAGGATGCCGTCGTCATGCGCGATGGTGAACTGGATCGCGTCGACCCGCGCGAAATAGGCGGCGTCGAGCACATGCTGCCGCCCCGGCCGCGCCTTGGCGGCCTGCCCGAGCAGCCCCGACAGCGCCCCCGTCACGCCATCGAGCGGCGCGACTGCGGGCAGACCGAGCGCGCGGCAGCGCGTTTCGAGCGTCTTGCGCGTCTCGCTGTTCACCAAGGTGAACAGCACGAGCCCCGGATTTTGCGAAATTTCCTGCAGGATCCGCTCGAGATGCGCCTCGGTGCGCACCATCGGCCAGAAATGCCGGATCGTTTCGACATCGTCATATTGCGCGAGCGCCGCCTTGGCGATGTTCTCGAGCGTCTCGCCGGTCGAATCCGACAGCAGGTGGAGATGAAGCCGCATCAACCGCGCCCCCGGGAAAGGCCTGTGGATAACATGCGGATAAGCGCTAGCGTAACTTCGCCGCCGCGCAAAGCGGCCCGGATCGGTGGACAAGCCTAGCGTTATCCACAATCGCGTGCACAGCGCCCGAAGTTTTCCACAGGCTGTGAATCATGGGGACAGAATCGCAGGACGTCTCGCTGAATCGGCCACGTGAATCGGCGCGCGCTGTTGGCAATTCGGGGACAATTGCATAAGCCCCGGGTTCCACCGGCCAACAACCGCTATTACCTTTCAAGAATCTAGACTCTTATAGAAGTGGGGACGGCGATCCTGCCTGCATCGACTCAATCCGGACCGCTGTCTCAGGCGCCTTTCAAACCGCTGCTCGCGACGCTGAAAGGCACACGCCAGGCCATTCCGCCGATCTGGCTGATGCGCCAGGCCGGGCGCTATCTTCCGGAATACCGGGCGTTGCGTGCGGAAAAGGGCGGGTTCCTCGCGCTGGTCAATGACAGCGCAGCGGCCGCTGAAGTCACGATCCAGCCAATCCGCCGCTTCGGATTCGACGGCGCGATCCTCTTTTCCGACATCCTGATGGTCCCCGCGGCCCTCGGGCAGGGACTCACCTTCGGCGTCGGCGAAGGGCCTGCGCTGACTCCCCCGCTGGTCGATCATGCGCTCTCGTCGCTCGAACAGGCCCCTGAACGGCTGGAACCGGTCTATGAGACGGTCCGGCAGGTTGCGAGGATGCTGGGGGCCGAAACGACCTTCCTCGGCTTTGCTGGCAGCCCCTGGACGGTTTCGACCTATATGGTCGCGGGCAAAGGCAGCCGCGACCAGAGCGAGACGCGCCGGTTCGCGTACGGCGACCCCGCGGCGTTCGGCGAGATCATCGATGCGATCGTAGTCTCGACCGTCGACTATCTCTCGAAACAGATCGAGGCGGGCGTCGAAGCAGTGCAATTGTTCGACAGCTGGTCGGGAAGCCTCAGCCCCGCGCAGTTCGAACGCTGGGTGATCGCGCCGAATGCCGCGATCGTTTCCGCGCTTCATACGCGGCACCCGGGTGTACCGGTGATTGGCTTTCCGAAGGGGGCCGGTGAAAAATTGCCGAGCTACGCGCGCGAAACCGGGGTCGATGCGGTCGGCGTCGACGAGACGATCAACCCCGAATGGGCCGCAGCGAACCTCCCCGAGGGGATGCCGGTCCAGGGGAATCTCGATCCGCTCGCGCTGATCGCGGGGGGTCGCGATCTCGAAGCGGCTGCGGCGCGGATCCTCAAGGCGTTCGAAGGCCGCCCGCACATCTTCAACCTCGGCCACGGCATCTTGCAGGACACGCCGATCGCGCATGTCGAGCAGCTGCTCGCCTTCGTACGGAACGCATGATGGCTGGAATGCTCGGCAACGCCTATCTCTGGGTCAAGGCAGCGCATCTGATCTTCGTGATCTTCTGGATGGCGGGGCTGTTCATGCTGCCGCGCTATCTCGTCTATCATCAGGAAGCGCTGGCGGGCGCGGGCGGCGACGCCGGGCTGTGGGTCGAGCGCGAGGCCAAGATCCGGAACATCATCCTGACCCCGGCGATGATCGTCGTGTGGGTGCTCGGGCTGGTGCTCGCGGCCAATGCCGGGCTGTTCTCGGGCGGTGCGGGGCTTGGTTGGCTGCATCTCAAGCTGCTGCTGGTGGTGATCCTAACCGGCTATCATGGCTGGGCAGTCGGCTATGCGCGCAAGCTCGCGGCGGGCAAGCCGACGCTGACCGGGCGCCAGCTGCGGATGATCAACGAGATCCCAGCGGTGCTGGTGACCTTCATCGTGATCCTGGCGATCGTCCAGCCGTTCTGAGTCTCGAATCGCGGATGCGTCACGGCTTGACGCGTCCGCCACCCGGTCGTATCTGGCGAGGATATCGTAGTGCGATGGCCCCGCGCCGTTCGGCTTCAATATCCTTCCTCAAGCATCGTCGCGTACCCTTCGCCGACTGAAGCTCCTCCTCCGCATCTTCATGCTCCGGACGCCCGAAATGCATCTCAAAGATCTCAAGAACAAGAAGCCGGCCGAGCTGGTCGCGATGGCCGAGGCGCTCGGGATCGAGAGCGCGTCGACGCTGCGCAAGCAGGACCTGATGTTCGCGATCCTCAAGGTCCAGGCCGAGCAGGGCGAGCAGATCATGGGCCTCGGCACGATCGAGGTGCTTCCTGACGGCTTCGGCTTTCTGCGCAGCCCCGAGGCGAACTATCTCGCGGGCCCCGACGACATTTACATTTCGCCCAACCAGGTCCGCAAGTTCGGCCTGCGCACCGGCGACACGGTCGAAGGCGAGATCCGCGGGCCGAAGGATGGCGAACGCTATTTCGCCTTGGTGCGCCTCACCGCGGTCAATTTCGACGATCCCGATGCAGTCCGTCACCGCGTCAATTTTGACAATCTGACGCCGCTGTATCCGGAAGAAAAGCTCACGCTCGATCCGTCCGACCCGACCGTCAAGGACAAGTCGGCACGCGTGATCGACATCATCTCGCCGCAGGGCAAGGGCCAGCGCACGCTGATCGTCGCGCCGCCGCGCGTCGGCAAGACGGTGATGCTCCAGAACATCGCCAAAGCGATTACCGACAATCACCCCGAGGTGTTCCTGATCGTTTTGCTGATCGACGAACGCCCCGAGGAAGTCACCGACATGCAGCGCTCGGTCAAGGGCGAGGTGGTCAGCTCGACCTTCGACGAACCCGCGACGCGCCACGTCCAGGTCGCCGAAATGGTCATCGAAAAGGCCAAGCGCCTGGTCGAGCACAAGAAGGACGTGGTGATCCTGCTCGACTCGATCACGCGTCTTGGCCGTGCCTACAACACCGTCGTGCCGTCGTCGGGCAAGGTGCTGACCGGTGGTGTCGATGCCAACGCACTCCAGCGTCCGAAGCGCTTCTTCGGTGCCGCGCGCAACATCGAAGAGGGCGGTTCGCTCTCGATCATCGCGACCGCGCTGATCGATACCGGCAGCCGCATGGATGAAGTGATCTTCGAGGAATTCAAGGGCACGGGTAACTCCGAAATCGTGCTCGACCGCAAGGTCGCGGACAAGCGCATCTTCCCCGCGCTCGACGTCGGCAAGTCCGGCACGCGCAAGGAAGAGTTGCTGGTCGACCAGAGCAAGCTCTCGAAGATGTGGGTGCTTCGTCGCATCCTCATGCAGATGGGGACGATCGACTCGATGGAGTTCCTGCTCGACAAGATGAAGAATTCGAAGACCAATGAAGACTTCTTCGAAAGTATGAACCAGTAATCCCGCAGTAACGGAGTGCAGGCGGGTTACAGCAGCGTGCGCCGCCCGCGCGCCTCGAAATCGAGCAGCCACGCCTTGGTCCGGCTGCCCGCTCCCGCCGAATAGGCGCCGAGCGTGCCGTCTGCATTGAGCACGCGGTGACACGGGACGATGATCGGGAAGGGATTGCGCGCGCACACCTGCCCGATCGCGCGCGCGCTCGAGCCGGCGGCCATCGCAAGCGCCCCGTAACTCAGCGTCTCGCCATAATCGATCGCGCACATTGCGTCGTGAAGCGCCTGGCCGCGCAGGGTCGCTGCGGGGGCAAGTGGGACTTCGAACGCGGTGCGCTCGCCCGCGAACCACGCTTGTAATTGCTCCACCGCCGCACGGATCGCAACGGACGCGCCAGGCACATGCGGCCGATCCTCGTCACCGATCTCGATTGCGTCGATCTGCGTATCATCACCCCACAGGGTCACGGACCCAACAGGCGTTGCGATCCGGGCCATATCGCGCGCATACATGGGCACATCATGCAGCGCGGCGCTCGCCCGCTCAAGGGGAGAAGCCGCGGTGAAGATCAACGTCGAAGTCGATTGCACGCCCGAGGAAGCACGCCGCTTCATGGGCCTCCCCGACATGGCGCCGGTCCATGAAAAATATCTGTCGATGCTGACCGGATCGATGGACGGCGCGGCAGCACCTGAAATGATCGAGACGATGATGCGGAGCTGGGCCCCGATGGGGGATGCCGGAATGGCGATGTGGCGGCAGATGTTCGACCGCGCGACCAAATAGACGATGTCGGACCGCGATACGATTTACGCGACCTCGAGCGGCGCGCCGCCCGCCGCGATCGCGATCATCCGGGTCAGCGGGGCAGGGGCGATCACCGTGGCGGCGTCGCTCGCGGATACGGTGCCGGCACCGCGGCGCGCATCGCTGCGGGCGTTGCGGCACCCCGACACTTCGGCCTTGCTCGACCGTGCGATCGTATTGCTCTTTCCAGGTCCTGATACGGCCACCGGGGAGGATCTGGTCGAGTTCCATGTGCATGGCGGTCGGGCGGTGGTTGCCGCGGTCGAGGACGCGATCGGCGGTCTGCCGGGGACACGGCGCGCCGATGCTGGCGAATTCACGCGCCGCGCATTGGCCAATGGCCGGATCGACCTGACCGAGGCGGAAGGTCTCGGTGATCTGCTCGCGGCGCAGACCGAGACCCAGCGACGTGCGGCGTTGCGGATCGCGGAAGGGGGGCTTCGCGCGGAGATCGACCGCTGGACCGACGCGCTGATCGCGGTCGCGGCGGCGATCGAGGCGGCGCTCGACTTTTCGGACGAGGACGATGTCGCCGACGCGTCGGTCGCAGAGACGACGGCAAAAATAGCGAACATCGCCTACGCGATCGATCGCCTGCTTTTGGCACCCCCGGTCGAGCGGCTCCATGACGGGATCCGGGTCGTCATCGCAGGGCCGCCCAACAGCGGAAAGTCGACGCTGATCAACGCGCTTACCGGGCGCGAGGTCGCGATCGTCTCCGCGATTTCGGGGACGACGCGCGATCGGATCGAGGCGGCGGTGGTTCGACGGGGGGTCGCCTATCTGCTTACCGATACCGCCGGGCTAACCGAGACACCGGGCGACGAGATCGAGCAGATCGGCATCGCGCGGGCGCAGGCGGCGATCCTTGGCGCGGATATCGTGGTGTGGCTCGACGATGGCGCACCACCTGATGACGGCTATCTGGCGATCCATTCCCGCGCGGATGACCGCGAGCGTATGGTGGTTCCCGATGGTCGTATCCCGGTCGCGGCGCGGGTCGGTGTAGGCGTTGACCTCGTATGGGCCGCGATCGAACGACGCGCGTTGACGTTGCTGCCGCAGGAGGATGGCCTTGCGGTCAACGCACGGCAACGCGCTCTCTTGCTGCAATGCAGCGTGGATCTGCATGCGGCCATCGAACAGTCCGATCTGCTCCTTGTTGCAGAGAACCTTCGCGGAGCGCTTCTGAGCCTCGATGCCGTTGCGGGGCGGAGCGGGATCGAGAACGTCCTCGACTCTATCTTCGCGCGTTTTTGCATCGGAAAGTAATGTTCCACGTGGAACGTTTTGACAGCACGGCCCGCGCGACCTAGCGAATAGCAGCATGGAACAGTTCGATGTTATCGTCGTTGGCGGCGGTCACGCTGGAACCGAAGCGGCTGCCGCTGCGGCGCGGCGCGGCGCGTGTACGGCGCTGGTCAGCTTCGATCCGCAGAAGATCGGCGCGATGTCGTGCAACCCTGCGATCGGGGGGCTCGGTAAGGGTCACCTAGTCCGCGAAGTCGACGCGTTTGACGGCCTCATTGCGCGCGCGACCGACCAGGCGGGCATTCACTACCGGATGCTCAATCGTAGCAAAGGCGCGGCGGTCCAAGGGCCGCGCGTACAGTCGGATCGTCGGCGCTATGCTGCGGCAATCCAGGCAATGCTGTCAGCCGAGCCTTCCCTTACGATCGTAACGGGCGAAGTTGCCGCGCTGATACTCGAACGCGCCAACACGGTTTCTGGTGTCGTTCTTGCCGACGGCAGGCACCTGCGAGCGGCAGCGGTCATCCTTGCGACGGGGACATTCCTCGGCGCCCGGATGTTCTGCGGCGAAGAGCGAAGTGTCGGTGGGCGGTTGGGCGAGGCCGCTGCCTCCCTGCTGGCCGCGCAACTGTATGCAGCGAAGCTGCCGATGGCGCGGCTCAAGACCGGGACGCCGCCTCGGCTTGATGGGCGAACGATCGACTGGGCCGCGCTCGCACAACAGCCAAGCGATGACGACCCCTGGACGATGTCGCCCGCATCCGAGGGGCGGGTGCTTCCGCAAGTCCATTGCGCGATCACGCGCACGAGCCCGGAAACGCATTGCGCGATCCGGGCAGGGCTCGATCGCTCGCCGCTGTTCGGCGGTGACATTGCGGGGCAGGGACCGCGTTACTGCCCATCGATCGAGGACAAGATCCACCGCTTCGGGGATCGCGACGGACATCAAATCTTCCTCGAACCCGAGGGCCTCGACGATCATGTGATCTATCCCAACGGGATTTCGACATCGCTCCCGGTTGATATCCAGCAAGCGATGATCGCGTCGATTCCGGGGCTCGAACAGACACGGATCCTCGCGCCCGGTTACGCGGTTGAATATGACCACATCGATCCGCGGGCGCTGGCACCGACGCTCGAGGTGCGCGCGATGCCGGGGTTGTTCTGCTGCGGCCAGATCAACGGTACGACTGGCTATGAGGAAGCCGCCGGGCAGGGGCTGATCGCTGGGATCAACGCCGCGGCTCGGGCGCAGGGCAGCGCAACACTGGTGCTCGACCGGGCGTCGAGCTATCTCGGCGTGATGATCGACGATCTGGTGTTGCAGGGGATCACCGAGCCGTATCGCATGCTTACGGCACGCGCGGAGTTCCGCTTGCGGTTGCGTGCGGACAATGCCGAGACCCGGCTGTCGCCGATCGCCGAACGGCTCGGGTGTCTCAGCACCGCCCGGCGAGACCGACTTGAGAGACGGTCTGAGATGCTCGCGCATGTCGCTGAGGCGCTGGAACAGCCGGTTTCGTCGGCAATACTGCGGGAACGCGGTGCGCCGATCGAGCAAGCGCCGGTCCTGCGAAGCGGTGCGGAATGGCTCCGCGTTGCTGGTGTGACGCTCGATATGGTCGCGCCTGATATCGCGACCACAGTAACGCCCGATGTCCGTAGCGAGGGTGCGGAAGATGCGCGTTACGCCCCTTATGTTGCGCGACAGGATGAGGAGGTCCGCGCGCTTCGCGCGAATGATACGATCCTCATCCCGGACGCGACCGACTTTGCGGGGATCGCCGGATTGTCGACCGAGATGATCGAGCGGCTGAATGCGGCTCGGCCAGCGACGCTGGGCGGGGCAGGGCGGATCCGCGGTATTACGCCCGCCGCGCTGACGGCCATCCTGTTGCACGTTCGCCGGCGCGCGGCATGACCGAAGAGGAAGCAAAAGGCTGGATCGCGGACCGCTATGGCGCGGCTGCGGTCGATCGGCTTTCCATCCTCGTTGCGCATGTTGCCGCTGAGGCGGTGCGTCAGAACCTGATCGCGCCGTCCACGATGGAGACGATCTGGAACCGCCATATCGTCGACTCGGCGCAGTTGCTCGATCATGCGCCACGGACCGGGCTTTGGCTCGACATCGGGAGCGGGGCGGGGTTTCCCGGGATGGTGCTCGCTATGTTGGGCGAGCATACCGTTTGCTTGGTGGAACCACGGCGACGCCGCGCTACGTTCCTGTCCGAGCTTGCGGACGCGGTGGGGGTTCACGCCCGCGTCGTTGTTCGGTGCTCGCGCGTGGAGACGGTAACACTCCAGGCAGATATCATCACCGCCCGTGCGGTCGCGTCGCTCGACAATCTTTTCGCCTGGAGCGCGCATGTTGCGACCCCGGAGACGCGCTGGATCCTGCCCAAGGGCAAGTCCGCGCTGGAAGAGGTGGCCAGTGCGAAGAAGGCATGGCATGGTGTGTTTCACGTGGAACATAGCATCACCGACCCCGCGTCGATGATCATACTCGCATCAGGGGTGACACGGCGATGAACGTCATTGCGATCGCGAATCAAAAAGGCGGGGTGGGGAAGACCACGACGGCCATCAATCTCGGAACCGCGCTCGCGGCAACCGGGCTGCGCGTACTCTTGCTCGACCTCGATCCGCAAGGAAACGCGTCAACGGGCCTTGGAATCAGCCGCGCCGACCGGACGCATTCGACGTACGACATCCTGCTTGGGGAAATTACGATCGAAGCGGCTGCGGTGCCGACGGTCGTTCCACTGCTCGATATCGTTCCCGCAACGGTCGATCTGTCGGGGGCGGAGATCGAACTGGTCGAATATGAGGAGCGCACGCACCGTCTGTCGCGGGCGCTGGCGCGGTCGGATCACCGTTGGGATGTCGTGCTGATCGATTGCCCGCCGTCGCTCGGGTTGCTGACCCTCAATGCGATGGTCGCGTCCAATTCGCTGCTCGTCCCGCTGCAGTGCGAATTCTTCGCGCTCGAGGGGCTCAGCCAACTGCTCAATACGGTCGAGCGGATCCGTGAACGATTCAACCCCGGCCTGTCGATCATGGGGGTTGCGCTGACGATGTACGACCGCCGCAACCGCCTCACCGAACAGGTCGCGAACGACGTCCGCGCGGTGCTTGGTCGGGTGGTGTTCGATACGGTGATCCCGCGCAACGTTCGCCTGTCCGAAGCGCCGAGCCATGGTCTTCCCGCGCTGATCTATGATCATCGGTGCCTTGGGTCCGAGGCCTATATCGCGCTTGCCCGCGAACTGATCGCGCGTTTGCCCGGCGCGCCAAAGCCGATCCTTGAACCCCAGCCAGCCAGGGCCGCATGACCGACACCACCACCCCCGCTACCCGTCCCAAGCCCCGCTCCGGCCTCGGGCGTGGCCTCAACGCCCTGATGGGCGACCTGGCGCGCGAGGAGCCCGTGGGCGGGTCACAGGCGGGGGCGTCGCCGGGAATCCGCTCGTTGCCGGTCGGATCGCTGACCCCTCATCCATGCCAGCCGCGTCGGCATTTCGACGAGGCCGCGCTCGAGGAGCTCACGCAGTCGATCGCGTTGCGGGGGCTGATCCAGCCTATCGTCGTTCGGCCGCATGGGACGGGTTATCAGATCGTCGCAGGCGAGCGCCGCTGGCGCGCGGCGCAGCGCGCACGTTTGCATGAAGTCCCGGTGATCGTCCGCGATTTCGACGACACGCAGACGATGGAAGTCGCGCTGGTCGAGAATATCCAGCGACAGGATCTCAACGCGATCGAAGAGGCAGAGGCCTATCAGCGATTGATCGAGGATTTCGGGCATACGCAGGAAGCGCTCGGCAAGCTCGTCCACAAATCGCGCAGCCACGTTGCGAACCTGTTACGACTGCTCGAACTCCCCAAGCAGGTGCAGGAGCGCGTGCTCCACGGCGCGCTGTCGATGGGGCATGCGCGCGCGCTGATCGGCGCGCCCGATGTCGAGGCGCTGGCGGACAAGATCGTCGATCGCGGGCTTTCGGTGCGCGATACCGAGAAGCTGGTACGCGCGACCAAGCCGATCCAGCGTTCGCAGAGCGACGGGGCAGGGCGCGACCCCGATCTCGCGGCGCTCGAGCATCAATTGGGCGACTTGCTCGGGCTTGGGGTGCGCGTCCAGTACGGGCCGAAGGGCGGCACGCTGACGCTGAGCTATTCGACGCTCGACCAGCTCGACATGGTTTGCAGCGGCTGACGGGCGAGCGCATCTAGGCGCACCCCACCGGTCGGGAGCCGTGAGAGCGTCGTCTAGCTGTTCTGCCGCGCCGCGATCCGCGCGACCGCGACGATTGCCTGGTCTGCCAGGACATTGCCGGCATTGTTCGGCGCCATCGTCGCGCGTTCCGCACGGCGGACACGATCGATCGCCGCGCTGAGCGCGGGGGCAGACCAGATCCGCAAGGCGCGCGTCGTGGCGGCGCGTTCCCGAAAGAAGACGCGTTCGATCAGCGAGTTGGCATTGGCACCGGCGTCGATCTCGGCGCGCATTTCCGAAATCGCCATCAGCCGGCGCACCAATTGGCGCAGCAGCGGGATCGGCGAGCTTCCTGCCACGTCCAGCCGCGCGAGTTCGTCGGCAAGTCGGTCGGGGCCGCCATCGATCGCGGCTTCGATTGCGCGCGACATTTCGGCATCGCCAAGGTCCGCACCGATCGCGTCGAGCGTCGCATCGTCGAGTTCGCGCGGGCGTTCGGGGGCGGCGTCGAGGTATAGCGCGATCTTCTCGAGCTCGCGGGTCATCACTGCGCGGTCCCCGGCGGCCGCGACCGCGATCCGCCCGGCGGTCGATCCGGTCGTGCGCAGCCCCTGTTCGCGCGCGATACTGGTCGCGAGCTTGTCTGCCTCGCCCGCATCGGGGACGTAGAACGCGCAGACCATCGCGCGCGGGTCGGCGGTGGCGAGCTTGACCAGTGCGGACGACGCCTTGGCCCCGGGCGAGATCACCACGACCGGGTTGCCGCCACGTTCGGCTGCCAGCAGCATCGTGCAGGCGGCGACGCTTTCCTCGCCCGCACCCGTGACGCGGATATGACGGGCGGTGCCGAACAGCGATAGCGAAGCCGCCTCGTCCGCGAGCAGCCCAGGGCTCGATTTGAGCTGCGACGGTTCGAGATCGACCCGTTCCGCCTCAGGCCCGAGCGCGCGCGCCAGCCGCGTGGCGACATCGCGCGCGCCCGCTTCGTCGGGGCCGTAGAGCAGGTACAGCCGAACGTCGGGGCTGACCGCATCGATTGCGCGGGTAATCTGATTGAGATTGGCTTTCACAGGCGCGGCTCCCGGGCCGCGTCAGCGCGCCGCACGGTCAGCGTGGTCGACATAGGTCGCGACTCGCGTGACGATCTGGTCCGCGACGATCTGCGACAACCGCTCGAGCGCGCTGTTTTCTGCGGCGATCGTCGCATATTCGGAGCCGACCGAGTCGATCCCCGCGTCGGACCCTGCTGCGGCATCGAGCAGTACCGATCCGTTGCTCAGATCGACGAGCTGGTAGCGCGCGCGCAATGTCCGGCGTTCGCGAGAGATGCTGTCGTCGCGGCGGATGCCGAGCCCGATGATCTTGTCGTCGAGCTTGACCTCGAGCCGATAGCGGACCGCGGTGCCCTGGCCGCTGTGGAACCGGTCGCGCAGCGCATTGCCCATCAGCCAGCCGGCCTTGCCCTCGATCGCTCCGACATCGACCGCGGCCAGCGTGGTCGCGACGGTGCCGGTGCTGCCGCCCGAATAGAGCGGGCGCAGGCCACAGCCCGACAGCGCAAGCGCGGCAACCGCGAGCGGCAGGATGCGCTTCATGCGACGAGGTTCACGAGACGGTCGGGCACGACGATCACCTTTCGTGGCGGATTGCCATCGAGGATGCGGACGATCTTGTCCGAAGCGAGCGCGGCAGCTTCGAGCACGTCACGAGCGGTCCCTTTGGGCATCACCAGCGTGTCGCGCAGCTTGCCGTTGATCTGCACCGCGATGGTGACCTCGTCCTCGACCAGCAGCGCAGGGTTTACCTCGGGCCACGGTGCGTCGGCGATCAGGCCTTCGTTTCCTGCGGCGGCCCAGGCTTCCTCCGCGATATGCGGCGCCATCGGGGCGACGAGGCGCATCAGCGTCGCGATTGCAGTGTCGCGCGATGCGGAGGGGGCGGCGCGTTCGATCGCATTGACCAGCTCGAACAGCTTGGCGACCGCCTTGTTGAACGCGAGCGCCTCGATATCGACCGCGATTCCCGCGATCGTCTGGTGGAGCTTGCGGTCGAGCGGCGCGTCGACGGTGCCGGACTGGCCGCTCTTGTCGCCGTCGAACAACCGCCAGACGCGCTGGATGAAGCGCCACGAGCCTTCGATCCCGCTTTCGCTCCACGGCAAGTCGCGCTCGGGCGGGGAATCGGACAGCATGAACCAGCGCGTCGCGTCGGCGCCGTACTGGTCGACGATGCCGGTGGGGTCGACGGTGTTCTTCTTCGACTTCGACATCTTCTCGATGCGGCCGACCGTGACCGCCTCGCCGGTCGCGCGTTCGACATAGCCGTCGCCACGCTTGTCGATGTCGTCGAGCGACAGCCACAAAGGCTTGGTGATCGTGTCGGTCCCGTCGGTGCCGATCTCGGTCACCTGGCGGCTATAGGTCTCGTGCGTGACCATCCCTTGGGTGAACAGCCCCGCGAACGGCTCCGCCACGTCGAGCATCCCGATATGCCGCAGCGCGCGCGTCCAGAAGCGGGCGTAGAGCAAGTGGAGGATCGCATGTTCCACGCCGCCGATATATTGCGCGACCGGCAGCCACTGCTCGGCGACCGCGCGGTCGAACGGCTTGTCCTTGGGCTGGCTGGCGAAGCGGATGAAATACCAGGAGGAATCGACGAACGTATCAAGCGTGTCGGTCTCGCGCCGTGCGGCACCTCCGCAGGACGGACAGGGGACGTTCTTCCAGGTCGGATGCCGGTCGAGCGGGTTGCCGGGGATGTCGAAGCTGACGTCCTCGGGCAGCACGACGGGGAGCTGGTCCGCGGGGACCGGCACTGCGCCGCATGCGTCGCAGTGGATGATCGGGATCGGCGTACCCCAATAGCGCTGGCGGCTGACGCCCCAGTCGCGCAGGCGGAACACGGTCGATCCGGTGCCCCAGCCGCCATCCTCGGCGCGGGTGATGACGGTGCGCTTGGCGTCCTCGATGTCCATGCCGTCGAGGAAATGCGAATTCACCAGCGTGCCGGGGCCGGTATACGCGGTGTTTCCGGTGAACAGCGGATCGGTGACGTCGCCATCGGAGACGACACGCCGAACCGGCAGATCGTATTTGCGCGCGAAGTCGAGATCGCGCTGGTCGTGCGCGGGCACGCCGAACACCGCGCCGGTGCCATATTCCATCAGCACGAAGTTCGCGATGAAGACGGGCAGTTGCAGGTCGGGATCGAACGGATGTTGCGCGGTCAGCCCGGTATCGAAGCCGAGCTTCTCCTGCGTGTCCATCTCCGCCGCGGTGGTGCCGCCGCGCTTGCACAAGGCAATGAAATCAGCGGCTTCGGGGCTATTCTCGGCGAGCGCCTGCGCGATCGGGTGATCCGCCGCGACCGCGACGAAGCTCGACCCGAACATCGTGTCCGGGCGGGTGGTGAACACCTCGACCGACCCGCCGTCGGACAGCTTGAAGCGGAACTGCAACCCGCGGCTGCGCCCGATCCAGTTTTCCTGCATCAGCTTGACCTTGTCGGGCCAATGCTCGAGCGCGCCCAAGCCTTCGAGCAGCTCGTCCGCAAAATCGGTGATCTTCAAGAACCACTGCGACAGCTTGCGCCGCTCGACCAAAGCGCCCGAACGCCAGCCGCGCCCGTCGATCACCTGTTCATTGGCGAGCACGGTCATGTCGACCGGATCCCAGTTGACCGAGCTTTCCTTGCGATAGACCAAGCCATGGCGGAACAGCTCGAGAAACAGCGCCTGCTCGTGCCCGTAATACTCAGGCTCGCACGTCGCCAGTTCGCGCGTCCAGTCGAGCGCAAAGCCCAGCCGCTTCAGCTGCGCCTTCATCGTCGCGATATTGTCGCGGGTCCAGCCGCCCGGATGGACGCCCTTTTCCATCGCCGCATTCTCGGCGGGCATGCCGAATGCGTCCCAGCCCATCGGGTGGAGGACTTCCATCCCCTGCATCCGGCGGAACCGCGCGAGCACGTCACCCATCGTATAGTTGCGGACGTGCCCCATGTGGATCTTCCCCGACGGATAGGGGAACATCTCGAGCACATAGGAACGGGGCTTGGGGCTGTCGTCGCGCGCGGCGAAGGTGCGGCGGTCGTCCCACACCTTCTGCCAGGCCGCGTCCGCCTTCAGCGCGTTGAAGCGTGACGCCATCGGTCGGATATTCCTACTGGGTTACGGCAGCGCGGCGCAGATCGCGGGCACGCGTGAGGATGATGTCTTCGAGCTTCTGCACGGTCGCGGCCTGGACCGGGGCTGCGACCCACTGGCCGTTCTGGTTGACCTGCCGCAGCGACGCCACGCGCAGGCCGTCCGCGCGCAGATCCTGGTCGAGGATCGTCACGGTCACCTTGACGCGCTCGGTCGGTGCGGCGGGGTTGATATACCAGTCGGTGACGATCACGCCGCCGTTGGAATCGGTCTGGAGCAACGGCATGAAGCTCAGCGTATCGAGGCTCGCGCGCCACAGATAGGCGTTGACGCCGATCGTCGTGACCTTCGATGCCGCGAGGTCCGCACTCTGCGGGCGACCGCCCTTATGGCCGCATGCGCCGAGCGTCAGCGGGGCGATGAGCGCGAGCGAAAGCAGAATCGCGGTGCGGGGGCGGCGGATCATCGGCTGTTCCTGAACAAATCGGAGTGTCGGGGGTTCGGCGATATCTATAGAATGTCCCGCGTTTGCCGCAAGCACGACCGTCGGTAACGAAAGTGCAAGAACGCGGGTGGTAAAGAGTGTGGCCCGGACGACACTGTCCGGGAAAAATGAGTCGGAATGGTGGCGGTACCGGATTGAATCATGGTAGTCGCCTCGCAACATGATAGTGCCACGAAGGTACACGTGAAGGGGTCTGAAGTGTCGTTTGCTCGCTGGATGTCCGGGATTGCCGTGGGGTCGCTCGTCGCCCTCGGCATCGCCGTGGCTCCGGCGCTTGGCGCGAGCGATGCCCCCGCACCGCGGATCATTCCGCGGCACAGTGCGCAGATGGTGCGTGGCCTCGGGTCGTTCACGCCCGCGTCGGCAGATCCGCGGCTCGCGGCGATGTTCGCGCGCGGTGGTCTCGATACCAGCGGCTTCCGTTTCACCCCGTCCGACACGCGCCGTGAAGGCAGCCGTGCGGTGACGGTCGCGGTGCAGGCGCGCAGCGTCCGCGGTGTGATCGCGCGGGCGGATCGTGCGTCGCCGATCCCGGTCGCAACCGTCGCGCTGACGCCGATCGCGTATAACCTCGGGGTTGCCGTGGGCTGGAAGCGGCTTGCGGTCTCGGGCGACGTCGCACAGGTCGATCTCGCCGGAATGCCCGGCAGCCGCCAGTCTGCGGATATCGGCGTGAGCTATACCGGCAAGCGGTTCAGCGGCCGGGTCAATGCGGTCGCCGACCGGCCGTTGCCCAATGGCCCCAAGCTGATCGAGGATGCGCCCGCCTATGCGCTTGACGTCGGCGGGTCTTACTCGCTGACCCGTCGTCTCGATGTGACTGCGGGCGTTCGCTACAAGACCGAACGCGACCGCTTGACGCAGCAGCCGACCGAGGACCGCCGCGACAGCCAGGCGGTATATATCGGGACCGCGTTCCGCTTCTGAGAGTCGCGCAGGCTGCGGTCTGCCGCCTTCCTGACGTGTTGAAGGCTTCTGCAGAACCCTGTTCGTGTTGCTGCGGAGGCAGAAACCCAGGGCCAAGCCACACAACGTCTTATGTCTCGCGCGACTCCGGGGTTCCCGCCTTCGCAGCAACAGCGTGCCCACATCCGTAGCCAGGGCGACGTTCGCCGGGGTTTTGCGCGTGTCGGGGCGACGCGAGCAAACCGTCGATCGCGGCCCAACCTGCAAACCCCAGCGCGCGCACCCGTCTGAACCGCGCGGCATTCATTCCTCCGAGCGCGATCGCCGGCAACCCGACCGCCCGCGCGATCCGCGCCGCGCGCACCGGCCCCAGCGTGGGCGCACCCGGGTGAGTCCGCGTCGGATAGACCGGGGAGACGAACACGACTTCCGCCCCCGCGCGCCGCGCCGCAAGTCCCTCGCGCACCGAATGCGCGCGCCCGATCCGTACCGGCTGGCCTCGCGCGCAAGCTTCGTCGACCAGCACCAGACCCCGCCGCCGCGCGATCACGGCAATCCGGCGCTTGAGCACCGCGCGCTCGGCGGGGGCGGTGGCATGGTGGCGGAACACGACCCCACTCCCGCGCGGCAATCGCGCCAGCGCCTCGCACAAAAGCCCCCCGATCCGCTCATCGGTCATCAGCCAGAGCACCGGAAACGCGCGGCGATGGGACAGGCTGGGGTGACGAACGGCCATTCGACCGCCTATAGCGCGCGGCATGGCCACCGACGACCCCACCACACGGCTTGCCGCCGTTTCCACCAGCATCGCGCATGCCGCCGAGCTTGCCGGCCGCAAGCCCGAGTCCGTCACGCTGATCGCGGTTTCCAAGACCAAGCCGCCCGAGGAGATCCTCCCGCTGCTCGACGCGGGCCAGCGCGTGTTCGGCGAGAATCGCGTGCAGGAGGCGCAGGGCAAATGGCCTGCGCTCCGTGAAGCATTCCCGGACGCGCAGGTGCATCTCGTCGGGCAATTGCAATCGAACAAGGCGGAGGATGCGGTCGCGTTGTTTGACGCGATCCATTCGGTCGACCGGCTGTCGCTGGTCACTGCGCTGGGACGTGCGATCGACAAGCTCGGCAAGCGGCCCGCGTGCTTCCTCCAGGTCAATATCGGGCATGAGGACCAGAAGGGTGGGTGCGCAATTGCCGATCTTCCCGGGCTGATCACCGCCGCGCGCGATGCGGGCCTGCCGCTCGCCGGATTGATGGCGGTGCCCCCGGTCGAGACCGAGGCCGCTCCGTATTTTGCGTTGCTCGCCAAGCTGGCGCGCGACCATGGGCTCGACGGCCTCTCGATGGGGATGTCGGGCGATTATGACACCGCGGTGATGCTGGGCGCGACGCATGTCCGCGTCGGCACCGCCCTTTTCGGAGCGCGCAAATGAAGTTCGATGGCCTGATTTTCGATTTCGACGGAGTGCTGATCGAGAGCGAAGCGGTCGGCAACCGCCAGATCGCGGAATATCTGACCGGAATCGGACATCCGACCACGCCCGAGGACAGCTACGCCAATTTCATGGGGCTGTCGGGGCAGCATTTCATCGGCGCGCTCGAGCAATGGATCGACCGGCCGCTCCCTGAGGATTTCCACACGATGCGCGCGGCCGAGGATGCGCGCGCGCTCCGTGAGGGTGTCGGCGCGGTCGAGGGTGCGGTGCGGTTCATCCAGGGGTTGCCGTTCGATCTTCCCAAGGCGATCGCCTCGTCGAGCTCGACCGAATGGATCAAACGGCATCTCGCGCATATCGGGCTCGAGGACGCGTTCGGCGACCATATCTATTCGGGCAAGGAGCATGTCACCAACGGCAAGCCCGCACCCGACCTGTATCTGCATGCGGCCAAGGCGATCAGCGTCGATATCACGCGTTGCGCGATCCTCGAGGATTCTCCGGTGGGCGCTACGGGGGCGGTGGCGTCTGGCGGGCATGTCATCGGATTTGTCGGCGGTTCGCACTGCGGGCCGGACCATGCGGACCGGCTGCGCGCGATCGGGGTGCATGATATCGCAAAGAATTTTGGCGAGGTCCTGCTGTTGCTGGAGTGATGCAACCGCATTCCGCGGGGGGCACGCCCTAGAACTGGTGCCCGGTCCGATCGCGCTTTGTCGCGAGATAGCGTTCGTTATGCGGGTTCGCCGGCAGGATGTGCGGCACGCGTTCCGACACCGCGATTCCCGCCGCCTCGAGTTGCGCGACCTTCTGCGGGTTGTTGGTCAGCAACCGCACCTGCGTTTGCCCCAGCAGGTCGAGCATCCGCGCCGCCACCGCGAAATTGCGCGAATCGACCGCGAAGCCGAGCCGCGTGTTCGCATCCACCGTATCGAACCCCTGGTCCTGCAGCGCATAGGCGCGCAGCTTGTTGATCAGCCCGATCCCGCGGCCTTCCTGGCGCAGGTACAGCAGGATTCCCCAGCCGCTCTCGCGGATCGCGCGGATCGCGCCGTCGAGCTGCGGGCCGCAATCGCACTTCAGGCTGCCGAGTACGTCGCCCGTCAGGCATTCGCTGTGAAGCCGGACCAGCGGCGCCCGCCCATCGGGAATGCCGATCAGCAGCGCGACATGTTCGCCGGGCATTTCGGGGGTGCGGAACGCAACGATCTCGGCATCCTCGGCGTCTGCGACGGGGAGATGCGCGCGTGTCGCGATCGCGAGTCGCGCGGCATCCTCATGCGCGACGATATCCGTGGGGGTGAGCACCAGCGCCGCCTGCTCGCCGGGGATCGCGAAGAAGGCGGGGAGCATCCCGCCGATCCGCGCGAGCGTCAGCGCGGCGGTGGCGGCGTCGTGCGCGGGGAGCGCGATCGCGCGGAACGGGCCCTTGAACGGGGTGTCGAGATCGAATTGCGGATCCGAAAGCGCGGTCGCCATCGCGAAATCAAGCCACGGCGCGCGTTCGACCAGCACGGGGGACTCCGGCTCCGCCGCCTCGCGCTGGTTGGCGAGCTTGAGCGTCGCCGCGCGCCCCGCCGACAGCAGCACGGGCGCGTGCCCCGCAGGATCGAACGCCGCGAGCCGCACCGGGTCCGCGGTTTCGATCGGCAGCAGCGCGAGCGTGCCGTCGCGGCCCGCAATCGCGATCGGCCAGCCGCGGCGCAGCGCGTCGATCGCGAGCGCGGTCTTGTGCGCGTCCCCGGTCGTGTGGGTCACAGGGAAAATTCGGTCATGATCGGCACATGGTCGGAGGGTTTCAGCCAGCTGCGGCATTCCTCATACACATGGTGCCGAACCGCCGTGGCCGCAACGTCCGCGGTCGCCCACATATGGTCGAGCCGCCGCCCGCGATCGTTGACCGTCCAGTCCGCCGAGCGGTAGCTCCACCAGGTGTGCAGCCGCGCGGGGGCGGGGTGGAAGTGCCGCCCGAGATCGACCCAGCTGTTCGACGCCTTGAGCCGGTCGAGCGTGTCGACCTCGATCGGGGTGTGGCTGACGACGCCGAGCAACTGCTTGTGCCCCCACACGTCCGAGGGGAGCGGTGCGATGTTGAAATCGCCCACCAGCAGCGTGGGTCCGTCGAGCGTGGTCGACCAGTCGATCATCCGGTCGAGAAAATCGAGCTTCTGCCCGAACTTGGGGTTCACCTCGCGGTCGGGTACGTCGCCGCCGGCGGGAACGTAGACGTTCTCGATCCGCATGCCGTTTTCGAGCCGGACGCCGACATGCCGCGCTTCCTTGTTCGCCTGCCAGTCGAACCGGTCGTCCTCCGCGAGCGGAACGCGCGACAGGATCGCGACGCCGTGGTGCATCCGCTGGCCGTGGAGCACGATATGCTTGTATCCGAGCGCACGGAACGCGGCGAGCGGGAAGTCGCCGTCGATCACCTTGGTTTCCTGCAGGCACAGGATATCGGGGTCGGCCTCGCGCAGGAAACGCTCGACGATCTCGATGCGGAACCGCACCGAATTGATATTCCACGAAACGATCTTCAGGGTCGTCATCCGGAGTGTGTAGCCGCGCCGATCCGGCAACGCCAGTCGGCGGTAGGCGCATACAGAAAGGCCCCCGCTCCGGGGGCATGGAGCGAGGGCCGACCTAGCGTTCGTCACGCAGGCGGGAAGTGATGCGTCCGGGCAACAGGGGGAAAAATCCCGGTCCGCCCCACATCCGCAGGACCGCGTTTAGCGTTGCCAACCTGTCGCCAATATGAATGGGCTCACTTTTTTCCCGTGTTTCGCGTCGGATCATTGAAGCGGAAGGCATTGTCCGCGATCGCGCCGTTGAACTTCTGGTTGGACAGCTTGACCGTCGTCCGGTTGTTCTGCGAATCGAGCGTGACCCAACCCTGCAGCATCAGCCCGTTGGGCGCGGCGGCATTGCGTTTGAAAACCAGGTTGATCCGGCCATATTCGGGATGCTTGGGGTCGGCGGCATCGACCGAGACAAGCTCGGGATTGCCGGTCGGGACGACGGTCGCGATCGCGCTCATGTCGCGCGACGGATCGAGCAGGATTCCCAGCGGCGACCCGCCGATTGGCCAGCGTTGCTTTTGGCCGACCGAATAATCGAGAAACCAAAGCGACTTGCCATCGGCGACGATCAGGATCGGCACGCCCTTTTCATATTGAAAGCGGATCTTGCCGGGCTGCTTGAGCGTCAGCGTGCCGGTCAGCACCTTGCCCGCGCGATCGGCCTGCGCGAAGTCGGCGGTCATCGATTTGACCGCCTGGAGGTGCTTCTGCACCAGCGTCAGGTCGGCGGACGGCGCTGCCATCGCGAGTCCGGGGGCGGCGAGGAACGGAACGAGAAGGGCGTAGCGAAACGACACGAAGGATTCTCCTGACGCGGGGAGCAGGGCTCCCCGGTTTTAACGGCTGTGCTTCCCCGGCGAAGGCCGGGGCCCAGTAGAGCTGGCCAAGGTAACGCGCGCAGCACCCGCTTCTATCCGCTCGCTCCTGGGCCCCGGCCTTCGCCGGGGAAGCGCACGCTTGCTGAACGATCAACATTTAAAGCCAGCGCGCGCTTGAACGCGCCGTGAACCGCCGGCGACCCCTCAAACCGGATGCCCATCCCGGTCCCGCAACACCTCGCGCCGTCCGACATGATCGGGCCGGCTCACCACGCCATCCTTCTCCATCCGCTCGATCAGCCGTGCGGCATTGTTATACCCGACGCGCAACTGCCGCTGGACCCACGAGGTCGACGCCTTCTGGCTCTCGCACACGAGCTGCACCGCGGCGCGATATTGCTGGTCTTCCTTGCTGTCCTCGCCGGTCGGCGCGCCGTCGAGCGCGAAGCTCTCCTCTGGCTCCTCGGTGACCGACTGGATGTAATCGGGCTGCCCCTGCGCGCGCCAGTGATCGGCGACCGCGCGGACTTCGTCGTCCGACACGAACGGGCCGTGCACGCGGACGATCCCCTTGCCGCCGGGCATGTAGAGCATGTCGCCCTTGCCGAGCAGCTGCTCCGCGCCCTGTTCGCCGAGGATGGTGCGCGAATCGATCTTCGAGGTGACGTGGAAGCTGATTCGCGTCGGCAGGTTCGCCTTGATCACGCCGGTGATGACGTCGACCGACGGGCGCTGCGTCGCCATGATGAGGTGAATGCCCGCCGCGCGCGCCTTTTGCGCAAGCCGCTGGATCAGGAATTCGACTTCCTTGCCCGCGGTCATCATCAGGTCGGCAAGCTCGTCGACGATCACGACGATCTGCGGCAGCACCTGATAATCGAGTGTTTCTTCCTCGTAGATCGGCTGGCCCGTCTCGGAATAGCCGCACTGGACCTTGCGCCCGAGCGGCTGGCCCTTGGCCTTGGCGGTCTTCACCTTCTCGTTGAAGCTGGCGAGGCTGCGCACGCCCATGGACGACATCTGGCGATAGCGATCCTCCATCTGCTCGACCGCCCATTTGAGCGCGCGAACCGCCTTGGCGGGATCGGTCACGACCGGCGAGAGCAGATGCGGTATGTCGTCATACATGCTCAGTTCGAGCATCTTGGGATCGATCATGATCATTTTGCACTGGTCGGGCTTCAATCGGTACAGCAGCGACAGGATCATGCAGTTGAGCCCGACCGACTTGCCCGAGCCGGTGGTGCCCGCGACGAGCAGATGCGGCATCGGCGCGAGATCCGCGATGACGGGATCGCCCGCGATGTTCTTGCCGAGCACCAGCGGGAGCGACGCGGACTGATCCTCGAAGGTCTGCGACCCGATCAGTTCGTGCAGGCCCACCATCTCGCGGCGGACGTTGGGGAGTTCGATCCCGATCACGGTGCGCCCGGGGATCGTCGCGACGCGCGCCGACACCGCGGACATGTTGCGCGCGATATCGTCGGCGAGCTGGATCACGCGGCTCGCCTTGATTCCGCTCGCGGGTTCGAGCTCGTACATCGTGACGACCGGGCCGGGGCGGACGTTAATGATCGATCCCTTGACGTGGAAATCGTCGAGCACCGTCTCGAGCAGCCGCGCATTGCGTTCGAGTGCTGCCTTGTCGATCTGCCCGCCCGGCGCTGGCGGGGTCGGGATCAGCAGGTCGAGCGGCGGAAGCTGCGTGTTGTCGCCAAGATCGAGCGAGGTCTGTTGCGTCCGCGGGCGCGGGGGGGATTGCGCGATCTGGCGGTCCGAGATCACCGGGCCGGGGCGCGGATCGGGCGCTGCGACCGCGCGCGGCATCGAGACCTTGCGCGCGGGCTTGGCGTCGTCTTCGGCGTCCTCCATGCCGTCATCGTCGTCGAACCCGGCGATTGCCGCGCGTTCGCGCCGTGCGTCGCTCAACCGCCTGGCGATTTGCGGGATCCGCAGCGTGCGCTCGGCCATGTCGATCGTGAAGCTGTACGCCCACAGCACCAGCGCGGCGATCCCGAACGCCGTCGCGATCCCGCGTGTCGTCCACAGGATCGCGACCGGATCGCCGATCAGCCCGATCGCGAGCCGCAGCAGATTGGACAAGGCAAGCCCGAATACGCCGCCATACCCCGCCGGCAACCACGCGACCGCCGCGCCCGACACCAGCCCGAACGTCGTTCCGGCGAGCAGAGTCCCGCCCGTCGACGCGAGCAGCATCCGGCGCCAGCGCCCGACCGGCACGTCGCGCCACAACCGCAGCGCGATCAGCAGTAGCGTCGGTAGCAGCAGCACCACCGCCGGGCCGAAGACCCAGAACGCCGCATCCGCGACGAGCGCGCCGGGACGCCCGAGCCAATTGTGCGCCGGACCCGCCGAGGCGGTGTTGAGCGACGGATCGCTCGCGTGATAGCTTGCGATGACGATCACCATCAGCACGACGAGCGTAAGCAGCGTGAACGCGCCGAGCAGCGCGCCGCTGCGCACGGCGCCTGCCTTGACCGTCTCACGCCAGAGCGGTGGCTGCGCTTGGCTCGCCATGATGCAATGTCTTCCCGATGTTCGCTGTCTGTGCCCTTGGATTCATCGCTCGCCCACGCGGTCGCGTCAAGTTTTCCGCGATTGGCAGCGTCGCGCGAGAGGCTTACAGACTAGGCATGGATACAGCAGACGTCATCATTCTCGGCGGTGGACTCGTCGGCAGCGCGCTCGCGGTGGCGCTCGATGCGCACAACATGTCGGCGATCGTCATCGACATTGCGGACCCCGAGGTCATCCTCGCAGCAGGGTTCGACGGGCGCGCCTCGGCGATTGCGGGGGCACCGTGGCGGATGCTCGGCGCGATCGGCGTGGCCGAGAAAGTCGCGCCAATCGCCTGCCCGATCAAGGGGATCCGGGTGAGCGACGGGCTCGAACCCGGCGCGCTCGATTTCGAACCCGATTCGAGCGAGGAGGCACTTGGCCATATGGTCGAGAACCGGCGGCTACGCGCTGCGCTGTTCGAGACGGCATCGGGCGCGAAGAACGTCGACGTGCGGATGAAGACGCGCGCGGTATCGGTCGATCGCGCAGCCTCCGGCGTCACCGTGACGCTCGATTCGGGCGCGGTGATTCGCGCGCCGCTGCTGATCGCGGCGGAAGGGCGCAATTCGCCGACGCGCGAGGCGGCGGGGCTCAACGTCGCGCGCTGGACCTATGACAATGCGGCGATCGTGACGTCGCTGCACCACGAGCATAGCCACGAGAACATCGCGTTCGAGATTTTCTATCCCGACGGCCCGTTCGCGATCCTGCCGCTCAACGACGACGCGCAGGGGCATCGCTCATGCATCGTCTGGTCGGTCACGCGCGACCAGGCGCCGGGGATGATGAAGCTGTCCGACCGTGGCTGGCTCGCCGAGGCGGACAAGCGAATCGGCGGGTTCCTCGGCAAGCTCGGGCCGTTGGGCGCGCGGTCGAGCTATCCGCTCGGTTTTCATCATGCCGCGAAGATCGTGTCGAACCGGCTCGCGCTGGTCGGCGATGCGGCGCACGGGATTCACCCGATCGCGGGGCAGGGGGTCAACGTCGGCTTCCGCGACGTGGCGACGCTGGTCGAGGTGCTGGTCGAGGGCAAGCGCAGCGGGCTCGATTTGGGCGATCCCGCGCTGCTCGCGCGCTACGACCGGTGGCGGAGCCTCGACACGCTGATGGTCTCGGTCGCGACCGACGGGCTGACGCGGCTGTTCGGCGTGAAGGGCAAGACCGCCAATGCGGTGCGGCGATTCGGCCTGTCCGCGGTGCAGAAGATGCCGCCGCTCAAGCGCCGCTTCATCGCCGAGGCGCGCGGCGAGAGCGGGGATGTGCCGAAGCTGCTGCAGGGGATGATGGTTTAAGGGGGGCGGTCGCATCAGGAGCAGGGATGTCATCGCGCGGCTCAAGCAGGATGGCTGGGCGCCGGTCCGTCAGGAAGGCAGCCACATCCAGTTTCGGCATCCGACCAAGCCGGGGACCGTCACCGTACCGCATCCCAAATCCGACCTCGCGATCGGCACGCTGAAGAGCATCGAAAAGCAAAGCGGGGTGAAGTTGCGGTAGGTCGGTCGTGCGGCGATCAACGCAAGGTGGCTTTCCGCGCCGCCAGCTCATGGCGCGCTGCCTCAGCCAGAAAGCCGGATCGATTGGTCGCAACGCGGTCGATCGCCGCCACCAGGCCCTCGTCCAGCGTAATATTCAGCCGCACCGATCGACCCGGACGGTCCGATCGGACCAATATCCGCGCGACTTCCTCGACTTCCGGGTCCCGCTCGAGCGTATCCAGCGGCGTCGGGTCGGCGACCGGATCGCCATGGTCCGCAGATACCAGCAGATGCCCGGACAGCGCCTCTTCTGCCGCAAGCGCCGCCTGCTGGATCGTGGCACCGGCTGACGTGCATCCCGGCAGGTCGGGGAAGAAGACGCTGAAGCCCTCCTGAGCGCGTTCCACGATGGCGGGGTAAACAACGATAGCCATCGAAACAGCTCCTCTCACTATCGATGTGTATCTATACACACCGCGAGCTGCAGGCAAGCGACCGTGGTTCGCTTATTGCAGCGTCACCGAATCCTCGCCGTCGTGCCGCCCGAAGAATTGCATCAGCTGGATGATCAGCTCGGCGCGTTCCTCGATCCGTTCCGCTTCGAGCAGCGCTTGCTTGGCCGCCACGTCGAACGGCGCGATCTGCGCGATGCCGTTGACCAAAGCCTCGTCGTCGAGCCGCGTCACTGCATCCCAGTCGACCGCATATCCTTGCGAATCAGCAAATGCCCGCGATTCGCTCTCCAGCGCCGCGCGCCGCGACAGCGACAGTACCTCGGGCGATTCGGGGGAGGCGATCAGTTCCGCCTCGACCTGGCGGAACGCGGTCGGGACATCGAGCTCGCGCACGATGCGGAACAGCGACAGCCCCTCGAGGATCAGATTGTAGCGCCCGTCCTCGCTCGCCTCGAATTCGGCGATCTTGCCGATGCAGCCGATGTCGAACAGCAGCGGCTTGTCGGGCCGGGCGGGCACGTTGGGACGCGGCTGGACCATCCCGATCCGGCGATCGCGCGCCATCGCGTCCGAGATCATCGCGCGGTAGCGCGGCTCGAAGATGTGGAGCGGCAGATGCATCCCCGGGAACAGCAATGCGCCCGGCAGCGGGAAGATCGAGAGGCGGGAGATCGTCATCCGAACAGGATCGCGGAAAGCTTGCGACGCTGCGCCGACACCCACGGGTCCTCAAGCCCGACCACCTCGAACAGCTTGAGCAACTGCGTGCGGGCGGCGCCTTCGTTCCAGGCGCGATCCTCGGCGATCATCGCGAGCAACGTGGTCGCGGCCGCATCGCGGTCGTTCGCTGCCATCTGGCCGTTAGCGAGCGCGAACCGCTTGTCGAAATCGCCGGGGTTGGCGGCAACCTCGGCGGCGAGCCCGGCGAGATCATCGACCGGAGTCGCATCCTGCGCCAGCGCCAGCGCGGCACGGGCGCGTTCGATCTCGGGATGCTTGGCGGTGTCCTCGGGCATCGCGGCAAGGTGCTCCTGCGCCGCGTCGAGCTCGCCTGCGGCTACCAGCGCGCGGACGAAGCCCGCGTTGACCGCGGGATGATCGGGCGCGATCTCGGCGATCTGGCGGAAGATGGCGGCGGCGCGGTCCGCATCGCCCTCGGCGAGCGCTTCCTCGCCCATCGCGATCAACGGCTCGATCTCGGCCTCGCCCTGCGCGGCTTCGGTCTCGATCGGCAATTGCTTGAGCAACTGGTCGAGCATCGTCTTCAACGCCGATTCGGTCCGCGCGGGGGTCAGGTCGGCGACGAGCTGCCCCTGGTACATCGCATAGACGGTCGGAATCGACTTGATCTGGAATTGCGCCGCGATGAACTGGTTCTTGTCGGTATCGACCTTGGCGAGCACCACGCCCTTGTCGGCATAGGCGGCCGCGACCTTTTCCAGCACCGGGGTCAGCGCCTTGCACGGGCCGCACCATTCCGCCCAGAAGTCGATGATCACCAATTTGGTCATCGATGGTTCGACCACGTCGCGGCGGAATGCCTCCACCGCGTCACGTTCGACTGCGCTCATTCCCAGGGTCGCCAAGAGATGCTCCAATTCGTTCGGGTCGTAGCGCCTTATGTGGGGGCGAGGGCCGACAAGCCAACCCTTTTCGCGATTGTGCGAAAAGACGCTTGCCGACCTGCCAACCCGGTGTTAGAGGCCCCCCCCTACCCGCCGGGCTCCACAGTCCGGCACACAGCGCCAGAGCGGGCGTAGCTCAGGGGTAGAGCACAACCTTGCCAAGGTTGGGGTCGAGGGTTCGAATCCCTTCGCCCGCTCCAGCGACTTCCTACATCGATATCATTCCCCTCGGGGATCCGCCGTACGGACGGCCGCCGATTCGCGCGTCACGTCCAGTACAGCACGCGTGCCAGCGGCAAGCGCCGCGCGATCTCGCGGGTGAACCACGCGCGCAGCCGTTTCATCGTCGCGGCGTCATACACCTGTTTTTCGGTGCCGAACTTGGTGCGCTTGGTGACGCGGTCGGCGTCGGTCATGTCGAGCGCGGAGCCGGGGTACCAGCTGTCGAGCACTGCCTTCGAGCCGCTGGTGAAACGGTGCGTGATCAGCTCGACGGTCAAGTCCGGAACTTCGGCAAGCAACGCCGCGGCGTCCGCGAGCAGCGTATCGTACGCCGCTTCCCATCCGTCCGCCGCGATGATCGGCGCGATCGTCAGCCCGACCGGATAGCCCGCGTCCGCCATCCGCCGCAGCGCATGAAGCCGCGCCGCGACCGGCGCGGTGCCGCCTTCGAAGCGAGCGTAGCGCGCGGGATTGATCGACGCGCGCATCCGGGTCCGGCCCTGGTGATCGAGTCCGAGCAGCGGCGCGACGTCCGCGAACTTGGTGGTGAAGCGAAGCTGGGTCGCGGCATCCGACGCGCCGAACCATGCGATCATGCGCGACAGCGACCCCGTCAGCGGCTCGATGCCCAGCGGATCGGTGTAGCAGCTCGCCTCGAACGTGGTTCCCTCATGCGCACGGGCGGCGGAGCGCGAGGTGATCGTCCCCTGATCCATGTAGCGGGGCAGGACGCCGAGGATCTCGTCGAGATTGGCATAGACCCGCGTGATTGGCGGGCCCTTGAGCGAGCCCGCGAGATAACAATAGCTGCAATGCGCGGGGCATCCCGCCGCCAGATCGACCCGCCAGTCCGCGCTCGGCGCGATCGGTTCGAGCCTGAGCTTCGACGGCGGCGCGACGACGACCGCGAGCGTCGCCTTCGCTTCCGCATAGGCGGCGCGCGGATCGTCGGGCTGGTCCCACACCACCCGATCGTTGGGCAAGTCGACCACGGCGACGCCCTGCGCGGCGGCACGCGCGGCGATGTCGCGACCGTGCGCCCAGTCGCGCGCCGAGCGGGTGATGAGCAGGCGGCGCGGACGCCAGGTTCGGGGGGCGGGATCAATGAACGAAGTCACGAGCGCCAAACGCGCGGTCCGTCGCCTGCGTTCATTTTGCCGGGAGCGATCATTTGGCAAAGGCGTTTAAGCGGGGAGGGCGCGCACGAAGCGCGCCGAGAGAGGATTCATCGCCATGGCAACCACGCTCACCGCAACCTTCGCCACCCGTCGCGAAGCCGAGATGACGGTCGAACGGCTCGTCCAGGAACAGGGCATCGAGCGGACCGACATCTTCATTGCTGCCGCGGGCGACGAGAACACGGCAGGCGAGGAAACCGCCGGGTCGGACGCCGAAGCTGGCGAGCCCAGCCCCGAATCGCGCGACGATGCCGCGCTGAATGGCCGGGTGATCGTTTCGGTCGATGTCGCGGACGAGGCGCGCGCCGGTGAAATCCGCAGCGCGTTCGCCGAGTTCGACGCCGCCGACGTCGCGACCGACTGACCGGACCATGTGGCCCAAACCCGATCCCGTGCTGCCCGGGCAGGAAAGCGTCTGGGCGTTCCCGCGCCCCGCAATCGCTCAAGCGACCACCGCGCATGTCGTGATCGAGCATCTCGGGATCGTGGTCGCGGACAGTCGCGCGACGGTGCGGACGCTCGAGACGAGCCATCCGCCGAGCTACTACATCCCGCGCGCGGATATTCGCGACGGCGTGCTGCGGCGTGCGCCCGGCGCGTCGTTCTGCGAGTGGAAGGGGAATGCGGCCTATTGGGACGTGGTGGTGGAGGATGACGTGCTGCCGCGGGTCGGGTGGAGCTACGCCAACCCGACCCCCGGTTTCGCGATGCTGCGCGACCATGTCGCCTTCTACGCTGCGCCGTTCGACCGGTGCAGCGTGGACGGCGAGACGGTGACGCCGCAACCCGGCGACTTCTACGGCGGCTGGATCACCAGCGCCTTCGCCGGGCCGTTCAAGGGCATTCCCGGCAGCCGGTTGTGGTAGGCCGCGCCAACCGGGTCGGCTAGCATCGCCGGCATGACACACGGCGATATCCGAATCGGCATTGGCGGCTGGACCTACGAGCCCTGGCGGGGGACGTTCTTCCCCGAGAAATGGGCGCAGAAGCGCGAGCTCGACTATGCCGCGTCCAAGCTGACCGCGATCGAGGTCAACGGCACCTATTATTCGTCGCAGAAGCCCGCGACCTTCGCGTCCTGGGCAAAGGCGGTGCCCGACGGGTTCGTCTTCACCCTCAAGGCGTCGCGCTATTGCACCAACCGCAAGGTACTCGCCGAGGCGGGCGAATCAATCGCCAGATTCACCGGGCAGGGGATCACCGAGCTTGGCGACCGGCTCGGGCCGATCCTGTGGCAGTTCATGGCGACCAAGAAGTTCGATCCCGACGATTTCGGCGCGTTCCTCAAGCTGCTGCCCGCCAGCCAGGATGGTATCGCGCTGCGCCACGCGGTGCAGGTGCGGCACGACAGTTTCCTCGTACCCGAATTCGTCGCACTGGCGCGCGCGGCGGGAGTCGCGATCGTCTATGCCGATTCGACCGACTATCTCGCGATTGCGGACGTGAGCGGGGACTTCGTCTATGCGCGGCTCGAGGCGGCGGTCGAGGAGGAGCCAGCGGGTTACGCCCCGGCAGCGCTCGATCGCTGGGCCGCGGCGGCGCGGGACTGGGCGGCGGGCGGATCGCCCGAGGGATTGCCCTATGTCGCGGACGCGGCACCCACGCAGCCACGCGATACGTTCGTCTTCTTCATCAACGGCGCCAAGGTGCGTGCACCGCATGGGGCGATGGCGTTGATCGAGCGCTGTTCGGGGTAAGGGGCGGTAGGGGGCGGTTGACTCGCGACGTTCGCTAGACTGCGGGGGACGTCCCCGCTTCCGCGGCATCGGGTTGCGCCGGAGCTGGCGCCACTGGCGCTGCCGGTGGCGCCTGCACGCTCGCCTTCGGCTCGACGCCCGGGGCATTGATCGCGGCGCTTTCGATCGTGTCGAGCGCATGGCGCGCACCGATGTAGCGGCGCGCCGCTTCGGTCCAGCGGGTCGCCTGGCTCGCCCCTGGCATGCGGGACACCTCGGCGAGCGCCGCCTCTACCTGTCCCGCTTCGAGCAGCCGCCGGGCGCGTGCGATCCGGTCGATCGGGAGCGGCGAGGGCGTGCCCGCGCGACGCAGCACGACCAGGTTGCGGATTTCGCGCCCAAGGCTCTGGAGCCAGCCGCTGCTGCCGACGCCGGTCATCAATTCGGGGGTGACCCCGTCGAGCCCGGCGCGCAGGTCCTCGAGCGTCACCGGGTTGCGCGCCGCCTGGGTGATCGACGCCACCGCTGCCGCCTGGGACGTGCCGAAGCGCTTGCGCAATTGCTGTTCGAGGAAACCGAGGTTGAGCCCGCGATCGAGCGCGCGTCGTGCGGCGAACGCGACCATCAGCCCCTCGCTGCGGGTCGCATAAGCCGCAGACTGCTGCGCATCCTGGTCGATTCCCGTCTCGCGCGCTTCCAGTTCGGCAAGCTTTGCGGCGAGCTGCTCCTCGCGACCGGTCAAGGCGGCGAGATCGATCGCGGGGACCGGCGCACCCGGCTTGCCCGGCAGGATGACGACCGGGGGTTGGCCGTTCGAGACGGGCAGCGTCATCGTCGCGACCTGCTTGCCGTCACCGTCCTTGCCGAAGCGCGTTACGAAGAAAGCGGTCGCGCCGACCCCGATCAGGAATGCGATCAGCCCGAGCGCGACCCCCATGCGCCATCCCATGCCGCGCCGGCCCGCTGGGACCGACGGCGTGTACGGGGGTGGTGTGAAGGGGGGCACTGTCGGAGCGGTGGCGGTCTCGACACGCGAGCGTGCAGCGAAATCGGTCTCGGGGACGGTTGGCGCGGTTTCGTCCATAGGCTTGCCTTATCATCGTCCTGACGCAAACGGTCAACGCTTCGTCGGCGCAAGCGGTGCGAGGGCTGCGAACAGTGCCGCGTCATCGGGGGTCGCAGCGGTGACGATCGCACGCCAGCCGACGCCTGCCGCCGCCGCGATCGCCGGGCTGAACGCGGCCAGCGCGATCGTCGCACGAGTCTCGGCGGCGTCGACCAGCGCCGCGATCCGTTTCGCCGCGCGCGCCGAGTGGAGCAGCGCGACGCCGTGGTCGAGCACCGCCAGCGCGAACGGTTCGACCGGCACGGCGGCGCTGCGATAGACCGGGATCAACGTCGCGATCACGCCGCCCGCCTCGAGCGTTCGATCATGCCCGGTCAGGTGCAGCGCGCGCGCGATGCCGTGATGTGCCGCGAGCGCAAGGATGTCGGCGGCATTGCCGCTCCCCGTCGCCATGACGTCAAACCCGTAGTCGCGCGCGGCCGCCGCGGTATGCGCGCCGACCGCGATCACTGGCAGGCTTCGCAATGCCGCGAGCCCATCGCCGCCGAAGCGCAGGCTGTTTGCGCTGGTCAGGATCAGCGCGTCGTGCCGGGCGGGGTCGGGTACGGTCCAGTCGAGCGGCTCGACCGCGAACAGGGGGAGCGCCATCGCTTCGAACCCGGCTGCTTCTGCGCGCGCGCAGGTCGCGGCGTTGCCGGGTTCGGGCCGGAGCACGACCAGCCGCAGCGTCATCCCGCAAACAGCGCGCGGACCGGCGGCGGCGCGCGGTCGAGCAGGTCCTGCGCCAGTCGCGTGGCGAGCGTCGGATCATCGAGCGTGCCGGTCAGGCTGCCCGCGACATGCGCGCTGCCATCCTCGGCGAACAGTTCGCCGCGCAGCGTTACCGTCTCGCCGTCGAGCGTCGCAAGCGCTGCGACCGGCGAGTGGCAATCCGCCTGCAACACCGCGAGCAACGCGCGCTCGATCAGCACGCAGCGATGCGTCGGCGGGTGGTCGATCGCGGACAGCCATCCACGGACCCGATCGTCGGCGCTGCGCGCCTCGATTCCGACAGCGCCCTGCGCGGGGGCGGGGAGCATCACCTCGGTCGGAATGCAGGTGCCGACCTCGACTCGCCCGAGCCGTTCGAGCCCGGCGGCGGCGAGCAGCGTCGCATCGACCTCGCCCGCGGTCACCTTGGCGAGCCGCGTATCGACGTTGCCGCGCAGCAGGATCGTGACGAGATCGGGGCGCAACCGCTTGACCTGCGCGACCCGGCGCGGCGAACTCGTGCCGACGATAGCGCCCTCGCGCAACGCGACGACGCTGTCCGCGCCGATGATCCGGTCGCGCACGTCGGCGCGCGGCAGCATCGCCGCGATGCTGATCGCCTCGGGCCGGACGGTCTCGACATCCTTCATCGAATGGACCGCGAAATCGATCTCGCCCGCCAGCAGCGCGCGGTCGAGTTCCTTGGTCCACAGCGCCTTGCCGCCGATCTCGGCGAGCGCGACGTCCTGTCGCCGGTCGCCGGTGGTGCGGATCGGGACGATCTCGACCCTGTCGCGGTCCCAGCCGTGCGCGGCGCACAACGCCTCGCGCACCATATTGGCCTGGACGAGCGCGAGCGGCGAGCCGCGGGTTCCCAGCTTGAGCGCCAACTTGAGCGATTGTGTCACGCATGCTCCCTTCGTCGCCAGTCATGACGAACCGGCTCGCCTTCGACAAGTGGCGGGCGGCGCGGTAGGGATGGCGCATGGCACTCATTCTCGGTCTCGAATCCAGCTGCGACGAAACCGCCGCCGCGCTCGTCACGTCGGATCGTCAGGTCCTGGCGCATCGGCTCGCGGGGCAGGAGGCGGCGCATCGCCCGTATGGCGGCGTCGTTCCCGAAATTGCGGCGCGCGCGCATGTCGAGGTGCTCGCCCCGCTGATCGAGGCGGCGCTGGCGGACGCGGGCGTCACGCTCGCCGAGGTCGACGCGATCGCCGCGACTGCGGGGCCGGGGCTGATCGGCGGCGTGATGGTCGGGCTGGTAACGGGCAAGGCGCTCGCGCATGCCGCAGGCAAGCCGTTGATCGCGGTCAATCATCTCGAAGGCCATGCGCTCAGCCCGCGCCTGTCCGATCCGGATCTCGATTTTCCGTATCTGCTGCTGCTGGTGTCCGGCGGGCATTGCCAGTTGCTGCTGGTCGAGGGCGTGAACCGCTATCGGCGGCTCGCGACGACGATCGACGATGCCGCGGGCGAGGCGTTCGACAAGACCGCCAAAGTTTTGGGGCTCGGCTTCCCGGGTGGCCCGGCGGTCGAGGTCGCCGCGCGCGCCGGTCGTCCGATCGTCCCGCTGCCGCGGCCGCTGAAGGGGTCGCCCGAGCCGCACTTCTCGTTCGCCGGGCTGAAAAGCGCGGTCGTGCGCGCGCAGGCGGCCGCAATCTGGTCGGTCGAGGATATCGCCGCGTCGTTCCAGCAGGCGGTGGTCGATTGCCTGCTCGACCGGACGGTGCGCGCGCTGGGGCAGGCGCATCATGCGACCGCGCTGGTCGTCGCGGGCGGGGTCGCCGCGAATGGTGCGGTGCGGACCGCGCTGTCCGATCTGGCGGGGGCGAACGGGTTGCGCTTCGTGGCACCCCCCTTGTGGCTGTGTACCGACAACGCCGCGATGATCGGCTGGGCCGGGGCGGAACGCTTTGCCGCCGGGCTGACCGACCCGCTCGATGTCGCCGCGCGGCCGCGCTGGCCGCTCGATCCGGGCGCGGAAGCGGTGCGTGGCGCGGGAGTGAAGGCATGAAGATCGGGGTCATCGGCGGCGGCGCCTGGGGCACCGCGCTCGCGCAGGTCGCGGCGCGCGGCGGCGAAGAGGTCCTGCTGTGGGCGCGCGAGGCGGATGTCGTCGCGGGGGTGAACGCAACTCACCAGAATGCGCGCTTCCTGCCCGGGATCACGCTCCCCGAGACGATCGTCGCGACCGGGTCGCTCGGCGCCTTGTCGGTCTGCGATGCGCTGCTCGTCGTCGTGCCCGCGCAGCATGTCCGCGCGGTGCTCGCCGAGACGGCGGTGGGGGCGACCCCGCTGGTGCTGTGCGCCAAGGGGATCGAGGCGGGAACGCAAATGCTGGTCGGCGAGGTCGCGCAGCAGGTCCATCCCGCCGCGCCGATCGCGGTGCTTTCGGGACCGACTTTCGCGCATGAAGTTGCCGCCGGGCAACCGACTGCGGTCACGCTGGCATGCGCCGACGAGGCGCTCGGGGCGGCGCTGGCGGACCGGCTCGCGGGACCGGCGCTGCGGCCCTATGCGACCACCGACGTGACGGGTGCGGAGATCGGTGGCGCGGTCAAGAACGTGCTCGCGATCGCGTGTGGCGTGGTCGAAGGCGCAGGGCTCGGGCAGAATGCGCGCGCCGCGCTGATCGCGCGCGGCTTTGCAGAGATGGTCCGGTTCGGGCTGGCGCGCGGCGCGCAGGCGGAGACGTTGAGCGGCCTGTCGGGGCTGGGTGATCTGGTGCTGACCTGTTCGTCGACCGCATCGCGCAATTTTTCGCTCGGGGTCGGGCTTGGGCAGGGGCGGCGCGCGCAGGATTTGCTCGCCGATCGCGTGACGGTGGCGGAAGGCGCGGCGACCGCGCCGGTGCTGCGCGCGGCGGCGGCGGCGATTGGGGTCGAGATGCCGGTGGTCGCAGCGGTCTGTGCTTTGCTGGAAGGCGCGGAAGTGGGCGCGGTGATCGAGGCACTGCTCGCGCGGCCATTGCGGCGCGAGGCGCGCTAGGTAGGCCAACGCTCCGGCGAACGTCGCCGGGAGCACCCTTGCTACGTCACCCCGGGACGAGCCCGGGGTGACGGGGCGTTTCGTACAGGGCTCGCGCGCCGGCGTGACGTCCGCCCCTCAAAAATCGATCGCGATGCCCTTCAGCTCCCAGTCGCCATAACGCGTCGGATCGAGCCCGAGATGGTCGCGCGCGTCGCGGTCAGCGGGCTTGGGGTCGGGCGCTGGGACCGGCGTATTCTTGCTGAGATAGGCAGGTGGCTTCACATGCGGCGGACGAGCGGCCATGAGGGACTTCCTTGCAGACGCATGAGATAAGGCGTCCCCCGCCAATTGGCGGTCCTTTGCGTAGAGTTCAAGCCCGTGACCTTGCCACCCCCTCGCCGTTACATGCCCCGTCCAGAGCCCGTAGAGGCCCCCGGCGTGCCTGCGCGCCGCGCTGCGCTCCGGATGCTCGACGCGGTGCTGCGCCAGGGTCTGCCGCTCGAAGCCGCGATCGGTCGCGCCACCGCGGGGATCGACCGCGCCGATGACCGCGCGCTCGCGCATGCGATCGCGGCGGAAGTGCTGCGGCGGCTGCCCGATCTGGATGCGCTGATCGACTCGGCGACCAAGACGCGGCTGCCCGATGATTCGAAGGCGCGCTTTGCGCTCCGCATCGCGCTGGTGCAGGCGCTGTCGCTTGGCACGCCGTCGCATGCCGCGATCGCGACCGTGCTGCCGCTGGTCGACGGCGGCCCGCGCAAGCTCGTCCACGGCGTGTTCGGGACGCTCTCGCGGAATGGCGACCAGCTCCCCGAATTGCCGACGCTGCCCGATGCGGTCGCGCTACGCTGGCATGCTGCGTGGGGCGACGACGGCATCCACGCTGCCGAGGAAGCGATGGCAGCCCCCCCGCCGCTCGACCTGACGCTCGCCGACTGGGACGAGACCGCGCGGTTCGTCGAGGAACTGGGCGGCGTCTCGCTGCTGCCCGGGCATGTCCGGATCGATTCGGCGCATGTCCCCGAGCTTCCCGGGTTCGAGGAAGGTCGTTGGTGGGTGCAGGATATCGCCGCGTCGCTGCCCGCGCGCCTGCTGGGCAAGGGGACCGGCACCGCGCTCGACCTGTGCGCCGCGCCGGGCGGCAAGACGATGCAGCTCGCGAGCGCGGGCTGGCAGGTGACGTCGGTCGATGCGTCCGAAAGTCGTCTGGCGCGACTTCGCGACAACCTCGCGCGGACCGGCCTGTCGGCGGAGATCGTCGAGGCGGACGTGCTTGAATGGGCACCACCCGCGCCGGTCGATGCGGTGCTGCTCGATGCGCCGTGCAGCGCGACCGGGATCTTCCGCCGGCACCCCGACGTGCTCCACCGCGTACGGCCGTCGCAGATCACCGATCTCGCGGCGTTGCAGACCAGTTTGCTGACGCGTGCGGCGGAATGGGTCAAGCCGGGCGGGACGCTCGTCTTCGCGACCTGCTCGCTCGAACCCGCCGAGGGCGAGAAGCAGCGCGAACGCTTCGCCGCGGCGCGGCCCGACTTTGCGCTGGTGCCGGTCGGGGTGGACGAACTCCCCGCGGGGATCGTGCCAGACGCCAAGGGGTGCGTGCGGACCTTGCCCGGGATGGTCAAGCCCGGCGGCAACGACGGCTTCTTCATCGCGCGCTGGCAACGGCAGGGCTGAGCATCTTGCCGGGGAGCGTTGAGCGCTTGTCCCGTATCCCCGGCGTGCTACAGGCTTGGCGCATCATGTCCCAGCGCCCCGTCCGCATCGCCCCTTCCATCCTCTCGGCCGATTTCGCCAAGCTTGGCGAGGAGGTCCGCGCGATCGACGCCGCCGGCGCGGACTGGATCCATGTCGACGTAATGGACGGCCATTTCGTCCCCAACATCTCGATCGGGCCGGGCGTGGTGAAGGCGATCCGCCCGCACACCGCCAAGCCGCTCGACGTCCACCTGATGATCGCGCCGGTCGACTCGTATCTCGATGCGTTCGCGGAAGCTGGCGCCGACACGATCAGCATCCATGTCGAGGCGGGGCCGCACACGCATCGCAGCCTTCAGCACATCCGAAGCCTCGGCAAGCGCGCGGGCGTCGTGCTAACGCCGCAGACCCCGGCGAAGGCGCTCGATTATCTCCTCGATATGGTCGACCTGGTGCTGGTGATGAGCGTCAATCCCGGCTTCGGCGGGCAGGCGTTCATCGAAAGCTCGCTCCGCAAGATCGAGAGCATCCGCAAGATGATCGACCACGGCGGCTATGATATCGATCTCGAGGTCGATGGCGGGATCGACCATGGCACCGCGCCGCGCGCGATTGCGGCGGGCGCGGATGCGCTGGTCGCCGGCACCGCGACCTTCCGCGGCGGGCCCGATGCCTATGCCGCCAACATCGCCGGCCTCCGCCGCTAAATGCGCGATCGCTCGACCCCCGAGCTCGACGTGCCGTCAGGGCCGAAGGACGGGATCGACGAGGGCAAGCGGCTGATCCGGCTCGGTGGGGACAAGGGCCTGTCGCTCGCCGAACGCCTCTCGGAGCATTTCCACCGTTTGACGTGGCGCACCCCGATCCACGGGCTGCGGCTCAAGGGGCGGCATCCGCTCAAGCTGATCGCGGTGCCCGATGATCCGTTCCTCGGCGACGTCAAGCGGGGGCATGCGCTGCTCGAGGGGATGCTGACGTTTCGCGGCGAAGCGCACGACATCGAGACGCTCGATCTCGCCAAACCCGTCTTCTCGAAGGGGTTTGCGGACTATTTCCACAGCTTCGCGTGGTTGCGCGACCTGTCGACCGTCGCGACGCGTGCGCAGGCGACGCCGATCGCCGAACATCTGATGCGGCTGTGGCTCGCGCAGCATGCCGACACCGTCAGCGAACCCGCATGGCGCGCGGATCTGTGGGGCCGGCGCATCCTCGCGTGGACCGCGCATGCGCCGCTGATCCTGTCGTCGGCGGACCTGGTCTATCGCAGCCGTGTCCTCAACACGCTCGCGCGCGGTGCGCGGCATATCGACCGGAATGCGGAAAAGGCACCCCAGGGCGCGCCGCGCGTCGCCGCGCTGTGCGGGGTGGTCGCGGCGACCTTGCTGATTCCCGGCGGTGACCCGCGCCAGTCCGCGGTCGAGGCGGCGCTGCTGCGTGGGCTCGAGGCGTCGATCTACGAGGATGGCGGCAACGTCGCGCGCTCGCCGGGCGCGCAGGTCGACTTCATCATGCTGCTGACCTGCCTGCGCGACGTCTACGACGCGCGCCGGCTGGAACCGCCCGCGTTCCTCGCCGAGACGCTCGGCAAGCTGATGCCCGCGTTGCTTGGGATCTGCCATACCGATCGTGACCTCAGCAGCTGGCAGGGCTGCGCGCCTTATGGCGTCGCCGCGCTCTCGCAGGTGATCGAGGCGAGCGGGGTGCGCACGCGGCCGCTGCGCCAGGCGCGCGACTGGGGGTATCAGCGGCTGGCGGCGGGGTCGGCGGTGCTGATCCTCGACGGCGCGCCGCCGCCGGTCGCGCGGCTGGTCGAAGGCGGCTGCGCGTCGACGCTCGCGTTCGAGCTGTCCGACGGGCGCAACCGGATCATCGTCAATTGTGGTGGCGCGCGCGCCGGAATCGCGCAGCTTCCCGCCGATCTGGCGGAAGGCCTGCGGACCACCGCCGCGCATTCGACGCTGGTCGTCGGGGACAGCAATTCGACCGCGATCCATGCCGATGGCACGCTTGGGCGCGGCGTCGCCGAGGTCGAGCTGGTGCGGCAAGAGAGCGAAGCATCGAGCCGGATCGAGGCAAGCCACGATGGCTATGCCCGCCGCTTCGGGCTGATCCACCGCCGGCAACTGGTGATGACCAACGATGGCAAGGAACTGCGCGGAGAGGACGTGCTGCTGCCTGCACCAAAGCGCCGCAAGGTCCAGCCGTCGACGTTCGCGATCCGCTTCCACCTCGGGCTTGGTATACAGCTCTCGCCGACAGCTGATGGCATGGCCGCGCTGTTGCGGTTGCCCGGCGGGGGGCTGTGGCAATTCCGCTGCCGTGGCGGGGCGCTCGCGTTCGAGGACAGCCTGTGGATCGACGCCGAGGGGCGTCCACATGCGACGATGCAGCTCGTCGTGACGGGCGAGGCGCCGGCGGGCGGCGCGAATGTCGGCTGGGTGCTCAAGCGCGCGCATTGAATTTCACGGCCCGAGCGGGCAGGGGTGCGCGACATTTCGCCCCTCTTTCCCGCTGGAGCCTCCCCATGACCACCATCCCGATCCGCCGCGCGTTGCTGTCGGTGTCCGACAAGACGGGTATCGTCGATCTCGCGAAGGGGCTGACGGAGCATGGCGTCGAGCTCGTCTCGACCGGGGGCACCGCCAAGGCGCTTCGCGATGCCGGGCTCGCGGTGCGCGACATTTCGGACCTGACCGGTTTCCCCGAGATGATGGACGGCCGCGTCAAGACGCTGCACCCGGTGGTCCACGGCGGTCTGCTCGCCGTGCGCGACGATGCGGCGCACGTCGCCTCGATGGAGGAGCACGGGATCGGCGCGATCGATCTGGTCGTGGTCAACCTCTATCCGTTCGAGGCGACCGTCGCCAAGGGCGCGGAGCGCGACGAGATCATCGAGAATATCGACATCGGCGGCCCGTCGATGGTGCGCTCGGCGGCCAAGAACCATGCGTTCGTCGCGATCGTCACCGATCCGGCGGATTATGCACTGGTTGCGGGCGGCAGCACGACGCTGGTGGATCGTCGCAAGTTCGCTGCCAAGGCCTATGCCGCGACCGCGGCGTATGACGGGATGATCGCGACGTGGTTCGGCCAGGTCGACCAGGGCGAAGCCTTCCCCGAGACGCTCGCGATCACGCTCCAGCGCGGGCAGGCGCTGCGTTATGGCGAGAATCCGCACCAGTCGGCGGCGTTCTACACCGCGGGTGGCACCGCACCCCGCGGGATCGGCCAGGCGCGGCAGGTGCAGGGCAAGGACCTCAGCTACAATAACCTCAACGATGCGGACGCCGCGCTCGACCTGATCAGCGAATATCGGAATGCCGCGCCGACCTGCGTCATCGTCAAGCACGCCAACCCGTGCGGCGTCGCGACCGGCGAGACGCTCGAAGCCGCTTACGCCGCCGCCTTCGCGTGCGACACGGTGTCGGCGTTCGGCGGGATCATCGCGCTCAACCGCACGCTCGACGGCGCGACCGCGCGCGCGATCGCCGGGATCTTCACGGAGGTCGTGGTCGCGCCCGATGCGGATGAAGAGGCGCTCGCGATTTTCGCCGCGAAGAAGAACCTGCGCCTGCTGCTGACCGGCGAACTCCCCGATCCGGCGCGGGTGGGTCTGCTCGCCAAGGCGATCACCGGCGGCTGGCTGGTGCAGAGCCGCGACGGCGAATCCAACCCCGAGATGACGGTCGTCACCAAGCGCGCACCGACCGAGCAGGAGCTCGCCGACTGCCGCTTCGCTTGGACCGTCGCTAAGCACGTCAAGTCGAACGCGATCGTCTATGCCAAGGGCGGCAGCACCGCCGGGATCGGCGCGGGCCAGATGAACCGGCTCGAATCCGCACGGATCGCGGCGTGGAAGGCGAAGGACGCCGCCGACAAGGCGGGCTGGGGCGAGCCGCGCACGATCGGCTCGGCGGTCGCGTCGGATGCGTTCTTCCCGTTCGCCGACGGCTTGCTGGCGGCGGTCGAGGCGGGCGCGACCGCGGTGATCCAGCCGGGCGGCTCGATCCGCGACGACGAGGTGATCGCGGCGGCGGATGCGGCTGGCCTCGCGATGGTGTTCACCGGGGTGCGCCACTTCCGGCATTGATCGAGCGGGGTTCCCCTCCCGTTAACCCGTCATCTCCGCGCAGGCGGGGATGACGGGCTTGGGCGGCGATGCGCGCCCACTCCATCCGTAGCCTATCCCGCCACCGCCGGTTTCCGCCGGATCAACGCGCGGTCCTCGTCGCGGAACGCCCAGCGGTACAGCACGTACAGATAGGCCGCCGCCATCAGCGGTTCGCCGATCGCGAGTTCGGCCCATTCGAACCGCTTGGGCAAGGCGGTGAACGCGCCCCCCACGACGCAGGTCGCGAGCACTGCCCACGCCATCGCCCAACGCCATCCAGCCACGGGGGCCTTGAGCAACCGCGACAGATAGGTCGATTTGATGATCGAGGTGATCGTCACCGACACGAACAACGCGACCGCCGGCCCCGCCGCCTGGAACGCGACCGGCCAGCCGACCGACTGCATCGCGAAGATCAGACCGAAGCTGAGCGCCACCTGGAACAGCAGCATGCCGATCGAGATCGCCATGTTCTGCAACCGCGCGATATAGACGAGCGCGGATTCGCACACCGCGCCGGTCGATGCGGCCGCCTCGGCGAACAGCAGGAACGCGAGCGCCGCGGTGCCCGAGACGAATTGCGGGCCGACCGTCCCCATCACCGCCTCGCCCGGGATCGACCCCATCAGCGCGAGCCCCGTCTGCGCGGCGAGGATCCAGAAGCCGACCTGCCGCACCTGCGCCGCGATCGCGCCCATGTCGCCGCGCGCGAGGCTGGTGGTGATGACCGGGCCGAGGATCGGGTCGAAGCTCGTCTTGAGCTTGCCCGGGATCGACGCGACCTGTTGCGCCATCCAGTAGATGCCGACGATCCGCGGTTCGAACATCACGAACAGGATCGAACGGTCGACGTTGCGCGTCCCCCATTCGAGCGCGTCCGCGCCGGCGAGCGGCGCGTTGCGGCGGATCAGCGCGATCGTCCGCCCCGGATGCAGCCGCCACCCGACCGGCGCGCCATAACTCCGCCAGAACGGCACCAGCGACGCGACCAGCGCGGCGATCATCGACAGCATATAGGCGATCACCAGCCCGTCATGCGGCGCGATCGGATACAGCACGCCCGCGGCGATCGAGATCGTCCACGGCTCGATCACCGCGCGCGCGGTGACGGTCGCTTTCACGTTGCGGCGATAGGCAAGCGCGGCGAGCGTGATGTCCGACCAGGCGGTGAAGACGATGATGCACGGCAACAGCCGTTCGAGCCCGGTCGGCGCGCTGCCGTGATACATCAGGTCGGGGACGAGCAGCAGGAACCCGCTCGCGAGGAAGGACGCGAGCGCCGCGACGACGAGGCAGTCCCACACGATGTCGACATGCGGGCGATCCGAATCGCTGATCGCGAGCGCGAGGCCCCGCTTCAACCCGAAGGTCGCGAGCAGGGCCGCCACCTCGACGAACAACACCGCGCGCGCGAAGGTGCCGAGCGTGTCAGGCCCGTACAGCCGCCCTGCGATGAACAGGAACGGGATCCGCGCGACAAGGCGCATCAGGAAACCGAGGATATTGGTCCGGCCACCCTTGGCCAATGCGTTGATCTCGTCGTCCGTGCCCCCACGGTCGGTCGGTACGCCCCCCGTTACTGTCGTCAATGCGCGGCCCCCCAGCTCAGGCCGGTGCCGATCTCGATGCCGAGCGGCACGCTGAGCTGGACTGCGGGTTCGGCGGCGGTCGCCATCACGCGTTCGATCACGGGTTTCGCCGCGGCGACGTCGCCTTCGGGGAGTTCGAACACGAGTTCGTCATGCACCTGCAGCAGCATCCGCACATTGGGCAGCCCCGCCTCGAGCAACGCCGGCCCCATCCGCACCATCGCGCGCTTGATGATGTCGGCGGAGGTGCCCTGGATCGGCGCGTTGATCGCGGCGCGCTCGGCCCCCTGCCGTTCGTGCTGGATCTTGGAGGAAATGCGCGGGAAGTGCGTCTTCCGCCCGAACAGCGTGGTGGTGTAGCCGTTCGCGCGGACCGTCTCGGTGGTCTGCGCGATATAATTGCGGATGCCGGGGAAGCGATCGAAATAACGGTCGATCATCGCCTGCGCCTCGTCCGCGGTGACGTCGAGCCGGCCGGCGAGACCCCAGCGGCTGATCCCGTAGAGGATCGCGAAGTTGATCGTCTTGGCACGCCCGCGCGTGTCGCGGTTGACCTCGCCGAACAGCTCCTGCGCGGTCAGGCTGTGGATGTCGGCCCCGCTTGCGAACGCGTCGCGGAGTTGCGGCACGTCCGCCATGTGCGCCGCGAGCCGCAGTTCAATCTGCGAGTAATCGGCGGCGAGCAGGACGTTGCCGGGTTCCGCCACGAACGCGTCGCGGATCTGGCGGCCGATCTCGGTGCGGATCGGGATGTTCTGCAAATTCGGGTCGGTCGAGGACAGCCGCCCGGTCTGCGCGCCGGTCAGCGAGTAGGATGTGTGGACACGGCCGGTTGCGGGGTTGATCTGCGCCTGGAGCGCATCGGTATAGGTCGACTTGAGCTTGGACAATTGGCGCCACTCGAGCACTTTCGTGGCCATGTCCTCACCGGGCGAGTCCTTGTCAGCGGCGATCCGCTCGAGTTCGGTGACGTCGGTCGAATAGACCCCGGATTTGCCCTTGCGCCCGCCCTTGATCCCCATCCGCTCGAACAGCACGTCGCCCAGTTGCTTGGGGCTCCCGATCGTGAAGGGACCGCCCGCGAGCGCGTGGATGTCGACTTCGAGCGCGCCGATCTGGGTGGAAAACTCCCCCGACAATTGCGCGAGCCGTTCGCGATCGACCTTGATCCCGTGTCGCTCCATCTGTGCGATGACCGGCGCGAGCGGGCGATCGACCATTTCGTACACGCGCGTCGCACCCTCGGCGGCGAGGCGCGGCTTGAACCGCCGCCACAGCCGCAGCGTCACGTCGGCATCCTCCGCGGCGTAGCGGGTGGCGGCGACCAGATCAATTTCGTTGAACGTCCGCTGCGACTTGCCGACGCCGACCACGTCCTTGAACGCGATGCAGCTGTGCGACAGGTGCGTCGCGGCGAGCTCGTCCATGCTGTGGCCGTGGAGCCCCGCGTCGAGATCGAAGCTCATCAGGATCGTGTCGTCGAACGGCGTGACGCCGACGCCCAGCCGCCCGAGCACGATCATGTCATACTTCAGGTTATGTCCGATCTTGAGGACGGAAGGATCCTCGAACAGCGGCTTCAGTTTCGCCAGCGCGACCTCGACGCTCAGCTGCTCGGGCTTTTCCGCGAACAGCCCGCTCCCGCCATGCGCGAGCGGGACGTAGCAGGCGAGGTTGGGATGCAGCGCCATGCTGATCCCGACGAGGTCGGCGCGAGTCGCGTCGATCCCGGTCGTCTCGGTGTCGATCGCGATCCAGCCCTGATGCCGCGCGAGCGTGATCCAGCGGTCGAGCGCGGCCTCGTCGACCACGGTCTCGTAGGAATCGACCTCGCACGGCGGGTCCTGCTCGGTCGGGACCGACTTGGGCGCGGGGACGGGGGCATCCGCCACCGCCGACAGCTTGGCGAGCAGCGAGCGGAACCCGTGATGTTCGAGGAACACGCGCAGCGGCGCATCGGGGATGCCCTTGAGTTCGAGATCCTCGAGCGGCTCGGGCAAGGCGACGTCGCATTTGAGCGTCACCAGTTCCTTCGACAGCCGCGCCATGTCGGCATGTTCGATCAGATTGTCGCGCAGCTTGCCCTTCTTCATCCCCTCGGCGGCGGCGAGCACCGATTCGAGATCGCCATGCTCGAGGATCAATTTCGCGGCGGTCTTCGGGCCGACGCCGGGGACGCCCGGCACGTTGTCGACGCTGTCGCCCATCAGCGCGAGCACGTCGCCGAGTTGCGCGGGCGTGATGCCGTGGAATTTCTCCGCGACATGCTCCGCGCCCAGGCGACGGTTGTTCATCGTGTCGTACATGTCGAGCCCGGGCTCGATCAGCTGCATCAGATCCTTGTCCGACGACACGATCGTGACTTCCCACCCCTGCGCCAAGGCCGCGCGCGAATAGCAGGCGATGATGTCGTCGGCTTCCAATCCCTCGGTCTCGATGCACGGCAGCGAGAAGGCGCGCGTCGCATCGCGGATCATCGGGAACTGGGGTACGAGATCCTCGGGCGGCGGCGGGCGGTGCGCCTTGTATTGATCGTACAGGTCGTTGCGGAAGGTCTTGCTCGACTTGTCGAGGATGACGGCCATGTGCGTCGGGCCGTCCGCGGCGTGCACCTCGTCCGCGAGCTTCCACAGCATCGTGGTATAGCCATAGACCGCGCCGACCGGCTCACCATGCTTGTTGGTGAGCGGGGGGAGGCGGTGATAGGCGCGGAAGATATATCCCGAGCCATCGACAAGATAGAGATGCGGCATCGTGCGGCGATAGCAGCGCCCGCGCCTTAGCAGAAGCCCGCTTTGCGCTCAGCCGTTCGGGCGGCTGGCGCTCCGGCGATTGGTATCGGCGGAGACCGTGCTGGCATGCGTCGCGACGACGCTCGAGACGACCGCCTGCATCAATTGCTGCCGCGCCGGGATCGGGCGGAGCGTGTCGCCGATCATCACCGCGATCGCATAGGTGCGGCCATCGGGCGCGATCAGCAGGCCGACGTCGTTATAGCCAGCGGTCCGCCCCGCGTAGTCCTGTCCGGTCCCGGTCTTGTGGCCGAACGTCCAGCCCGGCGGCACCGCGCCGCGCAGCCGCATCTTGCCGGTGTGCGAGGATTGCATCGTGCCGATCAGATAGGAGGTGGACGGGGCCGACAGGATTTCGCCACGCTTGAGCCGCGCGAGCGCGGTCGCGATCGCGGCGGGCGCGGCACCGTCGAGCGGAGCGGCGACATAGCGGTTGAACGCGGCAAGGCGCTCGGCGCGGGTCAGCGCGTTGCGCGCGCGGTTGAAGCCGTCGTTGAACGCGTAGGACGGCTGCCACGTCAGCCCGGCGGTGGTCGCCTGCAACATCCGCTCGCCCGGGCCGAAGCCGATCGCGCCCAATCCCTTGCGCGCGATGAAGCCGCGCACCGCGGTCGGCCCGCCGACGAGGCGGAGCAGGCGGTCGTTGGCGGTATTGTCGCTCATCGTCAGCGCGCGCTGGAGCAGCTCGCCGACGGTCGTGCGATAGCCGGTGTCGCCACGGATCAGCCCGGCGATCGGCTGGTGGAACAGCGTGATGTCGTCGCGGGTCAGCGTGATCGGATCGTCGAGCCGGAGCTTGCCGGCATCGCGCGCGGCGAGCACCGTCATCGCGACCCACAATTTGCTGACGCTTTGCTGCGGCAGGCGCTGGCTCCCGCCCGCATTGATCATCCAGCCATCGTCGACGCTGCGCACCGCGACCCCGACCTTGCCGTTGAAGCTGCGCACCAGCTGCGTGATCGTTGCGGTCAGCATCGGCGGCTGCGGCAGGACGCGGTGACCGACCGGTGCCGGCCCCGACCGCGGCGGGATCGCGACGACCAGCGGCGCCTGCGTCTGCGCGCCACGCGCGCCCTGGAGCCGCGCGCCATAACCGCAGGCGCACAGCGCGGAGACGAGCAGCAGGGTGGCTGCGGGCTTCATGAGGTGCAGAGGTAGAATATGCGCAACCACCGAATTTGTTTCCCGCCCGGCATCATGCCCTGAACCCTCGCGATAGGGCCAGATCTGGTTTGAGAAATGGGTACGATCGCAAGCTGCGACCAGACGCCTTCGCTGTACGACCAGACGGCACGGTACGCCCCGCCGTTACCTTTCCTCCGTCATCCGCGTTACGGCACCAGGATCGTGTCGCGCGCCTCGGGCAGCATGTCCGGATAATCGAGCGTGTAATGCAACCCGCGCGATTCCTTGCGCGCGAGCGCCGAGCGGACGATCAGTTCCGCGGTCTGGAGCAGGTTGCGCAGCTCGATCAGGTCGGGCGTGACGCGGAAATGGCCGTAATAATCGTTCACTTCCTCGGTCAGCATCCGGATGCGGTGCTGCGCGCGCTCGAGCCGCTTGGTCGTCCGCACGATCCCGACGTAATTCCACATGAACCGGCGAATTTCGGTCCAGTTCTGCTTGATCACGACTTCCTCGTCCGAATCCTCGACCCGGCTTTCGTCCCACGCGCGGATCGGCGGCGGGGCGGGGAGCGCGTCCCAATGGTCGCTGATATGCTGGGCGCATGCCTCGCCGAAGACGAAGCATTCAAGCAGCGAGTTGGACGCGAGCCGGTTCGCGCCGTGCAATCCGCTCTCGCTGCATTCGCCCGCCGCATAGAGGCCGGGCAAGTCGGTACGACCATCCAGATCCACGACGATCCCGCCGCAGGTGTAATGCTGCGCGGGGACGACCGGGATCGGATCGGTGGTCATGTCGATCCCGAGCGTCAGCAACTTCTCGTAGATGTTGGGGAAATGCTCGCGGATGAAGTCCGGCCCCTTGTGGCTGATGTCGAGGTGAACGTAATCGAGCCCGAGCCGCTTGATCTCATGGTCGATCGCGCGCGCGACGATGTCGCGTGGCGCGAGCTCGGCGCGCGGGTCGACCTCGGGCATGAAGCGATACCCGTTTTCCGGCAGCAGCAGGTGCCCGCCCTCGCCGCGCACCGCCTCGGTGATCAGGAAATTCTTGACGTCGAGATTGTAGAGGCAGGTCGGGTGGAACTGCATCATCTCCATGTTGGAGACGCGGCACCCCGCGCGCCACGCCATCGCGATCCCGTCCCCGGTCGCGCCGCGCGGTGCGGTCGAGAACAGATAGGTCCGCCCCGCGCCGCCGGTCGCGAGGATCGTCGCGCGCGCGGTGTGAAGCTCGACCCGGCCGGTCGTGCGGTTGACCGCATAGACGCCCCAGACATGCCCTGCGCCCGAATAGCGCTCCTCGTGACGGCCGGTGGCGAGGTCGATCGCGACCATGTCGGGGATGAGCGTGATGTTGGGATGATCGGTCGCAGCGCGTTGCAACGCCTCCTGGACGGCCCAGCCGGTCGCGTCGGCGACATGGACGATCCGGCGATGCGAATGCCCGCCCTCGCGCGTCAGATGCAGCCCGCCGCCGTTGTCGGCGGTTTCGGTCGCGAACGGCACGCCCAGCTCGACCAGCCGCGCGATCGCGGCGGGCGCGCGTTCGACGACCATCTCGACGGTCGCGCGATCGTTGAGCCCTGCGCCCGCGATCATCGTGTCCTCGACATGGCTCTCGAACGTGTCGCCTTCCTCGAGCACCGCGGCGATTCCGCCCTGCGCCCAGGCGGTCGAGCCCTCGTTGAGCTGCCCCTTGGCGAGCACGGTGACCTTGAAGCGATCCGCCAGGTTGAGCGCGGCGGTCAGTCCGGCCGCGCCGGAGCCGATGATGAGGACGTCGGACTGCATCGCTTCTCCACTTCCCGCTCTGGCCGGGTGCCGCGGCGGACCGACGTCACACGTCTGTCACAGCGGCTGGTATCGTGGATTGGCGGGCTTGCCTAGCAGGACGCGGGATGGTGTTGCCTGGGGCTGCGCCGCCGTATAGCGACGCGGCTCATCCCAGCCCCGGCGGACCCCAACGATGACCCTGCACATTTGGTGGCTGTTTACCGGCGCGGTGTTCCTGCTGTGCGGGACGCCCGGGCCCAACATGCTCCACATTCTGTCGCGCAGCGTCGAGATGGGGCTGAAGCGCAGCGTCGCAGCGATGGCGGGGTGCCTGCTCGCGCTTGTGCTAGTGCTCACCGCCTCTGCGGCGGGGGTGACCACGCTGCTGCTCGCAGTGCCGGGCGCTTTCGACGTGCTGCGCTATGTGGGGGTCGCTTATCTTATCTACCTCGGAATCAAGGCGTGGCGCAGCAACGGGGCGCCGATCGACGTGGCCGAGGGGGAGCTGCCGCGCACGCTGTCGCTGCGCGCGCTGTTCCGCGGCGGGTTCGCGATCGGGATCAGCAACCCGAAGCTGATTTTGTTCGCAGCCGCCTTCTTCCCGCAATTCGTCGATCCGGCGTTCCCCAAGCCGCCGCAATTCGCGCTGCTGGTGGTGACGTTCGCGGTGCTGGAGAGCTTCTGGTACGGAGTCTATGCGCTGGGCGGGCGGTCGCTGGCAGGGTATCTCGAGCGGCCCGCGGTCAAGCGGCTGTTCAACCGGGTGACGGGGGTGATCTTCATCGGCTTCGGACTGGCACTGCTGCGGACACGGCATTCTTGAGATTACTGGCTGTCGGGGCGAGGTGACCTCACCCGATGTCCGTCATTCCCGCGCAGTCGGGAATCCATAGTCACTGTCCGTCATATTCTGCGCGGTCAGCCCGGATGGATCCGCGCGTCCGCGAGGATGACGGTAAGGGGCGGGCGCAAGTGCGAGCAGCCGTCCTTACGCGTTCGCCGCGCGCGTCAGGTTGAGGAACACGTCCTCCAGATCCGCCTCGCGCGTCGATACGTCGACGATGCCGTAGCCGTCCGCCTGCACCGCCGCGAGCACTTCGCCTGCGTTAACCTTGTCCTTGGCGTAGGTGATCGCGAGCGTCCGCGTGCCCTTCAGCTCGATCTTCTGGAAACAAACGTTGGCGGGCGGGACCGCGACGTCGCGGTCGACCGTCACCTCGACCATCTTCTCGGTCGCCTTCGCCAGCAGATCGCGCGTCGGTTCGTTGGCGATCACCTTGCCGTGATTGATGATCGCGATCCGGTCGCACAATTCCTCGGCTTCCTCGAGGTAATGCGTCGTCAGCACCACCGTGACGCCCGCATCGTTGAGCGAGCGGACATAGGCCCAGAGTTGCTGGCGCAGTTCGATGTCGACGCCCGCGGTCGGCTCGTCGAGCACCAGCACGGGGGGCGAGTGGACCATCGCCTTCGCGACCATCAGGCGGCGTTTCATGCCCCCCGACAGCGTGCGGGCATAGGCGTTGGCCTTGTCCTCCAGGTGCACCGCGCGGAGCAATTCCATCGAGCGGCGCTTCGCCTTGGGGACGCCGTACAGCCCACCCTGGATCTCGAGCGTCTCGAACGGCGAGAAGAACGGGTCGAACAGGATCTCCTGGTTGACGATCCCGATCGACACCTTGGCGTTGCGCGGGTGCTGATCGATGTCGAAGCCCCAGATCGACGCGGTCCCGCCGGTCTTGTTGACGAGGCCTGCGAGGATGTTGATCAGCGTGGATTTTCCCGCGCCGTTCGGGCCGAGCAACCCGAAGATCGTGCCGCGCGGAACGTCGAACGACACGTCGTCGAGGGCCTGCTTGCCGCCTTTGTAGGTCTTGCTCAGGTTGGCGATGGAGATGGCCGCTTCCGTCATGCTGGTTGCTGTACGGGGGCGGGCGGCTGGCGGAAAGGGTAAACCGTATGTCGGGGGCGCGTTTCCCCTTCTCCGTTCGTGCTGAGTAGCGACCGAGTAGCCCCCGCTTGGGGGCGTATCGAGGGCGCGTATCGAAGCACGGTTGCGCGCGATGTCCTTCGATACGCGCCCTCGATACGGCTTCGCCTACTCGGTCGCTACTCAGAACGAACGGGTGATGGGGAAGATCATCCTCCCCCACCCAAACACCGTTGATGCTTCCCCCCCGGCTTGCTATCGCGACCCCATGATCGCCCCGCCCGAAATCCTCCGCGTCACCCACGCCCGCAACATCTGCGACGGCGCGACCGACATTCCTGGCGGCGCGAGCCTTGGGCATCCGCGCGTCTTTCTCGAGATCGACGAGACCGGTTACGTCGATTGCGGCTATTGCGACCGCCGCTTCATCCTGATCGGCGGACCCGCCGACGGGGTCGATCAGGCGGGCTTGCACGATCATGGGGATGGCGCAGGCCGCTGAGCCTCCTATATTCGGGGGTATGACGAGTCCCGCAGACCCCCGCGCTTTCCTCTATCATGACGGACAGCTGTCCCCCGACGAGGCTCAGGCCCTAACCGCAGCCGCGCTCGGCAAGGCGGATGATGGCGAGCTTTACCTGCAATATCGCAAGTCTGAGGCGTTCGGCTTCGACGATGGCCGGCTGAAGACCGCGAGCTACGACACGCATTCGGGCTTCGGCCTGCGCGCGGTGTCGGGCGAGATGACCGCCTTCGCGCACGCCAACGAACTGAGCGCCGCCGCGATCAAGCGCGCGTCCAAGACGATGGCGTTGATCGATCCGTCGGCCAGCCCCAAGGCCGCGCCGCCGCGCGCCACCAATCGGCATCTCTATACCGACGCCGATCCGCTCGACCTCATCCCCTTCGCCGACAAGGTGAATTTGTGCCAAACGATCGACGCCGCCGCCCGCGCGCGCGATCCGCGCGTGGCGCAGGTGTCGGTGTCGCTGATGGGCAATTGGAACGTAGTCGAGATCGTCCGCGCCGACGGCTTCATGGCAACCGACATCCGGCCGCTGGTGCGGCTCAACGTGTCGATCGTGGTCGAGCAGAATGGCCGCCGCGAAACCGGCAGCTTCGGGATCGGCGGGCGCTATCTCTATACCGACCTGATGGAGCCCGCGACGTGGAACCGCGCGATCGACGAGGCGCTCGCGCAAGCCGTCGTCAATCTCGATTCGGTCGCTGCCCCTGCGGGTGAGATGACCGTGCTGCTCGGGCCGGGCTGGCCGGGGATTTTGCTGCACGAGGCGATCGGCCACGGGCTCGAGGGCGATTTCAACCGCAAGGGCACCAGCGCCTTCTCCGGGCGGATCGGCGAGCGCGTTGCGGCCCCTGGCGTGACGGTGGTCGACGACGGGTCGATCGCGGATCGCCGCGGGTCGCTGTCGATCGACGACGAGGGCACGCCGACGCAGGAGAACGTGCTGATCGAGGACGGAATTCTCAAGGGCTATATCCAGGACCGGCTCAACGCGCGGTTGATGGGCGTCGCGCCGACCGGAAACGGGCGTCGCGAGAGCTTCGCACATGCGCCGATGCCGCGGATGACCAACACCTTCATGCGCGGCGGGAATGACGATCCGGCCGAGCTGCTGTCGCGCGTCAAGTCGGGCATCTTCGCCAAGGCGTTCGGTGGCGGGCAGGTCGACATCGTGTCGGGCAAGTTCGTCTTCTCGTGCACCGAGGCGTATCGCATCGAGAACGGCAGGATCGGCGCGCCGATTAAGGGCGCGACGTTGATCGGCGACGGGCCGTCGTGCCTGACCAAGGTCGAGGGAATCGGCAACGATTTCGCGCTGGACGAGGGCATCGGCATGTGCGGCAAGGGCGGGCAGAGCGTGCCCGCCGGCGTCGGGCAGCCGACGTTGCTGGTCGGCGGGCTGACCGTCGGCGGGACGGCGATGTAACCCTAATGGTTTGATTTTGCGTCACCCCGGCCACCGTGCCGGGGTCCACCGGCGTTCTTTCCTAAACATCGGCGGATGCGGTGGACGGTGGATGCCGGGACGAGCCCGGCATGACGGAGCGGAGAGGCGAGACATGACGGACCAATCCCCGCACTGGCCCGAGCTCGACTGGCCCGCCTGGCGCGACACCGCGATCGCGCTCCAGTTGCGGACCCAGATCATTGGCAAGGTCCGGCTCGCGCTGACGCCGTGGCTCAACCATAGCTGGCATGTGCCGCTCTATGTGTCCGCGCGGGGCCTCACCACGTCGGCGATCCCGATCGGCGACCGGATTCTCGAGATCGAGTTCGACCTGCTCCACGATCGTTTGGTGTTCATGACCAGCGACGGGCGCAGCCGCGGGATCGGCCTCAATCCGGGCAGCATCGCGCATTTCCACGAGACGGTGATCGCCTGCCTAACCGAGCTCGACCTTCCCGCCACCTTCGATGGCACCCCGAGCGAAATGGCCGACGTGCCCCCCTTCGCCGAAGACACCGCCGACCGGCCCTATGACGCCGACGCCGTCCGCGCCTTCTGGCGCGCGCTGATCCAGGTTTCGCGCGTTTTCGGGCAGTTCCGTACCGGTTTCCTCGGCAAGGCGAGCCCGGTGCATTTCTTCTGGGGCAGCTTCGATCTTGCGGTCACGCGCTTCTCGGGCCGCGCCGCGCCGACCCATCCCGGCGGTTTCCCCGGCCTGCCCGATGCGGTGACGCGCGACGCGTATAGCCACGAGGAAGCCAGCGTCGGCTTCTGGCCGGGCAGCGACGCCTGGCCGCACGCCGCCTTCTATGCCTACGCCTATCCCGCACCTGACCATTATGCCGAGGCGCATGTCAGCCCGGCAGCGGCGTCGTGGAACGCCGGGCTCGGCGAGTTCCTGCTGCCTTATGACGCGGTCCGCACCGCGCCCGATCCGGATGCGGCGCTGCTCGGTTTCTGCCAGTCGACCTATGATGCCGCTGCCGATCTCGGACAGTGGGATCGGTCTGCGCTCGAATGTGCGCCGGGTCGCGCAGGAATCCCACGCCACGTCTGACCGCTTGCGTCGGCGGGCGCCGCCTGCGACCATGCGGTTCGACCAGAGGGTGTGCGCGATGAAGAAAATCCTGTCCGTTTTCATGAGCATGGCGATCATCGCCGGCCCCGCCGGGGCGCAATCGGGCGACCGCACGGAGCGTCTGCTGGGTGAACTCGCCGACGCACCCGGCCCGCCCGGGTTCGAGGAAGCGGTCCGCGCGGTAATGGTGCGCGAGCTCGAGCCGCTGGCAGACAAGGTCAGTTACGACGGCGTCGGCTCGGTGATCGCGCAGCACGGGTCGAGCGGGCCCAAGGTGATGCTCGACGCGCATATGGACGAGCTCGGTGGGGTGGTGCGGCGGGTGACGCCGACCGGCTATCTCTCGATGCAGATGCTCGGCGGCTGGCTTGACCAGGCGCTGCCCGACCAGCGATGGATCATCATCGGCAAGAAGGGGCCGGTCCATGCCGTGACCGGAATCCGCGATATCCACGTCGTGCCCGCCGACGAACGCACCAAGGTCTATCCGCGCGACACGCTGTACCTCGACGTCGGCGCGAAGAGTCCCGCCGAAGTCGCGGCACTGGGGTTGTCGGCGGGCGACCCGGTCGTGCCGGATTCGCCCTTCACGGTGATGGGCAAGGGCGACCGCTATCTCGGCAAGGCGTGGGACGACCGGGTCGGGCTCGCGGTGATCATCGAGGCGATGCGGCGGCTGCGCAGCACCGGGCACCCCAACCAGCTGTTCGTCGTCGCGACGGTGCAGGAGGAAGTGGGCCTGCGCGGTGCGCGGACTTCGGCGGACCTGATCAAGCCCGATGTCGGCATCGCGATCGAGGGCGGGATCACCGGCGACAGTCCCGGGCGCAACCCGGAGGAGACGCAGGCGGTCTTGGGCGGCGGGCCAGGCATCTTCCTGTACGATTCGAGCACCTTGCCCAACCGCAAGTTCGTCCGGCTGGTCGACGAAGCCGCGCAGGGCGCGCGGATCCCGCTCCAGCACGATCTGGTCCAGGGCTATGGCGACGACAGCGCGGCGATCCAGGCGACCAACGGCGGCGTGCCGACGGTCAACCTCGTCGTCCCGGCGCGCTATACCCATGCGCATAACGGCATCATCGATCGCGCTGATTTCGACCGGATGGTCGACCTCGTCGTCGCGCTGATCGGCAAGCTCGATGCGAAGACGGTCGCGGATCTGCGCGACTTCACGCCGGGGAAGGAGTGACCGGATGAGTCTCGTCGAAGTCGGGCGTTTTGGTCGCAACGAGGCGTATATCGTGATCGGGCGGCTCGATAGCGAAGGGATCATGGCGATCGCGCTCGATGGCAACGCCAGCATCGCGGACGGGAGCCAGTTCTTCATTCCGGTCCGCGTGATGGTCGATGACGAGGATGCGGAAGCCGCGCGGGTGATCCTGGGGGTGGACGCGGGTTAGGGTAGGGGCGTTTGATACCGTCCGTTCGCCTTGGGCGGGGCTCTGCGAGGCTCCCCCCACCCCCTACCCCTCCCCTGAAGGGGAGGGGCAAGAAGACTAAGCAGGCCGCTAGCCCCTCCCCTTCAGGGGAGGGGTTGGGGTGGGGGCGTGCAGCGCGCAATTCTTACCATGGACCGAATGGGCGGGGGAAACCGCAGCGTTCGACCTGCCTCATTTTCAGGCAATCGTTCGCACCTGCACATAAAATTTACGCAATCGTAACCCTGCTGACACGCGCCGGCGACGGTTTCGCGTCCCGACGCAATTGGCACGGCGTTTGCAAAGTATTCCCCAGGACCAATAACCAGGGGGGTCTTTGCGTGAAGCTCGTCATAGCGATCATCAAACCGTTCAAGCTCGACGAGGTGCGCGAGGCGCTGACCGAGATCGGTGTTGCAGGCATGACCGTCACCGAGGTCAAGGGTTTCGGCCGCCAGAAGGGCCAGACCGAGATTTATCGCGGCGCCGAGTACAGCACCAACATGGTCCCCAAGATCAAGATCGAGGTCGTCTGCGGCAGCGATGTCACCCTCCGTGTGGTCGAGGCGATCCAGGCGTCCGCCAACACCGGCGCGATCGGCGACGGCAAGATTTTCGTGCTCGATGTCGGGCAGGCGGTGCGGATCCGCACCGGCGAAACCGATGAGACCGCGCTGTGAGGGGGGTAGAGATGAAGCCAGCACTAAAGACGGGTTTTGCGATGCTGGCGGGGGCGTCGGTCGTTGCGGCGCTGCCCGCCTGGGCGCAGGCCCCCGCGCTGATCAAGGCGCCAGCTGCCGCGCAGATGGCGACGATGGTCAACAAGGGTGACACCAGCTGGATGCTGATCTCGGCGGCGCTCGTGCTGATGATGTCGGTTCCTGGGCTCGCGCTGTTCTACGGCGGGCTGGTGCGCACCAAGAACATGCTGTCGGTGCTGATGCAGGTGATGATGATCGTCTGCATCGCCTCGCTGCTGTGGGTGTCCTACGGCTATTCGATAGCGTTCACCTCGGGCGGTGAGAACCATTTCTTCGGCGGGCTGTCCAAGGCGTTCCTGCGCGGCGTCGACGGCACGACGCTCGCGGCGACCTTCTCGAACAACGTCTACATTCCCGAGCTTGCCTATGTCTGTTTCCAGATGACCTTCGCGTGCATCACGCCCGCGCTGATCGTCGGGGCGTTCGCGGAACGGGTGAAGTTCACGCCCTTGATGATCTTCGTCGTCGCGTGGCTGACCTTGGTCTATTTTCCGATCGCGCACATGGTGTGGTATTGGGCCGGCCCGGATTTCCTTCCGAACGCGCCGACCGACGGCGGCTGGCTGTTCAACCTCGGCGCGCTTGATTTCGCGGGCGGCACCGTCGTCCACATCAACGCGGGCATCGCCGGTCTGGTCGGCTGCCTCGTGATCGGCCCGCGGCTCGGCTATGGCCGCGAGCCGATGCCACCGCACTCGCTGACGATGACGATGATCGGCGCGAGCCTGCTGTGGGTCGGCTGGTTCGGGTTCAACGCGGGGTCCAACCTCGAGGCGAACGGCGTCACCGCGGTCGCGTTCATCAACACCTTCGTCGCCACCGCCGCCGCTGCGGTCTCCTGGGCAGTGATCGACCAGATCGTCCACAAGAAGCCGTCGCTGCTCGGCGCGGTGACGGGTGCGGTCGCCGGACTGGTCGCGATCACGCCGGCGTCGGGCTATGCCGCGCCAATGACGTCGATCGTGCTCGGGCTGATCGTGTCGCCGATCTGCTTCATCTTCGTCACCTATGTGAAGGCGTGGCTGAAGTATGACGACTCGCTCGACGTGTTCGGGGTCCATTGCGTCGGCGGGATCGTCGGGGCGCTGGCCACCGCGATCGTCGCGGCGCCGTCGCTCGGCGGGCAGGGCTATTTCGATTACACCAAGTTCCCCGCGGTCGTGGTGACGGCGGCGGAGTACAGCATGTCGGCGCAGCTGATGAAGCAGCTCACCGCGGTCGGGATCACCTTGGTGTGGTCGGGCGGCGTCTCCGCCGTGCTGTTCCTCGCGCTCAAGTACACGATCGGCCTGCGCCCGACCGAAGAGGTCGAGCACAACGGGCTCGACATCACCGAACACGGCGAGCGCGCCTATAATTACTGAAGAGTTTGGTTGCCGGGTCGAGTGACCCGGCGGCCCCACGATGTTCCTCCTGCGGACGACCTAAGGCCGGTGTGGCAACACACCGGCCCTTTTTTGTGTGTCGGGGGAGGGCGCGTTATCGAAAGGCGGTGCACTTCCCCGGCGAAGGCCGGGGCCCAAGAGCGGAGCGATCGAGAGAGAGTGCAGCGCTTAATTACCTCGGCCAGCGCTATTGGGCCCCGGCCTTCGCCGGGGGGGCGCAACAGGGGGGAAGCTTAGTCTTCGGGCAGATCCTTTGGCGGGGCGCTTACGTCCGCCGCCGCCACGCGCGCCTGCTGCAACCGGCGTGCCGCCAGCACCGCGCCGAGCATGAAGCCGCCCGGCACGAGCACCACCGCCGCCGCGACTCCGATCCTCGTCCAGTCCTTGCGATCCATTCCGACCGCCTAGCGGCTCACCCAAGGTCGGTCGTCACGAAATCGGCACAGCGTTCCCCGATCATGATCGACGGCGCATTGGTGTTGCCCGAGACGAGCTTGGGCATGACCGAGGCGTCGGCAACGTACAGCCCCTCGACCCCGCGTACCCGCAGCCGCGGATCGCACACCGCGTCCGCGTCCGACCCCATCCGCGCGGTGCCGACCGGGTGATAGACCGTGTCCGCGCGCGACCGGATCAGCGCCTCGAGCGCAGCATCGTCCGACAGGTCGACCGGGTGGCGGTCGCGGCCCATGTGGCCGGTCAGCGGGGGCTGCTCGAGGATCCGGTACATCGCGCGCACCCCCGCCTTCATCACCGCCATGTCGCGCGGATCGGTGAGGAATGCGGGGTCGATCAGCGGGGCGTCGTGCGGGTCGGTCGAGGCGAGCCGGACCGTCCCGTGGCTCTCGGGGCGGAGCACGCAGACGTGACACGAATAGCCATGCCCCTTCACCTTGGTCCGCCCGTGATCCTCGAGCGCGGCGACGACGAAATGGAGCTGGACGTCGGGGGCAGGGGCATCGGGCATGACCTTGAGGAACGCGCCCGCCTCGGCGAACGGCGTGGTCATCAGCCCCTCGCGCTTGCGGAGCCACTGGAGCATGCCGCCTGCCATCGCGAGCGTGCCTTTGAGCGAACTCCCGACGAACTGCGTCCCCGGCGTCTCGAACGATGCGACATAATCGATATGATCCTGCAGGTTCGCGCCGACGGCGGGCCGGTCGACCCGTACCGCGATCCCGTGGTCGCGCAGATGCGCCGCCGGACCGATCCCTGACAATTGCAGCAGTTGCGCGGTCCCGAACACGCCGCCTGCGAGGATCACCGCGCGCCGCGCGCGGATCTGGCGGGTTTGCCCGTCCTGGAGATAGGCGACGCCGTTCGCACGCTGGCCGTCGAACAGCACGCGCTCGACCGTCACGCCGGTCAGCACCGAGAGGTTGCGATGCGGCGGGCCATCGCCGAGATACGCGCGCGCCGAGGTCCAGCGTTCGCCGTTCTTCTGCGTCACCTGGTACAGGCCGATGCCTTCCTGCCGCTGCCCGTTGAAATCGTCGTTGTGCGGGATCTGCAGGCTTTCCCCCGCCGCGACGAAATCGCGGCTGCCCGCATTGGCGTGATGCTGCTCGCTGACCCACAAGGGGCCGTCGCCGCCGTGGAAGGCGTCGTCGCCGCGTTCGTTGTGTTCGCTGCGCTTGAACCACGGGAGGACGTCGTCATACGCCCAGCCGGGGCAGCCCATCGCCGCCCAATTGTCGTAATCCCAGCGATTGCCGCGAATATAGATCATCGCGTTGATCGCGCTCGACCCGCCGAGCCCCTTGCCACGCGGCTGGTGCCCGCGGCGGCCATTGAGGCCGGGCTGGGGGACGGTTTCGTAATTCCAGTTGGTCTTGGGAGTCTGGAACGCGAGCATCGCGGGCATCCGCGTCCGCAGGCCGGTGTTGCGGCCGCCCGCCTCGAGCAGCGCGACCGAATAGCGGCCGCCTTCGCTTAGCCGGCCCGCCGCGGCGGCCCCGCCCGATCCTCCGCCGATGACGACGATGTCGACCTCTTCCACAGGCTATCCTCTCGCGCTCCACGGCCGTGGCTATGCTGCCGACGTGCCTTGAGCGGAGAACTTGGCACGATCCCAGCGCCGCCGCCAGCGGTGTTGCGCGCGGATATGTGCAGAATCAGGGGTAGGTCAGCGTTGCCTCGAGCGCGCGGACCTCGTCCGCGGTGATCCCGAACAGCAGGACGCTCCCGAGCGCGCGCTCACCCGACTCGATTCGCACCCCCTCGACGTCCTGCGCCAGCGCAACCGGGGGGAGCAGGCGACGGACTGCGACCTTCGTCCCGTTGCGGCGGAGCAGCGCGAGTGCGCCATTGCCCACGACCAGCGCGGCGTGGCCGTCGGTCCCGACCACCGCACCATGCGCGACGAACCCGGCGAGCTGGTTCTCCGCCATCTCGCGTGCCTTGGCGGGGCTGCCGATCCGGCTTTCGTCGAGCCGCAGCCAGCGCGCGACCAGCGCCAGCGCGACGAGGCCCGCGACGCTGTAGCCGAGCAGGTCCCAGCTCATTCCTTTGGAATCACTGCGGGGTGGAGAGCGCGTCGAGCAACGGGCGCAGGCCGGTGAGATCGTATCCCGCCGCCGCTGCCTTAGACATCACGGTGTCGGGGTGTGCCCCCGCCTTGACCGCGGCGAGCGCCCACAGGTTGCACGAGCGTGTGCCCGAGCGGCAATAGGCGAGCACCGCGCCGTCCGCCTCGGCGATCACCGCCGCCATCGCGTCGATCTGCGGGTGCGAGAAACCGGCGTGCGTCACGGGAATCGCGCTATACTGCATTCCGGCGGCGGCGGCGGCGGCGGCGACCTCTTCGCCGCTCGGCTGGCCGAAATCCTCGCCGTCGGGGCGGTTGTTGACGATATGCGAGAAGCCTGCGGCCTTGAGCTCGGCGATCGCGTCGGGATCGATCTGCGGGGCGACGGCGATGCTCGGGTCGATGGTGCGGAGGATGGTCATGCCGCCCTTATACCGCGCGGGCCTCGCCGCGAAAGGCCTGCCGTCGTGCGCTCGCCGGGCCGGAACGTCGCGCTGCGCTGATGTGTTGGGGGCGCACGGACACTTTGGCCCGATCGGCGGCCGGAAGGATGGCGATGATCGACCTGGGACTGTCGCGATTGTGGGAAAAGCGGCTCGAGGCGGGGGTGACCTTCGTGATCGCGATCGTTCTCGCGCTGGTCGCGTACCGGCTCACGATGCTCGCGCTGCGCCGGTTCGTCGATCGCACGCCGAGCCGCGCGGACAATGTCGTGGTCGAGCGGATCGCCGCGCCGATGCGGTGGATCTTCCTCGCGGTGGCGCTGAGCATGGCGGCGCGCGGGGTGGATCTGAAGCCGCACACGGCCGCCTTGTGGCAGCAGATCGCGGGGTTCGTCGTTCCCGCGCTGGTCGGCTGGATGGTGATCGCGACGATCCGCGCGGTCAACGACGTGGTCGATTTGCGTTATGACGTCACGGTCGCGGACAACCTCAAGGCGCGGCGCAAGCGCACCCGCTATACGATCCTGACGCGGATCGCGGTGATCTGCGTCGTCTTCATCACCTTGTGCATGATGTTGCTGAGCATCCCCGCGATCCGCACGGTTGGTGTGACGCTGATGGCGTCGGCGGGTCTGGCGGGGCTTGCGGTCGGCGCGGCGGCACAGCCCGCGCTCAAGAATTTGATCGCGGGGATCCAGCTTGCCTTTACCGAGCCGATCCGGCTCGACGACGTCGTCATCATCGAGGGCGAATGGGGGCGGATCGAGGAGATCCGGCTGACCTATGTCGTGGTGCGGATCTGGGACGACCGGCGGCTGGTGGTGCCGGTAAGCAAGTTTCTCGAGGACAGTTTCCAGAACTGGACGCGGTCGAACGCGCAGTTGCTGGGGTCGGTGTTCGTCTATGTCGATCCCGCCGCCGACGTTGCGCGGCTGCGCGCGCGGGCGGAGCTGATCGTTCGGGACAATCCGCGCTGGGACAAGCGGTTCTGGAACCTGCAGGTGACTGACGCGACTCCCGATGCAATCCAGTTGCGGGTGCTTGCCACCGCGCAGGACGCGTCGATCGCGTTCGACCTGCGCTGCGACGTTCGCGAGGGGCTGATGCGCTATATCGCGACCGAGATGCCCGAGGCGATCGTCCGGCGGCGGCTGGTGGCGGAGGGGTTCGCGCATGCGAACGATGCGACGCCGACGGGGGGCGTGCCCCGGTAGGGTTAGGTTGCCTCGGCGTTGCGAAGCACCTCATCCCCCCATTCCTCCGTCACCCTGAACTCGTTTCAGGGTCCACCGTGCCACAATGGCGGACCGGGACCGTTGCGCGGTGGATGCTGAAACGAGTTCAGCATGACGGCCGGGGGGGGGAGGACGATCCGTCGCGACCTCAGAACCGCCGCACTACCGCCAGGAACGCTTCGCCATACGCTTCCAGCTTGCGTGCCCCGACCCCGGTGATCCGCCCCATCGCCGCCAGCGACGCGGGGCGCAGGTTCGCCATCTCGCGCAGCACCGAATCGTGGAAGATGACGTAAGGCGGCACGCTCGCCTCGAGCGCGAGTTCGCGGCGGCGGGTGCGCAGCGCCTCGAACAACGGATCGCCGCTCGGGTTCGCGGCAGCGCCCGTACCCCCGCGCGTGCGGCGCGTACGCTTGGGCGGGACGATCAGGTCGACGCGGTCGTTTTCCTTGAGGATCCCGCGCGCGCCGGGGCCGAACTCGAGCCCGCCGAAATCGTTCGCGCGGAGTGCATCGCGCAGCAGCAACGCGCGCCCGACCGGCTTGATCAACGCGGCTTCCTCCGGGCTCGACGCGATCCCGAACACGCCGAGCGCCTCATGCCCGTTCATCAGGCTGCGCTCGCTCGACTGGCCCATCAGGACCTGTTCGATATAGCCCGCACCAAAGCTCTGCCCCGTGCGAAAGACCGCGGAGAGGAACTTCCTCGCCACCTCCGTCGCGTCGACGCTGGCGGGGGGGGAGATGCAATTGTCGCAATTCCCGCAATTCTCGGGGCTGTCGTCGCCGAAATGCTTGAGCAGGATGCGGCGGCGGCACCCCGCGGTCTCAGCCAGGGCGCCGAGCGCCGCGAGCCGCTGCCGCTCGCCCGGCTGACGCGCGGGTTCGACCTCGCCAATCCGCTGGCGTGCGCGCGCAAAATCCTCGGCACCCCAGAAGAGATGCGCGACCGCGGGGTCGCCGTCACGTCCGGCGCGGCCGGTTTCCTGATAATAGGCCTCGATCGACTTGGGCAGGCCGGCATGGGCGACGAAGCGGACGTCAGGCTTGTCGATCCCCATCCCGAACGCGACCGTCGCGCACATCACCATGTCCTCGGAGGCGACGAAATCGGCCTGGTTGCGCGCGCGCACCGACGGGTCGAGCCCGGCATGATAGGCGCGCGTCGGGCGCCCGGTCTTGGCGAGCGCCTCGGCCATCTTCTCGGTGCCAGCGCGGCTCTGGACATAGACGATGCCAGCGCCGGGGGTCTCCGCGATCAGGTCGGCGATCTGGCGGGTGGCATTGTCCTTGGGGCTGATGCGATACTGGATGTTGGGCCGGTCGAAGCCGGCGACGATCATCCCGTCGTGCGGGATGCCGAGCTGGTCGAGGATGTCCGCGCGGGTATGCGCGTCCGCGGTCGCGGTGAGCGCGAGCCGAGGCACGCCGGGGAAGGCATCGAGCAGCGGGCGCAGCAGGCGGTAATCGGGCCGGAAATCATGCCCCCATTCGGAGACGCAATGCGCCTCGTCGATCGCGAACAGCGCGAGCGGGGCTTGCCCCAACAGATCGCGGAAGCTTTGGCTCGAGGCGCGTTCGGGCGCGACGTAGAGCAGGTCGAGGTCGCCGCGGCGGAAGCGCGCGATCGTTTCCATCTGGTCGGTATCGACCGAGGTCAGCGTCGCCGCGCTGATCCCGATCGCGGTCGCCGCGCGGAGCTGGTCGTGCATCAGCGCGATCAGCGGCGAGACGACGACGCAGGTGCCGTTGAGCGCGACCGCGGGGAGCTGGTAGCACAGCGACTTGCCCGCGCCGGTCGGCATCACCGCAAGCGTGTTCTCGCCCGTTAGGACGCGCTCGACCACCGACCCCTGGACGCCGCGAAACGCCGGGAAGCCGAAGGTGGATTGCAGGATGGGGAGGGGGTCAACCACGATCTAGGCCAAGAAAAAGGATGATGGCGTGATCGACACGGCGCATCAGGGGCTCTTCGAGCTTGCCGACGTGCTTGTCCAGCTTTTCGCGGCGAACCGTCACGAGTTCGTGGACGGTGACATAGGATTGCACGCGCAGACCGTTCACCACGCTGGGGGTGACGGGGACGCTGATCGACAGCTGGCCTGCGCGCTCGTCGCTGGTGATCAGCGCGAGGACCACGGTCGAAATCCCGAGATACGCCGTGTCCTGGACGATCAGCGCCGGGCGCGGCTTTCCCGCGAAACCCGATCCGGCGGCAACGGTGACGATGTCACCACGGTTCACGGTGCGCCGCCTGGACCCCAGTCATAGTCCGCATCGGGCCAGTGCTGGACCGCCTCGATGAAGGCGAGCGTATCGGTCCCGTTCTGCATGGCGTTGATGACGGCGGTATCTTGGGCAACGCTCGCCTGGAACGCCGCGCTGGCGCGATCGGGCAGCCACAGTGTCCGCGCCCGCAACCCCTGCGCACGGAGCGCCGCGCGCCGCTTGGCGACGCGTTCGGCGCTGGTCATCGGTCGTTCCATGCCCATCGCGGCACTCCTCGGACAGTGTCGTTACATGTAACGCTCGCAGGGTGGGCTAACAAGGTTTTCCCGAAACGTTCTTGCGCTAGGCTGGGCGGCGCAGCACATGCGTGGCTATGGAACGCGTTACCGACAACAAGGCCGAGGCCGAATTCGAACTGATCGTCAGCGGGCAACGCGCGGTCGCGGCGTATCAGCGGGAAGGCGGCACGATCGTCTTCACGCACACGATCGTGCCGCGCGCGATCGAGGGGCGGGGGGTGGCGTCGAAGCTGATCCGCGCCGCGCTCGATTCGGCGCGGGATCGGGGATTGAAGGTGATTTCGCAATGTCCGTTCGTGACGGCGTATATCGAGAAGCACCCGGAGTATCGCGCGTTGCTGTAACGCGGCGACGAGGCTTGAGACGAACAGGGGAGGGGGCTCCCCAGCCCCAGCCCCTTATTCCGCCGCGAGCGTTTCCTCGGCGCGCTCCTGTGCCTGGCGGTTCCACATCTCGGCATAGAGCCCGTTCTTGCGGAGCAGCACCGCATGGCTCCCGCGCTCGACCACGCGCCCCGCTTCGAGCACGACGATCTCGTCGGCATGGACCACCGTCGATAGCCGGTGCGCGATCACGATCGTCGTGCGTCCGCGCTCGATCGCTTGCAGCGTATCGAGGATCTCGCCTTCGGTGCGGCTGTCGAGCGCGCTGGTCGCTTCGTCGAGGATCAGGATCGGCGGATTCTTGAGCAGGGTTCGCGCGATCGCGACGCGCTGCTTCTCCCCGCCCGACAGCTTCAGCCCGCGTTCGCCGACGCGGGTGGCATAGCCCTCGGGCTGGCGTTCGATGAACCCTGCAATCGCCGCCCCGCGCGCTGCATTCTCGATCTCGGCCTTGCCCGCACCTTCGCGGCCATAAGCGATGTTGTAGCCGATCGTGTCGTTGAACAGCACCGTGTCCTGCGGGACGATCCCGATCGACGAGCGCAGGCTCGCCTGCGTGACCTGCGCGATGTCCTGTCCGTCGACCGTGATCCGCCCGCCGGTCAGATCGTAGAAGCGGTATAGCAGCCGCGCGAGCGTCGACTTGCCCGCCCCCGATGGCCCGACCACCGCGAGCGTCTTGCCCGCCGGAATGTCGAGGTCGATCCCCTTGAGGATCGGCATCCCGTCGTCATAGCCGAAGCGCACGTCCTCGAACCGGACATGCCCGCGCTCGATGCTGAGCGGCTTGGCGCCGGGCACGTCGACCACTTCGGACGGCGTATCGATCAGGTCGAACATCGCGCCCATGTCGATCACCCCCTGGCGAATCGTACGATACACCATGCCGAGCAGGTCGAGCGGACGGAACAGCTGCGCCAGCAGCGTCGAGACGAGCACAACGTTACCCGCGGTGAAGCGGCCTTCGCTCCAGCCATAGACGACCAGCGCCATCCCGCCCGCCATCATCAAATTGGTGATCAGCGCCTGCCCGATGTTGAGCCAAGCGAGCGAATTCTCGGAGGTGACGGCGGCGCTGGCATAGGCCGCCATCGCCGCGTCGTAGCGTTTCCCCTCGCGCTCCTCCGCGCCGAAATATTTGACCGTCTCGAAATTGAGCAGCGAATCCACCGCGTGACTGACCGCGCCGGTGTCGAGGTCGTTCATGCGTGTGCGCAGCGCGGCGCGCCAGTCGGTCACCCAGCGGGTGAAGACGATGTACACCGCCACCATCACCAGCGTGCCCGCGACCAGCCCGAAGCCGAACTTGGTCCAGAAGATCCCAAGCACCAGTGCGAGCTCGAGCACCGTTGGCGCGATGTTGAACAGCAGGAAATAGAGCATCGTGTCGATGCTCTTGGTCCCGCGCTCGACCACCTTGGTGACCGCACCGGTGCGGCGTTCGAGATGGAAGCGCAGCGACAATTGGTGGAGGTGGCGGAACACGCCGGCGGCAAGACGCCGCGTCGCATCCTGCCCGACGCGCTCGAACACCGCGTTGCGGAGGTTGTCGAACACGACCGAGCCGAACCGCGCGGCGGCATAGCCGATCACCAGCAGGAAGATCAGCGACGCCACCGAGGGGGTTCGCGGTCCGCCCGCCATCCCGTCGATCGCGCCCTGCAGCGCGAACGGCGCGCCATAGACCTGCACCAGCTTGGACGCGACGACGAGCAGCATCGCGCCGACGATCCGCAGCCGCAGCGCAGGCGCGTCGGCGGGCCAGAGATACGGCAGGAAGCGCCGCAGCGTCGGGAGCATCGGGCGCTCGGGCGCAGTCGAAGTGGTTGCAAGATCAGGTGGCATCGGAAACGCATGTAGTCCTAGTCAAGCCGGATCAAAAGCGGCTGGTGGAACAAGCAGTGCATCTCATCTGTTTTATTGGCGAACGGAGACGATCATGGACTCGCTTTTCTACGTCATGGCGATCATGGGGTGCGGCGATGGCAGCATGGGTTGCCAGCAGGCGCGCGTCGAACAGGTTCAGTACCGCTCGATCGCACAGTGCCAGGCTGCCATGCCCGCGGCATTAGCGCGAAACTCGGATATCGATTTTCCTGTGGTGAGCGCTTCGTGTCGGGCGACCGGGATGCCGATGGCTTCGACCAAGGCGCGGGCGCAACATGGGTAACAGCGTTATCCCGTTCTGCGCATCCCCGGCGTAGGTCGGGGCCCAGTAGCGGAAGCAGAGGTTAACGCGGGCAGTCCTCAATGATTAGACGCGCGCTACTGGACCCCGGCCTACGCCGGGGAAGAAGGAGAAAACTCCTTGAAAAAGCCTAGCGCGGTCGGGTCCACAGCGCGGCATCTCGAACCGACGGCGGATACAGCGCCCTGCGCCGCCTCGCTTCCCCAAACGCGCGCCGCATGAACCCGAGCTTCGCCGACCCCGACGTCCCGACACGAACATCCCAGGCACGCGGCCCTAGCGCGGCAACCTTGCGCCCGATCGCACCGTAGATTCCCGCCGCCGCCAGCACCGCCCAGGCCGAACGGAACGCCAGCGCTGGCGTCCCGAACCGCGCGCTTTCCTCGTAGCGCGCCGCCAGCAACCCCAGCCGCTCGCCGAGCAACCCGAGCCGGTCGCGATACTCGGGCGCGAGCATGGCATCCGCCGGGATGCCGAATTCGTCGAGCCAGTCCTGCGGCAGGTAACAGCGCCCGGCGCGCGCATCCTCGGCCACGTCGCGCGCGATGTTGGCGAGCTGGAAGGCGAGGCCGAGGTCGCACGCGCGGTCGAGCGTGGCAGCGTCGTCGGGCGACACCCCCATCGCGATCGCCATCATGCTGCCGACCACGCCCGCAACATGATAGCAATAGCGGTACAGATCCTGCTCGGTCTGCGGCCGCCAGCCTTCCGCATCGAGCGCAAAACCCGCGATCAGGTCGCGCGGGAGCGCGGGCGGCAGGGCGGTCTCGGCGGCAAACAGCCGGAGCGCGTCGAACGCGGGTTCGCCGACCGATACGCCCGCGAGCGCCGCCTCGGTCTTGGCGGACATCGCCGCCAGTCGGGCGGGCCCGTCCGTGACGCCGGTCATGCCGTGGCCGTGATCCTGCCCGTCCGCGATGTCGTCGCATGCGCGGCACCACGCGTAGAGCAGCCACGCACGCTCGCGCACCTTGGGGGCGAACAGCTTGCTCGCCGCCGCGAAACTCTTGGAACCCCGCGCGATCGACTCCTGCGCGGAGGCCACGATGACGTCACGCGAAGGCTGGTCGCTCACAGGTCGCTGGCGCGCATCTTGGTGATCGTCTCGACCGGCTCGTGCGCCGCCATCTGCGCAAGCAATCCGTCGAGCGCGGTGTCGATCAGCAGGATCCCCTGATGCTGCGGATGAAGGAATCCGACCGCGCCCATCTTGCGATAGAAAGCGACGAGATCATCATAATAGCCCGCGACGTTGAGCAGCCCGACCGGCTTGGCGTGATACCCGATCTGCGCCCAGCTCAGCGCTTCCCACAGTTCGTCCATCGTGCCGGTGCCGCCGGGCAGGTTGACGAACCCGTCTGACAGGTCGGTGAACGCCTGCTTGCGCTGGTGCATCGTGGCGACGACCTGCAGATCGGTGAGGCCACGGTGCGCGACCTCGGCGTTTACGAGCGCTTCGGGGATGATGCCGATCACTTCGCCGCCCGCTTCGAGTGCGGCGTCGGCGACTGCGCCCATCAGCCCGAGACGCCCGCCGCCGTAGACGACGCCGATGCCGCGTTCGGCCAGCGTGCGACCGACCTGGCGGGCGGATTCGATGAAGACGGGATCGCTGGGGGAGGCCGACCCGCAGTAAACAGCAAGCCGCTTCATTTGCCCCTCCCCTTCAGGGGAGGGGTCGGGGGTGGGGCTGTGTCTCGTAGAGAGGTGGGCGTGCTGTACTGCCCCACCCCAACCCCTCCCCTAAAGGGGAGGGCTTTTTAAACATCGTCATCGTTCACTCTCCAGCATCAACGCGGCGGTGGCCTTGGCACTGCCCACCACGCCGGGAATCCCCGCACCCGGATGCGTGCCGGCCCCCACGAAATACAGGTTCGGAATATGGTCGTCGCGATTGTGGACGCGGAACCATGCGCTTTGCGTCAGCAACGGCTCGAGCGAGAAGGCGCTCCCCAAATGCGCGTTCAGGTCTGCCGCGAAGTCGTTCGGCGCGTAATGGAACTTGGTCACGATCCGCTCGTGGATATCCGGGATCAACCGCCGCCCGACTTCGTCGAGGATGCGCTTCTCGAGGATCGGGCCGATCTCCTTCCAGTCGACCGGGAACTTGCCGAGGTGCGGCACCGGGGCCAGCACATAGAAAGTCGAATGCCCCTCCGGCGCGAGCGACGGGTCGGTGACGGTCGGATGGTGGAGGTAGAGCGAGAAATCCTCGGGCAGCACGCCATGATCGTAAATGTCGGCGAGCAGCCCCTGATAGCGCGGCCCGAACAGGATCATGTGGTGCGGGATGCCCGGCCACGTGCCCTTGATCCCGAAATGCACGACGAACAGCGACGGCGAGTATTTCTTGCGTGCGAGCCCGTTCTTGGTCCGCTGCGCGCTGCGCGACGATTTGAGCAGGTCGCGGTAGCTGTGCATCACGTCGCTGTTGCACGCGACCATGTCCGCATCGGCATGCCAGCCGCTCGCGGTGGTGACGCCGGTGGCGCGGTCGCCCATCGTCGCGATGTCGACCGCGGGGTCGTTCAGCCGCAGCACGCCGCCCAGCCGCTCGAAATGGCGGACCATCCCGGCGATCAACTGGTTGGTCCCGCCCATTGCGAACCAGACGCCGCCGTCCTTCTCGAGCTTGTGGATCAGCGCGTAGATCGCGCTGGTGTTCATCGGGTTGCCGCCGACCAGCAGCGTGTGGAACGACAGCGCCTGGCGAAGATGCTCGTCCTTCACGTAACTTGATACGATCGAATAGACCGACCGCCATGCCTGGTATTTGGCGAGCGCGGGGGCGGCCTTGATCATCGACGCGAAGTCGAGGAACGCGACATGACCGAGTTTGCGATAGCCTTCCTCGTACACGCCCGCGGCATAGTCGAGGAACTTGGCGTAGCCCGCGACGTCTTCGGGGTTGAGCTTGGCGATCTCGGCATTGAGCGACGGTTCGTCGTTCGAATAATCGAAACTGACGCCATCGGGCCAGTTGAGCCGGTAGAAGGGGGTCACCGGCGCGAGCGTGACGTCCTCTGCCATGTCGCGCCCGGTCAGCGCCCACAGCTCCTGCAGGCAAGGCGGATCAGTGATGACGGTCGGCCCCGCGTCGAAGGTGAAGCCGTCCTTCTCCCAGACGTATGCCCGCCCACCGGCCTTGTCGCGCGCCTCTACGATGGTCGTCTCGACCCCCGCGGACTGCAGCCGGATCGCGAGCGCGAGCCCGCCGAACCCGGCACCGATGACGATCGCGGTCCGCGCCGTCATGACGTCTGCTCCACCCGGGAAGTGGGCAGCAACCCGATCGCGCGGAGCGCGCGGCCGACCGGCACCGGCGGCTTGCCGGTGAGGATCCGGGCCTTGTCCATTATCGTCGATCGTCCTGCATAGAAGCGCCGCACCAGTTGCGGATCGAGCCGGTAGAAGCGTTCGAGCACGCGGTAGCGTTCCTCGGGGTCGGCGGCGCGGAACAGCATCTTGTCGAGCATGCGATAGAAACCGCGGTCCTGCCACGTCGTTCTGGCAAAACCGTGGGTGAGTGTGTGGAGCGCAGGCCCCGACAGATCGGTCGCGCGGACGATCAGCGCGGCGGTGCGGACCGCATCGGGGAGCGAATAGCCGGTGGTCGGGTGGAACAGCCCCGCGCGCATCCCCGCCTTTGCGATGCCGAGCCCGCTCGATCCCCAATAGCCTTCGAAATCGCCCCCCATCGCGACCGGCAGAACACCGCTTTCCTCGCGCAGCACGCGCTCGACCTGCCAGCCGCGCGCGGCGACATAGGCGTCGATTCGCTCGCCGATCGCCGCATGGTCGAGCGTCGGGGTATCGCTGTAATAGGTGTCCTCGACGACATCCGGGTGGCGGCGAAGGGCAGGCAATAGACAAGCGATAGCCGTCGATCTGCGACACGGTCGCGTCCATCACCATCGGGCGCGGATCGTCATGCGGATCGGCAAGGCTGAGCTCGCGCCCGAGGAACTTCTGCCAGCCGAGATCGAGCCGCGACAGATTGCCCGGCCCGCGTGCATCGATGACGCCATCGGCCGCGATCTGTGTCCCGTCCGCGAGCACTACCGAGGTCGGCGTCAGCTCGACCACCTTGTGGCCGGTCATTACCGCCTTCGCGGGAAGCGCGGCGCGCACGACGGTGTCGAGCCGCTCCGATTCGATCGAATAATAGATACTTTCGAGCGTCCGGCGGTGGGCCGGAAACGCGATGTCATACCGCGTCCAGCCATAACTGATCAGCGGCGCGAGGATCCAGCGGTCCGCCTCGGCGATGTCGCTGACGAAGAACGACCACAGATGGTTGCCACCGATCGTGTCGCCCGCATCGATCAGTCGGATGTCGAGCCCGGGACGGCGCTTTGCGAGCGCGAGCGCGATGAGGCCGCCCGCCAGGCCGCCGCCGACGATCGCCAGGTCGCAGGATAGGGGTGTTGGCATCGCCACGGCGATAGCCGAATGCGCCCGCCATGCAACCGTCCGGCGCGGACTCGCCGCGCAAAAAGGGCGTTCTGCACCGGGAGGGGCCTGCATGGGTGCGCGGGGCGTCACCGCGTCGTGGCGTTTGCGCGCATAACGCTCTACAGACTGGGGGAATGACCGTCGCCCTCGCCATCTTTGCCTCCGCGCTCGTCATGTCGGTGATCGTCGCGGTCCGCTATCTCGTCGTGTCGGGCGCGTTTGCTGCGGCAACGCAGGCGCGTTACCCCGGCCTGTATCGCGGCCTGTCCGCACAGATCCGCCGAGAGATCTCGTGGAGCGTCGCGTCCGCAGCAATCTATGGCGTGCCCGCTGGGGTCATCGCCTGGGGCTGGAAGAATCGCGGCTGGACGGAGATCTATTCCGACGTCCACGCGTTTTCCTTATGGTATCTGCCGGTATCGGTGGTGCTGTATCTGGTCGCGCACGACACGTGGTTCTACTGGACCCACCGCTGGATGCATGAACCGCGCGCGTTCAAGCTCGCGCATGCGGTCCATCACCAGAGCCGCCCGCCCACCGCATGGGCCGCGATGGCGTTCCATCCGATCGAGGCGATCTCGGGGGCCGTGATAATTCCGCTACTCGTCTTCATCATTCCGATCCATCCCGGCGCACTCGGGTTGGTGCTTGGCATCATGACGGTTATGGGGGTCACCAATCACATGGGGTGGGAGATTTTTCCTGCGTTCATGTGGCGGGGGGCATTGGGCAACTGGCTCATCACCGCGAGTCACCATCAGCGTCATCACGAGCTGTATCGAGGAAATTATGGCCTCTACTTCCGATTCTGGGACCGGCTGTGCGGGACCGACCGAGGCGTTGGCGATTTCGCGCGCGACCATGCGAAGGCTGGCGTCGGTCAGCGTGGCGGGCATGGTGTTGCTGGCAACGCTGCCGGGGGCGGTGCCAACCGCTGAGCTTGCGGTCGACGTCTCCAACCTGCGCTCGACCAAGGGCATGGTCCGTGTCTGCCTGACCGCCGATCCGGACAACTTTCCTGCCTGTATCGACGATGCGAATGCGACCACGCGCTCGATCCCCGCAACCACGACCAGCATCCGTTTCGGCGGCCTCCCGCACGGGACATATGCTGTTGCGGTGATCCATGACGAGAATAACAACCACAAACTCGACACCTTCGCCGGAATTCCACGCGAAGGCTTTGGTTTCTCTCGTAATCCCACCGTAAGGTTCGGCCCGCCACGCTTTGCGGCGGCGCGGTTCACCCTGCAAAGTGATGCAGATCGGCAACAGGTTCGGATGCGATACTTGCTCTGACCACGGAAGATGGGAGCCAAAATGGTGACATCGCGTTACGCGCCCGACATCATCTGTTTCCGCTGGAGCTGCCCGTGACCTATCGCCCTCTCTTTGCCGCCGCCACTGTCTTGTTGCTCGGTGCCGCCGCCCCCGCCTTCGCGCAGGACGCCGCGCCGGTCCCGGCGGACAACAACCAGATCGCGGCCGATTTCGACAAGGACACCGTCACCGTCGGCGTCGGTGCTGCCTATCTGCCGGACTATGACGGTTCGAACGATTACCGCGTCGTTCCCGCACCCGTCGTGATCGGATCGATCAAGGGCTTCAACTTCAACGTCATCGGCAACCGCGCGAGCCTGGATCTTGCGCGCAACAACCCGGGTCAGCGCTGGGACATCCAGTTCGGCCCGATCGGCGTGGTCAATTTCGATCGCCAGAGCCCGAAGAACATCGACGACCTGCGCGTCCGCGCGCTCGGCAAGATCGGCACCGCGATCGAGCTTGGCGGTTATGTCGGCCTGGGCAAGACCGGCGTCATCACCAGCCCGTACGACAAGCTCTCGGTCTCGGTCAGCCTGCGCCATGACGTCAACGGCGCACACCGGTCGAGCATCCTCCAGCCGTCGATCAACTATCTGACCCCGCTCAGCCGCAAGGCGGCAATCGCCGTGTTCGGCACCGCGCAGCGTGTCGAGAGCGGCTACGGCCAGACCTATTTCTCGATCACGCCGGCCCAGAGCCTCGCCAGCGGCCTGCCGCAGTATAGCGTCGGCAAGGGCTGGAAGAACTATTCGGTCGGTGGTCTGGCGACCTATTCGCTGACCGGGGATCTGCTGCACGGGTTCAAGCTCGTCGCGGGCGGCACCTATTCGCGCATGCTCGGCAATTTCGGCGACAGCCCGATCGTGAGCATCGCGGGTTCGCGCAACCAGTGGGTCGGTGCAGCCGGCGTCGCTTACACCTTCTGATGTAGCGTACCCGTATTGGGGCAAACCTTTCGGCGCGGCATAAGCTCTGCGCCGGGCCGCCATTTCCCGGCTTGCGTCCCGCCTCGCGCGGTGCCACGCAAGCCGGGCCGCAAGGCGCGTTTCAAGGATGAAGGCTTCGCCCCGATGAACGATACCGACCAGCAGCTGATCGAACGGCTCGAATCCCGTGCCGAACGTCGCAGCGAACGCCGCGAATTCTTCCGTACCGCGCTCGGCGCCGGCGCGGTCGCCGCATTCGGCGCAACCGCAGTCACGATCGGAAGCCGGGCGACCGCGCAGGCGACCGACAACGACGCCGCGATCCTCAATTTCGCGCTCAACCTCGAATATCTCGAGGCGCAATTCTATTCCTTCGCTGCGTTCGGCACCGGCCTGCCTAACGCGTTGCTGACGCCTGGCAGCGCGAGCACGACGACGCAGGGCACCGTCACCGGAGGCCGCGCAGTCAACTTCACCGATCCGCTGGTTGCCCAATATGCGCGCGAGATCGCGCAGGATGAGGTCAACCACGTCACCTTCCTGCGCGCGCAGCTGTCGACCGCAGCGGTCGCGCAACCCGCGATCGACATCGGCTCGAGCGCGACCAGCGCGTTTAGCGTGGCGGCGCAGGCGGCCAAGATCGTCGCGGCGGGGGCGGCGTTCGATCCTTATGCAAGCGACGAGAATTTCCTCCAGGCGGCGTTCCTGTTCGAGGACGTCGGCGTCACCGCCTATCGCGGTGCCTCCTCGCTGCTTTCCAGCAAGGTCTATCTCGAGGCTGCCGCAGGCATCCTTGCCGCGGAGGCGTATCACGCGTCGATCATCCGGACCGTGCTGTACAGCAAGGGGCTGCAGACCCCGAGCCTGCGCACGAACACCGATGCGATCTCGAACGTCCGCGACGCGTTCGACGGCAGCAGCGACGATGACCAGGGCATTTCGGCGACGACGATCGCCAACAGCCAGTTGCCCGCGCTCAACGGTCTCAGCGCATCGAACATCGTGCCGACCGGGCAGGACGGTCTTGCCTATGGCCGCGCGACCGGCCCCGTGCTCAACATCGTCTATCTCAGCACGCTCGCCGTGGCGAAGGGGGGCTTCTTCCCCAATGGCGTCAACGGCAGCATCAATACCAGCACCGCAGCGGCCTGAGCCTCGCGTCTGTGCTTCCCTTGTCTTCGCGCCCGTACCGGAGTGTTTCCAGTGATCGATAGCGACCTCCTTCTCACCGTCCTCGATGCAGGCGAACGCCGCCGCGCGGCGCGGCGCAGCTTTCTGCGCACCGCCGGGGCCGCCTCGGTCGTCGCGGGCGGCAGCGCGCTCCTTTCGGCCTGCGGAGCAAACAACGGCGACAGCGCCATCACCCCGACCCCCACGCCGACTGATACCGCCAGCGCGACGCCGAGCCCGGCCTCGACCGACGTGCTGAAGGACCAGGACACGTTCAACTTCGCGCTCAACCTCGAATATCTCGAAGCGCAATTCTACAGCTTTGCCGTCACTGGCGCAGGTCTTCCCGCCGCGCTGTTGACCGGCACGGGCACGCCCGGCGGCGTGACCGGCGGGCGGCAGGTCGCGTTCACCGATCCGATCGTCCAGCAATATGCGCGCGAGATCGCGGCAGACGAGGTCGCGCACGTCGCGTTCCTGCGCTCGGTGCTTGGCACGTCGACGGTCGCGCAGCCTGCGATCAACATCGACGGTGGCGCGACCGGCGCGTTCACCGCGGCGGCGCGTGCGGCGGGAATCGTCCCGGCGACCGGCACCTTCGATCCTTATGCCAGCGATGAGAACTTCCTGCTCGCGGCGTTCATCTTCGAGGACGTGGGCGTCACGGCGTATAAGGGTGCCGCGCCGCTGATCGCGCAAAGCCTGCTGATCGACGCAGCGGCCGGGATCCTCGCGACCGAGGCCTATCACGCCGGGCTGATCCGCACGGTGCTCTACGCCAAGGGCATCGCGACCCCGTCGCTGCGTACTAACGCCAATCTGATCAGCGACGCGCGCGACAGCCTCGATGGCACGGCGAGCGACCTCGACCAGGGGATCGGCGACGGCACCACCGCCAATCTCGTCCCGACCGACGCAAACGGCATCACGTTCAGCCGGACGCCGGGGCAGGTGCTCAACGTCGTCTATCTCAACCGCAATGCGGTGGTTGGCGGTGGGTTCTTCCCCAACGGCATCAACGGCAACATCAAGACCAGCGCGGCGAGCTGACCTACCTTTCCTTCGTCGCTTGAAGCACGTACAAGACTGAAATTCCCCGGGGGGCTGCGCCAGAGCAGCTGAGAGGTGGCTGAAGCCACGACCCGTTTGAACCTGATCCCGTTAGCACGGGCGGAGGGAGGGAGCGGTGTCCACGCCCGGGTTCCGTTGTCGCTCGTCCGATTTTGAGGAGCGAGACAATGGCCGACATTCCTGCCCGCACTGAAATTGGCGTTACCACCGGCGCGATCCGCGGATCGCGCAAGATTCACGTGCCGTGCGCGAACATCCCCGGCTCGGGGGTCGCCATGCGCGAGATCCTGCTTGAACCCTCCGCGAACGAACCCCCGCTGCGCGTCTACGACACGTCCGGGCCGTATACCGACCCCAAGGCGCAGATCGACATCAACATGGGGCTCCCGCAGCTCCGCCGCGACTGGATCCTCGCGCGTGGCGACGTCGAATTCTACGACGCGCGCGAAATTCGCCCCGAGGACAATGGCCTGACCGGGCCGGATCGCTCGGCGGGCGTCCCGCAATATCCCAACGTCGTGAAGCGCCCGTTGCGCGCCAAGGCGGGGGCGAACGTCAGCCAGATGCATTATGCGCAGCGCGGGATCATCACCCCCGAGATGGAATATGTCGCGATCCGTGAGAACCTCGGTCGCGCCGCCGCCAAGGAAAAGCTGATCCGCGACGGGGAGTCGTTCGGCGCTTCGATCCCCGACTATGTCACCCCCGAGTTCGTTCGCGACGAGATCGCGCGGGGCCGGGCGATCATCCCCAACAACATCAACCACCCCGAATCCGAGCCGATGGCGATCGGGCGCAACTTCCTGGTCAAGATCAACGCCAACATCGGCAATTCGGCAGTCGCGAGCAACGTCGCGGCGGAAGTCGACAAGATGGTCTGGTCGATCCGCTGGGGCGCGGACACGGTGATGGACCTGTCGACCGGCCGCAACATCCACGACACGCGCGAATGGATCCTGCGCAATTCGCCCGTCCCGATCGGCACCGTTCCGATCTACCAGGCGCTCGAAAAGGTCGGCGGCGTCGCCGAGGACCTGACGTGGGAGATCTTCCGCGACACGCTGATCGAACAGGCCGAGCAGGGCGTCGATTACTTCACGATCCACGCCGGCGTGCGGCTCGCCTACATCCCGATGACCGCGAAGCGCGTGACCGGGATCGTCTCGCGCGGCGGGTCGATCATGGCGAAATGGTGCCTCGCGCACCACAAGGAGAGCTTCCTCTACGAACGCTTCGACGAGATCACCGAGATCATGCAGGCGTATGACATCGCGTATTCGCTCGGCGACGGCCTGCGCCCCGGCTCGATCGCCGACGCAAACGACGAGGCGCAGTTCAGCGAGCTCTATACATTGGGCGAGCTCACCCACCGCGCTTGGAAGTCGGACGTCCAGGTGATGATCGAAGGCCCCGGCCATGTGCCGATGCACAAGATCAAGGAGAACATGGAAAAGCAGCTCGAAGTGTGCGGCGAGGCCCCGTTCTACACGCTCGGGCCGCTCACCACCGATATCGCGCCGGGCTATGACCATATCACCAGCGGGATCGGTGCCGCGATGATCGGCTGGTATGGCACCGCGATGCTTTGCTACGTCACGCCCAAGGAGCATCTCGGCCTGCCCGACCGCGACGACGTCAAGGTCGGCGTGGTGACGTACAAGCTCGCCGCGCATGCGGCCGATCTGGCGAAGGGGCACCCGGCTGCGCAGATGCGCGACGACGCGCTGTCGCGCGCGCGGTTCGATTTCCGCTGGCGCGACCAGTTCAACCTGTCGCTCGATCCGGATACCGCCGAGCAGTACCACGACCAGACGCTTCCTGCGGAAGGCGCCAAGACAGCGCACTTCTGCTCGATGTGCGGGCCCAAGTTCTGTTCGATGAAAATCACGCAGGAAGTCCGCGACTTCGCGGCGAAGCAGAACGGCCCGGCGGACGGGTTCCTCGCGGCGGGCGCGGGGCAGGCGGCGGATGCCGACCGCGCGGCTTTTGCCAAGGGCACGACGCATGTCGATGCGGAGGCCGGGATGGCGGCCATGAGCGAAACGTTCAAGGAGAAGGGCGGGGAGATTTACCTGCCGGCGGAGTAGGCAACGCAATCGGCTGAATCTATGCCAACAGAAGCCTGCCCGCAGGGTGCTGGATCAGTTATGATGTCAGCACCCTGCCACCTCAGTTGAACGACCGATCTGCGACCCTTACAGATGCCGCGCAGGGTCCATCGCTTTGTGCAGAACGCGCAAAATCACGATCTCTTCGGACTCGACGCGATACCATAAGCGATGTTCGCCAGCGGAAAGGCTCTGGAGCCCCGTCTTCACCTCCGGCTGCGCCGCACCGATTTGCGGATAGGCCAGGATACGGCGGAATCCTTGTTCGATCACATCCAGATACAGGATCGCACGGGCAGTTCCGTAATGCTCGACGGTATAATCGCGGACGCCATCGAGGTCGCCTTGCGCTCGGCGGCTCAGCCTAAGCCGCATCGGCGGTGCGCAACTCGGCGCGGAGCGTCTCCAGATAGTCGAACGGATCGCGCTCGCTGAGCCCCGAGGCCAGCCCGTCGTCGATCGCCGCCCGCAAGGCGTTCAGCTTCAGCGCGTCATCCTGATCGCGGCGCACCAGATCACGCACATAGTCGCTTGTGCTGCTGTAGCGTCCCTCGGCAACACGTGCCTCGGCCCAGCTTTTGAGACCTTCAGGCAGGGAAACATTCATTTGCGCCATGGGCCACATATACAGAATTGCGCTAAAACAGACAATCGCGAAATGGCCCCTCTCACCGCTCTCCCGGTGCGATCTCGCGCCGCATCATCTTGCGCAGACGCCCGGGCAGCCAGCGCGCGGCGAAGGCCATGCGGTCCGCGGTCTTGCCGACGAAGGTGTGGACGCGGTCGCCGTGCACCGCGTCCCACGCCGCCTGCGCGACCTGATCGACCCCGGTCAGCTCGAGCCCCGCGCCCGTCACCACTTCGCGGATCGACTGGTTGCTGTTGCCTGCGGGGGCCTGCAGCAACGGCGTGTCGATGAAGCTCGGGACGATGTCGCGCACCTTGATCCCCGCGCCATACCATTCGCCGTCGAGCGCCTCGGTCAGCGCGCGGACGCCGAACTTGGTGGCGGAATAGACCGGCAGCCCGGACGAGCCGTAGATCGCCGAGGCGGACGCGGTGTTGAGCAGGCACGATCCGGGCGTCCGCGCGAGATAGGCGTAGCCGATCTTCGCGCCGTTGAGCACGCCGACGAGGTTGATCGCGACGACCCGGTCGAGATCCTCGAAGCTCATCTCGGCGATCGGGCCGCCGGTGCCGATCCCGGCGTTGTTGAACAGCACGTCGAGCCGGCCCCCGGTGGTGGCTACGAACGCGTCGAGGCTCGCGACCCAGGCGTCGCGGTCGCGGACGTCCATGACATAGGTTTCGGCGATGCCGGGCGGGAGCTCCGCGGCGGTCTCCGACAGGCCCTGCCGGTTGACGTCGGCGAGTCCGACTCGCCAGCCCTTGGCGGCAAACAGTTTTGCGGTGGCGCGCCCGATGCCCGAGCCGCCGCCGGTGATGAAGATCGCCTTTTGCATATATCCCCTCCGTCATGCCGAGCTTGTCCCGGCATCAACCGGGCAGCACAGGCTTTGGCAGAGGGTTTGCGGTACGGGAGCCTTCGCGACAAGCCCGCCATGGTTTGGAGGGGCGGGAACCGACACGCGAAAAACCCCCGGCCACCCGGAGCCTGCTTCGGACCGGGGGCGGCACGCGGGCAACGCAACGCGCGCATCCGCGTTTGACGGCTGCGGGACCCTCCCGCACAAGGATCCCGATGGCGCAATCCCCCCCTTCCGGCCCGACCGTCGCGTTCGAGGCCGTTTCCAAACGCTATCCCGGCGGGACCGTCGCGGTCGATCGGGTCTCGGTCGAGATCGCGGGCGGCAGCTTCGTCGCGCTGGTCGGGAGCTCGGGGTCGGGCAAATCGACGCTGCTCAAGATGATCAACCGGCTGATCGAACCAAGCGAAGGTTGCACACGCATCGCCGGGGCGGACGTCGCGGACGAGCCCGCGCCGATGCTGCGCCGAAAGATCGGCTATGTGTTTCAAAACATAGGACTATTTCCACATATGACGGTCGCCGAGAACATCGCGATCGGGTTGCGGCTGGCGGGCGGCGACAGCGACGGTGCGGACCGGGTCGGCGAACTGCTCGACCTGGTCGATCTGCCGCGCGCGGTCGCCACGCGGTTGCCCGATGCGCTGTCGGGCGGGCAGCGCCAGCGGGTCGGCGTCGCGCGCGCGCTCGCGACCGCGCCGGGGCTGATGCTGATGGACGAGCCGTTCGGCGCGCTCGATCCGGTCACGCGCGACCAGTTAGGGCATGCGATCCGCGCGCTGCACGACCGGCTCGGGCTCACCACGATCATGGTGACGCACGACATGGCGGAGGCGCTGATCCTCGCCGATCGCGTGCTGGTGATGGACGCAGGCCGGATCGTCGCGGACGAAACGCCGCGCGCGTTGCTCGAAGGCGCGGGCGGGCCGGTCGCGCAGGCGCTGGTCGCGGTGCCGCGCGATCAGGCGGAGCGGATGCGCGCGCTGGCGGGCGAAGCGGCATGACCGGCCCGTTCCTCGAGGCGATGACGCGCGTGCCCGATCTGCTCGCGGCGCATCTGCTGCTGTCCGCCGCCGCGCTGATCCTCGGGCTCGCGATCAGCCTGCCGCTTGCGATCTGGTCGGCGCGGTCGCCAGGCGTCGCGCGCTGGACGCTCGGCATCGCGAGCCTGATCCAGACGATCCCGAGTCTCGCGCTGCTCGCGTTGTTCTACCCGCTGCTGCTGTTCCTGTCGGGGCTCGTCGGCGGCGGCATCCCCGCGCTGGGGTTCCTGCCGTCGCTGCTCGCGCTGTCGCTGTATGCGGTGCTGCCGATCCTGCGCAATGGCGTCACCGGGCTCGCGGGGATCGACCCCGCGGTGATCGAGGCGGCGGATGGCGTCGGGATGACGTCGTGGCAGAAGTTGCGGATGGTCGAGGCGCCGCTCGTCGCACCCGTGCTGATGGCGGGAATCCGGACCGCCGCGGTGTGGACGATCGGCGCGGCGACGCTGTCGACCACGGTGGGGCAGCCGAGCCTCGGCGACATGATCTTCGCCGGACTCCAGACGCAGAACTGGGCGCTGGTGCTCGCCGGGTGTTTCAGCGCGGCGGCGCTGGCGCTCGCGGTCGATGCGCTGCTCGGGGTGATCGAGCGGTCGATCGCGCGGCGGCGGCGTGGCGTCGCGCTGGGGGCGGGGGGCGTGCTGATCGCGGCCGTCCTGCTCGCGCTGGCACCACTGTGGCCGACCGGCGGAAGCGTCATCACGATCGGCGCGAAGAACTTTTCGGAACAGTACATCCTCGCGCGGCTGATCGGCGATCGGCTCGAGCAGGCGGGCTACAAGGTCCGGTATCGCGACGGGCTCGGTTCGGCGGTGATCTATGGCGCGGTCAGCTCGGGCGCGATCGACATTTACGTCGATTACGCGGGGACGATCTGGACCAACGAGATGAAGCGCCGCGACACGCCGAAGCGCGCGGCGATGGTGTCGGCAATCGGCGCGTGGAGCGCGAAGACGTCGGGGGTGAAGGTGCTCGGGTCATTGGGGTTCGAAAACGCCTATGCCTTTGCGATGCGGGGGGATGCGGCGCGGGACCGCGGACTCGTGTCGCTCGACGATCTGGTGCGTGCGGCGCCGGGGCTGAAGTTCGGGGCGGACCTCGAATTCCTCGAGCGGCCGGAATGGGCGGCGATCCAGCGCGCCTATCCGATCCGCTTCGGCAGCGCCCGCGCGTATAACCCGACCTTCATGTACCGCGCGCTCGAGAGCGGGCAGGCGGATGTGATCTCGGCCTTTTCGTCCGACGGGCGGATCGCCGCGCAGCATCTCACCGTGCTGAGCGACCCGCGCGGGGCGATTCCCGGCTATGACGCGATCGTACTGGTCGCCAAGGCGCATGCGAGCGACGCGAAGTTCCTCGCCGCGGTGCAGCCGTTGATCGGGCGGGTGTCGGTCGAGGCGATGCGTGCGGCGAACTATCAGGTCGACCGCGACGATGCCAAGGCGTCGCCCGAGGCGGCTGCGCGGTGGCTCGGGCGGAAGATCGGCGTGCCGATGCGCTGAGCGGCGCTGTTCTCCCGCGAAAGCGGGAGTCCAGAGGTGAGACCATCCTACGGCGTTGTCTTGCCTGGCTCTGGGTTCCTGCTTCCGCAGGACCGTTTGCGGGAGAACCACCGTTGCCGAGCGACCCGCCCGCGCGGGACTGACGGTCCTTGCAGACGCGCGCCTATTTGACCCGCGTCCACGTCTGCGTGCGGCACCCGATGTTGGGGAACACGCAGCCTTCGCCGACCAAGGTGTTCGCATCCACCTGCCGGATCGTGCCGGAAATGGTCTGGCCCAGATCGGGCACTAGCACCGAACCGCTCCACAGGCCCGATTCGCCCTGGCGGAAATCCTGGAACAGCATTGCGCCGACCAGCGGCGCGCCGCCGCCACGCTGCGCATCCGCCTCAGCCTGCGGCGTGGCAGCGATCACCTTGCCGCAAATCGCGTCGCCGCACGGCTGGAACACCACGCGGACGCTTTTCCTGGGGTTGGTCCAGACCCCCTTGGGGATCGCGGCCGTGGCCGCCACCGGGAGCAGCGCGGCCACTGCCGCCGCTGCCATTACAAATGCTCGCATGCTGATCGCCTTCCACGAAGAACCGACGGATGCGCCTAAGCGCACCCGCCTGATCCATAAATGAACGCGTCAGATCGAATCGAGTGCCTGCGCGAAGTCGGCGATCAGATCGTCCGGATCCTCGACACCGATCGAGATGCGCACGAGGTTGTCGGTGATCCCCAGCGCCTGCTTGCGCTCGTCCGACACCGAGAGATGCGTCATCGCCGCCGGGTGCGACGCGAGCGTCTCGGTCCCGCCGAGGCTGACCGCGAGCTTGGCGATCTTGAGCGCGTCGAGGAAGGCGAACGCCTCGGTCTCGCCGCCCTTCACGATCAGCGAGAAAGTCGAGCCCGCACCGCTGCAATGCCGCGCGTAGATGTCGGCCTGGCGCTCCATCCCCGGCGTATCGGCGAGGAAGCCGAGATAGCCGACTCGCTCGACCTTGGGATGATCGCGCAGGAAGGCGCAGACCTTGACCGCATTCTCGCCCGCGCGGCTCATCCGCAGTTCGAGCGTCTCGAGGCTGCGCATCAGCATCCACGCGGTGTTGGGGTCGCAGATCGTGCCGATCGTGTTGCGCATCAGCCGGATCGTGTTGATGTGCGCCTTCGACCCGAGCACCCCGCCCGCGACCAGATCGCTATGCCCGCCGGCATATTTGGTGAGCGAATAGACGACGATCTCGGCGCCATGTTCGAGCGGCTTGAGCCAGAGCGGCCCGAGGAACGTATTGTCGATCGCAATCGGCGGCTTGTTCTCGCCGGTGAAGATCGCGTCGCGGCTCGCGCGGACGGCCTGGATGTCGACCAGCGCGTTGGTCGGGTTGGCGGGGCTTTCGAGGTAGATCAGCGCGACGTTGCCGGTCGCCGCCTTGGTCATCACCGCGTCGATCTCCTCGCGAGTCGCGCCCGCCGGGAAATCGAGCCACTGGACCCCAAAGCGCCCGAGGATGCGCGCGATCAGCGTCTCGGTCGCCGCGTAGAGCGGGCCCGAATGGACGATCGTGTCGCCGGGCTTGACCATCGACAGCATCAGGGTGGCGATTGCGGACATGCCGCTCGAGAAGACCAAAGCGTCCTCGGCTTCTTCCCACACGCCGAGGCGATCCTCGAGGATCTCCTGGTTGGGGCCGTTGAAGCGCGAATAGACCAGACCCTGCGACCCGCCGGGACGCTTGCCGGTTACGCCCTCGAAATGGCGCTTGCCCGCGGCGGCGTTGGGGAAGACGTAGGTTGAGGTCGCGAAGATCGGGGGCTTGAGCGAGCCTTCCGACAGCATCGGATCATAGCCGTGGCCCATCATCAGCGTGGAGGGCTTGAGCTTGCGATCGCCGATCTTCTCGACCGAGGGCTTTGCCTTGGTGCGCGGCGCGACGCCGGTCAGGTCGGCTTCGTCCGCGCCGGTCGTGTCGAGCGGGGGGGTGGGGGTCTGCGCCATGAGATTAGGTCCTGCCTTGCTGAAGGATATGCCCCTCCGTAACGCGGGATAGTGTCATTTGATACCATGCCGTGTCGGGCGGTTGCCTTCATCGGGCCACCCGTTCGGTGAGAGCAAAGTCGAGAACCTGCACCGTGCCGGGTTTCTTGCAGGCGGCTGCGCTTCGGTACCTCCACCTTCGCTGCTGGGCCCCGGCCTTCGCCGGGGAAGAAAGTTTTTGGACAACGGGCGCCTGCCACGTTTCCGCTTCCCCGGCGCAGGCCGGGGCCCAGTAGCGAGACAGACGAGTGCGGGCGACTGTGCTTCGTTACCTTGACCGTCGCTCGACTGAGCCCGAAACGAACGGAGGGAGAAACGCGCCCCTTCAGGGGCGGCCCGTCTCCGCGCCGAGACCGATCAGCGCGATCTGGCGCCCATAGCCGGGCTCCCCGCGATGCGTCGCGCGGCGGTAGCTGTAGAAGCGCGCTTCGTCGGCATAGGTGTCGAGCCCGAGCGCGGCGATCCGGGTCACGCCCGCGCTGGCGATCCGGTGGACGACGTAGGATTCGAGGTCGAACTGGTGATGCCCCGCGCGGGCGGGCGCGAAGAAGCGTTCGTTGGCGGGGTCGTGCGCTTCGAAGCGCTGCGCGAAGGCATCGTCGACTTCGTAGCTCGCGCGCGCGATGCACGGGCCGATCGCCGCGGTGATGCGGTCGCGGCGCGCACCGAGCGCTTCCATCGCGGCGATCGTCGAATCGGTCAGCCCGCCGATCGCGCCCTTCCACCCGGCGTGCGCTGCGCCGACCACGCCTGCCGCGACATCCGCGAACAGGACGGGCGCGCAATCGGCGGTCAGGATGCCGAGCGCGAGGCCGGGGCGATCCGTGACGAGCGCGTCGGCGCGCGGGCGTTCACCGTCCGCGAACGGCGCGGTGACGCAGTCGCCCGAATGGACCTGGTAGAGCGTGACGAGCGTCGCGCCCGCCAGGACCGCGTCGGTCGCGCGTGCGCGGTTCTCGGCGATGGCGGCTGCATCGTCGTCCGACCCGAGTCCGACGTTGAGCCCGGCATGGACTCCGATCGAAACGCCGCCCTCGCGCCCGAGGAAACCGTGCGCGACGCCTTCGAGCGTGCGGGCGCGGATCACGGGGATGTCGCTCACAACACCAGCCGCATCAGATTGTCGTCGTCGACCGTCGTGCCGACGCGAAACGCGATCCGCCCGATGTCGCGGAAGCCATAGCGTTCGTAGAAACGGTGCGCGCGGTGGTTGTCGACATAGACGCTGAGGATCACCTCGCGCGCGCCGTGGCTGCGCGCATGGTCGAGCGCCCAGGCCATCATCTCCTGCGCGACGCCGCTGCCATGCCACGGGCTGAGCACGTAGAATTGATAGAGCTCGATCGCATCGGGGCGCCATTCGCCGGGGAAGGTGACCGGCCCCATCTTGACGAAGCCGATGATCTTGCCGTCGTCGAGCGCGAGGCGGATCGCGAAATCGGGGTCGGAGAGTTGCGACGGGAGACCGTTGGGGCCGAACGCCTCGTCGAGGAACGCGCCCAGATCCTTCGGATCGTAGAGCGTGCCGAATGTCTCGGTGAACGATTCGCGCGCCATCGCGGCGAGCGCGGGGCCGTCGATCGTTCGTGCGTCGCGATACTGGATCATTCGAACCCCGCAGGTTGCGGCCAGCCGGGTGCCGACACCGCAAGGACCTGGAATAACGTGCCCATTGCCTCGGTCAGGCGGGCCTTGTCGGCGGCGATCCCGTCCGCGCGGTCGGGCGCGGCCTTCGACAGCGCGGCGGCGCGCGCGTCGATGCCGAGCGCGGTGAGGAACGCGCCCTGGTCGACCGGGCCCTCGACGCGCGCGCCCTCGACCAGCGCGGCCGCGCCGAGCGTGCCGAAGTCGACATGCGCTGTGAGGTCCTGCTCGCCGGGGCCGTCGAACGGGTTGGCGAAGGCGTGGCCGCGCACCGCCTGCAACGTGTCGCCGATCGCGGGGCCGTTATAACCGTAATCGACGATCAGCAGCGCGCCGCCCTGCGCGACGATCCGCTGCGCGAGGCCGCGCAGGATCGCGACGCTCGCGGGCGAGGTTTCGATCACCGCGCCGTTGGCGGTGTCGCGCAAGGCTTCGGGGATGACGCCGTCGGGGACTTGCGTGCCCGCGATCGGGAGGAACAGCGTGTCCTGGCACGCGACCAGCCGCTCGAACCAGCCCGCCTCGCCTTTCACGAGCTGGCGGATCGGGAGCGCGTCGAAGAATTCGTTCGCGACGACGATCAGCGGGCGATCGGTCGGGAGCGTGTCGATCGAATCGTGGAAGGTCGCGTCCGCGAGGCGCTCCTTCTGCGCGGCACGCAGCACCGGGCTGGTCTCGACGCAGTGGACCGGCGGTGCGAACCCGGCCTTGCGCCCAGCACGCAGCGCGTCGGCGGAGAGCGTGCCGCGGCCCGGGCCGAGCTCGACCCAGGCGGCCTCGGGGCGGCCGGCGCGGTCCCACAGGTCGGCGGCCCACAGCCCGATCAGCTCGCCGAACATCTGGCTGATTTCGGGCGCCGTCGTGAAGTCGCCGCCCGTGCCCAAGGGATCGCGGGTCGCGTAGTAGTGCTGGTTCGCCGCCGCCATGAACTGCGCGATCGAGACCGGCCCGGCGAGCGTGATCGCGCGCGCGAGGCGGTCGGCGAGGGGAGCAGGCGGGGGTGGGGAGGGGGTGTCGTCCGTCATTGTCGGCGCGCAATGCCCCGCGACGGCGCGGTCCGCAAGCGTGGTGGCGGGGGCTGGGTCGCTTCCGCAATCCAAGTCCCGCCCGTCACCCCGGGCTTGTCCCGGGGTCCACCGTGGTTCTCGACCGGACAGCGTCGGTAGCGCGGCCCGGTGGATCCCGGCACAAGGCCGATATGACGCCGCTCCGAGGGCGTCAGGCGACGCTCGCGTCCCCCGCGATCGGCACGACGCGCTGGCGGCGGCCCTTGGCGGTCGCGACCAGATACAGGCCGCCGAGGATCATCGGCAGCGTCAGCACCTGCCCCATGTGGATCGTTGTCGCGAAGAAGGTGCCGCTGAACTGCGAATCGGGTTCGCGGAAGAATTCGACCGTGAAGCGCGCGAGCCCGTAACCGACCAGGAACAGCCCGACGAGCCGCCCCGGCTCATAGCGGGCCTTGGTGCGCCAGAAGGCGAACCACAGGATCGCGAACAGCGCGATCCCCTCGAGCCCCGCCTCGTACAACTGGCTCGGGTGGCGGGGCACGTCGGTGCCGGTGCGCGGGAAGATGATCGCCCAGGCGACGTTGGAGGGCTTGCCCCACAGCTCGCCGTTGATGAAGTTCGCGATCCGCCCGAAGAACAGCCCGAACGGCACCGCGCACGCGAGATAATCGTGGATCCGCAGCCAATCGAGCTTTTCCTTGCGCGCGAACAGGATGATCCCGATCGACGTGCCGATCATCCCGCCGTGGAACGACATGCCGCCGTCCCACAGCCGGATCAGCCGCCACGGGCTGAGCAGCATGTCGGGCGCATAGAAGATCGCGTATCCGAGCCGCCCGCCGAGGATGATCCCGAGCGTCGCATAGAACACCAGATCGTCGACATGCCGCCGCGCCATCGGGCTGCCGGGCTGCGCGATCAGCTTGAGCAGATACCACCAGCCGACCAGGATCCCGGTGATATAGGCGAGCGAATACCATTTGATCTGGAAGAACCCGAGGTCGAGCGCGACCGGGTTGAGGTGTAGGTCCTCGAACCGCAGATGGCCCGCTGCACCGGGAGCGGCAGCAGCGGTCGTCGCATCGGCGAGCAGGGGCAGGACGGCAGTCAGGATCAAGGCTTTTCCCCGGGGATTTGCGCCTCCATAAAGGCGACTGGCGACAAGACCAAGCGACAAGACGAAACGGAGGATGAGATGCCGAGCATATTGGACGGCCGCATGGATGCGACCCTTGCCGCACTGACCGGACCAGACGGTCCGCTCGCGCTCGGGAGCGTGTCGGTGGACGGGCGCGACCTGCCGGTCATCACCGGCGTGCCGCAGACGCTGCCGCCGTATTTCGCGCATTATTGCGCCGAACATGCCGACAAGACCTTCCTCGTCGCGGGCGACGAGCGGCTGACCTTCGCGCAGGTCCACGCCGTTGCGGCCTGTGTCGCGCAGGCGCTGGTCGGGCAGTATCGGATCCAGCCGGGCGATCGCGTCGGGATCGCGATGCGCAATTCGCCGTCGTGGATCGTGCTCTACATGGGGATCGTGATCGCGGGCGGGGTCGCCACGTTGCTCAACGGCTGGTGGCAGGCCGAGGAACTCGGCGCGGCGATGACCGACGTCGAATGCAGCCTCGTCTTCGCGGACCCGCCGCGCGCGCGCCGGATCGCGGCGATCGACGGGCTCGGTGTCCCGATCGTGACGATCGACGACACGCTTCCGCTCAAGCAGGCGCTGGCCGGGCTCGATCCGTCCGAGGTCGCGCTCCCCGTCGTCGCCCCGACCGACCCTGCGACGATCCTGTTCACCTCGGGTTCGACCGGCCAGTCGAAAGGCGCGATCAGCGATCATCGCGCGGTGACGCAGGGCGTGTACAACTATCTGGCGCAGGCGCTGATGATGCTGAGCATCGCGACGCAGGACGGCAGCCCGCCCGAGGGCCAGCCCGCGACATTGCTCAACGTGCCGCTGTTCCACGTCACCGCCGAAGTGCCGGTATTCCTCCAGAGCTTCGCGATGGGGCGAAAACTGGTCCTCATGCCCAAATGGGATGCCGAGGAAGCGATGCGGCTGATCCAGGCGGAGCATGTCAGCTATTTCGTCGGCGTGCCGCTGATGAGCTTCGAGATCCTGACTCACCCCAATCGCGCCGCCTACGACCTGTCGAGCGTCACCGATTTCGCGGCGGGCGGCGCGCCGCGCCCGGTCGAGCATGTCCGCCGGATCGCGGACGAGATGGGCGGGCCCAAGCCGTTGCTCGGCTATGGCCTGACCGAGACCAACGGGATCGGCTGCGGCAATTTCCGCGACAATTACCTCGACAAGCCCAATTCGACCGGGCGTGCTTCCGCGCCTCTGGTCGATCTCGCGATCCTCGACGATCATGGGCGCCCGGTCGCGCAGGGGGAGCGCGGCGAGGTCGGGATTCGCTCGATCTGCAATTTCCGCAAATATTACGGCCGCCCCGATGCGACCGCCGCCGCCTTTACCGCGGATCGCTATTTCCTGACCGGCGACATCGGCTATCTCGATGCGGACAGCTATCTGTTCATCGTCGACCGCAAGAAGGACATCATCATCCGCGGTGGCGAGAACATCTCGTGCCAGGAAGTCGAGGCGACGATCTACCAGCATCCCGGCGTCGCCGAGGCGGCGGTGTTCGGCTTGCCCGACGAGCGATATGGCGAGGTGCCCGGCGCGGTCGTGCTGCTCCATCCGGACGAACGCCTGAGCGTCGATGAGCTGTCCGCCTTCCTGTTCGCGCATGTCGCGGCGTTCAAGGTCCCGCAGCGGATCTGGTTCGTCGACACGCCGCTGCCGCGGCTCGGGACCGAGAAGATCGACAAGGTGACGCTGCGCCGGACGTACCGCGCGCTGGTGGAAGCGGAACGGGCGGGGGAGACGGTTTGAGGTGAGGGGGGCGTTGTTGGGGATGGGCATACCGCCTTTTCCCCTTCGCTCCGTCATGCTGAACTTGTTTCAGCATCCACCGCTCCGCAGGCTCGGCCAGCCGTCGTGGCACGGTGGACCCTGAAACGCGTTCAGGGTGACTCCGGGGGGGGGGGCGTCGTTCCCCCGCCCCAAACGGGCCGTCATGCTGAACGCGTTTCAGCATCCACCCCTCCGCAGGGTCGACCAGCCGTCGTGGCGCGGTGGACCCTGAAACCAGTTCAGGGTGACGGCGTGAGGGGGGCTCAAACAGCATAGCGTTTGCGCTTGCCCCCCTAAAGCGGCAAACGCGGATGCATCATGACCGACACACCTTTCCGCATCGCCGCCCAAGAGTCCAAAGCCTGGCCGTATGAGGAGGCGCGCAAGCTCCTCAAGCGCTATCCCGACGGCAAGCCGGCAAACGCGCCGATCATCTTCGAGACCGGCTACGGCCCCTCGGGGCTCCCGCATATCGGCACGTTCAACGAAGTGCTGCGCACGACGATGGTGCGCCACGCGTTCCAGACGCTGTCGGACGCGCCAACCCGGCTGATCGAGTTCAGCGACGATATGGACGGCCTGCGTAAGGTTCCCGACAACGTCCCCAACCAGGCGATGCTGACCGAGCATCTCGGCAAGCCGCTCAGCCGCATTCCCGATCCGTTCGAGAAGTTCGAGAGTTTCGCCGCGCACAACAATGCGATGCTGCGCGATTTTCTCGATCGCTTCGGCTTCGAATACGAATTCATCTCCTCCGCCTCGCAATATGAAGCCGGCGTGTTCGACGATGCGCTCAAGGGCGTGTTGCGCAACTACGCCGCGATCATGGGCGTGATGCTGCCCACGCTGCGCAAGGAACGCGCCGCGACCTATTCGCCGATCCTGCCGATCAGCCCCAAGACCGGGGTCGTGCTCCAGGTCCCGGTCGAGGTCGTCAATATTGAGGAGGGGACGATCCGCTTCACCGACAGCGACGGCGAAGTGCTGGTGCAATCGATCCTCGGCGGCCACGCCAAGCTGCAGTGGAAGGTCGACTGGGCGATGCGTTGGGTCGCATTGGGCGTCGATTACGAGATGTACGGCAAGGACCTGATCGACAGCGGCGTCCAGTCGGGCAAGATTGCGCGCGTGCTCGGTGGGCGTCCGCCCGAGGGGCTGATCTACGAGATGTTCCTCGACGAAAAGGGGGAGAAGATCTCCAAGTCCAAGGGCAATGGGCTGACGCTCGAGCAGTGGCTCGATTACGGGACGCAGGAGAGCCTGTCGTTCTTCGCGTATCGCGAACCCAAGAAGGCCAAGCAGCTCCACGTCGGCGTCATCCCGCGCGCGGTGGACGACTATTTCGACTTCCGCGGGAAATATGCAGCGCTTCCGGTCGAGCAGAAGCTCGGCAATCCAGTGCATCACATCCATGACGGCGAAGTGCCGGGGACGACTCCGCCGGTGACCTTCGGGCTGCTGCTCAACCTCGTCGGCGTGCTCGGCGCAGGCGCGACCGCGGAGCAGGTGCGTGGGTATCTCAGCAACTACGTGGCCAGTGACGTTGGGGGCGAGATCACGCCCGAACTCGACGCGCTGATCGGCCATGCGCTCGCGTACAACCGCGATTTCGTCGCGCCGACGCTTCAGCGGCGCAAGCCGGTGGGGATCGAGGTCGCAGCACTCGAACGGCTCGATCGCGATCTTGCCGCCGCACCCGCCGATGCCTCGGCGGTCGACTTGCAGAACATCGTCTATGCGATCGGCAACGAAGGCGGGTTCGATCCGCTGCGCAGCTGGTTCGGCGCCTTGTACGAGACGCTGCTCGGGTCGCCGCAAGGGCCGCGGATGGGCAGCTTCATCGCGCTCTACGGGATTGGCAACACCCGCACGCTGATCGCCGAGGCGCTCGCGGACTGACGGAGGACGGACATGCCGACCAAACCGCTGATCGGCCCGACCACGCGGCTGTGCATGTCGCTGGCGGCGCGCCCGGGCACTTTCGGGACGCGCTTCCACAACCGGCTGTACGAGACGCTGGGGCTGGATTTCGTCTACAAGGCGTTCTCGACGCGCGACCTGGAAGGCGCGGTGCGCGGAATCCGCGCGCTCGATATTCGCGGCTGCGCGGTCTCGATGCCGTTCAAGGAAGCGGTGATCCCGCTGCTCGACGGGCTTGCTCCGTCGGCGGCGGCGATCGACAGCGTCAACACGATCGTCAACGATGCGGGTACGCTGACCGGGCACAATACCGATTACGCCGCGGTCGCGCGGCTGATCGCCGACATCGACCCGGCGACGCGCTTCGTGTTGCGCGGGTCGGGCGGGATGGCGAAGGCGGTGGCGGCGGCACTCCGCGACGCGGGGTTTCGCGACGGGACGATCGTCGCGCGCAACGCGGCGGCGGGGCAGGAGCTGGCGGCGCTGTACGGCTTTGGCTGGTCGGCGGAACTGGGCGATGCCGCGGCGGGGCTGCTGCTCAACGTGACCCCGCTCGGGATGACCGGGGGCGATGCCGATGCGCTCGCCTTCCCGCAGGCGATGATCGCGGCGAGCGACGTGGTGGTGGACGTGGTGCAATATCCGCCCGAGACCCCGCTGCTGCGCGCGGCGCGGGCGGCGGGCAAACGCGTGATCACGGGCGCGGAGGTGGCGACCCTGCAGGCGCTCGACCAGTTCGTGCTGTATACGGGCCTGACGCCCGAGCGGGATCAGGTCGCGGAGGCCGCCGCGTTCGCCCGCGCGAACGGGTAGGCGGCGCGAGGAACGGGGAACGGGGGAGTGGGGGAGGATTACCGCCACCCCATTCCGTCTTCCCGCCTCCGCGAGAGTTCTGCAAAACCGTCCGTCATCCTGAACTTGTTTCAGGATCCAGCCCTCCACGAGTCCGGACTATGCCTGTTGCGCGGTGGATGCTGAAACACGTTCAGCATGACGGCAGCTTTTGGGGCCGGGGGCGACCGAAGTGGCGACCGGGAAAAGACGTTTCCCCAAACCCGCCGCTCGCTTCCGGTTCCCCCCGCGTCTCCCACGCGTTAGGCCAGACGCATGGTCCACTTTCCCACCCCGCCCCGCACCGTCCGGAAGATCCGCTCCGCGTTGCGCACCTTTCTCGCGCAGGAGGCGACGAGCGGGATCGTGTTGATGGCAGCCGCGGCGCTCGCGCTGGTCATCGCCAACTCGCCGCTCGCCGACGCATATTTCCACACGCTCCACCGCGAGACCGGCCCGGTGCTTGCCCCGGCGATCGGGCCGATGACGGTGCATCTGTGGATCAACGATGGGTTGATGGCGGTCTTCTTCCTGTTCGTCGGGCTCGAGATCAAGCGCGAGCTGGTCGACGGGCAACTTGCCTCGCCCGCGCGGCGGCGGTTGCCGGTGATTGCGGCGGCGGCGGGGATGATCGTCCCGGCGCTGGTGTTCCTCGCGATCGCGGGGGGTAACCCGCCATTGCGCGCCGGCTGGGCGATCCCCGCCGCGACCGACATCGCGTTTGCGATCGGGGTGCTCGCGCTGCTCGGCCCGCGCGCCAGTCCGGCGCTCAAGCTGTTCCTGACGACGGTCGCGATCGTCGACGATTGCGGCGCGGTCGCGATCATCGCGCTGGCGTATAGCAGCGGGATCGATCTGGTCGCGCTGGCGGGCGCGGGCGGCTTGGTGCTGCTGCTGCTCGTCCTGAAACAACGCAGGGTGATGCAGGTGTGGCCATATCTGGTCGGGTTCGCCGCCTTGTGGTGGCTGGTGCTGCTCTCGGGCGTGCATGCGACCGTCGCCGGGGTCGTGACGGCTGCGCTGATCCCCGTGACCAAGTCGCCCGGCATGCCCGATTCCGCCGAATCGCCGCTCCACCGGCTCGAACATGCGCTGTCGCCGTGGGTCGCGTTCGGGATCGTGCCGCTGTTCGCCTTTGCCAATGCCGGGGTTTCGTTCGCGGGGATCACGCCTGCGGTCGCGCTCGACCCGCTGGTGCTCGGGATCGCGGGCGGGCTGTTCCTCGGCAAGCAGGCGGGGATCTTCGGGGGCGTCGCGCTCGCCGAACGGTTCGGGATCGCGAAGCGCCCCGCGGGTATGTCGTGGCTCCAGCTGTACGGAGTCGCGCTGCTCGCGGGGATCGGGTTCACGATGAGCCTGTTTATCGGGGGACTGGCGTTTCCGGGCAACGATGCGTTGCAGGACGAGGTCAAGATCGGGGTGCTCGCCGGATCGACGCTCGCGGCGGTCGCGGGCTGGCTGGTGCTGCGGTTCGCGCCCACGACACGAAAGGGACCCAATGCGTAGTTTCTTCTCGCCCAGCCAGCTGGCGCATGCGCCCGCGCAGGAACTCCACAACGGCGGGTTCACCGCCTACGCCGAGACGCCGTCGCGCGCGGAGACGATCCTCGCCGCGATCGGTGGCGCGGAGACGCCGGAAGATCGTGGCGACGCGGCGATCCGGGCGGTCCACACCGACGACTATCTCGCGTTCCTGCGCGAGGGGCCTGCGCGCTGGGCGGCGGCGGGGCGGCCGGGGGATGCGATGGGCTATGTCTGGCCGGTGGTCGGGCGGCGGTCGCTCAGGATCGACCGGATCGACGGGCAGATCGGGCGCTACAGCTTCGACGCCTCGACCCCGCTGACCGCGCAAAGCTGGGGTTCGGCCTATGGCAGCGCGCAAAGTGCGCTCGCCGCGACTCACGCGGTGCTCGGGGGCGAGCGTGCCGCGTTCGCGCTGTGCCGCCCGCCCGGGCATCATGCGGGCGCGGATTATTACGGCGGCTATTGCTACCTCAACACCGCCGCGATCGCCGCGCAAGCCGCACGCGACGCGGGGCGGCAGCGGGTCGCGATCCTCGATATCGACTATCACCACGGCAACGGCACGCAGGACATCTTCTGGGATCGCGGCGACGTGTTCTACGCGAGCATCCACGCCGATCCGGTAAGCGACTACCCGTTCTACTGGGGCCATGCCGACGAGACCGGGGACGGCGAGGGAGCAGGCGCGACGCTCAACCTGCCGCTACCGCAGGGCGCTGGGCTCGCCCCGTTCCGTCGCGCGCAGGACCAGGCGCTCGAGGCGATCGCACGGTTCGCGCCTGACCTGCTCGTCGTCAGCTTCGGCGCGGATACGTGGGAGAGCGACCCAATCGCGCATTTCAAGCTCACCACCGACGATTATGCGGTGCTCGCGCGCGACATCGCGGCGTGCGGCTGGCCGAGCGTGATCGCGATGGAGGGCGGCTATGCGGTCGACGCCTTGGGCCGGAACGTCGTCAGCCTGTTGTCCGGCTTCTGATGGCGGCGCATGCCAAGGGAAGTGCTGGCTACCGGCGGCTGACGCTCGCGATGCTGTTCGCGGGGTTCTCGACCTTTTCGCTGCTCTATTCGGTCCAGCCGCTGCTCCCGATCTTTGCGCAGCGCTTCGGGGTGAATGCGGAGGGTGCGAGCCTCGCGGTGTCGCTGGCGACCGGCCCGCTCGCGATCGGGATCCTGTTCGCCGGCGCGCTGTCGGATCGGTGGGGACGCCGCCCTATGATGGTCGCGGCGATGTTCCTCGCCGGGCTGTTCACCCTCGCCACCGCGGTCGCGCCCGACTGGACGACGCTGCTCGCGTTGCGCTTCGCGACGGGCGTTGCGCTCGCGGGCGTGCCGGCGGTCGCGATGGCCTATGTCGCCGAGGAGGTCGACGCGGGGTCGGTCGGGTCGGCGATGGGGCTCTATATCGCGGGGAGCGCGATCGGCGGGATGGCGGGGCGGCTCGGCGTCAGCCTGATCGCGGATGTCGCGGACTGGCGCTGGGCAATCGGGATCGTCGGGCTGGCGGGGCTGGCGATGGCGGAAGCGTTCCGGCGGCTCGCGCCCGAATCGCGGGGTTTTACCCGGCGCACGCACAAGCGCGGATCGGTCTGGCGCGCGACCGCGACGCTGTTTGCGGACCGCGCGCTGCCGCTGCTGTATGCCGAGGCGTTCCTGCTGATGGGCGTGTTCGTCACGATCTACAATTATGCGGGGTTCCGGCTGCTCGCCCCGCCGTACAGTCTTGGCCATGCGGCGGTCGGCGCGATCTTCCTGCTGTATCTGCTGGGGTCGGCGAGTTCGGCATGGTTTGGCGGGCTGTCGGGACGGCTCGGGCGGCGGCTGGTGTTCTGGACGCCGGTGGTGCTGCTGATCGTCGGTATCCTGCTGACCGCGACCGCGCCCTTGTGGAGCGTGATCCTGGGCATCGCGGCGGTGACGGTCGGCTTCTTCGGCGCGCATTCGATCGCAAGCGCGTGGGTCGGCCGGCGCGCGCGTGAGAATCGCGGGCAGGGGGCGGCGCTGTACCTGTTCTTCTACTATGCCGGGTCGAGCGTGCTCGGGTCGGCGGGGGGCGTCGCCTGGACGCGCGCGGGCTGGCCGGGGGTGACGGTGTTCTGCCTGATGCTTGGGGTGGCCGCGCTAGTGATCGCGCTGTTGCTGCGGCGGGTGGCGCCCTTGCCGATACCGGTCGAGACGCCGGTCAAGCCGATCGGGAGCGACTGACGGCGATGGTTGCTTCCCATTCGCTCGAAACGAACGGGGGGATGATGCCGGTATAAGGGACCGCGCAGTGACGAGGTTCAGCGAAACGGTGCGCGGCGCGACCGCAGGCCCCCATGCAGGGCGCGCAAACGATTCGCTGAACCTGTCGACGCGGACACGCTGCCCCCCCGAGCAACGCGGTGGTTCATGACGCGTATTTCTGCGGGGGACAATACTGAATGTTACGTTACCATAATAAAACGGGCGACCAACTGGCCGCCCGTTCGATCCGTCAGCACTGTGTAACGCTCAGAGCTTGCCGGTCAGCTCCGGCAGGATCTTGAACAAGTCCCCGACGAGGCCAATGTCCGCGACCTGGAAGATCGGCGCGTCCTCGTCCTTGTTGATCGCGATGATCGTCTTCGAGTCCTTCATCCCCGCAAGATGCTGGATCGCGCCGGAGATGCCGACCGCGACATAGACTTCCGGGGCGACGATCTTGCCGGTCTGGCCGACCTGATAGTCGTTCGGCGCATAGCCCGCGTCAACCGCGGCCCGGCTCGCACCCACGCCCGCACCGAGCTTGTCGGCGAGCGGATCGATCAGTTCATGGAACTTGTCGCCCGAACCCAGCGCACGCCCGCCCGAGACGATGATCTTGGCAGACGTCAGCTCGGGCCGCTCCGACTTGGCGATCTCGCTGCCGACATAGGTCGACACGCCGAGGTCGCCGGTCGTCGCGACCGCCTCGATCGTCCCGGTGCCGCCCTCGGTCGCCGCCTTGGCAAAGGCGGTGCCGCGCACGGTGATAATCTTCTTGGCGTCCTTCGACTGGACGGTGGCGATCGCATTGCCCGCATAGATCGGGCGCGTGAACGTGTCCTCGCTCTCGACCGACAGGATGTCGCTGATCTGCATCACGTCGAGCAGCGCGGCGACGCGCGGCGCGATGTTCTTGCCGTTGGTCGTGGCGGGCGCGAGGAACGCGTCGTGATCGCCCATCAACTGGACGATCAGCGGCGCGACGTTCTCCGCGAGTGCATGCGCATAGGCCGCGTCGTCCGCGACATGCACCTTGCCGACGCCTGCGATCTTGGCGGCTTCGGCGGCGACCGCGTCGACGCCCTGGCCGGCGACGAGCAGATGCACTTCGCCGAGCTGCGATGCGGCGGTGACCACGGCGAGCGTGGCGTCCTTGACGGTGGCGCCGTCATGTTCGACCCAAACGAGCGTCTTCACTTGGAAACTCCCATCGTCTTGAGCTTGGCAACGAGTTCATCAACGTCCGCGACCTTGACGCCGGCCGAGCGCTTGGCGGGTTCGACCACCTTGAGCGTGGCGAGCCGCGGGCTGACGTCGACACCGAAATCAGCGGGCGTCTTGTTCGCCATCGGCTTCGACTTGGCCTTCATGATGTTGGGGAGCGACGCATAGCGCGGCTCGTTGAGGCGCAGGTCGACCGTGATGATCGCTGGGAGCTTGAGCGTCTCGGTCTCCGACCCGCCATCGACTTCGCGCGTCACGGTGACGCTGTCGCCGGCGAGCTCGACCTTCGACGCGAACGTCGCCTGGCCGACGCCGAGCAACCCGGCGAGCATCTGCCCGGTCTGGTTGTTGTCGTCGTCGATCGCCTGCTTGCCGAGGATCACCAGATCGGGCTTTTCCTCGTCGACGATCGCTTTCAGCAGCTTGGCGACGCCGAGCGGCTCGACCTTGTCCTCGCTGACGACGAGGATGGCGCGGTCCGCGCCCATGGCGAGCGCGGTGCGGAGCGTTTCCTGCGACTTCTGCTCGCCGATCGAGACGACGACGATCTCGGTGACGCCCCCCCCGTTCTTGCCTTCCTTGAGGCGGATCGCTTCTTCGACCGCAATCTCGTCGAACGGGTTCATGCTCATCTTGACGTTGGCGAGGTCGACGCCGCTGCCATCCGCCTTGATGCGGGGTTTCACATTGTAATCAAGCACCCGCTTGACCGGTACCAGCACCTTCATCGGCTATCCCTTCCAAGGTCGATCACGTTTTCCGCCACGCGTAAAGGCGGTGCATCTGGCGGTCAGATGGCTATTTTCCGCGCTTTTCGCAAGTCCGGTATGGAAAAAGCGCGATGCCGTAGCGGCATTTGCGGGACGGAACGTGCCGATTCGGCCGCCGAACAGAAAAGGGGCCCGGACGTTGCCGTCCGAGCCCCCGTTTCATTGGTACCGTGGGTGGCTTACGCCGCCTTCTGGACCTCGGCGACGATCTTCTTGGCGGCATCGCCAAGGTCGTTCGCGGGAACGATCGCGAGACCCGAGGTGGCGAGGATTTCCTTGCCCTTCTCGACGTTGGTGCCCTCGAGGCGGACGACCAGCGGCACCGAGAGGTTCACTTCCTTCGCCGCGGCGACGATGCCCTCAGCGATGATGTCGCAGCGCATGATCCCGCCGAAGATGTTGACGAGAATCCCCTTCACCGCGGGATCGCTCAGGATGATCTTGAACGCCGCGGTGACCTTCTCCTTGTTCGCGCCGCCGCCGACGTCGAGGAAGTTGGCCGGGAACATGCCGTTCAGCTTGATGATGTCCATCGTCGCCATCGCGAGGCCGGCGCCGTTGACCATGCAGCCGATGTCGCCGTCGAGCTTGATGTAGGCGAGGTCGTACTTCGACGCCTCGAGCTCGGCGGGATCTTCCTCGGTCTCGTCGCGCAGTTCCAGCAGGTCTTGTGACGGAACATCGCATTGCCATCGAAGGCGACCTTGGCGTCGAGCACCATCAGCTTGTTGTCTTCGGTGACGGCGAGCGGGTTGATCTCGATCTGCTCGGCATCGGTGCCCATGAAGGCGTCATACAGCTTGGACGCGACGTTTGCGGCCTGCTTGGCGAGATCGCCCTTGAGCTCGAGCGCGGCGGCGACGGCGCGGCCATGATGCGGCTGGAAACCGGTTGCCTGGTCGATGTCGATCGCGTGGATCTTCTCGGGCGTGTCGTGCGCGACGGTCTCGATGTCCATCCCGCCCTCGGTCGAGGCGACCATCGACACGCGGCCGGTGGCGCGGTTGACGAGCAGCGCGAGGTAGAATTCCTTGGCGATGTCGACGCCGTCGGTGACGTACAGGCGGTTGACCTGCTTGCCGTGCTCGCCGGTCTGGATCGTCACCAGCGTGTTGCCGAGCATGTCGGTTGCCGCCGCGCGAACGTCGTCAGCGGTCTTGGCGAGGCGAACACCGCCCTTTGCATCGGGGCCGAGTTCCTTGAACTTGCCCTTGCCGCGGCCGCCCGCATGGATCTGCGCCTTGACGACGTAGAGCGGCCCGGGGAGCTTCTCGCAGGCTGCAACCGCTTCCTCGACCGACATGGCGGAGAAGCCCGCCGGAACCGGCACGCCGAATTTCGCCAGGAGTTCCTTGGCCTGATATTCGTGGATGTTCATGGGTTCGTGCCTTTCACGGGTCGAGTTTGCCTGTGCCTTAAGCACAGCGGGCGCGGTGAATCCACCCCTTGCAAGGCTCGCCTTCGCCGCGCGGGTCGCCTATGGGACGGTCATGTCGTGGATCCTCGGCCTCGCGCTGTGTCTGGTAACCGTCGTCGGGATGGAGGCGTTCGCCTATGCGGCGCACCGCTGGATCATGCACGGGGTCGGCTGGTTCCTCCACGCGAGCCACCATGCGCCGCGGACCGGCGCGTTCGAGCTCAACGACTGGTATGCCGCGATCTTTGCGGTGCCCTCGTTCCTGCTGATCTTCGGCGGGTTGCAGCTTGGCTGGTGGCCGGGCTGTGTGTGGATCGGGGCCGGGGTCGCGGCCTATGGCGCGATCTATTTCGGGTTTCACGACATCATCGTGCATCGCCGGCTGCCGACGCGCTATCTGCCCAAGTCCACCTATATGAAGCGGATCGTCCAGGCGCACCGGCTGCATCACGTGGTCGAGACGAAGGAGGGGAGCGTCAGCTTCGGGTTCCTCGTCGCGCAGCGGCCCGAGGCGTTGAAGGCGGAGCTGAAGCGGCGCCAGCGGGCGGGCGTGCGGGCGCCGGGGCGGCAGCGCGATCCGATTCACTGAGCGTTTTCGGGGCCGCGCACTCTCTCCTTCCGGCATCCGCAGGGAGGCAAGACCTCTGCAAAACCGTCCGTCATCCTGAACTTGTTTCAGGATCCAGCCCTCCGCGAGTCCGGGCTATGCCTGTTGCACGGTGGATGCTGAAACAAGTTCAGCATGACGGAAGTGGGGACGGGGTCACCCCGACCCTCAGTCGAACAGCGACGACACCGAGCTTTCGTCCGCGATCCGGCGGATCGCCTCGGCGAGCAGCGGCGCGATCGTCAGGTTGCGGATTCGCTTGGCGTCCTTGATCACCTCGTGCGTCCCGATCGAGTCGGTGATCACCAGTTCCTCGAGCGCAGATCCTTCGACCCGTGCCACCGCGCCGCCCGACAGCACGCCGTGCGTCACGTAAGCCGCGACCCCCTCGGCGCCCGCCTGCTTCAGCGCGGCGGCGGCGTTGCACAGCGTGCCCGCCGAGTCCACGATATCGTCGATCAGGATGCAGAAGCGGCCCTCGACCTCGCCGATGATGTTCATCACCTCGGACTCGCCCGCGCGCTCGCGCCGCTTGTCGACGATCGCAAGCGGGGCATTGTCGAGCCGCTTGGCGAGCGCGCGCGCACGGACCACGCCGCCGACGTCGGGCGAGACGACCATCAGGTTGCGGTCGCCATAGCGCGTCAGGATATCCGCCGACATCACGGGGGCGGCGAACAGATTGTCGGTCGGGATGTCGAAGAACCCCTGAATCTGCCCGGCATGAAGATCGACCGACAGCACGCGGTCCGCGCCCGCGACGGTGATGAGGTTGGCGACGAGCTTGGCCGAGATCGGCGTGCGCGGGCCGGGCTTCCGGTCCTGGCGGGCATAGCCGAAATACGGCACCACCGCGGTGATCCGCTTCGCCGACGCGCGCTTGAGCGCATCGATGCAGATCAGCAATTCCATCAGATTGTCGTTCGCGGGATAGCCGGTCGACTGGAGCACGAAGACATCCTCGCCACGGACGTTCTCGTGGATCTCGACGAACACTTCCTCGTCGGCGAAGCGGCGGACGCTCGCCTGGGTCAGCGGAATCTCGAGATAGGCGGAGATGTCGCGCGCCAAGGGCAGATTGGCGTTCCCGGTCAGAAGTTTCATGTGCGGTCGCCCTTTACTGCGTGACAAAATCGCGACTCCCTTAGAAGCGCGGGGCGGATCGCGAAAGGGGGCGGGGGACAAAGCGTCGCGCGCTTGCCCCGGCGCGCGGGGCTGCGTAGGCCGGAGGGATGACCGTCCGCACCCGTTTCGCCCCGTCGCCCACCGGGCACCTCCACGTCGGCAACATCCGCGCCGCGCTCCACAACTGGCTGTGGGCGCGTGCGCAGGGCGGGGAATTCTGGTTGCGGATCGACGATACCGATGCGGAGCGCAGCGAGGAACGCTTCGTCGACGCGATCCGCGCGGACCTGGCGTGGCTCGGGCTCGTGCCCGATGGCGAGGAACGGCAGTCGGCGCGGTTCGCGCTCTATGAGGCGCGGTTCGAGGCGTTGCGCGCGGCGGGTCGGGTCTATCCCGCCTATGAGACGGCGCAGGAGCTCGACCTCAAGCGCAAGATCGCGGCGGGGCGCGGGCTGCCGCCGATCTACGATCGCGCCGCGCTCGCGCTGAGCGACGCGGATCGCGCGGCGCTCGCGGCCGGGGGCGTCCAGCCGCACTGGCGCTTCAAGCTCGACCACGACACGCCGATCGTGTGGGACGACCTGATCCGCGGGGCCCAGAAGTTCGATGCCGCGACGATGAGCGACCCGGTGATCCGCCGCGCCGACGGATCGTGGCTCTACATGCTCCCCTCCGCGATCGACGATGCCGAGATGGGGATCACGCACGTCGTCCGTGGCGAGGACCATGTCTCGAACACCGCGCTCCAGTTGCAGATGTTCACGGCGATGGGGGTGACGGCACCCGCCTTCGCGCACGAGGCGCTGCTGACGGGGGCGGAAGGCAAATTGTCCAAGCGGCTCGGCTCGCTCGGCGTCGCGCATTTCCGCGAGATCGGGATCGAACCCGAAGCGGTGCGCGCGCTGCTCGCGCGGATCGGGACGAGCCTGCCGGTCGAGCCGCTGGTCGAGACGCAAGCGCTGGTCGAGAGCTTCGACTTCGCCAGGTTTGGCCGCGCGCCCGCGCGCTTCGACGAGGCGGAACTTGCCGGACTCAACGCCAAGATCGTCCATCAGCTCGATTTCGCGCATGTCGCCGAGCGGCTTCCGGCGGGGATGGGCGAAGCGGAATGGGCGGCGGTGCGGCCCAATCTGGCGACCGTCGCGGAAGCCGCCGACTGGTGGCGCGTGATCGAGGGCCCGATCACCGCGGAGCGCGACCCTGCCGATGCCGATTTCCTCGAGTCGGCGGCGCGCATGACCAACGTCATCGCCTGGGATGCCGACCCGTGGCACGCGCTGACCGCCGCGCTCAAGGCCGAGACCGGGCGGAGCGGCAAGGCGCTGTTCCTTCCGCTGCGCCGCGCGCTGACCGGGCGCGATCACGGGCCGGACATGAAGACGCTGCTGCCGCTGATCGGACAGGATCGTGCGCGGGAACGCTTGGTTGCGACATGAGACAATGTCTCTTGCGCCGTAAAGGTTATGATGTAACATCCTCCACAGCCCCGGCAGAGACCGGGCGGTCTTAGGTGGAGATGAGCGCATGTATGCAGAACGCTATTCCCGGCCCGGCGGACTCAATCCGGGCGGCGTCGCCTTCGCGCTTGGCGCAAGCGGCGTGCTGCTGTTCGGGCTTTCGCTGACCGCACCGCATTTCGTGCAGCACATCGTCCCGACGATCGAGGCGACCAACATCCCGCTCCCGACCGATCCGCCCCCGCCCGAACATCCCAAACCGCAACCGCCCGCCGCGCTGCACAGGACGATGACGCCGAAACCGATCGATCACGTCGAGGTCACCGATCCGCCGATCCCGATGACCACCAGCGGCCTCACCGGGGTCAATATCGATCTTCCGCCGATGGGCGGTACGGCGTCAAACACGGGCGAGACCGGGACCACCGGTACGATCCCGCTGCCGCCTCCGCCGGTCCTGACCGCAGCCCGGATCGACTCGCGCTATCGCGACTCGTTCCAGCCCGCCTATCCCGCCGACGAACGCCTCGCCGAGCATGAGGGCCGCGTCGTCGTCCGCGTGCTGGTCGGCACCGACGGGCGGGTGAAGCAGGTCGAGGCAATCATCGCCGCGTCGCCCGCGTTTCTGGAAGCGACCCGCCGCCAGGCGCTGACCAGATGGCGCTTCACGCCCGCAACGCGCGACGGCGTCGCGGTCGAGGCGTGGCAACAGATGGCAGTGCGCTTCCAGCTCGGGCAGGAATAAGGTCGGCGGCAGCGTCGGCGCCGCCACGCGATATCGGTCCGCATCCGGCGCCGGAAAGCGCCGGTGCGGCCTGGCGCCAAGGCCATATCGTTAACCATTGCTTCCTAGACCATGGGTGCCACCGGTTCGACCAGTGGCGCGACCAGGAAGCGCGAAATGACAGGTTTTCCCCCGAACCGAGCCGTGAGTCATCCGCTCGACACGCCGTTCCTGCTGTACGGCGTGCTGTGTTTCGTCGCCGGAATGGCGATGTACGTGACGGGCGTGCTACTCGTTTTCCCGCGCTATCTGCTCAACCTCCACGCGCTGCTCGATCCGGTCGCGGGATGGCTGGTGTGGTATAGCGGCGTACCGATCATGATCGGCATCGTGCTGGCGTTGTTCGATCTGCTCTACATGCACCAGCACAAGAAGCCCGATGTCCCGGTGCGCTATATTCCGGTGAAGCGACGGCGCGTCACCGTCGCGCTGACGGCGTATAACGACGAGGACAGCATCGCCGGCGCGGTCGAGGATTTCCTCGCGCATCCGCTGGTCGAGCGCGTCATCGTCGTCAGCAACAACAGCCACGACGCGACGTTCGAGCGGGCCGAGGCGGCTGGCGCGCTGACGTTCAACGAGGCGGCACCGGGCTATGGGCGCTGCGTGTATCGCTGCCTCAGCGAGGCGGTGAAGTTCGACGACACCGAATTCGTCGTCTTGTGCGAGGGCGACAGCACTTTCCGCGCGTATGACGTCGAAAAGCTGCTGGCCTATGCCCCGCATGCCGATGTCGTGAACGGCTCGCGGATCGTCGAGCCGTTGCGGCAGTATCTCACCCAGCTGACCGTCTTCATGTATTACGGCAATCTGTTCGTGGGGAAGCTGCTGGAAGCCAAGCATCTGGGGCGTGGCACGATCACCGATGTCGGCACGACCTATAAGCTGTGCCGTCGCGACGCGCTGATCGCGCTGCTGCCGCATCTCAACCCCGCGGTGAACCTCGAGTTCAACGCGCATTTCCTCGATACCGTGCTCCGCCGTGGCTTGCTGCTGCTCGAATGCCCGATCACCTTCCATGCGCGGATCGGACTCAGCAAGGGCGGCAACGTCAACAACTGGCGCGGCTTTGCGGTGGGGACGCGGATGATCTACGGCCTGCTGTCGGACTGGAAGCGCTTCGCATGAGCGGCGACTATCACGCATCCCGGCTGACCGAGGACCACCGCCGCGGGGCGGTGTGGCGGGCGTTGTGGCGCTATGTCTTCCGCCACCGCATCGCCGCCGACGCGTGCGTGCTCGATCTCGGCGCGGGCTATGGCGACTTCATCAACAGCGTCACCGCGCGCCGCCGGATCGCGGTCGACACCTGGGCCGGGCTGGCCGACCATGTCGCGCCCGGGGTCGAGGCAATCGTCTCCCCCGTGACCGAGCTCGGCGCGATTGCCGGTGGGACGGTCGATTTCGCCTTTGCCTCCAACCTGTTCGAGCATCTGCCGCAGGATGCGTTCGTCATCGCCTTGCGCGAAATCCGGCGCACCCTGTCGCCGCGTGGCACGCTGACGATCCTGCAGCCGAATTACCGCTACGCGTACCGCGAGTATTTCGACGATTACACGCATGTCGCGGTCTATTCGCACATCAGCCTGGCCGACCTGCTGACCGCGCATGGCTGGGAAGTAACCGAGGTGCGCCCGCGTTTCCTGCCGCTGACGGTCAAGTCGCGGCTTCCCGTGTGGCCGTGGCTGATCGGCGCCTATCTCGCCTCGCCGGTGAAGCCGATGGGCAAGCAGATGCTCGTCGTGGCACGCCCCCGGTGATCGCGGCGACGTCGCGGCGGGATTGGCGGCTGTGGGCGCTGCGGTTCGGGGTCGCGGTAGCAGTCACGCTACTCGCACTCGACCTCGTCCGGCTGATCGCTACCGGGTTGCGCGCGGTCCATTATGCGTATGATCTCGATTATGGCGAGGGGATCGTCTGGCAACAGATGATCAATATCGTCGCGGGCGCGGGCTATGCGCCGCTCGGCGTGTTCCCCGCGATCGTCTATCATTATCCGCCGGTCTATCACGTCGTCGTCGGCGCGGTCGCGCAGGCGTTCGGCAGCGACGGGCTCGCGACCGGCCGGATCGTTTCGTTGCTCTCGACGCTCGTCTCGATCGGGCTGGTGGGGCGTCTCGCCTTTGCGATGATCCCGGCGCAGGAACCGCGTCGCGTGCGGTTGCTGGCGGCGGCGATCGCGGGGGGATGCCTCGCATTGTCCCCGCCGATCCTCCACTGGTCGAGCCTGATGCGAGTCGACATGCTGGCGGGCGCGTTTTCGCTCGCCGGTCTCGCGCTGACGCCGGGGGCCGCGACCCGTCCGCTTCGGCTTGCGCTGGCGGCGCTGTGCTTCGTGCTGGCGATCTATACCAAGCAGACGTCGATTGCGGCCCCCGCCGTGGCGTTCGTCGCTTTGTGGCTTGCCCGGCCGCGTGCGGCGTGGACGCTGCTGGGATGGTGCGCAGCGCTCGGGCTTGGCATCCTGGCGGCGTTGAGCGTGATGAGCCACGGCGGTTTCCTGCGGCATACGCTGCTCTACAATCTGAACCGGCCCGATCTGTCGCGCGCGCAGATCGTGGCGTTCGCGATTCTGGTCCACATCAGCATCCTGACGATTGCCGCTCTGGGAGTCGTAGCGGTCTGTCGGAACCTGCGGTCCCCGACCGTCGCGGCGCTGCGCCTGAAACTGGCGGCCGACCCGGGTGCGTTCGCGGCGTTGCTGATGCTCGCCTTCCTTGTTCTCAAGACCGCGATGCTGCCGACGATCCTCAAGTCCGGCAGCAACGACAATTACCTGATCGAATGGCTCTACGCCGCCGTCGCCTTCGTCGGGATCGGCGTCGTGCCGCTGGTGGAGGCGGTATTCACCGGCAGTCGGCGACCATCGTTGCTGCTCGTCGCGATGATGGCGGTCGGGGTACCGATCCAGGCGTATCACATCCTGGTCGCCGGCACGCCGAACGACCTGTCGCGCTCCTACGCGCCGGTGGTCGAGCGGATCGCGCGGTCGACGCGTCCGGTCGTGTCGGATGACATGGTGCTGCTGATCCGCGGCGGCCAGCCGGTGCGGTGGGAGCCTGCGATCGCCGCGGAGCTCGGCCACGCGGGCCTTTACGACGAAGCCGGTTTCGCCCGGCTCGTCCGCGCGGGGAAGTTCGGGTTCTTCGCGACCGTCGGGGATCGCGGAGACCGGCTTTACGACGAACGCTACAATCCGGTGGTCGCGGATGCGATCGATGCGGCCTATCCCCGCCGCGAACGGTATCACGACCTGGTGCTGCACCTCCCGCGCTAGGGAAAAGGCAGCATCGGCGGGCGGGATGACGGTCACGGTCCCGCGCGGGACTGGCGCCGCCCCCCGGGCGCGCCTATCTTCGGGTCATGAAGCTCCTGCAATATTTCTCGCCCCGGCAGGCGTGGCGCGATGTCCGCTCCTTCGTGACGACGCGGCGACCGCACCAGCTTGGTTTCATGGGGGTCGCGCTCGCGCTGACGTACGTGATGATCATGGGCGTGATCTATGAATCGCGGATCCCGCCAAGCCGTATCACCGTGACATCATCTACGTGCAGAACTGGCGGCTCGACCGGACCAACGCGCAGATCATCGCGCAGCAGAAGATCGACAGCGTGGAGAAGGCCAAGCAGGACGCCGAACTCGAGCGGCTCAAGGCGGAACGCCGCGCGCAGTTCAAGAAGGTGAACGACGGGCTGAAGGCCTGGGGCATCTGATCGCATGGACGATTCCCGCTGGATCGACGCGGCGCTCGCGCTCGCGTCGCGCGGTCGCGGGCGGACCGCGCCCAACCCCAATGTCGGCTGCATCATCGTTGCGCCGGGAAGCGGGGGCGGAAAGGTCGTCGGGCGCGGCTGGACGCAACCCGGCGGGCGCCCGCATGCCGAGGCGATGGCGCTCGCGCAGGCCGGTGAAAAGTCGCGCGGCGCGACTGTCTATGTCACGCTCGAACCGTGCGCGCATGTTTCGCCGCGCGGTCCGGCCTGCGCCGATCTGCTGATCCTGTCGAACGTCGCGCGCGTCGTCGTCGCGCTGGAAGATCCCGACGCACGGACCAATGGCGCGGGGATCGCGCGGTTGCGCGACGCGGGAATCATCGTCGACGTCGGCACGGGCGAGACGGCGGCGCGCGCGCAGATCGCCGGTTTCCTTACCCGCCTGTCCGAACAGCGCCCGCACGTCACGCTCAAGCTCGCGCTGTCGCTCGACGGGGCGATGGCGCTCGACTCGGGCGCGAGCAAATGGATCACCGGCGCGGCTGCGCGCGGGCATGCGCATCTCGAACGCGCGCGGCACGAGGCGATTCTCGTCGGACGCGCGACGATCGACGCGGATTCGCCGACGCTCGACGTCCGGCTGGAGGGATTGGCCGAGCGGTCGCCCCGCCGCGTCATCCTGTCGCGCACGCCTGCGTTCGCGCCCGCCGACGGCGATTCGGCCGGCTGGGAAAACCTTGGCGCGCCCGAGGCGATCGGCGCGCTGGACGCGGTCGATCACCTGCTGGTCGAGGGTGGTCCGGCAACCGCCGCCGCGTTCCTCGCCGCCGATCTGGTCGACCGCCTGTTGCTGTATCGCGCGCCGATCCTGGTGGGCGGCGGGCGTACGTTGCCCGACATCGGATTGACCGACCTGGCCGACGCGCATGGCCGTTGGGCCTTGACCGATGCGCGTACCCTTGGCAGCGACCGGCTCGAGGTTTACGAACGCGTAAGGGGGCGCGTAAGGACCCGCACCGCCGCGGCAACGCCGGGCGCAAGAGGATAGAGCGATGTTCACCGGGATCATTACCGACATCGGCACGATCGACCGGATCGAGCAACGCGGCGACCTTCGCGTGATCGTGGCGACCGGCTATGACATGAGCGGGGTCGATCTCGGCGCGTCGATCGCGTGCTCGGGCGTGTGCCTGACGGTGGTCGACAAGGGCGTCAATGCAGACGCGGACTCGCCCGGCGGGTGGTTCGCCGCCGACGTCTCGGGCGAAACGCTGTCGCGCACCGCCGCGGGGCAATGGACCGAGGGCGCGACGCTCAATCTCGAACGTGCGCTGAAACTGGGCGAGGAGCTCGGCGGGCATATCGTGACGGGCCATGTCGACGGGATCGGCGAGATCGTCTCGATGACCACAGAGGGCGGGTCGCTCCGGGTGGTCGTGGCGGCGGGTCCCGAAATCGCGCCGTTCGTCGCGCCCAAGGGGTCGATCACGCTCGACGGCGTGTCGCTCACCGTCAACAGCGTCGAGGACGAAGAGGATCGCGTGCTCGTCGGGATCAACCTGATCCCGCACACCGCCGCGGTCACCACGCTCGGCAGTCTTCATGCCGGTTCGCCGATCAACATCGAGATCGACGTGCTGGCGCGGTATCTCAAGCGTATGGAGCATTATCGTGGCCGTTAACCCGACGTCCGGTCCCGAAGTCGCGCGGTTGCGCCATGGCTTCCTGTCTTCGCCGGAAGAACTGATCGACGAGGCCAAGAACGGTCGGATGTTCATCCTGGTCGACGACGAGGACCGTGAGAACGAGGGCGACCTCGTCATCCCCGCGCAGATGGCGACGCCCGAAAAGATCAACTTCATGGCCAAGCATGGCCGTGGCCTGATCTGCCTTGCGATGACCAAGAAGCGCGTCGAGGAACTCGGCCTCGGGCTGATGAGCCGCCACAATGGCACGCGGCACGAAACCGCCTTCACCACCTCGATCGAGGCGCGCGACGGCGTGACCACCGGCATCTCCGCCGCCGACCGCGCGCGGACCATCTCGGTCGCGATCGATTCGTCCAAGGGCAAGGACGAGATCGTCACGCCGGGCCACGTCTTCCCGCTGGTCGCGCGCGACGGCGGCGTGCTGGTCCGCGCGGGGCATACCGAGGCGGCGGTCGACGTGTCGCGGCTCGCGGGGCTCAATCCGTCGGGCGTGATCTGCGAGATCATGAACGAGGATGGCACGATGAGCCGGCTCGACGACCTGGTCGGCTTCGCGCAGCTCCACAACCTCAAGATCGGCACGATCCGTGACCTGATCGCCTATCGCCGCCGCCACGACCATCTCGTCGAGAAGCGCGCCGAAATGGCGTTCGAGTCGAAATGGGGCGGGCAGTGGAAGGCGATGACCTTCCACAACAAGGCGACCGGCGACGAGACGATCGCGCTGGTCAAGGGCCGGATCGACCCGACCAAGCCGACGCTGGTCCGCATGCACACCGCCTCCTATTTCGTCGACATGTTTGGCGAGCAGTCGCAGCGCTCGGGCCTGTTGTCGGGCGCGATGGAGGCGATCGCGGCAGAGGGGACCGGCGTGATCGTCGTGATCAACCGCCCGATGAAGGATTCGGTCACGCGCTTCATCAAGCTGCGCAGCGAAGGCAAGGGCGCGGGCGCGCCCGAGGTCGAGGAACTGCGCGATTACGGCGTCGGCGCGCAGATCCTCGCCGAGCTCGGGGTCGAGGAAATGGTCCTGCTGACCAACACGCATCACGCGCTCGTCGGGCTCGAGGGCTATGGCCTGTCGATCGTCGACGAACGTCCCATCCCCGGCACGGGCGGAGAATAATGGCCAAGATCCTCATCGTCGAAGCGCGCTTCTACGAGCATCTCAACGACCTGCTGCTCGAGGGCGCGCGCGCCGCGATCGAGCAGGCGGGGCACAGCCACGAGACGATCACCGTCCCCGGCGCGCTCGAGATCCCCGGCGCGGTCGCGCTGGCGGCGGACAGCGACCAGTATGACGGCTTCGTCGCGCTGGGCGTCGTGATCCGCGGCGAGACCTATCATTTCGAGATCGTCGCGGGCGAAAGCGCGCGCGGTCTGATGGCACTGTCGATGGACGGGCTCGCGATCGGCAACGGCATCCTGACCACCGAGAACGAAGCGCAGGCGCTGACGCGCGCGCGCAAGGACGAAAAGGACAAGGGCGGGGAAGCTGCCAAGGCCGCGCTTGCGATGATCGCGCTCAAGGAGCGGTTCGGCTGAGCCGAGCGTGGTTTCTACAGCACTCTGTATTCTGCACCCCTTACTCCGCTTCCCCACTCCCCCCACACTATGCTTCCCCGGCGAAGGCCGGGGCCCAGTCGCACAGGCTCTGGTAACGGGGCACAGTGTATGAACTTCTCAAGTTGCGCTCCTGGGCCCCGGCCTTCGCCGGGGGAGTGAATCAAGGGGAGAACAGTCTTCGCTTGGGAAGCGTATCAGAGGAGGCCTTCCCACCATCCCCCCGCTTACTTATACCGGTGTCAATAAGCGGGGAGAGCGACACGATGGCATACGCCCACACGTTCAAGGCCAATCCGCACTGGCTGCCCCGCCAGAAGCAATCCGCGATCCGTGCCATTCCCGGCGAGGATGGGCTTCCTTTCATCGGCAACACCTTCCGGATGCTGCGCGATCCCGGCGCGTTCGGGCGGCGGATGATCGCGACCTATGGCCCGGTGTTCCGCAACAATGCGTTCGGCGGCCCGACCGTGACGCTGGTCGGCGCGGAAGCGAACGAACTCGTGCTGTTCGACCGCGACCGCGTGTTCTCGTCCGAACAGGGGTGGGGGCCGCTGCTCAACCTGCTGTTCCCGCGCGGGTTGATGCTGATGGATTTCGAGAAGCACCGCGCCGACCGCAAGGTCATGGCGGTCGCGTTCAAGCCTGAGCCGATGCGGCATTATGCCGAGACGCTCAACGCCGGGATCGCGCGCGAAGTCGCGACCTGGGGCGATCGGCCGCTGCGCTTCTACGATGCGATCAAGGAACTGACGCTCGATCTCGCCGCCGAGAGTTTCCTCGGGATGCCGCTTGGGGAAGAGGCGAACCGGATCAACCAGGCGTTCGTCGACGAGGTGCAAGCGTCGATCACGCCGATCCGGATACCCTTGCCGGGATCGCAGATGCGCAAGGGCGTCAAGGCGCGTGCCTATCTGATCGACCTGTTCAAGCGCGAGATTCCGGCGCGGCGGGCGGGGCAAGGGCAGGACTTCTTCTCGCAATTCTGCCGCGCGACCGGGGATGACGGGGAACCGCTGTCGGCGGATGCGATCGCGGACCATATGAACTTCCTGATGATGGCGGCGCACGACACGATCACCTCGTCCGCGACCAGCCTTGTCATGCTGCTCGGGCGCAACCCCGAATGGCAGGAGAAGCTGCGCGCGGAGATCGCCGGGCTCGGTCTCAACGACGAGGGTGCGCTGCCCTATGGCCAGCTGGACCGGCTGGAGCTGACCGACATGGCGTTCAAGGAAGCGCTGCGAATGATTCCGCCGGTCCCGTCGTTGCCGCGGCGCGCGGTCAAGGACTTCGAATTCGGCGGCTATCACATTCCCGCCGGAAGCACGGTGAGCGTGAGCGTCGCCTATACGCACATGATGCCCGAGCTATGGCCCGAGCCGACGCGGTTCGACCCGCTGCGCTTCACGTCCGAGGCGGTCCGCGCGCGGCACAAATATGCGTGGGTGCCGTTCGGCGGGGGCGCGCATATGTGCCTGGGGCTCCATTTCGCAACGATGCAGATCCGAATTTTGCTGACGCACTTGCTAAGTCGGTACCGAATCGCGTTGGAGGAGGATGCGGGGGCGGAATGGCAAGCCTGGCCAATCCCGCGACCCAAGGACGGGTTGCCCTTGCGCTTCGTGCCGCTGGCACCCGGTCGCCCCGCGGACACGTAAAAGGACGACATGATGAAGCTCCTGGCCTTCGGCGAGATCCTGTTGCGGCTGTCCCCGCCCGGGCGCGAACTCCTGATGCAGACGCCCAAGCTCGACGTGTGGGTCGCCGGGGCCGAGGCGAATGTCGCGGGGGCGCTTGCGCGGCTCGGGCACGCCGTCGCCTTCGCCAGTGCGGTGCCGGACAATGACCTCGGGCGCGCGGCGATCGCCAATTTGCGCGGCGCGGGGGTCGATACGCGCGACATCCAGCTGCGCGGGGACCGGATGGGGCTGTATTTCGCGACCTCGGGTGCAGGGCTGCGCGCGACCGAAGTGATCTACGACCGCGCCGGGTCGTCCTTCGCCGAAATGCCGACCGAAGCGTGGGACTGGGACCGGTTGCTCGACGGGGTCGATCGGCTGCTCTTGTCGGGGATCACGCCCGCGCTCGGGCCGGTGCCTGCCGCGAGCGCGATCGCGGCGGTGGAGGCAGCGTCGGCGCGGGGCATCCCGATCGCGTTCGACGGCAACTGGCGCGGCAAATTGTGGGAGCGGTGGGATAGCGACCCACGCGGTATCCTGATGCAACTGGTTGACAAGGCGGACCTGTTGTTCGGCAACCACCGCGACATTGCGCTGCTGCTCGGCCGCGAATTCTCCTCTGATGGCGAGGAACGGCGGCGCGAAGCGGTCGAGGCGGCGTTTGCGGCGTTCCCGCGGCTCACGACGATCGCGTCGACCGCGCGGCATGTCGAGCATGTCGACCTCAACCGCCTGTCCGCGCGGGTCGATACCCGCGAGGCAAGCGCACAGACCGAGGAAGTGGTGATCGCGGGGATCGTCGACCGGATCGGCGGCGGGGATGCGTTCGCGGCGGGCGTGCTCCACGCGCTCCGCGGCGGTGGCGATCCGGCGGCGGCGGCGCGGACCGGGCTCGCGCTCGCCGCACTCAAGCATTCGTTGCCGGGGGATGCGTGTCTGTTCCGCCAGGCCGATATCGACGCCTATCTCGCGGGCGGGCTGGACGTACGGCGATGAGCGCGGAGTCGCCGATCCGGGTCGGGCTGATCGGCTACGGGCTGGCGGGGGCGTCGTTCCATGCGCCGCTGATCACCGCGCTCGATGCTTTCGCGCTGACGACCGTGGTGACGTCGCGCGCCGATTCGGTCGCGCAGGCGATGCCGGACGCGCGGGTCGAAAGCGACGTCGCGGCGGTGCTGGCCGATCCCGCGATCGACCTGATCGTGATCGCCGCGCCCGACGCGCAGCATGCGCCGCTCGCGCGCGCCGCGCTCGCGGCGGGGAAGCATGTCGTGATCGACAAGCCGTTCGTGACCGATCCCGCCGATGGCGCGGCGCTGGTCGCGCTGGCGGAAGCGCAGCGGCTGATGCTCTCGGTGTTCCACAACCGGCGCTGGGACGGCGATTTCCTGACGGTGCGCCGCCTGCTCGACGAAGGTGTGCTGGGCGAAGTCGCGCTCGCGGAATTCCGCTGGGATCGGTTCCGCCCGGCGATCAAGACCGGATGGCGCGAGACGCCGGGGGCGGGGTTGCTCAACGATCTCGGCCCGCATCTGATCGACCAGGCGGTCGAGCTGTTCGGGATGCCGGAGGCGGTGACGGGGGATCTCGCGAGTCAGCGTGGCGGTGCCGCGGTCGAGGATTATGTCGAGGCGACGCTGCACTATGGCGCGCGGCGCGTGATCGTGTCGGCGGCGACGCTGGTCGCCGCACCGCGCGCGCGGTTCGCGCTGCACGGGACAAGCGGCAGCTTCGTCAAATACGGGATCGACCCGCAGGAGGCGGTGCTGCGCGGCGGAGGCTCGCCGCGCGATCCGGGATATGGCGTCGATGCCGTTGCGGACCATGGCGTGCTGACGCTCGGCGACGGCAGCACGCGCACGGTGCCGAGCGAGCCGGGCGACTGGCGGGCCTATTATGCGGGCGTCGCTGCCGCGATCCGCGAGCAAGCGGCACCACCGGTCAGCGCTGGCGCGGCGCTCGACGTGATGCGCCTGATCGCGCTCGTGCGGCAGAGCGCGAGGGAAGGGCGGACGATTCCCTGTCCCCCAGGCGACGTATAGCGCTGGAACGCCTCGGCTTTCCCGCATCGCCCGGCAGAAATGACCGGACTGTAGTCGCTGGTGGCCTGACGACCGTCACCTCCACCTTAAGGCGGAGCGCGGAACTCTTGCCTACCCCCTCCGTTTAACGCTGGTGGAGGGCACCTCGTCGCTGTACCATAGGATGTCCCCCGTTGGAGGAGCGTCGTGATGAACGGAACCATCTTTTTCCGGGCCGACCACGAACTGATCGGCCGTGTGCTTGCAGAGAAATTGCGGCGTCGCATGGAACGATCCGATTTCCAGGATTGCGTCCGGATCGTGCCGTCGCGCCCCTTGGCATCATCGGACGCAGCGCCCGGCTTCGGTGAATGCCCGCCCTTCGGCCGATAATCGCCCGGCGACGCGTTACGCTGCGGTCAACCGCTGGTGATCGATGTGTGGCAACACGTGCCGCGCGAACAGATCGGCTTCGGCGGCATGCGGATAGCCCGAGAGGATGAACGCCGCGATCCCCATGTCGCGATACGCGTTGATCTTAGCGAGCACCTGATCGGGATCGCCGACGATCGCCGCGCCGCAGCCCGACCGCGCCCGGCCGACTCCGGTCCACAGGTTCGCCTCGGCATAGCCGTCGTCCGCGGCATTCTCCCGGAGCGCAGCCTGCGCGGCGACCCCGGCGGAGGTCGAGTCGAGCGATTTTGCGCGGATCGCGGCGCCTTCGGCGGCGTCGAGCTTGGACAACAACCGGTCGGCGGCGGTGCGTGCCTCCGCCTCGGTATCGCGGACGATGACGTGCGCGCGATAGCCGAACTGGAGCGTGCGGCCATAAGCGCCGGCCCGCGCGGTCATGTCGGCGATAATCGCGGCGACGGTTTCCTGCTTGTCGGGCCACATCAGGAACACGTCCGCTTCGCGCGCAGCGGCATCGCGCGCGTCGGGCGACAGGCCGCCGAAGTACAGCAAGGGTGCCTTGCCCGAGACGGTGCCGATCCGCGCCGGATCGAGCTCGAGCTTCCAGAATTCGCCGTCATGGTCGAGCGATTCGCCGTTGAGCAGCGTCTTGAGAATCCGCATCAACTCGACCGTGCGCGCATAGCGGGGGCCTGAGCCGAGCGTCTCGCCGGGCATATCTGACGAGATGATGTTGACCGTCAGCCGTCCGCCGAGCAGCCGGTCGATCGTCGCGATCTGGCGCGCGAGTTGCGGCGGCCAGCTTTCGCCGACGCGGACCGCCATCAGCAGCGCCATCCGCTTGAGCATCGGTGCGATCGCGGCGGCGAAGGCGGTCGTGTCGATCCCGAGCGCATAGCCCGAGGGAAGCAGGATATTGTCGAATCCGCCGGTTTCGGCCTGGAGGACGATGTCGCGGCAATGCTCCCAGCTCGACTTGAGCCTGGCATCGGGGACGCCGAGAAACTCGTAATCGTCGTCGCACAGCGCCGAGAACCAGCTGACCTCGCACGGGCTGCGGTCGGTCATGGCAGGCGTTCCCCGCGCGCGGCGATCAGCACGTCATACCAACTCTGCCGCGTGAAGCGGACCTTGTAGACGTCGGCGATCTCGCCGATTCGGGCGACATTCTGCGTGCCGACGATCGGGATCGCGCGCGCGGGGTGCGCCATGATCCAGGCATAAGCGGCCGCGGCGCGCGATACGCCGGCCTGCTCGGCGACCACGTCGAGCGCAGCAGCGACCGCCTTCGAGCGATCATCCTCGGGCGCCCCGATCCGCCCGCCGCCCAGCGGCGACCAGGCGAGCACCGCATGGTCGCGTTCCATCGCGAGATCGAGCAGGCCGGTCTCGATCGGCCCCAGTTCGAGCGGCGAGAGTTCGGGCTGGAGGCTCGCGAGCGGGATTGTGAGGAACGCCTCGAGCGCGCGGATCTGCGGGATCGTGAAGTTCGAAACGCCGATCGCGCGGACCTTGCCCGACGACACCATCTGCTCGAGCGAACGCGCCAGTTCCTGCGGGTGCGTGAGAATATCGGGGCGGTGGATCTGGTAGAGATCGACCTGGCCGACCCCGAGTCGCGTCAGCGAGTCCTCGAGCGCCTTGGTCAGATAGGCGGCACTCTGGTCGTAGGGGACCGGCGGAAGGATCCCGCCCTTGGTCGCGAGCACCATCCGGTCCCGCAGGGCGGAGTCGTCGGCGAAGACCTTGCCGAGCAGCGACTCGGCATCGCCGAACCCGTCGGTGCCGTTGAAGCCGTAGATGTCCGCGGTGTCGAACAGCGTCACGCCCGCCGCGAACGCCGCGTCGATCAGCGCGCGCCCTTCCGCCACGGTGGACTGGCCGAAGCGCCACATCCCCCAGGCTACCGGGCTGACCATCAATCCGCTCTTGCCGAGCGGACGCAATTCGGGTGTAAGAATGATCTCAGACATCGTTGTCATATAGAGGCGAAGACCTTGGCAGAGCAAGTGCGTTACGGGCTGGTCGGCACCGGCATGATGGGGGTGGAGCATATCACCAACCTCGCGATCACGCCGGGCGCGGTGGTGACTGCGCTGGCCGATCCGGCGGAAGGCTCGCTAAGCTGGGCGCGCGACGCGCTGGGCGACCGTGCGGGCGAGGCGACCGCGTTCGACTCGGTCGAGGCGCTTGCCAGCAGCGGCCTGTGCGATGCGGTGATCGTCTCCAGCCCGAACTATACGCATCGCAGCGTGCTCGAACCGTTGTTCGACGCCGGTCTCCACATCCTGTGCGAAAAGCCGCTCGCGACGACGCTGGACGACTGTCGCTGGATCGTGGAGCGCGCAGACCGCAGCGACCGCGTGTTCTGGACCGCGATGGAATATCGCTACATGCCGCCCGCCGCCGCGTTCATCGACGAGATCCGCAAGGGATCGATCGGCCGGCTGCAGATGCTGTCAATCCGCGAGCACCGCTTCCCGTTTCTCGTCAAGGTCGCCGACTGGAACCGCTTCAACCGCAACACCGGCGGGACGATGGTCGAAAAATGCTGCCATTTCTTCGACCTGATGCGGCTGATCACGCAGAGCGAGGCGGTGCGCGTCTATTGCTCGGGTGCGATGGACGTGAACCATGTCGACGAAACCTACGGCGGCGAGCGGCCCGACATCATCGACAACAGCTACACCACCGTCGATTTCGCCAACGGTGTCCGCGCGATGCTCGACCTGTCGATGTTCGCGGATGGCGCGGAGAATCAGGAGGAGATCACCGCGGTCGGCGACACGGCGCGGCTCGACGTGTTGATTCCGGAAGGCGCGCTGGTCCATTCGCCGCGCGTCGGGTTCCGTAATCCCAAACAGGCGACGCGGCGCGTGGTCGAGGTCGATCAGGCCGCGCTCGATGCGGGGAGCCATCACGGCTCGACCTTCTACGAGCATCAGCGGTTCAACGCAGCGGTGCGCGGCGCGGGGCCGGTCGAAGTGACCGCGCGCGACGGGATGCTCGCGGTCGCGATCGGAACGGCGGCGGAGATCAGCGCGCGCGAGAAGCGCGTGGTGGAGATGAAGGAGCTGGGGTTCTGAGGAACGAAGTGATTGCCTCTTCCCGTTCGTTTCGAGCGAAGTCGAGAAACCTGTGCTGTGCCGGGTTTCTCGACTTCGCTCGAAACGAACGGGTGGGGTAAGGTGCCACTACGGCGACAAGCGCAGCTTTACGCCGGGCAAGACTGACAGCGGTGTCCGGGACCGCAAAAGATCAATACCCACCAAAGAAGTGGGAATATCGCACACGGGAGGGAATGATGATGACCAAGGGACGTTATCTCGCGGGGGCCGCCGGCTTCGCGCTGTTCGCCGCGACCCCGCTCTGGGCGCAGACCGCCGCCCCCGCGCCGGACCAGAAGCCCGCGCCGGTCGCCGAATCGACCGCGCCCGTTCCGAATGCCCCCGACGAAGCGCCCCCCGGCGACATCATCGTGACCGCGCAGAAGCGCTCCGAACGGCTGCAGGACGTGCCGGTCGCGGTCAGCGTCATTTCGGGCGACGCGCTCGCGAGCCAGGGGAAGGTCAGCCTCGAGGGCGCGCAATATCTCGTTCCCACGCTCAATTTCCTCAAGTCGGGGACGACGCTCAACCAGTCGCTGTTCCTGCGCGGGGTGGGGACGTCGACCTTCTCGATCGCGGGTGAACCGTCGATTTCGACCGTCGTCGACGGCGTTGTCTTCGCGCGCGCGGGCGAGGCGTTCGGCGATCTGGTCGACGTCGACCAGATCGAGGTGCTGCGCGGACCGCAGGGCACGCTGTTCGGCAAGAACGCGAGCGCGGGCGTGATCAACATCATCTCCAAGAAGCCGACCCGGACCTTCGGCGGCTATGTCGAGGCGGGGTTCTTCACCGACAGCGAATATCGTGGGCGCGCGGCGATCAACGTGCCGCTGGGCGACAGCGTGCGGTCGCGCTTGACCGGCTTCTACACCAATTACGACGGCAACATCCGCAACACTGCCGTGAACAAGATCGTCAACGGCTTCGAACATTATGGCGGGCGTCTGCAGGTCGATGCGGATGCCGGGCCGAACGTGAAGCTCGCGTTCATCGCGGATTATCACCACAACAACGACGATTGCTGCGCCGAGGTGATCGCCACCGGGCCGATCAACACCGCGACCGGTGCTGTCGTCACCAACCCGTCGTCGGGCGTGCTGCCGACCCCGCGTGGCGCCGATACGCGCTCCATCGCGCAGGATCTGGTGACGCGGACCAAGGAGACCGGCTACGGCTTCTCGCTTCAGGCGGACATCAGCGCAGGGACGCAGACCGTCACCTCGATCACCGCCTATCGCAACTACAAGAATACCGAGATCCGCGACGGCGATTTCCTGCCGGGGGCCTATGTCGGGTTCAACCAGCTTCACGATTTCGGGCCGCAGACCGGCGATACGTTCAGCCAGGAACTGCGACTGACCTCGCCGGGCCACCAGTTCCTGACCTATGTGCTGGGCGCCTATTATTCGCGCGCGGCGAGCGAGCGGATCTTCACGCGCAACGACGTGGTCTGCAACACGACGCCGGGGACGACCCCCAACCCGCTGGTGCCGTGCGGCAGCGCCGGTGCGCCGCGCACGACCTCGCCCACCGGCACCGCCGATTTCGGGTCGGTGTTCAAGAACATGGCGCTGTTCGGCCAGGGCACGCTCAATCTTGCGGAGCGATTCCGGCTGATCGGGGGCCTGCGCTACACGGTCGACCAGCTCGACGTGTTCCATTCGCGCGTGACCGCGCTGGCCGGACCGGGGATCAACCCGAACTTCGACCAGGGCGTGTACAACAATGGTCTCGGCGGCGGCGTCTCGAACGGCATCCCGTTCCGGGCCAAGGCGACCAACGAGAACCTGTCGGGCAAGGCGGGCGTGCAATATGACATCAGCCACGGGTCGACCGCATATGCGACCTTTGCGCGCGGCTATAAGGGGCCGGCGTTCAACGTCTTCTACAATCTGACCGCTACGGGCACGAACACGATCGCGCCCGAGACGTCCGATTCGTATGAGGTCGGGCTCAAGAACACCTTCTTCGACGGCAAGCTGACGCTTAACCTCGCGGCCTATTATGCGAAGTACCGCAACTTCCAGGCGAACAACCCGGATCTTGTCGCGGGCGTGGTGGTCACGCGCTTCACCAATGCGGGCGACGTGTCGACGCGGGGTGGCGAACTCGACGCGACGTTCCGGCCGATCCGCGACCTGAACTTCACCGGCGGCGTCGCCTATACCGATGCGCATGTCGACCGGTTCAGCGCGCCGCTTGGCGCGGCGGTGGTGCCTGCGGGGACGCCGCTCGGCTTCGCGCCCAAGTGGAAGGGCAATCTCAGCGCGGACTATCGGGTGCGGACCGGCGGGGTCGCGGATATCTTCCTCGGCGCACAAGGGTCGTATCAGAGCAGCGAGCTCGGGCTGTTCTCGGCGGATGCGGTGCAGCGGCGGCTGGGGACGATCGGGGCGTACGGGTTGGTCAATCTGAGCGTCGGGCTGGCCACGCCGGACGATCATTACAAGCTGACCTTCCAGGTGCGGAACCTGTTCGACCAGAGCTTCGCCGCGTCGATCATCAACGGCGGGGCGGGGCAGGCGTATCGCTACCAGATCCCGCGCGATGCGGACCGGTATTTCGGCGTGACCGGGCGGGTGACGTTCTGAATGCTAGATCCTCCCCGGGACGGGGAGGGGGACCGCCAACCTCCTTCAGGCTGGTGGTGGAGGGGGGCTCTCCGCGAGCGGAACGCGTGTGGCGAGAACCCCTCCACCATTCGCTAAATGCTCATGGTCCCCCTCCCCGCGCGGGGAGGATTAGCGGTTCTGCGCCTTGTTCTAACGCGCAGGCGGGAGTCCGGGTTACAGCCGTGGCCCCGGTTACACGGCGGCCTGCCACCTCCCACCGTTCGTCCTGAGTAGTGACCGAGTAGGCGAAGCCGTAGCGAGGGCGCGTATCGAAGGACAGGTTACCGCGCGTGACGGTCCTTCGATACGCGCCCTCGATACGCCCCCAAGAGGGGCTACTCGGTCGCCACTCAGGACGAACGGGTGGGGGTGAGGTTGGGATGGTGGGGGCGAAACATGCAACCAGCCTCCCCCTCAATGCGCGACCACCAGCCCGTCCCCGCGTTCGCTTTCGTCGATCGGCACGATCCGCGGGATCAGCAGATGAATCGCGAGCAACGCGGTCAGATACGACCCCGCGCAGATCGCCAGCGCCGGCCCGTACCCCCAGCCGTGCGCGAGCGCATAAGCCTGGAACTGGATCATTCCGATCGAGCACAGGTTCCCGCAGAACGCCGCGATCCCGATCCGGCTGCCGACCGAGCGCGCCGGGGTGATGTCGGTCACCACCCCGAAGACGTTGGTCGAGAACCCCTGGTGCGCGAACAGCACGAGGCCCAGCAGCAACGCCGCCGACCACGGGCTGGACACGCTCTGGACGAACACCACCGGCAGCACGAGCAGCGCGTACCCCAGCATCGTCACCTTGCGCGCGCGGTTCACGCTCCACCCCGCCGCCATCAGCCGCGAGGGGAGGAACCCGCCGGTCAGCGCGCCGCACGCCGCGAGCACATAGACCAGCGCTACCGGCAAGCCGAGCTTGCCCTGTTCCATCCCGAACAGCCGGTGGAACAGATCGGGCAGCCACAGCAGCATGAAGAACCACACCTGATCCGACAGCACCTTCGCGATCGCGATCGCGAGCGTACCGCGCGTCCACAGCACCTTGAGCCACGGCACGGGCGCTGGCGCGACCGCATCGAGCGCGACCGGCTGGACGCGAATCGAGAACCACACGACGACCCAGATCAGCCCGAGCCCGCCCGCGACGAGGAACGCCGCCTGCCACCCGAACGCGAGCGCCAATGCCGGAATGAACAAGGGCGTGACGATCGCGCCGATATTGGGCGCGGTATTGCCGATCCCGAGCGCGATCTGGCGGTCCTTGTGGTTGAAATAGGTCGCCGCCGACTTGACCGCGGCGGGCGTTCCGACCGATTCCGCGATCCCGAGCAGGATCCGCGCGGCGAAGAAGGCGGGGACGGTAGTGGCGAAGGCGTGCGCCATCCCCGCGAGGCTCCACACCAGCACCCCGAGCGCGAACCCGATCCGCAGGCCGACGCGGTCGAGGAACCAGCCGGTGCCAAGGAACGCGAACGCGGTCGCGATCTGGAAGGCGGTGCCCATGTTGGCATAGTCCTGGTCCGACCAGCGGAACTGCGCCTCGAGCGTGGGTTTCAGCAGCGCGAGGATCTGCCGGTCGACATAGTTGAGCATGACCGCGACGAACACCATCGCGACGATGATCCACCGGGCTGCGCCGCCTCGCATTGCCATATGCGCTCCACTCCTGTCTTTTTCTTGAGACAGCGTTGTCAGATATCGCTGCGTTCGGCTAGACCCGATCGCATTCCGTCGTCCGGTCTTGTCCCGGGGTCTGCCGCGCTCCAAGACATGAAGGTGCGGTGTGCGGCACGGTGAACCCCGGGACAAGCCCGGGGTGACGCAAAAAGGGTCGGTGAAGCGCGATGGCATCCAGGCAACCGAACCGTCCGCTGCCGATGGCGGCCGATCTCTACGGCGACCTGTACGGTGACGTCTCCGCAACGCCGAAACGCGACTGGCGGGGGTATGCGCCGGGACTGGTGGTGGTCGTGATGGGGACGCTCGCCGCGGGGTTCCTGTCGGATCATTACGGCGTGCCGCTGACGCTGATGGCGTTGCTGATCGGCCTTGCGCTCAACTTCCTCAGCGCGGATTCGCGGCTGACCCCGGGGCTGGCGTTCGCGTCGCGCTCGCTGCTGCGCTGGGGGATCGTGCTGGTCGGCGTGCGGATTACGTTCGGGCAGATCGTCGCGCTCGGGCCGGTCGCGTTGCTGAGCGTCGTCGGGATCGTCGCCCTTACGATGGCGGCAGGGGTGTTCGCGGCGCGGCGGTTCGGCTTCGATACCGCGTTCGGGTTGCTCGCGGGCGGGTCGGTCGCGATCTGCGGTGCGAGCGCCGCAATGGCGCTGGCGACGACGCTTGGCGAGAAGCGCACGACGCAGGCGCAACTGACGCTGGTGCTGGTCGGCATCTCCGCGATGAGCGCCTCGGCGATGATGCTCTACCCGCTGGTCGCGCATGCGCTCCACATGAGCGACCTCAAGGCGGGGTTCTTGCTCGGTGCGGCGATCCATGACGTCGCGCAGGCGCTGGGCGCGGGCTATTCCTACAGCGACGGCGCTGGCGGGATCGCCGCGATCGTCAAGCTGACGCGCGTCGCGCTGCTCGCCCCCGTGCTGGCGGTGGTCGCGGTGGGGCTGTCGCGGTTCGACCCGAACGGCGGGGCGGGCAAGGCGAAGGGGCCGGGGGTTCCGTGGTTCGTGGTCGGATTCTTCGTGCTCGCTGGGATCAATTCGTTTGGGGTGATTCCGCCGATCGTTGCGACCGGCGCGGAAAAGGCGGCGGCGGCGATGCTTGCCGCCGCAGTGACCGCGACCGCGATCCGCTCGCCGCTCGCGCAATTGCTCGAGGCCGGGCCCAAGCCGTTGCTGGTGATCCTGATCGCGACGCTGGCGGCGTTTGCGCTCGCGCTCGGGGCGGCGGTGTTCCTGATCGGGTAGGGAGCGGGCGGCTTACGCGGCCCCTGGCGACTCGCCGAACACCCCGATCTCGCGCCCGCCCTCCGACGACAGCCGCGCGCGGTACAGGCCGGGGGTGGTGAAATGCCATGCCGCGGTGCCATCGGGCGCCGCGACGATCACCCCGCCGGTCCCGCCCATCGCGCGCACTTCGTCGAGCACGGCCTTGGCGGCTTCGGTCATCGGCATGCCGCCGATCCGCGCGCGCGCGCAGATTTCGTGCGCGACGCCGACGCGGATGAAGAATTCGCCCGACCCCGTGCACGACACCGCGCCCGCGCGATCATCGGCATAGGTGCCCGCGCCGATCAGCGGCGAATCGCCGATCCGGCCCCAGCGCTTGCCCGTGACGCCCCCGGTCGAAGTCGCGGCGGCGACATGGCCATGCGAATCGCACGCGACCGCACCGACCGTGCCGTATTTCATGTCGACGTCGAACGCGCCGCCGCCCGCGAGCATTTCCGCCAGTTGCGCGCGGCGTTCGGGGAGGACGAGCCAGTCCTGCGTCGCCGCCTCGCAACCCTGTTCGCGCGCGAACATGTCTGCGCCCGCGCCACTCAGCAGCACATGCGGGCTGTGCGCCATCACCGCGCGCGCCAAGGACACGGGATGCCGCGTCGCGGTGACGCCGGCGACCGACCCGGCGTTGCGGTCGCGCCCGTCCATGATCGCGGCGTCGAGCTCGGCGACTCCGTCGTGCGTCAGCGCGGCACCGCGGCCGGAATTAAAGTGCGGATCGTCTTCCAGCACGCGCACCGCCGCCTCGACCGCGTCGAGCGCGCTGCCATCGCCTGCCAGCACCGCCGCGCCTGCATCGAGCGCGCGGCCGAGCGCTTCGGTCGCCCCCTCGACCTGCGCGGGGGTGAGCGTCGCGGGCGTCATTTGCCCGGCACCGCCGTGGAGCATCAGGGTCCAGCTCATGTCGTGTGTTCCTTGTGCGGGAAGGGACGCAGCCCGATCAGCGGCCGCAGCCAGCCGATCTCGCGCCCGATCAGGTAAAACAGCCAGCAGCCACCGATCGTCGCGACGACGAGCACCGCGAATTCGGCGAGCGGCGACAAGGCGAATGGCAGCAACGCGCCCTCGACCCCGACGATGATCGTCTGGTGGATGATGTAGAAGGGAAACACCGCCTCGGTCAGCGTCCGCCGCCAGCGCCGGTCGAAATTGAGGAAGCGGTCGGCCAGCGCGATCAGCGCGACGACCATGCTCCACCCCTGGACCGCGCGCGACGCCGCGAACAGCGTGCCATAGGGCCAGCCGGGCATGCTCCCGCCCGGCCAGCGCAGCTCGATCGCGGCGGCGGTCGCGTAGCTTGCGACCGCGACGATCAGGGCCGCGGGCCACCAGCGATGGATCGCCGCAAGTGCCGCGGGCGAGCCGGCAAGCGCGAAGCCGAACAGGAAGCCGGGGAGATATTGCGCGTGCGACACGCTGTCGCGGACGAGGTCGTTGGTCGGCCCGATCCCGGGGAACAGCCACGCGCTGACCAGCACCAGCCACGCCATCGGCAGCAGCCACACCAGCACCGTGCCGAACACCCGGTCGAACAGCGGCTGCAGGCTCCGCCGCCCGACCAGCGCGACGCCTACCACCAGCAGCATCGTGTACAGCCAGAGATAGCCGACGAACCACAGATGCTGCCACGTCGGCAGCGGCAGCCCACGCACGCGCGCGAAGCGGAAATAGTCGTGGAGCAGGAAATAGCCGAAGTCGTGGGCGTAGCCGCGCTGCGTCGTCAGCTCGATCCACGGCTGGATCGGCACGACGACCAGCACCCCGAACAGCAATGGGAGCAGCAGCCGCCACGTCCGGTTGCGCGCGAACCGGCCCGCGCCGTGCCCGCGCGCCAGCAACGCGCGGCTGGCATAGCCCGAGACGACGAACAGCAGCAGCAACCGCCAGCTGTTGAGTGCGAGCATCGGCACCACCACCCAGGGGATCGGGTGCGCGGTCTTGGCGTGATAGCCCCAAGGGACGAACACCATGCCGATATGGTAGAAGATGAGCAGGCCGAACGCGCCGATTCGCAGCCAGTCCAGACCATAATGCCGTTCCATCGCGCTTCCCTTAGCCGATGATCGCGCTTTGGCCAGCGCGACCGGGCGAGTGCCCACGCTTTCGCGCGGCAAAAGGTTCCCGTTCGGCGATCGAGACGCTATATCGGCCCCGCAGCGAAGGAAATTCTCCCCATGTCCCTACGTCCGTGGCGCGATATCATGCGCCGTCAGTCCCGCCAGATCATGGTCGGCAACGTGCCGGTCGGCGGCGACGCGCCCGTCACCGTCCAGACAATGACCAACACGCCGACCAGCGACCCGCGCGCGACGATCGACCAGATCCGCCGCTGCGAGGACGCTGGCGTCGACCTGATCCGCGTCTCCTGCCCCGACGTCGAGAGCACCGCCGCGCTGAAGCAGATCGTCCGCGCGAGCCGCGTGCCGATCATCGCGGACATCCATTTCCACTACAAGCGCGCGCTCGAAGCCGCAGACGCGGGCGCGGCGTGCCTGCGGATCAACCCGGGCAATATCGGCTCGGCGTCTCGCGTGCGCGAAGTGATCGACGCCGCCAAGTCGAACGGCTGTGCGATCCGGATCGGCGTCAACGGCGGCAGCCTCGAGAAGCATCTGCTCGAAAAATACGGCGAGCCGTGCCCGGATGCTTTGGTCGAATCCGCGATGGATCACATCAAGATCCTGCAGGACCATGATTTCCACGAGTTCAAGGTCGCGGTGAAGGCGTCCGACTTCTTCCTCGCGGTCGCCGCCTATCATCAGCTGGCGGAGCAGGTCGATTGCCCGCTGCACTTGGGCATTACCGAGGCCGGTGGATTCGTCGGCGGGACGGTCAAGTCGTCGATCGGGATCGGCTCGCTGTTGTGGGCCGGGATCGGCGACACGATCCGCGTCTCGCTTTCGGCTGAGCCCGAGGACGAAGTCCGCGTCGGGTTCGAGATCCTCAAGTCACTCGGCATCCGCAACCGCGGCGTGCGAGTCGTGTCGTGCCCGTCGTGCGCGCGGCAGGGGTTCGACGTGATCCGCACCGTGCAGGCTTTGGAAGAGCGGCTCCAGCATATCCGCACGCCGATGTCGCTGTCGGTGCTCGGCTGCGTCGTCAACGGCCCCGGCGAGGCGCGCGAGACCGACATCGGGCTGACCGGTGGCGGCAACGGCAAGCACATGGTGTATCTGTCGGGCGTGACCGACCACACGGTCAACAGCGAGGACATGCTCGAACACATCGTCAAGCTGGTCGAGGACAAGGCCGCGTCGATCGAGGCGCATGAGGCGGCGCTGGCCGCGGCTGCACCGGTGCCCGTGGCGGCGGAATAGGTCCTGTGCTATCTGGTGGGTCCTGGAGGACCCACCATGACCTATCATGCCAAAGTCATCGCAGGCGGCAAGCTCGTGATTCCCGCCGATCTTCGGCGCGAGTTGGGAATCGAACCGGGCGACTCGCTGACCGTTGATCGGGACGAGGCGGGTCATATCGTTCTCAAGACCCGCGCCCAGGTTGTGCAGGAAGTGCAATCGACGTTCCGGGCTTTGCGCGGCCCCGCAGTGAAGGGCAGCATCGTCGATGAGCTGCTTGCAGAGCGGCAGGAACAGGCGCGGCTGGAACAGCAGAAGATGGACGACTGGCTGGCGGGTAAACGGTGACTCCCGTTCTCGATGCGTCGTCGATCCTCGCTGTCATCTTCGAAGAACCCGGCGCCGATATCGTGATCGCGCATAGCGATGGCGCATTGCTGTCCGCGGTTAATCTCGATGAAGTGCTGCATAAGAGCGCGCGGCGCGATATCGCGGGTTCCGACGTGGAACGGCAACTGACGAAGCTGGGCATCGTGATCGCCCCATTCGCTTTGACGGACGCCCGTATCGCCGCTGCGTTGCATCCGCGAGTCGATCGTACCGGAACATCCTTCGCGGATCGGGCCTGTCTGGCGCTCGGCATCGCGACGGGCGGGCCGATCTTCACGTGCGACGGCAAATGGCTGAAGCTCGGTCTCGACCTCGATATACGGCTGATTCGGTGACCGTTCGCAGCGCGAGGCACGCCTTCTCGGTCGCCGCGATCGGTATCGGCACCTATTCGGCGATGGACGTCTTGATGAAGGGCCTCAGCATCACCAGCGGCGCGTATAGCGCGGTGCTGTGGCGCTCCTTCGTCGGGGTCATGCTGCTCGGCACGGTGTTCCTGCTCAGGCGGCGGGCCTTCCCGGGGCGGGCGGCGTTGAAGCTCCATGCGCTGCGCGGGGCGACCGGGGGGATTTCGGTCCTGCTGTTCTTCTGGGGGCTCGTCCGTGTGCCGATGGCGCAGGGGGTCGCGCTGACTTTTCTCGCCCCGCTGATCGCGCTGTTCTTCGCCGCCGTCCTGCTCGGCGAGACGATCCGGCGCGCGGCGATCCTCGGCTCGGTGATCGCGAGCCTCGGCGTGCTCGCGATCGCGGCGGGGGAGGTGCAGGGGCATGCCTCGACCGCCCATGTGCTCGGCTCGGTCGCAATCTTCGCGGCGTCGATCTTCTACGCCTATTCGCTGATCCTGCTGCGGCAACAGGCGCAGGTCGCAGATCCGCTCGAGGTCGCACTTTTCACGAGCATCGTGCTCACCGCCCTGTTGCTCGTGGGAGCCTGGTGGTTCGCCGAGGTCCCGAACGTGGCGCAACTCCCCGCGATCGGTGGCGCAGCGGTGCTCGGGTCGATTTCGGCGATGGCGCTGGCCTGGGCATACAGCCATGCCGAGGCGCAGGTGCTCGCCCCGGTCGAATATACCGCGTTCCTATGGGCGGGGCTGTTCGGCTGGTGGGTGTTCGACGAGCGCGTCTCGCTCTACACCCTTGCCGGCGCGGCCCTCATCATTGCGGGCTGTGTCTTCGCCATTCGCGGCCCCGCCGCACCCGCCCCCCAGACCGAGGCCGCCGCATGATCGAAATTCGCCCCGCCACCGCCGACGACGTCGCGCTGATCCTGCATTTCGTCCGCGAACTGGCCGAATTCGAGCGTGCCGCCGACAAGGTCGTCGCGACCGAGCCGTTGCTCCACAACGCCCTGTTCGGCGCGCATCCGGCGGCGGAAGCGGCAATCGCGTCGCTCGACGGGACGCCGGTCGGGATGGCGCTGTTCTTTCACAATTTCTCGACCTGGACCGGGTGGCGCGGGCTGTATCTCGAGGATCTCTACGTCACGCCGGAAGCGCGCGGCAGCGGCGTCGGCAAGGCGTTGCTCAAGCATCTCGCCGCGCTTGCGGTCGAGCGCGGGTGCACGCGGTTCGAATGGTCGGTGCTCGACTGGAACGAGAAGGCGATCGCCTTCTACCGTTCGGTCGGCGCGCTGCCGATGGAGGAATGGACCGTCTACCGCGTCACCGGCGACGCGCTTGCGACGCTCGCGGACACGGCCTGATGGCGGTCGACCCGGGACTGATCGCCTGGGTCGAGGAGGCGCTCGCGCCGGTCGGCGGGGTGACGAAGCGCGCGATGATGGGCGGGGCGACGCTCTATCTTGACGGGACGATTTTCGGGATCGTCGCGGGCGATCTGCTGTGGTTCAAGGCGGATGCGGAAAGCGATGGAGCCTGGGATGCCGCCGGGTGCGCGCGCTTCAGCTACGACATGGGGGAAGGGCGGACGGGCACGATGAACTACCGTCGCGCGCCGGATGACGTGTATGACGATGCCGATGCGTTGCGCGACTGGGCGCTGCTCGGGGTTGCGGCGGGAATGCGGGCACCGGTGAAGCGGAAGAAGCCGGCGAAGTCACCGGGCCCATAACCGTCACCCCGGCTTTTCCGGGGTGACGGGGGATCGCCCGTGCGCTGAGGCATGGGCGTTTGCTTCAGGCGTCGACGTCCATGCCCGGGGCCGGATCGCCTGCCTTCTTGGCCTCTTCATACCGCTCGATCGCCTCGATCACGACCTTGCGCGCTTCCTCGCGGTCGCCCCACTTGCCGACGCGGACCCACTTCTTCTTTTCCAGGTCTTTATAGTGGGTGAAGAAATGCTCGATCTGCTCGAACACGATCTCGGGCATGTCGCCGCGCTCGTTGACGTTCGAATAATAGGGGAAGGTCGAGTCGACCGGCACGCACACGAGCTTCTCGTCGCCGCCGGCTTCGTCTTCCAGGTTGAGCACCGCGATCGGCCGCGCACGGACGACGCAGCCCGGGATGAACGGCGAGCGCGCGACGACGAGCGCGTCGAGCGGATCGCCATCGGGCGACAGCGTGTGCGGCACGAAACCGTAGTTCGCCGGATAGCGCATCGGCGTGTGGAGGATGCGGTCGACGAACAGCGCGCCGCTCGCCTTGTCGAACTCATATTTCACCGGCTCGCCACCGGTCGGGACTTCGATGATGACGTTAAGGTCGTCCGGCGGGCTCTTCCCGACCGGGATCATGTCGATGCGCATTGAGTCGTCCTGTCTTGACTTGATTTGGGTTAATGCAAAAGTAAGCCTGCTATCCTGCCTTTAGCGGGGCATCAGCAGACGATCCAGACCGCCTTCGCCCGTCCCGCTCTTCTCGAGCCGTGGATAGCGCAGCCCACCGTGATACTCGAGAGCGACCGGCGCGATCGTATCGTTCGCCTTGATGAGCAGCGTGATCGGCGCCTTGCCGGTCTTGGCGGCGGTGATCGCGGCTTTCAGCGCGGTGTCCGAATAGCTCGTGCCGTTGACCGCGACGATGCTGTCGCCGACCGTGATCCCCGCCTTGAACGCCGCGCTGTCCCAGCCGACGCCGGTCACGCCGCCCTCCTTGTTGAGCGAAACGCCGATCGAATAGGTAAGGTCTGTCGTCTTGCGGGTCGACTCGGCGTTCTTGAACGTAAGCGTCGGCTCCTCGCTGTAGACGAGCTTGTAGCCGTTGTTCTCGAACCCGGTAATCGGCGCACGCGCGCCGGTTTCGGTGAGGCGCTTGGTCAGCAGGCCCGCCCAGTCATAGGGCTGGATCGCCTGGAGCGTCTTGACGACGTCGTCGAACGTGTAGGTGACTTCGCCATAATCGCCATCGGTCAGCCCGAAGAAGGCGCGGCCGAAATCGTCGATCGACTTCTTGCCACCCGACTGGCGGCGCAGGATCGAGTCGACCTCCATCCACACCAGCAGCCCCTCGTTATAATAGTCTTCCGAGCGCTGGTAGCTGGTCCAGCCCTTCGGACGGCGCTGCGAGATGACCGGATCGTTCGTGGTGTCGACCATGTCGCGCCAGTTGCGCGCCGGGCGGTTGTCGAGGCTCGCGAGGATCATCGCATAGCCGTCGAGCGTGTCCTGTTTCGAGACGATTCCCGACCGCGCCTGGAGCACATAGCCCCAGAATTGCGTCTGCCCTTCATAGACCCACAGCAGGCTGCCGCGCATCGGCATGCGGAAATCGGGGGTCCACAGGTCCGCGCCGCGGCGGAACTTGCCGTCCCAGCTGTGATTATATTCGTGCGGCAGCAGGTTGCGCGGCCCCGGGCCGTCGTTCCACTTGGTGAAATAGCCGAGCTTGACGCCGTCTTCCGACGAGCGGTGATGCTCGAGCCCGATCCCGCCCATCAGGTCCGAGATCGACAGCAGGAATTCATAGGTGTCGTAATGCTGCGACCCGTAGAGCTTGACCGCCTGGTCGACGAGCCGCTTGTGCGCGGCGATCTGCTCCGGCGTCGCGGCGAGCTCGGCGGCGGTGTCGGCATAGACGTCGAGGTTGACGCGCGGGCTCAGCGCCCACTGCTTGTAATAGCGCCCCGCGAGGACGGGGGAATCGACCAGCACTTCGTAATTGGTCTTCTCGTACGAATAGGTCGCGCCGCTCGCCTTCGACGGCAGGCCCGACGAGGCGGTGAACCCAGCCGGATATTTGACCGTCGCCTTCACCGGGATCTGCCGGGTGAAATAGCCCGCCGGGTACAGGCTCATCGAGTTCCACTGGAGCCGCAGCATGTTGGGGGTCATCACGATCGAGCCCTGGTCTTCCTTCGTCGCCGACAGGAATTGCAGGTCGATGTCGAGCTTGCTCACGCCCGCGGGCACGTCGATGTGATAGGCGTAGACGTCGACCGGATCGCGCGTCCATGCGAGCTCCTTGCCGCCCGCACGGATGTGCAGCGCGGCGAGCTTGTCGAGCTGGCCGGTCGGCGAGTGGTTGCCGGGCAGCCACTTGGGGAACAGCAACGTCATCGCCCCCGCCTGCACCCCGGTCAGCGTCTCGCGCGTGGTGAAGATCCCGCGGGTCGTGTCGGTCGCGTCGATGTCGAGCGTCATCGTGCCGGGGAAGGGCACGTCCTGCGCGGCCGGGATCGTGTCGACGATCGGCACCGGCTGCGGCTTGGAATTTTCCGCCAGCACCGGCGCGGCGGTGGACAGCAGGACGGCGGTGAGCGCGACGCGACGGATCATGCAGGGGACTTTCGCATTGGGAGGAAAGGAAATTACGCTGTTACGGTGACTTAAGCGGGCAAGGCGGCGCGCGTCCAGCCCATCAGCCGCCGCCGCCGCTGCTGCTGCCGAGCACGTTGATCGAGAAGGCGAGCACGCCGATGTTGAAGACGAACGCGGCAAGGCATTGCCCGAGCACGGTCCGCCGCACCCGCCGCGAGGAGATTTCGACGTCCGAGGTCTGGAAGGTCATCCCCAGCGTGAAGCTGAAATAGAGGAAGTCCCAGTAATCGGGCTCGTCGCATTTGGGGAAATCGATCCCGCCCTGATCCTTGCCGTCGTCTTCGTCGTCGGAATAGAAGAGATGCGCATAATGCATCGCGTAGATGGTGTTCGAGAACAGCCACGCCACCACCAGCGTCCCGATGATCAGCAGTGTGCCGACCAGGTTGGTCTTGCCCTGCGTCTCCTTGAACACCGACGTCAGGATGACGAGCATCGTCAGCCCGGTCAGCACGAGCAGGCCGGCGCGGTTCGCATCGTTCGCAGCCGCCTGCTTGCGCATCGCCCCGGCCTCGCCCCGGCGCAACAGCGGCAGGATCGCGACCAGGAAGAAGACGCCCGCGACATCGAACGACGCCATCGTCCCACGACCCCAGCCGAGCGGCGGGATCGCGACGAACAGCCCGGCAACGAACAGCAGCGTGAAGAGGATGAAGCGGGGCGGAGCAACCTTGTTGCCGATGTCGAAAGCCATGACGCGGGTGTTGCAGAGCTTTCGCGCCGCCGCAATCCCGCGTGTTACAGGTGCAGCGCACGCCGCGCCATGACGCCGGCGATGAACAGCAGATACACGCCGAACACGCGCTTGAGCGGTTCGGCGGGGAGCGCGTGCGCGGCGGCGACGCCGAGCGGCGCGGTCAGGATCGACATCGACGTGATCACCACCGCGCCGAGCACGTTGACATAGCCCAGCGATCCGACCGGCAACCCGGGCTTGCCGAGCCCGATCAGCACCCAGCCGATCGTCCCCGGCACCGCGATGATGAAGCCGAACCCCGCCGCGGTCGCGATCGCCTTGTGGATCGTGCGGCCGCACAGCGTCATCACGATCACCGCCACCGTCCCCCCTCCGATCCCGAGCAGCGACGAGAACAGCCCGAGCGACCCCGCGATCGCGGCGCGGACGCCCCCGCTCGGCATCGTGTCGCTGACCTGTCGCCGCGCGAGTTTCGGGACGAGGAAGTTGATCGACATCAGCGCGATCCCGCCCGCGAAGATCAGTGCGAGCGTCTGGCCGGTCATGCGCTGCGCGAGCACCACGCCGACCCCGACGCCGAGCACGATCCACGGTGCCCAGCTTCGCAGGATGGTGAAGTCGACCGCGCCGCGCCGCGCGTGCGCGAGCGTCGAGCGAAGCGCGGTGACGACGATCGTCGCGAAGGAGGTGCCGATCGCGACATGCGTATATTCGGCGGGATCGCCCCCGAGCAGCGGCAGCAGTGCGATCATCGCGGGGACCACGACGAACCCGCCGCCGATGCCGAACAGCCCCGCCGCGAACCCGGCGAACAGCCCGGCGGCGAGCAACGCGAGGATGACCGGCGCCCAGCCAAGCATCGCGCTCATGCGGCGCGACCGTCGGGGTGTGGTGGCGGCGACGAAGGGCGGGGGGACAGGAGGCGCATCGAACCCTTTCCGAAAAGATCGGTGTGGCCCTGCGGATGCTGAAAAGGCGCTGTGACCGCGCCCGTTGCGAAGGATGCTGCGGCGCAGCGCGGAACGTGTCAAGCACCCCGGGTCACTGCAGCGCGACAAGCATCTGGCGCAACGCGCGGGGCTCGCCTAGAGAATCGCAGGCTATGGCCCGTATCGAAACCCCCAAGCGTATCCGTGGAACGCAGGACATCTTTGGCGACGAGCAACGCCGCTTCACCCGCGTGGTCGAGGCGTTTGATCGCGTCCGCAAATTATATTGCTTCCAGCGCGTCGACATCCCCGTGTTCGAGAGCACCGCAGTCTTCGCGCGCTCGCTCGGCGAGACGACCGACGTCGTGTCGAAGGAAATGTACACGTTCGAGGATCGCGGCGGTGATTCGCTGACGCTGCGGCCCGAATTCACCGCGGGCCTGGCGCGCGCCTATCTGACCGAGGGGTGGCAGCAATATGCGCCTTTGAAACTCGCGACGCACGGGCCCGTGTTCCGCTACGAACGCCCGCAAAAGGGGCGCTTCCGCCAGTTCCACCAGATCGACGCCGAGGTGATTGGCGCGGCCGAGCCCGCCGCCGACGTCGAGCTGCTCGTGCTCGCGGACCAGTTGCTCCACGACCTCGGGATCGCGGACGGCGTGACGTTGCAGCTCAACACGCTCGGCGATGCCGAGACGCGCGATGCGTGGCGGGATGCGCTGGTCGCGCATTTCGAGGCGCACAAGGATTCGCTATCCGAGGACAGTGTCGCGCGTCTGGAGCGCAACCCTTTGCGTATCTTGGACTCCAAGGATCCGCGAGACCGACCGATTGCCGACGCTGCGCCCGATATCGATGCCTATCTGACGGTGGAAGCGCGTGGCTTTTTCGATGCGGTGACCGCGGGGCTGGATGCGGCCGGCGTCGCGTGGACGCGCAATGCACGGTTGGTGCGCGGGCTCGATTATTACCGGCACACCGCGTTCGAATTCGTCACCGACCGGCTCGGCGCACAAGGCACCGTGCTCGCTGGCGGGCGCTATGACGGGCTGATCGGGTCGCTCGGCGGGTCGGAGACGCCGGGCGTCGGCTGGGCGGCGGGGATCGAGCGGCTGGCGATGTTGCTCGAGGAGCCTGCGGTCGACACGATCGATGTCGTGATTGCGGTCGAGGACGATGGCGCGATGTCCACGGCGTTTCGCGCGCTGAAGCTGTTCCGCGAGAACGGTCTCTCCGCCGAGATGGTCGCGACGGGCTCGCCACGCAAACGCTTCGACAAGGCGGCGAAGATGGGGGCGAAGGTCGTCGTCGGGCTGCGGCTCGACGGGGATGCACCCGTGTTCAGCACGCGCGCGGCGGCGGACGTTGTGGAACATGAAACGGTGAAGACGCTGACGCAGCGACTGGTCGCGGCATGATGACGTTTGTCTCACTCGCTTCCCCGGCGAAGGCCGGGGCCCAGTCGTGGAACGGCAATTGTTCTCGGGCAGTCCGCGCTTCCGTCGGCCATCCCGACTGGGCCCCGGCCTTCGCCGGGGAAGTGCCGAAGGTCGCTGGGGAAGTGTTGAAGGGTATGCGCACCGCATGAGCTCCATCTCCCCCGAACGGATCGCGCAGATCGAGGCGCGGCGTGACGAACTGTCCGCGTTGATGGCGACCGGCGACCTCCCGTCCGACCGCTTCGTCGCGGTGTCGAAGGAATATGCCGAGCTCGAACCGGTCGCGCGCGCGGCGGGCGAGGTGCGGCGGTTGCGCGCCGAGCTTGGCGTGCTCGCGGGCATGGAAGCCGACGACGACCCCGAGATCAAGACGATGGCGCGCGAGGAGATCGAGGCGATCCGCGGCACGCTGCCCGTGGCCGAGCGTGCGCTGTCGCTCGCGTTGCTGCCGCGCGACGCCGCGGACGAACGCGCCGCGATGCTCGAGATCCGCGCCGGCACCGGCGGCGACGAGGCCGCGCTGTTCGCCGCCGACCTGTTCCGCATGTACCAGCGCTATGCCGAGGGGCAGGGGTGGAAGGTCGAGCTGATCTCCGCCTCGAGTTCCGAAAGCGGCGGGTTCAAGGAAGCGATCGCGTCGGTCGAGGGCAAGGGCGTGTTCGCCAAATTGAAGTTCGAAAGCGGCGTCCACCGCGTCCAGCGCGTCCCCGCGACCGAAGCGCAGGGGCGGATCCACACGTCGGCGGCGACCGTCGCGGTGCTGCCCGAGGCGGAGGAGGTCGACGTCAAGATCGACGACAAGGATCTGCGGATCGACGTCTATCGCTCGTCGGGGCCGGGCGGGCAGTCGGTCAACACGACCGATTCCGCGGTCCGGATCGTCCACATCCCGACCGGTCTGACGGTGATCCAGCAGGACGAGAAGTCGCAGCACAAGAACCGCGCCAAGGCGATGAAGGTTTTACGCACCCGGCTCTACGAGGCCGAACGCGAGCGGCTCCACAGCGAACGCGCGGGTGCACGCAAGTCGATGGTCGGGTCCGGCGACCGGTCGGAGCGGATTCGCACCTATAATTTCCCGCAGGGGCGCGTCACCGATCACCGGATCAACCTGACGCTGCACCGGTTGCCGGAGATCTTGCAGGGTGAGATGGAAGAATTGCTCGGGGCGTTGATCGCGCAGGACGAAGCGGAGCGGCTGGCGTCGCTGGATGGCTGACGCGGCGGATACGTCTAAGCCCCTCCCCCTCGGGGGAGAGGTTGGGGTGGGGCTGTGCAGCGCGCCCGACTTCAGTGGTCTCTGCGAGGCCTCTCCCGACCCCTCCCCTGAAGAGGAGGGGCGGATTAGGGCGGCGCTTGCTTCTGCAACCGCCGTGCTCGCCACATTCAGCCATACCCCGCGGCTCGATGCCGAACTGCTGATGGCGCACGCGCTCGCCATCCCGCGCGAGACGCTGCTGCTCTCCCGGCTCGACGCCGTCGTGCCCGACACCTTCGCCCCGCTGCTCGCGCGCCGGCTCGCGCAGGAGCCGATCGCCTATATCACCGGGACGCGCGCCTTCTGGACGATCGAGCTGGCGGTCGGCCCCGGCGTCCTCGTCCCGCGCGCGGACAGCGAGACGCTGCTCGACGCGGCGGTCGACCATTTCGCGAAGCGGCCACCCGCGCGCATCCTCGACCTCGGGACCGGCCCGGGCACCTTGCTGCTTGCGGCGCTGGCGGAATGGCCGGCCGCGACGGGGGTGGGCGTCGACCAGTCGGACGTCGCGCTCGGCTTCGCCCGGCGCAACGCCGCAACGCTCGGCATCGCGGATCGGGCGAGCTTCGTGCCGGGCGACTGGGCGGACGGGATCGACGAGACATTCGACCTGATCCTCGCCAACCCGCCCTACATCGGGACAATCGAAAGCCTCCCGCGCGAGGTTGCGGAGCATGAACCCGGTGTAGCGCTGTTCGCCGGGGTGGATGGGTTGGCGGACTATTACCGGCTTGTCCCGCAGCTCCGTACGGTGCTCGCGCCCGGCGGCGCGGCGATCCTCGAGATCGGCGCGACCCAGGCGGACTCGGTTAGCGCGTTGCTTCGAAAGCAGGGTTTCGATGTCGACCTGCGGCACGATCTGGGCGGCAACCCGCGTGCGCTGATCGCCACGAAAGCGGCTTGACGGATCGCATGGCTTTTCCAATATTCCGCTTGGAGAATGCGCAGCAAACCGCTATTGCAACCCCTAGGGGCACGCATTTTCATCGTAACGTGTTGAAAATGGGCTGTTGCCCGCTCCCTTCGTCATGCAGTTGCCCGGTCCGGCGACGCTGGCAAGCGCGCTTCGCCGATGGTCGGCGGTCGGTGCGCAAGGGGCATTTGCATTCATATTTCTGGAGCACGACCCGGTTGGTTTCCAAGGACAGGACAACAAGAACTTGATCAACAATCGTCAGGCCGGTCGCCGTCGCGGCCGTGGCGGGCAGCAACAGCGCTCGCAAGGTGGTGGCAATCCGGGCCGTCTCGATACCGGAAACCGGATCGACAATCGCGCCCGCGGCAATGCGGCGCAACTGCTCGAGAAATACAAGACGCTCGCGCGCGACGCCCAGATGCAGGGCGACCGCGTCAACGTCGAATATTACCTCCAGTTCGCAGACCATTACTTCCGCGTGCTGGCCGAAACGCGCGCGCGGATCGAAGAGAATGGCGGCCCGGTCCAGCGTCGCATCCAGGGTGCGACGCTCGACGAGGACGATACCGAATTCGAGGACGAAGGCGAGCGCATCGCCCCCGTGGAGCAGCAGCGCGGCAACCCGAACGGCCAGAACGGCCAGAACGGGTATCGTCAGGAGGGTCGCCAGGACACGCGTTCCGACGGCAACCGCTCGGACGGCAACCGCTCCGACAGCAACCGTCAGGAACCGCGCGCGGAGTCCGGACGCAATGACGGCAACCGCAACGACACCCGGAACGACCAGCGCGGCGACGGTGATCGCGGGTATCAGCGCGGCGGCAATCGCGCCAACGGCGACCAGCAGAATGGCGCGGTCGAAGCACGCGGCGACGATTCGTCCGAGCGCCCACGGCGGTCGCACAACGGCGCGAGCCAGGACGACGGCGGGTACGAGCGCCAGCGGGACCAGCAGCGCGATGCGCCGCGGGGCACGGACGATCGCTACGCCCGGACCGATAGCCGCCCCGACAGTCGTGACGAGGAGTCCCGTCAGGACGCCGCCGCGTCCGAGGCCGTGCCGGTGACGACGGAACAGGCCGCGCCGGTCCAGTCCGACGCCGCCGAGCCGCCGCGTCGCGGTCGCGGGCGTCCGCGCCGCGATGCCGCGACCGCGCCGGTTGCTACCGCATCCGAGCTCAAGGATGACTCTGCCGACGACAACAGCTTCTCGGCGGATCTCCTGCCGCCGTCGCTCAATGTCTCGGCGGTCGTGTCCGACGACCCCGAAGCCGATGCCGCCGAAAAGCCTCGGCGGCGTCGCGGTCGCCCGCCGATCGTGCGCGAGACCGATCCGGTCGCCTGAACCCGTTTGCCGACCGCCCGGGCCCCGCGCTCGGACGGTCGGCCCGGGCGGTCGGTCAGCCTTTATTCCGGATCGTCGATGGATTCGTCATGGCCGCTTCCCGAACTGAGGAAGACGAGCCCCATCAGCGCCGCGGCGAGCATGATTGATCCGCCCGCGCCGCCGATCACCGCCAGGATCGCGACCCAGCCCAGCGGTCCGTAGACCTGTTCCAGCACTAGGATCGCGCCCGCGATAAACACGACCGCGACGATCGCCATCCAGCCGAGCACCCGGCGGTAGCGCGCCCACGCGAACGCAGCATAGTCGGGGTCATCGAGGCCTGATCGCTTCGGCATGCTTCCCATTGCCGCGCAAACGTGAAATCCTCAAGCGCCTGGAGACTCGGATAGCGAGCGCAGACAGGAGAGCGATGATGACGATCGGAGCCATTTTGGGCGGCAAGGGACGCGAGGTCGTCTCGGTCACCGCGGATCAGAGCGTGCGCGCGGCGGTCGCGCTGCTTGCGGAACGCCGGATCGGCGCGGTGCCCGTGCTCGACGGAACGCGGATCGTCGGCATCTTCTCGGAACGCGACGTGATCTACGCGGTCGCCAGCCAGGGCAATGACGCGCTCGGCCAGACCGTCGCCGACATCATGACCGCGCCTGCGATCACCGTCGGTCCCGACGAAGCGGTGATCGGCGCGCTGTCGCTGATGACGCGGCGCCGGATCCGCCATCTGCCCGTGGTGGACGGCGATCGGATCGTCGGGATGGTGTCGATCGGCGATCTCGTCAAATATCGCATCGACCGGATCGAGGCGGATGCCGAGGCGATGCGCAGCTACATCCAGTCCGCCTGAGCAAGGTCTGACTGTGGGCGGCGCGAGACCCCTGCGCCGCCTGCGCGATCGAATCGACGCCCTAAACCGCTGGTTCGATTACCGGGCGCGCGTCCGCTGGCGTCCGCCGGATCGTCTGGCGCACCTCGCGCACCACGCTCCGGGCGAACAGCCCGAGCCACCCGGCATAGAGCGTCACCCCGCTCGCCACCAGGATCAGCAGCCGCGGGAAAGGCCCCATCGCGGGGAGCAGCCGGTCGACCAGCATCACCCCCAGCGCCATCGCCACCGCGGCGATCAACCCGGGGGCGATCGCCACGATCACCGCGCGGAGCGTGGTGCCGATCACCGGGAGCGACCGCCACAGGCTGAAGCCGAGATAGACCGGATACGCACAGATCCACGCCGCGGCGAGTCCGGTCGGCCCATAGGGCACCGCAACCAGGAACCCGGTCGCGAGCACGACAGCACCGAATGCGCCGTTGCGGACGCCGATCCCGGGCCGATTGCGCGCGTCGCACGCGGGTTGCAGCAAGACCTGCAGCGTCATGAACGGCATGGCGAGCGCGAGGAGATGCACGACCGGGGCGGCCCCGCGCCATTTGTCGCCCAGGACCGTCAGCACCAGCGGCTCGGCCACGACTGCCAGACCGAAGTAGAACGGCAGCGCCGCCAGCATGATGATCCGCACGCTGCGGTTGAACGCGGTGGCCACCGCCGCCCGATCGTGCTGGATCCGCGCATAGGCCGAGAAGGCGACTTCGTTGAGTGGGGGGACGATCTTCGACACGAAGATCTGCGTCAGGAACAGCGCCTCGCTGTAGAGGCCGAGCGTATAGGGGCTGAAGTTGCGCCCTGCGATGAAAACGTCCGCCTGGCTTTGCGCGAACCAGAAGAACTGGCCGACCGCCATCACCCCGCCATACCGCGCCATCGCCCCTGCACCGCGAAAGTCGAAGCTCGGCCAGACGAGCGAGCGCGCCGCGATCGTCATGCCGATCGCGCGGACCCCGAACAGCACGATCGGCGCAAGCACCAGCGTCCAGACGCCAAGCCCGGCCAGCGCGCCGCCGAGCGCTGCACCGGCGCCTGCGACCGACGCGATGATATTGGCGCGCGCCTGCATCCGGAAATCGAGGCTGCGCGAGAGGAGGGCATAAGGGAGCGCGATAAAGGGGGTGGTGAGATACAGCAGCGCCTGGACGCGCAGCATGTCCGCAATGATCGGCTGGCGATAATAGGCGGCGGCGGCCGGCGCGAGCAGCAGCGCCTGGATTGCCGCCAGGATGAGGTTGAGCAGCAGCAGCATCCCGAACAGCTGGCGGATGTCACGCTGCGTGATCTCCGCTTTCTGGATCAGCCCGCTCGCCAGGCCATAGCCGTTGAGCATGTTGAGGAACACCAGCACCACCCCGGTCATCGCGAACAGACCGTAATCGTGCGGGTCGAGCAGGCGAATCACGAGGAAGGTCGCTGCCCATTGCACCAGCTGCGCGAGGATCTGGCTCCCGGACCGCCAGATCACGGCGCTGCGCACCTGATCGGCGAGCGATTCAGCGCGGGCAGGGGGGGATTCGGATTGGGACGCCATCCGTTCAGCCGTAGCGCGCAAGGCTTTAAGGAGGCCTGAATCCGCGGAGTTCCGCGGGTTTGACGCGCAATTGAAAGAAAAGTGCAAAAAAGCGTTTGACCGAATCGTGTGCCGGCCATAGAGGGGTGTCACCGCAGCGACGGACCGAACGGTTCGCTTCTGCAGTT
>NZ_AIDW01000004.1 GCF_000251145.1 Sphingomonas sp. PAMC 26621 | reverse complement strand
CCACGTCCTGGAAGCCATAGGCGGTCGGCACCGAGTAGTCCGTTGGTCCGATAGCGCACGAGCGCCATCGACGAGACCCGTGCAGCGCGCTTCTCGCAGGGCTCCAACGGCACCGCCGGCAGCGGTCGCAGCGCTGCGTGATCGGCCACCAGCCGCTCGCCGATCGTCTCGGCATGGCGGCCGGCATGATCGCGCTGCCGAGCGCGGCAGCGCTCTTCCAGCATCGCGTTCAGATCGTCGAAGCTGGCAGCGTGCGGGACCGGCACCATGAAGTTGGCGCGCGAGAACTTGACCAGCCCTTCGACCTTGCCCTTGTCGTTGCCCTTGGCCGGGCGCGCGAAGCGATCGCGGAACAGGTAATGGCTGCACAACTCGGTGAAGGCACGGGTGCGGTCGCGCTTCCCGTCGCCCAGGATCTTCGCCACCGCGATCGTCGTGTTGTCGTACAGGATCGACAGCGGCACGCCGTCGAAGAACGCGAACGCCGATACATGCCCGTCGAGGAACGCCTCGGTGGTCTCGCGTGGATAGGCCTTCACAAAGCAGGCATCCGACTGCGGCAAGTCCATGCACAGGAAGTGGATCTTCTGGCGCACGCCGCCGATCACGCCGATCGCCTCGCCAAAATCCACCTGCGCATGACCCGGCGGGTGTGCCAGCGGCACGAACGTCTCGCGCCCTCGTGCCCGGCAGAGCCGAACATGATCCTTCACCACGGTATATCCGCCGGCAAAGTCATGCTCATCGCGCAGCCGTTCGAAGATCCGCTTGGCCGTATGCCGCTGCTTCGCCGGCGCTGTTAGGTCCGCTTCCAGGATCGCATCGATCACCGGCAGCAGCAGCCCCAACTTCGGCTTCGCCGCCGGCTCCTTGCGCGTATATCCCGGTGGGAGCGAGAACCGGCACATCTTGGCCACCGTCTCCCGGTTCAGCCCGAACACCCGCGCCGCCTCGCGACGGCTGTGACCCTCCACGAACACGAAGCGCCGAACGGCGGCATAGCTCTCCACGGCAAACATCCCCGGCCGCTCCCCAAAAAGAGCAGCCTACCAACGGCTGGATTTTACTCCGCCACGCTCAGCACCGCGCCGGCGTTCCGATGGCCTGCTTTGTCACCGCCGCATCCATCATCCCCATGATCGGCATCCTCAGGGTAGCCCCAGCCTCCACGCCCCCATTTGGAGCCTTCAGCTTCCTCAAGGTCATAGGCGGGCCGCACCTTGTGGAACCTCAGCCGCGCAAGGATTTGAGTGTGACTGTAGAGCCCGGGAAGCTCGTCACGGATGGCACGGCTACTCTTGACGTTGCCGTTGGCGTCCAAATGCCCACCAGCGTCGATGTAACTGGCGAAGGCCTTAGCCTTGTCACGCGGCCTTAGACCCGCCCCATGCCCGACGTTGACCACCCGAGCGAGGACCTGAGCGGCCTTAAAGTCCATCGGTGCCACAAGGGCCTCAATGGCCTCACGGCTTAGGCTCCGCGCCGCCGCCAGCCGGTGGAAGCCATCCACGACGCACAGCGCCCGCCCAATCCGAGCCACCTTGATCGGGGGGACATCCTGCCCGTCTGTCATCGCCCTAGCCAACGCTTGGACGTGCACCTTCCGCAATGGCCCATCCCGCATCTGAAGGGCCTCAAGTTCCTTTACGGACGCGACGGCCAAGCGTTGTGGTTTCCAGTCATGATCCATTACAGCACCCCCTTGAGTGCCTTACCGCCTGCAAATGTGATAATATCACATAGCGAGGTAATTCTAACTCTGCCCAGGCACAAGCCGCCCGAATATCCCGCCCCCGTCACGCCCCCACACCGCGCTGCAAGTTGATACGAGCCAACAGGTTCCGCACTGACGAAGCGTGCCACCGACCGCCACGGGCCGTCAGAATGCCATCAGCGTTCAAGGCCGCTGCGATGCCCCCCAGCGACACTACGCCGTCAGCCCGCAGCCGCTGGACCGTAGGGACCAACTCAGCGGCCCGTGCGGTGGCGTTAGCCGTGACGGCCTCCAGGGCCGCTGTGTTGCCTTTCCCCGCCCGCTTGAAGGCCGCCGCGCCGTTCGGATTGCCCAGCCGCTGCCCACGGGCCTTAGCCGCCGAAAGGGCCTCACGGGTCCGCGTAGAGATGGCCTTGCGCTCGGACTGCGCCACGAGGGCCATGATGCCCACCGTCAACTCATTGGCGTCCGGCATGTCAGCCGCAACGAACCGGACCCCACTGTTCTGCAACGTCAGCAGAAACACCGCATCACGGGAAAGCCGATCCAGCTTCGCGATCACAAGGCGGGCACCCGTCAGCTTCGCCCGGTCCAGGGCCTTCAGCAGCTCGGGCCGATCCACCCGCTTGCCGCTCTCAATCTCTTGGAATGGCGGAGCGATTAGCTCCCATCCCCGAGCAGCGCAAAGCCCCTCAACGGCGGCCCGCTGCGCATCGAGCCCCAGACCAGATGCACCCTGCCGAGCCGTGGAAACGCGATAGTATGCCACAGCCCGCTCGGTCATCATCAGGTCCCTACAAATCCCTCTGACGTTCGTTAGGCGGATATGTATGGGCAGTCAATCTGCTTCTGACGGCCTGTTGATGATTGAGGAAGGGCGAGCGAACAGGACGGCCTGAAGGGGGCTAAAGGCTGTGGGTCATAACGCCCTTTCGGGTCCCCACGCCTTTAGCCCCATTCATTCCTACCAGCTCTTAGGCTTCGGTAACGGCTTAGGCGCATAGGGATCAACAGTGCCAGCTTTACCCGTATATGGATTGAGGTTGCCCTTCGACGACCAATTGTCCGTCGTCGTGGAGTTCGGAGCAGTACGGACGCTTGGCGGAACATAGACGCCTTCGCGAGTTACATGGCCCCGCACGTTGACGGTCCCTTGCGCAAAAGCTGGCGCGGCCATGAGCGAAAGCGTTAAAGCGCCGATTACTAGCATTTTCATTGATCGTCTCCCTGTTGAACTATCCTGTTGTCACAGGTCTTGCACGGAAACACCACACCGATATTGATGATCAAAATTAGTGTCGGAGGGGTCGACTAGCGTAGCGGGCTAATGTCGCCGAAGGAAGGCCTGCACGACCCTATCGCTCGCAATGTCCCCCACGCCCCGACCGTCGTCCGCCAGGCCCCCTCGGCACCGCACGGCCCCTGACGATCCCCGCGCCCGCGAACGGCCGCCAGCGCCTCCCCGTCGAGAAAATGGCAATGCCTTTTCGCCGGGTCCCCTTTTCCCTTTGATATGGTTCCAGCGAAATCCTGGGAAAATCGGCTCGGCCTCGACGGGTTCGCTGGCTCGCTATTGCGACAGCTCGGACTCTCGCTGCATCCAGCCGCCCCCATAGAACTAGTTCTACCCCCAACCAGAGAACTGGCAACTCAGCCGCGAAAATGAAGGCTACTTCGCCAGTGGGAATAAAGGCCATATTCCCCGTTCGTTCTCTTGCGTTTCCGCAAGGCCAGCTTTGCCCACGCGTCGCTGCGCACGCTCGGTTTCGCGACACCGCGAGCGGGCGGAAATTAGCGACGAACCGAGTCCCCGAACTGTCATTTATTGTATTGCGTGATGGGCGCGATGGGCACAACGTGTAGGGGTCAGGTTCGGGGCGAACCCAAGAAGTGGTAACCCCCGGTACTGGACACGGTAGGAAGGGTCTCGCAAGAGGCGCAGCGGTATCGACTACCACGATGCGCGCATGTCTTGGGTTGGTGCCCAGCCCTTCCTACCGTCCTTTTATTGATACCCCCCAGTTTCCTAGAACTGCAAGCACCATTTTGCGCAACTCAACCCATCCCCGTTGTCGGATCGGAGGCTGCCGCGACGCTAACGATAGGCGCGGGTCCCCTTGCCGCCTAGCCGGTTCCAACCTCTCCAAAAGCACCTAACTTCCGAAAGCCCTCCCCCGCTTTTCAGAGGCTTCGGGTCCCATTTGCAAGGGTGGTAAATTAGCCGCGCCATGACCGCCTCTGCGCCCCCGAACCGCACTCAAAAGTCGCCCAAAAACCAACCATTCCCGAAACTGCCCGCAAGCCATTGTGGTTATTGGGAATAGTCGGAACAGGGGCCATTACTGCTGACTATTGAACAACCGGCGGATGCTGCGAGCCTCAAATGGCCGCCTTCACGACCGGGAGTTCCGCCGCTTGACCCGGTGTGTGAGAGGCGAGCCCCCATGGTGACTTATAGCTGCCGTGGGGGCCGCTGGCTGCGCATGACCGGGCCGCCTCTACCCTCCACACAAATGGTCAATCCCCACACATGACACCCGACCCCAGGCTATCACGCCTTTACGGTTCCTTCGACCCCAACGTCCCGCACGGCTCACCCCTCAGCCCGGTGACAGACCCCCGGCTTACAGGGCTACAAGGGGCCTTCGCCCCGCAGGCCCCGCAGGACTCCTATGAGGCCCTTCAGCCCCTTCAGGCCCCAACTGCCCAGCTCACGCCAGCACATGCCCCAGCGACTCCCCAGGGACTCCCACAGGCCCCTCCAGCAGCTACAGGTTCCATCGACCGCAAGAAGTACCGCCCGTTCGATAAAGAGAACCGCTCTCAGGCCCTCTTGGCAATCGGCACCGGCCTCCTCTCGCACCCCGAAAGTTTCAGTGCCGGTATCGGCGCAGCCGGTGAGAACCTCGGACAGCTCCGCAAGGGCTACCAGGACCTCCAACGCAAGAGCGTGACGACGGGGGGCCCAGACGACGCCTTCCAGATCACTATCGACCCGGTAACGGGCCAGCGGACATACGAACCCATCGCGGCCGTCACCGGCTACCTCCAGGACAAGGCTCGCGCCGCCAAGGCTCCAGCGGCCCCGAACGCAGCCGACAACGTGAAGATGCGCGGGTCCACCATGGCCGCCATCCTTCAGCTACCGAAGGAACAGCAGGCGCAGGCCTACAGCGACTTCAGGGCCGATAGCGCCCGGCTAGGATATGACCTCGGACTTCCCCAAGAATGGGACCCCAGCGTTGCCGGAGCGATGGCGGGCCAGACCGTCAGCCCAACCGAGCGCATGACCGACGCCCGCGCCCGTGCAGCCGGGGACCGAGCGACCGCAGCGGGAGCCCGAACGCAAGCGAACGCCGACCGCAACTACGGCCTTGCACAGCAGCGCCAGGGCCTTGCGGTGCAGAAGTACCGTTCGCCCCCATCGACCCGTAAGCCACGACCGGCGCAACAGCAGCTTCCTTCCAGCGCTGTATTGGTGAATTGATATGACCGACCAAACCTACCGTGAAGGCCAGAAGGCCCGCCTCAAGTCAGGCGAAACCGTCGTTATGAAGGGAGGCCAATGGGTGAGTACGTCCCCGCAGGGCGCTGCGCCCTCCGATGCCGTCCTGCAACGTCAAGCAGCCGCTGTTCTCTCGAAAGAGCAACCCGCCGTTGACCTAGCCCATCGAAGTCTTGAGGCTCTCGACGAGTTCGACGGCATCAATAACCGACTGCATCCGCGCGGTGGCTTCCTGAACCACGTGGCTAACACAGTAAGTGGGTGGCTTGGGGATAAGGACCTTGCCCGGATCGACCAGCTTTCGAAGAACTTCGCGCTGCACCAACGGCAGCCAGGCTCCGGCTCCTCCTCCGATTTTGATCAGCGGATGTACAACGGCATGGTGGCAAGCGCCGACCAGCCTTACCAGACCAACGTGGATTTCTCCCGGACGGCCCGGAGCCAAGCGAACGACATCATCGCCAGGCACCAATTCCGCGACCAGTATCTCAGGCAGAACGGGACGTTGGTAGGCTCCGACGCGGCCTACGCTCAACGCAGGAAGCCCGCGCCTCCCTCGACCCGCGCCAAGCCCGTAGCAAGCGGATGGACGGTGGAGGAAATCAAGTAGGGGCAACCCCCGTCAGCAGTCGAACTATCGCCCCCAAAGGTCCCATATGGGTTCCTTTGGGGGTCTCTTTTCGCCTTACGCGGCGGATAGCCCCGCCAGACTCCGCAGAGAGTCGCCACAGGCCCTCGCAGCCCTCCCGGCACCAACGCGGCCCCAGAGGCTCTTGAGCGCTGTACGGGCCTCTAGGACCCTCGCAAAACCTCCTCCCGACATAGGGATGGTCTTTCGGCCACGCCCATGCTCGACACTAGCTATCACCGCCAGCGCCTCAGCGCTCAGCAACACGGCATGCCGCCGCCCGTATTCGTCGTGCTGGACCGCAAGATAAGCCCCATCGCCCATCCAGAACGCCATCCCGTCGTCCAGTTCAACGTCCATTACCGCTACCGGCTTCGCTACCTTTGCCATGTTATTATTCCCCGTCATTGACCCGACAAGGCCAAAGTGACGCTATCGCTTGGGAATGCAAATCAATAATGAAAGAAAACCGCAACTATTCGTTCTCAATATAGCGATACTAGCCGAGTGTAATGACCATTCCCAGACGCTCGGAAAGCCCCTCAGCGGCTATTGCCTATGGGCTCCATGGCACGCCAACTAGGTATAGTTGCCGATGGTAGATTATTTTTCATCTACATTAAATCGGGGCAACTTCTCTATCGCCACCGCCTTTGCAACGACTGACGGTCCACCGTAAGACCTTCCGGTAGTGGTCGGGGCGTGGCCTTGTATAGCGTCAGCCATCCGCTCCTCTATCCCAGCTTCATAGGACAGCGCCTTAAATAGGTGACGCCAGGCATGGTTGGGCTGAAGGCTCGGCTCTTTGATCCCGACGCCAGCCCGCACCCACTCGGCTAGACGCTCGCCGACCTTCTTGAAGTGGCGATTGCTATCCGACCGAACTCTTGTTCGCGATGGATCAAAGAAGAGTGGCCCCTCCGCCCGCCGCTGGACCACCGCCAGGAACCCCTGCTCAATGATGTGAGAGTGCAACGGTACAAGCCTTGCCGCCTTGCCCTTCACAGTACCCGCCTCCGGCGTGATCCGTAGGACCCAAACGCCATCTACAAACTGCACATCCTCTTTCCGAAGCTGGCTGATTTCGTTCACCCGAGCGCCGCTGTAGGCACACAGCCACGGTATCCACCGCCTTGCCAGGGCGTGACCGGGAGCCATTCGCGAACCGGCAGGGATTAGTGTGGCCGTGAGGATCGCCCGAGCCTCCTCCGGCGTGAATGCGGACTCTCTGAGCTTGGCCTCGCGCGGCACCCGGACCTTTACGCCGATGGCGACATTCTCGGGAAGCTTGCGTTCCTCCACCGCCCACGCGAGCATCGCCTTGATCGTTACAATGTACTTGTCCCGAACGGTGACAGGCTTACGAACCGCCCCATAGCGTGACGGCTCAGTCAACAGGTTGTCGCGCCATGCCATCAGATCGTCGGCCGTCAGCTTGGCTGCATCATCATGCCCGAGAAACCCGATGAGGAGGCGCACGTAGTTACGCCACTCCTCACGCACCCCCGGCGTCATGCCCTGGGCATTCGCATAGTTGTCGAAGGTGGCGAGCAACGGAACAGTCGGAACCACTTCGACCACCGGGACAGATGCGGCACGCTCCACCAACGGTGGCGGGGCGTCAGGCGTAGGGACCTCTAGCCCCTCCAAGCGTTTCTGCATTGCATCGCCCGCCGAGATAGCCGCATCGTTCAACGCCCTGCACAACAGCTTGAAGGGCGCGACAGCATCAGGTGCGACAGCCATTCCGAGCCCCTCAAGCAGGTCGAGGGCATCCTCCATCCAGATTACCAGAATGCCGTCGAGGTCCCCGTCACCCCGGAGCCCCCGGTAGATCGGCAAGCTCTCCGCAAGGCGGGCACGGGCCTTGTCGGCGAAACGCTGCGCCTCCCGGCCCTTCCACGTTACCACCACGGGGACTCCCCGGCGCTCTAAGTCCTGAGCGACGCTACGGTACAGCTCGCGCTCCTCCGTATCCCACCGGGCGTCATCATCCGCCTGTAGGAGCTGAACCCGAAAGGCCTCGGCTAGGTAGGCAATCGTCGCGGAGTCGAGTGTATCGAAAGCCCCCGACGCCTTCCTCTGCGCCATCGCCACGGTATCACGGTATCGGCCCTCAGCCTCCTCATAGCGTGAGAGGAAGCCCGGTGACCCCTCTAGCCCCAGCGAGACCTTAAGCTGCACGGGCTCACCAGCGATGTATGGCCGAAGGGCGATAGGGTACGCACGGCGAAAGCTCACGCGCCCGGTGCTGTGCTTGAGGATATGCTTCACGGTGATCCCCATCGGAGACTTTGTACCCTCGCTCTGTACGCGATGAGGCACCTAAGTCACGTATTTCCAGGGTTTCCGAAGGTATTCAAGCCTTTGCAAGGCTCTGGTGCCGCTTACAGGACTCGAACCTGTGACCCCCGCATTACGAATGCGATGCTCTACCAACTGAGCTAAAGCGGCACGCACGATGCCGGATCGGCGATCGTGGAGGCGGGCGCTTATCAAATGGCTTTGGCGCTGGCAAGCACCAACCCCGTTCGCCCGTGGAATTTTGCGATCCGCCACCCCTTTACCTCACGTTTACCACGCAGCGTGCACAAGGCTCCCGGTAACGGTCCCCCCGGGCCAGATAGGGCGTTTGCGCAATGGATCATGTTCGTGACTTCGATGACGGTCGGACCGGCACCGATGATTCGGGCCGCACCCTGCAGGAGGGGCAGGAGGCGGGCGGCGACGATCTCGCCGAGACGCAGATCGCGGTCGGCACCGACGAGCGACGGATGCATGTCCGTGCGTACAACTACTGGGTCTCGCTGCTCGGTGGCCGCGGCTATCCGTCGATCAACGATCTCGACCCGGGCACGATCGCCGATTTCGGGCCGCACAGCGTGCTGCTCGATTTCACCAAGGGTATCGAAAACCCCGGGATCGCCTATCTCGGCCGCGCCTTGCGCGAGGAATGTGCGCTGGATGGCAGCACGACGCATATCGCGCAGGTGCCGAGCCGCTCGCTGCTGTCGCGGCTGACCGATCATTATCTGCAGATCATCGCCAATCGCTCGCCGATCGGGTTCGAGGCGGAGTTCGTCAGCACGCGCGGCCACAATACGCTGTACCGCGGCATCCTGATGCCGTTCTCGTCCGACGAGGATACGATCGATTTCATCTACGGCGTGATCAACTGGAAGGAACTGGTCGACGCCGAGATGCAGGCGCGGCTTCACGCCGAGATCGAGGCGGCGCGAGTCACGCCACGGTCGACGCCGAGCGCCCCGGTATGGGCGGACGGCCCGAGCCACGCGCTGAGCGAAGCGGACACCGACGAAGACGACGATCGAAATCCCGTCGATTCGGACGACGCGGCCCCGCTCGAGGACGACTCCCCCGCCCGGCCCGAGGACAGCCTTGCCGACCGGTTGATGCTCGCGCAGCAGACCGCCGCCGCGGTCCGTGCAGCGGACACGCGCAGCCGCGCTACGCTGTATCGCGCGCTTGCCCGCGCGCATGATTTCGCCGCCGCCGCCGACGCCGATCCGCACGGTTATGAAACGCTGCTCGCGGCCGCGCGGATCGCCGTCCAGTTGCGCGCGCCGATGACCCCGGTCGTCAAGCTCGTGTTCGGGGCCGATTACGACAAGACCCGACTGACCGAATATGCCGCGGTGCTGGCCCACGCCCGGCGGATGGACGTCCCGACCGGCGGACTGATCGATTTTCTCGACGGGTTCGACGGCGGGATCAAGGGCGTGGTCAAGGCCGAGCGGCTCGCCCGCACGCCGACCGCCAGGCCGCGCAAGACCCCCTCCGCCATGCTGGCGAAGCGCCCGACGCTTGCCAGCGTCACGCTGTCCACCGCACCGCACGAGGGCGATTACGTCGTTCTGCTCGCGCGCTCCGGCGCACCCGGCACGCTCGATATCGTCGCGACGATCAGCGACGACAGCGCGCTGACCGAGCGCGCGATGCGCCGCGCGACCAGCTGAGAAATGTTGCACCGCCACAAGTCTTGAGGTCGCGGTGCGACCGGCGCATAGGGGCGCGCATGCCTAAGACCACGCTCAAATCGCTGTCGGATGCGCTTGCCGTCCGGCTTACCAAAGGTGCTCTCCCCGAAGAATTGCAGGGCTTTGGGGAGGCCGAGCGTGCCACCGCCGCCGGCTTCGTCGCCGCCACTGCCGAGCAGCGCGCACCCGCCACCGCGACGATCGCGCTCGAGCCGCTCCCGGCGACCGACCCACGCCGCCTGATGCGCCTCGCGATCGTCAACGACGACATGCCGTTCCTGGTCGATTCGATCGCCGCGACGATCGGCGCACACGATATTTCGATCGACCGGATCATTCACCCGGTGCTCCGCGTGACGCGCGATTCGGACGGCGCGCTGACCGAGGTCGACGAGGGTGCCGCCGAATCGATGATCTATATCGAGCTCGAACGGGTCGATGCGCGCGAGCGGCGCGAGCTCGTCACCGACCTTGCGAAGAACCTGGCGGATGTCCGCGCCGCAGTCGGCGACTGGCATGCGCTGCAAGACGCGCTGGCGGCGGATATCGCGACGCTGCCCGAGGGCGAAGGTAGCGCGCTGCTCGCCTGGCTGCTCGATCGCAACATGACGCTGCTCGGGCATCAGACCTGGTGGGGTACCGGGTCGGGCACCGCTACGAGCGATGCGGCCACCGAAGCGCAGGCGCTCGGCATCGCGCGCAACCCGCAACCCGTGCCGATCCTCGCCGAAGCGTCGCGCGTCCTTGCGGTGCGCTGGTTCGAGGATGGCGGCGAAGCGCCGCTGCTGCTCAAGTCCAACCTCATTTCGGGCGTCCACCGGCAGGTCCCGCTCGATCTGGTCCTCGTGCCGCTGCGCGACGGCGCGCGCGTCGCGGGGCTCTCGATCCATTCGGGGCTGTGGACCAGCGCCGCGCTCGGCGCAGCCCCCGAGGATGTGCCAGTGCTGCGCGCGCGGCTTGCTGCGCTCGAGGCGAAGTTCGGGTTCGATCCGAAGGGGCATACCGGCAAGGCGCTGACGCATGCGCTCGCCGCGCTGCCGCATGACCTGATCACCGGCTTCACCACCGAGGCGCTCGAGAATGTCGCGCTGACCGCGATGTCGCTGGCGGATCGCCCGCGGCCCAAGCTGGTGCTGGTGCGCAGCACGCTCGGGCGGCATCTGTTCGCGTTCGTGTGGCTGCCGCGCGACGACCTGACCACGGCGCGCCGTCTCGCGATCGGCGAGATGCTTGCCGAGGCCGCGAACGCGAGCGTGCTCAACTGGTCGATCGCGGTCGACGACACGATCGCGCTGATCCGCTTCACGCTCGACCTGCGCGAAGGCGGCGTGCTGCCCGAGACCGAGGCGCTGGATACGCGGATCGCGCGGATGGTGCGCGGCTGGGTTCCCGCGGTCGAGGCGGCACTGGTCGAGCAGACCGATGCCGCGCGCGCGGCGCGGCTTGCGCTCAAACATGCCGCGGGGTTCCCGCAGGGGTATCGCGCGGCCAACACCGCGGATGAAGCCGCGCGCGACATCGTGCGGCTGGCGCGGCTGGAAAACCCGGGCGACCGTTCGGTCCGGCTGTACCGCGACGAGCGCGGCGCGACCCGGCTCAAGATCTACCGCGAGGGCGGTGCGCTCGCGCTGTCGGATGCAGTGCCGGTGCTCGAGAATTTCGGCTTCCGCGTGATCGAGGAACTCCCCACCGCGCTGCTCGGCGACGAACAGGGGTTCGTCCACGAATTCCTCGTCGAGATGGGCGGGACTGTCCCCGATGCGACACTGCTCGAGGACGCGATCCGCGCGGTGCTCGAGAATCGCGCCGAGAACGATGCGTTCAACCGGCTGATCGTCGATGCCGGGCTGTCCTCGGAATCGGTGCTGCTGTTCCGTGCGTGGTTCCGCTATCTGCGGCAGGCGGGGCTGACCTATGGCCTCGTCACCGTGGTCGATGCGCTGCGGCGCGCGCCGAAGGTCGCCGCCGCGCTGGTCGAGCGGTTCACCGCCGCGCACGATCCGAAGCGCGATCGTTCGGGGATCGAAGCTGCCGATGCCGCGATCGATGCGGGGCTCGATGCCGTGTCCGCGATCGACGACGACCGTATCCTGCGCTCGCTGCGCAGCGTGATCGCCGCGACGCTGCGCACCAACGCGTTCGCGCCCGCCGGCCAGGTCGCGCTCGCGTTCAAGCTCGACAGCCACCTCATTCCCGGCCTCCCGGCGCCTGTTCCGTGGCGCGAGATGTGGGTCTATTCCGCGCGGATCGAGGGCATCCATCTGCGCGCCGGCCCGGTCGCGCGCGGCGGCCTGCGCTGGTCCGACCGGCGCGACGACTTCCGTACCGAGATCCTCGGGCTGATGAAGGCGCAGCGCGTCAAGAATGCGGTGATCGTGCCGACCGGCGCGAAGGGCGGCTTCTATCCCAAGCAGCTTCCGCCCGCGTCGAACCGCGATGCGTGGCTTGCCGAGGGGACCGAAAGCTACCGCGTGTTCATCCGGACCTTGCTGTCGATCACCGACAACATCGTCGAGGGTGCGGTGGTCCACCCGCAGGACGTTGTCGTGCATGACGGCGAGGATCCCTATTTCGTCGTCGCCGCCGACAAGGGCACCGCGACCTTCTCCGACGTCGCCAATGCGATCGCGCTCGAGCACGGCTTCTGGCTGGGCGATGCGTTCGCGAGCGGCGGGTCGGTCGGTTACGACCACAAGGCGATGGGGATTACCGCCAAGGGCGCGTGGGTCAGCGTCCAGCGCCACTTCGCCGAGCGTGGCACCGACGTCCAGACGCAGCCGATCCGCGTCGTCGGGTGCGGCGACATGTCGGGCGACGTGTTCGGCAACGGCATGTTGCTGAGCCACGAACTCAAGATCGTCGCGGCGTTCGACCACCGCCACATCTTCCTCGATCCCAACCCCGATCCCGCCGCCTCGTTCGCCGAGCGCACGCGGATGTTCGCGCTGCCGCGTTCGAGCTGGGCGGATTATGACGGCGCGCTGATTTCGGCGGGCGGCGGGGTGTTCCCGCGCACCGCCAAGGTGATCGCGCTGACCGACGAAGTCCGCACCGCGCTCGGCATCGCAGACCGCGAGATGGAGCCGGGCGCGCTGATCTCGGCGATCCTCAAGAGCCCGGTCGACCTGATCTGGTTCGGCGGGATCGGCACCTATGTGAAGGCACGCGCCGAGAACAACATCGCGGTCGGCGACCCGGCCAACGACCGGCTCCGCGTCGATGCCGAGGATCTGCGCGCGACCGCGATCGGCGAAGGCGCGAACCTCGGCGTGACGCAAGCCGCGCGCATCGCCTTCTCGGCGCATGGCGGGCGGATCAACACCGACTTCATCGACAATTCGGCAGGCGTCGACTGCTCGGACAACGAGGTCAACATCAAGATCGCGCTCAACCGCGAGATGATCGAGGGCCGCCTCGCGTTCGAGGATCGCAACGCCTTCCTCGCCGGGATGACCGACGACGTCGCGCATCTGGTGCTCGAGGACAATCGGCTCCAGACGCTCGCGCTGTCGATCGCCGAGGCGGGCGGGGCACAGACCGTGCCGAGCTATGTCCGGCTGATCGAGATCTTCGAGGCGGCGGGCTCGCTCGACCGCGCGGTCGAGGGGCTGGCGGGGAATGACGACCTGCTCCGCCGCTCGGCCGAGGGCCGCGGGCTGACCCGGCCCGAGCTTGCGGTGCTGCTCGCAACCGCCAAGCTTGCGTTGCAGGCGGCGATCGAGCGGTCGGGGCTTGGCCTCGCCGATGAATTGCTGCCTGATCTCCACGCTGCCTTCCCGGCAGCGATGCAGGAACGGTTCGGCAAGGCGATCGACGAGCATCGGCTGCGCGGCGAGATCGTCGCGACCAAGCTCGCCAACCGGATCGTCAACCGGATGGGCGTGCTCTACCCGTTCGAACTGGCCGAGGAAGAAGGCGCCGCGATGAGCGACATCGCGGGCATGTTCGTCGTAGCGGAACGTCTGTTCGACCTGCCCGCCTTGTGGCGCGAGATCGAGACGACCGACATGCCCGAGGCGGCGCGGATCGCGCTGTTCGACGAGGTCGCGGTGGCGACGCGCTCGCAGATCGCGGACCTGCTCCGCGCAACGCGGACCGGGTCGGGGCCGGGCGATACGCTCAAGCGGCTCGGCAAGGGCATCGTCGAACTCGACCGGCAGACCAAGGCGTTGCTGCTCGACGAGGCGAGCGCGCAGAGCGCGCGGATCGCGGGGGCTTTGGAAGCGGCGGGCGCGCCGGCCGCGCTGGTGCAGAAGGTCGTGCGGCTGTTCGAGCTTGACGGCGCGGTCGGGCTTGCCGATCTCGGCGACCGGCTTGAGATCGACGAGACCGTGCTGACGCGCGCGTTCACGCGGCTCGGGCAGGCGCTCGGGCTCGACTGGGCGCAGGCGAATGCGGCGCGTATCGATTCGAGCGACCCGTGGGAGCGGCTGCTGATCGCGGGGCTGGCGCGCGACTTCCAGCAATTGCGGCTCGAGTTCCTCGCGCGCTCGGCGGGGGGCAAGCGCGATCCGCAGGCGCTGGTCGAGACGTGGCTCGGCGACAATGCGGCGCGCGTCGCGCAGTTCAAGGCGGTGGTCGACCGCGCGCGGCTGGCGCCTGCGCCCAATGCCGCGATGCTGGCGCAGATCGCGGGTCAGGCACGGGTGTTGCTGGGGCGGTAGGCGCGGTTCCGGTTATCAGGTTCGCGTCCCTGCCCGGCGCAGGGACGCGGCCTTTTTGCGACGTCGGCGTCATGAAAGCACCGCGCGCCCTCACCCAATTCGTCATTCCCGCGCAGGCGGGAATCCATTAGCGCAGCGGTTCCGCAAACGGGCACGGCGAGCCAGTATGGATCCCCGCCTCCGCGGGGATGACGTCTGATTGGGACCGTTCGTCGCGGCAATCAATCGTGGCGAAGAACTGCGGAGGCGCCTCCCCCTACGCCGCAGCCCGCGCGCGCTGCTTCGCCTTCACCGCCGCCTTCCACCCCAGCGCGCGCCACCACATGATGATCCCGGTCACCGCGAGCACCGCGGGCAGCACGCCACCCAGGAACACCAGCAGCTGCCAGACGAACCCCATCTGCGTCCCGTCGTGCAGCCGCCGCATCGTCCGCGCGAGCGTTTCGGGTTCGGCGCGTGCGATCTTCGCCATGCCCGAGGCGTCGTCGACGGCGACCCCCGGAGCCCGCGCGAACGTCACCTGCCACGCCGGCTTGCGATCGGTCGGCCATTCGATCCGCACGATCCGACCCGGTTCGACCGCGCCCGCGCGCGCCAGCACCGCTTCGAGTGAAAGCGCAGGCCGCTCCAACGCGACCGGCCGCCCGCCGCCGCCGCCCGGCCCGCGTCCTCCGCCGCCCCCATTGAACACCAGCGGGAACGCAATCCACACCCCGGTCAGCGACAGCACGAACAACGGCAGCGCGATCCAGAAGCCGAACAGATGGTGCAAATTGGTATCGGTGTTGCGATGCCGCCGCCAGCGCAGGCCCCGCGCCCAGCGCCCGACCGTCGGCCACCACAGCCACAAGCCCGACACGCTTGACAGCAGCATCGCCACCCCGATCCACCCGACGATCTGCCGCCCGACGCCGGGCACCAGCAGATTCCCGTGGAGATTGTGCAGCACGCGGAGCACGCCGCTCGCGCTGGAGCCGACCGCAAGGATCTTCGCGGTCGGCGGATCGAGATAGACGGTCGTGCGCAGCGGCGGCCCGCGCCGGGCAGGATCGGGCGGGGTGATCGCCGTCACCTGCACCGGCCCCTCCCGCTCGGGCAGCGCAAGACTGGCGATCCGCTCGCCGGGCTTGAGCACCCCACGTGCCACCGCGACATAGCGTTGCGGGTCGAGCGTGGTCGTGCCGGTCGTCGCGTAGCGTGCCGGGTTGAGGACGTGATCGACCGCCTCGTCCCACACCAGTACCGCACCGCTCAGCGAGAGCGGGATGATCAGCACCGCAAGCAGCAGCCCGATCCATTTGTGCACCTGGAACCAGGCGTTGCGCAGCGCAATTCTCGACATCAGACCTCCGCCCAGCGGCGTAACAGATTGTGATAGACGCCCGTCAGCCGGACGATTTCGGGATCGTCGCTGCCGAGCCGCGCCGCGATCGACTGGATCGCGGTATCCTGCTCGAACAGCAGCGCCCGCGCGCCGTCGTCGCGGACCATCGACTGAATCCAGAAGAACGACGCGACACGTGTGCCGCGCGTAACCGGGGTGACGTGATGGACGCTCGACGCGGGATAGAGCACGAGTTGCCCCGCCGGCAGCTTGACCCGCTGCTCCCCGAACTGCGTCGAGATCGTCAGCTCACCGCCGTCGTAGCTCTCGGGATCGGACAGGAACAGCGTCGCGGACAGGTCGCTGCGGATGCGGAAATCGCTCCCGCGACGGATCCTGATCGCGCTGTCGACATGCGCGCCGAACGCATCGCCCTCGGCGTAGCGGTTGAACAGCGGCGGAAAGACCTTGAGCGGCAAGGCTGCCGCCACGAACAGCGGCGACGCCGCGAGCGCATCGAGCATCATGCCGCCCCCCGCGCGCGCGGCAGCGCTGTCCTCGGGCAATTGCGTGTTGCGCTTGGCGAGCGCGGACTGCGCGCCCGAGGTCGCATTGCCGTCGATCCAGTCGGCGGCATCGAGCGCCGCGCGCAGATCGGCGACCTGCGCGGGCGCGAGCAGGTCGGGGATCACGGTCAGCATGACGGCCCCCGGATCGCCTGGACGCCGCGCGCGCGGAACGCCGCGATGTCGGATGCCGCGAGCCACGCCGCCGCCTTGTCGACGAACGCAGGGGTCGCGCTCGCGCTCGCGCGGCGGAGCCAGCCGAGCGCATCCTCAATCTTGCCCGCCGCGCCGAGCATCCGCGCATGGTTGAACGCGCCGCGAAAGTCGCCGCCCTGCGCCGCGCGCGCGTAGCAAAGCGCCGCTGCCGCCATGTCGCGCTCGACCACCCAGCCGTCCTCGTGAAAGCTGCCGATGAAATTGATCGCCTTCGCGTTGCCGAGCGCCGCTGCCTTGCGGAACCAGCCGAGCGCCGCCGCCTTGTCCTCCGCCACGCCCTGCCCGAGCGCGAGCAACGTCGCGTAGTTATACATCCCCCAATCGAGCCCCCGCTCCGCCGCGATCCGGTAACACGCCGCGGCGCGCGTCTTGTCGGGCGTGGTCCCCCAGCCGAGATCGTAGCAGCGCCCGACCATGTTGATCGCCATGACATGATGCTGTGCCGCCGCGCGCATGAACCAGCCGAGCGCGGCGGGGGCATCCGCCGCCACCCCTACCCCGTCGAGCAGCATCTGGCCGTACACCGCCTGAGCATCGGCGATGCCCGTCTCCGCCGCCGCGCGGACGAACGCCGCGCGCTGCTCGGGCGGCCCTGCCAGATGCCCGGCGATCTCCTCGGGCGACAGCGCCGCCAGTTGCTCCGCGTCCAGCATCAGAATTTGGCGGTGATCGTGCCGAATACCGTCCGGCCCGGCGCGATGCTCGCGTAATGCGAAGCGAAGGTCTGCGTGAAATAGACCTTGTTGGTCAGGTTCTGCGCATTGACGCTGAGTTCGATATTGCGAGTGACCGCGTAGCTCGCGCGCGCATCGAAGCGCCAGTAATCGGGGATGCCGCGCGACAGGGTGACGGTAGCGGGACTGATCGAGACGACCCCGGCGGTGGTCTGCGTCGCAGTGCGATTGTCGGCATAGCCGCCATATTGCCGCCCCATGTAGATCGCGCTGCCGCCGATCTGCACGCCCTTGACCAGTTCGTAGTTGGTCGTCGCGGTGAAGCTGTGTTGCGCGGTCTGCGGCACCTGCTTCCCGGTGTTGACCGACGCGACATAGACCGTCTGCGCAGCCGCCGGACCGTTGGCGGCGGCGGTCAGCGCGCTGTTGCCGCCGTCGATGATCTTCGGGTCGAGATAGGTATAGCCGCCGAACACCGTCCAGCCGGGCAGCACCGTCCCGCTCGCGTTGAGCTCGATCCCGCGGATCCGCGTCTTGCCGAAAAAACCGACGGTATTGGCGTCGATCTGGACGCGTGCGTTGGTGATGTCGGTCTGGAACACCGCGAGACCCAGCGCGAGTTGCTCGTGGAACAGGCTCGCCTTCGCGCCGACCTCATAGGATTTTGTCTTCTGGACCTTGAGGCTGTCGAGGATCGTGAGATTGACCGCGGTATTGGTGGTCGGCAGCGCATTGTCCTCGCGCCCTTCGCCAAGCAGCGCGTTGGGTGGGGTCGCGGCGGTGGCGTAGCTCGCGTAGAGGCTCGTCTCGCTGGTCGGCTTGAACACCAGCCCGGCCTGCCAGTTGAACAGGGCGTCGGTCCGCGACAGCTTCGAGGCGGTGGCACCGGTGGCGAACGGCAGCGTCACGCTCGACTTGAACCGGTCATAGCGCGCGCCGAGGTTGAGGATCAGTTGCGGGAGCAGCGTGATCGAATCGAACCCGTAGACCGAGATCGTGGTCGCATCGTTCTGCGTTTCGGTGTTGGCAGCCCCGCGCACGATCGGCGTCGCGACGCTCGACGTGTCGCTGGTGTAATTGACCCAGGGGTCGGACGGGTTGGGGTCGAACAGGCTGGTGCAATAGAAACGCGCGATCGTCGCGGTGTTGCAGCGCGGGCTGATGGTCGACCCGTTCGCCGACACGAAGGTGCCGCGCCGCGTCTTTTCCCACGCGACTTCGGTGCCGACCGCGAAGCTGTGCTTGATCCCGCCGGTGGTGATCGTCCCGCTCAGGTCGGTCTGGTCGATCAGGCTCTTGGTATAGCCATAGCGCGTATTGCCGCGCCGCCAGACATAGCCGCCGGTCAGCACGTCGCCGCGCGCGCCTGCCGCACCCGTGGTTGGGTTGGTCGCAGCGGTGCCGAAGACATTGCCCTGGCTGTCGTCGGGGAGCGTGAAGATATAGGACTGGTCGCTGTGCGCGTAGCGCGCGGTGTTGCGCAGCGTGATCTTGCCGAAATCATGCTCGACCCGGAGCATCCCCTGATTGGTGGTGGCATCGCGGAAGTCGCGATCCTCGAGGCCGTAGAACGCCGAGCGCTTGACGGTGCCGGTCTGCCCGCCACGCGTGGTGATCGTGCCGATCGCGGGCGTGGTGAAGACGTTGCCCGCCGGCAACGCGCAATTGGTCGCCGAGCAGACATATTGGTACGGGATGCCGCTGTCGGGCAGTTCGTGGTTCTCGAGATAGTAATAGCTCGCGGTCAGCCGGGTCGGCGTGCCGAGGCCAAGCGTGACGCTCGGCGCAAAGCCCCAGCGCTTGGCGTAGATCGAATCGCGGTCCGCAAACTTCTGGTCGTGCCACAGCCCCTGAAGCCGGACCGCGGCGGTGTCGCTCACGCGCACGTTCACGTCCCCGGTGACGCGCTTGAAGTCGGCATTGCCGTAACTGCCGCTGACCGAACCGAAGGTCTTGAGTTGCGGCAGCCGCGACAGGATGTTGAGCGACCCGCCGGCATTGCCGCGCCCGCCGAGCGTCGAATCCGACCCGCGCACGATCTGGATCGTCTCGACCGCGAACACCTCGCGGGTCTGCGACGACAGGTCGCGCACGCCATCGACATAGACGCTGCCCTGACTGTCAAACCCACGGATGAAGGGGCGATCGCCGATCGGATTCCCGCCCTCGGCCGCACCGAAGGTGATGCCGGGAACGGTGCGGAGCGCATCCTGAAGCGAGGTCGACCCGGTCTGCTGGATCACCTGCTTGTCGAGGACGAGGATCGACTTGGCCGTGTCGACGAGCGGCGCGACCTGCTTGGGGTCGCGGCGCGGCTCGCGCTGACCGTGGACGACGATGTCGAGCTTCTGGTCGGGGTCTTCGTCATTGGCGGGCGGCGGCGGCGCATCATTGGCAAAAGCGGGCAAGCTGGCAAACGCGCCGACGCAGGACATAGCGAGATAGGCAGGCTTGCTGGTTGCGAGACGTGACACTGTGAGACCCCCTGTTGTTGGGACCTCGCTATTGCGAGTCACTCGCACTGTCAACGCTATTGCGAATTATTCGCACTTGCTAGCCGCCGGGGAACCGCCACCAAGGGAGGGTCAACTAACGAATACAAACGCTTACGAACTTCCATTGGCCGGAATTAGGCTGCCTCCCACCACCGCTGTCACCCTGAACTCGTTTCAGGGTCCACGGCGCCGCAAATCCGGCCAGTGCCTGCTACGCAGTGGACCCTGAAACGAGTTCAGCATGACGGCGGTGTGGGACAAGTCCACCCTGCTCCGCCTTCGCCGCCCGACCATCACACGCTCGCAGAAACCACCCAGCTTCGCAGCGCACTCCCCAGGTTCGGCGGCTCCTCGGCGGTGATCCGCAGCGCATCGACCTGCGCAATCAACGCATTCAGCGGCAACCCGCGCGCACGCGCCGCATCGTCCAGCGCACGCCAGAAGACGGGCTCAAGACTGATCGAGGTCGCATGCCCGGCGATCGTCACGGACCGTTTGACGGGGCCGATGAACCCCCCCGGCGGCGCGACGATCCCCGGCACGCTCACGGCGTGTCGAACAATGCCGCGAGCTGCTCGATCAGCGTGCCCCCCAGTTGCTCGGCATCCATGATCGTCACCGCGCGCACATAATAGCGCGTCACGTCATGCCCGATCCCGATCGCCGCGAGTTCGACCGGCGACTTCGCCTCGATCCAGCCGATCACCTGCCGCAGATGGCGTTCCAGATACGAACCCGAATTGACCGACAGCGTCGAATCGTCGACCGGCGCGCCGTCCGAGATGACCATCAGGATCTTGCGCTCCTCGGGCCGCGCGATCAGCCGCGAATGCGCCCACAGCAGCGCCTCGCCGTCGATATTCTCCTTCAGCAGCCCCTCGCGCATCATCAGCCCGAGCGAATTGCGCGCGCGCCGCCACGGTTCGTCGGCCTTCTTGTAGACGATGTGGCGCACGTCGTTGAGCCGCCCCGGCTGTGGCGGACGCCCCGCCGCAAGCCACGTCTCGCGGCTTTGCCCGCCCTTCCAGGCACGCGTGGTGAAGCCGAGGATCTCGGTCTTGACCCCGCACCGCTCGAGTGTGCGCGCGAGGATGTCCGCGCTGATCGCCGCGATCGAGATCGGGCGGCCGCGCATCGATCCCGAGTTGTCGATCAGCAGCGTGACGACGGTATCGCGGAAATCGGTCTCGCGCTCGATCTTGTAGCTGAGCGACAGCGTCGGGTTGACGACGATCCGCGCGAGCCGCGCCGCGTCGAGGATGCCTTCTTCCTGGTCGAAATCCCAACTGCGGTTCTGCTGCGCCATCAGCCGGCGCTGGAGCCGGTTCGCGAGCTTGGTCACCGCGCCCTGCAAGTGGACGAGCTGCTGGTCGAGGTACGACCGCAACCGCACGAGTTCGTCCGCATCGCACAGGTCGGTCGCGGCGATTACCTCGTCATAGGCGGTGGTCCACGCCTTATATTCGAACTGCGGCGCGAAATCCTGCGCGGGGCGGTTGGGGCGGACCGGAAGCATCCCCTCCTCGCCATCGTCGCCCGGCTCGCCGTCCATGTCGTCGAACGAATCGTCGCCCTGCTCCTGGCCTTCGCCGTCCTCGGACTCGGACTCCTGGTCGGAGCCGCGCGCCTCGATCTCGCCCTGGCCTTCCTCGCCCTGATCGTCGCCGTCCTCGCTCTCGTTTTCCTGCTGCTGCTCCTCGGTGCCTTCGTCCTCGTTGCCGCCCTCACCCGATTCATCGGGCGTCATGTCGCCCTCGACCAGCTCGAGATCCTCGAGCACGCGCGTGACCATGCCGGCGAACGCACGCTGGTCGTCGATCGCGAGCGCGAGGCCGTCGAGGTCGGTCCCCGCCTTCTGCTCGATCCAGTCGCGCACCAGCGCCAGCCCGGAGTCGGCGACGGCGGGCGGTGCCGCGCCGGTCAGCCGCTCGCGCACGAGCAGCGCAAGCGCGGTCGACAACGGCACCTCGTCGCGCGTCCGTGCGCGCGTGATCGGGTCGGCGCGCAACCGCGTCTCGAGGGCGCTGTCGAGGTTCGCGGTGATCCCGGCATAGCCGCGGCTCCCCAGCGCCTCGACCCGCGCATTCTCGACCGAATCGAACACCGCGCGCGCGACCGCGTCGCCCGGCGCGTGGCGCGTGTGGATCGCGGCGTTGTGATGCCGCAACCGCAGCGCGAACCCGTCGGCGAAACCACGCGCTTCGGCGACCTGTTCGGGCGGCAGGCTGCGCGCAGGCATCGGCACCTTGATATGCTTGCCGGATTGCGTCGGCGCGTCGGCGGTATAGGCGAGCTCGATCTCGGGTTCGTCCGCGAGCACCCGCGCGGCCCCGCCGAGCACGGCCTTGAAACGATCGAGAGGGGTATCAGTAGCCACGGCTCAACTCCGGCACGACGCTGTGCCCGGGTGCAAGATCGTGATCCATGCGGATCGTCGCAACCCGGGTGGTGGGATCGGCGGGCGCCACGTGCAGGACAGCGCCACGAAACCTAGCTACCAGATTGCGCCCGCGCCGAAAGGCAAAACCGCGGATGGCGCACCGGTGCGGGGTTCAGCCTTCGATCCGCGGCTGGGCGCTGCTCCGCGTGCCCATCTCGATGATCGTCTCGATCCGCACGACTCGCTTGTCGATGATTGCGGCATAATCGCTCAGGCCCTTCACGTCGGTGGCGAGCCGGTCGACCTTTCGGTCCATCACTTCCAGGCGTTCCTGCATCAGCACGACGTTGCGGATCGCCTCCAGGGCGTCTCCCAGCGAACTCACTTGCGGATGCCCGCCGCGCGCAGGGTCCGGTCGACCTCTTCGTGCGTGGCGTCGAGCGTCTGTATCATCCGGTCGAGCGCGGCGGCCATGCGCGGCATTGCCACGTTGACTTCGCTGACCAGCGCCGCGAGGTCCGCGTCTTCACCGGCCGCGCCTTCGGCCATGTATCGGCTGGACGCCTCGCGCAGCACGTGCCCGACCGAATGACCGGTCCGCGCGGCATAGGCGTCGAGCGCTGCCTTGTTGTCGGGCGTCGTCAGAAACGTCACGCGCGCGGTCTGCATCGAGGCACTCCTTATAAGCACATTATAAGGTGGACCGGGCCGGTTGCAAGACGGCGCGCGGATGGATTCAGAGCGGAATGTTGTCGTGCTTCTTCCACGGATTCTCGAGCGCCTTGCCGCGCAGCTTGCGCAAGCCGAGCGCAATCCGGCGGCGAGTCGAGTGCGGCTGGATCACTTCGTCGATGAAGCCCTTGCTTGCCGCGACGAACGGGTTGGCGAAGCGCGCTTCGTACTGCGCGGTCTGCTCGGCGATTTCCTCCGGCGTGCGGCCGCGGAAGATGATCTCGACCGCCCCCTTCGCGCCCATCACCGCGATCTCGGCGGTCGGCCAGGCATAGTTGAGGTCGCCGCGCAGATGCTTGGACGCCATCACGTCATACGCGCCGCCATACGCCTTGCGCGTGATGACGGTGATCTTGGGGACGGTCGCTTCGGCGTAAGCGAACAGCAGCTTCGCGCCGTGCTTGATGATCCCGTTCAATTCCTGAGCGGTCCCCGGCAGGAAGCCCGGCACGTCGACGAAAGTGACGATCGGGATCTCGAACGCATCGCAGTAGCGCACGAACCGCGCGGCCTTCTTGGACGAATTGATGTCGAGGCACCCCGCCAGCACCATCGGCTGGTTCGCGACGAACCCGACGGTGCGCCCCTCGATCCGCCCGAAGCCGATGATGATGTTGGCAGCGTGCGTCGGCTGGACCTCGAAGAAATCGCCTTCGTCGACGGTCTTCCGGATCAGCTCGTGCATGTCATAGGGCTGGTTCGCGGACGCGGGCACCAGCGTGTCGAGCGACTCCTCGAGCCGGTCCCACGGATCGGACGAGGGCCGCTCGGGCGATCCCTCGCGGTTCGACGCGGGGAGGAAATCGATGAAATCGCGCGCCGCGAGCAGCGCCTCGATATCGTTCTCGAACGCGACGTCGGCGACGCCGGACTTGGTCGTATGCGTGACCGCGCCGCCGAGATCCTCCTGCGTGACGACCTCGTTGGTGACGGTCTTCACGACATCGGGGCCGGTGACGAACATGTAGGAGCTATCCTTCACCATGAAGATGAAGTCGGTCATCGCGGGCGAATAGACCGCACCGCCAGCGCATGGCCCCATGATGAGCGATATCTGCGGGACGACGCCGCTCGCCAGCACGTTGCGCTGGAACACCTCGGCATAGCCGCCGAGCGAGGCGACGCCCTCCTGGATGCGCGCGCCGCCGCTGTCGTTGAGGCCGATCACCGGCGCGCCGACCTTGAGCGCCATGTCCATGATCTTGCAGATCTTCTGCGCGTGACGTTCGGACAGCGAGCCGCCGAACACGGTAAAATCCTGCGAAAAGACGAACACCAGCCGTCCGTTGATCGTGCCCGACCCGGTGACGACGCCGTCGCCCGGGACGATCTGGTCCTGCATCCCGAAGTCGACGCAATTATGCTCGACGTACATGTCGAGTTCCTCGAACGAACCTTCGTCGAGCAGCACGTCGAGCCGCTCGCGCGCGGTCAGCTTGCCCTTGGCGTGCTGTGCGGCAATGCGTTTCTCGCCCCCGCCCAGCCGCGCCGCAGCGCGCTTGCGTTCCAGTTCGGCGATGGTCGAGGACATGGCAACTCCTAAGGATCGGCTTGAACACCCGGTTGCGGGTTCTTTTCGCGTTTTCAGGGCAGAAGGCAACAGCGCGTCCTTCAAACCAACGATGCGCGCGGCCAATTGCGCCGCCAGAAGTCAGCGCTATAGTCGGGTAAAACACAGGGAGGGAAATCCATGCGTCCTTTGCTTATGCTTCGTCTGTCCACCGCGCTTGCGCTGGGCACGCTGGCGACACCCGCGTTCGTCGCCGCCGAACCGACCCCCGCGGCACCGGCCACGGGCGCGCGCTACGGCAGCTTCGGCCTCGACCTGACGACGCAGGAGAAGACGATCAAGCCCGGCGACGATTTCTGGACCTATGCCAATGGCGGCTGGGACAAGCGGACGCAGATCGCGGCGGATCGCACTTCGGCAGGCTATGCGGTCGTGCTGGTCGACGAGGCGGAAGCCAACGTCCGCAAGATCCTCGACGATGCCGCCGCCAACCCTGCCGTGGTCGGCGCAGGCGCGAAGCAGTTCGGCGATCTCTACGCGAGCTTCATGGACGAAGCCGCGATCGACAAGGCAGGCGCAGCACCGCTCGCGCCCTATTTCGCCAGGATCGACGCGGCGACCGACCGCGCCAAGCTGCAGGCGTTGTTCGCCACCCCCGGCTACGCCAGCCCGGTCGAGATCGGCCAGCTCCCCAACCCGTCCGATCCATCGAAATATACCGTCGGTACCGGCCAGGGGTCGCTCGGCATGGGCGGTCGCGACTATTATCTCGAGACCGGCCCCAAATACGACGCGTTCCGCACCGCCTACCGCGCCTATGTCGAGCGGATGCTGACGCTGTCGGGCCTGACCGACGCGAGCGCGCGCGCCGACCGGATCATCGCACTCGAGACAGCGATGGCGAAGGTGCAATGGTCCCCGGTCCAGTCACGCGACCTGATGGCGATGCTGAAGCCGATGACCGCGGCGCAGCGGACCGCGCTCGCGCCCGAATTCGACTGGCCGTTGCTACTCCAGACATCGGGATACGGCGATTTCCCGGTCGTCATCATGAGCAACTCGACCGCATTGACCGGGCTCGGCAAGATCTTCGCCGCCACGCCGGTATCGACCTGGCAGGACTGGATGAAATTCCGCTTCGCGGTCGCCGCAGCGCCGATGCTGCCGAAGACGTTCGACGCGGCAACCTTCGATTTCTACGGCAAGACGCTCAGTGACCAGCCCTCGCAGCGGGCGCGCTGGAAGCGCGGGATCGCGATGGTCAACGGGACGATGGGCGAGGCGATCGGCGAGATCTACGTCAAGCGCCACTATCCGCCCGAAAGCGAAGCCAAGATGGGCGAGTTGATCACCAACCTGCGCGCCGCCTACAAGGACCGGATCGCCGCCAACAGCTGGATGGACGAAAAGACCAAGACCGCGGCGCTCGCCAAGCTCGCGGCGTTCGACCCGCGCGTCGGACATCCGGTGAAATATATCGACTACACCTCGCTGCAGGTCGTCCGGGGCGATCCGCTCGGCAATGCGATCCGCGCGGGCGAATTCCAGCACCGGCTCGATCTCTCGCGATTGAAGGCCCCGGTCGACCGGACTTTGTGGGACATGACCCCGCAGACGGTGAACGCCTATTACGACCCGCTGGCGAACCAGATCACCTTCCCCGCCGCGATCCTGCAGGCACCGTATTTCGACCCCAAGGCGGATGCCGCGATCAACTATGGCGCGATCGGGGCGATCATCGGACATGAGATGGGGCATGGCTTCGACGATCAGGGCAGCCTGTTCGGGCCGAGCGGCAAGTTCGAGAACTGGTGGACACCGGCCGCAAAGACCGCCTTCAAGGCGCGGACCGGTGCGCTCAGCCAGCAATATGACGCCTATGAGCCGATCCCCGGCGTCCATGTGAAGGGCGCACTGACGCTCGGCGAGAACATCGGCGATCTCGGCGGGGTCGAGACGGCGTATGCCGCCTATCAGAAATACCAGCAGACCCACGGCAAGGCCCCGGTGATCGACGGGCTGACCGGCGACCAGCGCTTCTTCCTGTCCTATGCGCAGGCGTGGCAGTCCAAGGTCCGCGAGGGTGCACTCCGTACCCGGTTGCTGACCGACCCGCATTCGCCACCCTTCTACCGGGTCAACGGGATCGTGCGGAACGTCGACGCCTGGTATGCGGCGTTCGGGGTGAAGCCTGGCGACAAGCTGTATCTGGCCCCGGCGGACCGGGTGCATATCTGGTAAGCGGGAGGGGATGGGCTGGACAGGTTTGCGGCCTGCCCGTTGGAAACAATCGCGTCACCCTGAACTCGTTTCAGGGTCCACCGTACAGCAAGTCCGGTCCGAGATCGTTGCGCGGTGGATGCTGAAACAAGTTCAGCATGACGCTGGGTGGGGCGGGTGCCGCGTGCTGCATCGGGCGATGCGCACGCGGGGTCGGTTGTAACGGCCAGCAGCCCTTACCGCAGCAACACCAGTTCCTCCGCCATCGACGGGTGCAGTGCGACGGTCTGGTCGAACGCATCCTTGGTCAGCCCGGCCTTCACCGCGACCGCCGCCGCCTGCAGGATCTCGGGCGAGTCCGGCCCGATCATGTGGAGCCCGAGCACCTGGCCCGTCTCGGCGTTGCACACCATCTTGTACAGCGCGCGCTCGTTGCGGCCCGCCAGCACGTTCTTCATCGGGCGGAAGTCGGACGTGTAGACCTTGACCGAGCCGAACTTGTTCTTCGCCTGCGCCTCGGTCAGCCCGACGCCCGCCATCGGGGGATGGCTGAACACCGCCGAGGGGATGTTCTCGTAATCCACCCGGTGCGGCTTGTTGCCGTACATCGTGTCGGCGAACGCCTGCCCCTCGCGGATCGCGACCGGGGTGAGCTGGACGCGGTTGGTGACGTCGCCGACCGCGTAGATGCTGTCACACGTCGACTTGTTGTCCTCGTCGACCACGATCGCGCCCTTGTCGTCCATCGTGACGCCCGCGCTGTCGAGCCCGAGCCCCTCGGTGTTGGGCGACCGCCCGGTCGCGAACAGCACGCAATCGACGTCGATCGGCTCATGCCCGGTCATCGACACGCGGAGACACCCGTCGGCCTGCTTCTCGATTCCCTGGAAGGCGGCGTTGAAGCGGAATTCGAGCCCCTTCATGATAGATATTTGCAACAGCCGGTCACGGATCGATTCGTCGTACCCACGCAGGATCACGTCGGTCCGGTTGATCAGCGTCACCTTGGTGCCGAATTCGTTGAAGATGCCCGCGAACTCGTTGGCGATATAGCCCGCGCCCGCGATCAGGATCCGCTTGGGGAGCGCGTCGAGATGGAACACTTCGTTCGAGGTGATGCCGAGGTCGCTCCCCGGGCATTCGGGGACGACCGGGGTCGCACCGACCGCGATCAGGATCTTGTCCGCGGTCACTTCGCGCCCGTCGCCGAGCCGGACCGAATGCGGACCCGTGACGGTCGCGCGGTCGAGGATGATGTCGACGCCATTGTTGTTGAGCGTGTCGGTATAGGCGCGGTTGATCCGGTCGACCTCCTCCATCACATTGTCGCGCAGGCGCGCCCAGTCGAACCCGAGATTGTCGGGCACGTCCCAGCCGAACCGCTTCGCGTCCTTCAGATCCTCCGCGAAATGCGCGCCATAGACGAGCAGCTTCTTGGGCACGCAGCCGCGGATGACGCAGGTGCCGCCGACACGATGTTCCTCGGCCACCGCGACCTTCGCGCCATGCGCCGCCGCAACGCGCGAGGCGCGGGTGCCGCCGGAGCCTGCACCGATGACAAAGAGGTCGTAGTCATACTCAGCCATGTCTTGTCCTTCTCAAGCCGCGAAACACGCGGCCTGTAAACTTGGTTGGTCACCGCCCCCCACGGATCGGGACAGATCCGCGTATCGCTAGCGTTGCCCCGCCCGGCGCATCGGCATCGCGTCGATCGTCGCGACCAGCGTGGCGGCGTCGATCGGCGCGGACCGGCGCAGCGCCGCGTGCCCGTCCTTGCCGACCAGCACCACGCCAAACGCCGCTTTGGGCAACCGCCACCGTTCGCGCAGCGATGCGGCAGAGTCCGCCGCGCCTTTCACCGTATCGCCCGTAACCTCGACCACCGTCACGTCACGGTCGTCGAGGTCCTTGGTCATCCCCGCCAATGCAGCGTCCTGCGCGACCCTGCGCGCATCCGCCATACCGGGCGCGGCGACGATCAGCACCCGGCGCTGGTGGCGCATGTCCGCCACCGTCATCGAAGCCATCGCCGCCGCCAGCACGATCATCCGAACGCGCGCTTAATCAGGTCGGTGGTCGACACGTCGAATTCCTGACCACCCGCATCCGCCGCCTTGGCCATTTCCTTGCCGAGCTCGACCCCGAACTGGTCGAACGGGTTGATCCCGATCAGCACCGCATTCACGAACACGCGCTGTTCGTAGAAGGCGATCAGCGCACCCAGCGTCCGCGCGTCGAGATCGTCGAGCAGGATCGTCGACGACGGCCGGTCGCCCGAATAGCTGCGCGCGGCATCATCATTGGGCCGGCCCTTCATCAGCGCGGCCCCTTGCGCGAACGCGTTGAGCAACAGCTGGCGGTGATGATCCTCGGCGAGCGTATCGCCCGCCTCGATCACCGCGACGAACTCGACCGGAACGAGATGCGTACCCTGATGCAGCAGCTGGAACACCGCATGCTGCGCATCGGTGCCGACCCCGCCCCAGGTGATCGGCGCGGACGGGCCCTTGAGCGGCTCGCCATCGATCGTCACGCCCTTGCCGTTCGATTCCATCTCGAGCTGCTGGAGATAGGACGGGAGCAGCCGCAACCGCTCGTCATAAGCGAAGGTCGCGCGCGTCTCGGCGTGGCGGTTGTGGGTGTAATACAGGTCCGCAAACGCAGCGAGAACCGGTGCGTTGTGTGCCAGCGAAGTCTGGCGGAAATGCCGGTCCATCTCGCCCGCGCCCTCGAGCATGTCCGAGAACTCGTCCCAGCCGAGCGCGAGCGCCGCGGGGAAGCCGATCGACGACCAGAGCGAATAACGCCCACCGACGCTTTCCGCGAATGGCAGGACGCGGGTTTCGTCGACACCCCATTCGACCGCCTTGTCGGGGTCCGCGGTCAGCGCGATCACGCGGCCATAGACGTCGTCGACGCCACCCTCGCCCATCCACTGCATCACCGATTCGGCGTTGAGCATGGTTTCCTTGGTGGTGAAGGTCTTGGACGCGACGACCAGCAGCGTCGCGGTCGGGTCGAACTTTGCGAACGCTTCCTCGAGCGCGACGCCGTCCACGTTGGAGACGATCGCAACGTCGTAGCGGCCCGATTCACGCCCCAGCGCATCGACCAGCAGGTCCGGCCCGAGCGCCGAGCCGCCGATCCCGACGTGGAGCACGTGACGGATCTCCCCGAGCGCGCCGCCCTCGATCGCATCGATCAGCGCACGCATCCGTGCGTGGAGGATGCGCGCGGCGGCGACATCGTCCTCGGAACCCTCTCCGCGTTCGGCGACATGCGTCGCGGCGCGGCCCTCGGTCGTGTTGATGACGGCACCCGAGAACAACGCCTCGCGCTTGCCGTGCAGGTCCTGCGCCTTGGCAAGCGTTTCGAAGGCGGCAAGCGCCTGTTCGGTCAGATGCGTCTTCGACCAGTCGAAGTGAATCCCCGCGACGTCGACGCTGAAGCGCGCCAGCCGCTCGGCATCGTCTGCGAACAGGGTTTCAAGCCGGGGGCTGGGAAGCCCCTCGATCGCGGTCCAGTCGGCTGCCATGAGTACCTCGTTGCTTGTAAGGGGTTGGTCGAATCCCGGTGTAGATCGCCCTAGCGTCACCCAGTTACAACCGCCAGCTTGACGACGCGCTCCGTCCCCCGCAAACCGCGCCGCATGGCCGATACCCAACCCTCCCCCGCCCCGATCGGCAAAACCCGCGCGCGCGCGGCCAAATCCGAGACGCGCGAGACGCTGAGCTTCTTCCTGAAGCTCGCGATCGTCGTTTTCGTGTTCCGCAGCTTCATCTTCGCGCCGTTCAGCATTCCGTCGCAGTCGATGCTGCCGCGACTGTACGTCGGCGATTACCTGTTCGTGTCGAAATGGAACTACGGTTATTCGCGCTGGTCGCTCCCGTGGGGGCTGCCGCTGATTCCCGGCCGGGTCCTGGGGCGGGATCCGGCCCGCGGCGACGTGGTCGTGTTCCGCGGACCTCCGGGCGAGGACCATGACGTGATCAAGCGCGTGATCGGCCTGCCCGGCGACACCGTCCAGATGCGCGGTGGCCAGGTGTTCCTCAACGACAAGGCGATCCCCAAGGTGCGGATGCCCGATTTCACGATCCCGCTCTCGCCCAATTATCCGGGCGGGACCGAATGCCCGGCCGAGTTCGAGGATGCCGATGCGGCGGGCAAGCCGATCTGCCGCTACCGCCAGTTCCGCGAGACGCTCCCCAACGGCAAGAGCTACGCGGTGCTCGATCGCGGCGAGATGCCGAGTGCGGACGATACCGCGGTGTACCAGGTCCCCGCAGGCAACGTCTTCGTGATGGGCGATAACCGCGACGACAGTGGCGACAGCCGGTTCGACCCGCCGCAGGGCATGGGGTTCGTGCCGATGGAGCGGATCGAGGGCAAGGCGGTCGTGTCGTTCTTCTCGACCGATGGCTCGGCGAGCTGGCTGCTCCCGTGGACGTGGTTCAGCGCGGCGCGCTGGTCGCGGATCGGGGAAGGTTTTTGACCGTTTCGTTGCAGGATTGGGTTGCCGCCGGCTTCGGGCATCGTCCGGTCGACCTCGCGCCGTTCGAACGCGCGCTGACGCATGGCAGCCAGGCGGCGGCGAATTACGAGCGGCTCGAGTTCCTGGGCGATCGCGTACTCGGGCTGGTAATGGCGGAGTGGCTGTTCGAGCTGTTCCCGAAAGAGCCCGAAGGCGCACTGTCCAAGCGACTGAACGCGCTGGTGACGGGGGCGATCTGCGCCGATGTCGCGCGGTCGATCGGGGTCGTGCCGTATCTCAAGCTCGGCAAGCAGGCGCGCGATGACGGCGCGTCGGACAGCGACAATGTGCTGGGCGACGTGATGGAAGCGCTGATCGGTGCGGTCTATCTCGAAGCGGGGCTCGAGGGCGCGCGCCATGCGGTCCGCACCTGCTGGGGCGACCGCGCGAGCCGGCAACTGGCCGCACCGCAGCATCCCAAATCCGGCCTGCAGGAATGGGCGGCGGCGAACAACCGCAAGGCGCCGATCTATGAGGTGATGGAGCGGTCGGGCCCGCATCACGCGCCACGCTTTCGCGTGAAGGTCGCGTTGGGCGGGTTTGCCGAGGCCGAGGCGGAGGGCAGCTCGAAGCAGGAAGCGGAGACCGCGGCAGCGACCGCACTGCTGGAGAAGCTGCGCTAGTTTCCCAACTTCAACCTCCTGCGCTTCCCCGGCGAAGGCCGGGGCCCAGTCGAGGAACAGGAGATTGCTGGCGACTGCGCACAGTTACCTCGACCATCGCTCCTGGGCCCCGGCCTTCGCCGGGGAAGCGTTAGTTACAGAAGGAAGCGCGCCTAGCCCCTCCTCCCTTCGGTTGACGCCCCCGCGACCGCGCGCGTAGGCACGACCCATGCGCTTCTTCTCCGATAATGCCGCCCCGGTGCACCCCGCCCTGTTCGCCGCCATGGCCGATGCGAACACCCTCGACACCGCCTATGACGGCGATCGTTGGAGCAAACAGCTCGACGCGCGCTTCTCCGAAGTGTTCGAGACGCAGGTCCGTGCCTTGTGGGTGCCCTCGGGCACTGCCGCCAACTGCCTCGCGCTCGCCGCGATGTGCCCGCCGCACGGGAGCATCATCTGCCACCGCGACGCGCATATCCAGAACGACGAATGCGGCGCACCCGAATTCTACACCCATGGTGCCAAGCTGTTCCTGGCCGAGGGCGACGGCGCGAAGTTGACGCCCGGGACGATCAGCGCGGTGCTCGACGCCACCCGCTACGATGTCCACCAGACCCAGCCGCACGCGATCTCGATCACCAACGCGACTGAATATGGCCGGGTCTATTCGCCCGCCGACGTCGCCGCGATCGGGGATCTCGCCAAGTCGCGCAAGCTCGGGCTGCACATGGACGGTGCGCGGTTTGCCAATGCGATCGCGTCGTCCGATTGCTCGCTTGCGGACATGACGTGGCGCGCGGGCGTCACCGCGCTCAGCTTCGGGTTCATCAAGAACGGCGGGATGAACGCGGAGGCTTTGGTGTTCTTCGACACCGACCTCGCCGACGCGACGCTGTACCGCCGCAAGCGCGCCGGGATGCTGCTGTGCAAGGGTCGCTATCTCGCCGCGCAGTTGCTCGCGATGCTCGAGGGCGACCTGTGGCTCGATCTCGCGCGCAACGCCAATGCGGGGGCGGCGCTGCTGGCGCAGGGCGCGGGCGACCGCCTAATCCATCCGACCGAGGCGAACGAGGTGTTCATCCGCGTGACCACGGAGGAAGCCGCAAAACTCCGCGCGCTCGGGTTCGACTTTTACGACTGGGGCCCCGGCGAGGCACGTCTGGTCGTTTCGTGGGACCAGAGGCCGGAGGACATCCGCCCGCTCGCCGACGCGATCGCCGCGCTTTGAGTTCCGCGCCCCCCGGCGCCTGGCCACCCCGCTCGAGCCAGCTCGCGATCCTGATCCCGTTCGGGATCGTGACGCTGATCTGGGGATCGACCTGGCTGGTCATCCGCGGGCAATTGGGCGTCGTGCCCGCAAGCTGGTCGGTCACGTACCGCTTCCTGATCGCGGGCATTGTGATGGCGGGCTATGCGCTCGCGCGGCGCGAGAAACTGCGGCTCGATGCGCGCGGCTGGCGGTTCGCGATCCTGCTCGGGCTCAGCCAGTTCTGCCTCAATTTCAACTTCGTCTACCGCGCCGAAATGCACATCACCTCGGGGCTGGTGGCGGTGGTGTTCGCGCTGATGCTGCTCCCCAATGCGGTGTTCGGGCGGATCTTCCTCGGGCAGAAGCTCGGGCGGCAATTGGTGATCGGGATGGGGGTCGCGATGGCGGGGGTGACGCTGCTGTTCGTCCGCGAGATGCGGGTCGATCCGCATGGGCCGACGCAGGTGCTGATCGGGATCGGGTTTACCGTGCTCGCGATCTTCTCTGCCTCCACCGCCAATGTGATGCAGGGCACGCAGACCGCGCGGGGCTATCCGATGATCCCGATGCTCGCGGTGGCGATGGTCCTCGGTGCCTTGTTCGACGGCGCGTTCGCCTGGATTACCACCGGCCCGCCGGTGTTCGAGCCGACGTTCGGCTATGTCGCGGCAACATTGTACCTTGGCGTGTTCGCCTCGGCGGTCGCCTTCCCGCTTTATTACGGCGTGCTCCGCGTCATCGGCCCGGCGAAGGCGGCCTATTCGGGCGTCCTCGTCCCCGTCATCGCGATGCTGCTGTCGACGCTGTTCGAGGGCTATCGCTGGTCGACACTTGCGGGGGCAGGCGCGGCGCTGGTCGTCGGCGGGCTGGTCATCGCCTTGAGGGCGCGCAGACCCGCGCGGTAATCGGGGTAGCGCGGGCTCCAGTAGAGCACGCGCTTGGCCTTGCCGTTGGCGACGCGGCGGTTCTCGGCATAGAAACCCTGCGCCATCGGTGACAGCGTCTCGAGCGCGACGAACGGTGGCGGGGCCATCCCGAGCAGCCGCGCGGCGAAGTCGACGACGTCGTTCTGGCTCGCGGGCAGATCGTCGGAGAGGTTGTACGCGCCCGCCGGGCCATTCACCCCCGCGATCACCCCCGCGACGATGTCCTCGACATGGCAGCGGCTGAACACCTGCCCCGGTGCTTCGATTCGGTGCGCCGCGCCGCTCGCGACGCGGTCGAGCGGCGAGCGCCCGGGGCCGTAGATGCCCGGCAGCCGGAACACGTGCGCGCCCGCCGCAAGCCACGCCGCATCCGCCTCGGCGCGCGCGCTGCGGCGGCCGGTGCCGGTCGGGGTGGTCTCGTCGACCCATGCGCCATTGGCGTCGCCATAGACGCCGGTCGACGACAAATACCCGCGCCACCCGCCCAGCCGGTCGAGGTCCGCGCCATAGGTCGCGAGGACGGGGTCGGCCTCGTTCGCTGGCGGAACCGAGGATAGCACGTGGGTCGCCACCGCGATCTCGCGCCGCACCGCATCCGTATCGTCGAAGCGGATCGTCCCGGCGCGGCCATCGCGGCTGGTGCCGGTGACGCGCCAGCCGTCCTTGCGCAACCGGTCCGCGAGGTGTTGCGCGGTGTAGCCGAGGCCGAAGATCAACAGGCGCATGACGGTTCCTCAGTTCGCCGGGTACACTTCAATAGCCCCGACCGTTCGTTTCGAGCGTAATCGAGAAACCGGGCACAGCGCAGGTTTCTCGACTACGCTCGAAACGAACGGACGGGGGATTCCCGACTATCCTCGCAACGAACGGCCAGACGGACGGTCATGTTCCTGCGGCTATCGCTACGAGCCCCGGCCTTCGCGAGACCTCTGCGAAACCATAATTGTTCTCCCGCGAAGGCGGGAGCCCAGGAGTCGCGGGAACTGTAAGCAGTTGTTTTGCTTGGCCCTGGATTCCCGCCTTCGCGGGAAAACAGCAAACGAGGGGTCCGTGAACCGACTTTCGCAGAGGTCTCGCCTTCGCCGGGGAAGCGAAGGCGGGCGTAACCTTCACTTCGCGCCATACCCCCCATAGAGCAGCCCGAAGAAATCGCCCTTGTTCCACCGCGGCCGCGCGTCGCCATCGGCGATCTCGCGCGCGATTGCGTAATTCGCGTTCACGAAGCGGATCCCCTGCGCCCAGTCGATCGGCTGCGCCAGATCGTCCGAGACCTGGTGATACCGCTTCGCGAAGAACTCCGCGGTCGCGGCCTTGCCCGGGCCCTTCTGCCCCGGCCACAGGAACACCGAGGGCACGCCCTGCTGGACGAAACGATAATGGTCCGACCGCACGAAGATCCCCTGCGCGGGATCGGGATCGGGCGACATCGTCACCCCCAGCGTCCCGACCGCCTTCGCCACGATCGGCCCGAGCGTCGAGCGATCCGCGCCGAACACGGTCATGTCCTCGAACGGATAGGACAGGATCGGCATGTCGAGATTGACGTCCGCGACGATGCTCCGGATCGGCACGGTCGGATGCCTTGCGAAATAGTCCGAGCCGACGAGCCCCTTCTCCTCGGCGGTCACTGCGAGGAACAGGATCGAGCGGCGCGGCGGCCTGCCCGATGCCTTGAAACGTTTCGCCTCCTCGATCAACGCAGCGATCCCGACCGCATTGTCCTCCGCGCCATTGTAGATCAGGTCGCCCGTCCCCTCGGCCTTGACCCCGAGATGGTCGAGATGCGCCGACAGCACGACGACGTCCTTGCCGAGCGCGGGGTCGCTGCCGCGGATCATCCCGGCGACATTCGCGCTCGTGCCCGCCTCGAACACGGTGCGGATCGCGACCGCGAGGTTCGCGCCGAGCGGCTCGGCGGCGAAGCGCGCTTCGCCGTCGCTCGCCTTGGCGAGGATCGTCTTCCACGGCGTCCGCGCACCCGCGAACAGCTTGGCCGCGCCGCCTGCGCTGAGCGTTGCGAGCATCGGCGCGCCCTGCATCTCGCCGGTCCCGTCGGGCCGCGCCCAGGTCGTGCGGGCGCGGTCCCACCCGCCGCCGCCGGGCGGCAGGGTGCCGCGCGACAGGACGATCACGCCGACCGCGCCATGCGCCGCCGCGATCGCCGCCTTGGTCGCGGGGCTCTGGAAATGCGCACGTTCCTCGCTCTGGAAACTTGCGGGCGCACCAGCGAAGAGCGCGACGACCTTGCCGCGCACGTCGACCCCGGCATAATCGTCGCGCTTGTAGCGCGGCGCGACCAGCCCGTGCCCGACGAACACGACCGGCGCATCGAGCGTCGTCCGCGCCGCGCCGGCGATTGCCCCCGGCGTGTAATCCTCGGCAAAGACAAATGGCTGCGGTGCGGTGCCGGGGCGCGTCAGCACCACGTCGCCGTGGTCCGCGGGGTGAAACGCGACGAGCGGCACCTTCTGGAGATACCCGCCGGCATCGCCCGCGGGTGCCAGCCCCGCCGCGAAGAACTGCGCCGCGACATATTCCGCCGCGATACGATATTCGGGGCTCGCCGCCTCGCGCCCGCGCAGCGCATCGGACGCCAGGAACAGCACATGCGCCTTCATCTGCGCCTGATCGTCGGGCAAGACGGGCGGCGTCTGCGCGAAAGACGTCGTGGTCAGGGAAAGGGCCGCCAGCGCGGTGAGGACGGAGCTACGCATCGCCCTCGGGTAGCAGCGCCGCGAGGCGAGACAAGCGCCATGACCGGCAAAACCGATTTCGGTGGCACCGCGCGCATGCCCCCCTTACATCTCGGGACATGCTCGATATCCAGACCAGCCTCGCCCAGCCGCACGTCACCCGCCGCGCGGACTATACCGCGCCCGACTGGCAGGTTCCGGAAATCGCGCTGGATTTCGATCTCGATCCGGCGAAGACGCGGGTGAAGGCAACGCTCCACGTGCTCCGCACCGACGCGCATGATCGCCCGCTGCGGCTCGACGGCGAGGGCCAGACGCTGCTGTCGGTCAAGGTCGACGGTGCGCAAGTCAACGACTGGGTGATCGAGGACGGTGCGCTGCTGCTCCACCTGACGGGCTCGGCGCACGTCATCGAGACCGAAGTCGAGATCGCGCCCGATCGCAACACGCAGCTGATGGGGCTCTATGCCTCGGGCGGGAACCTCTGCACCCAGTGCGAGGCGGAGGGCTTCCGCCGCATCACCTTCTTCCCCGACCGGCCCGACGTGCTCAGCCGCTACACCGTGCGGATGACCGCGGACAAGGCGCGCTATCCGGTGCTGCTCGCGAATGGCGACCCGGTCGCGCAGGGCGATGCGGGCGACGGGCGGCATTGGGCGGAGTGGAACGATCCCTTCCCCAAGCCGTGCTATCTGTTCGCGCTGGTCGCGGGCGATCTCGCGGTCAATCGCGGCACGTTCGTCACCGCCTCGGGCCGGACGGTCGAGCTCGGCATCTGGGTCCGCGCGGCGGATCTGGAGCGCACGCACCACGCGCTCGACGCGCTCAAGACTTCAATGGCGTGGGACGAGCGGACCTATGGCCGCGAATATGACCTCGACGTGTTCAACATCGTCGCGGTCGACGATTTCAACTTCGGCGCGATGGAGAACAAGGGGCTCAACATCTTCAACAGCCGCTACATCCTGGCGGACCCCGACACCGCGACCGATTACGATTACGACGCGATCGCCGCGGTCGTCGCGCACGAATATTTTCACAACTGGTCGGGCAACCGAGTCACCTGCCGCGACTGGTTCCAGCTCTCGCTGAAGGAAGGCTTCACGGTCTACCGCGACCAGACCTTCTCCGCCGACCAGGGCTCCGCCGCGGTCAAGCGGATCGAGGACGTCCGGGGCCTGCGCGCCGCGCAATTCCCGGAAGATGCGGGGCCGCTCGCGCACCCGATCCGGCCGGACGCGTATCAGGAAATCTCGAACTTCTACACCGCGACGATCTACAACAAGGGTGCCGAGATCATCCGGATGCTGGCCACGATCCTCGGCCCGGACCGCTTCCGCGCGGGCACCGACCTGTATTTCGACCGGTTCGACGGGACCGCCGCGACCTGCGAGGACTTCGTCGCGAGCCTCGAGGACGCGAGCGGGGTCGACCTTGCGCAATTCCGCCGCTGGTACGGACAGGCGGGCACGCCACGCGTCACCGCGTCGCTGACGCACCACCTGGGCTCGGCGCGCGCCGAACTGGTGCTGACGCAGCGCACCCCGCCGACGCCCGGCCAGTCGGACAAGCTACCGGTCGTCCTCCCGCTCAAGATCAAGCTGTTCGGTGCGGAGACCGGCCACGCGCTGACCGACGAACAGACGATCCTGCTGACCGATGCCGAGCAGACGATCGTGTTCGAGACCGTCACCGAGCGGCCCGTGCTGTCGATCAACCGCGGCTTCTCCGCACCCGCGATCATCGCGACCGACCGGAGTGCCGAAGACCTCGCCTTCCTCGGCGCGCACGACGACGATCCGTTCGCGCGCTACGAGGCGCTCCAGCAGCTGATGCTCGATACGCTCGTCCAGGGCGCATCGAACGGCCGCGCGGATCATGCGGCGGTGGTTGCCGCGATCAAGGGCACGCTTGCCGACGCGAAGCTCGACTCGGCGTTCATCGCCGAGGCGGTGCTGCTCCCGTCGGAGAGCTTCATCGGCGACCAGTTGGCGATCGTCGACCCCGAGGCGATCTTCCGCACGCGCGAGTCGCTCCGCCGCGACATCGGACGTGCGCTGGAGAGTGAATGGCGGTCGGCCTACGATCGCGCCCGCGCCAACACCGCCGGCGGCTATGTCTATTCACCCGACGCGAAGGGCCAGCGCCGGCTCAAGGCGGTCGCGCTCGGCTATATCGCGGCATCGGGCGCGTCGGACGCGGGCGACCTCGCGTTCGCGCAGTTCGAGGCGGCGGACAACATGACCGACCGGCAGAGCGCGCTCACCACGTTGGTCGGCGGCGAAGCCCCGCAGCGCGAGCCCGCGCTCGACATCTTCTACAACCGCTACAGCGACAATGCGCTGGTGCTCGACAAGTGGTTCTCGGTGCAGGCGATGGCCCCGCGCGACGATACCGGCGCGGCGGTCGAGGCGCTGTCGCGGCATCGCGACTTCACCTTGTCCAACCCCAACCGCGCGCGCGCGCTGATCGGTGCGTTCGGGGTGAACCAGCGTGCGTTCAATGCGGCATCGGGGGCGGGGTATCGCTTCCTGGCGGACCAGTTGATCGCGCTCGACAAGCTCAACCCGCAGACCGCGGCCAAGCTGATCCCGCCGCTGGGCCGGTGGCGGCGGTTCGATACGGCGCGTGCCGGGCTGATGCGCGCGGAGCTGGAGCGGATCGTGGCGACGCCGGGGCTGTCGAAGGACATGTTCGAACAGGCGTCGAAGAGTCTGGAGGGGTAGGTCCGGGGGGGGTGTGTCTCCACCCCCCAAACCGTCATCCCCGCGGAGGCGGGGATCCATACTGGCTGGCGGCGCCCGCCTTACACACCGCTAGTATCAATGGCTTCCCGCCTTCGCGGGAATGACGAATGGGTGGCGGTGGGAATCACGAAAAATGGGCGCGGGGCCGAGCACAGCCGGCACCGCAAACGCGCTTCAGCGCGTCGCCGCAACCTCGGTCCGCATCGCGGCGTGCGCGCCCTCGACCGGGTGCAACGTGACGAGCGCAACCGCGCCCAGCGCGAAACCGCCAACGAACTGCCAGATGAAATCGGACTTCAGGATGCGGCGCATCGTCTTACCTCTTCGTCGCCGGCAGGAACGCCGGAAAACGTAGCGGTCAGATCGTCCTGATGCTGCACCGCGACAAGAGCCAAATCGCAAACGCAGCGTTGCCAAAAGCTGAACGATCGTTTCGGATACGGTTCATCGGAGCGCCGAGCATGCTGCCTGGATCCGCTCGCATGCCGATTTCAGCAGCACGTCCGAGGTCGCATAGGAGATCCGCATCGCGGGCGACAGACCGAACGCCGCACCCTGCACCGCCGCAACCTTTGCATCGTCGAGCAGATAGGCGACCATCGCCTCGTCGCTGTCGATCAGCTTGCCCGACGGGGTCGACTTGCCGATCAGCGCGGAGAACTCCGGATATACGTAGAACGCACCATCGGGCTTGGGGCAGGTAATCCCTTCGGCATCGTTGAGCATCCCGACCACCAGATCGCGCCGCACCTGGAATGCGGCCGCACGGTCCTTGAGGAACGACTGGTCGCCGTTGAGCGCCGCCACCGCCGCCGCCTGCGCGATCGAGCAGGGGTTGCTGGTCGATTGCGACTGCAGCTTGGCCATCGCCTTGATCAGCCACGACGCGCCCCCCGCGAAGCCGATCCGCCAGCCGGTCATCGCGTAGGCCTTGGAGCAACCGTTCACCGTCAGCGTGCGCTCGTACAGCGACGGGCAGACCTGCGCGATCGTCGCGAATTCGAAGCCGTCGTACAGGATGTGCTCGTACATATCGTCCGAGAAGATCCACACGTGCGGATGCCGCTCGAGCACATCGCCCAGCGCCTTGAGCTCGGCGGCGGTATAGGCCGCGCCCGTCGGGTTGGACGGCGAGTTGAGGATCACCCACTTGGTCCGGGGCGTGATCGCCGCCTCGAGCTGCTCGGGGAGCAGCTTGTAGCCCTGCTCGGGGCCAGCCGCGACGAACACGGGTGTGCCGCCTGCGAACAGCACGACGTCGGGGTAGCTGACCCAATAGGGCGCGGGGACGATCACCTCGTCGCCCGCTTCGACGGTCGCGACGATCACGTTGAACAGCGTGTGCTTCCCGCCGACGTTCACGCTGATCTGGTCCGCTGCATAGGTCAGGCCATTGTCGCGCGTGAACTTGGCGGCGATCGCCGCCTTCAGCTCGGGCGTGCCGTCGACGTTGGTATATTTGGTCTGGCCGTCCCGGATCGCCTTGATCGCGGCTTCCTTGACGAAATCGGGGGTATCGAAATCGGGTTCACCAGCGCCGAGGCCGATCACGTCGACGCCCGCGCGCTTCAATTCCTGCACGCGCGACGTGATTGCCAGCGTCGGCGATGGCTTGATCCGGTTGAGCGCGGCGGAGGGGTGCATAGCAAAGGCCTAAATGACGAACGGTCGGGCGTGCGCTTATCGTGGCGGTGGCGTCGTCGCAACCGTTCGTCGCGCACGAATCAGACCGCGCACTGCATTGCCGATGAAAAATTCGTGCGCGAGGTCGTCCGCGGTCAGCACACCCTCGACCGCGCGACCGGTCGCGAGCAGCTCGGTGCGCAATACCCCCGGGAGCAACCCGTCGGGCAGCGGCGGCGTCACCAGCACGTCGCCGCGCGGGACGAACAGCGCGGTGAAGCTCCCTTCGGTCAGCCGGCCGTCCGCGCGTTCGAACAGCACCTCGAAACACCCGGATGCGACTCGCGCAGAATCGTAGAAGGCACGGTCGGTCGTCTTGTGGCGCAATCGGAAATCGGCGGGCGCGACCGGGAGCGGGACGATCGCCACCGCGACGGGTTCGGCGGGCATTGCGGGCAATGCGGCGACCTCGATCGCCACCGCGCCGCTCGGCGCGAGCATCAGCCGCACGCGCGACGCGACGCGCAGCCGGAAGGTCGCCGCCTGCAATTCGTTGCGCGCGCTGTGCCGGTCGAACGCGAACCCGAGCGCGGCCGCGCTCGCCGCGATCCGGCGGAGATGCCGGTCGAGCAGCAGCAGCCCCTCTTCGGGGTCGAATGCCATCGTCTCGATCAGGTCGAACCGGCGAACCCCGTGCGTCAGGAACGCGAGCTTGGCGCGCGCCTCGTCCCATTCCGCCGCCGGGTCGGAGTCAGCGACGATCCCGCCGCCCGCGCCGATCGTCGCTTGCTCCGCGCCGTGGGGCCACACCAACGTGCGGATCGCGACATTGGCGATCGCGTCGCCGTTCGCATCGAACCGCACGACCGCCCCGGTGTAGAGCCCGCGTGGGCCATCCTCGATACCCTGGATCGCGCGCATCGCGGCGATCTTGGGCGCGCCGGTGATCGACCCGCACGGGAACAGCGCGGCGAGCACGTCGACCGCGTCCTGCCCGGGCGCGAGTTCGGCGGTCACGGTCGACACCATCTGGTGGACCGTCGGGTAGCTTTCCACTGCGAACAGCGTCGGCACCGCGACCGAGCCGGCGCGCGCAACTCGCGCGAGATCGTTGCGCATCAAGTCGACGATCATCAGATTTTCCGCGCGCTGCTTCGGGTCGTCGCGCAGCGCAGCGATCGCCGCCGCATCGGCTGCGGGCGTCGCTCCCCGGCGCGCCGTGCCTTTCATCGGGCGACACGTCAGCCGGTCGCCGTCGAGCGCGAAGAACAGCTCTGGTGACAACGACAGGATCGTCTCCGCGCCGGTATCGATCAGCGCGCCGAACCCCGCGCGCGCACTGCCGCGCAACCGGGCATAAAGCGACAACGGATCACCGCACGCCGGCAGCGTGGCGCGATAGGTCAGGTTCGCCTGATACAGCCCGCCCGCGACGATCTCCTCGCGGACTGCGGCAAACTGCGCGTGATAGGTCTCCGGCGTTATGGCCGGCTCGGGCGGGCCATTCCAAGCCCCCGCCGGATCGGGCAGCAACGCCGCAACCGCATCGGGCGCGATTTCGCGATAGGTCGCAAAGAAGCCGAACCACGCGAGCAGCTGGCCGGTCGTGGGGGGCGAGTCGAGCGCGGGTTCGAACGCGGCAGCCGCCTCATATGTGAGGAAGCCGACCGCATGGAGCCCCTCGGCGCGCGCCGCGCGTACCGCCGCCAGCACCGCGTCGATCTCGTCGACCGTGCGCGCCTGCACGATCCTTAGCGGATCGGTATAGAGCCGCGCCGGTGCGCCGCCGTCCTGCGCGTCGTCGAGCAGGATGAAGGGAGGGGTCTGTAGGCTCAGCATCGTCCCCCGGCAAATGCCTCGCTTGTTGCCTTGGGGGCAACCCCAAACCCGGTGAAGCTTGCCGCAAAAGCCGCGCCGCCGTATCGAGTCGGGCATGAGCACCCCGCCCCTCCGCGCCGCGATCCTCCCCGTCACCCCGCTCCAGCAGAATTGCACGCTGCTCTGGTGCACCGCCACGATGCGCGGCGCGTTCGTCGATCCGGGCGGCGACCTGCCCCGGCTGCGCGAAGCGGCGGCGCAGCATGGCGTGACGATCGAGAAGATCATCCTGACACACGGCCACATCGACCATTGCGGCGAGGCCAAGCCCCTTGCCGACGAGCTCGGCGTACAGATCGAGGGCCCGCACGAGGAAGACCGTTTCCTCACCTCCACGCTGTCCGAGAGCGGCGCGCAATATGGCATTCCGGGGGTCAATTTCGAGCCGGACCGCTGGCTGGTCGAAGGCGATACGGTAACGGTCGGCGATCTCGTGCTCGATGTCTACGAGACGCCCGGGCACACGCCCGGCCACGTCATCTTCCACCACGCACCGTCGAAGCTGGCGATCGTCGGCGACGTGCTGTTCGCAGGCTCGGTCGGTCGGACCGATTTCCCGCGCGGGAATCACCCCCAGCTGATCGAGTCGATCGTCACGAAGCTGTGGCCGCTCGGGGACGACACGACGTTCCTCCCCGGCCACGGCCCGGCCAGCACCTTCGCGCACGAGCGCGCGACCAACATGTTCGTCAGCGACTCGGCGCTCGCGGACTAGAAGCCGGTCGTCCTCCCGCGCCATGCCGGGCCAAACCCGGCATGGCGAAGGCGAAAGAACGTCACCCCGCCGGCGCGACACTCGGTGCGACAACGCTCGCCGTCGAATGCCCGATCAACGGCATTACGATCGCATAGCCGCCCAGCCCGAGCAGCAGCAGGAAGGTGATCAGCGTCCCCGCCATCCGCCCGAAACCCCAGCCGTCCATCCCCAGCGGATGCGCGACGCGCGCGACCAGGAACAGCGCGCTCGCGCTCCACAGCCACCACGAGCTGCCAGCGGTGAACTCGATCAGCGCAAGCAGGATCAGGATGAACGGCGCATATTCGACGAAATTGGCCTGTGCGCGCATCTGGCGGATCAGCCGCTCGTCGCCGCCGTCGCCAATAAACACCTTGGCCTTGCCGCGCGCCGCTCCAACGCGTGCCGCCAACCACAGGTTGATGATCGCCGCCGCGCCTGCGGTCACCAGCGTGATCGTCATGTCGGATCCCGAAACCATCGCACTCTCCCCTTTTGTATCAGGCCCGGTCCGTCGCACGAGCGCGCAAAGCTTGCAACGCCGCGAAGAATCGCTATAGCCCGCCATCTTCGCGAGATGTCTGGCCACCCGTGCCGCTTGCGCGGTCGACCTTGCGTCGATTGCGTCGCAACGGGTTCGGGCTTATCGCACCGGTTCAGACAAGTATAAGGTTTCGCCGAAATGGCCGTCCCCAAAAGAAAAACCACGCCGTCCAAGCGCGGCATGCGTCGTTCACACGATTCGCTCACCGTTGCGTCGTTCCAGGAATGCCCGAACTGTGGCGAACTGAAGCGCCCGCACAACCTGTGCGGGTCGTGCGGCCACTATAACGGCCGCGAGATCCTCTCGGTCGAAGGCTGATCCCGACGGATCGGCGGCGGCTCGTGCGATCGAGCGGGTGCTCAATGCGCGTATTCAGGGAGCGGCCAGCGTGACGAACAGCTCCCGAATCGCCGTCGATGCGATGGGTGGCGACGAGGGACTGGCGGTCATGCTCGCCGGTGTCGCACGCGCGTGTCGTAAATATGAAGACATGCGCTTCCTTCTCGTCGGTGACGAGTCGGCGATCGCAGCCGAACTCAAGCAGCATCCGGCCCTGAGCGCCTGCAGCGAGATCGTCCACGCCCCCGAGGTCGTCGGATCGAGTGAAAAGCCGACTCAGGCGATTCGTCGGTCCAAGAAGACGTCGATGGGGATTGCGATCGACATGGTGAAGCAGGGGCGTGCCGCTGCGTGCGTCTCAGCGGGCAACACCGGCGCGATGATGGCGATGGCGAAGCTGTCGCTGCGGATGATCCCCGGGATCGATCGGCCCGCACTCGCCGGGTTGATGCCGACGCTTGGCGACAATGACACGGTCGTGCTCGACCTCGGTGCCAACACCGAATGCGATGCACGCAACCTCATTCAATTCGCGGTGATGGGGGCAGCCTATGCCCGCACCTCGCTCGATCTCGCGCGTCCCCGGGTCGCGTTGCTCAACATCGGCAGCGAGGACCAGAAGGGCACCGACGTGATACGCGACGCCGCGCACGCGTTGCGACATGCGTCGCACCTCCCGCTCGACTTCACCGGCTTTATCGAGGGCGACAAACTGTCGCGCGGCGATGTCGACGTGATCGTCTGCGACGGTTTCTCGGGCAATATCGCGCTCAAGACCGCCGAGGGCACCGCGCGCTTCGTCGCGGACCTGCTCAAGCGCGCGTTCCGTTCGTCGGTCCGGTCGAAAATCGGGTTCCTGATCTCCAAGCCCGCGACAGACCTGTTGCGGCATCATCTGGACCCCAACAACCACAATGGCGCGGTCTTCCTCGGGCTCAACGGGCTCGTCGTCAAAAGCCATGGCAGCGCAAACGAGATTGGCGTCGCAACCGCGATCGCGGCGGCGGCAAAAATGGTGCGCGACGACCTGACTCGGCGAATCGCCGAGGACTTGCGTGAATTCGAGGCGAAAGCAGCATGATTCGATCGGTCATCGTCGGCACCGGATCGGCGCTCCCCGCACGGCGCGTCTCGAATGCCGAGCTTGCCGAGACCGTCGACACCTCGGACGAATGGATCGTCGAGCGGACCGGGATCCGCTTCCGCCATATCGCGTCCCCCGACGAAACCACCGCGACGCTCGCTGCCGATGCATGCCGCGCTGCCTTGGGTTCGGCCGGCCTCTCCGCGCAGGACATCGACCTGATCGTGCTCGCGACCGCGACGCCCGACCAGACGTTCCCGTCGAGCGCGACCAAGGTGCAGGCGAGCCTGGGCATCAACGACTGCGTCGCCTTCGACGTGGCGGCGGTCTGCTCGGGCTTCCTCTATGCGGTGCAGGTCGCCGACAGCATGATCCGCGCAGGGTCTGCCCGCCGCGCGCTGGTGATCGGGTCCGAGACGTTCAGCCGCATCCTCGACTGGGAGGACCGCACCACCTGCGTCCTGTTCGGCGATGGTGCGGGTGCTATCATTCTGGAAGGGCAGGAAAATAACGACAGCGGCAATGCGGGGCGCGGGATTCTCTCGACACGCCTGCATGCCGACGGTCGCCACAACGAGCTGCTCTACGTCGATGGCGGCCCCTCCACCACGGGCACCGTCGGCAAGGTCCGCATGAAGGGTCGCGAAGTCTTCCGCCACGCGGTCGTCAACCTCGCGAGCGTGATGACGGAGACGCTCGCCGCCAGCGGCCTTTCCGCCGAGGATGTCGACTGGGTCGTCCCGCACCAGGCGAACGCGCGCATCCTGGATGCCACCGCACGTAAGCTGGGCCTGCCGCCCGAGAAGGTGATCGTCACGGTCGACCAGCATGCGAACACCTCCGCTGCCTCGGTTCCGCTCGCGCTCGATACCGCGGTGAAGGACGGCCGGATCAAGCGCGGCGACCTGATCGTGCTCGAAGCGATGGGCGGCGGGTTCACGTGGGGCGCTGCAGTGGTCCGTTTTTGAGATTAACCTTGTTACGGTACTGTAACTAGCCCTTTCCGTTCGTGCCTTCTGTGTGTTAGACCAACGTCTTGCCGCTTGGGGAGGGAAACCGGAATGGCGCCTGCAGGAACGTTGACACGGGCCGATCTGGCCGAGGCTCTTCATCATCAAGTCGGCTTGTCGCGCGCGGATTCGTCGCGCCTCGTCGAACAAATTCTGTCGCACATGTGCGGGGCCCTCGCGAAGGGGGACAACGTCAAGATCTCGGGCTTCGGGACCTTCGTTCTGCGCGACAAGGGCGAACGGATCGGGCGCAATCCCAAGACCGGGGTCGAAGTGCCGATCGCGCCGCGTCGCGTCCTGACGTTCCGGGCAAGCCAGATGATGCGCGACCGCATCGTCAGCGCGGACTGAGACACATCATGGCAACGCCGCCGACGATCCCCGGCAAGGCCGAGGGGGCCTTTCGCACGATCGGAGAACTGTCGAAAGAGACGGGCTTGCCGCAGCATATCCTGCGCTATTGGGAAACCCGCTTTCCGCAGCTGCGACCGCTTCAGCGCGCGGGAAACCGGCGCTATTACCGGCCCGAGGACGTCGTTCTCGTCCAGCGGATCGCGCGAATGCTCAACGATGAGGGCTACACGATCCGGGGCGTGCAACAGGCGTTGATGGCGGATCGCAAGCGTTCTCCCGCGACGCCGCTTCCGCCCGCGAGCTATGGCGCGATCCTGGCGGTCCGCGAGGCGCTGGTCGAGGCGTTGGAACAGGACGCGCTGGCTTAGGCCTCTAGGCGCATCCCCTTACCCCCCCGTTCGTTTCGAGCGAAGTCGAGAAACCTGCGCTGTGCCGGGTTTCTCGACTTCGCTCGAAACGAACGGGGGGAAGGAATCGTAGAATATCCGCAACTGACGGGCCGACCCCTCCGTTCGCCCTGAGCGAAGTCGAAGGCCCCCGCATCAGCGCTCGCGCGTCGCCGCGAAGGTGACCTTGGGGTAACGATCCGCGACATAGCCGACGTCCCACGCGGTCTTCGCCATATAGACCGGGTTGTTGTCGCGATCCTTCGCCATCGACGTGCGGTTGAGGTCCATGAACGCCTTGAGATCCGCCGGATCCGCCGCTGATACCCAGCGCGCGGTATCGTACGGCGCCATCTCCAGCCCCGCATCGACCTTATATTCCGCCTCGAGCCGCGACAGAAGCACTTCGAGCTGGAGCTGACCGACCACCCCGATGATCCAGTTTGACCCGATCTCGGGGTAGAACACCTGCGTCACCCCCTCTTCGGCCATGTCGTCGAGCGCCTTGCGCAACTGCTTGGTCTTGGTTGGATCCTTGAGCGCGACGCGGCGCAGGATTTCGGGCGCGAAGTTCGGCAGGCCGGTGAAGCGCACGTCCGCCCGCTCGGACAGCGTATCGCCCACCCGCAGCGTCCCGTGGTTGGGAATGCCGATGATGTCGCCCGGAAACGCCTCGTCCGCCAGTTCGCGTTCGCGCGCGAAGAACAGGATCGGCGAGTGGATCGCGATCGGCTTGCCGTGGCCGGTCGGCGTCAGCTTCATGCCGCGCTTGAACGTGCCCGAGCAGAGCCGCATGAACGCGATCCGGTCGCGGTGGTTGGGGTCCATGTTGGCCTGGACCTTGAACACGAAGCCCGTGACGTCGGCGCGGTCGGGCAGCACCTCGGCGGGCTCTGCCGGCTGCGGGCGGGGGCCGGGTGCGTGGCGGCCGAGCGCGTCGATCAGTTCGGCGACCCCGAACTCCTTCAGCGCCGAGCCGAAATAGACCGGGGTCTGGTCGCCGCCGCGATACGCCTCGACGTCGAACGCGCCGTAGCCGCCGAGCGCGAGCTCGGACTCGTCCTGGAGCAACTGGAGCCCCGCCGGGCTAAGCGTGGCGGCGAGCGCGGGGTCGTCGAGCCCGGTGAACGACAGCGCCTTGCCGAGGAACTCGCGGCTCGGCCCCTCGGGCCGGCTCAGGCTGTTGGCGTGGAGATCGTACACCCCCTCGAAATCGCTCCCCATGCCGACCGGCCAGCTCATCGGCGTGACGTCGAGCTGGAGCATCTCGGCAATCTCGTCGAGCAGCTCGAACGGCGGGCGCCCCTCGCGGTCGACTTTGTTGACAAAGGTGATGATCGGCACCGAGCGCAACCGGCAGACCTCGAACAGCTTGCGCGTCTGCGCCTCGATCCCGCGTGCGGCGTCGATCACCATGACTGCCGAATCGACCGCGGTCAGCGTGCGATAGGTGTCTTCGGAAAAGTCTTCGTGGCCCGGCGTGTCGAGCAAGTTGAAGGTCAGCCCGTTGCGCTCGAACGTCATCACCGACGACGTCACCGAGATCCCGCGCTGCTGCTCGATCTTCATCCAGTCCGAGCGCGCCCGACGGTTCTGCCCGCGCGCCTTGACCTCGCCGGCAAGATGGATCGCGCCGCCGAACAGCAGCAGCTTTTCGGTCAGCGTGGTCTTGCCGGCGTCTGGGTGGGAGATGATCGCGAAGGTGCGGCGGTCGGACGTGTGATTCATCGCTGCGCTGTAGCGCCTCAGGCCTCCAACGTCACCTGCATCCCACAGGCGAGCGTCGCGCCCGGCGCGATCGCGACGATACCGGGTTTCTCGCGGATATCGCCCGCGAAGCCCGTCGGATCGGCGATGCCGTGCCACGGCTCGATGCAGACGAACGCGGCCCCCGGCTTGGTCCAGATTCCGAGCATCGGCATGAGAGGAAAATCGACGCGCAATTGCGGGCCGGTCGGCGCGCCGTAACGGACGCTGCGCGAGTGCGGCTGGTCCCAGATCAGCGCGTCGCGTTCGAACAGCGCATCGTTCAACGCCAGCGTACGGTCGTCGAGCGGGGACGGACGGAGTTGCTCGATGATAGCGCTGTCGACCAGTTCGCGGAGCGCTTCGGACTCGTCCTCGGCAAAGACGATGCGGTGGTCGGCGCGCGGCGCGCCGTAAGGGAGGGGCCAGGCAAAGGCGGGGTGGAAACCGAAGCTCGCCGGGAGCACGTCGCCGCCGCGATTCTCGATCACCACCGCAATGTCGAGTGTGGCATCGGTGATCGTGTAGGTGACGCGCAGCGCGAAGGCGAAGGGATAGATTGCGCGGCTTTCGGCGCTGTCCTCGAGCAGGAAGACCGCCTGCGCGTCGCTATGCTCGACCAGCGCGAACACGCTGCGGCGCGCGAAGCCATGCTGCTGCATCGGATAGTCGGTGCCGTCGATGTGGAGCACGTCCCCGTTGAGCCGCCCGACGATCGGGAACAGCAACGGCGCATGGCCGGTCCAGAACGCGGGGTCGGCGTTGGTCATCAGCTCGCGACCCTCCGCATCGTGCAGGTGCGTCAGTTCCGCGCCGAGCGGGTTGATCGCGGCGGAAAGCTGCGGCGTGGCGATGGTGATGAGAGCGTCGGCCATGTCGGTCTGTCCTTGTATGAAAATCACCTCCCCCACCCCGTCATGCCGGGCTCGTCTCGGCATCCACCGCGCCGCGCATCCCGCAGCCGGCAAGCGCAATCCCCGGTGGACCCCGGGACAAGCCCGGGGTGACGGAAGAGGTTACCCCCGCAAACTCGCCCCCAGCTTGCCAGCCGCAGCAACCACCTTGTCCGCGACCGCCTTCAGCTCCGCCTCGGTGAAGCTCTTGTCCCCCGGCTGGAGCGTCACCTCGACCGCGATGCTCTTGTGCCCCGGCTCGACACCCGCGCCCGTGAACACGTCGAACACCCGCGCCCCCACGATCGCCGCCTTGTCCGCCCCGCGCGCCGCGCGCACCAGCGCCTCGCCCGAAACGCTGTCGGGCACGAGGAACGCGAAGTCGCGCCGCACCGCCTGCAACGCCGGCGGCGCATAGGCCGCGCGCGCGAAGCTCGACGCGCGCTTGGCGGGGATCGCATCAAGATACAGCTCGACCGCCGCAACGGGACCATCCACGTCGAACGCGCGCGTCGTCAGCGGGTGGACCATGCCGAACGCCGCGAGCACCGTCTTTGGACCCAATCGCAGCGTGCCCGACTGGCCGGGATGCCACGCATCGCCAGCCTCGCCCATCACCTGCAGATTATCGACCGGAGCGCCTGCCGCCGCCAGCAGCGCGAGCGCCTCGGCCTTGGCGTCATAGGCAGTGAACTGAGTCGCCTTGCCATCCTGCCAGCCGCGTGACCGCGCCTCGCCCGCGAGCACCACACCCAGCGTCGGGCGTTCGCCATCGGCGAGATACCGCCGCCCGAGCTCGAACAGCCGGACGCCACCCGCGCCGCGCTTCATGTTGCGCTCCGCTGCCGCCAGCAGGCCGGGGAGCAGCGACGGGCGCATCACCTTGAGCTCCTCGCTGATCGGGTTGGCGAGCGTCCACGCCGCCCCGCCGATCGCGGTCGCCTGTGCGTCCGAAAGGAAGCTCCAGGTGATCGTCTCGTTGAGCCCCCGCGCAGCCGCCGCCCGGCGGACGCGACTCTCAATCTTCTGCGCTGGCGTTGCGGTCGGCTTCGCCACGCCCGCTGCGCGCGGCAGCGGGGTCGCGGGGACCGAATCGATCCCGACGATGCGGATCACTTCCTCGACCAGATCGGCCGGGCCATCGACGTCGCGTCGCGCGGGCGGCGGCAGGACGGTCCAGTCGTCCTCGACCGTGAAGCCGAGCGCAGTCAGGATCTCGCGCTGCCGTTCCGGCGCAACCGCGAGACCACCGAGCGTTTCGGCACGCGCGGGATCGTAAGCGATCCGCTTGCGCGTCGTCGGCGGGGTGCCCGAATGCGTCGGCGCGCTCGCGCTGCCGCCGCACAGGTCGAGCACCAGCCGCGTCGCGATCGCGAGGCCCTCTTCGAGGAACGCCGGGTCCACGCCGCGTTCGAACCGCGAGCGCGCGTCCGAAGTCAGCATCAGCGCCTGGCCGGTGCGGGCGATCGAATCCGGGTCGAAATAGGCGCATTCGATCACGACGTCGGTGGTCTCGGGGGTAACGCCCGAATCCTCGCCGCCCATGATCCCGCCGATGTCGTGGACATGTGCGTCGTCCGCGATCACCGTCATCGTCTCGGCCAGCGTATAGGTCTTGCCGTTGAGCGCTACGACCTGCTCCCCCGCCGCCGCCTTGCGCGCGACGAGCCCGCCCGACAGCTTCGCGCGATCATAGACATGAAGCGGACGCCCGAGATCGAACATCACGTAATTGGTGATGTCCACCAGCGTCGAGATCGACCGCTGGCCGATCGCAGTCAGGCGGCGGCGCATCCATTCGGGCGCGGTGCCGTTGACGAGGCCGCTGACGCCCTGCGCGAAGAAAGCGGGGCAGCCGTCGGCATCCTCGGTACGCACGTCGGGACCTGCGCCCTCGCCCTCAACCGGCGCGTAGGCGAGCGGCTTCGCGGTGCCGAGCCCGGCAGCGACCAGATCGAGCGCGATCCCGCGCACGCCCATGCAATCCGGGCGGTTGGGGAGGACGTTCACCTCGATCACCGGGTCGTTGAGCCCGGCATAGTCTGGATAGGCCATGCCGATCGGCGCATCGGCGGGAAGCTCGATGATCCCGTCATGCTCCTCGCCGAGTTCGAGCTCGCGCGTCGAGCACATCATGCCGTTCGATTCGACCCCGCGGATCGCCGCGACCTTGAGCACCATGCCGTTCGACGGCACCGTCGCGCCGGGCGCGCCGAACACACCGACTAGGCCAGCGCGCGCATTGGGCGCGCCGCAGACGACCTGCAGCGGGCCATCGCCGGCATCCACGGAAAGAACCTGGAGCTTGTCCGCCTGCGGATGCGGCGCGGCACTCAGCACCTTGGCGACGCGGAACGCAGCCAGCGTCGCGCCGGGGTTCTCGACCCCTTCGACCTCGAGGCCGATCCGCGTCAGCGTCTCGACGATGGTATCGAGCGTAGCGTCGGTGTCGATATGCTGCTTGAGCCAGTCGAGCGTAACCTTCATGCGCCGACTCCCTGGCTTAGCGTGGGCACGTCGAGTGCCGAAAAACCGTAATGCTTGATCCAGCGCGCATCGCCTTCGAAGAACGGGCGCAGGTCATCCATGCCGTATTTGAGCATCGCGAGCCGATCGACCCCGACCCCGAAGGCGAAGCCCTGCCACTCGTTCGGATCGAGCCCGCACGCGGCGATCACCTTGGGGTGCACCATTCCGCTGCCGAGCAGCTCCATCCAGCCCTCTGACCCGCCGAGCACGCGGCGGCCCTTTTCCATCGTCCAGCCGACATCGACCTCGGCCGAAGGTTCGGTGAACGGGAAATAGCTCGGGCGCAGGCGAAGCACGATGTCGTCTCGCTCGAAGAACGCCTTGAGGAAGGTCTCGAGCGTCCACTTCAGGTGACCGAGCGTGATGCCCTTGTCGATCACCAGCCCCTCGATCTGGTGAAACATCGGCGTGTGCGTCGCGTCCCAGTCCGAGCGATAGACCCGGCCCGGCGCGATGATGCGGATCGGCGGCTCCTGCCCCATCATCGTGCGGATCTGCACGGGGGAGGTGTGGGTGCGCAGCACCTTCGCCTCCTCGCCCTCGCCCGCCTTGAGATAGAAGGTGTCGTGCATCGCGCGCGCGGGATGGCTCTCGGGCATGTTGAGCGCGGTGAAGTTATGCCACTGGTCCTCGATCTCGGGTCCGGTCGCGACCGCGAAGCCGAGGTCGGCGAAGATCTCCGCCATCTCGTCGAGCACCTGGCTGACCGGATGGACCGACCCTTGCGGCGCCGCGTCGGCGGGGAGCGTCATGTCGATCGTCTCGCGCGCCAACCGCGCGTCGAGCTCGGCGCGGTCGAGCGCTACCTTCCGTTCAGCGATCGCGGTGGTCACCGCCTCGCGCACGCCCTGGATGCGCGGACCTTCCACCAGTCGCTCGTCGGGCGACATCTTGCCGAGCGTCTTGAGCAACGCGGTGATGCTGCCCTGCTTGCCGAGCAGCGCGACGCGGAGCGTTTCGAGCTCCGCCGCATCGGCCTGGCCGATCGACGGCAACTGCGATTCAATCTCGGCAAGGTCAGCCACGTACATCTCCGTCATTCCCGTAAGGGCGGGAACCCATCATGGGTGACGCCGTAGCGGGAGGTGAAGCCCTTGATCAACCCTGCGCGGTGCTGATGCAGCCGGCCAGGGAGGTTCATGGTAACGCCGACGGAGTGCTGTTCTTCAACCCGTCCGTCATCCTGAACTCGTTTCAGGATCCAGCCCTCCGCGAGCCCGGACCATGCCCGTTACGCGGTGGATGCTGAAACAAGTTCAGCATGACGCCAGCTTTTGGGTCGAGAGGATGGCCGCCGGAGGGACACCCCCAAACAGAAAAAGGGCGCCGGTGTTGCCACCGGCGCCCCAAATCTCAGTCTCGCAACAGATCGCCCTCAGGCAGCCTGGGGCAGAGCCGCCTTCGCCTGCGCGATGATGGCGCTAAATGCGGCACCCTCGTGCATCGCGAGATCCGCGAGGACCTTGCGATCGAGTTCGACGCCGGCAAGCTTGAGGCCATGCATGAAGACGCCGTAGGTCAGACCCTCGACGCGGACCGCTGCGTTGATACGCTGGATCCACAGGGCGCGGAAGTTGCGCTTCTTAACCTTGCGGTCACGATACGCATACTGGCCGGCCTTCTCGACGGCCTGACGGGCGATACGGATCGTGTTCTTGCGACGGCCATAATAGCCCTTCGCCAGATTGAGGATCCGCTTGTGCTTTGCGTGGGTAGTTACACCCCGTTTTACGCGTGCCATTCTCTAATTCCTTCCGCTCAGCCGAGACCGTAAGGCGCCCACGCCTTGACGGTGGCCGTGTCGGCCTTGGACAGCAGCTTGGTGCCGCGGTTCTGGCGGATGTACTTGCTGTTGTGGCTCATCAAGCGGTGACGCTTGCCAGCGACGCCATGCTTCAACAGGCCGGATGCGGTGAGCTTGAAGCGCTTTTTGACGCCGCTCTTCGTCTTGAGTTTGGGCATTTTCGTCCTTTCAGTTTTGCGACGATCTATGAACGGCCACGGCAGCCCATACCGGCCGGGCAGTTCCTCTTACTCGCAGGAAAGCGGGCGCATACCCGGCCCCTTGCGAAAACGCAACCTCGGATGCGCGGAGGAACGATTACGCAAGGCGAACGGTTTGGCAGCGATGGACGCTGCACCCTCCCCGCCCCCTGCCGCGCCCCCGGCGCAGTCCGCTGCAACCGTCAAGCGCCGCAGCGCGTGGCGAATCGCGCGCAACGTCGTGATCGGCCTGGTGGTCGCGCTCTTCCTCGTGTGGCTGGTGCTCTACATCACCAAGGGACGGTTCCTGAAGGGTCCGTTCGAACGAATCGTCTCCTCCGCGACGCATCGCGACGTGAAAGTCACCGACGACTTCCAGCTCTATTTCGATCCGATCACAATCCACTTCCGCGCCGACGGGATGACGATCTCCAATCCGTCCTACGCCTCCCGCCCCAATCTGTTCGCGGCCAAGCAGATCGACGCGCGAATCGCGCCGCTGTCGATGCTGTTCGGCAAACGCCATTTCTACACGCTCGACCTGACCGGTGGCGCGGTCGATCTCGAGTGGAACAAGCAGCACACCCACAATAGCTGGACGTTCAGCGAGAAGAAGGGCGGCAAGCCGCTCGATTTCCCGCGGATCGACGTCGCGACCGTGGCGGGAACGACGCTGCGCTACCTCGACCCCAAGATGCTGTTGCGCACCGATCTGGCGTTCCAGACGATCACCTCGACCGATGCGCGAATCGGCAAGTCGGTCCGCTTCACCGGCGACGGCAAGGTTCGCGCCACCCCGTTTACGCTCAAGGGCGCGCTGCTTTCCCCTGACGCCACCGTCGCGCGCGGCAGGAACCAGCTCGAACTCGCCGCCGATGCCGCCAACAACCACGTTACCGTGGCAGGCACGCTCCCGAGCATCGCCGACATCGAGAACGTCCCGCTGACCGTCACGTCGCGCGGGCGCAACCTCGCCGAGCTGCTCGACATCATCGGCGTCGCGATTCCGCGCAGCCGGACCTATCACGTCAAGGCAATCCTGACGAAGACCGGCACGACCTACGCCTTCACCCGGCTTACCGGCCGCTTCGGGGACAGCGACCTGGCGGGTGCGTTCACTGTGCAGAACATCGAGCCCCGTCTCCACATTGGTGCGACGCTGACCACGCGCAAGCTCGACATCATCGATGCGGCACCGTTCATCGGCTACAACCCGGACATCGTCGCGACTAAGGGTGCGGTCGCCGCTGCTGCGGACACCGGTGCCGCGCCCGCGCGAATCCTGCCCAACGCGGCAATCCCGGTCGAGACCTTCAAGAATTTCAACGCCGACCTCAAATATCGAATCGGCGTCGTGCGTTCGAAGAACGTCCCCGTCTCCGATATCGATCTGACGCTGTCGCTGAAAGACAGCCTGCTCAAGGTATCGCCGCTCACCTTCGTGATGGCGCGGGGCAACGTTGCCGCAGATATCACCTTCGACGCCCGCCGCCGTCCCGCGCACGATACCTACGACATCCGCCTGTCGCCCACCCCGATGGGGCGGCTGCTCGCGGGCTATGGTGTCATCGAATCGGGCACGACCGGGATCGTCAAAGGCCGCATCGCGCTGACCGGCGACGGCGATACGGTCCACGACTCACTGGCGACGGCACACGGGCGGATCGCATTCGTCATGCCCGGCGGGAACTTCTCCGCGCGCAACGTCCAGCTCTCTGAACTGGACATCGGCACCTTCGCGCAGAAGCTGTTCCAGGGGAAGCTCAAGGAACCGGTCAAGATCAACTGCGGGCTGATCGGCTTCACCGTGCGCGGCGGGGTTGCGGCGGCGGACCCGATCCTGATCGATACCGAGAAGAATGTGATCGCGGGACGCGGTGGGTTCAGTTTCCGCGACGAGCATCTCGATCTCGTGTTCCGCGCGGATGGCAAGCGGATCAGCCTGTTCTCGGCACAATCCCCGGTCGGGCTGGTCGGATCGTTCGCCAAACCCGGGATCAACGTGTTGACGCCGCAGTTGCTGGAACGCGCGGGGGCGGCGGCGGGGCTCAGCCTCGTCGCGACTCCGGTGGCGGGGCTTCTCGCGTTCGTCGACGTCGGCGACGCGAAAGCCGCGCAATGCGGCCCGATCCTCGCGGCGGCCCCCGCCAGCGCGCAACGCACCACCAAGGGCCACCAACGCGACGATGTCGGGCACGGCACCACCGCAACCGCTGAGAAGGACAAGACAGGCAAGGCACCGCGGAAGAAGTTCCTCGGGATATTCTGAGGAATTGCGTTCGAAGCCCGCCTCGGGCGTAATGGCGGCTTTCCCTACCGTTGTCAGACGCCGCGCGATGGTGCGCGCCGAAGGGCGTTCGGCATGACGCTGCTAAGCGGTCAATGCCCCCCGCGGCACGCCAGCGCCTCGAGGATCTCCTCGATCCGCGCCGGATCACCCGCTGCGACGACTTCGCCGACGCTGTCCGCGGTCAGCGGGTCGCCCGCCCAGTCGCACATCCGCCCGCCGGCCCCCTCGACGATCGGCACCAGAGCGGCGAAATCGTGGAGCTTGAGCTCGGCTTCGACCACCACGTCGAGCCACCCGCTCGCGACGCAGCCGTAATTGTAGCAATCGCCCCCCAGCACGGTGCTGCGGACCTTCGCGTCGAGGTGCTCGAACGCATGCAACTGATCATCCGTGAACAGCGCGGGCGAGGTCGTCGCGAGCAACGCCTCCCCCAGATCCGCGCAGCGCCGCGTGGAAGCGGGCTTGCCGTTGAACAGCGTCGGCTTGCCGGTCGTCCCCACCCAGCGCTCGCCGATGATCGGCTGGTCGAGCACGCCGAGCATCGGCCACCCCTCGACCACCAGAGCGATCAGCGTCCCGAAGATCGGCCGCCCGGAAATGAACGCACGCGTCCCGTCGATCGGGTCGAGCACCCACGCGCGCCCCGAGGGCCCCTCGCGTACGCCATATTCCTCGCCGATGATCGCATCGTCGGGGAAGGTCCGTTCGATCAGCGCGCGCATCGCGGCCTCCGCCGCGCGGTCGGCGAGCGTGACGGGCGACGCATCGCCCTTCATCTCGAGCCCCTGCTCGGTGCGCCAATAGGGACGGATCGCGGCGCCCGCGGCATCGGCGAGCGCGGCGGCAAGGGCTAAATCGGATTCGGTAATTCGCATCCGGCCTGCGTAATCCGGCTGGCATCAAATCGCCAGTCCATGCGATGAGGCGGCGGGGTCTGGCGAACGGGGAAGCCAAGCAGATGCGGCTGCGAATCTTGGGACTTGGCGGCGGCGCGCTGATCGCCGGTGTCGCCCCGCCGGCGGCAGCGCAGCTTCGTCCGCTGCTCGATCCGCCCGCTTCCGCCGATGCCGCGCGCGCCGGGGTCGAGGTGTTCGTCCTCAACGAAACCACCGCCGCGCAACCTGCACACGGGCCCGCCGAAATCGAGACGGTCGCGCGCGACGGCACCCGGCTGCGGCTGATCGCCGCCCCCGACGAACCCGCGACGGTCGCCCCGGGCGGATTTGCGCGGCTGCGCTACCGGCTTGCGGCCTCCTATCCGCTCGCCGCCGTGGCACCGCCGGCCAGGCCGGAGGCGACGGCGGCAGCGCCTCTCGCGGGTGCCCCGGCAAAGGGCGAGTCGCTGGTCGCGACCTCGCGTGGCGGGTCTGGCGCGTTTCTTGACCGGCTGCATCCGTTCGCACCGACCTATGCGGTGATGGGTGCTGGCAATTCGGGGTCAAAACTGTCGGTCAGCTTCGATTTCAGGGTGCTCGGCCGCGATGACGGTCCGCGGCTCGATTTTGCCTATACCCACACCTTCTTCCTTGCGACCGACAAGCCGTCCGCCCCGCTGACCGCGCAGGGTTTCGCCCCCGAGGTGTTCCTCGACGTGCCGGTCGACCGCACGCTCGTCATCGGCGGCGGCTATCGCCATGATTCGAACGGTGGCGGCGTGACCAACTCGATCGACGTCAACCGCTTCTTCTTGCGCGCGAACAAGACGGTCGCGCTGGGCAAGGGGTGGAACCTCGGGATCGCGCCGATGGTGTGGGGCTATTTCGGCGACCAGGGCCTCGCACCCGATCTCGACCGCTATTGGGGCTATACGTCGCTCGGTCTGTCGATCGGCCAGCGCGACGGGGTCAAGGTCGCGGTGAGCGGCCGGGGCAATCCGGGGACGGGCAAGGGCAGCGCCGAGACCTTCGTCTCCTATCCGCTCGCGCGGATCGACCAGCGCCTGCCGCACATCTACCTGTTCGGCGATTTCTACACCGGCTATGCCGAAACGCTGATCGCGTACAACCGGATCGTCAATCACGCCCGCTTCGGCATCGCGCTGACGCGCTGACGCACCGCCCCGCTATCGTTACGCATTCGGTCACTGTATTTTAGCAGTTTCGGCCTAGCACGGGCCACAGACAAGGGTCGTTTTGACGCGACCGGGATCAAGGGACGGGTTCTACCGATGGCGACGGCAAGGGAGGCACGACGGGTTGCGCTCGACAACCGCGCCGACCCGGTGTTCGACCGGATCGGGTTGTTTCTGGCCCAGCACCGGCTGAGCCCCGATCCGCTCCATTATGCGTTTGCGCACCGCGTGGTTTCCAATCCTGCGGGCGTGCTCGCGCAATCGGTGGCGGCACTGACCGAAGGCGGGATCCGGCTGACCGCACGCGATATCGAAAAGCTCGGCGGACAGGTCGTGACCGCCGTAACGCAACCGGAAGGGGCGGAGGCGCCAAGCGCCACCGACGGACTCGTCGCGCAAACGCAGATGCAGGTCGAAGGCTTCACCGACATGATGCACGCGATCCGCGCGGAGACGCAGGATTTCGGGCGCAATCTCGCAGCGAGCGCGGACGCGATGCGATCGACCGATCGCACGGAGGATATCGTCCGGTTGACCAACGTGATGCTCGATCGGGTCCAGTCCGCCGAGGCGCGACTTGCTGCGGCGACTCACGAAGCCGAGGAACTTCGGCTCAAGCTCGAGGAAGCGCGCGACAATGCGCGGCGCGACCCGCTGACCGACCTGCCCAACCGGCGCGCGTTCGAGGAGAGATTCGCGGCGCACATGGTCGCCGGGGAGCAGGTATGCCTCGCGGTGTGCGACGTCGATCGGTTCAAGCGAGTCAACGATCGCTTCGGCCATTCGGTCGGCGACCGGGTTCTTCGCGCGATCGCCGAAGCGTTGACCACGGCCTGTCCCGGGCATCTCGTCGCCCGCTATGGCGGCGAGGAATTCACCGTGTTGTTCGCCGGTATCACGCTCGATCAGGCCTATGCCACGCTCGACCAGGCACGCGGCATCGTCGCGACGAAGCGGTATCGCCTGCGCGAGTCGGACGAACCGCTCGGCGCGGTGACCTTCTCTGCCGGGATTACCGAATCGCAACCCGGCGAGTTCCTCGGCGCGGTTTTCGGACGGGCCGACAAGCTGCTTTATGCCGCCAAGGACAACGGCCGGAACAGGATCCATCGCGCGTAGCAAATATCCCCAAGATTTGGCGAGAATCACTGGCCTCCCAACTAGACTCACCGGGAACTTTTCGAAAAAAGCGCAGTAACCCGCCAGATTCATCATCTGGCACGGTCCCTGCAAAACCTGAAATGTCGGCGACGGAATGGTCCGGACCGCCACATCATCCAGGAGTTACCCCCATGTTCGCTCGTTTCGAAGCAGTCCAGCGCGTCGCCGTTTCGCTCGCAGCCGCGCTCGTCCTCACCACCGTTCTTGCGTCGACTGCGGTATCCTTCGCCCCCATCGCGTAATCGCTTCCCGACAAGGCTTTGCGATCCCGCACTTTTCGCGCTGACATCGGCAAAGCGACGCGCTAGCCTCGGACTTCGAGGTGGCACATGAGCCGAATACGTTACGGTGTTTCGATACTGACCCTTGCCGCGCTGCTTTCCGCCTGTGGCGGGGGCGGCGGTGGATCGGGCGCGGCGACCGGCGTCGTCGCCGCACCGGCCCCTACCCCTAGCCCGACACCGACCGCAGCCGCCGTGAGTTGCACGCTGCGCGACCGGCAGGATTGGGCGGCGGCGCAATTGCGCGAATGGTATCTGTTCCCCGAAACGCTCCCCGCCGCGCTCGACCCGACGCCCTATACGACGGTCGATGCCTATATCGACGCGCTCACCGCCACGGCGCGCGCGCAACGCAAGGACCGGTATTTCACCTATCGCACCTCGATCGCCTCCGAGGATGCCTATTACGACTCCGGGGCGAGTGCCGGGTTCGGGTTCCGTTTGTCCTATGACACCGGCGCGCGGCGCGTGTTCGTTTCCGAAAGTTTCGAAGGCACCGCCGCACTGTCCGCCGGGATCGATCGCGGCACGGAAATCGTTGCGATCGGCACCAGCGACACCGACCTGCGCTCGGTCGATTCGATCATCGCGGCGCAGGGGACCGCGGGCGTCATCGACGCGCTCGGGCCAAATACCGCAGGCACCACGCGACGGTTGCGGATCACCGATTCACAAGGGACACGCAGCGTATCGCTCGCCAAGACCGATTATGCGCTGACCCCGGTGTCGAGCCGCTATGGCGCACAGATCCTCACCGATGGCGGGCAGCAGGTCGGTTATATCAACCTGCGCAGCTTCATCTCGACCGCCGACCCGGCGTTGCGCGCCGCCTTCGCGCGCTTCAAGACGGCGGGCGTCACCAATGTCATCATCGATGTGCGCTACAATGGCGGAGGGCTGGTCTCGATCGCGGAGTTGATGGCGAATCTGCTCGGCGGTGCGCGCAACAGCAGCGACGTGATCGACTACACGACCTTCCGCCCCGAAAAGTCCGCGAGCAACGTCACGGCCTTCTATGCGCGACAGCCCGAGTCGATTGCGCCGACCAGGATCGCGTTCATCGGAACCGGGAGCAGTGCCTCGGCGAGCGAATTGGTGATCGCGCAGGCGATTCCGTATTTCCACGCCAATGTCGGACTGATCGGCGCCAATACCTATGGCAAGCCGGTCGGCCAGATCGCACTGGACCGGCCGCAATGCGACGACCGGCTGCGCGTCATCGCCTTTGCGCTGCAAAACTCTGCGCGACAGGGGGCCTATTACGACGGGCTTGCGAGCATCATGGAAGCAAGCTGCAAGGCGGGTGACGACCTGACTCATCCGCTGGGTGATCCGCAGGAGGCCTCGACCCGGGCGGCGCTGGATTATCTTGGCGGCAAGAGTTGCACGCCGATCGTGGCGGCGGCGGGGACACAGGGGACGCTATCGCTGCGCACCAGGACGAACCCGCTTGAATTGCTGACGCCTGACGCGCCCGACACCGTACAGCGCGAGGTGCCAGGATCGTTTTAAGGCGGAGGGGTCAACGTTTAGCCCCCTGCCCGGCCTGGACGTGGCCCCGGTAGCACAGCGGTAGACGGCAGCGTCTACGTGTACCTGCGTCGACTATTTCCACCAGGCCCCGACTTGTGCCACGCGTGGGTCAGCAGGCGATTTCCGCCATCCCGGGGTTACCCAAGGATGGCGAAGTCACGTTTTTCGCTAGCCGGCCTTACTCGGCCGGGCTCGCTGCCTCTGCCTTCGCGTTGGTCTTGCTCGTCGCCATCTGCGTCAGCTTGTCGTCGGTGGCATATTCCTCGTCGAGCGTTTCCTGCAGGATCGCGGCGATCTGGTCGCGGCCGAGCTGCCTCGACCAGGCGATCAGCGTGCCGTAACGCGTGATCTCATAATGCTCGACCGCCTGGGCCGAAGCGATGAGTGCGGCATCGAGAACCGCCTTGTCCGCGATTTCGCTGGCGACCTCGTTGGCTTCCTTGATGATGCCTTCGATCGCAGGGCACGTCGCACCCTTGGGCTGCTCGCCCAGCAGGTCGAACACCTGCTCGAGCCGGCGGATCTGGACTTCGGTCTCGGTCAGATGCGTCTGGAAGCCGCTCTTCAGCCCAGCGTCGGTTGCCTTGTCGATCATCTTGGGCAGCGCCTTGGTGATCTGGTTCTCGGCGTAATAGACGTCCTGGAGCTGATGCAGGAAGAGATCCTCGAAGGTCGCGATATCCTTGGTGAACAGGCCCATGTCGTGTCTCCTGGCGTGCGGCTACTGGAAGGGGGGTAGCCGGACGCGAGGGGTGGCACGTCCGGCTTCTGCTCCAAACGGACCGGGTCGAGGGTGGTTGCGTCCGGTCCGATCAAATCAGGTTAACCTCGGTTAACCGCGCCGTGCCTGCGCCAGACCGAAAAGATGCCGGTGCGGCGCCGCTTTGGCGCTACAAGCACCCGGGGCCTCCCGCCTCCGAAGGTAAGTCCGATGGCCAAGAGCCAGAAGAAGTCGAACAAGGAAACGCGCAAACCCAAGGCCGAAAAGGCACCGAAGGCGAATGCCTCCAACCCGACCGCCAAGGGCCAGCCGGTCGCGATGGTCAATATCAAGGGGTGAGCATGGCCGAGGGGGACAGCGACGCGTTCGTCTATGACGAGGCGAGCGGCGAGTGGATCAGCGCGAGCGATGCCGCCGCGAAGGGCACCGCCGATGGCGATGCAGTGGTCGTCCGCGATTCGGTCGGCAACGTGCTCGCCGATGGCGATCAGGTGACGTTGATCAAGGATCTGACCGTTAAGGGCGCGGGCCAGACGCTCAAGCGGGGCACGCTGATCAAGGCGATCCGCCTGACCGGCGACGCGCAGGAGATCGATTGCCGGTTCGACGGGATCAAGGGCCTCGTGCTGCGCGCCGAGTTCGTCAAGAAACGCTGACGTCGCGGCGCGATTGCCGCGCCGCGACCTCGACGTTTCAGACCAGTGCGTTCCGGCGGATCAGTTCGCGATACCAGGCCGCGCTCAGCTTGGGGGTGCGGACCTGTGTCGCGAAATCGACGTGATGGAGCCCGAAGCGCTTGGTATAGCCATCCGCCCATTCGAAATTGTCCATCAGGCTCCACAGGAAATAGCCCTTGAGCGGAAAGCCCTCGGCGGTCGCGCGATGGAATTCGGTCAGATAATTGCGCAGATACATGATCCGGTCGCTGTCATCGACTCGCCCGTCGACCATCACGTCATCCGCCGACGTGCCGTTTTCCGAAATGTAGATCGCCTTTGGCTTCCACAGTTCGGAGACGGTGCGCACGCCCCAATAGGCGACCTCTGGCCCGACATAGAGCCACGGCGACGCCATTCGGGGCGACGACGGGAGATGCGGCAGAATCTTGTAGCCGCTCGGCCCCGCATCGGCGCGGACGTAGTTCGGCGCATAGATGTTCAGCGCGACGAAATCGAGCGGGCTACCGATCGCCGCCATGTCCCCGCTCGCAACGCGCGGCGCGTTCGCACCCTCACGCGCGAGGTAACCGTCGGTATAGCGCCCCTCGAGCACCGCGGTCAGGAACATCGCATTTTCCTCGCGCACTGCCTGTTTGGCGGCGGCGATATGCTCGGGGGTCTCGATCACGGGGACGTAGAAGTTGCTGTTGTCCGCAAGCCCGACCTGCGTCCCGCTGCGGGCGTGCGCGCGGATCGCCTGGACGCCAAGCCCGTGCGCGAGCACGCCGTGGTGCCGGACCTGGTTTCCCGCGGCCGGTGGCAATTGGAGGCCGGGCGCGTGGCGACCCTCGACATGGCCGATATCGGTGAAGCAGCGCAGTTCGTTGACGGTCATGAAATGCCCGACGCGGTCGGACAATTTGCCCGCCATGAACCCGGCGTAGTCCGCAAATGCCAAGGCGGTGTCGCGCGATTGCCAGCCGCCCGGCAGGGCTTCGGGCAGGTCCCAGTGGAACATCGTGACATAGGGCGTGATCCCGGCAGCGAGCAGCGCGTCGATCAGTCTGTTGTAATAATCCACGCCCTTCTGGTTCGGCGTGCCGCGCCCGTCGGGGAAGATCCGCGACCAGGCGAGCGACATCCGATACGCCTTGACGCCCAATCCCTTGAGCAGCGCGATATCCTCGGGATAGCGATGGTAGCTGTCGCACGCGATATCGCCGGTATCGCCGTTGGCGACTCGGCCCTTGCTGTGCGCGAACACGTCCCAGTTGGTGCGCCCACGCCCGTCCTCGGCGACTGCACCCTCGATCTGATACGAAGCGGTCGCGCACCCCCACACGAAATCCTCGGGGAAGGACGACGGGCCGGCAGGCGCACGCTGCGCCACCGCGGCCAGTGCGCCCCCCGATCCACCGGCGAGCGCCGCGCCTAGCACGCCGCCCCTGATAAAATCGCGCCGGTCCATATTCCTCTCCCGTTCAGTGCCTTGATATCAGTGAAAACCTTGACATCGTTGTCAATGCACGACCGCAGATGTGCCTGAACCACGCCTGGCGAACGGCTCGAAGGGCAGGCCGGCGGGTTCGCTTCGTAATTTACAGGACAGAAGAGGGAGGATGCCGCCAGGGCGACCATGCTCCCTCCCCTTTTTCGTCAGAACCGGTTCAGAACTTGAACCGAGCGCCCAACAGATACCGCGCCGACCCTTCCTGTTCGAAGAAGACCTCGTTCGGCGAACGGCCATAGATCTTCAGGCCATCCTCGAAGATGTTGATCCCTTCCACCGACACCGCGATGTGCGGCGTAACGTCGTAGCTGACGTTGAAGTCGACCTGGCTGTGCGCCGCAGTAAAGCGCGGGCTGTGGTAGCTGTCGGCGTTGATCCCCGACAGGAACTTGTCGCGCCAATTGTACGACAGGCGAGCCGAGACGCCATATTTGTCGTAGATCAGCGTTGCGTTGGCGGTGTCCGACAAACCGACGAGCGCAAACTGGTCCTCGTTGATCGACGCCGCGACGTTGATGCCGATATCGCTCTCGACGTGCGTATATTGCGCCGCGATACCGATCCCGGTCCGACCGAAGAAATACTGTCCGGCCAGTTCGAAGCCGTAGATCTCGGCATCCTTGTTGTTGATCGGCGTGCTGACGTTGAACTTGAACAAGGGATCGTTCGCATCGGCGATGATGTCCACCGCGTTCAACGTCGAGTCGACGAACGATTGGGTCAGCGACCGGTTCACCGTGTTGTAGTTCGCCAGGAACGTGCTGGTCGCGGTGTTGGTATTGCCGCCGTTCTGAACCAGCAGCGCCGTATAGGTGAACAGATTGACGTCGGTGACGTCCGCCCCGATCGCCTGGAGCTGGGTCTTGGCGGTGCCCGACCGTCCCGACACCCCGGAGGACGGATCGCGCAGACCGTACAGCGACTGCGGAACGACCGACGTGCCGATGAAATTGTGGACGCGCTTGTCGAAGAACCCCGCCGAGAGATAGGCGCCGGGCTTGAAATACCACTCCAGCGCGACGTCGAAATTGTCGGAAATCAACGGCTTCAGATTGGGGTTGCCCGAACTGCCACCGGTCTGGCCGCCAACTGCGGTGGCATCGTTGGGATTCCCGACACTCGCCGAAGTGAACAGGTTGTTATAGGTCGGGCGCGCGATCGTGCGGCTCGCCGAGAAACGACCGATCAGGTTCGACTTGATGTTGAACTGGAAATCCATCGACGGCAGCAGATTGTTGTACTTGCCGCGCCCCTGCGTCGTCTGCAGGTATTTGGCATCGAAGATCAGGTCCTGCGTGAAGTCGTTGTCGGACTGCCAGCGGATATCCGCCGGTGCATACAGCGTGCCGTTGGCATGCACGGTGGTCTGCTCGTAGCGAGCGCCTGCGACGAGACCGGCATCATGCCCGGCGAGCTGACCCTTCCATGTCACCTGACCGTAGGCCGCCCAGATTTCCTCCCGGACGCGGTCGTTGCCGTAGCCGTTCACACCATTGGCATGCCCCGGAACGTTGGCATACGCGCTGCTGAGCGCGTTGTAGAGTGCCGTCGGATCTTCGGTACGGAACGCCACCAGACCGTCACCGCTCGCCTTCGGGTCGAAGTGCGTGAATTTGCAGACCAGGCAGAACTGGTTCACCTGACCGGGTGCGATCTTCTGGACGTCCCCGGGGAAGTTGTTCCCCCAGTCGCCCAGTGTCTGGTAATAGGTCGTCTGCGTCGATCGCGTGTCGGTCTTGCGATAATCGCCGCCGAAGTGGAAACGGCTGCCGCCGCCAAGATCCCAACCGGCGTCGATCCGGCCTTCCTTGATCGTCTGCCGCAAGCTGGTCGAGATCTGGCGTCCGACCTGGCTGCCGAGATCGCCGACGTCCAGTTTGCCGTTGCCGTTGCCCTTGATGATCGCATTGCCCGGGGCCGGAGTCGCCGGATCGCTGAACTGCACGGTCTGCACCGGGAAGCCGTTGTTCGAATAATCCCACGAATGCTGCGCCAGCAGCGGGATCGACAGCGAGATCAGCGTCGAGCTCATGCCATTGGGGTTGTCAGGCGTGCTGCGGGAGAGACCGACGTGGCCATCGGCGGTGACCGTGAAATTGTCGGTCAGGTCCCACTTGGCGTTGAGGCCGAAATCCTGCAGCTGGTTCTTCTGCGCACGATACTGCTGCTCCGCACCGGAATCCTTCTGGGCCCCGCTGTTCGTCTCGTGCAGATACGTCGCGGTCGCGACGTCCTTGTTCTTGTCGAAGGTGATCTCGTCGAAGAGGCCGGCGAACCAGTTCGCCTCGTCCGAGCGCCGCTCCGAAGCGCGATTCTGCGCGTAGAGGCCATCGGCGGTGAGGGTCAGCCGATCGGTCGGCTTGAATTGCAGCGAACCCTGGAAATTCATCCGCTCGTTGGTATCTTCGGCGAAGTGATAGCGCGCATCGTCCGGTCGGGCGACCAGCGTGTTGGGGTCGCTCGGGGCGTTGTTGATCTTGGTCGCGGCGTTGACGTGGCTGCCGCTCGGGTCGAGCAAGGCCGCCAGCGTGCTGATGTTCCAGCCGTTGACCGATGCGCTCGCCGCCGAGAAGTTGCGCTTCTGATAGCTGCCGAACAGGGACGCACCGAAGGTGTGGCTGGGGTTCGACCAGCTCAGCAATCCGGAGCCCTGCGGGGTGACGTGACTGCCGCAGTCGATGCAGGCATCCGCGCTCGTGTCGTAATCCGCCTTTACCCCGAACGAGCCGTTCAACCCGCTTTCGCGCGCGTCGAGCGGGCGACGGGTAACGACGTTGATCGCGGCGCCGATCCCGCCCGACGGGATCGCTGCCCGCCCGGTCTTGTAGACCTCCAGCGTCCTGACGCCTTCGGATGCGAGATTGGAGAAGTCGAACGAGCGGCCGGTGCTGCGCGTGAAGTCGTTCTCGCCGCCGACCGACGTCTGGTCGGACGCGGCAAGCTGGCGTCCGTTGAGCGTCACCATGTTATAGTCCGGACCGAAGCCGCGGACCGTCACCTGCGCACCCTCACCGTTGCGCCGGTTGATCGACACGCCGGTGATGCGCTGCAGCGATTCCGCGAGATTGGTATCCGGGAACTTGCCGATATCCTGCGCCGAGATCGCGTCGACGATGCCGAACGAGTTGCGCTTGATGTCGATCGAACGCTCAAGCGAGGCGCGGATGCCGGTGACGACGATATCGTCCGAAACCGGCGGTGCCGTGGCGGCCGGATCCTGTGTGACCGGCTGCGCATTGGTTGCTTCCGCACCAGCGGCGGGCGCGGTCTGCGCGAACCCGTGCGCCGGAATGGCGAGCCCGATGGCAAGTGCGATGGTGGATGTCGTACGCGCGAGCATGCTCGCCGGGTAAAAACCCTTCATTGTAATCCCCTCCCTGGCCGCGATCCCTGTTTCGCGGACGGCTGCTGTCCGTTTTGAACCACTTACCGTGTTGGTAGCGGTAGCAAATTGTCTTACGTTGTCAATTCAAGATTTGACATGGCCGGGAACCAAACGGAAAAGCGCTTTGAATTCGTATATTTGCTCGACGCGCCTTGGGAACCGCACGCGAATCCGACACCGTTGTCTGTATCGTCCGTACCGTTTCGTCCGAACCCGTGAAGGACCGATTCCCTGCCCCGAGAGATCAAACGCACAACGATCGTCGATGTCGGACGCCACGCAGGCGTCTCGACCAAGACCGTATCGCGCGTCTTCAACGACGAGCCGCACGTCAGCGATGCGGTGAAACAACGCGTCCGCGCGGCGGCCAGCGCGCTCAATTATCACCCAAACGTGTTCGCTCAGTCGCTGGTGCGGCGACGCTCGCACCTGATCGGGCTGGTCTATGAAAAGCCGAGCGCGAGCTATGTCGTCGAACTGCAGGAGGGGGTGCTCGAGCGGCTGGAGGGGGAAGGCTATCGGCTGATCGTGATCCCGGTGCAATCGGTCCAGCAGAACGCGGCGGATATCGTCGGGCTGTTGCGGGCGGCGGCGCTCGACGGGGTAGTGCTCGCGCCGCCCGCGTCCGACCATCTCATGATCCTGGCGCAACTCGACGCTGCGGGAATCCGCTATGCGCGGATCGCACCGACGCGTCAGCTCGAGCTTGGCTCGTCGACCCTGCTCGACGACGTCGCGGGCGCGCGCGCGGTCGCGGCGCATCTGCTCGCGCTGGGGCATCGCGACATCGGGATTATCAAGGGCGACCCCGATCATGCCGCGACCGACGCGCGACTGATCGGCTATGGCGAGGCGTTCCGCGACGCGGGCTGCACCATGCGGCTCGATCGGATCGAGACCGGTCTGTTCACCTTCGATGGCGGACATGCGGCGGGGCGACGTCTGCTCGGCGGCATGGACCGGCCGACCGCGATCCTGGTGCAGAATGATGAAATGGCGGTCGGCGTCATGCTCGCCGCGCGCGAGCTCGGGCTTTCGCTGCCCGACGACCTGTCGATTGCCGGGTTCGACGATGCCGAAGTCTCCCGGATCGCCTGGCCGCGGCTTACCACGGTCCGTCAGCCGGTGTTCGAAATGGCGGTCGCCGCGACCGACATGCTGATCGCCGACCTCGAGGGCCGCGCCTCGCAGCGCCAGACACATCACACGAACATGCTGCAGGTTCGCGATTCAACGGCAGCGTTGCCGCGGCCGACCGCGCCCGGCGATCCATCGGCATGATTTCCCGCCGCGAACGCTGGAGCTATGCCGCCGGGGATCTCGGCTTCAACTTCGTATGGCAATCGGTCGAGCTCTACCTGCTGTTCTATTACATCCGCACGCTCGGAATCGCGCCGGCGGTCGCCTCGGCGATCTTCCTGGTCGGCGCGGTGGTCGACTGGGGAATCGATCCGCTCGTCGGCGCGATCGCGGATCGTGCCGCACCGCGCATCCCGCTCCGGTTATGGGTTCTGGCGGGCGGGCCGCTGTCGGTGCTGCTGCTCGCCTTGGCGTTCGCGCCCTTGCCTGTGCCCCGGGCGTGGATCCCGCCTGTCGCGCTCGCGGTCTATCTTGCGCTGCGGATTGCTTACGGCATCGGCAACATCCCTTATGGTGCACTGACCGCACGGATCTCGACCGACCCGGCCGACCATCTCGCGTTGAGCAGCGCGCGGATGCAGGGGGCCGCGATCGGTGGCCTGATTGCCGCGCTTGTCTTTGCGCTGCTGCCGACCGCGCAGGGGACGACCGATTTTCGCAGCGGCGCACTGCTCCTCGCGGTGCTTGCGCTTCCGGCGTTCCTCGCGACGTTCCTTGGCGTGCGCGAACGGGTTCCCGCGCCGACACGACCACGACCGATCGGCGAGACCGCGAGCCTGTGGCGCGGTGCCCGGGCGACCGTCGGGTTGCTGCGATACTCCCCCGCGCTGCGTCGGTTGCTCGCAACCATCCTTGCGGCGGGGCTTGCGGTGACGGTGATCAACAAGTCGCTGCTGTTCCTGTTCGAGGAAATCGGCGCGCCCCGGCTCGGGCTGTTCGTGGCGCTCGCCCCGGCGACGGCGCTGCTCGTGACGACCCCGGGATGGGCGATGGTCGGCACCCGGATCGGGCGGCCGTCGACCCTCCTCGTCGGCGCGGCGCTGCAGGTGGCGGCGACCGTATTGACGTATCTGCTGCGGGAGAATGTCGCCGCGGTCATCGTGCTGACGTGCGTTGCGATCGTTGCCGGCTGCGGCATTTCGGTCATGTTCTGGTCGCTCGTCCCCGCTGCGGTCGCCGAATGCGAACGGGAGATGGAAGGCGGGGGCTATGCCGGGCGAGTGTATGCGCTCGCCAATATCGCGCGCAAGCTCGGGCAGGCGCTGGCCCCGACGGTGATCGCGCTGACGCTCGCCAGGTCTCCCGGGGCGACGCTCGCGGGGATGGTGGGCTGTTCGAGCGTCGCACTATTGGTGGTGCTGCTGTACCGGCCCATTTCGGACGAAACCACGCCTGGTCCGATCGAGTCGACGCGCTTACCCGACGCACGGATGACGCGGGATGCGCTCCGCGATGCAGGCTGATCAGGCGGTGCAGCGCCGCTTCACCGCAAAAGATCGCGGGGGGCGTGGCTGATTCAGGACCCTAGGCATTTCCCGAGGCGTTTCCCGGGCGAGTGTGACGCTTCTGCAACGGTATCCTGCGCCGATGCAGTTTGGATGTGGCAAGCGAAAGGGGACTTCTTCAAGTATGTCCCGTTGCGGTCTCTAGCTATAGCTGCCGATAAGTCGCTTTCTTGCATGATCGACGATCTTCTTACTTCATCTTGGTAACAGCTTTATAGTTTGACTTAGCAGATTTTCATCTCGTCCAATGGATAGGGATATTATGATTTGGACTACTTAACTTGCATACGTTCTGAGATCAGAATCCATAACTGCAACATGACGCGAACATGACAGAGGTGAAACCCGCATGTTACCGTGACTGTAACAATGATGACCTAATCGCTCTGTAGCGGGCGCTGGACCGGGATGAGACACGTCTCAGGGTTCAGGGGAATTCACAATGACTGTTCGATCGGGCCTGCGCCTGCAGTTGCTTCTGGGTGGCGCGATGCTGGCCCTCACCGCCGCGCCGGCCATGGCGCAGACCACGACCGCTGCCGATGCCGCGCAGACGCCTGCTGGCGATGTCGCGCCGACCGCGACTGCCGCGACCGACCAGCAGGGGATCGGCGATATCGTCGTCACCGCGACTCGCCGCGAAACCAACCTGCAGAAGACGCCGATCTCGATCAGCGTACTGAGCAGCCAGGGCATCGCCGATCGCCACGTCCAGAGCCTGTTCAACCTGGCGGATGGCTCGATCCCGTCGCTCCGCGTCGCGACCTTCGAAGCGCGCCAGTCGGCGCTGACGATCGGCATCCGCGGCATCGTTCCGTACGACCAGAACCAGACCGCCCGTGACGGCGGCGTCGGCGTCTACATCGACGGTATCGCGCTCGGAAAGACGCAGGGCCTCAACGCCGCGCTGTTCGACATCGAGCGGATCGAAGTCCTCAAGGGTCCGCAGGGCACGCTGTTCGGCCGCAACACCGAGGGCGGCGCGCTGTCGCTCGTCTCCAAGGCGCCGACCGGCATCCTCGGCGGTCGCGTCACCGCGGGCGTCGGCAACTATGGCAGCCACAACGCCGATCTTCACCTCGACCTGCCGAGCTTCTACAACATCTCGCTCAAGTTCGATGGCGTCTACCAGCATCAGGATCCGACCGTGAAGGATCCGCTCACGGGTTCGACCGGCTGGAACTATTACGACCGCAAGGGCGGCCGCGCTGCCGCGCGCTGGCAGCCGATCGACGGCTTCACCGCCGACTTCGCCTATGACTATGCGAAGGACGAGAACACTCCGCAGTACAGCCAGCTGCTCAACTACAACCCGAACAACTACGCCGTCGGCACGTACAATGCAGCGGGCGGACTCACGCTCAACGGCGCTGCTTGCGGCGGGACGATCACGCCGGCCCAGACCGCGGCCGGCCGCCAGATCTGCGTCGCACCGAAGGGCCCGCTGGTTGGGGTTCACCCCGATCGCCAGACCGTTGCCGACGTGGGCGTACCGCAGCAGCCCAGCGTCGATATCACGCATGGCTTCTCGGCCAACCTGAAGTACAAGCTCGCACCCTGGATCGAGCTGCGCTCGATCACCGCATGGCGCGGCGTCAGCACCGACCAGTGGGACAACTCGGGCGGACCGGAGCGCAGCACCTTCGCGCCGTTCGTGCCCAACACCGCAAACCCGACCGCGATCAACACGACCGGCACGTTCAGCCGCTACAGCCTGTCGTTCCTGCGCCAGCATCAGTTCAGCCAGGAAGTCCAGGCAGTCGGCAGCATCCCGCAGTTCGATTATGTCGTCGGCGGCTATTACTACACCGAGCAGGCGTCCGAATATGCCGCGACCCCGCTCAGCAACCAGTGGAACACCGACGGCACCGCCTACACCGTCCGCTCGCCGATCCCGGGCAATGCCTCGGCGATCACCGCCGCGAACTCGGGTTATCAGCAGTATGATCCGTCGTGCAACAACGGCCTGGCAAACACCGCGCCGCAATTCCGCAACAGCTGCCAGTTCATCACCCGCGCCAGCGCGGCGACGGACCACAACTACTCGGTGTTCGGCAACTTGACCTTCACCCCGGAAGCGCTCGGCAACGTCGTGCACATCACGGCTGGCGGTCGCTGGACGAAGGACGATCGGCACGGTCTGCTCTACGTCGTCAACAACCGGACCGATCTGAACCCCGTCACCACGGTCGCCAACAGCACCGCGACGCCGTTCACGTTCAAGAGCAACATCAGCCGCTTCGACCCGATGATCAACATCGCGTTCGACGCAACGCCGGACGTTCACCTCTACGCAAAGTATGCAACGGGCTTCCGTGCCGGTGGTGCGAACGACCGTTCGCTCCAGTTCAACGCCTTCGGTCCTGAATCGGTCAAGTCGTATGAAGTCGGCGCGAAGATGGACTTCCTGCAGCATCGCGCGCGCTTGAACCTCGCCGGCTACATCATGGATCGCAAGAACACCCAGTTCGACTTCGATTATTTCGATACGAACGGTTCGAGCGTCACCAACGGCAGCCACATCGAGCAGACCGTCAATGCCGGCAACAGCAAGATCCGCGGCATCGAAGCCGATCTGACGGTGAAGCCGTTCCCGGAACTGACGCTGACCGGTTCCTATGCCTACACCTACTGGAAGGCGCCGTCGGCGATCAGCCCGCTGGGTGGTGGTCTGCAGCAGCTGTACATCGTCTACACGCCTAACAATGCGGCATCCGGCGCGATCGACTATGTCACGCCGATCCACATCGGCGATGCCAGCGTCCGCCTGCATCTCGACGGCAACTATGCGAGCAGCCAGTACAGCTTCCAGCTCGAGCCGACCAAGACCGATGCGAGCTTCGTGATGAACGGTCGCCTTGCGCTCGCCGACATCTCGGTGAACGACCATAACAAGGTCACCGTCGCGGTGTGGGCGCGCAACCTGCTCGACACGACGTACGTCTACCGTCGCTCGGCGGCGAACTCCGGGCCGGTCCAGAACATCGGTGCCAACGGTCAGTTGATCTCCACCAACTACGGCGGCATCCTCGGCGATTACGGCAACTTCAACCCGCCGCGGACCTGGGGCCTGGAGCTCTCGGCCAAGTTCTGATCGTTCCGATCACGACGGGCATCTGACGACCCGGCCCGAGCGCATGCTCGGGCCGGGTTTTTCATGCCTGCGCGGGAAGCGTGACCACGGCGCGCAGCCCGGGTGCCGCATCTTCCAGCCGCAACGCCCCGCCATGAAGCCGCGCGATCGCGTCGACCAGCGTCAGCCCAAGGCCCTGCCCTGGGCGGTCCGCGGCGGTCTCCAGCCGGCCGAACCGCAAGATGACGGTGGCATGCGCTTCGGCCGGAATGCCGGTGCCGTCGTCCACGACGCTTATGGCGACCCACCCGGCGCCGGGCCGCACGTCGATTGCGACCTGCGCCCCCTCCGGCGTGTGTCGGATTGCGTTTTCGACGAGGTTGACCACCAGCTGGCGCAGCAGCCGCATATCGCCGCGCACCAGCGCCGGCCCGGTCGCACTGACCGTCAGCCGGTCCCCGCGGTCCTCCGCCACCGGGCGCAGCGTGTCGCCGACCTCGTGCGCGAGCTGCGCCACGTCGACCGCGCCGAATCGCCCGCGGCGTTCCCCGCCCTCGATCTCCCACAGCCGCATCAGGCTGGCGAACAGCTCGAGCAGTTCGTCGGTCTCGGCGAGGATCGCGGCGCTATCCACCGCGAACGGTGAATCCCGCGCGCGTCGCTCAAGCCCCGCGACACGGTTGCGCAGCCGCGCAAGCGGGCTTTTCAATTCATGCGCGACGTCGCGCGCGGCGTGTTTGACGTTCGCCATCAGCGCGTCGATCCGGTCGAGCATCGCGTTGAAGGCAGCGGCCTGCCGGTCGAACTCGCTGCCCGAGCCGTCGACCGGGATGCGGCTGGCGAGGTTCCCCGCCATGACCGAATCGAACGTCCGCTGCATTGCGCGGAGACGGCGGCTGACTTCCCAGACGATCGCCGCCGCGCCCCCCGCAAAGACCAGCAATCCGATCGCGAGGCTGGCAAGCTGGACCTGAAACAGTAGCGCGTCGAACCCGTCGACGACATCATTGTCGGAAACGATCGTCAGGCTCGCGCCCCCGGTCACGCGCGCAACCAGCACGCGGCCGTGTGCGACGCCGTCGACGCCCGCGATATCGCCGACGTCCGAAAAACCAACCGGTGGCGGAGCCGCGAGCCGGAGCTTCCCGGCGACGGCGCGGCCTGCCGGGTCACGCAGCAGGAAGATGAGATCGGCGCTTTCGTGCGTGGCTTGCTTCGCCGCGATCCGCTGCGCCATCGTTGCCACCGTGGCGTCGCGCGGAGGACCCGCGATCTCGTCCATCTCCTCTTCCAGCCGTCGATCGACCGCACGGTTGAGCGCGTCGTGCACGATCACTTGGTTGGTCACGCGGACCGCGATCAGCGCGACGAAGATCACCCCCACATAAACCGCCACCGTCGCGCGGAACGAGCGCGGGCGGAACCTCATCCCTGGTCGACGAGCATGTAGCCGACCCCGCGGATCGTCACGATCGGGTCGGGTTCGTCGGCGGCGCACAATTGCGCGCGGACTCGCCGGATATAGGATTCGACGATGTTGGTGGCGGGCTCGAAATCATAGTCCCACACCGTCTTGTAGAACATCTGCCGCGTGACGACGCTGTTCTTGTTGCGGATCAGTTCGCACAACATGTCGAACTCGAGTTTCGGCAAGCTCAGCACGCGGCCGCCGCGGACCACGCGATGCTTGACCTCGTTGACCTCGATATCCCCCGCGCGCATCAGCCCGCTGTCGGTCGCGCGCGCTGTACGGCGCAGGATTGCGCGGATTCGCGCCTCGATCTCGGTCGGCGCGGCGGGCTTCACGAGATAATCGTCGGCACCGGCATCCAGCCCGGCAAGGCGCTGTTCGAGATCGCCGAGCGCAGTGAGCATCACGATCGGGACGCTCACACCTCGTTCGCGCAACGCGGTCGCCACCCCGACCCCATCGACATGCGGGAGCATCACATCCAGCAGCACCGCGTCGAACGGATCTTCGGTCGCGCGCAGCAAGGCGATGCGCCCGTCCTCGGCCACCACGCTGTGATGCCCGAGCTCGGCCAGATCGCTGACCAGCATCCGTGCCGCGCGGGCATCATCCTCGACGACCAGAAGACGCATGATCGGTGGTTCCCTGACGCAAAATCGCGCCAGAGCCATCGCCTGTTCGGGCGGAGGTTACAAATGCAATCGCGCGGACGACCGCAGCTCAGGAACCGATGCCCGCGCCGGGCAGGGAAACGCTGCGCGGGGTTCCGCGCGCGTCGTGCCCGGGCAGCCCCGGGATCGTATCGATCCAGAAATCATCGGCATGGCAGCCCGGAACCGGCACCATGCGGAGGAAGGCCGCGGGGTCGCACAGAACGGCGAGACAGTCCTCGAGCGACGGAGCATCGGGGGGGCCGATCGTCTCGTGGACCATCTCGTCGGTCGTCAGGCCGTCCGCAAGCAGGCGCTGTCGCGCGGCCGACCATAAGGCGCTTTCATCGTCCAGCACGAAGGTAAGCGTGACCCGGAACTGCGGTTGCGGACCGATAGGAACGGCTTGACCGGCCGGCGTGCTGGCGAAGGCGTTATGATCGAATGCGTACATCGTACATCCTACAAAACAGGCCGTTCAACGACCCGATGGGTATAGGCCCCCACGCAGCGCCAAGATATACTGGACAACTACTGTTGTATGTACTCTTATTGTAGCGCATGCCGGGGAAATACTTTCGGATCGGCGCGGCCGTGTGCAAGGATCAGGCACAGTTCGGCGAAGAGACAGTCCCACAGCGTGCAGGGAATCCATAACGGCGGTCCGGTCCGGTCGGTCTCGAGCTCGATCCGGCTGACCGGCTCGCTCACCAGCCGCAACGTTGCGCTCCAGGTGCCGAAAATCCGTTCGTCGGGGAGCACGCCCGGGACCGCCAGCCGCGCGGACATCAGGAACCCCCACAGCACTTCTGCACCGTGCAGATCGAGCGTCGCCTGCGGTTGCCCCGCGACATCGGGCCGCTGGACCATGATCCGCGCGCCCGCCGGGTGCCGCTCGGCATACAGGCGCACCCTGAGGCCGAGCGCGTCGACGATCTCTCTGACCCGGGGAAAGCCATCTTGCTGCATAGGCTATAGTAAGACGCCGCCACCATTGCCGGACGCGCGCATGCGCTTAAATCCGCCCGAAACGGGTGACGGGCGCGTGCACCTTGCTGCACGCGCCCGTCGAAGAAGCCGACCGTAGTCGGAGGGGCAGAACGGTAGCCGTCAGAACGGGAACAACGCGTCGTAGATCTGCTGGCCCCAGCGCGCCTGCTGCGCATCGGACAATTGCCCGCGCCCGCCGTAGCTGATGCGCGCCTCGGCGATCTGCGAATGGAGCACCGAATTGTCGCGTGCGATGTCCTGCGGGCGGACGAAGCCGGTGACGATCAGCTCGCGCAGCTCGTTGTTGACGCGCACCTCCTGCCGTCCCCGCACCGCCAGATTGCCGTTGGGCAGGACGTCGGTGACGATCGCGGACATCGTCATGCTGATCGTCTCCGACCGGCTGATGTTGCCGCCGCCGGCCGAGGCGGACTTGCTGCTGGTGCTCGCCAGATTGGTCGGGTCGATGCTCTTGGGCAGCAGCTTCTGCAGGCCGAGCAGGCTGCCGACACTGGCGTTCTCGGATCCGGTGCGGTTGCGCGTGGTGTTGTTGCCGACCTCGGCCTTGTCCGCGATGTTGATCCGGATCGTCAGGATGTCGCCGGTCCGGGTCGCGCGCTGGTCAGCAAGGAAGGCGGCGGCGCCCGCGCGGAACAGCGAGGCGGTGACCGGGCGGGCCGGGGTGGCGGCATAGCCCGTTCCCGGGGTCCGCGCCTCGCGCCGCAGCGTCGCGCCCGCCTGCCCCAGCGAAGGTTCGGCGGCGACGGTCTCGGTCATTTGCGTGGGCGACATCCTGGGTGCCTTGCCGATCGTCTGCAGCCGCCCGACCGCGCCGCAGCCGGACAGCAACAGCGCGCCGCCCGCAATCGCAAAAATGGTCTTCATTTCATCTGTCCCTTGTTAGCGTGCCCGAACCTCGGCGGTGAACCCACCCCCCCCCCCCGGCGAAGGCCGGGGCCCAATCGCGCGGATCGTGGTAACGAAGCGCGGTCCTCAAGCTCCGGCTGTCCTTCGACTGGGCCCCGGCCTTCGCCGGGGGGGTGATCTACGGAACGATCCAGCTCGCCCGCGTTTACGGCCCGACCAGCACCAGCCCGCTCGCCGCCGCGACGCCGTCCAGCGTGCGGGTGGTTGCGGTGGAGACCACGCGGACCGGTTCGCCCGATCCGGCGCTGGCGAGCGCGCGGCCGCTGGTGGTGATCAGCAGACCGTGGCTGCGATAGGCGATCAGCACCGGCTCGCCGCGGCGGACCAGCCGGGGCGCGACCACGTCGGTGATCCGCACGACGCTGCCGGGCGCGAGTCCGCGCACCGCTTCCTTGCCGATCGCGTCGGCCGGATCGAGCGCCCCACGGGCCTGGCCGATGGCGCGGTCCTCATAAGTAAAATCTTTTGCGACAAGCGTTTTCCCCTGCCCGACCGGGTGCCCCAGCACCGCGACCCGGACCATTGCGGGCCGCGCCACGGGGGCAACACCCTGCCCCGGCACAGGACCGGTGACAGCGCCGAGCGCCAGCAGCGCGAACTTCGCCAACCGCACGCTCATCGCATCTGGCTCGTCGTCGCGAGCATTTCGTCGGCGGTCTTCACGACGCGGCTGTTCATCTCATAGGCGCGCTGCGCGGTGATCAGCGCGGTGATCTCGGACACCGGATTGACGTTCGACGCCTCGATGAAGCCCTGCTGGATCGTCCCGAACCCCGGCTCCCCCGGATTGGCGAGCGTCGGCTGCCCCGACGATCCGGTCGCGAGGAACATGTTCCCGCCCTGCGCCTCGAGCCCGCCTTCGTTGACGAAGGTCGCGAGCTGCAACTGGCCGACGGTCTGCAGGTCAGGCTGCCCGGCCAGCTTGACCTGGACCAGCCCGGTCTTGGACACGCTGACATCGACCGCCTCGGGCGGCACGGTGATCCCGGGTTCGACCGGCAGGCCATCGGCCGTCACGAGCTGCCCCTGGTCGGAGAGCTGGAACGACCCGTCGCGCGTGTAGCCAGTCTCGCCCGAAGGCAAGGTGACGGGGAAATAGCCCCGACCCTGCACCGCGATGTCGTAGCGATTGTCGGTCTGCGTCAGCGCACCCTGCGTCGCGATGCGGTACACCCCGCCGGTCTTGACGCCCGCGCCGATCTGGATCCCGGTCGGCACGCGATTGTCGCCCCCCGCCGCAGCGCCGGGGCGCGAGACCTGCTCGTACAGCAGGTCCTGGAATTCGGCCCGCTGCCGCTTGAACGCGGTGGTGTTCATGTTGGCGATGTTGTTCGAGATGACATCGACGTTGGTCTGCTGCGCGAGCATGCCAGTGCCGGCAATCGAGAGGGAACGCATACAGGTCTCCTGGGTGGAAAGGGGTCAGCCGAACCGGCCGAGCTTGTCGATCGCGGCCTTGCGCATGTCGCCGATCGCCTCGCTCATCTTCATGCTGGTCTGATAGGCGCGCAGGATCTCGACCATGTTGGTCGTCTCGACGATCGGCTGGACGTTCGAGCCCTCGATCCCGCCGCTGCGCAGCTTGGTTTCGGCGGCGGTCAACGCGCGGCCACCGCTCGCGGTGAACAGTCCGTCGCCACGCGGATCGACCCCCGCCTCATTGTCGAACACGGTCACCTCGATCCGCCCGAGCACGCCGCCCGGCCCTGTCACCGAGCCGTCCGTACCGATGCTGAGCTTGCCGATCTGGTCGGGCGGAATCGCGATCGGTTGCCCGCCCTCGCCGCGCACGGGCAAGCCGCCCGCGGTGACGAGTGACCCGTCGTCGCCGACCTTGAGATACCCCGCGCGCGTATAGGCGACGGTCCCGTCGGGCGCGTCGACCGCGAGATAGCCGGCACCGTCGATCATCACGTCGATCGCGTTGCCGGTCGGCTGGAACCCGCCCGGCGCGGTGTCGTGCGTCGCGCCCTGGTCGAGCACGAAGGAGGTGGTCTGGACCGGGGCCTGCGGATCGGCGGTCTTCTCGACATATTCGCGGAACACCGGCGCTTCGCGCTTGAACCCGGCGGTCGAGACGTTGGCGAGATTGTTCGCCGCGACGTCGAGCTGGCGGCGCAGCGCCTGCTCGTGGCTCAGCAATACGGTAGAGGATATGTCCACCAGGCAGTCCCTCGGGAAAATCGCTTTTTGTCGCCGCTAGGCAAAAACTGCCCGGCTGCGCTTCTATAATAGTCGGCAAATGGCCGGGGCGGTCGCCGCCGTGGTGCCAAGAGGGGACCGATCATGAGCAAGGCGGACAAGGACAGCGGTGCCGGCGCAGCGGGCGAAGGCGGCGAAGCGCCCGCGCCCGCGCCCAACAAGAAGAAGAAGCTGATGCTGTTCGGCGCGATCGGTGCGGTGTTGCTGCTGGGCGGCGGGGGCGGCGCGTATATGCTGCTCGGCAGCAGCGGCAAGACACCCGCGCAGGAGGAGGCTGCGGCCGAAGCGTCCGCCAAGGAAGGCGGTGGTGCCGGTGAAAAGGGGGGCGAGAAGGAGGGCGAAAAGGGCAAGGAAGCCGCGCATTTCGTCGACGTCCCCGCGATGGTCGTGAACCTGCGCAGCGCGGACGGCGCTTCGCGCTTCCTCAAGCTCCATTTCGTGCTGGTTCCGGGCGACAAGGGCAATCCCGAAGCGATCACCGCGAAACTGCCGCTGCTGCTCGACGCCTATCAGCCGTTCCTGCGCGAATTGCGCCCCGACGATCTCGCCGGATCGGCGGCGGTGTATCGCGTGAAGGAAGAGATGCTCGTCCGCGCACACCAGACGCTCGGCGACGGCGCGGTGAAGGACGTTCTCATCCAGGACCTGATTCAGCAATGAGCATCGATCTCGAGGATTTCGACCTGCCCGAACCCCCGGTCGGGATGATCGGCGGCGACGCGATGCTCGGCCAGGCCGATATCGACGCGCTGTTCGGCGATATCGGCGCGCCGGTCGACCCCAAGCAGGGGCTGCGCGCGGTGATCGAATCCGACGTGATCAGCCACGAACGGTTGCCGATGCTCGAGGTCGTGTTCGACCGGATGGTGCGGATCTTCGCGACGTCGATGCGCAACCTCACCTCGGACGCGATCGACGTCAGCCTCGAGGAAGTCAGCTCGGTGCGCTTCGGCGATTTCCTCAGCCGGGTTGCGCTGCCCGCGATGATCGGCGTGTTCCGGATCGAGGAATGGGAGAATTACGGGCTGGTCACGGTGGATTCCGGGCTGATCTACGCGGTCGTCGATGCGCTGCTCGGCGGGCGGCGCGGCGGCGCGACGGTGCTGATCGACGGGCGCGGCTTCACCACGATCGAAAGCGACCTGGTCGGACGGATGCTCCGCACCGTGCTTGCCGACATGAGCGCGGCGCTCGCGCCGATCACCCCCAATACGATGAAGCTGGAACGGATCGAGACGAGCCCGCGCTTCGCGACGATCGCTGGGTCGACCAACATCTGCACGGTGGCGACCTTCCGCGTCGACATGGACGAGCGCGGCGGGCGGTTCAGCATCCTCCTCCCCTACGCCACGATCGAACCGGTCAAGCACCTGTTCGGCCAGCGCTTCATGGGCGAGAAGCTGGGGCGCGACGGGATCTGGGAACCGCATATGGCGGACGAGGTCCGCAAGACCACGGTCAGCGTCGACGTCGTGCTCGGCGAGCGGCTGCTGCCGCTCGAAACGGTGCGCGATTTCGCGGTGGGGCAGACGATCCCGCTGCGGCGCGGACCGGACGATCCGCTCGACCTGCAATGCGGCGGCGTCACGCTCGGGCGCGTGCAGATCGGGCAACGCTCGAACAACATCGCGGTCCGGATGATGACCGATATTGCGAAGGGACCAAGGGCATGACGTTCGCGACGATCGCCAATTTGCTGACGATGCTGCTGTGCATCGCGGTCACGGTGCAGAGCCAGCGGGTCAAGCGCGCGCTCGACACGATCCGGCGCGGTGACCTCGCACAGGTCGTGACCGCGCTCGACCAGTCGACCGTCCAGGCGCGGATCGTGCTGTCCGAGCTCAAGGGCACGCTTGCCGCCGGAAGCGGGCAGGTCGCCGCCGCCGCCGAGGGCAAGGCGGTGCTCGATGAACTCCGGATGATGATCGAGATCGCCGATGCCGCCGCCGAGCGGCTCGCCACCGCGGGCTCGGCGAACCGCGCGGCGGACGTTTCCGAGGCGGTATCGTGACGATGCGGATCCCGTTGCTCACGCTCACCGCCGGAATGGCGGGGATCGCCGCGATCGGCAATGCGGTGGCGGTCGCGTCGCCTGCGACCGACAGCCGGCTCGGGCTGTCGGTGCAGCAGGACATCGCCACGCGCGACCGGCAATCGGCGCAGCGCCAGCAGGCGCTCGACCTGCGCGAACAGGCGGTCCGTGCGAGCGCCGCGCGGATCAAGGCCGAGCTCGAGGCGGCGCGCGCCGCGCCCGCCGCCGGGCCGCAGGCGGGCGCGCCCGAGGCGGCGACCGACAGCTTTTCGGACCTTGCGAGCATCTATCAGGCGATGAAGCCCGCCAAGGCCGCGCTGGTGTTCGAACAGCTCGAGCTCGACGTGCAGGTGAAAGTCGCGCGGAAGATGCGCGAGCGCTCTACGGGTATGATCCTCGCGGCGATGACGCCGAAGGGGGCGGCAAAGCTGACGATGGCGCTGGCGCGCGCGCCGCGCGCTATGGCTGCCGCGCGCTGAGGTCGAGGATCAGCACGCGCCGGACATGCGGGTCGACGCTGCGCGCCGCGCGGGTCAGCGTTTCCGAAAGCAGCGCTGCATCGATCGGCGCGAGCGCGGACACATGGAGCCGCGCGAAGTCCAGCCCTGCCGCGAGCGCCGCCGCGCGCAGCTCGGGTGCGCGTTCGGTGGCGGCCTTGCCGTCCGCCGGATTGGCATAATCGAGCGCCGACTGGACACGGAGCGTGCCCGCAAACCGCCCGGCATCGAGGATCGGCACCCGCAGTTCGGCGACCGGCACGATCGACGCCGCGCCGCCCTCCGACGCCAGGGCGGGGGCCGGCAGCACCGCCAGCAGCGCAAACACAAGCGAACCGGCCGCACGCGGCATCGAACGTCTCCCTCGGCGCGGCCACCCGGTGCGCGCCCCCGCCTCTATAATAGACACGAACCCTCACAGGCGGATCGCAATGAGCCAGGACCAGAAACCGGCGCGGGTGCGCGTCGTCTCCGTCGGACAGACACCGCCGGAAACGGGCGGCACCGGTGGCGAAGACGCGGCGACGGCAATCGGTGAACCCGGCTCGGGCACGCCGCAATCCGCCTCGCGCGAAAGTGTCGCCACCCTGCTGCTGGCGCTGATATTCGTGGCTGCGGCGGGGATCGGCGGGGCGCTGGCGGCGGCGCTGTTGCCATGATCCGCCCGCGCCTCGCTTTGCTCGCGCTGTCGACGAGCCTGATCGGGACCGCGCCCGTGCCGGCTCCGCCCGCCGCGCGTCCGGTCGCTTCCTTCGCCGCGATCCTTGCCGAGCAACCGCTTCCCGCCGCCAACGGTGCGTGGCTGCGCACGCAGGATTCGACCGCCTGGGCAGCGATCGCACGGTCGACCGCCGAGACGCGCCAGGCCGCGCGCTGGACGCTCGCGCAGGCGCTGATCGCCACGGACCGCATGGCCGAGGCGGCGGGCGTGCTCGACACGATGGTCGCCGACGATCCCGCGCTCGCGCTGACCGCGGCGTGGCAGCTCGCGCACGGCGTGGTGCTCGCGCGGATGGACCGGTCGCGCGCGGCGCTGGCCGCGCTCGATGCGCCGTTGCTGGAAAGCTATCCCGAGGCGTGCGCATGGCGGGTGCGCGCCGCCGACGCGCTTGGCGAGACGGCGACCGCGGCGCGCGCGATGCGCTGTGCGGTGCCCGCCGTCTCGGCGCGCGGCCGCGCGGCGCGACGCGGTTTCGTGCTCGCCTTCGCCGATGTCGCGCTGGCCAGCGCGCATCCCGGCGACGTCACGCGGATGCTTGCGACGCTCGGCGAACAGGATTCCGCCGCCAACCTCCGCCGCGCGCGCGCCGCGCTCGCGCTGGGGGACCGGCCCGGCGGGCGGCTGTTGCTCGAACGCGTCGCGCTGCACGGGACGCCTGGCGAGCGCGCGGAGGCGACGCTCGCGCTTACCGAGGATCGTGTCGCGACGCGCGAACTGACCAACGCCGCCGCACTCAAGGCGCTCGACACCGTAACCTTCTGGCGCGGCGATGCGGTCGAGCGGCGGGCGTTGCAGCTGCGCTGGCGGCTCGCGGACGGGCGCAGCGACCCGCGCGCCGCGCTCGCGGCGGGGGCGACGCTGTTCCGCTATTTCGATCTGGGCGACCAGACCGCGCCGACCTTGCTGCGGCTGCAGGATCATCTGCGTGCGTTGGTCACAAGCGCGGATGGCGCGGCGGTCGGGCCGGCGGCGGGGCTGTTCTGGGATTATCGCGACCTGCTCCCCGGCGGGGGCGAGGGCGAGACGATCGCCGCGCGGCTGGCCGACCGGCTCGCGGCGGCGGGGCTCTATGCGCGCGCGGCCGATCTGCTGCGCTTCCTGCTCGAGCGCCGCCCGGCTGATGCCGCAACCGGGCCGCTGTCGATCCGCGTCGCCGAGCTCGACCTGCTCGCGGGCGCGCCCGACCGCGCGGTGCGGACGCTCCGCGCGGGGCAGGCGATCGTCTTCCCCGCCGACATTCAGGCGCGGCGCCGCACGATCGAGGCGACGGCGCTGGTTCGGCTGGGCAAGCCGGACGAGGCGCTCGCGCTGCTCGACGGGACTCCCGGGGGCGACGCGTTGCGGAACGATATCCTGTGGCAGAAGCACGACTGGCCGCGCTTCGCCGCGGACAATGCGCGCGCGCTGCCACCACCGCGCGCGCTCGACGCGGCGGCGCAGGCGCGCGTGCTGCGGCAGGCGGTCGCGCTGTCGCGGACGGGGGATCGCGCGGCGCTTGGCGCATTGCGCGCGCGCTACGCGGGCGGCTTCGCCGCGCTCGACACGCACGATGCGTTCGATTTCCTGACCGCGCCCGCCGCGACGCTCGATCCGGCGAAGGCGGACAAGGCGTTCGCCAAGCTGTCGGCGCTGGATGCGCCCGCGCCGCTCGCGGGGCTGGCCGGGCGCAACTGAAAGGGGTTCGGGCTGCCCCAATGCCGCCTACCCGCGTTCGCGCGCCAGCCGCAGGACGTAGCCGATCACTTCCGCGACCGCGGCATACTGTTCGACCGGGATCGCGCGGTCGATCTCGGCGCTGGCATACAGCGCGCGCGCGAGCGGGCGGTTCTCGACCAGCGGCACGCCCGCGGCGGTGGCGACTTCGCGGATCCTGAGCGCGACCGCGTCGGTGCCCTTGGCGACGACGATCGGCGCGGACCCCTTGCCGTGATCGTAGCGCAAAGCGACCGCATAATGCGTCGGGTTGGTGATCACCACACTCGCGCCCGGCACCGCCGCCATCATCCGCCGCCGCGCGCGCTGCATCCCGATCGCGCGGATCTTGGCCTTGATCTTGGGGTCGCCTTCCTGCTGCTTGTGCTCGTCCTTGATCTCCTGGAGCGACATCCGCATCTTCGCCATCCAGCTGCGGCGCTGCCAGACGAAGTCGAACAAGGCGATCGCGCCGACGAGGATCGCGACCGAGCGGATCAGCTGCGCGACGATCCCGCCCGCGACCGTGCCAATCGCCATCGGATCGAGCCCGACCAGCGTCTCGAACCCCGGCACGAACGGCCGCAGGGCGACACCCGCGATCGTACCCACCCCGACCAGCTTGGCGAGCGTCTTGCCGAATTCGACCAGCGCGCGCGGACCGAACAGCCGCTTCGCCCCCGCAATCGGCGACAGCTTGGACCATTTGGGCGCGATCCGCGACCACACCAGCATCGGGCGCGCCTGCACCACCCCGCCGACCAGCGCGCACCCGACGAGGCACGCGAACAATGGCAGCAGCGCGGTAAAGGTCGCGCCGAACAGCGCGGTCAGCAGCGCGTGCGCGCCGTCGGGCGCGAGCGGGACCGCCTCGGCATTGCCCCACAGATGCGCGAGGCCGGTGCCGAGCCGCGCGAATGCGATCGTGCCGACGCTGCCGGTCGCGATCAGCATCGCGACGAAGCCGAACGCGTGGCGCAGCTCGGGTGCCTGCGCGACATCGCCCTTCTTGCGCGCGTCGCTCAGCCGTTTTTCGGTTGGGTCGTGAGTCTTCTGGTCCTTGTCCGCGGCCATGCGATCATGCTGCGCGACGGTGCGGGGCGGCTGCTCGCGCAATATACGCTGGCGCCGGTCGCGGGGGGCACGTTCGGCGATCTCGTCACCAGTCTCAACGCAAGTCCGCTCGGGCAGTTCGGCCAGGTCTCGCTCGATGCGACGGGCCGCATGCGGTTCGCCGCCAACCCCACTGTCGCGGGCGCTTCGCTGAGCATTCCCGGCGATTCGACCGATCGCGCGGGGACCGGGCGCAGCTTCACGATGATCGCGGGGCTGACCGGCGGGGCAAGCGTGCTCCAGTCGGGCAAGATCCGCCCCGATATCCAGGGCAATACCGGCCGCCTGCCGCTCGCGCTGCTCGATACGCGCGCGGTGCCCGGCGGAATCGCGCTCGGCAGCACCGACCGTACGGGCGCGGCGGGCTATGCCGACGCGCAGGGCAAGCCGATCGACCTCGGTGTCGCGGGCACGGTTTCGGTAGAAAAGCTGGCCGCGCAGGTGCTCGGCGGCGCGGGCAGCAGTGCCGCGCTCGCCAAGATGCGGCTGACCGAGGCGACCGCGCGGCGCGACGATGCGGTCAACCGGCGCGACAGCTTTTCGGGCGTCAACATCGACGAGGAACTGTCGCAGATGGTCGTGCTGCAGAACAGCTATTCGGCCGCCGCGCGCGTCATCTCCACGGTGAACGCGATGTACGACACGCTGCTCACCATGGTCCGTTGAAAGGAACCGGCATGACCCGTATCGCCACCATTCCGCAGCAACGCCTCACCGCCGACGCGATCCAGCGCAACCAGGCGCGGCTTGCGGAAACGCAGGCGCAGCTTGCGTCGGGCAAGAAAGCGAACGACCTCGCCGCGCTCGGCAGCGATGCGGTGCGCACGCTGACGACGCATTCGATGCTGGCGCGCGCCGAGGCGCAATCGACCGTCGCCAGGCAGCTCGGCACCACGCTATCGCTGTACGACACCGCGATCAGCGGGATCGACACGCTCGGCACCGACCTCCAGCAAAGCCTGCTGACCGCGAAGGGAACCGGAGAAACCGCGGGGCTGCAGGATACGATCCAGAGCGCGTTCGCGCAATTTTCCGCGCTGCTCAATACCGAGGAGGGCGGCGTTCCGCTGTTTGGCGGCGGGCAGGACGCGAAGCCGTTCACCCCTGCCACGCTGCAGGACCTGTCGAGCGACCCCGCCAAGGATTTCACCAATGGCAGCGTCCGCGCCAGCGCGCGGGTCGGCGACAATCGCGACATGGTGTACGGCATCTCCGCCAGCGATCTCGGCGGCGCGGTCGCACAGGTGTTCCGCAAGCTGGCGGATGCGGGGCCGTTCACCGGCCCGCTGACCGCGGCGCAGAGCACCGCGCTGAAGGACGCCGGAACCGCGCTCGACCGTGCAATGACGGGGGTTCGCGCGCTCAACGCCGAAAACGGGCACCGCCAGGCGCAGGCCGAGACGCTCACGACGCGCGCCGAGGACCGCGCGACGCTGTTCAAGGGGATCATCAGCACCCAGGAGGATGCCGATCTCGGGCAGATCGCGATGGACCTGTCGCAACAGAAGACAATGCTGCAGGCAAGCTATTCGGTGTTCAGCCAGTTGAGCGGGCTCAGCCTCGCCGATTACCTGCGGTGAGCGAATTGTCGGCAGGGCGACAACGGGCGCGCCGCCTGCACTCTATAATATCCGGGATCGATCCATCGCCGCTCCTTCCGTGCGGTGGAGTCTTGCACGCAAAGGGGCAACGATGACCTTCTTCACCAATCTCAAGATCGCGATCAAGATCGCGGTCCTGATCCTGTCGCTCGGGGTCGTGACCCTGTTCGTCGTGTTCAACGGCGCAAGCCAATTGGGCTCGATCAGCACCGGCTATGCCGCGCTGTCGGGGACGACCCTGCCCAACGATACGCGGCTGGCGCGGATCAGCGATCTGTCAGGATCGCTGGTCTATGCCGGTTACAAGACGATGGCGTATGACGGCGCCAGCAAGGAAGCGCGCGACGCCGCCGCGCAGGAACGCCGCGACACCGCCGAGGCGCATGACCTGCTGCGGAAGGTGGCACAGGCCGAACCCGCCGCCGCCGCAGCGCTTCGCGCGATCGAAACGCGATTGTCGCGCCTCGATGCCAGCGTCGGGCACGCGATGGAGCAGGGCCTGCGCAACGACAATGACGGCGCGCGCCGCTCGTTGAGCGAGGCCGACCAGCTTGCCGCGCAGTTCAGGGAGAGTATCGCCACGCTGATCGACACGCGCGAAACCGCCTCGAACGACACCACGGCCGCGCTCGCGGCGCGCGCGTCCGCGACGCAGCACAGCCTGGTGCTGATCGGCGTGATCGGCGTGATCGTCGCGATCGGCGCCAGCATCCTGGTGACGCAGCGGACGATCACGGGGCCGCTTGGCGCGCTCGAGAAGGGCATGCGCACGCTTGCCGGCGGGACCAACGCGATCGACGTCGACGGCACCGAACGGCGCGACGAAGTCGGCGCAATGGCCCGCGCGTTGCTGGTGTTCCGCGACAATGCGGTCGAACAGGACCGGCAGGCCGCCGCGAAGAAGATTGCCGACGCGGACCAGGCGATGGTGATCGAGACCGTCTCGGGGCATCTCGAGCGGATGGCGAAGGGCGACCTGACCCAGCCGATCACGCGCGAGTTCCCGCCGAGCTACGCCGAGTTGCGGGCGCATTACAACGCCGCGCTCGCCAGCCTGCGCGACCTGATCGGCGCGGTGTCGGACAGCGCGCGGACGATCCGTGCGGGATCGAGCGAGATCGAACAGGCATCGGAAGACCTTGCCCGCCGGACCGAGGCGAGCGCCGCGTCGCTGGAGGAAACCTCGGCTGCGGTCACGCAGATCAACGACCGGCTCCGCACCGGCGCTGACAATGCGCACCGTACGGTCGAGCGCGCGGACCAGGCGATCGCGACGGTCGGCACCGGTCGCGGCACCGCGGGCGAGGCGGTCCAGGCGATGCACCGCGTGTCGGACAGCGCGAAGGGGATCAACAGCGTGATCGAGGGGCTCGACAAGATCGCATTCCAGACCCGCGTGCTCGCGATGAACGCCGCGGTCGAGGCGGGGCGCGCGGGCGAATCCGGGCGCGGCTTCGCGGTGGTCGCGGATCTCGTCGGGCAGCTCGCGATGCGCTCCGAGGAAGAAGCCAAGCGCGCCCGCGAGCAATTGACCACGACGCAGAACGACGTCGTCCTCGCGGTCGACGCGGTCCACAAGGTCGATCGCGCGCTGCTCGCGATTTCGGACGATGTCGGCGTGGTGCACGAGCTGCTCGCCTCGATGTCGGTGGACAATGCCGCGCAGGCCGCCGCGATCCAGCAGATCGCCACCGCGATCCACGACATGGACGAAGGGACGCAGAAGAATGCGGCGATGGTCGAGGAGGCCTCCGCCGCCGCGCGCAACCTCAACGGCGAAGTCGGGACGCTGACGCAGAAGGCGGCGGTGTTCACGATCGGGCAGCACGTGACGACGGCAAAGACGGTCGCCAGGCCCGTTGCGAAGGCGGCTGCTAAAAATGCCGCACCGGCCAAGACGACGCCCGCCTATCTCGCACCGGTCAAGCCGCTCCCCGCCGCCGCGATCCCCGCGCTGGTGCGCGACAAGGACGATTGGGACGAGTTCTGAAGACCATCGATGGGGAGGGGCATTCCTGCGAATTGCCCCTCCCCGTTCGTTTTGCGCGTCGCCCACCTGCATCACGTTGAAGGATGCTACCGCTCGCCCGCGGTTTCCCCCTGACGCAGCGTCAGCACCTCGACCCCGGTGGCGGTCACTGTGACGGTATGCTCGAACTGCGCGGACAATTTGCCGTCGTTGGTGACGACGGTCCAGCCATCCGCCTTGGTCGAAACCTTGCGGGTGCCCTGGTTGAGCATCGGCTCGATCGTGAAGACCATCCCCTCGCGCAGCAGCATCCCGGTCCCGGCGCGGCCGAAATGCAGGACGGTCGGTTCCTCGTGCATCTCGCGACCGATGCCGTGCCCGGCATAGTCGCGCACGACCGCATATCCGTTCCACTTGGCATGGCGTTCGATCGCGAAGCCGATGTCGCCGAGATGCGCGCCGGGCCGCACGGCGCCGATCCCCTTCCACATCGCTTCCTGCGTCACGCGCACCAGCCGCCGCGCGGCGGGGGTTGCCGTACCGACGATATAGGTCTTGCTCGAATCCGCGATGAAGCCGTTCTTCTCGAGCGTGATGTCGAGGTTGATGATGTCGCCCGCCGCGATCACCGCGTCCGCGCTGGGGACGCCGTGGCAGACGACGTGGTTGATCGAGCAGTTGAGCACGTATTGAAACCCGTATTGCCCCTTGCTCGCGGGGCGCGATGCGAGATCCACGGTGATGAACCGCTCGACTAGGTCGTTAACCTGCAACGTCGTCATGCCGACCAGATCCTGCGTGTCGAGCATCTCGAAAACGGACGCGAGCAATTTCCCCGACACGCGCAGCAGCGCGATTTCGGCAGCGGTCTTGATCATCTCAGACGGTGTCGCGCGGCGCAGCGATCTCGGGCCGATGGACCCGCGCGGACGCCAGTTGCGCAGTGACGATGTCGTTGAACGACAAGGTCGGATGCGCTTCCGCAAGCATCCCGATCTTCATCCAGAATTCGGCCTGCGCGTTGATCGAGCGGCACATCACGCTCGCCGCCAGTCGCGCATCCTCGTGCAAAACGTCGTCGATCTTCACGATACCCATATCACCGCCTTGCCTAACCAGACCATATGAACCGTATATGGTCCATAGTGCTGACCGTCAACGCAGGCGGGGTTACAGGTGTCGTTCGTGCCGCGCGAGCTCGACGCGGACGCGCAGTTCGACGTCGCGCGCGATTGCGGCGGCCTGGGGATCGTCGGGCGGAACGAACCGCGCCGCCCAGTCCGCCAGCTCGGTGAGCATCGCGGGCGGGGCCACGCCGGCGGCCGTGGCGGCGTGGAGCCGTTCGAGCAGCCCGAGGCCGTGATCGACCTCGGCGACAAGCCGGCGGCGGCGCTCGCGCGGGGGTTCGGTCGCCGCCAGCGCGACGAGCATCTGGACCGAGGTCGCCGCCTGCAGCGGGCGCGGTGGCGCGGGCAGTTCGGTTGCGGCGGGCGCGGCGTCGGTCGCGCGGAACCCGGCGGTCGCGCGCGGCAGCGCCGCGAGCAACGCCTGAACCGGCACCGAAACCCCTTCGACGCGCAAAACCCGTTCTCCCCGGCGAACCGTCACCGCTCTGTCTTCCTATAAGAGAAGCGAACGGTCTTTGGTGACCGAGGGGAAGGGAAATATGCGCAGCGTCGCGACGCTTCAGGCCTTGAGGGTGATCCGCATGCTTGCCACGCTCGCGATGGTGCTGGCGGCTCCGGCGGCGCTCGCCAACGGGCGGATCAAGGATGTCGTTGACGTCGAGAACGTCCGCTCCAACCAGCTGGTCGGCTATGGCATCGTCGTCGGGCTCGCGGGCACCGGCGACCGCACGCGCAACGCGCCGTTCACCGAGGAATCGCTCCAGGCGATGCTCGAGCGGATGGGGGTCAACGTGCGCGGCTCCCCGCTCAAGACGCAGAACGTCGCCGCGGTCTCGATCACCGCGACGATGCCGCCGTTCGCGCGCACCGGCTCGCGGATCGACGTCACCGTCTCGGCGATCGGCGATGCCACCAGCCTGCAGGGCGGCACGCTGATCGTCTCCTCGCTGCGCGCGCTCGACGGCGAGATCTATGCGGTCGCGCAGGGGCCGCTCGCGGTCTCGGGGTTCAAGGCGCAAGGGGCCGGCGCGAGCGTCAGCCGCGGCGTCGCCACTTCCGCGCGGATCGCGGACGGCGCGATCATCGAGCGCGAAGTGCCCTACGCACTGCGCTCCGCAACGACGCTCAAGCTCGCGCTCAAGAACCCCGATTTCACCACCGCCAACACGATCGCGGCGGCGGTCAACGGCCGGTTCGCGGGGACCGCGACGGTGCTCGACCCCGCCACGGTCGAGCTGCATTCGGGCAGCGGCTTCGGCGGATCGATGGTCGACCTGGTCGGCGCGATCGAGAATCTGCCGGTCAAGGTCGATCAGCCCGCGCGCGTCGTCATCAACGAGGCGTCGGGAACGGTCGTGATGGGCGCGGACGTGCGGATCAGCCCGGTCGCGATCGCGCAGGGCGGGCTGACGATCAGCGTCACCGAAAGCCCGGTCGTGTCGCAACCCGCGCCCTTGTCGAACGGCCAGACGACGACCGTCCCGCGCACGGCGATCACCGTCAACGACGGCAACAACGCCTCGCTCGGGCTGGTCGGCGGGGAACCGACGCTCGCGGCACTCGTCTCCGGGCTCAACACGCTCGGGGTCAGCCCGCGCGACCTGATCACGATCCTCCAGGCGGTGAAGAGCGCAGGCGCGCTTCAGGCCGATATCCAGGTGCAATGATGGACTCCGCGCGCCCCGCCCTCGCTGTGCCCGCCACGCCCGCCCCGACAGCGACACCGACGGCGACCCCGAAGGACCGCAAGACCGCGGAATCGTTCGAGGCGGTGTTCCTCGGCCAGATGACGCAGCTGATGATGGAAAGCGTCGACCCCGGCGAATTCTCGGGCGGCAATGGCGAGGACGTGTTCCGCGGCGTGCTCGCGGAGAAGCTCGGCACCGCAATGGCCGCGCGCGGCGGGCTCGGCCTCGCGCCGAGCGTCCTCGACCAAATCCTGCGCCTCCAGCAAGGAACCCCCGATGCCCGCTGAACTCCTCGATCTCGTCCAGTCGCTCACGCTCCTGATCGGCGAGGAGAGCGACCTGCTCGCCCGGCCCGGCGGCTATCGCCGGATCGGCGAACTTGCCACGGCCAAGGGCCGCGTCGTCGCCGCGCTTGAGACTCGGCTCGCGCGGAACGACCGCGAGACCCCGGGCTGGCAGGCGACGCTCGATCCGGACACCCGCGCGGTGCTGGCAACGGCGTCGGAAGCCCTGATGCAGGCGGCGCGCGCCAATGCCGTGGTCCTCGAACGGCAAATCGCGCTGTCTGACGATCTGCTCGGCGCGATCGCGCAGGAAGCGCAACGCCGCACCGGCGCGACCGCGACGGCTTATAGCGCGGGCGGGCTGCTGTGGAACACCGAACAGGCAGCACCGATCGCGATCAATACGAGTTTGTAAGAGGCCTCACGCGGTTCGCCCTCAGCGAAGTTGCAGGGCCCGCGGCGTGCCAGGGGCTTCGACTGCGCTCAGCCCGAACGGATGGGGGGATCACCCCCCATGCTTGCCGAGCGCGGTCTGGAGCAGCGCCTGCTGCTTGCGGTAGATGCCCGTGACTGCCGCGAAGTCCGCCTGGATCTGGCCCATCTTGAGCAACTGATCCTCCAGCGTGACCGTGTTGCCGTCGGGCTTGGTCTCGAACGTATCGCGATCCGGAATGAGCGCGGTGCCCGCCCCCGGCCGTGCGCCGAGCGCGACCATTGCCGCGGTCGGCGCGACGCGCGGCGCGGCGACGCTGGAACTTCCGCCCCCGTCCAGCAGCGTCCCGAAATCGGGGGCCGCGACGTCCTGCGCCTTGAAGCCGGGCGTCTCGCTGTTGGCGATGTTCTGCGCGACCACGCGCTGGCGTTCGGCAAGATGCTTCATCTGGCGGACTGCACCGGCGATCAGATCGGTCATTCTCGTGCAGTCCCATCCTGGCTGGCGCGGGCAGCGCTTCTAAACACACGGGCGGCGGCCCGAGATGGGCCGTCCCGCCTCTATAATAGACGTGCCGCGCGGCATCCGGCGGCGTTACCAAGTCTGTTGCTGGAGCATTCCGTCATGCTGATGGCCCCCGTCGCCGAACCCGCCGAGCTCAAACGCTTCTCGCAACGCGAGCGCGCCGCCGCGCTGATGCTCGCGCTCGGGCAGGATTATGGCGCGCCGATCTGGGAGCAGCTGTCGGTCGAGGAGATGAAGGAGCTGTCGTCGGCGATGTCGCAGCTCGGGCGCGTGCCCGCCGCGGTGATCGAGCATCTGCTGCTCCAGTTCACCACCGAGATTTCGAGCCTTTCCTCCTGCCACGGCTCGTTCGAGACGACCGAGCGGCTGCTGAACGGAATGATGCCGCCCGAGCGCGTGCGCGACATCATGGAGGATATTCGTGGGCCGTCCGGCCGGACGATGTGGGACAAATTGTCGAACGTTAGCGAAGGCGTGCTCGCCGGCTATCTGCGCAACGAATATCCGCAGACGATCGCGGTGATCCTGTCCAAGCTCAAGTCCGACCATGCCGCGCGCGTGCTCGCCGCGCTGCCGCGCGATCTGGCGGTGGATGTCGTCCAGCGAATGCTGCGGATGGACACGGTGCAGAAGGAAGTGCTCGCGCAGGTCGAGGCGACGCTCAAGAACGAGTTCATGGCCAATTTCGCGCGCTCGCAACGCCGCGACCCGCATGAATCGATGGCCGAGCTGTTCAACGCGATGGACCGCGCGACCGAGGAAGCGATGCTCGAGGCACTCGATGCCAAGGCGCCCGAGTCCGCCGAACGGATCCGCGCGCTGATGTTCACCTTCGAGGACCTCGCCAACCTGCTCCCCGCCGCGATCGGCGTGATCGTCCGCCAGGCCGACAAAAGGCAGATGGCGCTCGCCCTCAAGGGCGCGCCCGAGCTCATCAAGCAACTGTTCTTCTCGACGATGACCGAGCGCTCGGCGAAGCTGCTGCGCGAGGACATGGCCGGGATGGGCCCGATCCGCGCGCGCGACTGCGAGGAAGCGCAAAGCGCGCTCGTGCGGCTCGCCAAATCGCTCGCCGAACGGGGGGAGATCGTGCTGGTCGACCCCAAGAGCGACGATACGATGATCCTGTAACCGAAGGGGATTTCGATGGATTTGTCGTTCCACGCGCGCCCGTTCGCGTTCGACCGCGTGTTCACCGCCGCCGCCCCGCAGGCCGAAGACGAGCCCCGCGATGCGGAGTCGCTCGCGATCGAGCTCGAGCTGGCGCAGGCCGAAGCGGCGCGCCGCGATGCAGCGCACCGCGACGAACTCGCCCGCGCGCGCGCCGACGGCTTCGCCGCAGGGCTGGTCCATGCCCGGGCGGACCGCGAGACCGCGCTGCTCGCGGCGATCGATGCGCTCCATTGCGGGGTCGAGGCGCTGACCGACACGCTCGGCGAAACCCGCGCCGAGCTGCTCCGCGATGCCGCCGCCCTCGCGCGGACCGCCGCCGAACACCTCGCCGCGCACACGCTTGCACTCGATCCCGCCGCACCGGTCGACGCGGCGATCGGCCGCGCACTCGCGCAGGTGGCGCGCGGGACCGAGCTGGTCGTGCGAGTCCACCCCGATCTCCTGGAACCAGTCGCGGATCGCATCGCGCAGCGGCAGGCGCAGGACCGTCGTCGTCTAAACCTGCACGTCACTGCGGACCCGGCGCTGGCACCGGGCGACGCGCGGATCGCGTGGGACGACGGTGGCCTGAGCCTCGACCGCGCCGCGCGCGATGCCATCGTCGGCAACGAAATCGCAATGTTATTGTCTCATTCCAGCCCGGTTCAGTAAGGGGCAGCCGGCGTATGAAGGGCATTATTTTCAATATCCTGGAAGAAGCCGTCACGCTTGAGCACGGACCGGACACATGGGATGACCTGCTCGATGCAGCAGGCGTCGACGGCGCCTTCACCTCGCTTGGCAGCTACCCCGACGAGACGATGCTCGCGCTCGTCGACGCCGCCGCCGCCGCGACCGGCGCCGCCCCGCCGGACGTCCTGCGCTGGTTCGGCGAGGCGGCAATCCCCTTGCTCGCCGAACGCTATGGTGTCTTCTTCCAGGGGCACCGCAGCGCGCGCAGCTTCATCCTGAGCGTCAACGAGATCATCCACCCCGAAGTCCGCAAGCTTTACTCGGGCGCGGGCTGCCCGCACTTCCAGTTCAGCACCACGCCCGATGGCGACCTGATCATCGGCTACCAGTCGCCGCGCCGGCTGTGCGCGCTGGCGGAGGGGTTCATCCGGGGCGCGGCGGTGCATTATGGCGAACAGGTAACGGTCTCGCATCTGGCCTGCATGCTGGACGACAGCCCGCTCTGTCGGCTTCGCGTCCGGTGGGACGGATGAAACACGCCCTCGTGGCGGCGGCTCCGGCGTTAGAGCAACAGCTCGCGCGCGCCGAACGGATTGCCCAGCGCGAACGCGCGGCGCGGCTAGAGGCCGAGCGAATCGCCGAACACGGGCTCCGCACGCTGTACGAAAGCAAGCAGCGGTTGCAGCTGCTCCAGCATATCACCGAGCTTGCCAACAGCGCGCGCACGATTCCCGAGGCACTCGATGCCGCGCTGGAAATGATCTGCGAGCGGATGAGCTGGACGGTCGGCAACGTGTTGATGGTGTCGCACGATCTGCTCCGGGTCGAGGCGTGCGACATCTGGCGCGCGACCGATGCGGCAGACGTGATGGCGTTCGTCGAGGCATCGCGGCGCATGCCGTTCGGCCGTGGCGAAGGGCTGCCGGGCCGGGTCTTCGCGAGGGGGCGCTCCGAGTGGATCACCGATCCGGGCCATTCCGAACACTTCCTCCGCGCTGACGTCGCCGCGCGTTGCGGGCTCGGCACCGGCTGCGCGTTTCCGGTGCTCGCGGGCAATGACGTGGTAGCCGTGCTCGAATTCTACATGCGCCAGGCGGTGCCCGAGGACACCGAGATCATCGGCATCCTCGAACAGGCGGGGATCCAGCTCGGTCGCGTGTTCGAGCGGGACCGCGCGCAGCGCGCGCTGGTCCATGACGCGCTGCACGATCCGCTGACCCGCCTGCCCAATCGCGCGTTGTTCAGCGATCGGCTGCAGGCGAGCTTCGACCGACTCGCGCCGCCGCGGCGGCATGCGCTCGCGGTGATGGTGCTCGATCTCGATGGCTTCAAGCTGGTCAACGATTCGCTTGGCCACCATGCCGGGGACCGCGTGCTGATCCGCGTCGCGGATATCCTGCGCGACACGCTGGCGCGGCTGGAGGGCGAGCGCGAGGCGCATCCCGCCGCTTGGCGCGCCTCCCCCGCACGGATGGGCGGCGACGAATTCACGATTCTGGTCGAGGATCTGGCGGGCGAGGACCTTGCGGCACACGGCACGATCGGCACGATCGCCACCGCGCTGCACGACGCGTTGCAGGACAGGCTTGGCCTCGTCACCGACATCGCGCCGGTCGGAACCTCGATCGGCTTTGCGATCGGCAATGCGCTCCACGCCAATGTCGACCATTTGCTGCGCGACGCCGATCTGGCGATGTACGAGGCGAAGGCGGGGGGCCGTGGCCGCACGATCGGCTTTACCGAGGCGCTGGGGGAAACGCTGCGCGACCGCGCGCGGCTGACCGACGAATTGCGCGCCGCGATCGAAAGCCGTCAGTTCGAGCTCGATTACCAGCCGATCGTGACGCTCGACGCAAGCCGGTCGGTCTGCGGGTTCGAGGCGCTGGTGCGCTGGAACCATCCGCTCCGCGGTCGGCTGTTGCCCGCCGAGTTCATCGACGTGGCGGAAACGAGTGGGCTGATCCTGTTCCTCGGCGACTGGGTGCTGCGCGAGGCCTGCGCGACCGCGGCGAGCTGGCCGATGCGCGACGGGGTCGCGCCGTTCATCAGCATCAACATTTCCGCGCGCCAGTTCGCGCAGCCGGGCTTTGCCGCGCGCGTGCGGCAGATCGTGCTCGAGACCGGGGTCGACCCGACGCGGATCCGGCTCGAGCTGACCGAAAGCACCGCGATCGTCGATATCGACCATACCTGCCAGGTGATCGAGGAAATCCGGCGCTGGGGGGTGCAGACCAGCCTCGACGATTTCGGGACCGGCTTTTCCTCGCTGTCCTCGCTCCACCGCCTGCCGTTCGACGTGCTCAAGATCGACCGCAGCTTCGTGATGGCGATGGACGGGCACGGCAAGGGCGACGGCATCGTCCGCGCGATCGTCGCACTCGCGCGGACCATCGGCATGACGATCGTCGCCGAGGGGATCGAGACCCCGGCGCAGGCGGAGTTGCTGATCGAGCTCGGCTGCGAGCTGGGCCAGGGCTATCATTTCGGCCGCCCTGCGGTCGCGAGCCATGCCGCGACGCTGCTCGCGCCACGGGACGCGGGCTGACCCGGCAAGTTTTTCCCACCGGCAAGACCTGCCCCGCCCCCGCCTGCCTATAATTCGGCAAACGGGGCTGTTGCCCCGCAACGCCACGGGGTCGCGCTTGGAGCAGTTCCGCCAACTGATCGCCCAATTGGGGCCCAAACGCCTGATCGTGATGGGTGTGGTCGCCGCCGCGCTGCTCGCGGTGCTCGGGGTCGTCGCGCTGCGCGGCGAGGACCGGACGATCGCGTTCCTGTTCACCGACCTCGACCCGACCGCCGCCGCCGCGATCGGCGAGAAGCTGCGCGCGCAGAACATCCCGTTCCAGCTTTCGGCCGACGGCAGCGCGGTGCTCGCGCCGCAGGACAAGATCGCCACCCTCCGCATGACGCTTGCGGGCGACCGGCTCGGCGGCAAGATCGGCTATGACGTGCTCGATGCCGAACAGCCGTTCGGCGTCTCGGCCTCGCGCGCCAAGATGGACGAGACCCGCGCGATCGAGGGGGAACTCGCGCGCTCGATCCAGAGTATCGACGCGGTAACGCAGGCGCGCGTCCATCTCGTCATGCCCGAACGCCAGATGTTCGCCGCCGAGGCGCGCCGTGCATCGGCCGCCGTCACGGTCAAGACGCGCGGACGGCTCCCCGCCGAGACGATCCAGGCGATCCGCTACCTCGTCTCGTCCGCGGTTCCCGAACTGGCGCCCGAAGCGGTGTCGATCGTCGACCAGACCGGCGCGCTGCTCGCGCGCGCGGGCGAAGCGAATGCGATGGGCGGCAGCGACGCCGACACGCGCCAGGCGCAGGTCGAGGGGAAGCTGCGCGACCAGATCGTCGCCTTGCTCGAGCCGATCGTCGGCCAGGGCAAGGTCCGCGCGGAAGTCGCGGCGCAGATCGACCGCGACCAGACGCGCGAGGATTCGACCGTGTTCGATCCCGACAAGCAGGTGATCGCGCGGCAGGTGACGGTCGACAATGACGACCAGAATCGCGAACTCCAGAGCACCGGCGCGGCAACCGTCGCGACGCAACTTCCCGAAGCGCAAGGGCAACCCCCGGCTACCGGGGGCGGCGACACGCGGCAGACCGCGCGCAAGGAGACCTCCGAGGACACGACCTACGCCAACAGCACCACGCACAGCATGGTCGTCCGCGCGCCGGGGAAGATCAACCGGCTGACCGTCGCGGTGATGGTCGATGGCGGCACCAAGGGCCTGCCCGCGCCGCAGATCCAGCGGCTGAAGGGGCTGGTCGAGAATACCGTCGGGCTCGATGCGCAGCGCGGCGACAGCGTGGTGATCGAAAGCATGGCGTTCGCCGCGGACGGCGCGCTGGCGGACAGCAAGAGCGCATGGTGGGCGGTGCTGACGTCGGATCAGGTCGTCGGGCTGGTCAAGCTGCTGGTGATTGCCGGGGTCGGGCTGGTCGCGCTGCGGATGATCCGCGCGCGGCGCGATCCGGCGGTGGCGGCCCCCGCCGAAGACCCGCAGGTGGCGCTCGCCGACCAGCAGGCGGAAATGCTCGCGATCGCCGAGCAGGCCGCAGGCGGCGATCCCGACGCACTGCGCCAGCTCGAGGCGCTGCAGGCCGCGCAGAGCGACCAGCCGCTGCTCGACCATGAGATCACCGTCGCGCAGGTCGATGGCCGCGTGAAGGCATCGGTCCTGAAGAAGATCGGCGACAGCGTCGCCGCCAGCCCGCCCGAGGCGGCAGCGGTCCTGCGCCAGTGGATGAACGCATGATGGAGCAGAGCATGTCCGACCCGGTCTTTCCCGACGACGCGCAGGCATCGCACGATCTGGCGACATTCGCCGGCACGACCGAGGACTCGATCGGTCCGGTCTATCAGGAATTCGACGATCCGGTGGCAGCGACGCCCCCTGCCCCCCCGACCGGGCTGGAAGCAGTGCACGAGGTCCCGGTCAAGGTGCAGGCGGTGCTCGGGCGCGCGCAGATGCCGGTCGGGGATCTGCTCGGGCTGTGCACCGGAATGGTGTTCGAACTCGACCGGCGTGTCGGCGAACCCGTCGACGTGTTCGTCAACGATCGCCTCGTCGCGCGCGGCGAGGTGGTGCTGGTCGATCACGCGCTTGGCGTGACGCTCACCGAAATCGTCCGGGCAGGGCGCTGAACCGGTGGCGGGGGCGATCGTCCGGATGCTGCTGGTCGGGCCAGCCGATGGCGCGTTTCACGTCGCGGCGGGAATGGCGCGCGATGCGGGGGCCGAAGTCGCGACCGCAACGACGGTGGCGGCGGCGCTCGACTGCCTGCGCCAGCAGGGCGCCGCGCTGGTGATGATCGACGTCGCGGCGGACGTCTGCGGTTTCCTCGCGGATCTCGCGGCGGAACGCTTCGCGGTCCCGGTGATCGCGTGCGGGATCGACGCCTCCGCGGCGCGCGCGGTCGCCGCGATCCGCGCGGGCGCGCGCGATTATGTCCCGCTGCCGCCCGACCGCGACCTGATCGCCGCCGCGATCCGCGAGATCGCCGCGCTCCCCGCCGGGCCGCTGATCGGCGACCACCCGAGCTTCACCCGCGCGCTCGATTTCGCGCGCGCGATGGGGCCGAGCCACGCGCCGATCCTGCTGACCGGCGAACGCGGCACCGGCAAGGAACGCGTCGCGCAGGCGATCCACCAGGCCGGGCGCGGCATGGGGAGCTTCGTGACGATCGAATGCGCCGGTGTCGCGCCCGACATCCTCGAATATGAACTGTTCGGCCATGACGGCACCGCCTTCCCCAGCGCGCGCGCGGGCCGGCGTGGCGCGATGACGACCGCGCGCGGCGGTACCGTCTTCCTGCGCGATATCGACGTGTTGCCCGCGCCGTTGCAGACCCGGCTGCTCGGCGGACTCGAAGACCCCGGCGCGCCGCGGCTGATCGCGAGCGCGCGGCGGGCGCTGGACCCGCTGGTGGAGGCAGGACGGTTTCGTGCCGATCTGCTCGCGCGCTTTGCGCTGGCGACGATCGTGCTGCCGCCGCTGCGCGCGCGCGGGGGCGACCTCGCGTTGCTCGCCCGCAGCTTCGCGACCGCGTCCGCCGCCGCCGAAGGCCGCACCGCGCCGACGCTGAGCGACGACACCTGCCGCCTGCTTTGCGGTTATGGCTGGCCCGGCAACGTCGCCGAGTTGCAGGAGGTGATGCACCGTGCGGTCCTGCTTGGCGCAGGGCCGGAGATCACCCCGCCCGCGCTCGTCCTCGCCGACGGATCGTCGCTCGCCGCGACCGCCGGCAGCGCGAACGGCCCGGCCGAAATGGACGCGCTCGTCGGGCGCACGGTCGAGGATGTCGAGCGCGACCTGATCCTGCTGACGCTCGAGCGGTGTCGCGGCAACCGCACCTCCGCCTCGCAGATCCTAGGGATTTCGGTGCGGACGATGCGCAACAAGCTCCGCGCGTTCGTCGAGGCGGGTATCCCCGTCACTCCGGCGCTGTAGCCGATGCCCGCGCTCAACCGCCTGCTTGGCCAGATCGGCGCCAATCGCGACATGGCGCTCGCGTTCGGCGTCATCGCGATCATCGCGATGCTGATCCTGCCGATGCCCGCGTGGCTGCTCGACCTCGGGCTCGCGCTGTCGATCACGCTGTCGGTGATGATCCTGATGACCGCCTTGTTCATCGAGAAACCGCTCCAGCTCTCCGCCTTTCCGACGATCCTGCTGATCGCGACGATGCTCCGGCTCGGGCTCAACCTTGCCTCGACCCGGCTGATCCTCGCGCATGGGCATGAGGGCGCGCATGCCGCAGGCGGGGTGATCGGCGCGTTCGGGGAATTCCTGATCGGGGGCGACACGATCATCGGGCTGACGATCTTCGCGATCCTCGTCGTCATCAATTTCGTCGTCATCACCAAGGGCGCGGGGCGCATCGCAGAGGTCGCCGCGCGCTTTAGCCTCGATGCGATGCCCGGCAAGCAGATGGCGATCGACGCGGACCTGTCCGCGGGGATGATCACCGAGCAGCAGGCGCGCGACCGTCGCGCCGAAGTCGAGGCCGAAAGCGGTTTCTACGGCGCGATGGACGGCGCGTCCAAGTTCGTGAAGGGCGATGCGATCGCCGCGCTGCTGATCACCGCGATCAACGTGCTGGTCGGGCTGGTGATCGGCGTCGGGGTCCACGGCGTGCCGATCAGCGAGGCGTTCCACACCTATACGTTACTGACGATTGGCGACGGGCTGGTCAGCCAGATCCCCGCGCTGATCGTGTCGATGGCGGCGGGGCTGCTCGTGTCCAAAGGCGGGGTCGCGGGCAAGACCGGCGCGGCGCTGGGCGAGCAGCTCGGGCGCTACCCCAAGGCGTTCGGGATGGTGTCCGCGTTGATGGGCGCGCTCGCGCTGCTGCCCGGCCTGCCGTTCGTCCCGTTTGCGCTGTTCTCGGGGATCGCGGGCTATGCCGCCTGGGCGCTGTCGCGAGCCGCGACCCAGCGCACCGAGCGCGCCGTCGCCGCAGAGGCCGCCGCCGAAGCGGAAGCCTCGGCGACCGCGGAGGAACCGATCTCGCGCACGCTCGCGATCGACGCGGTGCGGATCGAGATCGGCTACGGGCTGCTCCCGATCATCAACGACGCCGCGCGCGAGCCGCGGCTCGACGATCAGGTCCGCGCTTTACGGCGCCAGATGGCGACGGAGTTCGGCTTCGTGCTCCCGGCAGTCCGCATCATCGACAATCTCGCGCTCAAGCCCGACGAGTATCTCGTCTATATCAAGGAGACCGAGGCCGCACGCGGCGAGATCCGGCTCGATCGGCTGCTCGTCATCAATCCCGGCGGCGGGCCGGTCGGCATCCCCGGAGAGGCGACGCGCGAACCCGTCTTCAACCTGCCCGCCTTGTGGATCGACCGCGATCTGCGCGAGGAAGCGGGGTTCCGCGGTCTGACCGTGGTCGACGCAGGCACGATCATCACCACGCACCTGACCGAGCTGGTCAAGGGCAGCATCGCCGACCTGCTGAGCTATACCGAAGTGCAGAAGCTGCTCGGCGAGATCCACCCGGATTCGGCCAAGCTGGTCGCGGAGATCGTGCCAAGCCGGATCTCGGTGTCGGGGGTCCAGCGGATCCTGCAGAACCTGTTGAGCGAGGGCGTGTCGATCCGCGACATCCCCACGATCCTCGAGGGCATCGCCGAGGCCGCGCCGATCACCGCCAACCTGACGCAGATGACCGAACACGTCCGCGCGCGGCTGGCGCGGCAGATTTCTGCGCAACAGGCGCTCGACGGCGCGATCCCGATCGTCACGCTGTCCCCCGATTGGGACATTGCGTTCGCGGAGAGCATCATCGGCCACGGCGACGAGCGCCAACTCGCGATGGCACCGTCCGCGTTGCAGGGGTTCATCGCCGCGGTCCGCGAGACGTTCGACCGGCTGGCGGGCGAAGGCGAGATCCCGTGCCTGCTGACCAACCCGACGATCCGCCCGTTCGTCCGCTCGGTGATCGAGCGCGTCCGCCCCGCGACCGTAGTGCTGTCGCAAAACGAGATCCACGCGCGCGCACGGGTACGCGCGCTCGGGAGCATCGGCTAAGACGCGACGACGAATAGGTTGGCTCCGCGTCTTCGGGATATTCTCCGGACTCGTCTTTTCGGCGATATTTGGTATGCCTTTTCTACAGGCGTTGGGCGGCTTGCGTTCCTTTACCGACCCACGGCGCACAAAATCAGCATAAGGGACTGTCATCTTGCGGGTCTTCGTGCATCTGGCCTTCGGGTTCGGCGACGAGAATTGGGCGCGTCGGTATGATGCGGGCGCGCTGATCGGCATCAACGACCGGGATGCCTATGGCTACCGCCGGGCGGAAGCGATGGGTGCGACGCTCGAGACATCGCACGATCACCGCGAGGGACGGCTCGGGCGGCTGGTGCGACTGGGGTTTCGCTGGCTGCTTGGGTTCGACCTGCTCCACGCCGTGCGCAACCGCCGCCGCGCCTTCGCGGCGGAGGTGATCTGGACGCACACGGAGTCGCAATTCCTCGCCTTCTGCCTGCTGTTCGCCGTGCTGAAACGCGGACGGGACCGGCCGAAACTGATCGCGCAAAGCGTCTGGCTGATCGACCATTGGGATCGCCAGCCGGTCCTGCGCCGGATGCTGTGGCGTCGGCTGGTCCGCGAAGCCGATGTGCTGACGTTCCACTCCCCCGACAATCTGGCCCGGGCCCGCACGATGTTCCCGGAGAAGCGATGCGAGCTGGTGTTGTACGGAATCCGAGCGGATGACCGCTATCCGCGCGATCCGCAGCGTCGCTTCGGGGTGCCGCTACGCCTGCTTGCGGTGGGCAATGATACCGAGCGCGACTGGCCGTGCCTCGTCGAGGCAGTTCGCGACTTGCCGACGTGCCGGTTGCGGATCGTATCGACCACCTGCCCGCCCTCGCTGGCCGACGGCATCGCCAATGTCGAGATCGCGGGCGTCGCGAGCAACGACGCCTTGAAGACGCTGTACCACGACGCTGATATCGCGGTCCTGCCGCTCAAACCCAATCTCCACGCGTCCGGTTGCACGGTCGCGGAAGAGGCGGCGCTGTTCGGTCTGCCGTTGATCGTCAGCGATACCGGCGGCCTGCGTGCCTATTTCGCTCCCGACGCGGTGCGCTACACGCCCCCCGGCGACGCCGCGGCGCTGCGACAGGCGATCCTCGACTTGGACACGAATCCGGCCGCGGCATTGGAAATGGCGCAACGTGCGCAGGCGCGGATGGGGAACGACGGGCTCAGTGCGCACAGCTTCGTCCGCCATCACGTCCTGCTCTCGCGATCGTTGCTCGACCGCATCCCCGCGCCGGCTCAAGCGGTAGCCGCGTGACACGGTGCCCGATGCCGTGAGCGGTTGGCGGGGGGCGCCACGCTTTGCAACGTCTTGTGTCTGTGCGGTTGCGGGCCTGAACGCCAGGGTTCACAAGCAGGTCGATGACGACCGAACCACAGGCCACCCCGATCGGCAACCCTGCCGCCGAGCTCAGCACCGCTGGTCGCGCGCGCGCCATCATCGCGGGATCGATGGGCAATCTGATCGAATGGTACGACTTCTACGTCTATGCCTTCACCGCGCTGTATTTCTCCGCCGAATTCTTCCCGATCGGCGATCGCACCGCGCAGTTGCTCGGCACGTCGGGGATTTTCGCGGTCGGTTTCCTGCTGCGCCCGCTCGGCGGCTGGTATTTCGGGCGCTTTGCGGACCGGCACGGGCGACGCCGCGCGATGGTCGTGTCGATCGTGCTGATGGGGATCGGCTCCGCGCTGATCGCGGTGCTGCCGACCTATGCCGCGATCGGCGCGTTCGCCCCCGCCTTGCTGTTGCTCGGGCGGATGATCCAGGGTTTCTCGACCGGGGGGCAATATGGCACCGCCGCGACCTATCTCAGCGAGATCGCGTTTACCGGGCGGCGCGGCTTCTTCGCATCGTTCCAATATGTCACGCTGATCGGCGGGCAGTTGATCGCGCTCGCGGTGATCCTGGTCCTCCAGCAGCTGCTGACCACCGAGGAGATGCGCGCGTTCGGGTGGCGGATTCCGTTCGCGATCGGCGCGGTCGCGGCGATGACGATCCTGCTCTTCCGGCATGTCCTGCACGAGACCACCCGCACCGGCGCGCAGCATCCCGACGCGGGGACGATCCGCGGCCTGCTCCCGCACTGGCGCGCGTTCGTCACCGTTCTCGGGCTGACGGCGGGCGGATCGCTGATGTTCTACGTCTTCTCGACCTACATGCAGAAATACTTGGTCAACACCGCGCACATGGACCCCAAGACGGTCAATTGGGTGATGACCGCGGTGCTGATCCCGTTCGCGCTGTTGCAGCCGGTGTTCGGGCTGCTGTCGGACCGGATCGGTCGGCGCACCAACATGCTGCTGTTCGGCGCGCTTGCGACGATCACGACGGTGCCGTTGCTGTCGTTGCTGGCGCAGGTACAGAGCGCGACCGCGGCGTTCGTGCTGGTGCTGGCGGGGCTGGCGATCAACAGCCTCTACACCTCGATCAGCGGGCTGTTCAAAGCGGAGCTGTTCCCGGTCCATGTCCGCGCGCTCGGCGTGAGCCTCGCCTACGGGATCGGCAACGCGCTCTTCGGCGGATCGGCGGAATATGTCGCCTTGTCGTTCAAGGCGGCGGGGCGGGAATCGGGCTTTTACTGGTATGTCACCGCGATCTGCGCGGTCGCGTTCCTTACCGCATTGCTGATGCGCAACACCCGCGGGACCGATCCGCTCCACGACACGCGCTGAGCGCGACCCGCCAGCGTCACGGTGGCGCCCTGATTCCTCCGCCGGACGGAACCTCCGGGTGGACACGAGGGTTAGACGATCATGCTGCAGGACCAGAACCTGAACGATGTGATCGACGCCTTCGAGGCGGGATATGCCGATGCGGTTGGCGCGATTTGGCAGGCTTCGCCCTGCCCGTTCGGCGCGCATGACCTGCTCCGCCGGACGGCCTGGATCGACGGCATTTCCTTCAACACCGCAACGGCCGCCAATCCATCCAAGTATGGCGAATCGCCCTTCCTTCCGACAAGCGCCGCCAACGGTTACGGTGTCGGCCCGCAACGTCATCCTTTTGTTGTAAAATTTATCCCGACGGGGCCGCGCGCAAAGTAGTTCGACGCGTTAACCTTGCAAACGGCACGTCTGGCCGAAGCGGTCCTGCCCTCGGCCTAGTCTTCATTAACCAAGCTGTGCAAGGCAGCGGCGTCTGGAACGCCGTTCATAAACAGTATCTTATAGATCGAGCCTCCAGGCTAGAAGCGTGATCGGCAAGCGCTGCCGAAAACTGGGGGTTTGCGATGTTGTTGCAGCCGAGTGCGTGCGTTCCTGACCGAGACCCTGCGCCCCCGCAGGAGCTTGAGCGTTTGGTATCGGGGGCGGAGTTACGGCCGCAACTGCATGCGCGCTCGTCCGCGAAGGTCGTCGATATCCAGCTTGCCGATACATGCGACCGGCGCGAAGGCGCGCGTTCTTTGATCAACCGCCGCTATGCCTGGCGTGGTTATGGCAGCCACCATGTCGTTCCGGCGCATCGCGCGACCGCGACCTTTACCGCGTCCGACGACAGCAGTGTTCTCGGGACGGTCACGCTGGTGGTCGATTCCGAAGCGGGTCTCGCGGCCGATGCGATCTTTGCCGACCAGCTTCATCCCTTCCGCGAAACCCCCGGACGCAAGATCTGCGAGCTCGGCAAACTGGCGTTCGACGCTGGAATGCCGTCCAAGCCGTTGCTGGCGGCGCTGTTCCACATCGTCTTCATCTACGGCTATCATCATCACCGCTGCACCGACCTGTTCATCGAGGTCAATCCGCGCCACCGGCGGTTCTATCAGGCGATGCTGGGGTTCACGCCGATCGGCACGCCGCGCACCAACACCAGCGTCGCTGCGCCGTCGCAATTGATGTGGCTCGAGATATCGAGCATCCGCCGGCGGATCGAAGCAGCCGCCCTGGACGGGTCGGACCCGATCCCGCGCTCGCTCTACGCGCTGTTCTTCTCGCACGGCGACGCGCTCGAACTGGCCGAGCAGCTCACGTCCGATCGCGCGACGCAGGACGCGCGGGTCAAACTGTTCCTCCCCGCATTCTGACACAAAAAATGCCGCCGGTCGGAACCGGCGGCATTCCTTTACCAGAAGTCTGGCAAATCGCTTTTAGGCGAAAGCAACCGTCGACTTGCGACGACCGTAGCGCAGGCCTGCACCCATCATGCCGAAGCCGACGAGCATCATCGCCCAGGTTGCTGCTTCCGGAACAGCCGTCGGGGTGAACGACAGGCTGCCGCCGATCGATGCGCCGCCATACGAGAAGCCGTTGACGGTTAGCGTGTTGAGCTGGCCAGCCGTGATCGGAACGAGCTCAAGCGACGCGAACTCGAAACGACCGTTCGGCATCATTGCAGCAGCCGTGCCGTTGAAGAACACCGACGTGAAGTTGATGTCGGTGGTCGACATCAGCTTGCCCGATGCGATCGAGGTTACCGAACCGCTGCCGAAACCGTCGGTCGGCAGGGTGAACGTGAAGATCTCGGAGAAGTTGCCGAGGGCAATGTTCTGCACGCCGAACGTGCCGTTGAACGTGCCGTTCGCGCCGGGGGTGCCGGTGAACGAACCGCCCTTGGCGGTGTTGCCGACCGTGTCGTTGACCGCGAAGGTTGCAGCCGACGCCGGAGCGACAGCAGCGATGGCGACGAGGGCAGCAGCGGCAGAAAGAAGCTTGGTACGCATGGGTTACTCTCCAACTAAGATAGCCACATGGTAGCAAGGAGCGTGCCAACCCCTGTTTTTCAACAATGTCGCGTAACCCCCTTACCCAGACTGTAATTTCTACTGACAGGGGGTTGGCTAATCGCGGGTGCTGCGGGAATACGGCCGATCCGTGCGCGCGCCCCCCCAGGCCCGGTCAGGTGTCGCTTGCATCCGGAAACGCACTTCTCCTCCGGCCATGATCTGCTCATGTCGCAGATACGCCTTGGTCACCGACACGCCGTTCAACGTCACCCCGCCGACATAAGGGTGCGTCGCGTCCAGCCCCTCTGCCACGATCGTCAGCCGCTTGCCGTTGGGGAGCGCGAGCACGGCGTGGTCGACGAAGGGGCGACCGATGACATATTCGAGGCTCCCGGGCGTGACCGGATAGAAACCGAGCGCGGTGAAGACCAGCCACGCCGACATCTGGCCGAGATCGTCGTTCCCCGCGAGCCCGTCGGGCGTCGGATGGTACTGGCTTTCGACGATCTGCTTCAGCCTGGCCTGCGTTCGCCACGGCGCACCGGCATAACTGTAAAGATAAGCGACATGGTGGCTGGGCTCGTTGCCGTGGATATATTGGCCGATCAGCCCGGCGATATCCTCGGTATGGCTATAGTCGAGTTTCGAGGTGTCATAGGCGAACATCGCGTCGAGCTTGGCGACGGTCGCCGCGTCGCCCCCCAGCGCGGTGACCAGCGCGGCCTGGTCCTGCGGCACGAACCAGCTGTATTGCCACGCATTGCCCTCGGTATAGTCCGACCCGTAGTTGATCGCGGTCGGATCGAACGGCACACGGAACGTGCCGTCGCTCTTGCGCGCGCGGACGAAGCCGGTCTTCGCATCGAAGCTGTTGCGCCAGTTGGCGGCGCGCTTGCCGAAGGTCGCCGCGACATCGCGCCGACCCATCGCCGCGGCCATCCGCGCGATGGTCCAGTCGTCATACGCATATTCGACCGTTTTGGAGGCTGCCTCGGGTTCGCGGTCGATCGGGACATAGCCGAGCTTCATATACTCCCCGAGCCCGCCATACGGGGCGTAGGTCGCGCTCGCGACCATCGCGTCGAGCGCTGCGGTGGCATCGAACCCCCGGATTCCCTTGAGATACGCGTCGGCGATGACCGGGGCGGCATGATAGCCGATCATCGTCCACGTCTCGCGCCCCTGGAACTGCCACACCGGCAGGATGCCGTACGGGCTGTCCGCACGGCTCGCGATCAGCGAGCGGACGATCTCGCTTGTCGTGGCGGGCGGCTGGACCAGCGTCAGCAGCGGATGTTCGGCGCGGAACGTATCCCACAGCGAGAAGGTCGAGCGGAAGGTGAAGCCCTGCGCCAGATGGACCTGATTGTCGGTGCCGCGATAGCGCCCGTCGACATCCCCCGCGACCGACGGCGCGAGCAGGCTGTGATACAGCGCGGTCGCGACATTGCGGCGCATCGGCGCGGGGGCTTCGAGCGTCAGCACGTCGAGCGCCGTGTGCCACGCCGCCACCGTCTTCGCGCGGACCGTGTCGAAATCGCCGGGTTCGCTCGCGAGATTGGCGATCGCGCCCGCTCCGTCGACCGACGAGATCGCGACGCGGACCTCGAGCGGGCGCGCGAGCCGCCCGAAATCGAGCCGCGCGACCAGCGCGCGGCCGAGCCGCTCGGCGACCGCATCGCTGTCGCGGCCAGGGCCCTGGAAGCCCTTGTATGCGACATTCTGTTCGGTGCTGACGAAGGCGTGGCCGGTCAGCGGCGCGGAGAAGCGCATCGCGAAGAACAACTGGCGGTCGGGCGTCCATCCCCGCGTCTCGCGTGCGCCGACCATCGTCCCGTCGGTGAGCAGCCGGAGCGACGACCAAAGGATCTTCCCCGGATAGTTATAAAGCGACGAGCGCAGGTCGAGCACGAGATGCGCCGCCTTGCCCGCCGCGAAGGTATAGCGATGGATGCCGACGCGGGTCCCCGTGGTCATCTCCGCGCGAACGCCGGGATCGCTGAGGGTCACCGCATAATAGCCGGGTGCCGCGACTTCGCTGCGATGGTCGAAACGCGAGCGGTAGCCCGAACCGGGCTTGGCGGCATCGCCGGGCTCGAGCGGGACGGTTTCCCCCGAAACCGGCATGACGAGGAAGTCGCCGAGATCCGAATGCCCCGCGCCCGAGAAATGCGTGTGCGAGAAGCCCTCGATCGTCGGGTCCGAATAGCGATAGCCCGCCGCCCATTTGTAGCTGTCGCGGACGACATGGCCGGTGTCGGTATCGGGGCTGAGCTGGACCATCCCGAACGGCGCGACCGCCCCGGGGAACGTATGCCCCTCGCCCCCGGTGCCGATCATCGGATCGACCTGGTCGTAGGTCGATTGCGCGAGCAGCGGAGTCGTCGCGAGCGCGGACGCGGCGGCAAGGGTTGCGAACGTGCGGAGCAAGGTCATTTCTCAAGTAGAGCAGGCGCCTGCGGGAATGAAAAGGGGAGTTGCCTCGCCCGTCCGGCATGGCCAAGGGCTGGAGCATGACTGAAGATCCCAACGCGTGGCCGCTCGCCAATCGGCTCGGACTTCCCGACACGATCGCCTATCTGCGCGATACTTATCCTGCGCCGGAATGGCGGCAGCACCACAATTTCGGTGAACTCGCGGCATTCTGGCTGCAGGTGCACGCCAGCCTACGCGAGCAGGGCGGGCAATTGCAGCAGATCATGCAGGCCTTCCGCGAGGGCGTGCTGGATGCACCGACCTTCCAGCAGGCGTTCGTCCCGCGCTTCAACCATTTCCTCCAGCACCTCGAGGGGCACCACGGGATCGAGGACAGCCTCTATTTCCCCAAGTTCCGCGCGCTCGACCCGCGAATGGAGCGTGGCTTCGACGTGCTCGAAAGCGACCACGAACTGATCCATTCCGCGCTGATCGGCGCTTTGGACGGCGCGCGCGATCTGGTCGCGGCGTTGCCGCGCGGTGCGGCATCGGTGCAGGACGCAAGCAACCGCTATGCCGACGCGACCGACCGGCTGATGGCGCTGCTTGCCCGGCATCTCGCGGACGAGGAGGATCTCGTCATCCCCGCGATGCTCGAACATGGCGAGCGCAGCGTCGGGTAGAACGCCCCCGCTATCCAGCGCGCTTGAGCGGGCCGAGGTCGATCCCGAGCCGCTTGACCCGGTAATAGAAGGTCTTGCGCGGTATTCCGAGCTGTTCGATCGCCGCGCCGACTTCGCCCCCGGCCTGCGCCATCGCCGCAATGATCGCCGCGCGCTCGAACGCGTCGAGCCGTTCGGGGAGACTTGCCGGGCGATCGTCCGACGCTTCGCCAACAGGATTGAGCCCGATCACGAACCGCTCCGCGAAATGCGCGAGCTCGCGGACATTGCCCGGCCAGTCGTGCGTCGCGAGCTGGTGCTGGACCGCCGCCGTCATCGCCGGGACCGGTCGCGCGATCCGCCGTGCGGCCTGCGCGACGAAATGCGCGAACAGCGGGACGACATCCTCGCGGCGTTCGCGCAGCGGTGGCATGCGCAGCCGCACCGCCGCCACGCGGTACAGCAACGCCGGTGCGATGGCATCCTCGGCCCGCGCGCCTTCCTCGGCTGCGGTGGCGATGATCCGCAGGTCGATCGGGATTGCGTCGCGCGCGCCCGGCGTCACCAGCGCGCGCGCCTCGACCAGCGCGGTCAGCCGCGCCTGCAGGCCACGCGAGGCGTGATCGAGATCGTCGAGCAACACCGTCCCCCGGCTCGCCGCCACCACGCTGCCGGTGCCGACGCGTGCGAACAGGTCGGTGTCGAGCAGCGCATCCGGATAGGCCGCGCACGCCACCCCGAGCAGCCGGTGCCGCCGCCGCTTGCCCGCCGCGTGGATCCGCCGCGCGAGCAGCGCCTTGCCCGTCCCCGTCTCGCCTTCGATCAGCAGATCGATATCCGCATCGGCGAGCGTCGGGATCATCGCGCGCAATCGCTCGATCGCAGGGGACGTGCCGATCAGGCCATCGCCGGCATCCTCCTGCGCCGCCGTGCGCAGTTGCCGGTTGTCGAGCTCGAGCGCACGCGCGGTTGACGCGCGCGCCACCGCAGCCAGCAGCACGTCCGGGTCGAACGGCTTGGTCAGAAAATCCCACGCGCCCGCCTTGAGCGCCGCGACTGCCATGGTCACGTCGCCATGCCCGGTGATGAGGATGACCGGCAGCGTCGGATCGCGCGTGCGCAGCAGCTCGAACACTTCGGTTCCCGACAAAAGCGGCAACCGCACGTCGGTGACGACCACGCCCGCGAAATCGGCCTGGATCGCGGCGAGCGCGGGGGCGGCGCTGGGATAGGCGTCGACCGCGAACCCCGCGAGCGACAGCAACTGCGTCGTCGAGACGCGCAGGTCCTCGTCGTCCTCGATCAACGCGACGCGCGGCAGCGGCGCGGTCATGGCGCGCGCCGCAACAGGATTTCGAAACACGCGCCACCGGAAGCGGGAACATGTCGCAGGCTTCCGCCGAGATCCTCCATGATGTCTTTCGCGATCACCAGCCCCAGCCCGAGCCCGGCGGGTCGGCTGGTGGCGAACGGCGTGAACAAACGGTCGAGGATCTCGGGCGCAATCCCCGGACCGGTGTCGCTGATCCGCACCGCGACCGTGTCGCACCCCGGTTTCACCGTCACCGTGATCCCGGGCGCATCCTGCCCCTGGACCGCCTCGCTCGCATTCTGGAGCAAATTGACGAACACCTGTTCGAGCCGGATCCGCCCCGCGATTACGCGCAAGTCGGGCGCGACCTGCGGCCAGTCCACCGCGACCCGGGAAAGCGGTTCGCGCAGCAACAATTGCGCACCCTCGATCACCTCGACCAGCGCGACCGGGCCGATCTCGCCACTCGCCTTGCGCGAGAAGCCGCGCAGTTGCGCGGTAACGGTGCCGATCCGCTCGGTCAGCCGCGCGATCGCGCGCAGGTTGCCGCGCACCTCCTCGGTCGCACCACGGTCGAGCAGCGTCTCGCCGGTCGCGGCATAGGTGCGGATCGCGGCGACCGGCTGCGCGGTCTCATGGGCGACGCTCGCGGTGATCTGCCCGAGCGTCGCGAGCCGGTTGGCCTGGCGCAACGCCTCGCGCAGCGTCGCGGCGCGGGTTTCGAGCAAGGCGCGTTCCTCGATCTCGCGGCGGAGCAGGGCAGTGCGATCCGCGACCGCACGTTCGAGCAGACTGGTGCGATCAGCGCGCCGCCGCGCGCGTGTCCAGGCGGCCTGCGCGAGCCACAGCACCGCCAACATCAGCGCCCCCGCCACCAGCGCCGCCGCGCGCGCGACATCATCCACCGCCACCCGGCTCGGCTGCGCAAGCGCGACCCGCCAGCCCGCCGCATCGGGCTTGGTCCGCGCGACGAGCAGCGCGCCTTTCTCGCCGGGGATGCGGATGCGGCCATCGTCCCCCGTGCGGAACGGCGGCTGGGTGAGCGTCGGCGCGCCGCTGACGCGCAATTCGGTCGCGCGCTCGGCGGGGGCCAGCGGTCGGGTCGTGGCGAAACGCCAGCCGGGGCGGCTCGCGATCAGGATCAGCCCGGCGGGATCGGTGACGAACGTCACGCCCCCCGCCGCCGCCCATTGCCGTTCGAGCGAATCGAAATCGAGCTTCACCACGACCACGCCCCCGCCGACGGTCCCGCGCGCGAGGTACAGGCCCGGGCGATTGCTGACCGTACCCAGCGCGAACTGGCGCCCTTCCGCGCCGCGCCGCGCCTGCTGGAAATAGGGCCGGAAGCGATAGTCGCTGCCGACGAAGCTGCGCGGGCTGCGCCAGTTGCTCGCCGCGATCGCATGGCCGTCCGGCGCGATCACGTACATCACCGCCGCCCCGGTAATGCCGGCGAGCCGCTCGAGTTTCCGATCGAGCGCCCCGGTCGCCCCTGCCCCGCCTGCCAGCGCGGCGACGACGTCGCGGTCGTCCGCCAGCGCCAGCGGCAGCAGGCGGAACCGCGCAATCTCACTCGCGAGCAACGCCGCCCGCAAGCGCGCGTCCGACGCGACCGAGGCGGCGAGCCGGTTGCGGGCCGCAGCGCCGACCGCCATGCCGACGCCCCAGGCACTTCCCAACACCATCAGCAGCGCGGCAAAAAGCGCGGCGAGTCGCTGCCAGGGGATCGCACGGACCATCCCCGACCCTACCAACCCCCGGAGATTGTGCAACTTTCTGCACATTGCCGGCTGTGCGGTGGCAGGAACTGGCGCAGCCACACTTAGGGTGTTGGCACTAGTATATTGATATATAATGATTTTATCAAATTCTGGAAATCACGTCTCCCCGCACGTCAGACACGGCGATACTGATTCCCACAGGTATCGCCGCAGAGCAGAACCTCGCGACCAGAGGATGAAGGCCCCCATGACCATTTCGATTCCCGCCGCCGGCGACCAGCCGCCCGCCGCCCCCAAGCGGTGGTATGCGCAGCTCTATTTCCAGGTGCTCACCGCAATCGTCGCGGGCGTGCTGCTCGGCCATTTTGCGCCGCACGCGGGCGAGGCGATGAAGCCGATCGGCGATGCGTTCATCAAGGCGGTCAAGATGGTGATCGCGCCGGTCATCTTCCTGACGATCGTGACCGGCATCGCCGGGATGCGCGATCTCGCCTCGGTCGGGCGCGTCGCGGGCAAGGCCTTCGCCTATTTCCTGTTCTTCTCGACGCTCGCGCTGATCATCGGGATGATCGTCGCCAACGTCGTGCGCCCTGGCGCGGGGCTCAACATCGACCCCGCCTCGCTCGACACCTCCAAGATCACCGAATATGCCGAAAAGGCGCATGAAACGACGCTGACCGGCTTCCTCACCAGCATCATTCCCGACACGTTCCTGTCGGCGATGACGCAGGGGAACATCCTGCAGGTGCTGTTCGTCTCGATCCTGTTCGGGATCGCGCTCGCGCTGATCGGCGACCGCGGCACCAAGGTGGTCGACCTGCTCAACGACGTGTCGATCGCCTTCTTCCGGCTGGTCGGCATCGTGATGCGCGCGGCACCGATCGGTGCGTTCGGCGCGATGGCGTTCACGATCGGCAAATACGGCGTCGGCACGCTCGCCAATCTCGCGACGCTGGTTGCCACCTTCTACGGCACGTCGCTGCTGTTCGTGCTGGTCGTGCTCGGGCTGGTTGCGCGGTTTACCGGTTTCTCGATCATCAAGCTGATCATCTACCTCAAGGCCGAACTGCTGCTGGTGCTCGGCACCTCGTCGTCGGAAAGCGCATTGCCTTCGCTGATCGAGAAGATGGAGCGCGCGGGCTGCCCCAAGTCGATCGTCGGGCTGGTCGTGCCGACCGGCTACAGCTTCAACCTCGACGGCACCAACATCTACATGACGCTGGCCGCGCTGTTCATCGCGCAGGCGTGCAACGTCGACCTGACGCTGGGGCAGCAATTGCTGCTGCTGAGCGTCGCGATGCTGTCGTCGAAGGGTGCGGCGGGCGTGACCGGTGCGGGGTTCATCACCCTCGCCGCAACGCTGTCGATCGTGCCGTCGGTGCCGGTCGCGGGGATGGCGCTGATCCTCGGGGTCGATCGCTTCATGTCCGAGTGTCGCAGCCTGACCAACTTCATCGGCAATGCGGTCGCGACCGTCGTCGTGTCGAAGTGGGAGGGCAAGCTCGACGTCGAGCAGCTCAACGCCGCGCTCTCGGGCAAGGTGCTTCCGGCGCCGGCCGTCTCGTCCGCCCCTGCCGCGCTTAGCGTCGCCAACTAAGCGCCAAAGGACTTTTCATGACACATCTTTCGCGGCTGCGCGCCGCCACGGCCATCCTCGTGCCTTTCGCCGGCCTCGTCCTCGCCCCTTCGTCGGCGCTCGCACAGGCAAGTTCGGTCGAAAAGGCCCCCGCCACCCCGATCGCGACGGGCTATCCCGCCGCCGGGTCGGGCGATGGCGCGAACGCCAACGGGTACAATTTGTCGCGCTGGGCCGAGGATTGGCGCGGCATGGCGGACCCGGCGAAGCGCGACGATCCGCTTGACCGGCTCAAGTTCCTGCCGCTCGACTCGAATGGCGACATCTACCTCACGCTGTCGGGTGAAGCGCGGCTGCGAATGAACCACACCACCAACCCCAATCTGCGCGAGAGCAAGGCGCAGCGGCAGGACATTCTACGGATCGTCGGCGGTGCCGACCTGCACGTCGGCTCGCATCTGCGCGGCTATATCGAAGTCGCGCATGGCGGGATTTCGGGCGTCGAGCTCGGCGCGCCCGCCGCGACGCTGCGCAATGACCTCGTGGTCCAGCAGGCGTTCGTCGAGGGTGACGTCGACGTCGGCTCGGTCCAGCTCGGCGCGCGATACGGGCGGCACGAATTTACCGACGGCCCCAACCTGCTCGTCTCGCAACGCGACAACAACACGATCCGCTATACGCTCAACGGCATCCGGCTGTGGGCGAAGGGCAAGACCGTCCGCGCCGACCTGTTCGACCTCAAGCCGACCGCATATGGCGATCTCGGGACCGAGGACGACATCAGCGATCCTGCGCGGCGCTTCTCGGGCGTGTCGCTCGGCTTCGCGTTGCCCAAGACCGCGTTTGGCGGGTCGAGCCTGTTCGTCGACCCGTTCTTCTGGAGGCGCAAGAATTCGGTCGGCGCATGGGGCGGGCGGATCGGCCCGGCGGAGCGCTTCTATGCCGGCGTCCATGCCTATGGCGACGCCGGGCCGCTGACGATCGACTGGACCGTCAACCATCAGTTCGGCACCTATATCGAACAGCGGATCGATGCGTGGCAGTTCTTCGTCGCGCAGACCTACCGCATAGGCAAGGCCAAGACCGCCCCGCGCGTCGGCGTGCATTTCGATTATTCGAGCGGTGGCGGCGGCTATGGCGGGCAGACGCTGCGCAACGCCTATGCGCCGTTCGGGAACAACATCTATTACAGCTACCAATTGTTCCTGACGCCCTCGAACCTCATCACGCTCGCGCCGAACGTGACCGTCTCCCCCGCCAAGTCGCTGCGGGTGACGGCGGAATATGCGCTCAATTGGCGTGCCAACGTCACCGATGCGGTGTATCGCGCCAGCGGTGCCCCGTTTGCCGGGACGCAGAACTTCCGCGCCGCGCGGATTGCCAACGTCTCGCGGTTGCAGGCGGTGTGGGCGGTAACGCCGCGGGTCTCGGTGACCGGGCGCTACGAACATCTCGCCGCCGGGCCGGCGCTCAGGGATGCAGGCTTCAAGAGCTCCGATTTCCTCGCCGGCTGGATCAGCCTGCGCTTCTAAGAAAAGGACCCCCGCCATCGTTCATGCCATCCATGCCGCCGCGCGTGCGCTGCTCGCCGATCCGCTGACCAACAAGGGCACCGCTTTTACCGAGGCGGAGCGCGATGCGTTCGGGCTGCACGGGCTGCTCCCGCCGCACATCGGGACGCTGGAAAGCCAGATCGACCGGCGGACGCGCGCGCTCGACGGGATGGCGGACGATTTCCACCGCTATGCCTTCCTCCGTGAACTCCAGGATTCGAACGAGATCCTGTTCCACGCGCTGGTCCAGCGGGACCTGCCGCGGATGCTCCCGCTGATCTACACGCCGACCGTCGGCGAAGGGTGCGAGCGGTTCAGCGAAATCTGGCACCGCCCGCGCGGGCTGTTCCTGAGCTACCCCAACCAGCACCGGATCGCGGACATCCTCGCGGACCCCGCGTTCGACCGGGTCAAGGTGATCGTGGTCAGCGACGGCGAACGCATCCTCGGGCTCGGTGACCAGGGTGCGGGCGGGATGGGCATCCCGATCGGCAAGCTCGCGCTCTACACCGCGTGCGCGGGGCTGCATCCGGCGGAGGTGCTGCCGATCCTGCTCGACGTCGGGACCGACAATGCCGCGCGGCGCGATGATCCGTTGTATGTCGGCTGGCGGCATGCGCGAGTCCGCGGCGACGAATATGACGCCTTCCTCGAGAGCTTCGTGACCGCGGTCTCCGAACGCTGGCCGAACGTGCTGCTGCAATGGGAGGATTTCGCAGGCCATAACGCGCATCGCCTGCTCGATCGCTATCGCGACCGACTGCTCAGCTTCAACGACGATATCCAGGGCACCGCCGCGACAGCGCTGGGCACGTTGCTGTCCGCGATCCGGCGGACCGGCGGCGCGCTGGCGGACCAGCGGATCGTGCTGTTCGGCGCAGGCGCTGCGGGATGCGGGATCGGCGAACTACTGGTGCGCGCGATGGTCGCCGACGGGCTGAGCGATGCCGAAGCCCGTACACGGATCTGGGCGGTCGATCGCGACGGGCTGGTCGTCGCGGGCATGCCGGGGCTGACCCCGTCGCAGACGGCGCTCGCGCGGCGTGAGACGGACATCCCAATCCCGCTCGACCTGCTCGGCACGGTCGAGCGGATCCGGCCGACCGTGCTGGTCGGCACTTCCGGCCAGAGCGGCGCGTTCGGCGAGGCGGTGGTGCGCGCGATGGCGGCGGGCGTCGAGCATCCGATCCTGTTCCCGCTGTCCAACCCGATCTCGCGCGCCGAGGCACACCCGACCGACCTGTTCAACTGGACCGAAGGCCGCGCGATCGTCGGCACCGGCAGTCCGTTCGGCGTGGCGGGCGTTACGCAGGTTAACAACGTCTTCATCTTCCCCGGCGTCGGGCTCGGCGCGCTCGCGGTGGGTGCGCGGAGCGTGACCGAGGGCATGTTCATGGCCGCCGCGCGCGAACTCGCGACGATGGACGGCGAAGGCGGCACCCTGCTCCCGCCGATCACCCGGTTGCGCGACATCGCGCTGCGCATCGCCACCGCGGTCGCACGGCAGGCAATCGCCGAGGGAGTCGCGCAGCCCGAGTGCCGCGTCATCCAGGAAAGCGACATCGCAGCGACGATGTGGGCAGCGCGCTACGATTGATCCGCGTCGCTGATCGACTGCGTTGGGTGCAGCCGATGCGCCGCGTGCAGCGTTGGCTGCGCTGATGGCTGTATCGATTGCTCTTCGCTGGGTGCGCCGGATCGTGGTGCTCGCCTTCTGTGCCGCGACCGCGCTGGTGCTGTTCGCTGTGTTCCGCCCGCCGCCGCAGGATCTGCCGTGGACTCCGCTCCGGCTCGACCAGCCTGCCGGTCTGTTCACCGGGCGCAAGACCGTCGCGCTCGGGCGCGACGCGACCGCGTGCCGGGCCGTGCTGAAGGACGCCGGCTTGCGCTTCACGGCGGTGACCCCGCGCGGCCCGGAGGCGTGCCGCGTCGGGAACAGCGTCCGGATCGCGCCGCGCCAGGAGATGCTGACGCTCGCACCCGTCGTCGCGACCGCCTGCCCGGTCGCCGCCGGACTGCTGATATGGCAGGCGCAGGTCGTCCAGCCCGCCGCGCAGGGCCTGCTGGGCACGACAGTGGCGCGGATCGAGCATTTCGGGAGCTATGCGTGCCGCCGGATGTACGGCCGGTCCGAGGGCAATTGGAGCGAGCATTCGACCGGCAATGCGATCGACATCAGCGCGTTCGTGCTCGCGGACGGGCGGCGCGTGTCGGTGCTGCGCGACTGGTCGAAGGGCGATGCGCCCGGGCGCTTCCTCCACGCGGTGCGCGACGGCGGGTGCCCGCTGTTCGCGACGGTCCTGTCGCCCGACTATAACGCCGCGCACCGCGACCACCTCCATCTCGACCAGGCGGATCGCGGCGACATGGGCTGGCGCGCCTGTCGCTGAGCGGGGGGCGTCCAGCCCGCGCCCCCTTGCGCGGGATCGTTCACACGCTAAGCCCTGCGGCGGACGAAGGGCCTGGCACGCGCCTTATTGTGAACACCCGACGGACGCAGGAGACCTGATGCATTTCAGAGCGTTGCCTCAATCCGCAGGACGTATCGCACGGCAGCTTGGTTTGGCCGCGGCCCCGCTCGTCGCGCTGGCCGCGCCCGTCGCCGCGTCCGCCGCCTCCTCCTCGTTCGATCTGGCAGGCCCCAACGTCGTCGTTTCGGTGCGCCACGGGACGGTGACGCTCCCGCTGGAAGCGGTTCCCAATCTCGTCGAGGGCGACGTCGTCTCGATCAAGCTCGACCTGCCGCCCGAGCAGACCGAGGGCTTCCGGATCGTCGCGGGCTTCCTGCGCGGCGCGATCGACCGGCCTTCGAAGGACTGGTTCCACGAGGCACACAGCCGCAAGGGCAAGAGCCCGGACTTCTCGCTGACCGTCCCCAAGGGCGCGCAGCAGATGGCGCTGCTCGTCATCCCCGAAAGCGGCGGCGGCGCGGATGCGGTGATCAGCACCGTTCGCAAGCGCCCCGGCGCGTTCGTCCGCGCGGTGCAGGAGCTCAACCAGGCAACGCTCGACCGCGCCCGGCTCGACGCGTTCTTGCGCGAGACGTTGAAGGCCGAACGACAGAACCCCGAAAGCGTCTCCGCCGCGTCGCAGGTGCTGACGCGCAGCCTCGCGATCAAGCTCAAGGCGGAATGCCTCCAGCAACCCGCCGAACTCCAGGCGGCCTGCCTGACCGGCGACCGCGAGACGCTGTTGCTCGCAGATACGCACAGCTCGGCGCTCGCCTCGACGCTCGCGGGCGCGCCGACCGACCTCGCGTTCCAGCTCAGCGCGACCCCGCAGGCGGGCTATGGCTCGTACAGCTCGTACATTGGCGTGGTGCGCGACATGTTCCGCCTGCTCGGCGCGTTCCAGTCGACGCAACTGCAGTTCATCCCCGCGCTGGCGCAGATCGGCAACGGCCGCGCGACATTGTTGCTCAACACGCCGCTGTCCTTCGCCAAGCCGACCTCGGTGATGGTCGTCGCGATGCCCGCGATCGAGGCGCCCAAGCCGCCGCCGCTGCGCCCCTCGACCCCCGACATCGCCTTGTGCGCTGCACCCGGGCTGGTGTTGCCGGTGGAAGGCGCACCGCTGATCTACGCCACGCAGTTCGCGCGCGACATGGCGCTGCGCTTGAAGCGCCCGGACGGGACGCTGGTCGACGTGCCGGTCCATGCCGATGCGCGGCGCGGCGGCTATGTCCTAGATGCCGCCCTGCCCGCGGGGCCGTTCGGGGGGGCGATCCCCGCGCAGCTCCACGGCATCTGGGGGTTCGCGCCGTTCGAGGGGCCGAGCTTCGCGCTGTCCAACCCCGCGCTCAATGCGTGGAAGACCGCCGAGGGCACTTCGCTGGTGGTCGGCCGCCCGAACGACGTCGAGATCCTCGGCGGGGGCGCGGGCTGCGTGACGCAGGTGTCGCTCCGGCGTGGCGACGGTGCGGCGAAGCCGGTGACGTGGAAACAGGCGGGCACGCGCGGGATCGTCGCGACGCTGCCACTCGACAAGACCGCGCCCGGTGCGGTGTCGGTCGTGATCGAGGGGGCTGCCGGGACGACGCCCGCGGTGATCACGCTGTCCGCGTTGCAGGAGGCAGGGAGCGTCGACGACCTCACCTTCCACGCCGGCGACGACGAGGCGGTGCTGACCGGCGCGCGGCTCGACCAGGTCAAGGCGATGACGATCGGGCCGCTTGCCTTCCACCCGGGTGGGCTGACGCGAGTCGACAATCAGGACCGGCTGACGCTGCTCGCGGACGATTCCGCCAAGGCGCAGACGATCGGCGCGGGGACGAGCCTGACCGCCGAGGTCACGTTCAGCGCGGGGCGGCGCAAGACCGTGCCTGTCACGGTCGGCGGACGCCGGACCGGGGCGACGCTGGTGCGGATCGCGGGACAGGTCCCCGCGCATGACGGCATCGTGCCGATCACGCTGAGCAACCCCGACGTGTTCGCGCAGGACGCGCGGATCAGCTTCGCCTTCCACAAGGACGGCATGGAACCGCTCGACGGGCAGGAAAGGATCGAAATCGCGACGGCCGACGGGCGCGCGACGGGGACGATCAAGGCGGGCAAGGGCTATGACCTGCAGGATGCAACGACCGGGATCGTCGCGTTCGCGCCGACCGAGACGCTCGGCACGCTTGCTTATGGCCCGGTTCGCTTCCGCATCTGGCATGACGATGCGCCGTCGAACTGGACCGCGCTCGCGACGATCGTGCGCCTGCCCGACATCCGTTCGGTGACCTGCCCCGCGCGCGACAAGTGCCAGGTCGCGGGCGACCGGCTGTTCCTCATCAAGGCGATCGGCGCGAGCGAACAGGCCGATACGTTACAGGCGATTCCGGATGGTTTCGTCAATCCGCGGATCACGACGACAGCGGCGCGCGACGGGCGGATCTTCCTGCAGTTGCGCGACGCGCCGACGGTGTTCGCGAGTGTGACGGCGGGGAAGTAGCGGGGTCGCAACGCAGCGCGTTCCTTCCAGCAGGCGCTTCCCCGGCGAAGGCCGGGCCCAGCAGTGATGGCCGAGGTAACGTAACGCAGTCGCTCGCAATCTCCCGTCTGGCTATTGGGCCCCGGCCTTCGCCGGGGAGGCACACGGGAGGATTGCAATCCTGTCAGCCGTACCGGATCGCCACGAGGCTCGTATTGTCGCTCCCGTCGCGCGCGAGTGCGTTCGCGATCAGCGTATCGGCCAGTGCATCGAGCGACCCGGCCGCCAGCAGATCGCCATCATGCAGCGAGCGCGACAGGCCGTCCGAGCAGAGCAGCAGCAGATCGCCGGGCAGCAACTTCACCACCACCGTCGCCACGTCGAGCGCAAGCGCGACGCCGAGCGCGCGCGTTACGACATTCGCGCGTGGGTGTCGCACCGCCGCCTCGACGCTGAGCAAGCCCGCGTCGATCAGGTCCTGCACGAAACTATGGTCGTGCGTCAGTTGCCGTACCGCCCCGCCGCGCACCAGATACGCGCGGCTGTCCCCCACCCAGGCGATCGTCGCGGTCGCGTCGGGCGCGATCTGCGCGGCGACGACGGTCGACCCGGCATCACTCCCGAGCGCGCCGTTGCGCGCGACGATCGCGGCGTTGGCGGCGTGGATCGCGCCGATCAGCGCTGGTGCATCGGGCGCATCCCCGCCCGCCACCATCGCGCGCAACGCGGTGACGATCGTCTGCGCGGCGATGTCCCCGCCGGCGTGGCCGCCCATCCCGTCGGCGACCCCCCACAGGCCATGATCGGGGCAATCGAACACGCGATCCTCGTTGATCGCACGGACTCGCCCGACGTGCGACCGTGCGACCGACTGCCCCATGAACGCGCCACCCGCAACGCGCGAGGCTACGGCGGGCATCATGCCGGCTCCGCGGGCGACGGGCTGTTCGACTGCGCCTCGGCCGAGTCATAGGCCGCGACGAACGCGCGCTCGAGCGACCCGCCGCTGCCCTGGTCGAGCTGCCCGGTCAGATCGCCATGCCGCCGCGCGACTTCCTCGGCCTGCAAGGCGGTGCGGCTCTTGAGCATCGACGCGCGCGGCGCGACCGCCGCGTCGAGCGCGACGGGATCGAACGTGTCGATCGCCGCGCGCAGGCTGCCGTGGAGCCCCGCGAAGGTCGCGATCAGATGGCGTTTGACGTCGCGGAACGACACCTGCAGCGCCGCCGGCCCCGACAGGAAATTGCCCGATCCCGCCAGCAGCAGGTCGATCGCGAGCCGCTGCGTCGGCGCCCATTTGAACGGATTGTTGTTGGCCCCGCCGATCGTCGTACGCGACAGCTTGTACTGGCCGCGCGCGCGGTCACGCTCCGCCATCAGGTCGCCGACGCCGAGCACCATCTGCCGGTACACCGCGCCCGCGCGGCGCATGATCTCGGCCGGATCCTCGCTCGAAAGCAGCGAGGCGTCGAGCCCGGCCCCCTCACAAAACGCCTCGAGCAGCGATTCCCCGCCGAACCCGGCGAAGGACGCGCCGTCGCTCCAGTCGTCGGGCACCGCGACCGACGAGCCGAGCGGCGGGGTCAGCACCATCGTCCGTGCGGCGTCGACCGGATCGTCGCCGTGCGGCGCGCGGCTTGCCTTGAGGCGAAACCGCCCGAAGCGGATCGTCGACGGGATCTCCACCGCGACGTCGGTGGCGTCGGGAAAGCGCCTGCCGGTCGTATCGTCATACACCCCGTTCGCGCCGAGCGCGCGCAGCCGCAGTTCGTCCGCGACCACCGCCAGCTCGCAGTGCGACCGCGACAGTTCGCAATCAGGATCGGCGATCGTCCAGTCCGCCGCGCTGTCGCGTCCGATCCGGATCAGGCCGTCGCGCATCAGCCGCGCGTCGATCGGCTGGAGTTCGTTCGCGGCATCGAACAGTTGCAGCATGTACATCGGGCAGCGTCCCTTCAGGCAGCGCGTCTGGCGGGGGCGACGCGCGTCGCGAGCATCGCCGCCTCGCCTTCGTCCTCGCCCGACAGGCGCGGTTCGATCGCGGCGGCGGTGCGGTTGAACGCCTCGAACACCGCGCCGAATTCATCGCCACGCCGGTCCGAGATGCGCAGTGCGAACGACGCGCTCGCCGCATCGTCGAGCGCCTTGCGCAGCCGGCCAAGCGGGCGCGCGACCATCGCGCCGCTGAGATAGCCGACCAGCAGCACCGCGAGCATCACCACCGCGCTCAACAGCAGCAGCGACGTACGCGCGCCCGCAAGCGCAGCGTCGAGCCCGGTGCGCCGCACGACGAGATCGACCGTCCCGAACCGCGCGCCGGCATAGACGATCGGGTGGACGAAGCGGATCCCCGCCCCGCGCCCGCTGTCCGCGACGCCGCTGACCTGTGAATCGCCCGCGCGTTCCATCACCGGCTCGCCCGAGGCGGGGCGATAGCGCTGGCCGACCAGCTTCGCGTCGCCTGCCGCACGGATCGTCCCGCCGCTGTCGGTGACGATCAGGTCACGGATTGCGGGGTCGCGGCTCGCGGTGACCGCGAACGCCTGGAGTGCAGACCAGTCCTGCTCGCCCGCCGCAAGTCCGGCATTCTCGGCCGCAAGCACCGCGGCATTGTTGGTGACGAACGACGCGATCGACCCGCCCGAGGTGATCGCCATATGTTCGAGCGTGCCGCGCTCACGCGCCATGGTCGTCGTCGTGCACGCCACCAGCGCCGCTGCGGTGACGAGTGACAGCGCGAGCGGCAGCTTGATCCGCAACGACAGGCCGCGCCTGCCGACCGGCTTGTCGGCATGCGCCGCAAGCTCCTGCGCGAGCGCGCGTTCGAGCGCCTCGCCGGTCGCGAACCGCTGTTCGGGCTTCTTCGCGAGCAGCTTGTCGATCACGAAGCGCAGCCCCGGTGGGCAATCGCCGACGTTGCGGTCGATCGGCTCGACCTTCTCCTGCGCGATCTGGATCGCGAGCGTCGCGAGCGCAGTGCCCGGGAAGGCGACCTTTCCCGTCACCATCTCGTACAGCACGACGCCGAGCGAAAACAGGTCGGAGCGCTGATCGACCGGCAGCCCGAGCGCCTGCTCGGGGCTCATATAGCGCGGCGTGCCGATCAGCTGGCCGACCTGCGTCCGGCCGAGCTGCGCATCGGCGGCGAGCGGATCGAGCTCGCCGATCCGCGCGACGCCGAAATCGAGCAGCTTGGCGGTCCTGCCGTCCGACGACAGCAGGATGTTGGAGGGCTTGATGTCGCGGTGGACGACGCCCGCGCGATGCGCATAGGCAAGCGCACTCGCAAGCTGCTGGCCGATCGCGAGGACACGTTCGTACGGCATCCGCCCCTGCGCCTGGAGCGCGACGTCGAGCGGCTGGCCGTCGACCAGTTCCATCGCGATATAGGCAACCCCGTCGGTCTCGCCGACGTCATAGATCGTCGCGATGTTGGCGTGGGAGAGCGCCCCCGCCGCGCGCGCCTCGCGCAGGAAGCGCGCGCCGATCTCGCGGTCGCGCGCGAAATCGGGCTTGAGCACCTTGATCGCGACCTGCCGGTCGATCTCAGGATCATGCGCGCGATACACCTCGGCCATCGCGCCTTCGCCGAGGCAATCGTCGATCCGGTAGCGGCCGAGCCTGTTCATCGCCGTGCCTTCACGGTCGCCGCGATCCGCTCGGCGCGCGCACGATCGCGTGCGATCATCGGGTTCGCCGGGTCGAGCGCGGACGCGCGCCGCAGCAACGCGACCGCGCGTGCGACATTCCCCTGGTTGAGCGCGGCAAGCCCGGCCGCACGGAGCGGTCGCGCGGCGGCGGGGTTGGTAGCGAGCGCAGCGGCGGCGGGGGCAACCGGCCGCGCCGGGGTCGGCCTGGCGCGGGGACCGGCGCGGCTCGGCGCGGGATCGGCGCGACGGACCGGTTCGGGCCGGGGCGCCTCGCCGGGAATCTTCAGGCTCTGCCCCGCGGTCAGCGCAAACGGCGCGGTCAGCGCGTTGTAGCGCGCGAGCTGGTAGGCCTTGAGCCGGTTGCCGAGCAATTTATCCGCAAGCGACACGATCGTGTCCCCCGCCTGCACCGCGTACGGATGGTTTTGCGGGCCAAGCAATTCGACGGGATCGCGATCGAGCGAATCCTGCAGCAGCCGCGCGGTCGGGTTCATCGGGTCGCGCTTGAGCAGCACCTTGAGGCGCTTGACCGCGGTCGCGGTATCGCCGCGCAGCATCAGGTCGAAGATCGCGTCCGCCTCGGCACTCGCGCTCACCGCGACCGGCGGCGCGGTATCCGCGCGTGGGCGCGCCGGCCCGCCCGAACAGGCGGCGAGCGTCGCCATTCCGGCGAGGACACACCCCAGCTTCCATCGACCGATCGTCATCACGCGCTTACCTTCTCGCCCTGTGCCTGAACCCCATCGCCCAGCGACAGCAGCGCGCCGAGGCTGCGCGTGTCGCGGACGAACCCTGCGAACCGCTCGGGATCGAGCGGTCGGCTGAAATAATACCCCTGGAAATGCTGGCAGCCGTGTCGGCGCAGCCACGCATATTCGGCCTGCCGCTCGACCCCTTCGGCCAGCACCTTGATGCCAAGCCCGCGCCCGAGCGCGAGGATGCTCTGGCAGATCGCCTGGCTGTCGCGGCGGCTATCGATCCCGGTGACGAATTCGCGGTCGATCTTGATCTTGTCGAACGCGAGCGCGCGGAGCGAACTGAACCCCGAATAGCCCGTCCCGAAATCGTCGACCGCGAGCTTTACGCCCATGCTGCGCAATTGCTGGAAGATCCGGCGGCAATGGTCGGCATCGTTGGTCGCGACGCTTTCGGTCAGCTCGATCTCGAGCGCCGCGGGCAAGACCCGGTGGCGCCTGAGCGTGCGCTCGACCAGGATCGGCAGGTCGTCGCGTTCGAGCTGCAACCCCGAGACGTTGACCGCGACTCGCAAGTCGCGCAGCCCCTGCGCCTGCCAGTCGGCGACGCCGCGCACCGCCGTATTGAGCACCCACGCACCGATCTCGCTCGCCAGCCCCATCGCTTCCATCACCGGCACGAACCGCGTCGGCGACACCGTGCCGCGATCGGCGCTGGTCCAGCGCAACAGTGCCTCCGCACCGACCACCCGCCCCTGGACCGCATCGATCAACGGCTGATATTCGAGCCGCATCTCGCGCCGCGTGATCGCCTGCCGCAGATCCTGCTCGAGCCCGTAGCGATCGCGCGCGAGTTCGGCATGATCGACCGTCACGCCCGTCGCCGCCTCCGCCCCGCGCGACAGCGCGAAGGAGGCGAGCGTCCGCGCGAGGAACGCACCCGCATTCAGCCCCTCGGCATGATCGAAGGTGGCAAGCCGGAGATGCACTTGCGGGACGATCTCGCGGTCCTCGTCGATGACCGCTTCACCCAGGGCGTAGGAAATCGCGTCGAGCTCGGCCCGCGCCTCGGCTTCGGCGACCTGTTCGCCGAACCAGAGCCCGACATGCCCGCGATCGACCTGCGCGAGAAAGCGCGTCGGCGGCACCATCTTGCGCAGCCGCGCGACCGACGCCGCGAACACGCGCTCGCCGAGCGCGGGGTCGAACGCGGTCAACCGCTCGAAATCTTCGAACGCGATCGCGCCCAGGATCCCGCGCTGGTCCGCCGCCATCTGCGCAAGCAACGCCTCGCGCATCGGCAGGCCGCTGACCGGGTGCGCGGGCGACAGGCGGTAATCGACCGTCGCCAGCCGGTCGCCGAGCGCGGCGATCCCGTCCTCGAGCGTCGCGGAGTCGCTGTCCACTGCCGCCTGCACCTGATCGAGCGCGCGCGCGACGGTGCGCTGCAACCGCCACGTCCAGGAGAGCAGCAGCGTGGCGGTGATGCCGAACAAGACGGTCGCGGCGGTCCGCGGCGCGACCGAGGACGCGGCGACCAGGATTCCCACCGCAAGCGCGACGGTCACCAGGATCACGGTCGGGGCCGTGCGGAAGGATGCGATACGCTGCACAGGTCGCGATACCGCATCAAAGGATACGAGTCGGTTAATCGAAATGCGTCCCGATCAACGTCTTGTAGCGGGTTGTTCGCGAGTTTGGGCGTTCCCGCGGGTGTTTTTCGGGGTCTGGACAGCCAGGCGGCAAGCCCGGTATCGCCGCGCAGATGAGCATTACCGCAACGATCATGAACACGGCCACCGGCCAGCCCATCCAGAAAATGGTTTTCGGCCGGATGCCCAAGCCGTGGGTGTCCTTCAATCTCGAGACCGGCGAGCTCGTCACCGCCGACCGCGTCGAAGTCGGCAAGCCTGCGCCGGGCAAGTTCGCGGTGCCGGTGGCGGTGTGGGTCACGCCCAAGGGCTGATTCGCGCACCGGTCATGGCATCAGGACGCATCTCGCGGTAAGGGCCGGCGATGTTGCGCATTACCGAACTGGCCCTTCCGCTCCATCATCCCGATGAGGCGCTCCCCGCTGCGATCTGCAAGCGGCTCAAGATCAGCCCACGCGACCTGATCCGCTTCAAGATCGCGCGCCGTGCGCATGATGCGCGCGACAAGCTGGCGATCCTGCTGGTTTATTCGCTCGACGTCGCAGTGAAGAACGAGGCGACCGTGCTCGCCAAGTTCCGCAAGGACCGCACCGTCGGCACCACCCCCGACACGCGCTACAAGTTCACCGCGCAGGCACCCGCCACCCCGAGCGAGATCCGCCCGGTCGTAATCGGCGCGGGGCCATGCGGGCTGTTCGCCGGGTTGATCCTCGCGCAGATGGGGTTCCGCCCGATCATCCTCGATCGCGGCAAGGTCGTGCGCGAACGGACCAAGGACACCTGGGGGCTGTGGCGCAAGAGCGTGCTCAACCCCGAATCGAACGTCCAGTTCGGCGAGGGGGGTGCTGGCACCTTTTCCGACGGCAAGCTCTACAGCCGGATCAAGGATGCGCGACACCTCGACCGCAAGGTGCTGACCGAGTTCGTCAAGGCGGGTGCGCCCGCGGAAATCCTGACCGAGGCGCATCCGCACATCGGCACGTTCCGGCTCGTCACGATGGTCGAGAGCATGCGCGAAAGCGTCGAGGCGCTCGGCGGCGAATATCGCTTCCAGCAGCGCGTCGAGGGGATCGACATCGAGACGCGCGGCGACGGCACGCGGCATGTGCGCGGGCTCCACATCCACGACGGCAGCTATCTGCGCGCGGACCATGTCGTGCTCGCGATCGGGCACAGCGCGCGCGATACCTTCGCGATGCTTCATGAGGCGGGGGTCTATGTCGAGGCCAAGCCCTTCTCGCTCGGGGTGCGGATCGAGCATCCGCAATCGTGGATCGACACCGCGCGCTTCGGGCCGAGTGCTGGCAACCCGATCCTCGGCGCGGCGGATTACAGCCTGTCGCATCACTGCAAGAACGGGCGGACGGTTTACAGTTTCTGCATGTGCCCGGGCGGCACCGTCGTCGCCGCGACCTCCGAGGAAGGGCGCGTCGCGACCAACGGCATGAGCCAATATTCGCGCAACGAGCGCAACGCCAATTCGGGGCTGGTCGTGGGCATCGACCCCGAACGCGACTATCCGGGCGACCCGCTCGCGGGGATCGCATTCCAGCGGCACTGGGAATCGCTCGCCTATGTCGCGGGCGGATCGAGCTACAAGGCCCCCGCGCAGCGATTGGGCGACCTGCTCGAGGGCAAGCCGTCTTCCGCGCTGGGGCAAGTCGTCCCGTCCTATCGCCCCGGCGTGACGATGGGCGACCTGTCCGAATGCCTCCCCGAATTCGCGATCACCGCGATGCGCGAGGCGCTCCCGGTGTTCGGGCGGCAGATCCCGGGATACGACCACCCCGACGTGCTGCTGACCGGGGTCGAGACGCGCACCTCCTCACCGGTCCGCTTCAAGCGCGGCGACGATCTGCAAAGCCTCAACACACGCGGACTGTATCCGGCGGGCGAGGGGGCAGGCTATGCGGGCGGGATCCTGTCGGCAGCGGTCGACGGGATCAAGATCGCCGAAGCGGTCGCCGCGAGCCTGACGCAGACCGCGGTGCCGCTACCGGAGTGAACCGATCGCGTCCTTTTATGTTGTGCACTGCAACATCGATGGAGATTACGCATGGCCAGTGCGGCAAAGCCTTTCACCGCCGAACGTGCGATCCTGCTCCTCGGCTGGATCGCGACCGCGACCGCGGTGATGATGTACGTCTCGTACCTCTCGCAGATCCAGCTCAACCTCACCGGGCACAAGGGCTCGATGGTTCAGCCGCTCGCGACCGCGGTCAACTGCACCCTGTGGGTTGCCTACGGGCTGCTCAAGCCGCAGCGCGACTGGCCGGTCGCGCTGGCGAACGCGCCCGGTGTCGTGCTCGGCGCGATCACCTTCGCGACGGCGTTATGACCCCGCGACCACCCCGGGCACGGCGGCGGTTATTTGCGCGGTAGAAGCTGCCACACCTTGATCCGCCCGGTCGGATGCGGCGTGCCGTCGAGCCGGACCGCGCGTATGATCGAGACCGGGCGACGCAGCGTCTCGCCCTTCATCGGCCCCTCGCCGCCCTGACTGGTGGGCATCGCGAGAATCCGGCGGACGACGTCCATCCCTGCGACGACTCGCCCGAACACCGCGTAACCGGGCGAGCCCGGACGCGCGTCCATGTTGGGGAACGGTCCCGACATCAGCGAGAAATTGGCGGTTCCCGAATCCAGCGCGTCGTAGCGCGCCATCGAGATCACGCCGTCGACATGCCGCAGCCCGGTCCTGCTGGTCGGCTCGAGCGGCAGGGTGCCGAGCCGGCGGCGCGCATCGGTCCCGATCCCGCCCTCGATGAAGCCGAGTCCGGGCTTGCCCGGCCGCCGCGAGGCGCGGAAGAAGGCTGTGCCGTCGAGCCGCTGGTCATCGACATAGGCGAGGAAGTTGGTCGCGGTCCGGGGCGCATGCCGCGTATCGAGCGCGACCGTGATCGGCCCGGCCGACGTCTCCAGCCGCACCCGCACCAGCGGCGGTTCGGCAGGTGCCGCCCCCGTCAGCAGCGCAAGCGCCATCAGTCCCAGTAAACGCCGCATGCAGTGCTTCTCCGATCACCCGTCCCGTCCCCTAGGGGCAGTCGCGATGAAACGGAACATTTCCCCGGCAAACGGGGCCTGTGGCATGCCGAGCCGAGCCGAGCCGACGGCGGCGCGAGCGCGTGGCGGCGTCGGTTGCGCAAGGGCGGTTGCGCCGGAGCAGCCGCTAGCTTCTCCCCCGATTGCGACCGGCGGGCATGCGGCGCGTCTATAACGATCCAACGCCTGGCCGATGGGAGAAGCGCGTGCCGCCAGTTGCCGCCGTATCGTTCCTGTCCGCTCCGACCGCAACGCCGCTCGCCGCGGAGCCTGTGGGGGGCGACGGGTTTCAGGCCGCCCTCGCCGCAACCACAACCGAAAGCCCCGTCGCGAGCGGGTTGGCCGGAATTGTGCCGGCACCCGCACCCACCCCGAACACGCCCGGGCCAGTTGCAGCCGCGCCTGCCCTTCCCGCCGACACCTCATCGATCCGTCTTGGGCCAGACTCCCGTCACTCCACGTCGACGCCCATGCCATCCGATACGGTCGTGGCGCAGCCCGCGGCGGACGGCGCGATGCCCGTGCAAGCTGCGGGCGCCGGTCCGCAGCCCGCGAAGGCCCCACCCCGTCCAGATGCCACGACAGCGCCTGCGGGCCTCCCGAGCGCCGTCGGCGCGATATCCCCCCCGGGGTCGGCGGACGCGGTCGCGCGTCTTGCTGCGACCCCGCCAGCGCCGACGCGAACGCTCGCCAGGATCCCGAGCCGTTTCGCAACGCCTGACAAGGCGGTCTCGGCAGGGGACCCGACCGTGTTGCAAGCGGCGGGGGTGCCCGCCCTTTCTCCGGTCGCTTCTACCATACCGCCGGTCATGCCGGCGGGGGTCGTCGCGACTCAGGCACCGATCGCAACCAGCCAGTTGAGCGCCACGGCCTCTTCCGAAGCGCCGGCGGCCAATGGCACAGGGTCCGCGAAAGGGGCATCAACCACCGCGAACGGGCCGAGCCTTGCCGAAACGCCGACGCCCCCCGCGACGGCTGCGGCAGACGCCTCCGCTACATCCGGGCCAGCGGTCCTTCCGGCACCGCTCCCGGATGAAACGCGGCATGCGGTCGAAACGCCGTTACCCAATGCCGCGCTGCCGCCCGCACCGCTCTTGTCCCAGCAGCCCGCCACCGCCGCCCGCGCCGTTCCTGCCGGGCAGCGCGCGATCGATGCGGGATCGGCGCGCGCGGCGATGATCGGGCGGGATGTCGGGCTCGCGATCGCGCGCCACGTCGATCGCGGCGGTGCGAGCACCGTCACGATCCGGCTCGACCCGGTCGAACTGGGGCGAGTCGAGGTGCGGCTGCAGATCGATCCTGCGGGCAAGCTCCTCGCCGCGATCGCCGCGGATCAGCCGGCCGCGCTCGACCTGTTGCGCCGCGACTCCGCGATGCTCGCGCAGACCCTGTCGCAGGCCGGAGTCCAAGCCGACGTCGGCAGCTTCAGCTTCGATACGCGCTCGGGCGGCGGCGGGCGGGGCGGGACATTCCCGGCTCCCGCCCGGAACCCGGTCGACACCGCGGACGACCCCCCATCCGGACCGCAAACCCCTAAGCCCGGCACGTTGCACGCCAGCGGCCGCATCAATCTCGTTGCCTGAGGACCACCCGCATGACCTCGATCACCGCCCCCGCCACGGCCGCTTCCGCCGTCGCTCCGGCGTCCGCCACGTCCGGCGCGCTGGCGAAACTGAGCAGCGACTCGAACACCTTCCTCAAGCTGCTGACGACGCAGATGCAGAACCAGGATCCGCTCAAGCCGATGGATACCTCCGAATACACGCAGCAGCTCGTCCAATTCTCGCAGGTCGAGCAGTCGATCCAGCAGAACCAATCGCTGAAGAACATCCTCGCCAAACTGTCGTCCAACGACCTGTCGAACGCCGCCGCGCTGATCGGCAAGACCGCCAGCTTCGACAGCAGCATCGCCGGACTTCAGCCGACCGGTGGCAGCAGTTGGCGCTACACGCTCGACCGCCCCGCGCAGTCGCTCGTCGCGACCGTCAGCGACGCCGCGGGCAACACGGTCACGACACGCGCGGTCGATCCGGCAGGCGGCCGCTTCGACTGGGACGGGACCGACGATCAGGGCAAACGCGCTGCTCCCGGAACCTACACGCTGTCGCTTGCCGCGGTCGATGCGGGCGGATCGACCGTCCCCGCCAAGATCGCCGCGCAGGGCATGGTCGCCGAAGTCTCGGTCGATCAAGGGCAACTGACATTGCTGGCAAACGGACAAAGATATGGCGCCGCAAGCTTGCTTCAGCTCGGAAGCAATATGGCGAACCAGTAGCAATTCAGATATTGATGCTTCTCTGCCAAATTTTGAGATACTACTGACGCTGTTTCGTAGAATTAATTATACCGAAAAACTGCCATACACCTTCGATTGAGGCTATACGGCGCTTATGTTTACCAATTGTCACTCCATATAATTTAGAGATGTGACGGTAATCTTTATATTACATCCATACCGGATGAAATAACGCCGCAGGAAATTGAAAAGTCCATCGTGTTGCGGCGCGTCACCAAGAACATGACTGCTGGCTGGTGGGGCACGGGCCTTTTTGTAAAATCCGAAATGGTTTCAACGATCATCCCAATTAACGACATAACGTATTGGTATGGGGTATAGTGTTTAAACAATAAATTAACGAGACAGATCATAGGCAGAGGCCTGCTTGGGGTATAAGCAATGCCGTTTTCTCGAACCATCCCGAAAAATGATCAGCCGCTGGTCGTCGCCAAGATCCTGCACTTCCGGCGGCAGGCTCCGTGGATGTACGCCTTGCTGTCGATCAACGCGGCTGCGCTTGCTTACAGCCACATCGGCTACGCCCCGCGGATTCTTACGCATGCTATCCCGGCGATGCTGGTCCTGCTTGCGCTCTGGCGGGTCATTGCCTGGGTTCTTCCTCCGGGTGCGGCCATGCTGACGGAAGCGGGCGCGGCGCGGAAAATCCGCCAGACCACAGTGCTCGGCGCTTTCTTCGCGATCGCCTTCGTTACCTGGGCCTTGTGTCTCGCGCGCTATGGCGGGCCGTACCAACAGGGGCACGTCGTCGTCTTCATCGGGACGACGGTGCTGGGTTGTCTGTTTTGCCTGACTCACCTTCCCGCCGCGGCAACCGCGGTCGGGGTGCTCGTGAACGTCCCCTTCCTCCTGTACTCCGCGCTCAACGGCAACACCGTCTTCACCGCGGTCGCGCTCAACATCGCGCTCGTCACGGCGGTTTTTCTGATCGTGCTGAGAGACGCGCATCAGATCTTCGAAAACCTGGTGGCATCGCGCAATGCGCTGGTCGCGGAACGCCAGCAGGCGCAACGGCTGAGCGACGAGAATCGCGCGCTTGCGCATACCGATTCGCTGACCGGCCTGCCCAACCGCCGCTATTTCTTCGGCGCGCTCGAAACGTTGCTGGCGTCGCGCCAGGGTGCCGCGTCACCCGTGCCGCCCGCGCCGTTTTGCGTCGGCGTGCTCGATCTCGACCGGTTCAAGGCGATCAACGACACCTACGGCCATGTCTGCGGCGATCGCCTGCTCGGCGCGATCGGCGCGCGGCTCGCCGCCGATACGCACGCGCCGATGACCGTCGCCCGGCTTGGCGGGGACGAATTCGGCGTCCTGTACGACGGCCCCCCGGAGCAGGCCGAGCCTGCGATCCGCCACCTGTGCGAATCGATCCACCGCCCGATCGCGATCGACGGGCTGGAGGTCACGCTCGGCTGTTCCGCCGGGATCGCGGTCTACCCCGAGGCGGGAACCACCGCGCATGCTCTGTTCGACCGGTCGGATTATGCGCTGTACCACGTCAAGGCGCACCAGCGCGGCGGCTGCGCGGTGTTCTCGCACGAACAGGAGGCGCTGATCCGGGTCGAGCAGCGCGTCGAGGCGGCGCTTCAGGTCGCCTGCCTCGAGCGGGAACTGGAGGTCCATTTCCAGCCGATCTTCGACACGCGGACGATGACGGTGAGCAGCGTCGAGGCGCTGGCGCGGTGGAAGTCGCCGGTCTTGGGCGAAGTCCCGCCCGAAACGATGATCGCCGCGGCGGAACGGCTCGGGATCATCAACGCGGTCACGCTGACGCTGTTCGCGCGTGCGCTCGAAAGCCTGGCGGTGTTGCCCGACCCGATCTCGCTGTCGTTCAACCTGTCCGCGCAGGACCTGATGTCGCGTACGACGATGCGCGAGATCGTCCGGATGATCCTGGCGACCAACATCTCTCCCAAGCGGATCATCTTCGAAGTCACCGAGACATCGCTCGTCACCGACATGGCCACCGCGCGCGAGGCGCTCGAGCGCGTGCGCAGCGTCGGCGTACGGACCGCGCTCGACGATTTCGGGACTGGCTATTCCAGCCTAGGGTCGCTCCAGGAACTGCCGCTCGACATCCTCAAGATCGACCGCACCTTCGTCAACGGCATGGCGACGGGAACCGGGCGCAGCATGGTCGCGGCGATCCGCAACCTCGCGCAATCGCTGTCGCTCGATTGCACGATGGAAGGGATCGAGACGGAGAGCCAGTTGATCGAGGTCTCGCTGGCCGGCTATCGCTACGCCCAGGGGTATCTGCTCGGCCGCCCGATGCCGATCGACGCGCTGCTGATGACGCTGCGCGACCATCATGTGCAACTGCCCGATCCCGCCCCGCGGAGCCTGAGCGCAGTTCGGATCGGCTGACCGGTCGCGGTGCGCATTACGTAGAGACGTCCGCGCCCATCGCCGTCATCCCCACCCGCATGCCACGGAACCGATCGTCGGCAGCGTGGATCATGCCGGGCCGTGCGCGACCCGCAAGGGGAGACCGGACGTGCCGTTCAAGACCATGATGGTGCATGTCGCCGCGAGCGACGGCAATGCCGCGCTGCTCGCGCTCACCGCAGCGCTGGCCGCGCAACAGGACGCCCGCGTCATCGGTATCGCGGCATGCGAGCCCGTGCAGATCGGTTATGTCGACGGCGATTTCACAGGCGCGCTCGCGGTGGCCGAGCAGCAGATCGTCGATGATACGCTGACGGCCGCTGGTGTCGAGTTTCGCGCCTGCGCGGCGCTGCAGCCCTACGTTTTGGAATGGCGCGCGATCGCGACGCTCGAACCGATCGCGCATGTTGTCGCGACCGCGGCACGTTGTGCCGATCTCGTCATCACGGGACTGTCGACCGGCGCGCTCGACACGTCGCGCCGTGCCGATACCGGCGAACTGGTGATCCACGCGGGCCGCCCGGTGCTGGTGATCCCGCCGCGCGCGGTGTCCGCTGCGTTCGAGACGGTACTGGTGGCATGGAACGACACGCCCGAATGTCGTCGCGCGACCAGCGATGCGCTGCCATTCCTGGCGCGCGCGGACCGCGTGATCCTGGCCGGAGTCGGCAGCGATCTGGACGCAGCGCGCGCGCAGATCACCGATGTGGTCGCGTGGCTGCACCGGCATGGGATCGACGCCGACATCATCGTCACGCACGCACCTTCGGGCAACGCCCAGGCGCTCGCCAGGATTGCCGAGGACCATGTGGTCGACCTCATCGTCGCCGGTGCCTATGGGCACAACCGCCTCGCCGAATGGGCGTTCGGCGGCGTGACGCGCGCGCTGTTGCTCGAGGGAAACCATTGTGCGCTGCTCGCGCACTGAGCGGAAGGCGTCCCGATGAACCGACGGCAGCTGCTGATCGGCGGCAGTGCGGCGGCGGTGGCGGTCGGTGGTGCGACCTGGGCCGGGGTGGATCAGCTGGGGTCGATGACTCGCTACGTCGCCGCGGTGGCGGAATCGCGCGCGGCGCTCTCGGCCAACCCCGGGTTCGCCGAGCTCGTTCGGTTCGCGACGCTCGCCCCCAACGGGCACAATACGCAACCCTGGCGCTTCCGCATCACGCCCGGCGGCATCGGCATCCTCCCCGATTTCACGCGGCGCACGCCCGTGGTCGATCCGGACGATCATCACCTCTGGGTCAGCCTGGGCTGCGCGGTGGAGAACCTCGCGCTCGCGGCGGCGGCGACCGGTCATGTCGGCGAACCGCGATACGCGGTCGCCGAGACCGGGGCGATCGAGCTTGCGCTGCGGCCCGGTCGCGCCGTCGACAGCGCGCTGTTCGCCGCGATCCCGCAGCGCCAGTCGACCCGCGGCGATTATGACGGCAGCCCGCTCGAGACGGCCGACCTCCACCGGCTCGCGGTGGCGGCCGAAGTGCCGGGGGTCGAGACGGTCCTGATCACCGACCGCGCGGCGATCACGCGTGTCCGCGATCTCGTGATCGTGGGCAACAGCGCGCAGATGGGAGACGCGGCGTTCGTGCGCGAACTCAAGCTGTGGCTGCGGTTCAACCCGCACGATGCGCTGAGGACGCGCGACGGGCTGTTCAGCGTTGCAAGCGGGAGCCCGGCGGTACCGTCGTTCGCGGGGCCGTGGCTGTTCGACCGGATGATGACCGCCACGTCGGAACATGCGCGGTATGCCCGCCAGCTCGATACGTCGAGCGGCGTCGCGGTGTTCGTCGGCGCGGCGGCGACCCCGGACCATTGGGTCGCGGTCGGGCGCGCGTGCCAGCGCTTCGCGTTGCAGGCGACCGTGCTCGGGCTCAAATGCGCGTTCGTCAACCAGCCGGTCGAGGTGGCGGGTCTTCGCCCCGAGCTCGCGGCGCTGGTGGGAATGGCGGGACAGCGGCCTGATCTGGTGCTGCGGTTCGGGCGCGGCGCGGCGTTGCCCTATTCGGCGCGGTGGCCGGTTGCGGCGGTGCTGGCATAAGCGGCGCGCGCCAGCCGCCGGTCCGGCTTAGCCAAGCAGCGCGGCGACATGCCGCGCGATCTGCGCATTCTCCTGCGACGGCACGACCCGCATCGGCACGTCGCCCGCCCAGCGCAACGCGCCGAGGATGGCATCGCGGACGAGCGCGTCATGCTCGCCGATCCCCCCGGTGAAGACGATCAGGTCCGCACCGCCCAGTGTCACCAGCATTCCAGCGATCTGCTTGGCGACCGAGCGGCAGAAGATACGGATCGCGAGCGCGGCCGCGGGCGCGTCGGCGGCATGCAATACGCGCAGGTCCGCCGAAAGCCCGGACAGCCCGAGCAACCCCGAGCGCCGGTCGACCAGCGTTTCGACCGCGTCCGCGTCCATCCCATGTTCGCGCATCAGGTACAGCAACACCCCGGGATCGATGTCCCCGGTGCGTGTCCCCATCACGACCCCGCCCGCCGGGGTCAGCCCCATGCTGGTATCGACTGACCGCCCGCCGCGCACCGCAGTGACGCTCGCGCCATTGCCGAGGTGCGCGATGATCAGCCGGTCTGGCAACGCCTCGCCCAATTGCGCGAGGATCGATTCGCACGACAGGCCGTGGAACCCGTAGCGCCGCACCCCGTCGGCGCGGAACGCGGCAGGGATCGGCAGCGTCGCGGCGATCGCGGGCATGTCCGCGTGAAAGCCGGTATCGAAACACGCCACCTGCACCGCGTCCGGAAAGCGCGCCTGCGCCAGCGCGATCATCGCGAGCGCGGCGGGGCCGTGGAGCGGCGCGAACGCCGCCGCGTGGCGCAATTGCGCGATCACGGCGGGATCGATCACCACCGGCGCGAACAGCGCCGCCCCGCCGTGGACGATCCGGTGGCCGATCGCATCGGGCACGATCGCGCCGATCGTCTCGAACAGCGCGGTGTCCGCGCCGGCATGCTCGACGTCGCCCGAGGCGGTCTCGCGTACCGCGTTGCCCTTCTGGACATAGACCCCGTATTTGACCGAGGACGACCCGCCGTTGAGCGTCAGGATCGTGTGCGTCACCGCGACCAGCGCCAGTCGCGGATCTCGGGCAGGTCTTCGCCATGCTCGGCGATGTAGAGCTTGTGGCGCTCCATCGTCGCCCAATAGCGCTGCGTCTCGGCCTCAACCCGGTCGCGCAACCGCGGAATCCGGACGATCGCGTCGAGCGCGAGCCGGAAGCGGTCGAGATCGTTGAGCACGACCATGTCGAACGGGGTGGTGGTGGTGCCTTCCTCCTTGAACCCGCGGACATGGAAATTGGTGTGGTTGGGCTGGCGATACGCGAGCCGGTGGATCAGCGCGGGATAGCCGTGGAACGCGAAGATCACTGGGACGTCGGCAGTGAACAGCGCGGTAAAGGCGCGGTCGTCGAGACCGTGCGGATGCTCCGATTGCGGCTGGAGCACCATCAGGTCGACCACGTTGACCACCCGGATACGAATGTCGGGGATATATTCGCGGAGCAACTGCACCGCCGCGAGCGTCTCGAGCGTCGGCACGTCGCCCGCGCACGCCATCACCACGTCGGGCGTTGCATCAGGGTCGCTCGCCCACTCCCAGATCCCCGCGCCTGCGGTGCAATGCCGCACCGCCGCGTCGATCCCGAGCCACTGCGCCTCGGGCTGCTTCCCCGCGACGATCACGTTCACATACTGCCGGCTGCGCAGGCAGTGATCCGCCACCGACAACAGGCAGTTCGCGTCGGGCGGCAGATAGATCCGCGCGACGCTCGCGGTCTTGTTCGCGACATGGTCGAGGAAGCCGGGGTCCTGGTGCGACAGGCCATTATGGTCCTGCCGCCAGACATGCGAGGTCAGCAGGTAATTGAGCGAGGCGATTGGCCGCCGCCACGCGATCCGCGACGAGACCTTGAGCCATTTGGCATGCTGGTTGACCATTGAATCGACGATGTGGACGAACGCTTCATAGCAACTGAACAGCCCGTGCCGCCCGGTCAGCAGATACCCCTCGAGCCACCCCTGACAGAGATGTTCGCTCAGCACCTCCATCACCCGCCCGTCGCGGTCGAGATTGGTGTCGACCGGCTCGATCTCCGCCATCCACGCCTTGCCCGACACCTCATAGACCGCCTGCAGGCGGTTCGATGCGGTCTCGTCCGGGCCGAACAGGCGGAAGTTGGTCGACGTCAGGTTGAGCGCCATCACGTCGCGCAGATACCCGCCGAGCACCGCGGTCGCCGCCGCGGTCACCGCGCCCGGCGCGGGCACCGCGACCGCGGACGCGCGGAAATCGGGAAGCGCGAGCGGAACGAGCAGCTCGCCGCCATTGGCGTGCGGGTTCGACCCCATCCGGCGATGCCCGGTCGGCGCGAGCGAGGCGTACTCCTCGCGGAACTTGCCGTTCGCGTCGAACAGCGCGTGCGCGTCATAGCTTTGCAGCCACGTGTCGAGCTGGACGAGATGCTCGGGATTCTTGAAATCCGCGATCGGCACCTGATGCGCGCGCCAGGTTCCCTCGACCGGCTTGCCGTCGACCTCCTTCGGCCCGGTCCAGCCCTTGGGCGTCTTGAGCACGATCATCGGCCAGCGCGGACGCCCGGCGTCGTCCGCTCCGCTGCGCGCGATCCGCTGGATCTCCGCGATCCGCGCCAGCACCGCATCCAGCGTGGCGGCGAGCAACTGGTGGACCGTCTCGGGGTCATCGCCCTCGACGAACCACGGTTCGTGGCCATAGCCGTGCAGCAGATCGGTCAGCTCGTCGCGCCCGATCCGTGCGAGCACGGTCGGGTTGGCGATCTTGAAGCCGTTGAGATGGAGGATCGGCAGCACCGCACCATCGCGCGCGGGATTGAGGAACTTGTTGCTGTGCCAGCTCGTCGCCAGCGCGCCCGTCTCCGCCTCGCCGTCGCCGACGACGCAGGCGACGATCAGGTCCGGATTATCGAACGCCGCGCCATAAGCGTGCGCGAGCGAATAGCCGAGCTCGCCGCCTTCGTGGATCGACCCCGGCGTCTCGGGCGCGACATGGCTCGGAATGCCGCCCGGCCAGGAGAATTGGCGGAACAACCGGTCCATCCCGCCACGGCTCCGCTCGATCGCGGGATAGCGCTCGGTGTACGAGCCTTCGAGATAGGTATTGGCGACGATCCCGGGGCCGCCGTGTCCGGGGCCGACGATCAGGATCATGTCGAGATCGCGCTCCACGATCACGCGGTTGAGATGGACGTAGAGCAGGTTGAGCCCCGGCGTGGTCCCCCAATGCCCGAGCAGCCGCGTCTTCACGTCAGCGAGCGTAAGCGGCGTGTCGAGCAACGGATTCGCGCGCAGGTAGATCTGCCCGACCGATAGGTAGTTCGCGGCGCGCCAATAGCCGTGCATCCGGCGCAGCAGATCGGGTGACAACGGCGCATCGGCCGACGGGACCGGAGCGATGGGATCGGTCATACGGGTTCCTGTCGATGGCTGTCCCGATGCCATGCGCGCTTCCGCGACGCGGCGTCACTTGAGGAAAGTACGTAGCCGCGCCGCGCATTCCCTTCGTGCACGCGCTGCCCTAGGGACTGGAAATGCCCGCGCAATTCCCCTGGCAATTCGGCTCCGTGCTGCCGTGGCTCGACCTGTTCGGGATCGCCGTCTTCGCGATCACCGGCGCGCTCGCCGCGATCCGGCACCGGCAGACGCTCGTCACCGCGACCTTCTTCGCGCTCATTACCGGGACCGGCGGCGGATCGGTGCGCGACCTGCTGATCGGCGCGCCGGTGTTCTGGGTGCACGACCGGCTCGTCGCGGGGACGTGCCTCGCGGTCGCGGTGCTGGTGTGGACGACCCCGCAACGCTGGTGGAAGGGCACCGCGCTCGACTGGCTCGATGCGGTCGGGCTGGCGGCCTATGCGGTGTTCGGCGCGGCGAAGGCGCTCGCGTTCGGCATTCCACCGGTGCCCGCCGCCTTGATGGGCGTGGTGACGGCGTGCGTCGGCGGGATCATCCGCGACGTCCTTGCGGGCGAACCGTCGATCCTGATGCGGCCGGAATTGTATGTGACGGCAGCGGCGTTGGCGGCGGGATCATATGTGGTGCTGGTGACGCTCGGGGTCTCCCCCAACCTCGCCGCGCCCGTCGCGGCGGCGTGCGGCTTCGCGCTGCGGGCCGCGGCGATCCAGTTCAAACTGGCGTTGCCCGCCTACGGCAAGGCCCGCGAATAAACCCCGATCGTCCGGGCGGAGGGACAAGGGAACCCTCGTAACCGGCCGCGCGCTTACCTATTTCCCTATCTGGCGCTTCCATCAGAACAGAAGTAGAACTCGCTCTTATGCTGACTCATATTTCCGTGCGCGGCGCGCGCGAGCACAATCTCAAGGACGTGTCGGTCGATATCCCGCGCGATACGCTGACGGTCATCACCGGCCTGTCGGGGAGCGGCAAGTCGAGCCTCGCGTTCGACACGATCTACGCCGAGGGCCAGCGCCGCTACGTCGAATCGCTCAGCGCCTACGCCCGCCAGTTCCTCGAACTGATGCAGAAGCCCGACGTCGATCATATCGAGGGCCTGTCGCCTGCGATCAGCATCGAGCAGAAGACCACCAGCCGCAACCCGCGCTCGACCGTCGCGACCGTCACCGAGATCTACGATTACATGCGCCTGCTGTGGGCGCGCGTCGGCATCCCCTATTCCCCCGCGACCGGCGAGCCGATCGCCGCGCAAACCGTCAGCCAGATGGTCGACCGCGTGATGGCGCTCCCAGAAGGAACGCGGCTCTATCTGCTCGCCCCCGTCGTACGCGGGCGCAAGGGCGAGTATAAGAAGGAGCTGCTCGAATGGCAGAAAGCGGGCTTCACCCGCGTCCGCATCGACGGCGAGATTTACGAGATCGACGAAGCCCCCGCGATCGACAAGAAGTTCAAGCACGACCTCGAGGTCGTGGTCGACCGCCTCGTCATCGGTCCCGACATCTCGACGCGCCTCGCCGAAAGCTTCGAGGCCGCGCTGAAGCTCGCCGACGGGCTCGCTTATGTCGACCCCGCCGATCCGGTCGAGGTCCATACCCCCAAGCAGGAAGTGCTCGGCGACAACGCGCCCCCCGGCCGCATCGTGTTCAGCGAGAAGTTCGCCTGCCCGATCTCGGGCTTCACGATCGCCGAGATCGAACCGCGGCTGTTCTCGTTCAACGCCCCCCAGGGCGCCTGCCCCGCGTGCGACGGGCTCGGCGAGAAACTGCTGTTCGACGAGGATCTCGTCGTCCCCAACCATGCGCTCAGCATCAAGAAGGGCGCCGTCGTCCCCTGGGCCAAGTCCAACCCCCCGTCGCCCTATTACATGCAGGTCCTCGGCAGCCTCGCGCGCGAATTCGACTTCAGCCTCGAAACCCCCTGGGAAGACCTGCCGGACGAGGCGCAGCGCACGATCCTGCACGGCACCAAGGGCAAGCCCGTCACGCTGACCTTCATCGACGGCAAGAAGTCGTACGACGTCAAGAAGCCGTTCGAAGGCGTCATCGGCAACCTCAACCGCCGCATGCTCTCGACCGAGAGCGCGTGGATGCGCGAGGAACTGAACAAGTACCAGAGCGCCGCCCCGTGCGAGGTCTGCCACGGCGGCCGCCTCAAGCCCGAGGCGCTCGCGGTCAAGATCGGGATGCGCGACATCTCGAGCGTCACGCGCCTGTCGGTCGTCGATGCGCTCACATGGTTCGAGCAGGTCCCCGCCTCGCTCAGCGACCAGCAGCGCGCGATCGCCGAGCGGATTCTCAAGGAAATCCTCGAGCGCCTCGGCTTCCTCAACAACGTCGGGCTCGACTATCTCAACCTCGATCGCACCTCGGGCACGCTGTCGGGCGGCGAGTCACAGCGCATCCGCCTCGCGTCGCAGATCGGCAGCGGGCTGTCGGGCGTGCTCTACGTGCTCGATGAGCCGTCGATCGGGCTTCACCAGCGCGACAACGACATGCTGCTCAAGACGCTGCGCCGCCTGCGCGATCTCGGCAACACCGTGCTGGTGGTCGAGCATGACGAGGATGCGATCCGCACCGCCGATTATGTGATCGACATGGGGCCGGGCGCGGGCGTGCGCGGCGGGCATATCGTCGCGCAAGGCACGTTCGAGGAAGTCCTCGCCAACGAGAACAGCATCACCGCGGATTATCTGTCGGGCCGGCGCGAGGTCGCGGTGCCCAAGACCCGCCGCAAGGGCAATGGCAAGAAGATCACCGTCCACAACGCCACCGCCAACAACCTCAAGGGCGTCACGGCAAGCCTCCCGCTCGGAACCTTCACCTGCATCACCGGGGTCAGCGGCAGCGGCAAGTCGAGCTTCACGATCGACACGCTGTTCGCCGCCGCATCGCGCACCTTGAACGGCGCGCGGATCGTCCAGGGCAAGCACGACAAGATCACGGGCTTGCAATATCTCGACAAGGTCATCGACATCGACCAGTCGCCGATCGGCCGCACCCCGCGCTCCAACCCCGCGACCTATACCGGCAGCTTCACCCAGATCCGCGACTGGTTCGCCGGGCTCCCGGAATCGCTCGCGCGCGGCTACAAGCCCGGGCGGTTCAGCTTCAACGTCAAGGGCGGGCGCTGCGAGGCGTGCCAGGGCGACGGGCTGCTCAAGATCGAGATGCACTTCCTCCCCGACGTCTATGTGACGTGCGACGTCTGCCACGGCGAACGCTACAATCGCGAGACGCTCGAGGTGAAGTTCAAGGGCAAGAGCATCGCCGACGTGCTCGACATGACGGTCGAGGATGCGGTCGACTTCTTCAAGGCGGTCCCGCCGATCCGCGACAAGATGGCGATGCTCGAGGAAGTGGGCCTCGGCTACGTCAAGGTCGGCCAGCAGGCGACGACGCTGTCGGGCGGCGAGGCGCAGCGCGTCAAGCTCGCCAAGGAACTGTCGCGCCGCGCGACGGGGCAGACGCTGTACATCCTCGACGAACCGACGACGGGGCTGCATTTCGAGGACGTGCGCAAGCTCCTCGAAGTGCTCCACCAGTTGGTCGAGCAGGGGAATACGGTCGTCGTGATCGAGCACAATCTCGACGTGATCAAGACCGCGGACTGGGTGCTGGATCTTGGGCCTGAGGGCGGGGTCAAGGGCGGCGAGATCGTCGCGCAGGGGACGCCGGAGGTTGTGGCTAAGGCTAAGGGGAGCTTTACTGGGAAGTATCTGGCGCCGTTGTTGGGGAAAGTACGCTCATAATTATTTGCGGCATGTGTCAATTTATATCTGAAATGGAACATCGATAAGGCTTTAGCTGATTATGGAGCATCAAATTCGTTTTCATTGATTGATAACGGTTGAACGTTACCAGCGGGAACGGTGTAAAGAGTGTATGATATATGCATTCTCTTTATAATCGTTTCGAGATAATTGCTTTCTGTGATCGTTTGCAGCTGTTCTTGGTCAGGAAACTCCCCCGCCGCAGATAGTTCAACAAACGATTTGCAGCTTTTTGCAAGGTCGCCCCCAAGTGCGTACTGAATTCTAAATCGCCCATCTGGTATACCAAGCATTACCGCCTGATCGTTCTTGCCTATGAACATTGAAGCAAAGAGTTTACCGGAGAGCGCGTTTCGCACGTTCACGATAGCGCCACCACCGGAACCATTATCAATAGTCAAAGTGTGACCTTTACGGCGCAGGCGACTAGCCCCAATCAGAATTTTACCATTTTGTGGCATTCTTTTACACAATTGCGCGGGCTTCGGCACCATAGCAACGGAGGTGTCTTTAGTTGTTCCTAACGATGGTGGAACAACCTCGGTGGGCAAAGCACTGTAAAGTGGGGCTGACGATGAAGTAATCGGTAGGCTGCTACTGCTATGAATATCTTTGTTGTATATAAAGAATGTTAGGGTCAGAATTGCAGGAACAACAGATAACGCCCCCAGCTTTAGGCTAATCGCTGAAGGTTTTAGCACCCAAGGGTTCTTGAGTTTGACAGATGGCTTGAATCCTGCCGCCATCAGTACGCTCGCTAGATTAATCGCATCAGAGCGAACCGCCTCGTTTGGTGATTTGGCTAGCCGTTCTGTTAAGCCGTACGAAATAGCAATACTTCCAATTGCAGCAAATGCTTGAGCGTTATGCCAGAGAAGCGTATCTTCCACTTTACGGTCATAATGCCCTCCGAAGGCATCTTTTACTCCCTCAACCACGGTTAGAATTGGGCCCCACGGCAGACCTCACCACCCTAACGCGGCGGTATATAGACATGCACGCAGACTTTCCTTTTCCGCGCAAGAATAACAAAATACTTTCTGAATAGGAGTTCTTTTAGTTACTAGGATAAAACTAGAAACTTTCCAGAATGTTATATGCCTTGGTTGAGCCGTGATTTGGCAACATACTTCGCATTTTGATGGCTTAAGGCTTTTAGCGTTTGGCTTCGGATTTTCGCTATTTTTATCAAAGTTTTGCTCAACATTTACGTTTTGACGATCATAATGCGCTCGCTTTTGGAAATCACGTAAGACATTGTACGCTTCAGATATTTTTCTGAAATTATCCCCTCCATCCGTTTTCGAATTAACATCCGGATGGCTGCGCTTTTCCAAGTGACGAAAGGCTGCTCTTATTTCATCTGCAGATGCTGTATGGTTTAATCCTAACGCAGCATAATATCCGCTTCTATCCATAACCATGCTCGTCACCCCCGTATTCGAGCTAAAAACGGCCATTGCTAGATATTGTTACGGACAGTCAAGCTATCACCCTTGGGCCGAGATAACCCTGCGCCGCGTGGATAACCGCCCCGCCGCGTCGGCGACACGATCGCCATCCGCTTTCCGACGTTGACGCTTCCCCGGCGCAGGCCGGGGCCCAGTCGAGGAACGATTGGGGCATTGCACAGCGCCCGACTTCCGAACCCTGCGCGACTGGGCCCCGGCCTGCGCCGGGGAAGGGCTAAGAGGAGCAGGGTGAGGAGCGGGCCAGCGCCTCGCGCTCAGTAGACAAGCACCCGGTCCCGATCGATCTCGGCCTGCATCCTTGCCGAGCGCGCAGGCTCGACGACCAGATCGACCTTCGCGTCGAGCATCCGCGACACCTGCTCGCCCAACGCAGCGAAGCGAAACAGGTCGAACCCTGCCGCCGCATCCAGGGTCACCGCCAGATCGACATCGGACGCCTCGGACGCCTCGTCCCGCGCGACCGATCCGAGCAGCGAGACATGCTGCACCCCCAGGGCGGTCAGCCCGGCCTCGTTGCGCTTCACCCGGCTGATGATCGTCGCGCGGTTCATGGCTGGTTCGCCGAGCAGGACAGCGCGGCCCGGACGTCCGCCTTGACCAGATAGTGGAAATCCTCGAGGACCTCCGCCGTGCCCACGCCACCCGCGAGCATTTCGAGCACATCGGTCCCGCGCACGCGCGTTCCCGCGATGATGGGTCGCCCGCCGCAAGGGGCAGGGTCCACGATGATACGGGGAAAGCCGGGTAGCTTCATCCGCCAAGGGTGCGATCATAACGCCGGACGGTCAAGATCGCCGACGCCCCTTCCCCGCAACAGCGATCGTGCGCCCCGCTGTCCTACAGGCCCCCGAAAGCCTAAGCTCCCGCCCGCTCTTTGACAGCACCGCACCCCAAGGTTTCGCCCGACCCGCCGGGCGATCCGCACCCCGCGTCCGCCCGACGCCCTACCCTTCCGAAGCGCCCGCCGCCCCCGTCGCCAGCAGCGACCGCCGCCGCGAATAGCCGAAGTACAGCGCCGCCGCCCCGCCCAGCCACACCGCGAACAGCAGATACGTGTCCTTCGGCAACCCCGCGATCAGATACAGGCAGAAGGCGGCGCTCGCGATCGGCAGAACAGGGTATAAGGGCACGCGGTAGCCGCGCGGCAGGTCCGGGCGGCTGCGGCGGAGCAGGATCACGCCGATCGATACCGAGGCGAAGGCGATCAGCGTCCCCATGCTCGTCAAATTGACCAGCACGTCGAGCGGCACCAGCGCGGCGAGCAGCGCGACCCCGCCCGCGACCACCCAGGTGTTCTGCCGCGGCACCTGCCGCACCGGGTCGACCCGGCGGAAGAAGGCGGGGAGCAGCCCGTCGCGGCTCATCGCATACAGGATCCGCGTCTGGCCGTAGAGCACCACTAGGGTCACGCTGAAGATCGACGCGATCGCGCCGAGCGACAGCGCGAGCGCGGGCCACGCCGCCCCGGTCAGCGTGTGGAGGATCACCGCGAGCCCCGCCTCCTGGCCCTTGAACGCGGTCCACGGCTGCGCGCCGACCGCGGCGACCGCGACGAGGATATAGGCGGCGGTGACGATCAGCAGCGACAGGATGATCGCGAGCGGCAGGTTGCGGCGCGGATTGTCGACCTCCTCGCCCGCGGTCGAGACCGCGTCGATCCCGATGTAGGAGAAGAAGATCGACGACGCCGCCGAGCCGATCCCGATCAGCCCCTTCGGCGCGAACGGATGGAGATTATCGGTATTGAAATGCGCGAAAGCGACGCAGACGAACAGCAAAAGCACCGCAAGCTTGAGCAGAACCAGCACCGCATTGACGCTGGTCGACTCCTTTGCGCCGCGCAGCAGCAGCGTCAGGCACAGGCCGACGAGCACGACCGCGGGCAGGTTGACCACCCCGCCCGCCCCCGGCGGCCGCGCGATCGCATCGGGAATTCGCCAGCCGGTGGTGAGGCTTAGCGCCTCGTTGAGATACTGCCCCCACCCCACCGCGATCGCCGAGGCCGACACGCCATATTCGAGCAACAGGCACGCGCCGATCAGGAAGGCGGCCAATTCTCCCATGGTTGCATAGGCATAAGAGTAAGAAGACCCCGCCACCGGCACCGCCGACGCCAGTTCGGCATAGCACAGCGCGGTCAGCGCTGCGGTGATCCCGGCGATGACGAACGACACGCTCACCGCCGGCCCCGCCTCGGGCACCGCAGTGGTGAGCGCGACGAAGATCCCGGTGCCTATGGTGGCGCCGACGCCTAGCATGGTCAGCTGAAACAACCCGAACTTGCGCCCGAGGCCGTGGCTATGCCCTTCTCCGGCCACGACGAAGTCGGCGACGGGCTTGCAGCGGAACAGCGTCGTCCACAGGGTCGGTCTGGTCGTCAAGGCGGCGGTCCTTCCTGGCCGGGTCATGGGCCCAAGCCGCTCGCATAGGGCCGTTTCCCCCGCCGCGAAAGCACGCGACCACCCGTCCCACAGAAGCGCTTCCCCGGCGAAGGCCGGGGCCCAGGAGCGAGACGCCGAAGGTGAGGACCGCGCTTCGTTACCTCGGCCATCCCGACTGGGCCCCGGCCTCCGCCGGGGAAGCGGTTTCTGGATCGAAGCGCTTCCCCTCGCTACCCCCGCTTCGCCGCGATATAGCGGTTCACCGCTCATCCAGCACGTCGAGCGGTAGCGACCCCTGGCTCAGCACCGCCTCGTGGAAATCGCGAATATCGAACCGCGGCCCAAGCGCCTTCTCCGCACGTTTGCGCAGTTCGGTGATCTTGAGCTGCCCGACCATGTAGCTGGTCGCCTGCCCGGGCCAGTTGAAATAGCGGTCGACCTCGCGCGCGATGTCCTTGTCCGACACCGAACTGTTCGCCTTGAAATAGGCGATCGCCTGCTCGCGGGTCCAGTGCTTGGAATGGATGCCGGTATCGAGCACCAGCCGGATCGCGCGCCATACCTGCAGCGACAGCATCCCGAAGCGGGAATACGGATCCTTATAAACCCCCATCTCGTCCGCGAGCCGTTCCGAATACAAGCCCCAGCCCTCGCCGTAAGCCCCATAGAAGCCGAACTTGCGGAACTTGGGCAGGTCGGTCAGCGCCTGCTGCCGCGCGAGCTGGAAATGGTGGCCGGGCGCGCCCTCATGCGCGGCGATACCGGCGACCTGGACCTTTTGCGTCTGGTTCATGTCGACCAGGTTGACGTAATAGATGCCGGGGCGCGATCCATCCGCCGAGGGCGGGTTGTAGAAGGCGGTCGACGCGGTCCCCTCGCGCCATTTCTCGACCGCGCGCACCTCGAGCGGGATCTTGGGCAACACCCGGAAATAGCGCGGCGCGGCGACCATCACCGACGCGATCACCGCGCGCGCATCGCCCAGATAGGCATCGCGCCCCGCCTGCGTGTTGGGATATTTGAACTGCGGGTCGGTGCGGATCTTGGTGAAGAACTGTTCGAGCGTGCCGGTGAAGCCGACCTGGCGCTTGATCGCTTCCATCTCCTGCCGGATCGACGCGACCTGCCGCAGCCCGAGGTCATGGACCTGGTCGGGCGTGAGGGTGGTGGTCGTCGCGTTCTTGAGCTGGTCGGCATAATAAGCCGCGCCGTCGGGCAGGTGCCACGCGCCGTAATTGCCCGTCGACAACGGCTCGACCGCGTCGAGCGCGGCGAACAACGTGCCATAGCCGCGGCGGAACGGGCCGGTGAGCGCCGCCTGGGCGTCCGCCACCAACGTCGCCTTGGTCGCGGCGGGCGCGTCGAGCGCGCCGACCTTCTTGCGGAAGTCCGCGAGCAACGACGAATCCGCCCCGCCGTCGAACGGCGCACCGGTGATGACCGCGTGCGCATCGGCGCGCGCGGGGGCGAAATTGACCTTGTTGGGGATAATGCCGGCCGCCGCCTGCGACCGCATCGTCGCGGCGACCTCGGTCATCACCCGCTCGGTATCGCGCAGCCGCGCGATATAGGCGCGCGCGTCGGCGACCGTGTCGATCTTGTGGTTGTTGATCAGCATCACCGGAATATCGCCCGCCGGGCTTCCGTTGGTCGAAACCGGAAAGCGCAACGTGCGAAACCGGAACGAGTCCCGGTCGCGCGCAACGCGATCCTCGAACAATCGGTAGCTGACCCGCGCATTCTCGCCGAGTTGCTCGGGGCGGAACCGCGCGTGCAGCGCCTTCAGCTGTTGTTCTTCGAGCGCCTGTGCACGCACCGTCGCCGCATCGGTATAATCGTCGAGCCGGTCATAGTCGGTCTTGAGCCCGAGCTCGGTCTGCCGTTCCGGGCTGAGCGCGACCTGCGCGTCAAACGCGCGATCGAGAAATTGCAGCAGGGCCGCGTCCTGCGAAGGGGCCTGCGCCGTCTGGAGCGGGACCGGGGCATTTGCCTGGAGGAGGGGCACGACCGGCAACACGATCAGGGCGAAGGCAAGACGCATCGAATTCTCCTTGGAAAGCCCGCTTGTCGCGCGCACGCTGAAACAACGCAATCGCGCCCGGCAAATTCGCAGTCCGTCGTGCGATGGGCATCCAAGTCGATGGCGGATTGCAACCACTTCTCCCGCCTGTTTCGTGCCGGGGTCGAACCGTCGAAATCACGAATGTGCTTGCACCCGCGTGCATGCTGCCAGACGACCGCGAGGTGTCGACGATACAAACGTTCGCACACCCTATATACAGCGGGTCCGGACATTCGGTGCGCATCGTTCGAGGTTGGATTGTTCCAGAAACTGTTTCGTCGCGTCTCCGCCAACATCGCCCCCCGCGACTTCTCGGGCCCCGAAGGCCAGCGCGTCTATGCCGTCGGCGATATCCACGGGCGGCTGGATCTGCTCGAGGATCTGCTTGCGCAGATTGCGGACGATATCGCGCACCATCCCGTCGAAACGATCGGACTGGTGTTCCTCGGCGACCTGATCGACCGCGGCGCGGATTCGGCGGGCGTCATCGAACGGCTGCGCACCCTTCAGCATTTTCCGGCGAAAGCGCTGTTCCTGCTCGGCAATCACGAAGAGATCCTGTTGCGCGTGCTCGCGGGTGAGCCGGGGCTGGCCTATGACTGGCTCGGTTTTGGCGGCGATGCCTGTGCCGAAAGCTATGGCGTCTCCCCCTCGGCGTTGACCGGGATGAGCGAGGCGCAGATCGCCGAAGTGCTGACCGCCGCGATTCCGCCCGAGCATGTGACGTTCCTGAAGACGTTCGGAGACACCTTCCGCTTCGGCGATTACCTGTTCGTCCATGCCGGGATCCGCCCCGGCGTGCCGATCGAGGCGCAGCAACCGCGGGACCTGCGCTGGATCCGCGCCCCGTTCCTGACCGACGCGAACGACCACGGATTCCTCGTGGTGCACGGCCACACGATCAGCGACGGGGTCGAACGGCGCGCCAACCGGATCGGGATCGATACCGGTGCGTATCGCACCGACGTGTTGACCGCGATCGTCGTCGAGCAAAGCATGATCCGCTTCCTGCAGACGAGCTGATGCCTTTTCCCGCGGCGATCCAGATACGCCTCCCCAAGCGATAGTCTGCGGGTCCTCGCGCCAACTATCGGGCGCAGGCACGTCCTCAAGCACACGCACACCGACACTGTAGCGATTGTCGAGATATCATCCGCCCACCATCGCGCTTGCCGATCCACCCCGTCCTTCTCTACGAGGCGGCACCAACAGGAGTGATCGCATGCGGATTCTCGTCACCGGTGTCGCCGGATTCATCGGCTGCCACGTCGCGCGCGTCCTGCTGGCGCGCGGTGATACCGTGTTCGGGATCGACAACCTCAACGCTTATTACGACGTCTCGCTGAAACACGCCCGCCTTGCGCTGCTCGCGGAGGCGGGCGACGCGTTCACCTTCGCACAGGTCGATTTCTCCGACCATGAGGCGCTCGACACCGCACTCGACGGTCAGGCGTTCGACCGGATCGTCCACCTCGGCGCGCAGGCGGGCGTCCGCTACTCGATCGAGAACCCGCGCGCCTATCTCCAGTCGAACCTCGCGGGGCATCTCAACCTGCTCGAGGTCGCGCGGCATCGTACGGTCGAGCATATGGTCTACGCCTCGTCGTCCTCGGTCTATGGCGGGAACGACACGCTGCCATTCCGCGTCGAGGATCGGGTCGATCACCCGCTGTCGCTGTATGCGGCGACCAAGAAAGCGGACGAACTGATGAGCGAGACCTACGCGCATCTGTTTCGCCTGCCGCAGACGGGTCTGCGCTTCTTTACCGTCTATGGCCCCTGGGGCCGCCCCGACATGGCGATGTGGCTGTTCACCAAGGCGATCTACGAAGGTCGCCCGATCAATGTCTTCGGCGAGGGGCGGATGCGCCGCGACTTCACCTATATCGACGACATCGTTGCCGGGATCATCGCCTGCCTCGATTCGCCGCCCGCTGACGACGGGACGGTCAAGGCCGGCGGCAGCATCAGCCCGCACCGGATCTACAATATCGGCAACAGTCGCTCGGAAGACCTCGGCGAGATGATCGCATTGATCGAGCAGGCGTGCGGAAAGACGGCGACGCGCAACCTCCTGCCGATGCAACCGGGCGACGTGCGTGACACCTTTGCCGACATCAGCGCGATCCACCGCGATCTGGGCTACGAACCCCGCACCACCATTGCGGAAGGCGTCCCCCGCTTTGTCGACTGGTATCGCGACTATCACGGGCTTTGACCGGCCCGGAACTGGTCCCGCGCTGCGCCATGGTCTGCACGGAACCCGGCCCGACGTTCGGCAGTAACAGCTCCATCGTCCGCAAGACGAAAACCGGAACGCACGCGTTGTATCGCTCCAGTGGCGCGACCTGCGCAAGAGCGGCCAGCACCGCGTGCCCACCACAATTCCAGGACGGTTTGGTCGGCCAGGGTCGACAAGCCACGGCCCCCTTCGCTAGCGTCCGCCCATCCCGAAAGGACTGAACATGCGTCGTACGTTCCTGCTTGCCACTGTTGCCGCCGTGATCGGCACTGCTCCTGCCGAGGCCGCCAATCCGTTCGCGCAACGCAGCACCCTGCCCTATCAGGCGCCGCCGTTCGACAAGATCCAGGATGGCGATTATCAGCCGGCGATCGAGCAGGGGATCGCCGAAAGCCTCGCCGAAGTGCGCGCCATCGCCGATAATCCCGCGGCGCCGACCTTCGACAACACGATCCTCGCGATGGAACGCCAGGGGCAAATGCTGGCGCGCGCCCAATCGGCCTTCGGGCAGGTGACGCAGGCGAACACCAATCCGGCGCTGCAAGCCGCGCAGGCGGCGCTCGCCCCCAAGCTCGCAGCCTATGGCGACACGATCTACCTCGACCCGAAGCTGTTTGCGCGCGTGAAAACGCTGTACGATCGCAAGGCGTCGTTGAAGCTGGATGCCGAACAGGCGATGCTGGTCGAGGACTATTACAAGACGTTCGTCCGCGCCGGCGCGCAACTTTCCGCTGCCGACCAGACTACGCTGCGCGACCTCAACAAGCAGATTTCGACCGCCGGCATCGCCTTCCGCCAGCGGCTGCTTGCCGCCACCAAGGCGGGGGCGCTGGTGCTTGACGATCCGGCGAAGCTGGCCGGAATGTCGGCAGGCGAGGTCCAGTCCGCCGCGCGCGACGCCGCCGACCGCAAGCTGCCGGGCAAGTATCTGCTGTCGCTCCAGAACACGACCGGCCAGCCGGCGCTCGAGTCCCTCACCGACCGCACGACGCGCAAGGCGCTGTTCGACCAGAGCTGGACGCGCGCAGAAAAGGGCGACGCTACTGATACCCGCGCGGCGATCCTGCAACTCATCGCGCTGCGGACCCGCAAGGCCAATCTGCTCGGCTTCAAGACCTGGGCGGACTATTCGCTGGCGGAGCAGATGGCCAAGACCGCCGACACCGCGCGCGGCTTCCTCAACGCGCTCGACGCCCCCGTCGCCGCCGCGCAGGCGGTGCAGGTCGGCGAGCTTCAGCAGGCGATCGATGCGGACAAGGGCGGTTTCAAGCTCGAACCCTGGGATTGGGCGTTGTACGCGGAAAAGGTCCGCAAGGCGAAGTTCGACCTCCATCTCAACGAGACCAAGCCATATCTCGAGATCTGGAACGTGCTCGAGAACGGCGTCTTCTATGCCGCCACGCAACTGTACGGGGTAACGTTCAAGCGGCGGACCGACATCCCGACCTATCATCCCGACATTCGTGTGTACGAGGTGTTCGAGGAAAGCGGGAAGCCGCTGGGGCTCGCCTATTTCGACTATTGGAAGCGCGACAACAAGTCGGGCGGCGCGTGGATGAACATCTTCGTCCGCCAGGCGAAGATCTTCGGGACCAGGCCGGTCATCTCCAACACCGCCAATTTTACCAAGCCCGCGGACGGCCAGCCCGGGCTGGTGACGTTCTCGGACGTGCGGACGATGTTCCATGAATTCGGCCACGGCTTGCACGGTTTGTTCGCAAACCAGACCTATCCGACGCTGTCGGGCACCGCTGTGGCGCGCGATTTCGTCGAATTCCCGTCGCAGTTCAACGAGCATTGGGCGCTCGAACCGCGCGTGCTCGCGCATTACGCGCATCATTATCAGACCGGCGCAGCGATGCCGCAGGTGCTGGTCGACAAGATCAAGCGCGCCGAGACGTTCAACCAGGGATACAGCTTCGGCGAGACGCTCGCGGCGGCGCAACTCGACATGGCGTGGCACTCGGTCCCGGCAGCCGCGGTGCCGACCGACGTCGACGCGTTCGAGGCGAAGGCGCTGAGCGAGACCGGGCTGGATGCCGCGCACGTCCCGCCACGCTACCGCACGAGCTACTTCGCGCACATCTGGGGCTCGGGCTATGCCGCGGGCTATTACGCCTATCTATGGACCGACATGATCCAGCAGAACGTCTACGACTGGTTCGAGCAGCACGGCGGGATGACACGCGCGAACGGGCAGCGCTTCCGCGACCTGATCCTGTCGCGCGGGCATACCCAGGATTACACCGTCATGTTCCGCGCCATGACCGGCCACGACCCGCAAGTCGCCCCGCTCCTGCGCAAGCACGGACTGAACCCGGCGAAATCGTAACGGAGCGGCACGGCACCGCGCGCAACCCGCGCAGTGCCGTGCCGTGCCGTGCCGCTTAGAAGCGCGTCGAGATTCCCGTATAGAGCTGCAGCCCGGGGGTTTCGCGGTTGAGGCCGATATAGGCCGAGGCGTCCAGCTGGAGCGTCTTGGTAAGCTGGTAGGCCGCTGCGAAATCCACCGAATATTGCTGCGTATTCATGCGCGGCTCGAAGCTCTCCTTGGTCCACAGTTCGGCGTAGACCGTCGCTTTCTTGCCGACCGGGTGCGCCAGGTTGATCAGGTTGGCGAGTTCGACATGATTGCCATTCCCCATCGACTGGTCAGCGGAAATGTCGAGTTCCGGACTGGTGGTCAGCGTGAAGTCGAAGGGGAGCGGGATGTTCACCGGGACGACCGCCCCACCCTCCCAATGCCCGTTGCCGCGTGTCGACCCGGCGGTCGGCGCCTTGACGAATCCGACCAGCGCGACCTGGGTCTTCGACTTGTCGACGGTCAGTTTCTGTTTCGCGCGGAGATACAGGTCCCCGATCCCGCGATCGGTGGTGACCGAACCGTCGTCCATCCGCATGCGCACCGATTCATACGGGACGAAGTTGACTTCGACGTCGGTGTGCCTGCCTACGCCGTATTTCAGCGTGGGGTTCGTGAACAGGACGGTATCGGTCCGCACGCCGTCCGAGGTCTCGCGCGTCCAGTTGACGAGGTCGGTCTCGATCTGAACCGCTCCGGCGGGAACCGTGCAGGTCGTCGTCGCCTTGCTCGGCCGGTCGGTACAGATCGGCGTGGGGTCGGGCGCGACATTCGGCGGCAACGGCCCCGTGCCCTGCGCCGGATCGCCTTTGGCGGCTTCCTGCGCGAGCGCGGGGGCGGCCGATGCCACAAGCATCGTCGCGGCCAGCAAGGCGATTCGTTTCGGTGCAGCATATTTCATGCGCCCGCCCTGCAAAAACCAGCGGCTTCGAGCAAGCACCGACTGCTTGATGCAAATCGGCAGGCCATTGCCGCCGAGCGTCAGGGACTTGCGGAAATGGGCGGAGTTCAGGTCGGACTTTGCCAGAGGTCGCTTCAACCGGAGACCTCAAGCGGCCAACCGTACGGCGTTGCTCTGGGCCGAAGAGCCGATGGCGGAGACGGAGAGATTCGAACTCTCGGTACGGTTTCCCGTACGACGCTTTAGCAAAGCGTTGGTTTCAGCCACTCACCCACGTCTCCAGGTCACGGCGAGGTGGCTCTATAGCCGTGCTGTTCGCTGTGATCAACAGCCGGTTTGCGCATCAACCACCGTGAATTCGACTCGGACTGGCGCGGCGTTCATTGGCGCGTCATATGATCCGGCGCTAGAGATGCGGGACGTTGGGGAGAATGACGATGCGCGTGGGTTGGTTTGCGGTCCCGAAGGCAGGGGCCATGCTCGCTGTCATGCTGGCAACAGCCCCGCTCGCGGCGCAGGTGCGAACGATCGATCCGAACCAGTCGATCGATTCGGATCTCGCACCGGCACAGCCCGCGCGCTCGACCTCGCAGAACCCATCACCACGAGCCCAGTCCCGGCCCGCCCCCGTCCAGGGCGCAACGGAGCCGGTCCAAAACGCCTATCCGCCCAGTTCGGATTCCCCCCCGCCCTACCCGCAGGATACGGAATCGCCAGCCCCGGCTGCAGCGCCGACAGGCTCGCCACGCTATCCCGATCCCCCTGCGAACGATCCCACGACGCCGCCCCAGCAAAGCCCCGCCGACATCGCCGCGCAGGATGGCGCGCGCGCCGGCGCAGATGCCGCCGCGGCACAAGGCGAGACCTTCAAGCAAAGCGAAATCCTCGTCGCCGCCGAGGGCACGTTCGGCAAGGGCGCATCCGGGCTCGCGGGGATCCTCGAGCGCACGCTCAAGGAACAGGGCCAGCCGAACGCCTATATCTCGGGGCGCGAGGCGTCGGGCGCGATCGTCGTCGGGTTGCGCTACGGCAAGGGCACGATGTTCCACAAGGTCGAGGGCCAGCAGCCGGTCTATTGGACCGGCCCGTCGGTCGGCTTCGATCTTGGCGGGGATGCCAACAAGGTGTTCGTGCTGGTCTACAACCTGTATGACTCGGCCGAACTGTTCCACCGTTTCCCGGCAGCCGAGGGCCGCGTCTATTTCGTCGGCGGGTTTGCCGCGACCTATCTACGCCGCGGCAACACCGTGCTGATCCCGATCCGGCTGGGCGTCGGCTGGCGGCAGGGGGTCAATCTCGGCTACATGAAGTTCAACAAGACCTCGAAGTGGTTCCCGTTCTGACGGCGGACCAGGGTCCGTCCAGCGCGCTGCTAACCCGGCAGGTCCTGCGCGCGATCCTGGCGGTGGCGTATCTTGCGGCGGGTGTGCTGCACGTTGCGATCCCCGCGCCGTTCCTGGGAATCACCCCCGCGTGGGTCCCCTTCGCGCCACAGGTGATTCAGGCAACCGGCCTGTGCGAAATCGCGGGTGCGATCGCGTTGTTCGTGCCGCGGCTACGCTGGTGGGCGGGGGTGATGCTCGCGCTCTATGCAGTGTGCGTCTACCCCGCGAACATCAAGCACGCTGCCGATTACATCGCGCACGGCACCGGCGGGCTCAGCCTGTGGTACCATATCCCGCGTCTGGCGTTTCAACCGGTGATCGTCTGGTGGGCGCTGTTCGCCGGGCGAGTGATCGACTGGCCCTTTACCGCTCGAAAGCCCCGCGCATGACCGAACCGACCGACGAGATCCTGATCGACACCCCCGATGGCCCAATGACTTTTGCGGAGTGGAAGAAGAAGCACCCGGTCCAGGTCCCCTCGCGCCGTACCAAGGGCAAGGACCTGCCGGTTAAGGTCAAGCGCTTCACCGACAAGTAGTACGCGCGATCGTTTTTTTGATGGCACCAGCGCGCGTTTCAACCGTTGCGCTTCCGAACCATGCCCTGACGGCGTGGCCATGGATGAAAGGAACACTGTGATGAACGAGACCTCCCTCAAGGGCGATGCCCAGAATGTCACCGGTTCGCTCAAGGAAGCAGCGGGCAATCTGACCGGCAGCTCGAAGCTGCAGGGCGAAGGCATCGCGGATCAGGTTACCGGCACGGTCAACAAGGCCATCGGCGGCGTCCAGGACGCGATCGCGACCGGCCCGGGCCCGCTCGTCCAGCAGGCGCGCGATTTCGCCCGTGCCAAGCCATGGGCGACCGCAGCGCTCGTCGGCACGATCGGCCTCGCGCTGATCAACACGCTGCGCGGCAAGAAGTAAGTCGAGACGGGTGGAGCGGTTCGCCGGTCCACCCGCTTCACTCGATCAACCGAATTCGATCGCCTCGAACCGGATCGGTTCGCCGATCGCGGCCTCGGCCAGCGTATTCTCCCACATCACCCGGTGACCGCGTACGATCGTGCCGACCGGCTTCCCCGTCACGGTCATCCCGGTGAACGGCGACCAGCCGCAGCGCGACGCGAGCCACTCCTGCTCGATCGTCCAGCGCGCCTTCAGATCGACCACGGTGAAATCGGCGTCGTAGCCGACCGCGATCCGCCCCTTGCCGACAAGTCCGAACACCCGCTGCGGCCCTGCGCTGGTCAGATCGATCACGCGCTGCAACGTCGTGCGCCCCTCCGCGACATGGTTGAGCATCAGCGGCAGCAGCGTCTGCACCCCCGGCATTCCGCTCGGGCTGTCGGGATACGGTTTGCCCTTTTCCTCGAGCGTATGCGGCGCATGGTCCGACCCGAGGATGTCGACGACTCCTTGCTGCAACCAGTGCCACAAGCCGTCGCGGTGCACGCCCGAGCGGATTGGCGGGTTCATCTGCGCGAGCGTGCCCAGCCGCGGATACGCCTCTTCCCCAGCCAGCGTGAGATGCTGCGGAGTCACCTCGCAACTCGCAATGTCCTTGTTCTGCCCGAGCAATTCGAGTTCGGCCGGGGTCGTCACGTGCAACACGTGGATCCGCCGCCGTGCGGCGCGCGCGAGCCCCAGAATCCGGCGGGTCGCCAGCAGCGCGCTCTCGTCGTCGCGCCACACCGGATGCGACGATGCGTCCCCGGGAATCCGCTCCCCCGCGCGCGCATTCATCCGTGCCTCGTCCTCGGCATGGATCGCGACGCGGCGGTGCCCCGATGCCAGCACCTCGGCGAGCCGCGCGTCCTCTGACACGAGCAGGTCGCCGGTCGAGGCACCCATGAAGATCTTGACCCCCGCGGTCCCCGGCAAGCGCTCCAGCTCGGCGAGATCGGCGGCATTATGGTTGGTCGCGCCGACGTAGAAGGCGTGGTCGCACCACATCCGGTGATGCGCGCGCGCAAGCTTGTCGCCGATCGCTTCCGCCGAATCGGTGTTCGGCTTGGTGTTGGGCATCTCGAACACCGCGGTCACCCCGCCAAGCACCGCCGCGCGCGCCCCGCTCTCGAGGTCTTCCTTGTGGACGAGCCCGGGCTCGCGGAAATGGACCTGCGTGTCGATCACGCCCGGCATCACGTCGAGCCCGGTGCAGTCGATCGTCTCGCCCGCCTCGCTTGCCGCAAAGCTGCCGAGCGCGACGATCCGTCCGCCGGTTACCGCCACGTCGGTGCGCGCCGGGCCACTCGGCAAATGCACCGTGCCATTCTTCAGGATCAGATCGTACGCTGCCATCACTGCCTCTTATGCAAAGCCTCACGGCGTCCTATCTCGTCGGGATGACCGAAACCACCCTTCCCGCGTCCACCGGCACGATGCTCGCGGATCGCGCGCTGCTCCGCGTCGCCGGCGACGATCCCCGCGGCTTCCTCCAGGGGCTGATCACGCAGGATGTCGCGACGCTCGACGCCGCCGCGCCACGCTGGGCGGGATTGCTGACGCCGCAGGGCAAGGCGCTGTTCGATTTCCTGCTGTGGGCGGACGATACCGCAATCCTGATCGATTGCGAGGCAAGCGCGGCGGAGGCGCTCGCCAAGCGTCTGTCGATGTACCGGCTACGGCGCGCGATCACGATCGAACCGGTCGCGGGCGCGGTCCATTGGTCGCGCGAGTCGGGCCAGGGTGTCGCGGACCCTCGCCTTGCGGATCTGGGACACCGCTGGCTTGGCGAACCCGCCGAACCGACGGACGGCTGGCACGCGCACCGCCTGTCGCTCGGCGTCACCGAGGGCCAGCAGGAACTCGGCACCGACCAGACCCTGTGGCTCGAGGCGAACGCGCGCGAGCTCAACGGCGTCAGCTTTACCAAGGGCTGCTACACCGGCCAGGAAAACACCGCGCGGATGCATCACCGCGCCAAGGTCAACCGGCGGCTCGTCGTCGCGCCGCTGGCCGAACCCGGCGAGCGGACCCGTGCAACCTATCCGGACCTCGGCCTGATGGTCGAGCTCAGGCGCGTCGAGGCGCTGGGCGATGCACGCGTCCCGGCATGGCTCGCGACGGCGCTCGCCATGCCAGAACCCGTCTGACCCGTCAGCGACCGATCGAGCTGTAGGCGAACCCCGCCTTTTCGACGTCGACAGCGGGATAGACGTTGCGCAGGTCGACCATCACCTTGTCCGCCATGATCGTCCCCAATCGCTTGATGTCGAGCGCGCGGTAGGTATCCCATTCGGTCACGATCACGACGACATCCGCCCCCGTCGCCGCCTCATAGGCATCACGGCAATAGGTGATCGCGGGCATCATCGCCTTTGCGCTCTCCATCCCCTCGGGGTCGTGCGCACGGACCGTCGCGCCCGCATCGAGCAGGCTCTGGACGATCGCCAGGCTCGGCGCGTCGCGCATGTCGTCGGTGTTGGGCTTGAACGTGAGCCCGAGGATCGCGACGGTCTTGCCCTTGGCGTCGCCGCCGAGCGCCTTGATGACCTTGCGCCCCATCGCGCGCTTCCGGTTGTCGTTCACCTGCACGACCGCCTCGACGATCCGGACGGGCGTCTCGTAATCCTCGGCGGTCTTGAGCAGCGCGAGCGTGTCCTTGGGGAAGCACGAGCCGCCATAACCCGGGCCGGCGTGGAGAAACTTCGACCCGATCCGGTTGTCGAGCCCGATCCCGCGCGACACGTCCTGGACGTTCGCTCCGACCGCTTCGCACAGATCGGCGATTTCGTTGATGAACGTGATCTTGGTCGCGAGAAACGCGTTCGCGGCATATTTGATCAGCTCGGACGTCCGCCGCCCGGTGAACAGGATCGGGCTCTCGTTGAGGTAGAGCGGGCGATACACTTCGCGCATCACGCCCTTGGCGCGCTCGTCCTCGGTGCCGATCACGATCCGGTCGGGGCGCTTGAAGTCGCCGATCGCGGCGCCCTCGCGCAGGAACTCGGGGTTGGAGACGACCGCGATCGGGAAATCACCCGCCAGCTCGTGCAGGATCTCCTCGACCTTGTCGCCGGTGCCTACGGGCACGGTCGACTTGGTCACGACCACCACCGGACCGTCGATCGCCTCCGCGATCTCGCGCGTCGCGGCGAAGACATAGGTCAGGTCGGCATGGCCGTCGCCCCGCCGCGATGGGGTGCCGACCGCGATGAACACCGCGTCCGCGCCGCGGACCGCGGCCTGCAGGTCGGTCGTGAAACGCAGCCGGCCTGCCGCGACGTTGGTCGCGACCAGCGTATCGAGCCCAGGCTCAAAGATCGGCATCCGCCCCGCCTCGAGCGCGGCGATCTTGGTTTCGTCCTTGTCGACGCAAATCACTTCATGGCCGAAATCCGAGAAGCATGCCCCGGACACCAGGCCAACATAGCCCGACCCGATCATCGTAATCCGCATCGCGTATCCCCTGAACCCATCGCGCCGGCATGGCGGCTTCCGTGATGCCACCTATTCGCGGACATCGTGCAAACCCTCGTTTAGCCGATGCAAGCATAATTGCCAGCCACCGGGCGATGAAGCGACGTGGTTGGACCGCTCATCTTCGGCAGACAAAGAAAAAGGGAGACCGGCCGTGGCCGATCTCCCCAATTTCCGTGCCCAAAGGCCTCGAGCTTAGTTGCCCGAACCCGGACCGTACGTGACTTCCACGCGACGGTTCTGGACTTCGCGAACGCCATCGGCGGTCTCGACGCGCGGACGGCTCTCACCGAACGCTTCCGAGGTGATCACGCCAGCCGGGATCGAATGCGCGGTCAGGTAAGCCTGGACCGAGTCATCGCGACGCTGCGACAGACCAACGTTGTACGATGCCGCGCCCGAACGGTCGGTGTGACCTGCGAGCATAACACGTGCGTTACCGCAGTTCTGGTACTGGGCGATCGCGTTGTCGAGAATGCCGGCTGCCTCAGGCGTAACGTCCGACTTGTCCCATTCGAAGAACACGATGAACGGACCAGGCGAGCAAACGGGTGCCGGCGGGGGCGGCGGAGCTGCGGGTTCCGGCGGCGGCGGCGGAGCAGCGGGCTCCGGCGGCGGCGGGGGAGCTGCAGGCTCACCGAAGTTGTACGTCAGACCTGCGAGCAGGCTGTGCGTACGGAACTTGCTCTCGAACTGACGACCCGAGATGTCGACCAGCTTGACCTTGTCGGCGGTGAAGAAGCGATACTTCAACGACGCGTCGATGTGGCTGGTGATCGGCGCACGAACGCCGGCCAGACCCTGGTAAGCGAAGACCGTGTCGCTGTCGTTCAGGAACTGCGAGTTCGCAGCGATCTCGTAACGACCCTTGACGCGTGCTGCGCCGACACCGCCGCCAACGAAGCCCTGGATGCCGTCATCGTCACCGAAGTCGAGCAGGCCGTTGACCATGAAGCTGAGCGCCGAGGTACGGCCGGTTGCACCGTTGAAGTTGCCCGGAGCAAAGCTGCCATTGGCAACGCCCGACGGGGTGGTGACCGACGTACGGTACGCATCGACTGCTGCCGACTTGTAGCCGACCTCTGCTTCAACACGGAACATGCCGAGGTCGTAGCCGATCGTGCCATCGACGTCGTAGCCGTAATGGTGATCAACCGTGCCGGCGTTGTTCGCGCCAGCGATATCAAACTTAACGTCTTCCACGATCATGCCGCCACCCTCGACGCCGACGTACCACGAATTATCGCGGGCGAGGGCAGGTGTGGCGAGAGCAGTGGTCGCAAGCGCCATGGCAACGGCTAGCTTCCGCATAAAAAAACCCCTTCTTCTGGTTGTCACTCGGACAGCGCAAACTCCCTACCCAACAGAAGGTTTCCGCGCAAGCGAACAAATCGCCGGATCTGTTGCCGATATGCCACAGAAAGGGCCTCATCGTATCACGTTTCAATCAGGCCATGCTGTTGCAAAGTCGTGATAATATTCGTGATAGCGCGGCGCGCCAGAATGTCGATCACAGTGCCGCCGAACACCGGTGCGATCGCTGGCTGACGCGCCGTGATGACCCGTATCCCGTTGATAAGCACCTGCTGCGCACGGACTGAGCCGACTTCCCAATGCCCCTGAAGATAGCGCGCAACCGTCGTATCGGCGCGGGACCACACAGCCATTCCCTCGATCGCCGCCAGAAACCGCCAGCCGCCGCTCGTCCATGCCGCAAGTGCGTTGTCGCGACCGGTCCACGCGCCAGTCGCGGCAGTCCCGACGACCCAGCACTGCCCGGGCGTGGCAGCGGCGGGGGGCGCCGTCAGGCCAATCGTCTCGACAATTGGTTGCACTGCAACATCAAGCAGCGCCAAGGCCTCGTTGTGCGTCAGCTCTTTCTGCGCCTGGCCCGTCTGCAAAAACGGCAGCGCCAGGCGCGGGGTGGTATCGTCGCTCATCGTGATGCTCCTTCAGGCGGTCCAGGCAGGGATGTGGATCTCGGCGGCGCGTGACTCTCCGTTGGCACCCGTTTGCCGCACCGCAACATTCGTTCCCCCCCGCCGGTCATCGACGGCGAGCACGATGCCGGGTTCGAAAACCACAATGTCGCGTGGGGTATTGCCCCCCGCCCCGAGCGTGACGCGATACGCCTCGCGCTCCTCGGCGATCAGCGCATCGACAGCGTCGACCCAGTGCCATCCCGTACGGCTGCGGCGCACCCAGGTCACCGCCACCGACCCATCGCCGGTCTCGCGCGACCGCAGCAGGACCGGGGACGGCGGCACGACCGACGTCCCGCCGACCAGCACGGCCGCCGTCGCCGGTCCGGCGACGTCGCCCGGGCCCGTCGCAAGGATCTGGACGGTGGTGCCAAGCGCCGATGGCGGCAGGTCGATCGTGCTCGCGGTTTCCGGGGTCAGCAGCACGAAGCGGTCCCCCGGTCGCTGCGTGCCGATCGCTGCTTCGGTTGCCCGCCGCCCCCGCCACAAACGCGAAAGCCGCCAGCGCGTCGCCCCGATCTGGTCCGCGCTCCCAAACTGCAGAAGCTCGTCGCCGACCAGCGCGAGGTTCACCCCGCCCCCCAGCGCGGCGGCATCCGCCCCCGACAGCGCCATTTCGGCATGCGCAAGATCCACCTCGAACCCGTCGCCGCGATCGAGGAGCGCGGCGTTCGCCGCCGCAGGAGGCGTTACCACCCGACCGATCACGCCCGGCAGCGCGGTCGTCCCCGCAGCCTGCCAGCGCGCGCCGCCATCGGTGCTGTACAATAGCGCCGCACGCCGCCAGCCCGGCGCGGTCCCCGCCGCGACGATCGTCAGGCGTGGCGCGGCCAGGAGCGTATCGTCGAACGGCAGCGCTTCGAAGACGCTCAGCAGCGTGGTCCCCACCGCCATATCGGGGGCCGGAAGCACGCGTCCGGGGCTCGCGGTCGCCGCGGCGGTGCGCGCGGCAAGCCGCACGCATTCCAGCGTCGCCACCTCGCGCTCGAACGCCCAGCGCGTGACTCGCCATACGCCGGCCACGTCCTGCATCGTCACGCGCGTCCCCGGCAGGATGCCCAGCGCGGCGCGCCCGAACGTCACGGTCCGTCGTTCCCGGCCCGCCTCCGCCTGCGCCAGCACCTGTTCGGCGACCGTTTTCGCAGGTCCGGCGGCAATCGTCGCGGCGAGTTCGAGCTGGTCGTCGCGCGTGCCGGGGCCGGGTCGGCGTGCACGCTGCATGCCGATCTGGAAATCGCGCGCCGGATCGTAATGCGACATGCTGACCTGCCGCGCGACCGTTTCGAGCGCAGCGATGCTCCGTCCACTCGCCCCCTGCGTGGTGCCCGGGCCGACGGTGTCGCCCTGCGCGACGACCCGCTCGGGAACGCTCCCGCCGCGCAGGATCAAGCCGTCGTCCGACAGTCCAGGTGCCGGCGCGAACCACCCCCCGCTCGCCTGTGCCAGCGGTTCGATCACGCTGCGGACGCTGTCACCGTACGCCGCAAACCCGGTCAGCAGGAGCGTATCGCCTTCGGGCATGACCACGCCGTCCGAGAGTTCCGTCGCGATTCTCCCGACCGTTACCGGTGCCGCGTCCGCGATCACCTCGAAGGTCAACTGGGGAATCCGGTTGCCGTAATCCGCGAGCTGGAAATGCTCGAACACCACATAGGCAAGGCCACGATGCGCCGGAGTCAGCGCGACGCCCTCCGCCGCCGCGAGCAACGGATCCACCGGCTGGTCCTCGCTTCCGTCATGCAGGCGGAAGCCGGTCGCGCTCTTGAACACGCCGTCCGTGCCGCGCAGCAGCTTGCCGTCCGCCCAGATCCGCCCCACCCCGCCGATCCGTCGCGCTGACAGCGCCACCGCGAACGACACCGAATAGCTGTAGGTGGTCGTGCTCGGCTGCCCCTTGCCCCCGCCGCTCTTGCCGGTGCTCTCGATCAGCTCGGTCGACCAGATCACGCAGCCGCCGATCCGCATCGTCCCGAACAGGCGCTGCAGGGGCGTGCCATAGCTCGACGTCTGCACCTGTAACGCGGACAGCCGCGGTCCGTTGCGCCCCTTCGCCGGGAACAACACCGTGTGGTCGATCGCATTGCCGATCACCGCGCCGATCGCGCCGCCGACCGGGCCACCGATCGCCGTCCCGACCGCCGAGAGTATGAGGGTCGCCATCGATCATTCCTCCTGAACACCGGACAGATGCCAGCATCCCAGCATCGGCCACGGCGCCGCCCCCGGCCGTTCGACCACGCGCCGCAGCATCGCATCGGCATGGACGATCCCGCCCGGCACGATCACCGCGAGATGCACCTGCCCGACCCCGCTATCGAACAGCGCGATGCCACCCGGCTGCGCCCCCGCGCCACGGACGAACCCCGCCGCCGCGAACTGCGCACCGATCCGCGCGGCATCGCCCCCGCGCAGCGCATAATCGCCAGGAACCGCGCCCGAATAACCCGCCCCGCGCGCCGCCACCGCCGCCAGCCCGACGCAATCCAGCCCATAGGCCGGGTCGCGTCCATGCAACCGGAACCGCACGCCGATCGCCCCGCGCGCTGTCGCGACCACGGCACGGTCCTCGCGCGTCATGCGCCGGGGTAGCGCGTGAGCAGGTCGATCCCCGGCAGATACGGTTCCCCGCGAAAGTTCACGGCATTGCCAAACCGTGCCGCGCAAGTGGCGATACTCTTGTCGCATCCCTCGATCAGCTCGACCAGATCGCCGACCAGCACCGGCAAGGCCGGCTCGCGTCGCAACGTCACGCGCGCGCCGTCCGACGCCGCGATCGCCCCCTGCAACCCGCTGTTCGCGCCGCCGATCCAGCGTAGCAGGCCACCGCCATACGCATTGCCGGTCGGCTCGAGCGCATCCACCGTAATATCCTGCCCCTCCGCCGCCACCACCCGCACCATCCGCCGCCGCCCCGCCAGCGCGACGCGACACCGCGCGTCGCCGAGGTCCGCGCGACATTCCGCCGACGTCAGCTCGACCACCGGTCGATCGAGCCCGGCGCTCGCCCCGCGCAATTCGGCGGTGAAGCCGTCTTGGCGCGTCTCGACCGCACCGATCGTCCCCGCGCCCAATGGTACCAGGGTCGGATCCGCCCCGCTCCAGTCCGCCGCGAACAGCACGACCCGCGCGCCGTCCCAACGCCCCGCCACCAGATCCGCCGCGGTGATCGCGCTGCTCGTCAGCGCACCCGCGATATCCATCGTGTCGACGTCGAGCCCGTCGCTCCGCCGGATCGCCGACGGCCGCATGCCCGGCGCGGCGCGGTGGACGAGGCCGTCGATCAGCAGATCGCGGTCATGGTCGGTCAATCCGATCGCGATCCCGTCGCATCGCTCGACCCGCCAGCACAGCGCCATCGTCGTCAGCGTGCCCTCGAGGAAACTCACGCCGGGTCCTCGCGCACTTCGATCAGCGACACGCTCGCCGCCGTGCCCGCCAGGAAGGTCGCGCGCGACACGCTCAGCCGGTCTTCGGCGAAACGCACCGGCACGTCGAACTGGAACCCCGCGGTCACCACCACGCCCGCCGCCGGCGCGGTGTCGAGCGTCACCCATCCCCCCGCCTGGACCGAGAACGCGCTCGTCTCAACATTGCCGACCGCGACCCGGACGCTGCCAGCCACCGGCCGCGTGATCCGCCGCAGCGCATCGCCATAGCGCTTGGTCAGCGCGAACCGCACCGTGACTCCGTCCCCTATTCCAATCCGCTGGTCGAGCGGGGTCGGCGTGGCCGCACCCGACGTCGCATCGAACGGATCGCGCAGCCGGAACCCGCGCGCCGGGCCCATCCGCGCGCGGAAAAACCCGAGCAGTACCGCGATATCGGCTTCGGAGCGCACGCCGGGCCCGACATCGTAGCGAGTCCGCGATTCCGCCCAGCTCGCGTTGCGCGATTCAAACCCGCCCCCGCTCGTCACGATCGCGGTCGAGAATTCGGGGCTGACCTCCGCCTCCTGCCCGAGCGCGAGCGGGAACAGCACGTCGTCGAACGCGTCCATATCGTCTTCCCCCTGGTCGACCCCCTGGTCGAACTGCACGAACCCGTCACGCAACACCTGCGGCAGCGCCCAGACGAAGGTCCGCGCAGTCCCCCGCGCGCGTGCCGCCGCCGCTGCCGCGGCGATCTCGCGCCAGTCCGCCGCCTGGTCCGGGCGCAGCACGAAGCCCGCGAAATAGTGCGTTTCGCCCGTCGCATAGCCGAGCCGCGCCTGCATCGCGGCAACCCCGCGCGTGGTCGCCGCGGCATTGCCCGCCACGACGAAATCATAATCCTCGAGCTGGAGCACGTCGAACGCGGGCCGCGCCCAGCCGGGCGGCACGTTCGCGCGCTTCGCCTCGGGCATCGCGCCCGCGAGCACGGTCGGCATATATACCAGCAGATGCGTCTGCACCGCGGGCGCAACGCCCCGCACCGCCGCGACCAGCGCCGCGGTCGACGCCGCCAGCAATACCCCCGCGGCATCGAGCAATGCGCGCTCCGCCGGCAACGTCACATTCGCAAGGGTCGCGATCTGCACCGGCGCACCACCGAGCGCGGCCTTCGCCGCCGCATCGTACAGGCACGGGCGACCATCCGGCATGACCCACCACCACGGCTCGCCGACCTGGAACTTGGGGGCCAGCCCGGCGTCCAGCGCGATCTGGACGAACGCCCCCGCCACCGCGCGGAGATACGCCATCGCCCCGGCATGCGCGGGCGACAACAGGGTCGATGGCGGCGACCATCCGGTCAGCGCGGGCGATCCGTCCCATGCGCGCTGCTTCCAGTCGCCCCAGCAATAAGCGTCGAACAGTTCGTAACTGAGCGACCAGATCACGTCATAACCGAGCGCCCTGGCCCTGGCCGCGAAATCCCGGTGCCACGCCGCCGCCGCGACGTTGAGCACCCCGCCCGACAGGCTGGCATAATAGCCGCCGCCATTCGCCTCGAGCCGCATGTAATGGCTCATCCCGACATAATGGACGATGCTCCCGCGATACCCGAGCAGCAGCGCGTTGCGGAGCAACCGCGCGGGCGTCAGATTGTAACTGTCGTCATAGCCGCTCGCGATCCCGAGGCCGTGCTCGGGGACGATCGCATCGCCGATCGCGAGCATCGCGCCCGACCCGTCGCAGCGGACATCGCTCAACGCGACCCACGCCTCGACCGGGGCCGCCAGGGCACCGCCGCCTGCGACATAGCCTGGCGGGACGAGCGAGACGAACATCCGGTCGACATCCCCCGCCCACACCGGGTCCGCCTCCCCCGGCAGCACGAACCCGCCATCGAGCGCCACGAAGTCGAGCGTGACGGTCGCGTCGTCCGGCGACCCTTCCGCATAATTCCATAGCCGCACATACCACGCCCGCGCCACGCCGCTCGCGTCGCGCCCCTCGATCGTCAGCACCGGTCCGTTGATCGCGTCGAGCGCGATGACGCCGGACGACTGCCACCGGAACGACAGCTGGCACCCGCGAAAATCGCGCGCGGTCGCGTAGCGCAGCAGTGGATGATCGTGCGTGTCCTCCGCCTCCCAGATCAGCCCCGCCAGATCGCCGCGCGTATGGAACACCGCATCGACGCGCAGCGCATCGGGCGCGGTGGTCGTCACCGCCGCCATCATCGGGCGCGGGAAATTGACGGTCCAGAAGCGCGGATCGAACCGCGCGATCACGCCGCGCTCCTGCACCGTCCGTTCGGTCGCGAGCCAATAGGCCATTGTGGTCCTCCCTGGGCCTCTCCGTGCGCTTCGAGCGAGGAGGCCGGTCATCCGCAAATTCGCTTGAGCACCGTCACCCTGAACGCGTTTCAGGGTCCACCGCGCCGCAAATCCGGTCCGAGCCCGTTACGCGGTGGATGCTGAAACGAGTTCAGCATGACGGCAGTGAATGGTGGGCGGTGCTCCTAAACACCCCCCCTCACTCCGCGCTCAACGCTGCCTTAACCGCGCGCGCGACCTGTCGGCTCGACGCAGCCAGCGTTTGCGGCGCATCGCTTCCGCCCTGCACGGTGATCGACACGCGAACATCGCGCGCCCCGCCCCCGCCACCCGCCGCAACGATGCTCCCGCTCGCGGTCGGCACGAACAGTTCCGGCCCACGCTCGCCGACCCAATAGGGTCGCGTCGGCGAGACCGGCCCACCCGTGGCACGCCCCGGCGCCCCGCCGAACAGACTGCCGAGAGCAGACAGCAGCCCAACCGGATCGGTGCCACCCCCCCCACTGCAGCCGCAGCCCGCCGGATTGGTTCGCGGCAGTAGCGACGTTCCGGCACTTCCCCCGCCGAACACCGCGTTCAGCCCGCTGCGCAGCGCCGCTGCGGCGATGTCGTCGAGCACTGACAGCGCCACCTTGCGCAGATCCTCGAACCCGAGCGACCCCGACCGCACCGCCTTGACCAGCGCTGTCTCGATCCCGCGACCGGCGCGCTCCGCCCCGCTCACCAGCGACCCGTCGAGCGACGCGCGCATCGCCTCCACGTCGCGCGAAAACCCCGCGGTATCCGCGCGCACGCCCACCACCAGCCGTTCGATTTCATCCGCCATCGGGAAACGCCTCCTGCATCCGCGCGATCGTCGCCGCATCGGGCGGCACGACCGCATCGCCCCCACCCGTCAACACCGCCACCACCGCGCCCAGTTCGGCCGGAGTAGCGTGCCAGAACACCTCCGGCCCCCACCCCAGCACCGCCCCCGCCAGCCCGGCGAGCCGCACGCTCGCCTCGGCGAACCGCTCCATCACCGCCCGGCCAGGATCTGCCCGAGCAGCACGCGCAACACCGGAGTCGCCGCCGCCAGCCCCGCGCGCACGACGCTGTCCCCCAGCCGCTCGCGCGTGATCGCCTCGGGCGGATCGACGCGGCAATGCCAGAACAGCGCGACCATCTCGCTGAGCGCGAGCGACCCCGCCGCCGCGCGTTCCACCAGCGCGAACAGCGGCCCGAGTTCGCGCTCCGCCGCGCACAAAGCGGTGAAGCTCGGGCGTAACACCAGCCGCTCGCCCGCGACGCGGAGTTCCGCCTCGCCGCGCTCCGGGTTGGCGCTCATGCCGCCACCACCGCGCCCGAACTTTCCAGGCTGATCGTGTAGCTCCGCTCCCCGTTGTAATCCCCGGCATAATCGAGCCGTGCGACGAGGAACTTGCCGCTCAGCGTATCCCCGCCCTCGAAGCTCAGCCGATAATCGTCGAGCACCCCCGACAGCGCGCTCGCCTTGATCCGCAGCTCCGCCGCCGACCCGACGAACACCCCCGCCGCCGAAACGGAGACGCTGCGCACCCCCGCCCCCGACAGCAGGTCACGCCACCCGCCCGAATCCTTCGACGTTACCGCGACCAAAGCGCCGTTGATGCTGAGCTGTGTCGTGCGCAGCCCCGCGACCGTCTGATAGACGAGCGGCGACGCCCCATTCCCCACCTTCAGCAAGAAGGCACTGCCCCGTTCCACGCTCATAAAGCCTCCATCATGCGAATCCGGTAATCCATGCTCGCGCTCCACTGGCCGGGGCTGGTGCCCCAGCTCCGGCTGCGCACGAGCAGCACGCTTGCGACCCGCCAGCCGGTCAGGTCGCGCGGCACGGTTTCGATCGCCGCGCCGACGCTTGCCGTGAGCGTAGCCAGCCGCACCGCCGTCTCGCCGGCGTCGCGCAGCGTCACCAGCACGCGCAACTCGCGCCCGGCACGATCCTTCGCCCCCCAGTCGACCGCGATCGTCTCGCCCAGCTCGGCAAAGGGCGGCGTCGCGCGCACCGGGGGACCGAAATACACGCCGTTCAAGCCCGATACCGCGCGCAGTTTCGCCAGCACCGCCGCCTGCAGCACGCTCTCCGCGCTCATCGCAGCACGCTCCCGATCCAGCGAAGCCGCGGGTCGTCGGGCGTGATCCGCCCGGTCAGCACGACGTCGTCGCCGACCACATCCACCGCCACGTCCGGAAGCGTTTCACGCATGGTGGCGGCAACCCGCCCCCGCACGCGCGCCGCCGCTGCCTCGCCGATCGCGCGCGCGCGTTCCTCCAGCGTGTCCATCATGGATGCTCTCCCGCAAGAAGCGCGATCCGCCGGAACGGCCGCCACAGCGCGGTCACCGCGAGCGGCGGCGGCGTGTCCTGCGCACGCGCGTCGAACAGATGCGCGGCGAGCAGCACGACGCCTTGCCGGATCGGCCCCGGCACCCCCGCCCAGTCGCTCGCCATCCCGCTGTCGAACACGACGACGCGGATGCCGCTCCCGCCATCGCTCACGCGGACCCAGCCTTCGCCGTGCGCATCGATGTCGATCGCATAGGCCGTCGTCGCCAGCGCAACCCCCGCGGTCGTCTCGACCCGCGTGATCGCGCGGACCGGTGCCGCGCCGATCCGCTGCCACCCGCCCGTCGCCGTAAAACTCTCGCGCATCGTCCGGATGAGCGTCACCCGCCCCAGGAACCGCTCGGCCAGCCCCAGAGCGGTCTCGACGAACGCGGCGATCAAATCGTCCTCGTCCGCGCTCGCCACGCGCAGCACCGCCTTGACCGCCGCCACCGCCAGCGCACGATCCCCCGTGCCGAGCGTCACCACGCCCGGTCCATTACCCTCGATCATGTCGATCCCTCCGCCAGACAATCGCGGCGGCCGGCGCGCGATCCATTCCAACCCTGCCCCGGCCGCCGCCCCCGACTGCTGCTGGCGCTCAGGACACCGCGAACTTCATCAGCTTGATCGCCTCGCTGTTCGACACGCAGCCGCCGATCCGCTTGGTTGCGTAGAAATTGACGAACGGCTTGTTGGTGTAAGGATCGCGCAGGATCACGGTCTCGCGCCGCTCCGCGATCAGATAGCCCGCCTTGAAGTTGCCGAATGCGATCGACAGGCTGTTCGCCGCGATATCGGGCATGTCCTCGCTCTCGATCACCGGATAGCCGAGCAGCGTCCCCGGCGTCGCGCCGCTGAGGCTAGGGCTCCACAGGAACTGGCCGTCGCTGGTCTTGAACTTGCGGATCCGCGCGAGCGTCGTAGCGTTCATCAGGAACACCGCGCCCTGCCGATACGGCGCGCGCAGTGCTTGGACGAGGTCGATCAGCCGGTCCTGCGGCGTCGTTGGGAAGTCGCCCGCCACCCCGCTCGCCAGATATTGCAGCGTCCCGAACGCGCGCGACGCATCGGTGGTCGCGGCGGTCGTCGCCTGGAGGAACCCCTTGGGGCGGCTCACGCCGGTGCCGTTTATGAACGCGCTCCCCTCCGCCTTGGCGAATTCGAGCGCGATCTCGTTCGCCAGCCACGCCTCGACGTCGAACGCGGCATCGTCGAGCATCGCCTGGCTCGCGCTCGGGTTGGCGTAGAGTTCGCCCATCGGCGGCGCGATTTCGGTGAACACCGGGCTCGCGGTGGTTGGCCGCGCGTCGGTCTCCGCCGCCCAGCCCGACGGCGTGCCCCCGGTCGTCACCAGCTTGCGATAGCCCGCAGTGCCGACCTGTACGACGTTGGCGATCGCGCGCATCGGCGAGATCGCCTTCAGCGTCGCGTCGATCACGCTGTCGATCTCCTTGGGGATCGCATAGCCGCCCGCATCACCGGTCACCCCGGTAAACGCCTTCATCTCGACGCTCGCCCCACTGCGCAGGAACCCCTCGAACCCGCCGCCCGCCGAAGCACCACCGCCGCCCGCAAGCACCGGCCGGACCACCGGCCCGCCGAGCGGCTGCGTCTCGAAACTCGCTTCCAGTGCATCCATCGTCTGATCGCTCATGTCATTCTCCCACGCCAAGACACCCGGACGACACCGCCGCCGGGCAAAGAAACCTGTGATGTTGAACGTCCCGTGTTCCTGCGAAGCCAGGAACCCAGGGCCACGCGCCATAACGCCTGAAGGCGTGCGCGACTCCCGGCCTCCCGCCTTCGCGAGAGGTCTGCAAAACAGGCCGTCATCCTGAACTTGTTTCAGGATCCAGCCCTCAGCGAGTCCGGACCGTCCTTGTCGCCCGGTGGATGCTGAAACGCGTTCAGCATGACGGCAGCTCTTGGGGCGAGCGGTGACGGCACGAGGGTGAAACCTCAGCCCTCGATCGCGTGCACCCGCGCGAGCGGCTGCATCGGCTGCGCCACCAGGCTTACCTCGACCAGATCGAGCGCGGTCAGCTCCCGCACCGCCGAGTCCGTACGCACCCCGGCCCGCACGCGATACCCGATCGAAAGCCCCGAAACGCCCCCGCCGCGCACCATCCCGGCCAGCGCCGCATCGTCGATCCGCCCGATCACCCGCAGCCCGCGCGCATCGGGCACGACTCGCTCGACCACCCCCACCGGCGCGCCCCGGTGATGCCACAGCAACGGCACGGAACCGGAAACATCGAACGCCCCAGCCCGGATCACGTCCCCGCCCCGATCTACCCGGTCGAACACCGCGGCATAGCCCGCGAACCGCAGGCTCACTTGACCCAGTCCCAGAACCCCGTCTTCACCGCGATCCCCGTCAGCACCAAGGCCCCCAGGATCCGCACGACCCACCCGAGCGCCGCCTTCCACACGCGCTTCTTCGCGTCGCGCCAGGCGCCGAGCAGTTCGCGCAGCTCCGCCATGTCCTTGGGCGCCGCGCCATCGTCGAGCCCTAGCCGCGCGAGCGCGCGCGTCGCCGCGACCTCGCCCGCTTCCTCCGCGATCGCGCGCAGCGTCGCCAGGTCCGCGCCCTCGCTCGACCCTTGCGCGATCAACTGCGCCAGCAATGCACCACTCATTACGCATCTCCCACACCAACCGGCGCGATGCCGAGCATCGCGCGTTTTTCCTCAGCACTCAGGAAGTCCGCCGCGCCGACCTGCGCCCACAGCCGCTCGCGATCCTCCGCCAGCGCAGTGATCCGATCGAGATCGACCGACAGCGCCGCGCCCTCGAACCACCCGCCGAGCGCCTGGGCCAGCGACGCGAGGATCGACCCCGCCAGCGGCAGGATCGCGAGCCGCCACAAAGCGCGGTTCGCCTCACGGTAATTCGCGTAGGTCGCGTCGCCCGGCAGCCCGAGCAGCATCGGCGGCACCCCGAATGCAGTCGCGATCTCGCGCGCCGCGGTCGCCTTCATCTGCGTGAAATCCATGTCGGCGGGCGTCAGGCTGAGCGGTTGCCACTTCAACCCGCCCTCGAGCAGCATCGGTCGCCCGGCGTTGCGGGCGCCCGCAAAGCCTGCGTCCATCTCGCCGCGCAACCGCTCGAACTGTTCGCGCGACAGGCTCGATCCGTCGCCCGGATCGTACACCAGCGCCCCCGAAGGCCGCGCGGCATTGTCGAGCAGCGCGGTGTTCCACGCCGACGCCGCATTGTGCAGCGCCATCGCCCCTGCGGCACTCGCCAGGCTGCCCAGCCCGTAATGATCGTCGAGCGGATGGAACGCCTTGATATGCACGACCTGCGGCCGCCCCGCCGGATCCTCCGCAACCAGCCGCACCGACCGCTCGCCCACCCCGTAGCGATAGGCGATCGGCCACCCCGCCGCATCGGGCTCGACCGTCACCCGTTCCGGCCGCAGCGCGAACAGCTCGACCACGTCGCCGCGCGCATCGGTCAGCAATTGCACATACGCATTGCCGTGGAGCAGCAGATGCGCCGCGACGCTCGCGCACAACGCCTGCCCGCCCGAGCGCGCCTGCACCAGCGCGACGATCTCGGGCGCGCCCAGCAACGGCGCATCCCCGATTCCGTCCGCGATCAACCGCACCGCCCGCTGCGCGATCGCATTGCCCAGATACAGCGCGCGCACCTGCGCCTCGTACGAGCGCGGCACTTCCCCGACGCCAAACCCGCTCGCAAAGCGCGAACGCGCACGATCGAGCGCCGGCCGCGACTCCTCGCGACCGGCGGCTTTCCAGCCGAACCATTTCATGATGTTCTCCTGTGAGGAGGCGGGACGTCGATCCGCACGCCATGATCGGCGCGCAGTATTTGACGCCGCCGATGCCTGTTCAATCCGTCATTCTTTTACGCGCGCTGGCCGGACCAGGCTCATCACCGCCATCCGTTCGGGCTGAGCGAAGTCGAAGCCCCACGCGCAGCGCTGGCCCTTCGACTGCGCTCAGGGCGAACGGATGATGAAATGCGAACTCAGGCGGCGTGGGGGGCAATCCCCGGCGTTACCCCGCCCCCTCACCCCCGAGTCGCGAACCAGATCACGTGCCGCGGCCCCTTGCCGTTCTGCCGCGCCTTGACCGCGACCTCGTCGACCAGGAACCCCGCCGCCTTCAGCCGCGTGACGAAGCGTGCGTCGGGCGCCGCCGACCAGATCGCCAGCACGCCCCCCGGCCGCAACGCCATCCGCGCCGCCGAAAGCCCGCGCGGCGCATAGAGGCGGTTGTTCTCCGCGCGCACCAGCCCGTCCGGCCCATTGTCGACATCGAGCAGGATCGCGTCATAGCCGCCCTCGGGCGCCAGAATCGCCTCGGCGACATCGCCCTCGAACACCCGCACGCGGGGATCATCGAGGCACCCGTCCGCCACCGCCGCCATCGGCCCGCGCGCCCAGGCGAGGATCTGCGGCACCAGTTCCGCCACCACCACGTCCGCGCGCGACCCGACGACACCCAGCACCGCACGGAGCGTGAACCCCATGCCATAGCCGCCGATCAGCACACGCGGCGCTGCGACGCCCGAAACACGCGCGCACGCGAGCGTGCCCAGCGCCTCTTCGGAGCCGTTCATCCGCGTGCTCATCAATTCATTGCGATCGACCACGATCATGAAGTCGGCACCGCGCCGGTACAGCGTCATTGCGTCCCCGCCGGGGATCTGCGCCGTGTCGATCAATTCGCGCGGTACCATCGGACGCTCCAACCCTGCCGTCATCCGCAGACCGGGACGGCGGCGGAGGGTTGCGTCCCTACCGACCGGCGCGACGAAAAGCCACGCCGGTCGGCGGTGGGGATCAGCGTGCGGCGAGCACCGGCGCACCCGCCAGCATGTGCCGCGCGACCTGGTGCGACCAGATCGAATCGCCGGTCCGCGTCTCGAGCATCACGTTGTCGAGCGTCAGCGCACGGCGATAGGCCGTCGCGGCATCCCCGGTCCGTCCGGCACGGACATAGGCGTTCGCCAGTTCGATCTGCGCGCCACCGTCGCGCGGATCGACCTGCGCGCTTGCTTCGGTCGCGTGCACCGCATCGGCCGATTGCGGCGCGGCAACCGCTACGCTCGAAAAGCTCGCCACTGCAACCAATCCCAAAGCCAAGGTCCTGATCATCGCTCCGTCTCCATTTTCTTCTGTTGCAGTTTGATGACACATATACGGCACTTTTGTGAAATGGTTTTTGCAAGCCAGACCTAGACAATTAGACGTGCTCGAAACGAAGGAGCGAATTGACGAGACCAAGCGTTGTGGCAGTATCGATTTCGTCCAGGCCAAGGCTCGGATATCAAAGGGGAATGTCATGCTCGCTACGCTGCTCGCCGCCGCCGCTGCCGCGACCACGCCGACAGTCCTGCCAAGCCGCGGAATCGACGCGCCCTACCCCAATGTCGCCGAAGGCATCGTCTACGTCCCGACTCCGACCAGCATCTCGGCGGACATCACGCATCACAACCGCATGGTCGCGCTCCGCACCGAAGCGCTCGACCTGCAGGCGCGCGACGGCGGCATGCTGACCGCCGAGCACAAGGCGCTGCTCCAGCACAAGCTCGATCGTATCCAGTTCCGCTTTGCCGAGATGCGCCGCCGCGCGGACATCTTCTCGGTCGACGCCACCGGGCAGGCGATGTACACCGCCTATACCCGCCCGAAGGTCATCTATCCGCCCAACACCGGGCGAACCGGCGTCGCGAATTAGGTCGAATTCTCATCAAACGGACTGACCGCTAACGCCCAATGTCGGTCATTAAGACAGAAATGGTTCACGAGTGTATGGGGTCGTTCTAGGGGGGGACGGGTCGCACCTGCTTGCGAACATCGCCGCCCGCTCAGCTTTTAATCGGAAATCTATCTCGTTCCGTTCGGCTCCTGAAAAGACCGCTAAAATGAAATACAAACCCTGCTTAGGCAGATTTCACTAAATTTAATGCGGAGCGATCATGGGCATCAGCACGGCCAGCAGCCTCTCCATAGGTGTCTCGGCACCCTTCGCCCTTACCAAGCCGTATTCTGTGTCGGAACGCAACGAAGAGGCAGCGGCCAAGTCCAAACAAATCGTCGCCGACTTTCAGAAGGAAGCCAAAAAAAGCCCTATCGACCGCATGATAGAGAGGATTTTGAAGAGCCACAAACTAACGAAAGAGCAGTTCGACGCACTGCCGCGTGAGCAAAAGGAGGCCATCTCGAAAGAGATACAAGATGCTATCGAGCAGGCGTCCAAGCGCAAAGGGGGGACAAGTGCTCCGGGCGACAAGGCAAATGTGCTCGTGTGATCTGACTGTCGCCTTCCCACCAATTTTCGCCGTTCAGCCTGACGTCGCGGCCGATTTTCTAAGGGTCACGGCCACCTCCTTCCGTCATCCCCGCGACGGCGGGGATCCATACTGGCTGACTGCGCAGGACTGGACGAACGGTGCTAATGGTTTCCCGCCCCGGCGGGAATGACGGACCGGTGGCAGGACATTCCGCTCCCCGCCGTCACCCCCGCGACGGGCCGCTGCCCACCGCTCCCCGCCGCTCTGCCGTCGCGCGCAAAACAATTCGGTCACAGGTTCACGACCCAGGTCACGTCGGTCTGATCTGTGCCGTCCGACGTTTCGCGAGCATCAGCTCCCCCAGCGCCCACACCAGCGCATCCGCGCGGTCGGGCGAGCGCCCCGGCCCCTGATAGCCGCCCCCGACGACCAGCCCGCACAGTTCGGTCTCGAGGTCGGCAAAGACGCCGACATGCGAGACCCGCCCGCGCTCGTACAGGATCGACACCGGCTCGGCGCGCGCGACTTTCCCGTCGCCGGCGTGAACCAGCCGCAGCGGCAGCCCCGCATCCGCCGCGAGCAACACGCTCTCGACCATCTTGCCGCCCTGGTTCTTCTCCGCGATCACCCGGTCCGCGCGGTGCCGTGCCGCGCACGCCGCCACCGCCTGCGCCCAGCCTTCGGGCGACAGTCCCGAAACGCTCGCATCCTCCAGCACATACCCACGCCCGTCACGCCCCAGCGCGACCGCGACGATCCCGCACGCATCGCCCTGCCCCGAGTCGGTCCCGGCGGGCGGATCGACCGCGACGATCGTCCGCACCAGCGCAGGTGCTTCCGCCACCCGGCACGCGTCGAAATGCGCGCGCCGCCAGAGCGCCCCCTCGGCTTCCGCGATCAGCTCGCCCGCGATCTCCTGCCGCGCGAGCCGAGTCCCGCCATACGCCTCCTCCAGCGCCGCGAGGAACGTGTCGGGCAAATGCGGATTGTCCTGCGTCCGCCCGACCGTCTCGACCAGCCCCTTGAGCGCCATCACCCGCCGCATCAGCGGAATCGGCCTGGGCGTCGTCGTCACCAGCACGCGCGGCGTATCGCCCAGCCGCATCCCCAGCATCAGATTGTCCCACGCCGCGTCGCCGTAGCGCCACTTGGCGAGCTCGTCGCACCACGCCGCATGATGTTCCGGCCCGCGCAGCGTCTCGGGACTCGCCGCCGAGAAGATCGCCGCGCGCGCCCCCGAGGCGAACACGATCTCGCCCGCGTCGCGCCGGTAATCGACCGGCTCGTCGAACCGCGCGACCGAGACCAGCCCGCTTTCCCCCTCGATCATCACGCGCCGCACGTCCTCGATCGTCGCGCCGACCAGCGCGATCCGCGCCCCCGGCATCGACCGCGCGATCTCGCTCACCCATTCCGCGCCCGCGCGCGTCTTGCCGAACCCGCGCCCCGCCCGGATCAGCCACATGCGCCAGTCGCCGGGCGGCATCCGCTGTCCGGAATGCGCCCATGTCCGCCAGTCGTCGTTGAGCGTCCGGCGCTGCGGTTTGGTCAGGCCCCGCAACAGTTCGGCACGCTCCTCGATCGACAGCGCCAGAATGCGGTCGAGATATCCGACCGGCAGTTCCAGCGACCCGGGCATCGGCTTTCCCGGACGGCGCTGGCGACGCGGACGTCCGCTCATGCCCCACCCCGGCGTTTCTCGATCGCGCTCAGCTTCTTGAGGATCGCGGCGGCGGTGTCCGCCAGTTCGGCGCGTTCCAGGGGTCGGCCGATCTTGCTCGACGGCTTTCCGACCGAGCCGCGATGCGCGGTCAGCAACCGCAGGGCGGTTTCGACATCGAGTTTCGGTGCATCATGAGCGGTTTCGATCGCATCGGTCCGCGATCCGCCGGACAGGACGTGCCCCAGCAACATCGTCTCGAGCAGTTGATAGCCACTCTCCAGCGCCCCTTGCCATTCGCGGGCGAATTCGGGGTCGCGGCGTCGCAACCCGTACAGCGACAGGGGACCGACCCCGATCGCAGCAGCCGACGCGGTGACATTGCAGCTCGCGGCGAGATGATCGAGGAACTCGGCCTTCATCTGCAAATTCCATCGAACGCGCTTGCCGCGCACGATCGTGGTGGCGCTGGTTGCCGTCAGCGCCGTTGCTGCGCCTGCGGCGCGCGGTCGGTAGTCCATCCCAGCCCTCCTGTTCGGTGCGCGCCAACGCAAACGGGCCGGAAAGCGTCTCCGCCCCGGCCCGTCCCCATCGCCGCCGTTTCAACCCGCGGCGGCGGTGCGCAATTCTTCATCGTTCCTGATATGTACCTGAGGAGCGCGACGATGTCAAGCATTTTGTACCAGGTGGGTTCGTCGACGGCGTCTGCGTTCGATCCGTATCGCAAAAATCTTCTTCATCCCGACGGAGCGTTCCGGCGGTCCGGGCGTTCGGCGGCTGGTATCTCAGGAGACGGATTATGGCGAAGACACTGGCAGGGTTTACGGTCAGCCGTTCAGGCGAAGACTATGTCATTACGATCGAAGAAGAAGGCGGCGAGACGCAGGAATATACGGCGACGTACGACCAGCTCGACCTGATCGCCGACACGGTCGGCGAGACGCTCGACTCGGACGAGGAAGACATGCTCGCGGTCGACGACGAGGGTGAATCCAAGGACTGACGCCCACCCCACCGGGACGGCAGCGTCACGACTCGAAAAGGCCGCGCGGAGCAATCCGCGCGGCCTTGTTGTGTTCTGGAGAACACGCCACCGCCCCTCCCTCTCCCGCCGTCATGCTGAACGCGTTTCAGCATCCACCGGGCAACAAACCCGGACCGGACTCGCCTCGCGGTGGACCCTGAAACACATTCAGGGTGACGCCGGTACTGGAAGTACCGTCCCCCACCCCCCAGTACAAAAAAGGCCGCGCAGGTCCCCCCGCGCGGCCTCCCCACACCCGGTGCCAACCGCTCAGCGGCAGCGGACCTGCGCGTTGTTCTGGTCGACCGACTTGCCGACCACGCCGCCCGCGATCGCGCCGAGGATCGTGCCGACCCCGCGCGAATGGCCGCCGTCGATCACGTTGCCGAGCACGCCGCCGCCGACCGCGCCCGCGATCAGCCCGGTCGTCCCGTCGTTGCGCTTGCAATAATAGCGACCGTCGTTCCCGGCATAGACCCGGTCGTCCGGCCCGAGCACGCGCTCCTGGTAGCGCGAGTCGTTGCGGTAATAGCGCGCCGGGTCATAATTGCCCTCGTCGCGATTATCGTACTCGGGATCGGCATAGCGCTGGTCGTCATAGCCACGCGGCGGCGGCGCGCGATAGCCGCGCGTGCGCGCCTGCTGATAGCGATCATATTCGGCGCGGAACGTGCGCCACTCGCCGTCGAACCGCTGCTGCGCCTGCTGGAAGCGCGCCTCGTCCGCCTGGCTTTGCGCCATGACGGGGGTCGCGATGGCAAGGCTCGAGCCGGCCAGCAGCATCGCGACACGAACAAACCGATTCATAGAAATCTTCTCCGCTCCACCTTTGGAAACCCCCATACGCGCCCACACCGATGAACGGGACATTTCCGCCTCAGCGCAAACCCGATCGCACCGCATCCCACGCCGCGATTTCGTCTTCATAGCGTCGGGTGACCGTCACCGGCCCCGCGGTCGCGCTGGCCAGATCGACATCGACCGTCCCCGCCCATTCGAACGTCGCATTGCCCGACAGCCGTACCATCCCCGCTTCGCTCGCCTCGGCGCGCACCAGCCCGCCACGGTTGCGCACGACGATCTCCGTATCATAGCCGCAGCGCCCGGTCAGGCACGCGGCGAAGGTCGACGCCGCCATCGCGCTGCCGCAGCTGTCGGTCAGCCCGATCCCGCGCTCGAACGTGCGGACGAACAGCGTATCCGCGCCCCGCACCTCGACGAAGGAGACGTTGGCGCGGTTGGGCAGCCAGTCGGGCGCCGCCTCGCACGCCGCCCCGAGCGCGACCAGCTCGGCCTCGTCGATCCCCTCGACGAAGCTGACGAGATGCGGATTGGGCATCGCGACCGCGGTGAACCGCCGGTCGCTCGCCAGCGGCGGCACCGGCGCCTCGACGATCCGCGCCACACCCGCGTGGAGCGGCCACTGCGTCACGTCGAGCCCGGCCGGCCCCGCGACCTCGCGCACCGTATAGACCCCCGCCGCTAGATCCGGGTCGCGCGACACGTCCGCCGCGGATTGCTTGAGCCCGACCCGCGCCGACTCGATCCCGAGCGCCGCGAACCCCGCGCGCGCGACGCAGCGCAACCCGTTCAGGCACGTCTCCGATTCGCTACCATCCGAATTAAGCATACGCATTTCAAAGGGATAGCCATCCTGCCGATTGGTCAGCAGCAGGATTCCGTCGCCCCCGACGGTCCCCGCCCGGTCCGCCAGCGCGATCGCGACGCGCGCCCAGTCGGCATCGGAGAGATCGATCGCGCGCGCGTCGATCAGCGGGAAATCATTGCCCGAGCCGTGGCATTTGAGAATATCGAAGTGCATCGCACCGCCATAGCGCCTTCCCCCCGTCCAAGCGAGCGCTCACCCAAGCCCATAATGGTCCGCGAGCCGGTCGAGCGCGAGCGTCAGCACCACGCGCCCGCTCCGCTGCGGCCAGCCGAGCGCGCGTTCGGCGTCGGGCAGCCCCTCGCCCGCGCACACCACCCGCCACAGCACGTCGCGCAACCCCCGCCCCGCGCCGTCGAGCGCGGCATCGAACCGGCGCTTCGCCGCGATCTGCGCGAGCGTCGGGTCGAGCGCGTCGCCACCGCCGCCATCGACCCGCGCCACCCAGCGCATCGTTACCGAGGGCGCCAGCGCCGCGCGCTCGTAATCCGCGCGCAGCCGCTCCCCCGCCTCGACCTGCCGCGCGTCGACCAGCCCACGCGAGCGCAACCACCCCAGCGGCGATTCGCCGAGATTGACCGTCACCCGCCGCCCGCGCCCGCCCGGTGCGTCCGACAGCACCCCGTGCGAATCGATCCCGCGTTCCACCAGTTCGCGCATCCCGTCTCTCCCGTTCGAGTCGCCGGCGGGATTGCCACGAAGGCGCGATTGTAGGACAGTGGCAAACCGATTTGGTTTTATCATCGGCAGGAAAACCACGTGATCACCGCGATTCGCGAAGTCCGCCGCGCCAAGGGCATGACGCTCGAGGATGTCGCGCGGGCGTGCGTCCCGCCCACCACCGCGCAGACGATCGGCCGGCTCGAGACGGGGACGCGGACCGTGTCGGTTGGCTGGCTCAACCGGATCGCCGATGCGCTGGGGGTGCAGGGCGCGGATCTCGTCCGCCTCCCCGACCGGCCCGACATCGCGGTCGCGGCGCTGCTCGATTCCACCGGCGCGCACGCGCCCAAGCGCCCCGCCACGGTCGCGCCGCCGGTCGCCACCCCCGATCATCTCGCGATTCGCGTCGTCGCAAGCATCGGGGACTATCGCGCGGGCGACGAGATCTGGTGCGACCGGCTCGCCCCCGCTGCCTTCGCCCGCGCGCTCAATCGCGACGTGCTCGTCCCCCGCCCCGCGGGGCGGTTCCTGTTCGGGCGGCTGATCGGCCGCGAGGACACCAGGCTTCTCCTGCTTCCGCTCGGCCCCGGCACGCGGCAGCAGGTCGTCACCGATCCGCCATGGATCGCAACCGCCGTTCGATTGGTTCGCACCTTATGATCCTGTCCATGCTCCTAGCTGCTCTTTCGGCACAAGCCGTGTCCGCGGCGCCACCCGCGCCCGCGCCGCTGCCGGTCACCAAGGCCGAAATCGTCGCGACCTATCCGCATGATCCGCGCGCCTTTACCGAAGGGCTGCTGATCGATCGGGGGACCTTGTACGAAAGCACCGGGCGCGAGGGACAGTCCGACATCCGCCGCGTCGATCTCAAGACCGGACGCGTCGTCGCGCGCGTCAAGCTCGCGCCGCAGCTGTTCGGCGAGGGGATCGTCGCGTGGCGCAACCAGTTGCTCAGCGTGACGTGGCACGGCGGGCAGGGGTTCAAGTGGAGCCTGCCCGGACTGAAGCGCACCGGCGGCTTCAGCTACACCGGCGAAGGCTGGGCGATGACCGACGACGGGCGCAACCTGATCCTGTCGGACGGGACGCCGGTGCTCCGCTTCCTCGATCCGGTCACGCAGAAAGTCGTGCGGCGGCTGACGGTTACCGCCAACGGACGCCCGGTCGAGCAGCTCAACGAGCTCGAATATGTCGACGGCCAGATCTACGCCAACATCTGGATGACGCCCTATATCGCGCGGATCGACCCGGCGAACGGTCGTGTCGTCGGGGTGATCGACGTCTCGCCGCTGATCGCCAAGGTGGCGCTGAGCGACCGCGATTCGGTGCCGAACGGGATCGCGTACGACCGCGTGGCGCACCGGCTGTACGTCACGGGGAAGAACTGGCCGAGCCTGTTCGAGATCAAGCGCCCGCGATAAGGACTCGGAGCCGTTCGCCTGGAGCCCGTTCCCCGGAAACACCTTAAGGGAAGCACTTCCCCGGCGAAGGCCGGGGCCCAAGAGTAGCGGCCAATGTACCGTCGCGCCGTCCTCAGCCCTCTTCTGTTCCGCGATTGGGCCCCGGCCTTCGCCGGGGAGGTGTCAAAATCTGGAAGTGGCGGGCTGCGAAATGCCCCCCCCAGACGCAAAAACCCCGGCTGTCGCGCAACGCAACCACCGGGGCAATTCGAGACCGCCCGTCGCGCAGGGGCTGTCCAGAGTGGAATGCGCGAGGGGAGGCCCGGTCGGCCCCGCCGCCCTGGATAGGGGGGCGGGCGACGGGACCGGTCGGTTTAGCCGAGCAGCTTCAGCACGCCCTGCTGCGACTGGTTCGCCTGCGCGAGCAGCGCGGTCGACGCTTGGCTGAGGATCTGCGCCTTGGCGAGGCTGGTCGTCTCGGTCGAGAAGTCGACGTCTTCGATACGGCTGCGCGCGTCGGTCAGGTTAGCAACGCTCGAGGTCAGCGTGTTGACGACCGAATTGAGGCGGCTCTGGCCCGCGCCGAGCGAAGCGCGTGCGGTGTTGACGGCCTTGAGCGCGGTATCGAGCGTCGTGAGTGCGGTGGTAGCATCCCCTGCCGTCGCAACCGAAACGCCGCCAGTGACCGAATCGCCAGGCTGGGCGGGAACGAAAATCTTGTCCTTATCCGCCAAGGTCTTCGTCGTACCGATATCGTCCGTCGTTGCTGCCGCTCCGCCGAACGTTGCTTTGTATGCGACGTCCTCGATCGTGACCGTGTGGCTCTTGCCGATACGGGCGTCCGGGGGGGTGGTTGACGCGTCGATGGTCGACAGACCCGCCGTAACGGCACCGCCGCTGGTTCCGCTCACGCCCGACAGGTCAAGCGCGCTGAGGGTCAGCTTCACGGTGTCGCTCGAGCCCGAACCGGTCTGGATGTTGATCGACTTGGCCGCCGTATCGAACAACTTCACGTTGTTGAACGTGCTGCCGGCGATGGTGGTCAGCTGCTTCTGCAATTCGGTGACTTCGGTCTGCAGGTTCTGGCGATCGGTGTCCTGATACGTTCCCGATGCGGACTGCACGGCAAGCTCGCGGACACGCTGCAGGATATTTGCGGCTTCGCCGAGCGCGCTGTCGGCGGTCTGGGCGAGCGCGATGCCGTCGTTGGCGTTGCGGATGCCCTGGTTCTGGCCCTTGATCTGCGACGTGAACGAGGTTGCGATCGCGAGACCGGCGGCGTCATCCTTCGCCGAGTTGATGCGCTTGCCGGTCGACAGGCGCTCGATGCTGGTCTGCAGCGCGGTGTTCGCGGCGTTCGACGAGTTGCTCGCTTTCAGCGCGGCGACGTTGGTTCCGATAACGGTCATTGATGGTCTCCGAAAAGGTCCGGCAATCCCGCCGCCCCCTATCGGAGAGCCGAGCCGCCAAGCATGGTAACGACCGTTTCGACCGGGCATTAAGCGTCCGCCCGCACTTTTTCGCCATTGTGTCGGTGCCGCCAACTTGCGGGCGGCAAAGCGGAAAATAATTGCCGGTTTCACGCCCGGTTTAACGCAGAATTTACTACGCGAGGCGCAATCCCCGAATCGACAAGGGGGTTTCCATGCGATCCATCGTTCCATCAGCGGCCATTCTGCGCCAGCATTACGCGCTGGTCTCGTGCCTGCGCGCGCAGGGCTTCGCGATCGGCTCGTATGAAGACGGCAAGCGCACGCCCGGCGAGTTCTACCTCGTCGCCGCGGGCGAGACCCCGCCGGTTTCGGCCCGCACCGTCGTCCTCGGTCACGAAGGCCGTACCATCGTGCCATCGCGTGACGGCAGCCCGGCCTATGTCTCCTATGACGAGACCGACGCCGCGGTCGGCGCGGGCTTCGTCCGCGCGCTGCTCGCCGAGCCCGAGATGCCGACCGCCGCCGACCCCGAGAGCCTCGCGCTCCACACGCTCGCCGAGCGCGTGGCGACCGCCGACATCACGGTGCTGATCAACGGCCCGACCGGCACCGGCAAGGAAGTGCTCGCGCGCTCGATCCACCTGAAATCCAACCGCGCCGCCAAGCCGTTCATCGCGATCAACTGTGCAGCCCTCCCCGAGACGATGCTCGAGGCGTTGCTGTTCGGCCACCAGAAGGGCGCCTTCACCGGCGCGTCGTCGGGCGGCGAAGGCTTCTTCCGCGCGGCCGACGGCGGCACGCTGCTGCTCGACGAGATCGCCGAGATGCCGCTGCTGCTCCAGTCGAAGCTGCTCCGCGCGTTGCAGGAGCGCGAGATCATCCCGATCGGCGCGACCACGCCGCAGCCGATCGACGTCCGCATCATCGCCAGCGCCAACCGCGACTTGCAGGACGAAGTCGCCGCGGGCCGTTTCCGCGCAGATCTCTATTATCGCCTGTCGGTCTTCCCGCTGACGACCAAGCCGCTTGCCGACCGCGTGCAGGACATCCCCGCACTCGTCGCGACGCTGATCCTGCGGCACGCGGGCAACCGCACCACAATCCCGTGGCCGTGCGCCGAGGCGATCGACCTGCTGTCGCAGCACGACTGGCCCGGCAACGTCCGCGAGCTCGAAAACGTCCTCCAGCGCGCTTTGCTGTTCGCCGGCGGCGACACGATCCTGCCCGAACACATCGTGTTCGACCGCCCGAGCGCGCGGGCCGCGATCGACGTGAACCCCGCGCCCGCCCCCGCGACGCTCGGCAACATCGTCCAGATGCACGAATTCCAGGCGATCCGCGAAACGCTCGCCGCGTGCAACGGCAGCCGGATCGAGACCGCCAGGCGGCTCGGCATCTCGGAACGCACCTTGCGTTACCGATTGGCCAAGGCACGCGAGCAGGGCGACGACATCATCCGCGCGCATGACCGCACGGCGGTGTCGGCATGAGCGGCATCGGCGGCATTGGCGGCGCGGGCGGGATCGACCGCGTCATGGCGCTCCGCGCGCAGATTCTCGAGCGCAACCAGGCGCTCGCCCGCGCCAGCGCGACGCCCGCCGCGGCCCCGGTCGCCGAGACGAAACCCGCGACCCCCGCAAGCTTCGCCACGACGATGCAAACCGCGCTGGAAAACGTCAATCAGGGCCAGGCGCAGGCGGCAAAGCTCAGCGAAAGCTATGAGCGCGGCGAGACCGTCGACATCGCCAAGGTGATGCTCGCGCGCCAGCAGGCGTCGGTCGGGTTCGAGGCGACGCTGCAGGTCCGCAACAAGTTACTGTCCGCCTACAAGGACATCATGAGCATGCCGGTCTGACATGAGCAACGCCCTCACCCCCTCGCCCCAGCCGCAGCTCCCGAACGGCGTCGCGTCGCTCGTCCCCGAGCGCTTCGCCAACCCGATCGCACAGGTCCAGGGCCTGCTCGCGCAACCTGCGGTGCGGCGCAGCCTGCCGATGGTGCTGCTGGTCGGCCTGCTCGCCACCGCGGCGATCGCGTGGATGATGCTCGCCACCCCGACGCAGAAGACGCTGTTCTCCGGGCTGTCCGATGCCGACAAGGGCTCGGTCACCGCTGCGCTGACCACCGCCAACATCAAGTCGCACATCGACGATTCGACCGGCGCGGTGACCGTCAACGAGGAAGACTTCTCGCGCGCGCGCATTTTGCTGGCGGGCCAGGGCCTGCCCAAGGCGGCGCCCGGCGGCTACCAGATCCTCGACAATCTCCCGATGGGCGTCTCGCGCGCGGTCGAGGGCGAACGCCTGCGCCAGGCGCGCGAAACCGAACTCGCCCGCTCGATCCAGGAGATCGACGCGATCGCGGAGGCGCGCGTCCACCTCGCCACGCCCGAAGCCTCGGTGTTCGTGCGCGACAATGCCGCGCCGTCCGCGTCGGTGATCGTCAAGCTCCAGCCCGGCCGGAGTCTGGGCGACGCGCAGGTCGCGTCGATCGTCAACCTCGTCGCCTCGTCGGTCCCGGGGATGAAGCCCGAGAACGTCACGATCGTCGACCAGATGGGCGGCCTGCTCACCAAGGGCGCGAACGAAAGCGCGACGAGTGCGGCGAGCGACGAGCGCATCGCGCTCCAGCGTCGCGTCGAGGAAAAGTATCGCGCGCAGATCGTCCAATTGCTGACCCCGTTGATCGGCGCGGGCAATTTCACGACCGAAGTCCAGGCTGACGTCGATCTCAACGAGACGCAGGCGACCAAGGAAAGCTACGACAAGGCGGGCGCGCTGCGCGTCGAGCAGGGCCAGTGGACCAGCAACGGCAAGGACGGCGGGCAGGCCCCCGGCGGCATCCCCGGCGCGCTGTCCAACACCCCGCCGCCCGCCTCGACGCTGAGCGCACCCCAGCCCGCGCCCACCCCCGGAGCGCCCGGTGCGCCCGGTGCTCCGGCAGCGGCTGCCCCCGGCGCGGCGACCGGTCCCGCCGCCGCAGCGGCTGGCGCGGTCAGCGATGCGCTCAAGGCCAGCGACCAATATTCGCGCGCCTACGATCTCGGCAAGGAAGTGTCGGTCAGCCGCACCGCGCCCGGTGCGATCACGCATCTCTCGGTCGCGGTGCTGTTGCGCGATCCCGAAACCGGCAAGCCGCGCGGCACGGTCGAGATCCAGCAGATCACCCAGCTCGTCCAGAGCGCGGTCGGCTACAACCAGCAGCGGGGCGACGTCGTCACCGTCATCAGCCGCAAGTTCGCGGGGGCCGCCGCGCTCGACGACAAGCAGCCGTGGTATGAGGCGGGCTGGCTCCCGGTCGTCGCGCGCAATCTCACCGCGATCGTCGTCGCGCTGCTGGTGCTGTTCCTCGGCGTCCGCCCGCTGGTCAAGGCGATCTCGAAGAAGAAGGGCGACACCCCCGCAGATGCGACCGGCCTGCCGCGCGACCTGCTCGGCGAAGCGCAGGGCGGCGGGCTTGCCGCGCCCCGGACCGGCGAGCCGGTCACGATCGACGCGCTCGAAGGCGCGCGCAGCTATGACGAGCGGATCGGGATGGTCCGGGGCTTCACCCGCGACAATCCCGCGCGCGCCGCGCTCGCGGTCCGCGACATGATCAAGTCATGAACGCGGTCGTCCGCAGCTATACCGGGGTCGAGCGTGCCGCGGTGCTGATGATGCTCGTCGGCGAGGAAGAGGCCGCGGCGATCCTGCAGAAGCTCGATCCCGAGGAAGTCCGCCAGCTCGGCAAGGCGATGTTCGCGGTCGCGGACGTGAGCGAGGCCGAAGTCGCCGACGTGCTCGACGATTTCGTCGGCCACGCGCGCGAGCGCACCGCGATCGGCTTCGACCCGCGCCCGCGGATCGAGGCGGTGATGACGCGCGCGCTGGGGCAGGAAAAGGCCGACAGCGTCCTCGCGCGGATCGTGCCCGCGGAAGACGCGTGCCAGCTCGACCTGCTCGACTGGCTCGACGCAGGAGAGATCGCATCGATGATCGACAAGGAACACCCCCAGATCGCCGCCGTCCTGATCGCCAATCTCGACCCGACGATCGGTGCGCAAGTCCTTGAGATGATGCCCGATGCGGTCCAGCCCGACATCCTCCACCGGCTCGCGCGACTGGGGCCGATCACGCCCGAGGCGGTCGAGACGCTCAAGACCATGCTCGCCAACCGCACCGGCAGCGGCAAGGCGCAGGCGGGCGTCACGCTCGGCGGGACGAAGGACGCCGCGAAGATCCTGTCGAGCGGGCGCAAGGCGACCGAGCTGCGCGTCATGCCCAAATTGTTCAAGATCGACCGCGACGTCGCCAAGGCGATCGAGGAAGCGATGTTCGTCTTCGACAACCTGCTCGAGCTCGACGACAAGAATCTCGGCACGCTAATCCGCAACATCGACAGCGACGTGCTGACGCGCGCCTTGAAGGGCGTCGACGAAAGCATTCGCGCGCGCTTCCTCGGCTGCATGTCGAGCCGCGCCGCCGACGGCATTCGCGACGAAATGGAATCGCGCGGGCCGATGAAGCTCAGCGAAGTGCTCGATGCGCAGAAGATCATCATCCAGATTGCGCGCAATCTTGCCAAGGACGGCACGATCCAGATGGGTGGCGGGGAGGACGATTATGTCTGAGTTCGTCGCCGGTTTCTCGCCGCGCAGCCAGGGCATCGCCGATGCGCTGAAGGCCGCCTTCGCGCCGCGCGTCGGGGGCTTCGCCGCCGCCGACCTGCGTGAACGCGCAGGCGGGCGTGCCGGCCCGGTCGTCTTCGCCCCCAAGCCCGAGGGGCCGCGCCACTTCTCGCCCGCCGACCGTGATGCCAACCCGACCGAGGGCTGGGACCCGTTCGATGCGGAGGCCGCACCGACGACACCGTTCGTCGACCCGGTCGTCGCGGCGCACGCCGCCGGTTACGCCGAGGGCATGGACGCCGCACTCGCCGAAGTCGCCGCCAACGTCGAGCGCGACCACCGCCTGCTCACCGAACTCGCCGCCGCGCTCCAGGCGGGCGAACGCTTCGACCGCGAGGCGACTGCGCGCCGGTTGCGCCAGACCGTGATGTTCCTCGTCACGCAGATCGTCGGCGACGTCGGCATTTCGCCCGAGCTGCTCGCACGCCGGATCGATTCCGCCGCGGACCTGCTCAGCGACGGCACCGAATCGGCGATGCTGCGCGTCAACCCGGCGGACGTAGCGCTGCTCGAGGGCAAGTTGCCCAAGCAGGTCTTCGCGATCGGCGATGCCGCGGTCACGCGCGGGTCGTTCATCCTCGAAAGCGCGTCGACGATCGTCGAGGACGGCCCGGAACTGTGGATCGAACAGCTCAGCGCGGCGATCGACCGCGTCGCGGTACCGATGCACTGATGGCCCGGTCTTCGTCAGGCCGTGTCGCACGCACTCCCAACCCGTTCGGGCTGAGCGAAGTCGAAGCCCCGCCTGCCCAAGGTCCCGCCGCATGCTGAACCGTTTCACCGGCGATTATCTCGACGCGCTCGTCGTCCCCGATTTCACGCCGCGCCCCAAAGTCTCCGGCCGCCTCGCCTCGTTCGACGGGCTGCTGATGGAAGCGGTCGGCCTCACCGTGCCCGTCGGCACCGTCTGCCAGGTCGGGGATCGCACCGCCGCGGTCGAGGCCGAGGTGATCGGCTTTCGCAACGGGCGCACGCTGTTGATGAACCTCGGCGGCCCTGCCGCGCTCCTGCCGCAGGCCCCGGTGCGTCCGCTCGGCGCGCCGGGCGAGGCGGAGGTCGGCGCGGCGCTGCTCGGGCGCGTGGTCGATGGCACCGGCAAGCCGATCGACGGGCTCGGCCCGATCCGCGGTGCCGGGCGCTGGCCGCTCGCGGGAAAGATGCAGTCGCCGCTCGATCGCGGGCGCGTGCTCGAGCCGCTCGACGTCGGCGTCCGCGCGATCAACGGGTTGCTCACCGTCGGCCAGGGCCAGCGGATCGGGATCATGGCGGGCTCGGGCGTCGGCAAATCGGTGCTGCTCGGGATGATCGTCCGCGCGGCGCAAGCAGATGTCGTCGTCATCGGGCTGATCGGCGAGCGCAGCCGCGAAGTCGCCGACTTCCTCGAAACCAAGGTGGCGGGCGCTGCCCGCGCGCGTTCGGTCGTCGTCGCGGTCCCCGCCAACCATTCGCCGGTGCTCCGCATCCGCGGCGCCTTGCGCACCCACGCGATCGCCGAGGCGTTCCGCGCCGAGGGCAAGAAGGTCCTGCTCATCATGGACTCGCTCACCCGCGTCGCGCACGCCGGGCGCGAGATCGGGCTTGCGCTGGGCGAGCCCGCCTCGGCGCGCGGCTATCCACCGTCCGCGATCGCGATGCTTCCCAATCTGATCGAGCGCGCGGGCGTCGACGTCCACAGCGGCGGGTCGATTACTGCGATCTACACCGTGCTGGCGGATGGCGACGACGGCAACGATCCGGTCGTCGACAGCGCGCGCTCGATCCTCGACGGGCATATCGTGCTGTCGCGGCAATTGGCGGAACGCGGCGTCTATCCCGCGATCGACCTTGGCCCGTCGGTCAGCCGCGTGATGACCGACATCGTCGACAAGCCGCACCAGCGCGCCGCGCGCGTGCTGCGCCGCCACCTCGCGACCTATGAGGAGAATCGCGATCTCGTGCTGATGGGCGCATATCGCTCGGGCGCGGACCCCGCGATCGACGCCGCGATCGCGTGCCATCCGGCGGTGCTCGAATATATCAAGCAGGATCCGGACGAGACCGTCTCGCTCGGCGATTCCGCGATCGAGCTGATCGGCGTGTTCGGCGATGCCTAAGTCCAAGCTCGACCGGCTGCTGCGCGTCCGCACGCTGCAACTCGGGCTCGTCCAGGCCGACGAAGCGCGCGCGCGCGACAAGGCGCACGCCGAGACGACGCTCCACGGCCGCATCGTCCAGCTGTCCGAAAACGTCGCACCGACGGTCGCCCCGATCGGCGCGTCCGCGATGGGGGCTGCCGCGCATTTCCGCGAACGCCTCCACCGCTCCGCCGAGGCCGCCGAGGGTCGCCTCCGCGCAGCGCAAGCGGTCGCCACCCGCGCCTCCGAAGCCACGCGCGAGGCGCGCCGCGACCAGAGCGCGATCGAGAAACTGATCGCGCGCGCGGATGCCGAGGCGGCGCTCAAGGAATTGCGCGAGATGGAGGCGATGCCGCCCGCGCGCGTGATCCGGCACGATCCTTGCTGAACCGCTGACGGGTGCCGCTTCCGGCCCCGCTGGATGCCTCCATGACCGACCTGACCACCCTGCTGTCCCCGACTGCTACCGCTGCATCGTCGCCAGCGCCTGCCGCGCCCGCGTCGGTGACGGGCGTGCCCGGTATGGCGGCGCAGTTCGCGCAGACGCTCGGCGACATGCTGGCAGGCACGCCAGCGGTCGCCGCGCCCGCCCCAACGCCGGTTGCGGTCGTCCCGCCCGGCGCCGCGCAACCGCTCCCCATCCTGGGTCTGGTCGGACCGCTGCCAAACGGCAAGCTGCTGGCAACCGGCATCATCGACCGGCAAGCGCTTGCCGACGACGGCAACGCGGTGCCTGCCGACCCTGCGGTCCAGTTCCTCGCCAACCCGGCGTGGCGCGCGAGCGTCGTCGTGCCGCCGCCGCCCCGCACGCCCGTACCCTTGCACACCGCGCTCGAGCGTGCCGCCGCGCAACTGGCGACACCTGCGCTGGCCAAGGCCGCTCGCGGAACGAGCGCGACCGCAGACGCCCCCGCCGAGGATGCGGACCCGATATCGGTCCTGTCCGACACGCCGAGCAACGATCCGGCGGTCCCGACCCCCGACCTGCCCGCCAGCGCCCCCGCGGCACAGCCTGCGCTGCTGCCGATCTCCCCCTTCGAATCCAACCACCCGACCGATGCCGACGCGGCGGAAGACTCGCCCGGTCCGGTCGTGACGACGTCGGTCGAGCCTGCGCCCGGCAACCCGGTCGCCGTCGCGGGACCCGTGGCGACGCCAGCAGCACCGACGCGCACAAGCCTGCCAGCGGTCGCCTCCGCAGAGCTGGACTCTGTGGTACCCACGCTCGCGCGCCCGGTCCGTGCTCTGGCAACGGTCGGTGCGACGACGCCTGTGCTGCAGGCGGAGACCACCGCCATCGCCGGTCCCGCCCCCGCCCCCGCGCGCACGGGGCGTGCGCTGCCGTCCGACCGGGCGATCCTCGCCGCACTCGGGGCGCTGCCGATTGCAGGGCGCGACGCCGGCATCGTCCAGAACGCGGCCCCTGCCGCACTGACGACGCCGGTGCAGAGCGCGCCACCAATCCCCACCGCAACCCCGCCAGCGCCGTCCGACGGGTCCCAATCGCGCGCCACCGACGTACCGCCGCCCTCGCGACCTGAGGCACCCACCGGCGTCCCGGCGGCAGCCGCCGCGCTGCCGCTTGCGACCGCGACGACGTCCGCCACCTTGGCCGGGCGGACCGCCGCCACCGCGCCCGACGCGGCCGGGCGCGGCGAAACCATGCCGGTCCGCGCCGACCGAAGCGTCGTCCCGCCAGTCGTGGTTTCCAGCACCCCGCAACCCGCCGGGCAGGTCTTCGCCGCCGCGCTCGCCACCGCGGCCAACTGGCGCGACCGCCCGGGCCCCGACCCTCTGGCGTCCGAGCGCCCCGATCCCGCCGCCCCTACCCCTCCGCTCGGCTTCGCCACCGCCGTCGCCCCCGGCAGCACCACGCCGGTCCAGCCGACCGGCGACGCGCAGCGCGCACCGCTCGACCTGACGCAGGACAGCGGCGTGCAGCGGATGATCGACCATATCGAAGTGCTTCGCGACGACGCCGATTCGCGCGACACGCGGATCCGGTTGGTCCCCGATGCGCTCGGCAGCGTCGACATCGCGGTGCGGCAGGTCGGCGAGCGGATCCACGTCAGCTTTACCGCCGAGCATGAAGCCACCCGCGCGCTGATCGCCGACGCGCAGCCGCGCCTGACCGAACTCGCTGCCGAGCGCGGTGTGCGGATCGTCGGGACCAGCGTCGCGACCGACGCCAATCCGGGCGCATCGCAGTCTCCTGCACAGGGACAGGCGCAAACCCAAGGCCAGGCCCAGTCCCAGGCCCAGTCTCAGTCCCAGTCGCACCCCCAGTCCCAGTCGCGCCCCAATGCCCCGCAGCAGCCGCCCCGCGCGTCCGCGCGGGCGCAGCGCGACACCGAAACCCCCGAGGACCAGCGCCTCGCCTAACCCCCAAGGAAGCAGAGTATGAGTGAGATCGTCGAAGAGAAGGCCAAGAAGAAAAAGGGCGGGATGATGAAGATCATCCTGATCGCCGTCGGGTTGCTGGCGCTGGTCGGCGGCGGCATCGGCGGCACACTGTTCGCGGTCAACGCCGGCTTTATCGGCGGTGGCGGCAAGCATGCCGAGCCCGAAGGCCCGCGCCTCGTTCCCAAGAGCGAGCAGAAGCGGATCGGCGAGGGTGGCGAAGGCGGCGAGGGCCATGCGACCGCGGGCAACAAGCCGCCGATCGGCACCGGCGGCGACAAATATGCCTCCAATTACTATGCGATGGACAAGGAGTTCACCTCCAACCTGCAGGACAGCGTCCATTTCGTCCAGGTCGGGGTCGCGGTGTCGACCTCGTATGACGATTCGGTGATCCAGAACATCAAGACCAACGAGATCGCGGTCCGCTCGTCGATCCTGATGGCGCTGGGCGATACCACCGAGGAACAGGTCTTCACCAGCGAGGGCAAGCGCCAGCTCGAGCGCCGGGTCGCCAAGGCGATCAACGATACGCTCAAGGAAAAAGAAGGGTTTGGGGGGGTCGGTAACGTTTACTTTACCAGTTTCGTTGTTCAGTGACGCATGGTTAACGAGGCATCAGCAACGGCGGACGAACGCCGCGGACGGGCACGCGGCGCAGCCAAGGAGCGGAGCGCGCAGCACGTCGCGATGGGGGCGACGAACCTCAACCCGTTCGGCGACCTGCACACCGTCCAGCATCTCTCCGCGCGGCTCGCGCGCGGGGTGCGCGGCGTGTTCGAGCCGTTGCTGCGCCGCGAATGCCGCACTTGGGCGGAGCCGCTCGTCGTCCAGCGGCTCGCCGATTACCGGATGGAACGCCCCGAAGGGCTGACCGCATGGCTGCCGATGACGATGACGCTCGGCAGCGCCCCCGCAGGCCAGGCGCTGGCCGTCCTCGACGGGCGGTTCGTGCTCGAACTGCTCGACCTGTTCTTCGGCGGGACCGGCCACGCCCCCGCCGAGCTCCCCGCCGAATTCACCCCCGCCGCGGAGGTGATGGTGACGCAGCTCGGCAAGCTGCTCGCCGAACCGATGCGTGCGGCATGGGAGCCGCTCGCGCGCCTGTCCTTCACCCCCGGCAATGTCGAGCTCAACCCCGCGATGCTCGCGAACCTCGATGCGGACGATGCGCTCGTCATCACGCGCTTCGGGATCGCGGTCGGCACCGCCAAGCCCGTCTTCCTCGACCTGCTCTACCCGGTCTCTGCGCTCAAGCCGCACGGCCCGTCGCTGACCGGCAAGGTCCACGGCAAGACCGCCGAACCCGACCCGAGCTGGCGCAACGGCCTCACCCGCGCGGTGATGGACGTGCGCTTCCCGATCCGCTCGGTCCTCGCCGAGCCGATGGTCTCGCTCAGCCTGCTGATGGGGCTGAAGGAAGGCGACGTGATCCCGATCAACGTCGGGTCGGACGTGCCCGTCATGGTCGGCGGCGACCGGCTCGCGCTCGGCACCGTCGGCACGTCTAACGGCAAGGCCGCAATCAAGCTCAACACGATTTGTTACGACATCGACAGCGACTTCAGGGGCGATTTGCAATGAGCGACATGAGTTCAACCCCGTCGAGCGGCTTCCCGCTCGATGCCAGCCTGGCCGCGAACTTCCGCCTGTTGCAGGACGTCGACGTCAAGCTGACGGTCGAGATCGGCTCGACTTCGCTGACGCTGCGCGAATTGCTCGCTTTGGGCGAAACCAGCGTGATCGAGCTCGACCGCCAGGCGAACGAACTGCTCGACGTGCTCGTCAACGGCACTTTGATCGGCCGCGGCGAAGTCGTGATGGTCGGCGATCGCTTCGGCGTGCGGATGACCGAGCTGGTCTCGCCTGAGAAGCGGGCCTGATCCGCGATGATGTGGTCCTATGTCCTGAAGCTCGTCATCCTGCTCCCGCTGGTCTGCGGGTTGATGATCGGCTGCCTCTATCTCTGGCGCCGGCTCGAGGCGCGGATGCCCGGCCAGCCCGCCAACCGGCTGCTCAAGGTCACCGAGACGATGATGATCTCGCCGACCGTGCGGCTCGCTGTGCTCGATTTCGAGGGACGGCGGCTGCTCGTTTCGGTCAGCCGCACCGGCGTCGCGCTGGTCGATCGCGGGGGGCCGTCGGCATGACGCTTGGTCTCCGTTTCGACTGGCGGAAAGTTTTCCTGTTCACGATCGCGATCCTCATCGCGCTCGTGGCGGTCCACCCGGCACTCGCGCAGACGGCTGCAGCGGCGACACCCGCCGCGCCGGCCCCCGGCGTCGGTGACGCGGCGGACCGCGCTTTAAAGGATCTGGGCGGCGGCAACGCCCCGCTGTCGCTCAGCCTTCAGTTGCTCATCGTCATGGGGCTGCTGACGATCCTGCCCGGCATCCTGCTGATGATGACGAGCTTCACGCGGATCATCATCGTGCTGTCGATCCTGCGCCAGGCGCTCGGGCTTCAGCAGACCCCGCCCAACCAGGTGCTGGTCGGCCTGTCGCTGTTCCTGTCGTTCTTCATCATGGCGCCCGTCATCAGCCAGATCAACACGGTCGCGATCCAGCCCTATTCCGAGAGCCGGATCGGCGCGACCGACATGATCAAGGCAGGCGGCGTTCCCCTGCACGCCTTTATGGCGAAGCAGACGCGCAAGAAAGACATCACGATGTTCGCCGGAATCGCCAAGAGCGGCCCGTATCAGAACGCCGCGGACATTCCCTTCTCGGTGCTGCTCCCGGCCTATGTGACGAGCGAGCTCAAGACCGCGTTCCAGATCGGCTTCCTCGTCTTCCTCCCCTTCATCGTGATCGATCTCGTCGTCGCGACCGTGCTGATGTCGCTCGGCATGATGATGCTGTCGCCGACGATCATCTCGCTCCCGTTCAAGCTGCTGCTGTTCGTCCTCGTCGACGGCTGGGCGCTGACGATGGGGTCGCTCGCCAATTCGTTCGTGAGCTGAGCGCATGGACGCAGAATATTTCCTGACGGTCGCCAACCAGACGATGTGGGTGCTGGCGCTTGCCTCGGCGCCGATCCTGATCCCGGCGCTGCTCGCCGGGTTGCTGACCGGCATGATCCAGGCAGCGACCTCGATCAACGAGCAGACGCTGTCGTTCGTGCCCAAGCTGATCGTGGTCGGCATCTCGCTGCTGGTGTTCGGCGGGCTGATCATCGGGCTGCTGAGCGACTTCACGATCGGCATCTTCGAGCGGATCCCGGATCTGGTGCGATGATCGCACGCGCCCGCCCTCCGTTCGTCCTGAGCGAAGTCGAAGGGCCTGCGCAGCGCATGGGGCTTCGACTTCGCTCAGCCCGAACGGCGGTCGGGGCAACCCTCGCCAGCTCGGAGCGTCAATGGGCCCGCTAGGCCTCGGCCTCTCGATCGAGCCCCAGATGTGGGCGCTGATCTTCGTCATGGTCCGGATCAGCGCCGCGTTCATCGCCGCGCCCGTATTCAGCGCGGTGTCGATCCCGCTGGTGGTGCGCATCTCGCTGTCGGGCGCGATCGGCGTGCTCGTGCTCGGCGCGCATCCGATCACCCCGCCCGACCATATCTTCGCGCTCGCGACGATCCTGGCGGTCGCCGCCGAGGCGCTGGTCGGCCTCGCGATCGGCTTCGTCCTCCAGATCGCGTTCGCCGCGCCTGCGCTCGCGAGCGAATTGATCGGCACGTCAATGGGGATCGGTTTCGCCTCCGCAATCGACCCGCAGAACGGCAAGTCGACCCCTGCGCTCGGCCAGTTCTTCACGATGATGCTCACGCTGCTGTTCCTCAGCGTCAACGGGCACCTCGTGCTCGTCGAGATGATCGTCAAATCTTATGACGTGATGCCCCCGGGTGCCGCGTGGCTGAAGCCCGCGCAGCTCGAGAATATCGCGCTGTTCGGCGGCTACACCTTCCTTGCAGGACTCCTGCTCGCCTTGCCGGTCGGCTTCCTGTTGCTGTGCCTCAACCTGATCGTGGGCATGATCTCGCGCTCGGCCCCGTCGCTCAACCTGTTCGCGGTCGGCTTGCCCGCGAGCCTCGCGGTCGGCGTCATCGCGCTCGCGATGGCGTTCCCGACGATGGGCGATTACATGCTCGTGATCGTCCAGGAAGGCCTCGCCGCCGCGCAGAAACTGGTGCTCGGCTGATGTCGGAGGAGTCCGGCGAACGGACCGAAGCCCCAACCGCAAAGCGCAAGCGCGATGCGGTCGAGAAGGGCGACATCCTCAAATCGCGCGAATTCGCGACCGCGCTGGTGATGCTCGCGGGGATGGCGTGGCTCGCCCTGATGGGGCCGTCGCTGGTCGCCGCGTGCAAGGAGATCATGGCGACGAGCTTCTCGTTCGATCACCGCGACATCGAGGATTTCGAGCCGTTCCGTCCGCTTGCGCAAAGCGGCTGGAAGATCGCCCCCGCGCTCATCTCGCTGCTCGCGATCAGCTTCGTCGCGGCGATCCTCAGCCAGGCCGGGCTCGGGCATCTCGGGTTCAACGGCAGCCTGCTCGCGCCCAAGGCGTCGCGGATCAACCCCGCGTCGGGACTGAAGCGGATCTTCGGGCCGCAGGGGTGGATCGAGCTCGGCAAGGCGTTGCTCAAGGTCGGGCTGCTTGGCAGCATCGGCTGGTATCTGCTCGGCCAGGTCGCACACGTGTCGATGGGGCTGTCGTCGAGCAGCTTTACCACCGCGGTCGGCGCACTGACGGGAACGTTCCTCACCGTGCTGTTCACGATGGCGTTCGGCATGGTCGCGATCGCGGGGATCGACGTCCCGCTCCAGCTCTTCCAGCGGCTCAGCAAGCTGCGCATGTCGAAGCAGGCGATCCGCGACGAAAATAAGGAAACCGAGGGCTCGCCTGAAGCCAAGGGCGCGATGCGGCAGCGCCAGCGCGACATGTCGATGCGCAGCATGCGCAAGAGCGTTGCGGAAGCGCATGTCATCCTCACCAACCCGACGCATTTCGCGGTCGCGCTGCGCTACGATCGCGAGACCGATCAGGTCCCGGTCGTCGTCGCCAAGGGGCGCGGCGTGGTCGCGCTCGCGATTCGCGAACTCGGCGCGGAGACGCGGATCCCGGTGCTCGAATATCCCGCGCTGGCGCGTGCGGTCTATTACACCAGCCGCGAGGGGCAGGAAGTCCGCGACGACCTGTATGTCGCGCTCGCGACGGTGCTGGCGTTCGTGTTCGGGCTCAACGCCGAGGCGGGTGGCCTGCCGCCGCCGGTCTTCGTCCCCGAAACCGCGCGCTATGACGAGAATGGCGTGCAGGCGTGACCGGAGAGGCCGGAAAACCCCTAAAGGTTTCCGCGTCCTCGCCGTTCTACGTTGAGAGCAGAGCGACGGGACCGACCGCATGACGACCACCACCAGCGCCACCAGCGCGACGCCAACGCCCACGCCGACACCGACCGCTTCGACCACGATCGGCCAGTCGCTGATCAACTCGCTCAACGCGGGGTCGGGCGTCGATACCGCAAGCCTCGTCGCATCGCTCGTTCAGGCGCAGTTCGCGTCCAAGAACCTCCAGCTGACCAGGCAGGACACCACCCTCACCGCGCAGATTTCCTCGGTCGCCAAGGTCCAGAGCGCGATCACCAGCTTCGCCTCGGGGCTCACCACGTTGGTCAAGGGCGGCAGCCTCCAGACCCAGCCGACCAGCAACGATACCAGCGTCCTCACCGCCAGCGCGCTGCCGGGTGCCAAGCTCTCGGGCCTGTCCGCGTTCGTCGAGGTGACGCAGCTCGCCACCGGCCAGACGACGACCAGCACCACCAAGTTCGACAGCCGCAGCGCAACCGTCGACACCGGCACGCTGACGCTCACGCTCGGCACCGCCAAGGACGCCGCGGTTTCCGGCTTCACCAGCAACGCCACGCCGATCAAGATCACGATCGATTCGACCAACAACACGCTCGATGGAATCGCCAAGGCAATCAACGCGGCGAACAGCGGCGTTTCCGCGACGATCATCACCGATGTCGACGGCAAGGCCCGCCTCTCGCTGAAAGGCCCGACCGGCACCGACAAGGCGTTCACGCTCAGTGGCGATTCGACCGGGCTCGCCAAGCTCAACGTCGGCGGGAGCGCCCCCGCGAGCACGATCGGCGCCGCCGCCGGCAACGCCAAGCTCTCGCTCAACGGCACGACGGTCGAGCGGTCGAGCAACACGATTTCCGATCTGGTCGACGGCGTGAAGCTGACGCTTTCCAGCGTCACCACCGCGGGCAAGCCGGTCGTCCTCGGCAGTTCGACCCCGACCGACGGGCTCACCCAGGCGGTCACCGATTTCGTCGATACCTACAATCAGCTGCTGGCCGAGCTGAAGACCGAAACCGACGTCTCCTCCGGACCGCTGAAGAACGATTACAACGCGACCAACCTGCTCCGCTCGCTGCGCGGCCTCACGCTGACCAGCCTGACCACCGGCGGCGCGGCCGGTGCCCCCGACACGCTCGCCGCGATCGGCGTCAAGACCAACAAGGACGGGACGCTCAGCGTCGACCAGACCCAGCTGACGGCGGCGCTCAACAAGACCCCCGAAGCGGTCGAGGCGCTGTTCGCGGATGGCACCGGCGCGACCGGTGGCGGGATCGCGGCCGCGCTCAACGCGATCTCGACCGCCGCGGTCAGCAACAAGGTCACCGTCAACGGCCAGACCGAAACGACCGGCCTCGTCGCGAGCACCGCGCTCTATACCGCCGCCAAGGCCAAGGTGACCGACGCCGAAACGAAGGTGACCAGCGATACCGCCGCGTACCAGGAGCGGCTGACCAAGCAATATGCCGCCTCGGACGCGAAGGTCGCCGCGTACAAGGCGACCCAGACGCAGCTCCAGAACCAGATCGACCAGTGGAACAAGTCGGGCCAATGACCGTCGCCTACGCCTCCCCGTTCGGCCGCAACCCCGAAGCGACCTATCGCCAGATCGAAGTTGCGGGCCAGACCGCCGAGGCCGACGGCCCGGCGTTGGTCCAGTTGCTTTACGACCAGGCGATCCGCGCGTTGCGCGGTGCCGCCTGGGCCGCGGAGAACAACAATTACAAGATGAAGAGCGACAAGGTCACGCGCGCCACCGCGATCCTGTTCGCGCTGGAAGCCGGGCTCGATTTCGACAATGGCGGCACGGTCGCGCCCGCGCTCGCCCGGCTGTATGCGGGCACGCGAATGACCGTCGTCAACGCGGCGGTCCATAATGATCCGACCCCGTTCCGCGACGTAGCCGATACGCTCGACGAGATCGGCCAGGCCTGGCGCACGGTGCGCGCGGCGTAGCGCAAAAGCTGCCGTCATGCTGAACGCGTTTCAGCATCCACCGCGCAGCAGGCGTCGTCCGGACTCGCGGACGGCTGGATCCTGAAACGAGTTCAGGATGACGCAGGAAGGCAGCCCGCTACCCGAACCACCGTTTCGCGCTGAAATAGCCGATGATCCCGACCGTGATCGTGATGCACACCCCGCCGATCAGGTCGAACGCCCAAGGCTCCTTGGCGAACGGCAGCCCCTCGACGTTCATTCCGTAAAGCCCGGTCAGGAACGTCAGCGGCAGGAAGATCAGCGCCACGATCGAGATCAGCAGCGAGCGCGAGTCGATCTGTTCCGCGCGCAGGTCGGTCAGCGCCTCGTGCATCAGCGCGGAGCGTTCGCGGATCGCCTCCAGTTCCTCCGCCATCCGCGCGGCGCGGTCGGCGGCGGAATTGAGGTGGAGCCGGTCGTCGTCGTGCAGCCAGTCGCACGGCAGCGCGGCCAGCTTCTCGAGTGCGGCGCGCTGCGGCTGGACGAACCGACGGTAGCCGATCGCGGTGCTCCGCACCTTGGTCACCTTGCGGCGCAGCTCGAACACCTTGTCCGCGTCGAGATCCGCCTCGCAATCGTCGAGCTCGTCGCCGAGCTCGCCGACTTCGGGGTCGAGCTCCTCGGTAATCGCGCTCGCGAACGCCGCGATCAGGTCGCCCGGATCCGCGATCGTGCCCTTTTCGACCGCCTTGGTCACCGCCTCGACCGCGGTCAGCGAGCGGCGCGTGACCGAGATCACCCGGCCCGCCACCGCCCAGATCCGCACCGATGCAAGCGGATCCGACGCGGTCAGTTCCTCGTCCGATCGCCCGCGCAGGTTGAGGAACGCGCCATCGCCGAGCGCATCGCAGCGCGGGCGCGACTCGGTCGTGGTCAGCGCATCGACGACATAGTCGGGGACCTTGGCGACATCCGTCAGCCAGTCCTGTGCGTGCGCGTTGTTGGTCGTCATATGAACCCACACCAGGTCGCCCGGCGTGTCCAGCGCGGCCTTGATGTCGATCCGCGTCGCCTTGCCCCCGGCGACGCAATAGGCAAACCCGCTCATCGAGGCTCCATCCAGATCGTCAGTCCCGCTTCGCCCACGACCGGCGGCTGTTCCGAAACGATCCGCACCGCATCCGCGCGCGACCGGTCAAGAATCGCGGGCGGGGTCGCGGCCGGCGCATAGATCCGGTCGGCGAGCGCGAGCGCGCGCGCCTGCCCGAGCGTCAGGTCGTCGGGGTCGTCCGAGGTCAGCCGGATCGTGACCAGCCGGTCGGGCGAGGCGGTCGCGTTCGCGAGCCATCCCGGCACAGACTCGGGCGCCGCCGTCAGCGGGTCGAGCGCCCCGCCTTGCGCAAACGCCCGCCCCAGCGCGCGCCGACGGTCGTCGAGCGCGGGCAGCACCAGCCGGATCGCGCTGCGCATCGCGTTCAACCGGTCGGCGAGCGGCCCCAAAGTCGCGGGCAGCATCGCCTCCAGCCGTTGCCGAAGCGCCGCCGCCAGCCCCGCCGACGCGCCGCCCGTCCCGATCGCGATCAGCACCGGGCTGCGATCGATGATCGCAGGCAGCGTGAAGTCGCAATCGTCGGGCCGGTCGACCGCATTGACCAGCACGCCCCGCGCCTTCAACCGGTCGATCGCGCCGCGCGCCTCGGCATCGTCCTCGATCGCCACGATCGCGAGCGACGCCGTCGCCGCCTCGCCGACGATCACCGCGCCCGCGCGTTCGAGCAGCCGCCGCTTGGCGTCCGCAGGTTCGCCTTCGCCGAGCAACATGACCGGCCGCCCTGCCAGCCGGACGAACAGCGGAAGACTGTGGAGTGTCATGCCGTGGGCTTGAGCCATTCGGGCAGGCGTTCGGCGGCAAGGATCGTCTCGGGGTTGATCCGGTCCGCGACGACCGCGAAGCGATCGCCGTCGACCAGCACCTCGGGCACCAACGCCCGACTGTTGTACGTGCTCGCCATCGTCGCGCCATAAGCGCCCGCGGTACGGAACACCGCGAGATCGCCGCTCACCACTTCGTCAATGTCGCGCCCCATCGCGAAGGTGTCGCCGCTTTCGCACACCGGACCCGCGATATTGGCCATCATCCGCCGTCCGTTCGGGCGGACCGCCGCGAAATCATGCCACGCATCGTACAAGGCAGGCCGCGCGAGATCGTTCATCGCGGCGTCGACGATGACATAGGGGTTGGTCACCCCCGGCTTGACCCAGATGACCTTGGTCAGCAGCACGCCGGCATTGCCCGCGATCACGCGCCCGGGTTCGAACATCAGCGTGACGCCCCAGTCGCGCGTCACCCGCGCGACCATCGCGCCGAACTCTGCGGGGCTCGGGAACACTTCGCCCGCGCGGTACGGCACGCCGAGTCCGCCACCGAGATCGATCCGGTCGATCGTGTGCCCCGCACCGCGCAACTCGGCCATCAACGCGCCGACCCGGCGGTAGGCCGCTTCCATCGGGGCGAGGTCGCCGAGCTGGCTGCCGATATGCACCGCGACCCCGCGCAGGTTGAGCCCCGGCAAGCCCGCCAGCCGCGCGAAGATCGCAGGCGCCTGATCGATCGGCACGCCGAACTTGTTCTCGCGCTTGCCGGTCGAGATCTTGGCGTGCGTGCCCGCATCGACGTCCGGATTGACGCGGAGCGTCGCGTGCGCGGTCACACCGCGCTCGGTCGCGAGCTGCGCGAGGACGACGCCCTCTTCCTCGAGCTCGAGGTTGAACTGGCCAAGCCCGCAATCGAGCGCGCGGACCAGCTCCTCGCGCGTCTTGCCGACGCCGGAGAACACCACGTCAGCCGCCGGGATCCCCGCCGCCAGCGCGCGCGCGAGTTCCCCGCCCGAGACGACATCCGCGCCATAGCCCGCATTGGCGAGCAGGCGCAGCACCGCGAGATTGGGATTGGCCTTGATCGCATAGGCCAAATGGACGTCGCCCGCCGCCGCCAGCCCCTCGCGGAACACGCGCGCATGCCGCTGGAACGTCGCGGACGAATAGACATAGACGGGCGAGCCCACTGCCTCGGCGATCGCCGGCAACGGCACGCCCTCGCAGTGCATCACGCCGTCGACGAGAGCAAAATGGTCCATGGGAAAATCAGCCGATCAATTGGGCGGGGGCAGGTCGAATTCGTCGCCGCGGCGTTCCTGCGATTGCTTGAGCAGTTCGTCGCTGCGCTCGGGGCGCGCCTGGTTGCTCGGGGTCAGCAGATCCTCCGGGGTCGGGGTCGCCTTCGCGCCATAAGGCGCGACCGGGAGCGACCGGCCTTCCGCGGGTTTGAGCGCGGACGATGCGCCGCACCCGGCGAGCAGCAACGCCGTACCCAAAGCGAGGGGAACCAGCAGGGGCTTCATCGTTGCGATCCTTCCCGCGCCGCCGCGACGGCCGCGCGCACATTGTCGGGCGCGGTCCCGCCGAAGCTGGTCCGGCTCGCGACCGACGCGTCGACGCTCAGAACGCCGTAGACCCGTTCGTCGATCCGCGCATCGATCGCGCGCAGATCGTCGAGCGAGAGCGCATCGAGCATCACGCCCAGCGTCTCGGCGCGCCTGACCGCCTGCCCGGTGATATGATGCGCCTCGCGGAACGGCACGCCCGCCTCGCGCACCAGCCAGTCGGCGAGATCGGTCGCGGTCGCGAACCCCGATTCCGCGACCTGCCGCATCCGCTCGGTCCGGAAAGTGGCGCTCGCGACCATTCCCGTCATCGCTGCGATCGACAGCTCGAGCAGGTCGTGCGCCTCGAACACGGGTGGTTTGTCGTCCTGCATGTCCTTGGAATAGGCAAGCGGCAGGCCCTTCATCGTCACCATCAGCGCGGTCATGCATCCGAGGATGCGGCCAGCGTGCCCGCGCACGAGTTCAGCGGCGTCGGGATTGCGCTTCTGCGGCATGATCGAGCTGCCGGTCGACCATTGGTCCGACAGCGACACGAAGCCGAACGGCTGCGACGCCCATAGCACGAACTCCTCGGCCAGCCGGCTGAGGTGCAGCGAGCATTGCGTCGCCGCCGTCAGGTAATCGAGCGCGAAGTCGCGGTCCGACACACCGTCGAGCGAATTGCGCGTCGGCCCGTCGAACCCGAGCGCCTGCGCGGTCATGGTCCGGTCGATCGGGAAGCCCGTCCCCGCCAGCGCCGCCGACCCGAGCGGGCACAGGTTGCCCCGCTCCCGCGCATCGGCGAAGCGGCTGCGGTCGCGCGCGATCATCTCGTGATACGCCATCAGATGATGCCCGAGCGTCACCGGCTGCGCGCTTTGCAGATGCGTGAAGCCGGGCATCACGCTCGCGGCATGTTCCTCGGCGCGGGTCAGCAGCGCATCCTGGAACTGGCCGAGCGCCGCATCGATCTGATCAATCGCGTCGCGCACCCACAGTTTGAAATCGGTCGCGACCTGGTCGTTGCGCGAGCGCGCGGTGTGGAGCCGCCCCGCGACCGGCCCGATCGCGTCGGCGAGCCGCGCCTCGGTCTGCATGTGGATGTCCTCGAGGACCATGTCCTCGGTCACGCCGTGTTCGGCATAATGCGCCGCGACCGTGTCGAGCCCCGCCGATATCGTCGCGGCATCCTCGGGCGAGACGATGCCCTGTTGCCCGAGCATCGCGACATGCGCCTTGGATCCCGCGACATCCTGCCGCCACAGCCGCTTGTCGAACGGGATCGAGGCATTTATCGATCGCATGACCGCAGCCGGACCCTCGGCAAAGCGCCCGCCCCACATCGCATTGGATGTTTCGTTCATGTCAGTCTCGACCATTTTGGTGTTCCGCTCGGCGATCGTCCCGGTCCTGCTGCTGGGCCTTGTCGCGGGTTGCGATAAGCAAGTCTCGAGCAACCGGCAAGCCGAGGCGACTCCGGTCGCATCCGCGCCCGCCCCGGCAAAGGCCGAGAAGATCGACCGCACCCACAAGGGCGACCCCGCGCCGTCGGTGAGCTTCGAGGGGCCGGACGGCAAGCCGATGACGCTCGCGCGGTTCAAGGGCAAGCCGGTGCTCGTCAACCTGTGGGCGACGTGGTGCGGCCCGTGCGTCAAGGAAATGCCGACGCTGGATGCGGCGGCGGAGACCATCACCGTCGCGGCGATCAGCCAGGACAAGGACCGTCCGACGATCGAGGCCTATTTCGCCAAGAACGGCTTCAAGCGACTGAAGCCGTATCTCGACAAGAACGTCGCGCTCAGCGTCACCTATGAGGCGAGCCTGCCGATGAGCATCCTGTTCGATTCGACCGGCCACGAAGTGTGGCGCTCGACCGGCGGGATGGACTGGACGAGTGCCGAAGCGAAAGCGCTGCTGGCGGAGGCGAAGTAACGGCGCTCCGCCCCCTCCTGAAAGTAAGAGCGCGCTCCGCCCCCCCCCCGTTCGCCCTGAGCGAAGTCGAAGGGGCTTGCGCTACGCATGGGGCTTCGACTTCGCTCAGCCCGAACGGGAGGAGTTGATCATCCGGGTTACAAACAGCGCGAGTCCCGCTCCGGAGCCCCCGCCCCACGCGTCATCCACGCGCCGCCCGGCGCGCGATACTTGTCGCCCGGCGACGTCTTCGCGATCAGGTTGCACCCCGAGGTGAACGCGAAATCCTCGACTGTCGCGTTGCTCGCCGCCGCTTCGCGCGTGTAGACCGCCTTGCGCTGGATGTTGACGTGCGCGACCAGCGCCGACAGCGCGGGCGTCGACGCCCCCACCACGCCGAGATAGCCGTCGGGCTGCTCGCCGATCTGCCCGGCGGCGCGCGCCGCCTTCCAGTCGTCCTGCGCCAGCGCGACGCCCGCGGTCCCGAGCAACACTGCCGCGGCGAGCATCGCCGCCATTTTCCACGTACGCATTCAGAAGATTCCCGGGTTGGACTGGATCACCGTCTTGGCCTGATTGTCGAGCCGGTAGACGACTTCCTGCTTCACATTGATGTTGAGATTGATCTCGATCGGCTTGTCGGGCGCATTGATGCTGACGCAGCCCGCCAGCGCCATCGCGGCACCCAAACTCGCGGTCGATACGATATGTTTCATGCGTGCCGTGCTCGGTATTCCCATGGCCGTCGTCAATCCTGTTTCGCTCATGGCACGATTCTGCTTTCCGGGGGCTGAATAACGGGGGGTTTCGACTGCTTGTCCTGCTCCTGCAGCAGGCTCGGCAGATTGCGTTCGATCAACCGCTTGGGGTCGTAGAAGCTCTGCGCCGAATCGATCAGCTGGCGGAACGGCGCGCGCACGCGGATATTGAACGCCAGCGGCAGCTTCTGGAGGCGGTCGAACAGGAAGTTGCGCTTGGCCCCCGCCCCCTGGCTGATCCCGGCGAACTTGACCTCGGTGATCATCTCGCCCGCGAGCGGCCCGTTCATCACCAGCGACAGGTTGCGGTAGCGCAGCGATTTCAGCGCCTGGAACGCGTAATTGCCCCAGAAACCGACATCCTTCTGCGTGATCTCGCCGACATAGGCGATCGTCCCGCCGCCCGGCCGCACGACCAGCGTGCCGTCGGTGATCCGCCCCCCGGTCGAATCGAACACCATCGGCAACACGCCGTCGAACACCCCGGTCGCATCGAGGTTCTTGAAATCGAACTGCTGGAGGAATTGCGCCGCCTCCATGCCGGTGACGCGGAACGTCATCCGCCGTTCCTGCGGCGATCCGAAGTCGAGCAGCGTCGGCTCGAGCCGCAGCGTGCCCCCCGCGAACGGCCAGCGCCCCTCCTCGACCGCGATTCGCGTGCCCGGCAGCAATTGATACCGGATCGTCCCGTCGGTCACCGCGATCCCCGGGTTGATGCTCTTGACCGTCGCCACCTGCCCCCGCGCGGTGGCAAGCCCGAGCAGGTCGGTAAAGCGGATCTCGCCCGCGATTCCCGTCACCGGGCCGAACGCGGCGGCGAGATCGGTGTTGGCGGTGCGGAAAACGCCGTCGCTCGTCAGCCCTTGCGGGGTCCAGCGGATATGCCCCGCGCCCGAGACCGTGCCGACGACATCGGCGACCACGCCGAGCGTCAGCGGGGTCAGCAGCTCGGGCTGGACCTTCGGCCCGAAGACGATCCCCGGTACGCTCAGATCGGCATGGCCCGTTCCGGCGGCAAGATCATGGACGATCGTGACGTCCGCCACCCGGACGGTCCTGCTGGGTTCGACCAGCGTGCCCGCCGCCGTGATCCGCCCCGCCTGCAACGCCAGCGTCACGCCCTGCGCGGCAAGCGGCCGGAAGCGCGCGACCGCCGCCGCATCCGCGACCGTCATCGTCCCGTCGAGCCCCAGCACCCCTTGCGCGAACCGCCACCCGCCAGTCGCGCCCGACAACACCAGCGGCACCGCGCCGATCTGCCCGCCTGCGCCGGCAAAGCGCCCCGCCGCGCCGCCGCCCGCCAGCGCGCCGCCTAGATCGGCGATGTCGAGCCGGGTCACCCGATCCGGCGCGCCAAGTCGCAGCGCGACTCCTCCCGCGGCAAAGTGCCCGTCCGCCAGCGTCCAGGCGGCGCGCTGCAATGCCAGCGTCAGCGGCGACGACCCGAGCGCCCCCGCCAGCCGCGCGCCACCGATCCGCCCGCCGCCGCCGAACTTGCCGTTGACCAGCCGCAGCATCGCGCCATCCTGCGGACACACCGTCACCGCCGAGCGCGGCAGGTCGACGCCGTTGGTCAGCAACCGCGCGAACCCCACCGCCGAACACATCGGATTGACCACCAGCCCGCCACGCCCCCAGGTCGCGTCCAGCGGCACCGCGAGATCATCGACTCGCCCGTCGCCAAGCGGTCCGCTGAGCGTGACCCGCGTCGTGATCCGGCTGGCACCGCCGCCGCCCGCGCTGAACCGGACCGGTGCAAGCGCCAGCCGCGCGCCCGACGCGTCATACGGTGCGATCACCGCGGTCCCGACGATCGCCGCGCCGGGTGCCGCCTGCGCGAGCTTCGCGCGGATCGCAGGGAGCCCCCCGCCGCGCACCTCGGCATCGCCTTCGATCCGCAGCCCGCCGGGCCAGCGCCAGACGATCCCGCTCCCGCCCGAAACGCTCGCGCGCGCGCCCGACGCGCTGGCGAGATCGAGCCGCGACACCACGACCTGCCCGCGCGCGCCATCGACGATCGCCGACACCGCCGCCCCGCCCACGATCGACCGCGCGGCGGCCTGCAAAGCGGTCGAAAGCCGCGCGGCAAGCGGGGCGATCGGCGTCCCCGCGCCCGCCGTCCGCAACGGCGCCAGTCGCGCGAGCAGCGCGGGCGGGACGACACCGCGTTCCGCGCGCACCTGCCCGTCGAACGCGAAACCGTCATCGGCATAGCGGTAGCGCCCCGAAACCCCGGTGCCACCCGCCGCCGCGCGCTGGCCCGATGCGGCATTGGTCATCGTGGCATTGGTCATCGTCATCGGGCCCGAATTGAGTTCGAGCGTCCCCGAAACGTCGCTCGCCGATCCGACGAACGTCACCGGCCCCGCGACCTGCCGCGCCACCACGCCAGCGCCCGCGACCTCCCCGACCGCCAGCAACGCCTTGCCCTTGAAGTGATCGAGCGTCAGCCCGAGCGCGACCGACAGGTCGGCGCGCGCGCGCGTGACCGAAGTTCCGCCGCACGCGCCGCGATCGATCGCGACCGGCCCTGCGAGACTCGGGCGCGCGGCATCGATCCGCACCGCAACGTCGGCGTCCAGCGAAGCGATGCGGCACGCGCCGATCTGCAGCAGCGCGGATTTTGCCGCCAGCGTTCCGCGGAACCCGTCGTCGAGCCGCCCCTTCCCCGCCACCACGAGCGCGACCGGCCCATAAGGCGTGCCGAGCGCAATTCTCGCGTCGCCGATCTCGGCGCGGATCGCGGGCAGCGCGAACGGCTTGCCCGACGGTGCCGGCAGCAACCGGTCGATCGCGCCGAACGACACCGTGCCCTTCGCCAGCGTCGCACGAATCGCGACGTGTCCCGCGCGGATCGCGGTCACGCCGACGCCGGAGAACCACAGGCTGGTATCGACCTCGACCCAGTCCGCCACCAGATCGGGCCGCGCCGGATCGCCGATCCGCACGTTGGTCAGCCGCTGCGTACGCAGCCCGATCCGCGAGATTTCGTACCGCGCGGGCACGTGCGCGGCGCGGAGCGCGTCATCGATGAAATGCTCCGCCACCGGTTTGCGCGCGAGCCACACCGCAGCGAGTACGACGATGACGGCCAGTATGACGCCGGGCACGATCCATCGCCACAGCGCGCGACCCCGCTCGGTTGCCACGGGCGAAACCGATTCCTCGGAAATATCGTCCGTCACGCCGTCTTCGTCACCCGCATTGCCTTGCGCTACGACCTTAGACGGACAAACGCCCCCCCGTCACCCCGGCGAAGGCCAGACCTCAGCGAAACCTCCATTCAGCGTCACCCTGAACGCGTTTCAGGGTCCACCGCGCCACAATGGCTGACTGTCCGGGCGGAGGGCTGGATGCTGAAACACGTTCAGCATGACGACGGTTGGGGGCGGCGCGGACGAGCATCACCGCAACAGAGCCTTCCGCGGAGGTCTCGCCTTCGTCCGAAAACACGAAGCGTGACCTCCATCGACAACGTCCGCAGACGGCGCGCCGCCGCGGTGACGACGCCAATCCCGTCCCCGCTACTTCGACCAGCGCACGAAGATCGCGGTCGGCAACAGCAACCCGCGCGCTTCCTCGCGCACCGCCATCTCGCCGACCTCGACCGTCCCGCCCAGATCGCCGAGCGCCTGCCGCACCAGCTCGCCGATCGCGAGCGCCGACATCCGCACGGCATAGACCGTCAGCACCAGGAACTTGCTCTCCGCATCGAGCAGCGCGCGGCAATCCGCGATCAGCGCCGGCAAATTCTCCTCCAGCCGCCACACCTCGCCCTCCGGCCCGCGCCCGAACTTGGGCGGATCGAGGAAGATCCCGTCGTAGCGCCGCCCGCGCCGCACCTCGCGCGCGGCGAACTTGGCGGCATCGTCGACCATCCAGCGGATCGGCCGATCCGCCATGTCGGACAGGAACGCGTTGGACTTGCCCGCCTCGACCGACTTCTTCGAGGCATCGACATGCGTCATCCGCGCGCCCTTCGCGGCGAGCGCGAGCGTGCCGACCCCGGTATAGCCGAACAGGTTGAGCACCTCGTCGCCCTCGGCCACGCGCCCGCGCATCCACGCCCATTGCGCGGCCATGTCGGGGAAGAAGGCGAGGTGCCGGAACGGCGTGTTCTGCGCGAGGAACAGCAGTTCCTCCCAGCGCACGTGCCAGCCACCGCGCGGCACGTCCTTCGACAAATGCCACTTGCCACCGCCATCCTCGTCGGACGCGCCGATGAAGTCGCCGTCCGCTTCCCAACGGTCGGACGCGGGGGCCCACATCGCCTGCGGTTCGGGCCGGATGAAGCGGAAGCGGCCATAGCGCTCGAGCTTGCGGCCATGGCCGGAGTCGACCAGCCCGTAATCGGCCCAGGGTTCGGTGATCAGAGTCGTCAGGGTCATCGTTCAGGCCTTCGCCACCGCCCGCTCGGAGATATACGCTGTCACCGCCGCGAACGTGCCTGGCAAACTATCATAGCGTTCCTCGCGGTCGAACAGGTCACCGATCCGCGCGGGCAGGCTCGGACGCTTGCCGGTCGCGCGCTCGACCGCATCGCGGAACTTGGCGGCATGCGCGGTCGCGAGCGTTACCACCGGCACGTCCGCGGGGAGCCCGGCGCGATGCGCTGCCGCCAGCCCGATCGCGGTATGCGGGTCGATCACCTGCCCGCTGCGCTCGCTCGTCCGCCGCATCGCGAGTGCCATGTCGTCGAGATCGACGCTGTCGCTCGCGAACAGCGCGGACGCGCCGTCGCGCTGCGTATTGGTCAGCTGCATCGCGCGCGTCGCCTCGAACCCCTGCATCTGCGCCGCCAGCGCATGGCCATCGCGCCCGCCGAGATCGAACAGCAGCCGCTCGAAATTGCTCGACACCTGGATGTCCATCGACGGGCTTGGCGTCGGGATCACGCTCCGGCTCGAATAATCCCCGGTCGAGAGCGCGCGGGCGAGGATGTCGTTGACGTTGGTCGCCACGATCAGCTTGGCGACCGGCAACCCCATCTTGGCGGCGACATAGCCCGCGAACACGTCGCCGAAATTGCCCGTCGGGACCGAAAAGGCGACCGGCCGCTCGGGCGCTCCCAGCCGGACCGCGGCGTAGAAATAATAGACCACCTGCGCCATCAGCCGCGCCCAGTTGATCGAATTGACCGCCGACAGCGCGAACTTCCCCGAGAAGGCGCCGTCGTTGAACATCGCCTTCACCAGCGCCTGCGCATCGTCGAAGCTCGAATCCTCGAGCGCGATGTTGTGGATGTTGGGCGCGATCACCGTCGTCATCTGCCGCCGCTGGACGTCCGACACGCGCCCCTTGGGGTGGAGCATGAACACGTCGACCCCGGCGCGCCCAGCAAGCGCATCGATTGCCGCCGACCCGGTATCGCCCGAGGTCGCGCCGATCACGGTCAGTTGCTGGCTGGTGCCCGTGAGGAAGCGTTCGAACAGCAGCCCGAGCAGTTGCAGCGCGACGTCCTTGAACGCGAGCGTCGGCCCGTGGAACAGTTCGAGCAACCAGTGCTGCGCATCGAGCTGCACCAGCGGGACGACCGCGGCATGCGCGAACCGGCCATAGGCCTCGGTGCACAACCCGCGCAGATCTTCCTCGCTCAGCGCATCGCCGACGAACGGCAGCATCACCTGCACCGCGGTCTCGACATAGGAGAGGCCGCGCATCCCGGTGATCTGCTCCGGCGTGAACTGCGGCCAGCTTTCGGGGAGGTACAATCCGCCGTCGCTCGCCAGCCCGGCGAGGGTCACGTCACGGAAATCGAGGGTCGGCGCGGAGCCGCGCGTGCTGATATAGCGCATGGAGACTTCGGTTAGCGGGCCGCGGGCGACTCGGCAACCGCGCGCCGCCTGAGCGCAAGCGCATAGATTATTGCGGCGATCGCGGCGAAGATGAACCATTGTACCGCATACGCGAGGTGGTTGTTGGGCACCGCCGACAGATCGGGCTGCGGATTCGGGTCGAGGCCAGCCAGCGGCGGGTCGGCCACCAGCATCAACGTCTTGGGCGCGGCGCTGCCGAACAGGCCAGCGATCAGCGGCTGATGGTCGGGCGCGTGGCTGATATAGCCGCGGACCGGCCCGCCTTTCCACGATGGCTTGGCGTGCGGATCCTTGCCGAATCCGAGCTGCACCGTGAAGCCGGGGCCCTCTGCCCCGGTGCGGCACTGCGCGATCTGGCGCCAGCCCGTACCGCCGCGCGCATTGCGCCCGCCCTCGATCGCAAAGCTCACGGGCTCAAGGCATAAGGCACTGGAACGACGGAACAAAAGCCCGTCATCGATGGGGATCGCCGGGAAGGCGACCGGCGGCAAAGTGACGTTCCGCGCGTAATGCGCGAGCAGCGCGGCCTTGTCCGCCCGCCGCCCGAGCTGCCACACGCCAAGTGCAACCATCGCCACGATTGCCAGCGCGACTAGGATCGTCGCGAAGACCGGAACGCGCTTCATGGCGGGGTGATTCGTCCCTCATGCGCGGCATTGCGATACTCCGCGCCAAGCAACGCCGCCTTGGCGACGCGGAGCGCCCCGACCACACTGAACACCGTGATCGGCAACCAGATGATCAGTTGAAGCCAGATCGGCGGCCCCCACGCGAGCTGGATCGTGATCGCCAGCCCGACGACCAGCGCGCCCAGCACCAGCGTCAGGATCGCGGCCGGCCCTCGCCGACGTTGAACGCGCTATAATCCAGCTTGCAGCGCGGGCATTTGGCAGCGAAGTCGAGCCACCCGCGGAACAGCCCCGGCGCGCCGCAGCGCGGGCAAAGCCCCTTCACCGCGGCGGCGACCGGGTCCGGCGCGACGAAGGTCTCGGCCCGCTCGGGCGGCATCACCCGCTATGGACCGGCGCGCCCCAGCCGCCCCAGACATAGACGGTGACGAACAGGAACAGCCAGACCACGTCGACAAAGTGCCAGTACCACGCCGCCGCCTCGAACCCGAAATGCTGCTTGGGGGTGAAGTCGCCGCGATAGGTGCGGATCAGGCAGACGATCAGGAAGACCGTCCCGATCATCACGTGGAAGCCGTGGAACCCGGTCGACATGAAGAACGCCGCGCCATAGTTGAGCCCCTTGAACGGGAACGGCGCTTCCGAATATTCGAACGCCTGGATCGAGCTGAAGATCAGCCCAAGGATGATCGTCGCCCACAGCCCCTTCTTGAGCCCGTCGCGATCGCCATGGATCAGCGCGTGGTGCGCCCAGGTGACGGTGGTGCCGCTGGTGAGCAGGATCAGCGTGTTGAGCAGCGGGAACTTGAACGCGTCGATCACCTCGAGTCCCTTGGGCGGCCACTGCCCCGCGCCGCGCGCGACGTCGGCGATCAGGCTGACCTTGCCGTCGAGCACCTGGATCCCCGCCGGAAACAGCGAGAAATCAAAGAACGCCCAGAACCATCCGACGAAGAACATCACTTCCGACGCGATGAACAGGATCATTCCGTAGCGCAGGTGCAACTGCACGACCGGGGTATGATCCCCCGCATTCGCCTCAAGGATGATCTGCCGCCACCAGCCGTACATCACCGCTAGCACGCCCGCGAGCCCGGCATAGAAGATCAACCCGCCGCCAACGGCGGAGTGCATCCACATGATCCCGCCAGACGCCATCGCCAGCGCCGCCATCGATCCGGCCAGCGGCCAGATGCTCGGCGGCAGGATATGGTAATCGTGGTTCTTGGCACCGGCCATGTTGCATCCCCGTCGTATGATCGTTGGATCGATCGGTTTTTCGTACCCTAGCTTTTGGCTTTCGCCGAATCCACCGGGTAAAACGTGTAGCTTAGCGTAATCGTCTCGACGTCGTTCGCGTCCGGATCTGCGAGGATCTTGGGGTCGACGAAGAAGATGACCGGCATCCGTGCGGTCTCGCCCGGTTGCAGCGTCTGCTGGGTGAAGCAGAAACACTGGATCTTGGTGAAATATTTGCCCGCCTGTGCGGGCGTCACGTTGAACGTCGCGGTGCCGGTGATCGGCTTGTTCGACGTGTTGGTCGCGGTGAAGAACGCCATGTCGCGCGCGCCGACGTCGACCGTGTCGTACGGGTTCTCCGGCATGAACTTCCACGGCATGTGCGGTGCGACGTTGGTGTCGAAATCGATCCGGATCTGGTGGTTCTTGACCGCTCCCGGCGCGACCGTCCCGCGTTGCGTCGTGCCGTTGAGGCCGGTCGCCTGGCAGAACATCCGGTACAGCGGGATGCTCGCCCAGCCGAGGCCGGACATGAAGCAGATCCCCAGTACCGCGAGCAACGCGGTGCGCAGCTTGCGATCCATCCGGGCGATCCGGCCGATCATTGGTGCGGCATCCCCGCCTTGATCTTGGCGATGCTGATCGCGAACACGAGGATCACGAACGCGAACAGGATGATCGCGAGCGCCGTCGCGCGCGCGCGTTGCCGCTTGCGGACCAGCGCCGCCTGGATGGTCGGGTCTGGAAGCTCGTTCATGCGAGGCACCGATCGGTCGCAAGGGTCGCGAAGATCGCGAGGATATAGCCGATCGAATAGACGAACAGCCAGCGTTCGGCCTTCATCGTCGCGGGCGTCTCCGCGCGCTGGATGACGACCCAGACGGTCAGCCCGAGGAAGACCGCCGACAGCACCGAGGCGACGATGCGTAGAGCGACCCCGCTAGCCCAAGCGGCCACGGGGAGATTGCCGCCGCGGTCATCAGCACCGCGTAGAACAGCATCTGTGCGCGCGTCGTCTTCGCGCTCGCGACGACGGGAAGCATCGGGACGCCGCCCTTGGCGTAATCGTCGCGGATCAGCAGCGCGAGCGCCCAGCTGTGCGGCGGGGTCCACAAGAAGATGATCGCGAACATCAGCAGCGGCAGCGCGGAGACCGACCCCGTCGCCGCGACCCAGCCGATCAGCGGCGGAAATGCGCCCGCCGCGCCGCCGATCACGATGTTCTGCGGGGTCAGTCGCTTGAGGCCCACGGTATAGACGAGCACGTAGAACAGGATCGATACGGCCAACAGCGCGGCGGCCGGGATGTTGATCGCCAGCCCCATCAGCAGAACCGAGAACACCCCGAGCGCGACGCCGAACTGGAGCGCAGTCTCGCGCTCCATCTTGCCGGCCGGGAGCGGGCGCTTGGCGGTGCGCTTCATCAGCGCGTCGATGTCCGATTCATACCATTGGTTCAGCGCACCCGCCGCGCCCGCCGCAAGCGCGATCGCGAGGATCGCGGTGAAAGCGAGGACTGGGGGCAGCGATACCGGCGCGGCGAGCATGCCGCACAGCGCGGTGAAAACGACCGAGCGCATCACGCGGGGCTTGGTCAGCGCAAAGAAATCGCGCCAGTCGGCGGGAAGGCTCGGATTGGAAACGGTCACAACGGTCATTTACAAAATCCTCCCCTCCCGCTCGCGGGAGGGGCTGGGGGTGGGCTCGCGCTATCCCCTCGCGGAATCGGTCGGAGCGGAGCGCAGGGCCACCCCTACCCCTCCCGCACGCGGGAGCGGAGTTAAAACGTCAGTCGATCCGGGGGAGCGTCTCGAACTGGTGATAGGGCGGCGGGCTCGACAGCGTCCATTCCAGCGTGGTCGCGCCTTCGCCCCACGGGCTGTCGCCGGCCTTCTTGCCGGACATCAGCGAGATGATGACGTTGACGAAGAACACCACCATCGAGGCGGCCATGATCATGTAGCCAATGCTGGCGACCCAGTTCCACTGCGCAAGCGCGTCAGCATAGTCGGGCACGCGGCGCTGCATGTTCTGGAGGCCGAGGAAATGCATCGGGAAGAACATCACGTTCACGCCCAGAAAGAACACCCAATAATGCACCTGGCCGAGGAACTCGTTGTACATCTTCCCCGACATCTTCGGGAACCAGTAATAGAAGCCGCAGAACAGCGAGAACACCGCCCCCAGCGACAGCACGTAGTGGAAATGCGCCACCACATAATAGCTGTCCTGCATGTAATCGTCGATGCCGCCGTTGGCGAGCACGACGCCGGTAACGCCACCGACGGTGAACATGAAGATGAACCCGATCGCCCACAGCATCGGCGTCTTGAAGCTGAGCGAGCCACCCCACATCGTCGCGATCCACGAGAAGATCTTGATGCCGGTCGGCACCGCGATCACCATCGTCGCCGCGGTGAAGTACATCTTGGTGTTCACCGAAAGACCGGTCGTGAACATGTGGTGCGCCCACACGACGAAGCCGACCACGCCGATCGCAACCATGGCGTAGGCCATGCCGAGATAGCCGAAGACGGGCTTCTTCGAGAAGGTCGAGATCACCTGGCTGACGATGCCGAAGCCCGGCAGGATCATGATGTAGACCTCGGGGTGGCCGAAGAACCAGAACAGATGCTGGTACAGCACCGGATCACCGCCGCCGGCCGGATCGAAGAAGGTCGTGCCGAAGTTGCGATCGGTCAGCAGCATCGTGATTGCCGCGGCGAGCACCGGAAGCGCCAGCAGCAGCAGGAAGGCGGTGACCAGCACCGACCACACGAACAGCGGCATCTTGTGCAGCGTCATGCCCGGCGCGCGCATGTTGAAGATCGTCGTGATGAAGTTGATCGCCCCGAGGATCGACGACGCACCCGCAAGGTGGAGCGCGAGGATCGCCATGTCGGTCGACGGCCCCGGCTCGCCATAGGTCGAGAGCGGCGCATACAACGTCCAGCCATTGCCCGCACCGCCGAAGAACGGCGACGCCAGCAGCAGCGTGAAGGCGGGGATGAGCAGCCAGAACGACACGTTGTTCATCCGCGGGAACGCCATGTCGGGCGCACCGATCATGATGGGCACGAACCAGTTGCCGAACCCGCCGATCATTGCGGGCATCACCATGAAGAACACCATGATCAGCCCGTGCGCGGTGATCAGCACGTTCCACAGATGGAGCGAATGATCGAGCCCCTGCTCGCCACCGGGCAGGAAGCTTGCCCAATAACCGAGATACTGGATCCCGGGATGGGCCAGCTCTGCGCGCATCAGGCCCGAGATACCGCCACCGATGATCCCCGCGACGATCGCGAAGATCAGGTACAGCGTCCCGATGTCCTTGTGGTTGGTCGACATGAACCAGCGCGCGAAGAATGACATCTGGTGCGTGTCATGCGCATGGGCATCGTCATGATGCGCCTCGAAGGCGCTCGGGGTCAAAGCGGTGTCGGTCATGACTCAGTTCCCTGCGGAAGCGTTGGCAGCGACGGGGCTGGCACCGGGGACGGGGGCCTCTGCCGGCAGCGCCGCGGCGGCGGCATTGCCGATCGCGGTCGGCTCGCCGGTGGCGACGGCGGCGGGCGTCGCGGCGACCGGTGCGGCGGCTGCGCCGTTGCCCGGCATCGTGCCACCCTTCGCCTTGACCCAGGCAGCGAACACCGCCGGCTTCACCGCCTGTACCGTGATCGGCATATAGCCATGCCGCGCCCCGCACAGTTCGGAACAGACGCCGAAATAGACGCCCTCCTTTTCGATCGTGAAGCTGGTCTCGTTAAGGCGACCCGGGATCGCATCGAGCTTAATCCAGAACGCCGGGATTTCCCAACTGTGGATCACGTCGTTCGAGGTGGTTATCAGGCGGACCGGCACGCCGACCGGGAGCACGACGCGATTGTCGGTCGCAAGCAGGCGCGGTCCGTCGATCGCGGTGCGGGCGCGCTCGCCCTTGCCGACTTCACTGGCTTCTTTCAGCATGTTCGACGTGATCGAAAAACCGCCGTTGCCGGGATATTCGTAAGACCAATACCATTGGTTGCCGATTGCTTTCAGCACGACCGCATTCTTGGGCGCAGGCTTGTACTGTGCCTGGAGCAGCCCGATCGACGGCAGCGCGAGCCCCAGCAGGATCAGCACCGGGATGCCGGTCCACGCGACTTCGAGGATGGTGTTGTGCGAGGTCTTGGACGCGACCGGGTTGGCGGCACGACGAAACTTCACGATCACGAGGCCGAGCAAAGCGAGCACGAACAGCGAGATGACGGTGATGACGGGCATCAGCAACGCATTGTGGAACCACGCCGCCTGACGGCCGGTCTTGGTCACCTGCGGCTGAAGCGTAATGCGGCCCGGAACGGGCTGGCCGATCGCCGGGTCGATCGCCATCGCGGGCGCGCCGTCGACCGCGAGCATCGGGTCGGTCGGTTGTGCGGCGGCGGGCGCGGCGGCGGGGGTCGCGGCAGGCGCAGCGTTCTCGGGTCTGGTGACAGTCACGACCGGAGCAGCTTGCGGCGCGGCCTGGAGAGCGCCCGTACCGATCATCGCGAGGCCCGCTGCCATCACGATCGATTTCATGCCGATCATACGCATCCTCTGCATCTACCCTTTGCGACTCTGCCGGCTTTTTGGACGACGACCAGGCGGGGATACGCCCTTTTCTTTTAGGGCTATAAGCGGAAGGGACGGATGCCTCAACCCGCGCCAGTCCTTTTTCTAGCACGATCGTTGCGTCGCTGCGCCCTCGCCCGTAATCAGGCCCCGAAATCCCGGGCGCAATCACTGGACGCAAGCAATGACCGAAGACGACGTTCTCGCCGAATTCCGCGCTGCCGAGGCATTGCTCGAAGGGCATTTCATCCTGTCGTCGGGCCTTCGATCGTCGCGCTATCTGCAGTGCGCGCGCGTCCTGATGGACCCGGCGCGCGGCGCGCGGCTGGCGGAGGCGCTGGTCGCGCGGCTCCCGGCGGACGTTCGCGCCGGCATCGCCGCGGTCGTATCGCCCGCGATGGGCGGGGTGATCGCGGGGCATGAGATGGGCCGCGCGCTCGGCGTGCCCGCGATGTTCCTCGAACGGCCCGACGGCACGTTCGAGCTGCGCCGCGGTTTCCGGCTGGAACCTGGCACCCGGGTGTTCATGATGGAGGACGTCGTCACCACCGGCCTGTCGTCGCGCGAGGCGATCGCCGCGATTGCGCGGGCGGGCGGCGAAACGGTCGCGGCAGGCGCGCTGGTCGACCGGTCGAACGGCACCGCCGATCTCGGCGTGCCCTTCTACCCGCTGATCCGGCTCGACGTGCCGACCTACAACGCCGATGCGCTTCCCCCCGAACTCGCGGCGATCCCCGCGATCAAGCCCGGCAGCCGCGCGGCATGACCGACACGCTCCGCCTCGCCGATGAGAGTCTGCTCCGCCTCGGGGTCAACATCGATCATGTCGCCACCGTCCGCAACGCCCGTGGCTCCGGCTATCCCGATCCGGTCCGCGCGGCGTTGCTCGCCGCCGAATCGGGTGCGGACGGCATTACCGCGCATCTGCGCGAAGACCGCCGGCACATCACCGACGACGATATCGCGCGCCTCTCCTCCGAATTGACGATCCCGCTCAATTTCGAAATGGCCGCGACCGCAGAGATGCTCGCGATTGCGTTGCGGCATCGCCCGCACGCGGCGTGCATCGTCCCCGAGAAGCGAGAGGAACGCACTACCGAGGGCGGGCTCGACGCGGCGGGGCAGTTCGCGATGCTGCAGCCGCTGGTCGCGCAACTGGGCGCTGCCGGAATCCGCGTCTCGCTGTTCGTCGAACCAAGCGCAGCGCAGATCGACGCCGCGCTCCGGCTCGGCGCGCCGGTCGTGGAACTCCACACCGGCCGCTATTGCGATCTCGAGGGCGAGGCGCAGGCCGTCGAACTGCGTCGCATCGCGGATGCCGCGGCGCTCGCGGTCAAGAACGGGATCGAAGTCCACGCCGGCCACGGCCTGACCCTCGCCAACGTCGCGCCGATCGCCGCGATCCCGCAGATCCGTGAACTCAACATCGGACACAGCCTGATCGCCGACGCGATCTTCGTCGGGCTTGGCGACGCAGTCCGCGCGATGCGGGACGCGATGGACTCGGCGCGATGAAGCGCGCCACATTCTCCCTCTCCCCCCGGGGAGAGGCAGTAAGATGATCATCGGTCTAGGCTCGGACCTGTGCAACATCGAGCGGATCCAGGCGTCGCTCGATCGCTTCGGCGAGCGCTTCGAACAGCGCGTCTTCACCCCGGTCGAGCGTGCCAAGGGCGATCGCCGACCGTTCACCAAGGCGGGCACGCTCGCCAAGCGCTTCGCGGCGAAGGAAGCCTTTTCCAAGGCGGTCGGAACCGGCTTCAAGCGCGGGGTGTTCATGAAGGATATCGGCGTCGTCAACGCTCCCTCCGGCGCGCCGACCTTGCACTTGCAGGGCGGAGCGCAGGCGAGGCTTGACGCGCTGACGCCCGACGGCCACGTCGCGCGCTTACATTTGACGATGACCGACGATCATCCCTGGGCGCAGGCGTTCGTGATTATCGAAGCGGTGCCAAGGGACGAAACATGAGCGAGGAACTGGCCCTGAGCGCCGACGAAACCAAGCCGCGCGCAGGCGCCGAGGATCTCCGCGCCACTCCCGGCGGCAAGCAGACCAAGAAGCCCGGCACCGACTGGGCATCGGAAATTCGCGGCATCTTCTGGCTGATCCTCGCGGTGCTGGGCTTCCACAGCTTCATCGCCAAGCCGTTCTACATTCCGTCCGAATCGATGCTCCCCGGGTTGCTCGTCGGCGATCAGCTTGTCGTCAGCAAGTTTCCCTACGGCTGGTCGTTCGTCTCGCCGACGTTCCACCTGTTGCCGTTCATTCCCGGTCGTCTGCTCGGTCAACTGCCCGAGCGCGGCGACGTCGTCATCGTCACGCCGCCGGGGACCAAGACCGATTACATAAAGCGACTGATCGGGCTCCCAGGCGACCGGCTCGAGGTGCGGGACGGCACCGTCATCCTCAACGGCGTGCCGGTGAAGCGCGGCCCGCTGCATTATGTCGATATCCCCAATTACGGCAATGCGCCGCTTCCCTCCCCCGAAGCGGGCGTGACGTGCGACCCGAGCCAGTATGACAACGCGCTTCACACTGCCGCAAACGGCAAGAGCGTCTGCCGCCTGCCGCTGGTGACCGAGACACTTCCGAACGGAAGGCATTACGACACGGTCGACCTCGGCAGCTATCCGGGTGACAATTATCCTGCGGTCACGATCCCCGCGAACCACGTGTTCCTGATGGGCGACAATCGCGATCGCAGTGCCGACAGCCGTTTCCCGCTTTCCGAACAGGGCCTTGGTGGCCCCGTGCCGTGGGAATATCTCGGCGGGCGCGCGGAGTTCATCACTTTCTCGAAGACCGGGCTTGGTTCCTGGAATCCCCTGACCTGGGGTCAGTCGTTCCGTGGTGGACGCGCTGGCACCTCCTTGCATGCGAGCCGTAGTAAATGAGTGAGTCCAAAAGCGCCGAACTGGTCCGCGAACCCGCCCCCAACGAGCTCCGCGACCCGTTCGTCCGCAAGGAACTGACTCGCGCGACGGTGTGGCTCGGGCTGGCCAGCGCGATCGCGCTGTTGGTGTTGCTGATCCATCCGCTGCTGATCATCTTCGGTGGGCTGGTGTTCGCCTCGATGCTCGACGGTGGCGTCCGGCTGCTCGGCCGCGTGCTGCCGATCGGACGATCGTGGCGGCTGGTGATCGTAGTTTTGCTGACCGTGCTGTTCCTCGTCGGTCTGGTGTGGTTGACCGGCGTTCAGGTCACCGCGCAGTTCGCGCAGCTGCAGCAGACGCTGATCAGCCAGGCGTCGCGCCTTGCGGCCTGGGCCACGAACAAGGGAATCATGCCGCAACAGCCCGACATCAACGGCATGTTGCAGCAGGCCCTCGGGTCGTTCGGCAAGCTGACGGGGTATGTCGGAATCGCGTTCAGCGCGTTCGCCAGCCTCGTCATGGTGCTGGTCATCGGCCTGTTCGTCGCGATGGAGCCGCGCCTTTACGGCCGCGGCCTCGAGTGGATGATCCCGCGCGAGGCGCGTCCGCGGTTTGCCGGGACGATCGACGAGATGGCAAAGACGATGCGCCGCCTGCTCGCCGGTCGTCTGTTCGGTATGGCGCTGGAAGGCGCGATGACCGGCGTTGCGCTGGCGTTCGCCGGCGTGCCAATGGCGCTGGTGCTGGGCATCATCACCGGCCTGCTCGCGTTCATCCCCAACATCGGCGCGATCACCAGCGGCGTCCTGATGGTCGCAGTCGGGTTCAGCGCCGGGACGCAGACCGGCTTCTGGGCGATCGGCATCTATATCTTCATCCAGGCGGTCGACGGTTATGTCGTGATCCCGATGGTTGCCAAGAAGACGGTCGACTTGCCACCCGCACTGACCTTGTCGTCGCAGATCCTCGCGGGCACGCTGTTCGGGCTGCTCGGGCTGACCCTCGCCGATCCGCTCACCGCGATGATCAAGGTCGCGCTCGAGCGCAGCTCGGAGGCCGAAGAGCAAGCGGACGCGGCATGACGCCGGTCCTGTACGATTACTGGCGCTCGTCGGCAGCGTATCGCGTCAGGATCGTGCTGAATCTCAAGCGGATCGCCTATCACAGCGTCGCGATCGACCTGACCAGCGGCGCGCAAAGGTCCGCCGAGCATCTTGCCCGCAATCCGCAGGGGCTCGTTCCCGCGCTCGATATCGGCTTGGTCGTGCTGACGCAAAGCCTCGCCATCATCGACTATCTCGACGCCGCCCATCCGACACCCGCGATGCTGCCCGCCGATCCGCTGCCCCGTGCGCAAATATTGGCGGCGGCGCTGTCGGTCGTCGCGGACCTTCACCCGATCACCAATCTGCGGGTCCTCAACCGGCTGACCGACCAGTTCGGTGCCGATCCCGCCGCGCGAGAAGCATGGTATCGTCATTGGGTCCAAACGGGTCTCACCGCGCTCGAGGCAATGAGCGCTACGGCCGCGGGACCGTTCCTGGGCGGCGAGTCGCCTAATCTGGCCGACGTCTGCCTCGTTCCGCAACTCTACAACGCGCGCCGCTTCTCGGTTCCGCTGGATCGCTTTCCCCGGCTGGTGGCGGCGGATGCGGCAGCGGCAGCGCTTCCGGCCTTCGCGGACGCGCACCCCGACCGGGTCAGGCCGTCGGCCTGAACCCGCGCTTGAAGCGGTGTTCCAGCACCGTTTCGTCGAACAGATCAAGATAGGCGGTCGCGGCATCCTCCCCCGGTTGCGGGATCGGGTTCGGGCGGGAACGTCCCGGTGCAAGCCAATGCTCGAGGGCTGCGACCAGTCCGGCCGCATCTCCCGGAGCGACCACGCTGCCGACCGCCGCGCTCGTTACGATCTCGCGCACCGCGACGCTGGAGTCGGTCGCAACCACCGGCGTCCCGACCGCGAGCGACTCGCGCAGCACGCCGGGAACGCCCTCGAAATCGGACACGAGCGCGAGCGCAGTCGCCCGCGCGATCGTCGGAGTCGGGTCATCGACATGCCCGGGCAACCGCACCCGGTCTCCCAGACCATAAGCCGCGACTTGCGATTCGATCGTCGCGCGTTCGGCCCCCTCGCCCAGGATCATCAGCGATACGTCGCGGGCGTCGATGTCCGCAAAGGCGTCGATCAAGCGATCCCAGCGCTTCTGCGGCGCAAGCCGCCCAACCCCGACCAGGAAACGGCCGTTGGGCACGAGCGGCGAAGCCGTCCCGGGGGCCGGGCGCGGCGGCGGGTTGGGAATGACGCTCACCATCGCGTGGGGCACCCCCATCATCCGGCATGCTTCCTCCGCCATCGCCGGACTCATAGCGACCAACCGGTCGACGAAACGCGGATGCCAGCGCAACCATTCCCGGTACGTCGCAGCCACCGCGGCGTTCTGGTCGCGCCGGACCAGCGCATTCGAGATCTTCGCGACAATCGGCGGGCAGCGGAACCCGAGCCGCAGCCGCGTCCAGGCGGCAAGCGCGGTGTAATGATTCCCCGGGCAGAACAGGACGTCAGGCGCAACCGCTTCGGTTTGGGCCGCGATCGCGCTCATCCCCAGCATCGTCTTGGTCCCAACCTGGCGGACCTCGACCCCGTCCGGAAGGTCCCGCGCGAGCGGCCCCGCGACATCGCCGACGATCAGCGTCACCCGCCGTCCCAATTGCGCCCAGCTTCCCGCCAGCCGCAGCAACGTCTTCTCCACGCCCCCGCCGTCCAGCGTCTGCGCATAAGCGAGGATATGGGCGGCGGGTGGACGTGGGCTGAGCATGATCGACGTGTGTAACTAAGCTATGTCGCGAATGTGTCCCAGCCGTCCCGTTCGCCACGCGATTTTACGGTCGCCGTAACATGTGACCTGCGCGACGCACGACATTTGCCGCGCCGACCGGTTCGGGGTAAGGCGCGCCATTCGATCGCCCCCGATCGGCGTATAAGCGGACACTCTCGCCACGTGAACAAACTGACGACCGGGCCGGGAATCGGGACTGCGGCGCAAGCGTCGCCCACGCCTCTCCCCGCGCCATCGCTCCCCGGACTTTCCGGCACGCAGGATCTTGCCGGTCTCGAACCGATGGCCCCGCGCCGCCGCCGTTGGCCAGCTTATCTCGGGGCCGCCGTGACCTTGCTGATGATCGGCTGGCTCGGGCTCAAGCTGCGCGCGATGGGGGTCAACACCCTCTGGTCGGCGCTGCCGACCAATCCGTTGTTCTATCTCTTCTTCGCGCTCCTCTATCTGGCACCGGTAACCGGCGACTTCATCATTTTCCGGCGGCTGTGGGGCATTCCGGCGGCGGGCTATGTCGCGCTCGCCAAGAAGCGAATCGCCAACGACATGCTCAACTATTCGGGCGAGACATATTTCTACGCATGGGCGCGGCAGCGCGCGTCAATGGTGGCGGCACCGTTCGGCGCGGTGAAGGACGTCAGCATCCTGTCCGCCGTCGCCGGGAACATGATGACGCTCGCGATGATCGCGGTGGCCATGCCGCTCGGGATCGGCCTGCTGACCCCGCGGGGGTTGCAGAACGCGATCTGGTCGGTGGTGATCGTGTTCGGCATGTCGTTGCCTTTCCTCATCTTTTCCAAGCGGGTTTTCTCGCTGCCGCGGCGTTCGCTGTGGTGGATCTTCGGCGTGCACTGCCTGCGGCTGATCGCCGGGTCGGTGTTGCTCGCGTTCGCATGGCATTATGCGTTGCCGACCGTATCGCTCGGCATGTGGCTGTTGCTCTCGGCAGCGCGGATGATCGTCGGGCGGTTGCCGCTTGTGCCGAACAAGGACCTTCTTTTCGCCACCTTCGCCACCCTATTGATCGGGCAGGACGCGCAACTGTCCGTGTTGCTCGCGATGACGGCAGCCTTGCCGTTGCTCGTCCACGTCGTGCTGGTCGCGCTGTTCGGACTGGTCGACCTGATTAGGAAAGCGTGACGATGGTGCGGAAGCTGGTGATGACGACGGTACTCGCGGGCATGATGGTCGCGGCGGGCCCGGCGTTCGCGGCACAGGCGGCGATCGGGAGCGACGCGGCCGCGTGCAGCAGCGGCGGCCCCGCGATCCGCGTCACGGTCGACGGGCTCAAGGACCGGACCGGCGAGCTCAAGCTCGAGCTGTACCCCGCCAACGAAGCGGACTTTCTCAAGGACGACCGCGACCTGATCAAGGAAGGCAAGTTCTTCCGCCGCGTCCGCCTGCCGACGCCCCCCTCGGGGCCGGTGATCCTGTGCATCCGGGTGCCGGCACCCGGCCCCTATGCGCTGTTGTTCACGCACAATCGCGACGGCCGCAACAAGTTCAACTTCTGGGCGGACGGCGCCGGCTTCCCCAGCAACACCAAACTCGGGCGTTCGCGCCCCAAGGTGTCGCAGGGACGGATCGTCGTGCCCGAGGGTGTTGTCTCGGTCGACATTCACGCCCAATATCTCCGTGGCCTGAGCGGTTTTGGTCCTATTCAAGGCGGTTGATCGGCATGCGGATCGTCGACGTCAACGAATTCTACTCGCCGACCGGCGGTGGCGTGCGGACGTATATCGACCGCAAGATGGGGATCATGGCCGATCTCGGACATGAGCTGATCGTGATCGCGCCGGGGCGCGAACCGGGCATCGAGGAACGCCCCGGCGGCGGGCGCGTGATCACCGTCCAAACCGGGCATCTCCCGCTCGACGCCAATTACGGAATCTTCTGGGATGGCGCGCCGGTGCTCCGGTTGCTCGACCAGCTGCAGCCCGACGTGGTCGAGACGTCATCGCCGTGGCGGCTGCCATGGGTCGTCGGCAAATGGCAGGGGAATGCGGTCAAGGCGTTCTTCATGCACAATGACAATATGGCGGCCTATGCGCTCCGCTGGCTCGAGGGGCTCGCGCCGCAGGAGCGGATCGAGCGCGCGTTCAACTGGTACAGCCGTTACATGGACAGCTTCCTCGTCCATTTCGACACGGTCGTCACCAATGGTCCGGCACTCGAGAAGCGGTTGAAGAACCGGGGCGTGCGAATCGACGTATCGATGCCGCTGGGGATCGAGCGCGGACATTTCTCGCCCGAGCTGCGCGACGAACGGCTGCGCGCGGCATTGCTCGCGCAGTGCGGCCTGCCGGCGACCGGGCATCTGCTGCTCGGGCTCGGGCGACACCATCCCGAGAAACGCTGGCGGCTGGTGATCGACGCGGTCGAGCGCGCCGGGTCGGAGCTGCCGGTCGGGCTGATGCTGCTCGGCAATGGCGTCGAAAGCGCGAAGATCGAGGCGCGGATCGCGGGATCGCCGCACATCCGCATGTTCCGCCCGGTCTATGACCGCGAACGCCTCGCACGGATCGTCGCGAGTTGCGACGCGCTGATCCACGGGTCGGAAGCCGAGCCGTTCGGGCTGGTCGCGTCCGAGGCGATGGCGGGCGGCTTGCCGCTGATCGTCCCCGATACCGGCGGGTGCATGGAAGTCGCCGATCCGCTGTCGTCCGAATTCTACACCGCGCGCGACGCGCAGAGCGCGGCGAGCGCGATCCACCGGCTGTTCGCGCGCGACCCGCGCGTGCTGCGCCGCGCCGCGCTGGTTGCGGCAACGAAAGTTCGCAGCGACCGCGAGCATACGATCGAGCTGATGGACTATTACCAGGGTCTGGTCGACGCCAAGCGCGCGGGGCGGCTGCTCAGGGCTGCCTGACATAGAGGCGGAAGCGCGGCGACGCGACCGGCTCCAGCCGATAGTGATGCGCGATCGCCCAATGCTCGAGCCGGGCATCGAGCGCGGGGTTTCCGCTGGTCCACTTGGCCTCGCCGCCGATGAGGATGGCGGCAGGCATCAACGTATCGCTTCGTTTCACCGTCCCCGGCGAAGCGCGCAAGGGAAGCCTGCCCAGGGCATCCAACCGATCCCCCGAGACGAGGTGCAACCCCGCCTCCGCCCCCGGCGCGACGAGCGCGTGGCTGCGAAAATAGAACGGCCCCGTCGCAAAGCGCCGATCCGGCAACCGCCCGGTCGCGGCCAGAAACTGTGGCGACAGCGTCGCAACCGGTCCCGCCACCCCCGCCCTATCAAGCGCTGCCCGCACGGCCCGCCCGTCGCGCAACGCGGCCAGCACCGGCAATCGCCCGGTTCCGCCATCCCCACCGACGATCAACCCGGCAACCGTCGGCGCAAGCCCTGCACACCCGAACACCACCGCCACGAACCGCACCCAGCGCGCCGGCGGCCGCTGCTGCCACGCCAGCGCGAGCAATACGAACAGCGGCGGCAGCATCGGCAGCAGATATTGCCGCCAGGTTGGAAACGGCAGCACCGCTGCGACAAGCCCCGCCGCCGCCATCACGGCGATGACCGGCAATCGCCGCCATCCCCCGCGCGCCGCAAGCACCAGCGCGAGCAGCGCCGGCCCGAGTGCGAGGAACTTCAGCGCATCGACCGCCTTGGCCAACCATGACAATTTCCACGGTGCCGTGCGGTAATATTCGGCGGGCGCGCGCGCGGGAAAGGTGAGCGTGCCGAACACGAAACCGGCGGGCGCCTGCGCCCAGGTCCAGCCGACCAGCGCCACGATCGGCAACGCCCCGGCAAGGACCGCAAGGGGACGATGCCGCCGATCGAACAGCGCATAGATTCCATAACCAACCGCCGGCAGCGCATAGGAAATCTTCGCCGCCGTCGCCCCGGCCAGCAGCGCCCCCGTCAGCACCCCGCCCAACGTGCCACCACGTCCCGCAGCCGCGCGGACGATCAGCACCAGCGCGCCCCCGAGCAGTGCGGCGGGCAAGGCATCGTTGCGCGCGGTTGCGATGCTGAACAGGAAGGCGTCGCACGTCGCGAACAGCACCGCCGCCCAAAACGCGATCCGCGCCCCCGCCCCCGCCTCACGGCTCGCCCGCCAGACGCACCCGACCAGGGCCGCCCCCAGCACCACATTGGTCAGCCGCAGCACCGGCCACGCCCATGCCCCCGCGACCCAGGCGAGCGGCGCGAACAGCAACGGCTGGAGCGGGGTCTGCAGATAGGCGTAATCGCGATACGGCAGATACCCATGCGCGCTCAGCACCGCTGCGGCGACATACTGGCTTTCGTCGTGATCGATCGGTCGCAGCAGCGCCAGCAGCGCGAACACCACGAACACCGCGGCGAAAAGCCGGAGCGGCAGACCGATACGCACGGGAACGGTTGGCTCCATCCCGCAGGCGCTAGCATGCGGTTTCGGTACTGTCACGAACACGCCATATCCGCGCGGCAAGAGCGGCGTTGTATCAGCAGGAGCCTCAAGATGACCGCCCAGATCGACCGCCGCTCACTCCTTCTGACGGGGTCGCTCGGCCTCGGCGCGTTCGCGGTGCCCGGCTTCGCGCAGAGCCCCAACGTCACGCAGGCACGCGGCTTCACCCATTCGGTCGCGAGCGGCGAGCCCGGCAGCGACACGATGCTGCTGTGGACCCGCTATGTCCCCGCGACCGGCGACACCGCCGAACTGCGCGCCGAAATTGCGGAAACGCCCGATTTCGCCCGCATCGTTTCGGGCGGCGCGCAGATCACCGGGGCGTGGCGCGATTTCACCGCCAAGATCACGGTCGACAATCTCAAGCCCGGCACGCGCTATCATTACCGCTTCGTCGCGCCCGATGGCACATTCTCGCCGGTCGGAACGACCAAGACGCTCCCGGTCGGCCCGGTCGAGCGCTTCCGCACCGTCACCTTCTCCTGCTCCAACATGCCGTACGGCTATTTCAACGCCTATGCGCACGCCGCCGCGCGCGACGACATCGATCTCGCGATCCATCTCGGCGACTATTTCTACGAATATGAAACGGGTGATTATCCCGCGGTGAAGGACCAGGTCGCCGGGCGCGTGCCCCTCCCCACGACCGAGCTGCTGCATCTCGCGGATTACCGACTGCGCTATGGCAGCTACCGCAGCGATCCGGACCTGATGGCGCTCCACGCCAGGCATCCGATGATCGTCCAGTGGGACGATCACGAATCGTCGAACGACAGCTGGGAAGGCGGGGCGCAGAACCACCAGCCGAACGAAGGCGACTGGAATGCCCGGCGGGCCGCGTCGATCACGGCGTATCGCGAGTGGATGCCGGTCTCCGACGAGCCGTGGAAGGCGTATGAGATCGGCACGCTCGCCACGCTGTTCCGCACCGAGACGCGGCTGCTTGCGCGGACGAAACAGCCCGACGTCGCGCCCTTGTTTGCCTCGACCGACCCGACCGCCGCGCTGAAAGCATTCCGCGACGGCGCTTGGATGGACCCCGGTGTCACTATGATGGGGTCGCAACAGGAAAGCTGGCTGGCGCATGCGATGGCCGGGTCGGTCAGGCAGGGGCAGCAATGGCAGGTCGTCGGCTTCGGGACGATCATGGGGCAGACGGTAATGCCGGCCGAGGCGATGAGCTGGCTCTCCCCCGATTCGCCGGAGCGCGCGCGCGGCTATCTGCTCGCTGGGGTGGCAGCGGCGAAGGTCGGGCTGCCGTTCAACTACGACAATTGGGGCGGCTATCCCGCAGCGCGCGCACGCTTCCTGCGCAAGGCGCAGGGCCTCGGCGCGAACCTCGTCGTGCTGTCGGGCGACAGCCACAATGCCTGGGCCTATGATCTCGGGCAGGACGGCAAGCCCGTGGGCGTCGAGTTTGCCGGGCATGCGGTCACGTCGCCGGGCTATGAAGCGGCGAGCCGGACCGACCCCAAGATCGTCGCAGCGGCGCTGGTCCGGGCCAACCCTGAGCTCAAATGGTGCGACACCAGTCGCCGCGGCTACATGGCGATGACGCTGACGCCTGCAACCGTCAAAAACGACTGGATCATGGTCGACACGATCAAGGCGAAGTCTTCCGCCGGTCGCGTCGGGCATAGCGCGACGGTCCACCGCGGGCGCAATATCATGGCGTGAAGGTTGCCGTTCCGCGCCCGCTGCGGCACACCGGGCGCAGGCCCGGGGGTGGCCGCGGGGGGCACAGGAATTGCGCGTAACGATCAAGGACGTGTCGCGGGTGTCGGGCGTGTCGATCAAGACCGTCTCGCGCGTGCTCAACAACGAACGTTATGTCGGCGCGGAAACCCGCGCGCGGGTCCAGGCGGCGGTGGCAGACCTCAAGTTCCGCCCGAGCACCGCCGCGCGCTCGCTCGCCGGGCGGCGCAGCTTCCAGATCGCGCTGATCTGCGACAACCCCAGCCCCTATTACGTCTACGAAATGCAGTCGGGAATCCGCGACCGCTGCGTGCAGGACGGGGTGCGGATGATCGCGCAGCCGTATGACCGCAACGCCACCACCCTGCTCGACGAGCTCGAAAGCCTGGTCGACGCGACGCATGTCGACGGGCTGATCCTCACGCCCCCGGTGTCGGACAATCCCGACGTGCTCGACCTGCTCGCGCGGCGCGGGGTGCGGTTCGTGCGGGTCTCGCCCGGGAGCGGCCCCGAGCTTGGCCCCGCGACCTTCATCGACAATGAGGCCGCCGCCGGAGTGATGACCGCGCATGTCCTCTCGCTCGGGCATCGCCGGATCGGGTTCATCGCGGGGCACCCGAGCTATGCGACCAGCGCGCAACGGCTGCGGGGCTATGCGCGCGCGCTGAGTGTGCAAGACGTTGCGTTCGACCCCGCGCTGGTCCGTGACGGAAGCTACGACTTCGCCTCGGGCGCAGCGGCGGCGGCGGTGCTGCTCGACCTGCCCGAGCCACCGACCGCGATCTTCGCGTCGAGCGACGACATGGCGGCGGGGGCGCTGACCACCGCGCATCGGCGCGGACTGAAGGTCCCCGAGCAGCTCTCGATCGCGGGGTTCGACGATACCGAGATGGCGGGGTTCGTCTGGCCGCCCCTCACCACGATCCGCCAGCCGACGCGCGACATGGCGTATCAGGCGGCGGACCTGCTGCTCGCGCCGGTCGAGGCGGACGCGCCGGCGGAGCAACGCGAGCTGCCGTTCGAGCTGGTGGTGCGGGAATCGACCGGGCCGGTCGCGGGTTCACGCTGAACCGCCACCGCGGACCGTTCGGTTGACTGCGGCGGGCGGCGACGGAAGGTCGTGGCCGCGATCGGCATCCGAACCGCCATCATTCCTGCTTTCGCCAATTCCGCCAGACGCCTAAAGCGCGGTTCATGACCAGTATCCGTCGCGTTCGCCCAGCGCTTGTCGCTGCCGCCACCCTGTTCGCCGCGAGCAGCGCAGCGCCTGCCGCTGCCTATTGGGAATATGGCCACCAGACGATCGCGCAGATCGCCGAGGCCAACATTCGCCCGCAGACCCGCATCGCGATCCGCCGCTTGCTCAAGCAACAGGCGCTGCTCGAGACGCCGACCTGCAAGGCGGGGACGATGACCGAGGCAAGCACCTGGGCGGATTGCATCAAGCCGATCAAGGGCGCGGACGGCAAGCCACGCTTCGGCTATGCCTACACCTGGCATTTCCAGGACGTCAGCATCTGCCGCCCCTTCTCGCTCACCGACGCGTGCAAGGACGGCAATTGCGTCTCGGCGCAGATCACGCGCGATGTCGCCACGCTCAAGGACCGTCGTGCCCCGGCGAAGGACCGCGTCGAGGCGCTGGTGTTCCTGATCCACTTCGTCGGCGACCTGCACCAGCCGCTCCATGCGGGCGAAAAGGACGACAAGGGCGGCAACGACGTCAAGGCGTCGTACGACCATTATGCCCCGCCGCGGCTCAACCTCCATTCGGTGTGGGACGGGCTGCTCGCCGAGCGCGCGATCACGTCGGGGCCGGGGCTGGTGCACCGCTACGCGCCCGCGGTGCGCGCGAGGATCGCGGCGGGCAACGTCACCGACTGGAGCCGCGAAAGCTGGCAGGTCGCGCATGACTCGACCTACGCCAGCGTAATGGCGGACCCATGTGCGCCGACCCCCGAACGCGTGACGCTCGACGAGGCGACGATCGAGACGCTGGTTCCGGTCGCGCGGCTCGAGGTCGAGCGCGGCGGACTGCGGCTGGCGAAGCTGCTGGATGCGGCGCTGGGGTAAATCGCACGAGGCTCGCCTCCGAACGGTTGAGGTGGTGCCCCTACCCTCGCCCGCCCCAACGCCAGCTCCAGCCGCCACGCGTCTTGCGGATCGCCACCAGCGCGAACAGCAGCAACAGCGCGACCAGCACCCCGATCCGCGCGACGCGGTTCGGCATGCGGGTCATGTCGAGCACCGCAAGCGCCACGAATCCGAGCGTCAGCGCCCAGCCCTGCCATGTCACCGGGGTCGCGCCGATCCCGAACGCCTTGGGCGCAAACCAATAGCCATCGTCTGAATTAGCCATCGTCATTCTCCTTGGGTGGCCGCCCGCGGCGGGGCGGATTCGGCACGTCCAGCTTTACCCCCCGCCGCGCGAGGGCTTCGCGCAGCAGGCATTCGACCTGCGCGTTGACGCTCCGCAATTCGCCCGCCGCCAGCCGTTCGACCGCCGCATGGAGCGCGGGGTCGAGCCGGAGCGCGAACGCCTTCCTGGGCGGAGCCGTCACGGACCCGCGCCTATTGGTACAGCGAGCCGGTGTTGACGACCGGCTGCGTATCGCGCTCGCCGCACAGCACGACCATCAGGTTGGACACCATCGCCGCGCGGCGCTCGTCGTCCAATTCGACCACACCCTTTGCGGACAACAGGTCGAGCGCCATCTCGACCATCCCGACCGCGCCCTCGACCAGCGTCTTGCGGGCGGCGACTACTGCCTGTGCCTGCTGCCGCCGCAGCATCGCGCCCGCGATCTCGGGGGCATAGGCCAGATGCGTGAAACCGCATTCGTCGACCGTGATCCCCGCCGTCACCAGCCGCGCGATCAGCTCGGTGCGGAGTTCCTGTGCGACGTGGTCATGGTTGCCGCGCAGCGTGACTTCCTGATGCTCGTAATCGTCATACGGATAGCGCGCGCCGATCGTGCGCACCGCCGCCTCGATCTGGACGATCACGAACGCCTTGTAATCGTCGATGTCGAACAGCGCCTGCGCGGTATCGGTGACACGCCAGACAACCTGCGCGGCGATCTCGATCGGGTTGCCGCGCAGGTCGTTGACCTTGAGTCGCTCCGAAATCATGTTGTTCGCGCGCAAGGAGACGCGTTTGCGCCCGAGCCACGGCAATACCCATCGCAGGCCGGTCTTGCGATCGGTCCCCTTATACGCGCCGAACAGCGTGATCGCGGTCGCCTGATTGGGTTGCTGCATGTAGAAACCGCCTGCAACGAACACGCAGACCAGCGCCGCGGCGGTGATCATCACACCGCCGAAATCCGACTCCTGGCTAAGGCCGGTCACACCGAACGCGGCCAGCCCGATCGCGGCAACCATCACCAGCAACATCGCGTACCCGCTCGACGTCGTCGCCGCATGTTCGGCGGACAAGGTGAGCGCGGTGTTGCGTGCGATCGACTCGGACATGCGGACCTCCCGGTTTATTATGATATCATATTTATATCATTTTGGGGTGTGACGCAATCGGGCGGCGGCGGCGGCCGTGCCCACCCGTCATCCTGAACGTGTTTCAGGATCCACCGGTGTCCGCACCCAACGCCTGCAGAGTCCGCGGCGCGGTGGATGCCGAAACGCGTTCGGCATGACGGCGGTGTGGAGTCAGAGAGTGCGCCCCACCGCCGTTCGGGCTGAGCGTAGTCGAAGCCCCCTGCGCAGCGCATGCCCTTCGACTGCGCTCAGGGCGAACGGGAGGTGACGCAAAAAGGGCGGCGTCCTCCCGGACACCGCCCTTTCCCAACCGATCCGCAAACGGATCAGTTCAGGACGATCGTCACCGCGCGACGGTTCTGCGCGAGGCTCTGCTCGTCCGAGCCGAGCGCGATCGGGCGCTCCTTGCCGTAGCTGATCGTCGAGATCCGCCCCGCCGCGACACCGCGCGCAGCAAGATAGTTCTTCGCCGAATTGGCGCGACGGTCGCCGAGCGCGAGATTGTACTCGCGCGTGCCGCGCTCGTCGCAATGGCCTTCGAGGCTGACCGTCACGTTCGGATATTTGGCGAGCCACGCCGCCTGGCTGTCAAGGATCGCGCGGGCAGGCGAGTCGATGTCATAGCTGTCGAGCGCGAAGTTGACGGTGTTGCTCGTGACCGAGCGTTCGAAATCGGCGCGCGAGCCCGGCGTGATCACGCCGTTGGCACCGGCATTGGGATCGACCGGCGCGGTATCGCTCGGCGCGGGCGGAATGACGGCGGGGCGCTTCTTGCTGCACGCCGCAGTGGCGAGCAGCGCGGTCGCGATCAGGATCGAGGTCGTTACTTTTGCCATCGGGATTCTCCTTGGGGAATGGAAACGAACACATCCGGTTACACGACAGGATTACACATCGTCCGGCGCATGCATGAAAATCGCTATCAGGGGCGTAACGGTCCCCACGCCGGATCGGATCCATCGAGCACGGTCGGCACGCGCCGCACGTTGACCCCGGTGAGATCGACCGACCACAGATCCGCCTTGCCGCTGCCGCCGCCGGTCGAGCGGAAGAACATCAGCACGCGGCCGTTGGGCGACCAGCTCGGGCCCTCGTCCTGCGATCCGTCGGTCAGCAACTTCTCGTTGCCACCCGCCGGGCTCATCACGCCGATGCGGAACGATCCACCGATCTTGGTATAGGCGATCAGGTCGCCGCGCGGGCTCCACACCGGGGTCGCATAGCGCCCCGAACCGAAGCTGATCCGCTGCTGCTGCGATCCGTCCGCGTTCATCACGTAGAGCTGCTGCGTCCCAGAGCGATCGCTCTCGAACGCGATCCGGCTGCCGTCGGGCGAATAGGTGCCGCCGGTGTCGATCGCGGTGGACTGGGTCAGCCGCTGCGGCGTGCCGCCGCTCAGGGGCACGCGGTAGATGTCGGTATTGCCCGCGCGCGCCATCGAGAACAGCACCCAGCGACTGTCGGGCGAAACGCGCGGCGCGAAGGTCAGGTCGTTGTTGGCGACGAGCAGTTTCTGCCGGCCCGACGCCAGATCATAGACATAGATCGCGGGACGATCGTTGAGATAGCTCATGTAGACGATCGAGCGCTGGTCGGGCGACAGCCGCGGAGTCAGCGCGATCGCCTGGCCGTTGGTGAGGAAGCGGTGGTTCTCGCCATCCTGGTCCATGATCGCGAGCCGCTTGATCCGGTGCCCCTTGGGGCCGGTCTCGGAGACATAGACGACGCGGCTGTCGAAATAGGGGCCTTCCCCGGTCAGCTTGGAATAGACCATGTCCGCGCATTTGTGCCCAGCACGCCGCCAGTCGCTCGGTGGGACGACATAGCCGGCCCGCGCGATCTCGTTGCGCGAGGTGACGTCATACAGATAGCAGCCGACCGTCAGCGTCCCGTCGCCGGTCGCGCGGACATAGCCCTGCACCAGCGCGGACGCCCCCGCCCCGGTCCAATACTCGAACGTCGGCGCGGTCACTTCGGAGAAGGCGACCGGCTTCACCCCCGCCTCGAGCGGTTTGAACAGGCCGGAATTGCGCAGGTCGGTCGAGATGATCTTCGACAGCTGGACGCCGAGCGCATCGGTGCGCCCCGCGGGCGTATCGACCGGCTCGGTCGTCGGCATCGTCGGCACCGCGATTCCCAGCGGTGCGGCGATCCCGCCGACGACGTCGACGACGAGTTCGCCCCCCTGCTGAGAATTGGGTTGCTGGGGGTTGGCGGCCCCGGTCTGTGGCGCAGGTGCTGGTTGCGGCGCGGGCGCATCCTGCGCCGCCGCGGTCCCCGCGATCAGCGCGGCACCGGACACCGCCAGCAGGGTCTTGAGCATCATCTTGGGAAGCATCGGCAATTCCTCAGCCCGGAAGTTTGTAGCGCAGGGCAAACTTTTTCCACCCGTGCGGCACGTCGTAAAGCTCGGGCGGAAGACCGCGGAGCGGCGCACACCCTGTAAAAGTCGCGATCGCGTTGCGGTCGACCACGTCGACATACCGCCGATTCTCATCATCAACGCCGAGTCGGTCATCCGAAATTGTTGGTCGAGCGGCAAGCGATCCATCGCGGTTAAGCAGCAGGTGTACCAGCACGATGATGCGCGACGCACCCGGACCCGGAATGGGCTGACGATCCGCGCATGGCTGAACCTGTCGCTTGATCGCCGAACCGATATCGGCGGCCGCCTTGCCATTCATCGTCGCGCCGGGCGCGGCTTCGGACGCCTTGGCCTTGCTCGGGCTTTGCGTCAGCCCCTTGCGGAAATCGTCGTCGAGCAGCGATCCGGTCGCGCGCGCCTTGGTCGACTTCGCGTTCGCGCCATTGCCCTTCGCCGCCGCGCTCTTGCTGGCAGCGGCCTTTGCGGCGGCGGCGGCGGCTTTGGCAGCCTTCGCGTCCGCCACTGCCTTTGCGTCTGCTGCTGCCTTCGCCTGAGCAGCCTTGGCTTGCGCGGCCTTCTCCTGCGCCGCCTTGGCGAGGTCGGCCTTGCTCGGCTTGGCTTCGGCCTTCGGTTCGGGCCTGGGCTTGGGCTGCGGCTTGGGTACCGGAACGGGTTTCGGGACCGGCTTGGGCTCGGGCTTCGGCTGGGGAACCGGCTTCGGCACCGGCTTCGGCTGGGGTTTCGGTTCGGCCTTGGGCTGCGGCTGCGGCTTTGGCTGGGGTTGCGGCACCGGCACCGGCTCAGGCTCGGGCGCAGCCGCCGCTTCCTCCGCAGGCGGCGCGGCATCCTCGGGCGGGCCCGCATCGGGCGCGGCGGATTGCGCAGGCGGTTCCACGGCGGGCGGCGCGGTCTGCTCGAGCGCGACAGTGTCGACCAGCGATACGTCGATCGGCTTGGTTGCGGGCGGCGGCAGCTTGGCCGCGCTCCAGCTCAGCGACAGGATCGCGAACAGGACAACGTGCCCCAGCGCGGCAACGCCGAGCGCGATTCCCTCGCTGCGGGTCATCCGCCCGTCCATCTCAGTTGCCGTCCTGGCTGACCGTCACCAGCGCCACGCGGTTGAGCCCGGCGCGATTGAGTTCGCCCATCACGCGCATCACCTTGCCGTAATCGAGCTTGGTGTCCGCGCGCAGGAACACCTGCGGCGGCTTCGAGGGATCTGCCTTGGCGGCAAGCTGCGACAGGATGTCGGGGAGCATCGCGTCGCTCGCCAGATCCTTGCCGACGAACACCTTGCCTTCGTTGTCGATCGAGATCTCGATCGGCTTCTGGTCCTGGTCGAGCGCCTTGGCGCGGCTGTCGGGCAGGTTCACCGGCACGCCCGCGGTGAGCAGCGGCGCGGTCACCATGAAGATGATCAGCAGCACCAGCATCACGTCGACCATCGGGGTCACGTTGATGTCCGCCATCGGCGCGCGTCGACCGCGCCCGCGCTGCGAGGGGAGGTTCATCGCCATCGCTTAGCGCCGACCCTCGCTCTCGAGCTGCCGGCTGAGCGTCGCGTGGAAGCCGTCGGCAAAGCGGTTGAGCCGCGCCTCGATCCGGTTGATGCCGTGGCTGAAGCGGTTGTACGCGATGACCGCCGGAATAGCCGCGAACAGGCCGATCGCGGTCGCGAACAACGCCTCGGCGATCCCTGGCGCGACCACCGCGAGCGATGTGTTGTTAGCGCTGGCGATTCCCGTGAAGCTGCGCATGATCCCCCACACCGTGCCGAACAGCCCGACGAACGGCGCGACCGATCCGATCGTCGCGAGGATGTTGAGCCGGTCGGCCAGAATGTCGATCTCGTTCGCGACCGAAGCGCCCATTGCGGTTGCAAGCCGTTCGCGCGTCGCGCCGCGATCGACCTGACCGCCGACGGTCGAGCGCCGCCATTCCGCAACGCCCGCGACGAACACCCGCGCGATCGGCAGCTTGCTGTCGACATGCTCCTTGTAGAAGGCGTCGATATCCTCTGCCTTCCAGAACGCCTTTTCGAACGCCCCGATCTGGCGGCGGATCCCGCTCAGCTTGACCACGAACCCGATGATGATCGCCCAGGTCCACACGCTGGCAAGCAACAGCCCGATCATGATCGCCTTCACGACCACATCGGCCTGGAGGAACAAGGCGATCGGCGACATGCTCGCCGCGTCGGTATTCAGCATCATCTCGTTCACGACGTCTTTTCCCCTGATGGCATCTGCTTCGCACCCATCACTTGCTCGCCCATGACCTGCTCGCCCATGACCTGCTCGAACGCGGCGATCCATGCGCGCGGCTGGCGCACCGGTCGCCCGGCGGGCGAGACCAACGCCGCGGTCACTTCGGCCTCGGTGAGTATCTGGGCACCCAACATGACCTGTTGATGAATATCGACCGAAGCGGCGCGGATCTGGCGCAATCGCGTCACCACCACCAGCGCATCGTCGAGCCGTGCGGGCGCGCGGTAGCGGATCGACAGCGCAGTGACCGCATAGGCCCCGCCACCCGCTTCCTGATGCGCGCGCTGGTCGATCCCGGCGCGCACCAGCATGTCGGAACGTGCGCGCTCCATGTAGCGCAGGTAATTGGCGTGATAGACGATCCCCGAAAGATCGGTGTCCTCGAAATAGACGCGCAGCGGAAAGCGATGTTCGCCCCCGACGATCCGCCCGTTCGCGGGCGCGTCGAGCCCCTGCGTCGCGGGCACGACCGGGTCGCACGAGCGCTCGGCGCGGGCTGACCCCATCGGAACAGGCGTATCGGGATCGGACTGCGGCATTCCGTGTCGCTCTAGCGGCAAGCCGTCGGTACGAAAACCCCGCATGGCCCCGGCGATCCGGCTGGACGGGCGCAGGGTACCGCTTAAACAGAACAGATGACCGATTCAGCGCTGCGCATCCGGGGGCTTGCGAAGAGCTTCGACAAGCCCGTGATCCGGGATCTCGACCTCGATATCGCGGCGGGGCAACTCTATGCGCTGCTTGGCCCCAATGGCGCGGGCAAGACGACGACCTTGCGGATGGTCGCGGGTCTGGCCGTACCCGATGCCGGGACGATCGAGATCTTCGGGATCGACACCGCGCGCGATCCGCTGGGGGCGAAGGCGATCACCGCCTGGTTGCCCGACGAGGCGATGCTCTACGACAAGCTCACCCCGCTCGAATATCTCGCGTTCGTCGCGGGGCTGTGGCGGATGGACCCTGCCCGCGCCGCCGCCGAGGCTGACCGGCTGCTGCAATGGCTCGACCTGTGGGACCAGCGCGACACCCGCTGCGAGGGGTTCTCCCGGGGCATGAAGCAGAAGGTCGCGCTCGCGGGCGCGCTGATCCACGATCCGCGGCTTCTGATCCTCGACGAACCGCTGACCGGGCTCGACGCGACGATGGCGCGGCTGGTGAAAGATGCGCTCCGCGCGCAGGTCTCCGCGGGCAAGACCGTGATCATCACCACGCATATCCTCGAGGTCGCCGAGCGGATGGCGGACCGGATCGGGATCATCGCGGGCGGGCGGCTGCTCGCCGAGGGCACGCTGCAGGACCTGCGCGACCGCGCGGGGACCGAGGGGATGACGCTCGAGGACACGTTCATCCGCCTGACCAGCACGCCCGCGGTCGCCGCATGAGCCTGGCGCGCCCGGGAAGCTTTGCCTGGCTTGCGCTGCACGAATTGCGGCTCGCCTTCCGCGCGCGGCCGACCAAGGGGAAGACGCGCTGGATCGGCTATCTGCTGGTCGGTGGCTGGCTCGTGATCGGGTGCCTGGCGGGCTGGGCCCTTCGTAACAAAGCGATCCCCGTCCCGCCGGACGCGCTGATCGGCGTGCTCGCGGTCAGCACGCTCGCGCTCAGCTTCATGACCGCACAGGCGATGATCGGCAGCCAGCGGACTTTGTACGAACGCGGCGACCTGCCGCTACTGCTGTCCGCGCCGATTCCGGGGCGGAGCGTGTTGCTCGCGAAACTGCTCGGGATCGCCGCGACGATCGCGCTGACCTATGCGGTGCTGTTGCTGCCGATCGTGCTGCCGGTCGCGATCCTCGGGCATCCGCGGCTGTTCGGGCTGGTCGCGCTGCTGATTGCGCTCGCGCTGGTCGCGGCATCGCTCGGGCTCGCGTTGACGCTCGTCATCGCTGCGCTGGTCGGCCCGCGCGCGGCGCGCACCATCGGGCAGGTCGCGGCGGCGGTGCTGGGGGGGGCGCTGTTCCTGTTCACCCAGGTCCTGCCGCACAGCGAAGGGCGCACCAGCACCTTCACCGTGGTGTTCGAACGGCTGCGCGACGCCGGGATCGGCACGTCGGGGGTCAGCGGCCTGCCCGGTCACGCCGCGTTCGGCGATCCGCTTGCGATCGTGGTCCTGCTCGGCGTGGGGCTGGCGGCGTTCGCAGGGGCCGGCATCACGCTCGAACGGTGGTTCCTGTCGGGCTATTTCGACGGCGGCGCTAAACTCTCGCGCAGCCGCCCGACCGGTCGTGCGAGCGCGCGGCTGTTCCATGCCGGGCTGACCCGCACCGTATTCGCCAAGGAATGGCGGCTGCTCGCGCGCGACCCGGCGCTCGCGTTCCAGATCGTGCTCCGGCTGATCTACCTCGCGCCGCTGGTGCTCGGGCTGCTCGGTGGGCGGCATGCCGTCCCCATCCCCGCCGCGCTTGCCTTCGCCAGCGTATTGATCGCGAGCCAGCTCGTCGGCAGCTTCGCGTGGCTGACCGTCTCGGCGGAGGATGCGCCCGACCTGCTCCAGGTCGCCCCCGTCGCGCGCGCCACAATCGACCGTGCCAAGCTGCTCGCCGCGTTTGCGATGGCGGCGCCGTTCGCGCTGATCCTGCCGATCATGATTGCGCTGCAGACACCGCTCGGGGCGGCGATCACGCTGGTGATGACGGTGCTGGGCGGCGCGGCGGCAGGCTATGTCGAACTCAAGCTCGGCAAGCCCGGCAAGCGCGGCGCGTTCAACCGGCGGCGCTCGGGGTCGATCGTCGCGGGGATCCTGTCGCTCCTGATCGCGCTTGTGTTCGGCGGCGGTGCGGCGGCGCTGGTGTTTTGGGTGACCGGGGGGTTGGCGGGGGTACCGGCGTTTCAGTAAGGTATGCCGAGGTTACCGTCCATATTCCGCCAGCATCCGCGTCCCAGGATATCGGCCCGCAGATTTTGCGTGAGATTTTGCGTCACAGGTCGCGAGGTCGCAATCCAGTTCGATGGCAAGCGAGAGGTAGACGCAGTCCGCAAGCGGGTGCCCGAGTTCGAGCGCGATTCGCGCCGCACGCGCGACCCGATCGGTGGTGAGGCGGTGCAACGCGATCCCGCCATGGTCCCAGAACAGCATCACCCGCTCCAGTGCCGACCGTGCGTCGTCCGCAAAACCCTTGTCGCTGTTGGCGCGCCGGACGATCGCACCACTGACCTCGGTCAGCAGCAAGTCGGGCGCACAGATCGACCGGTCGAAATTCTCCAGAACGTGATCGCAAGATCCTGATCCTGTTCGCCGACGAACCACTTCGTCGCGAAACTCGCGTCGACGACGATCACCCCTCGTCGCGGATCTGGCGGATGATCTCGGTACTGTCGGACAACACGCCCCGTCGGGCGATCATGTCCCGATTGGCAGCTCGGAAGGTTTCGACGAACGAACGACTGCCGCGCGAACGCTCGTCCAACATCTGCGCGACCTCGTCCTCGGGCGAACGGTGGTTCTCCGCCGCGCGCAGCTTCAGCCGTTCAAAGACGGCGTCGTCCAGGTCCCGGATCGTCAGAGTCGCCATGCCCGCAACGTAGCAAATCGCACGCCGCTCGCAAACGCCCCGCCTTACGCCGCCCGTTGCGCCAGCGCCGCCGCCGCCTCGTCCATCAGGCTCGCGATGATCTCGGCGGCGGGTTCTTCCTTCGTCACCATCCCGACCGACTGACCCGCCATCACGCTGCCATGCTCGACATCGCCGTCGATCACCGCGCGGCGCAGCGCGCCCGCCCAATAATGCTCGATCTGCAACTGCGCCTCGAGCATCGCGACCTTGCCTTCGTCGAGCGACAAGGCAACTTCGCGCTGCTTGGCGGTGAACAGCTCCGCCCCCGCATTCTTGAGCGCGCGCACCGGTATCACGGGGAGCCGCGAGTCGAGCTGGACGCTCGCCACCGCATCGCGCGCCGAGGCGCGGAGGAACGCCTTCTTGAAATTGGCGTGCGCGATGCTCTCGGTCGCGCAGACAAAGCGCGTGCCGAGCTGGACGCCCGCCGCACCCATGTCGAGATACGCCGCGATCGCCTCGCCCCGGCCGATCCCGCCCGCGACGAACACCGGCACCTTGTCCGCGACCTCGGGGAGAATCTCCTGCGCGAGCACGCTGGTCGAGACCGGGCCGATATGCCCGCCCGCTTCCATCCCCTCGACGACGAGCGCGTCGACGCCCGAGCGGATCAGCTTCTTGGCGAGGCTCAGCGCAGGTGCGAAGCAGATCAGTTTCGCGCCGTCTGCCTTGATCTTGTCGATCGATCCCGTCGGCGGCAGCCCGCCCGCAAGCACGACATGCCCGACGGCATGCCGCGTGCACACGTCGATCAGGTCGAACAGCGCGGGGTGCATGGTGATGAGGTTCACGCCGAATGGCTTGTCGGTCAGCAACTTGGTCGCGGCGATCTCGCGGTCGAGCAGCTCGGGCGTCATCGCGCCGCACGCGATCAGCCCGAAGCCGCCCGCATTCGAGATTGCGGCGACGAGGTTGCGCTCGGATACCCACGACATCGCGCCGCAGACGATCGCGACCTCGCTGCCGAGGAACGCCGCGCCACGCGCCATGCGGCGCTGAAGGCGCTCTGCGCCGATCGAGGATGTCTGGTTCATGGGACCGGCCTAGCCTTCCCCGGGGGTTTCGGGCAAGGGCGCGCGGATGCGACAGGAAATTGGTGAACTCACCTTCGATACGCCCGGCCAGGGCCTGCACGACTGTACCCGCGCGGTGAACCGCTGGGTCGAGGCGACCGGGATCCAGACCGGGTTGTTGACGGTGTTCGTCCGGCACACCTCCGCTTCCCTGCTGATCCAGGAGAATGCCGCCCCGGCCGCACGGCGCGATGTGGAGCGCTATTTCGCGAAGATCGCGCCGGAAGACGCAAGCTACGAGCATGACGACGAAGGTGCCGAGGACATGCCCGCGCATCTGCGCGCAGCGCTGACCGCGACGAGCCTTTCGATCCCGGTTGCCAGCGGCGAACCGGTGCTCGGAACGTGGCAGGGCATTTACCTGTTCGAACACCGCCGCGCCCCGCACCGACGGCTGATCGCGGTGCACCTGATCGGGGAATGATCGGTACCGCCCCCGCGGGCGGGCGCGGAACTTAACCCCGTGCGAGACGCTACGCCCCCGACTTTCGGCATCTGGAGCAGCACCATGGAAATCGGTTTTGTCGGCCTCGGCCTGATGGGCAGCGCGATGGCGGCCAACCTCGCCAAGGCGGGGCACCGCGTCGTCGCGTGGAACCGCTCGCCGGTAAAGCCCGAGGATGCCCTCGGCGTGACGATCGGGACGCTCGATGACGTGCTCCGCAGCGAGGTCGTTTTCACGATGCTGTCGGAAGATGCGGTGATCCGCAGCGTCCTGCTCGATTCGGGCGCGCTCGACAGCGTCAAGCATGACCTGATCCATGTCGTCGCGTCGACGATCTCTGTCGACTTCTCGAAGGAGCTCGCCGCCGACCATGCGCAGCGCGGGATCGGCTATGTCGCCGCCCCCGTGTTCGGCCGCCCGGATGCCGCCGCCGCCGCGCAGCTCAACGTCGTCGTCGCGGGCGACGAAGCCGCGGTCGCGCGGGTCCAGCCGCTGCTCGAGGCGATATCGAGCAAGGTCTGGCCGCTCGGCCCCGACGCGAGCAGCGCCAACGCCGCCAAGATCGCGGGCAACATGATGATCACCATGGCGATCGAGGCGATGGGCGAAGCCTTCGCGCTCGTCGGCGACAATGGCGTCGACAAGGCTGCGTTCCTCGAGCTGATGACGGGCACGCTGTTCGGCGCGAAGGCGTATCAGAATTACGGACCGAAGATCGTGTCGGAGGATTTCACCCCCGGCTTCCGCATGAAGCTCGGGCTCAAGGACCTGCGCCTCGCGACCGAGCTTGCGGACGCGGCGAATGTGACGCTCCCCGTGCTCGACGCGATTCGCACGCGAATGCACGACGCGGTCGAGGACGGCATGGCGGACAAGGACTGGTCGGGAATCGCGGCACGGCCGTTTGCTGCGAAGCGATAGACCTGTTGTAGCCCGCCGACGGCAGCGCCTGCGGGCTGCGACGAAAGCTGAGGTTCGCCGTCTTCGAGCCGTCTTCCGCCGAGGTGACGGTCGGCGGCGATACGGTGGATGGAGCGGGCTCGACTCGATACCAGGGTAATCGACCCCGACACGATTTGATCGGGGAGAAATGTCGCCGGAACGGCGCAAAGCCGGGCGCTCCGCCGTGCTGATCGCGTCGTTTCGGTCACGCTTGAGCGCGCTTGCGGGCGCAAAGACGGTAAGATGCCATCACGGATTTCGCGCAAGCTCGAACCGTTTGTCGCGTCCCCCTCATCCCCCGGGATCACCCCAAGGACGATACCGCACACCCGATCCCGGGGCACGACGATCGCATGCCGTCATCGCGCGATCCGCGCGATGCGAAACGGTCCGCCCCGTCCGGGCGGGCGACGGCCAGTTCCGCGTCTTCCAACATCTCGGAGGATACCATGGCAACGAACTACACGATCTACCTCGTCAATCAGTCGTCGACGACCCAGACTTTCTGGTGCTTCCTGACCCCTCCAGCGGAATTGGCAGGCGACCCGAATGTCTTCGCCAACTCCAGCGCCTCGCTGGCGATCCCGTCGAATTATCCCGGCACGAACTCCTTCACCATTCCCGTCCAATACAGCGTCGGTGCCGGTGCGAGCAATCAGGCGGTCGGACTGGATGTCGAGATCAATTCGACGATCTCGCAACAAAGTAGCCTTACCCAGGTATGGGACGCGACCTACGGCACGGTTCCGCCGAAGATGGGCCCCAACCTGACCCTCTCCAGCAGCAAGGTCGGTGCCAACAGCCTGAAGATCGTAACGAACGCTTTCCCCCAGGATAATAACGAATCAAAAGGCTGGTACGCCAACCAGTCGTTCGGCATCGAAAGCGCATCCGGTTTCATGGGAATGACCTGGTCTCCGTCGCCCAGCCAGAGCCGCACCCTCACGCCAAAGCTCAGTTTCTATGTCAGCATCGGCTCTTTCGGCGATTCGACGCTGGCCGACTGGACGCAAGTCAGCAACGAAGCCGCGCTGCTCACGGTACCCAATTCGTTTAAGGCCGGGGCAGCCACGGTGACCCTGCTCAACGATGGCACCTGGTCCGTGACGCCCGGCAAACCGGCCAGCCTCACGCTGCTCGACAATCTGTCCCTCGTGAAGTCGGCGGCATTCCAGCAACTCACGGCGCTGGCCTATCTGTCGGATGGCACCTTGCAGCAGGACGTCGTCAAATCCGTCTTCTGGCCGACGCAGTTGGACGGCGTTGAATTGGTGGACGACGGATCAGGCGAAACGATCCTGTCCGGAAAGATGACGGTGGCCACGGCCCTGACCGCGGCCTTTGCGTTTTTCGTGATTGCGAGCATCAAATTCACCGTCAACAGCATCGTGGGCGGCACGACCGTCAACTTCACCTATGATGGCCCGCAGACGGCCACGACCATCAAGGAAACGGTGGTTGCGGGCGCGACCGCCGTCTTTGGCAAGGATGCCTGACCCTACCCTAACGATGTACGACGCGGTCGGCGCGCGATGAACGAGCCGTTTGCGGTCACCCCCGCACAGCGGATCCGAGCCGACCCGCGTTTCCCTGCGGTGGCTGCGACGCGACCCGTTGCAGCCACCGTCACTGTCGCCAGGACCAGCGTCCAGATCGTCGCAGCCGCCGATTATGCGATCGAACTGGTCGCAACGTTCGCCGCCGCCGACCCGGCCGGCGCGCAGACTCTGGTTGCCGGGCTGCAAACCGTCGACACGACCGTCACCATCGACTTCACCTCCGCCCTGCCCCTGTGGTGGTTTGCAGCAGTACAGAAAGCGGGTGAGATTGCCGCCAATACGACGGCTTGCGCGTATTCCAGCGATTCCGACATTTTCCAGATGCAGCTGAACAAGAGCATCACGCTGACCCATGACGGTACCGGCTGGCACATTCCCAGGTACGATGGGACGCTGTATACCGTTTCGGTCGGCTTCGGGCTCGGCGCCGAGATCGTGTATTTCGCGTACGCTGCCGTCGTTTCCCCGATGACATCGGTCCTGATCAACGCCGGTGGCTATGAACTGGCGCGGTCGAGCGGCGCGCAGACGATCGGCTCGACCATTACCGCCGATCAGGAGTCGTGGATCATGCCACTCGGCGGCGCGTATCGGCTGACGTTCGATGCGTCCGGGGACGGAACGTTGAGCAACCGGTGACCCGATCGGTACTCAATCAAAACCAGTCCAAACCACGCGGGTCAGGCGGCATCCTCGGCATCAAGCCCATAAGCGGTATGCAGCACGCGCACCGCGAGCTCGGTATAATCCTCCTCGATCAGCACCGAGACCTTGATCTCGCTGGTCGAGATCGCCTGGATGTTGATCCCGCGCTCGCCGAGCGTCGAGAACATCGTCGAGGCGACGCCCGCATGGCTGCGCATCCCCACGCCGACGACCGAGATCTTGGCGACGCGCGTGTCGTGGACCAGCTCGCTGAAGCCGATTTCGCCACGCCCCTGGTTGAGCACCTCGATCGAGCGCGCAAGGTCGGCGGCGGGCACGGTGAACGTCACGTCGGTCGATCCCGCCGCATGCGCGATGTTCTGGATGATCATGTCGACGTTGATGTTGCCCTTGGCGAGCGGCGCGAAGATCGCCGCCACCGCGCCGGGCTTGTCGGGGACCGCGATCAGCGTGATCTTGGCCTCGTTCTTGTCATGCGCGATGCCGGTGATGAGCTGGCGTTCCATATCGTCGATCTCCTCTTCGCCCACGATCATCGTGCCGGGTAATGTGTCCGCCATTGGAGCGTCCTCGCCCGTGAAGGACGACAGCACCTGGACGCGGACGCCTTCCTTCATCGCAAGGCCCACCGAGCGGGTCTGCAACACCTTCGCGCCGACGCTGGCGAGTTCCAGCATCTCCTCGTAGGTGACCTTCTTGAGTTTGCGCGCGCGCGGCACGATCCGCGGGTCGGTGGTATAGACGCCATCGACGTCGGTGTAGATGTCGCAGCGGTCCGCCTGCATCGCCGCCGCCATTGCGACGGCTGACGTATCCGAACCGCCCCGCCCGAGCGTGGTAACGCGGCCGTCGTCGTCGACGCCCTGGAACCCCGGGATCACCGCGACCTCGCCCGCGGCGAGGCTGGTTTCGAGTGCGGCCATGTCGATATGCTCGATCCGCGCGGACGCATGCGCGTCCGACGTCGCGATCGGCAGCTGCCAGCCAAGCCAGCTCCGCGCGGGCACGCCCGCCGCCTGAAGCGCGATCGCGAGCAAACCGCTGGTGATCTGCTCGCCCGCCGAGACGACGACGTCATATTCACGCGCATCGTACAGCGACGACGCCTCGCGGCAGAAGCCGACCAGCCGGTCGGTCTCGCCCGCCATCGCCGAAACGACGACCGCAACCTGGTTGCCCGCCGCGACTTCGCGTTTCACCCGCGCGGCGACCGAGCGGATCCGCTCGATCCCGGCCATCGAGGTGCCGCCGAATTTCATCACGATACGTGCCATGGTCCGGGTCACGAAGTCCTTGGGGTGGGGCTTGGGGTATTGGGGTGGTCCTGATAGAAAGCGGGTATGAATAGCGCAACCGTAACGTCTGTAACCACTATCGACCCGGCCGAGGCCAAGCACTTCGGTGCGATGGCGGCCGAATGGTGGGATCCCAAGGGATCGTCCGCGATGCTCCACCGGCTCAACCCGGTGCGGCTGGGGTATCTGCGCGCGCAGATCGACACGCAGTGGCATGGCGACGAAACCGGCTTCACGCCGCTCGCCGGCAAGCGCGCGCTCGATGTCGGGTGCGGTGCCGGGCTGCTGTGCGAACCACTGGCGCGGCTGGGGGCGGAGGTCACCGGGCTCGATGCGGCGGCGGAGAACATCGCGGCGGCGCAGGCGCATGCAGCCCTTTCGGGCCTCGCGATCGACTATCGCACCGGGAGCGTCGAGGATTTGCGGGACGCGACGTTCGATCTCGTCACCAGCCTGGAGGTGATCGAGCATGTCACCGATCCGGCGGGCTTCGTCGCCGGGCTGGCGCGCGCGCTTGCGCCGGGAGGGCTTCTGGTGCTGTCGACACCCAATCGCACCGCCTTGTCCCGCCTCGCGCTGATCACGCTGGCTGAAGGGACCGGGACGATCCCGCGCGGGACGCATGACTGGAACAAGTTCCTCACCCCCGACGCGCTGACACCGCTGGTCGAGGCCGCCGGGCTGCGCGTCATCGACGTGCGTGGGCTCGCGTTTTCGGTGGCCAAGGGGTTCGTGCTGAGCGACGACACCAGCCTCGATTATTTCGTGACGGCGGTGCGGGCCTGACGGGGCACGCCCCGCCCGCCGTCATCGGTCGGGTGCGAGTCAGCCGTCGCCGACGCGCTCGATATCCGCGCCGACCGCGCTCAATTTTTCCTCGAGCCGCTCATAGCCGCGATCGAGGTGGTATACGCGACTGACCTGCGTCTCGCCCTCGGCGACCAGCCCCGCGATGATCAGGCTCATCGATGCGCGCAGGTCGGTTGCCATCACCGGCGCGCCGACGAGCCGCTCGACCCCGCGCACGACCGCGGTGCGCCCCTGGACATGAATGTCCGCACCCATCCGCGCCAGTTCGGGCACGTGCATGTAGCGATTCTCGAAGATCGTCTCGGTCAGCGTGCTTTCGCCCGGCGCCATGCACAGCATCGCCATCAGCTGCGCCTGCATGTCGGTCGCAAAGCCCGGGAACGGCGCAGTCGATAGCGTCACCGGCCGCAACGGGCCGTTCGCTTCGACGAACAGGTTGTCGCCGCGCTCCTCGACGGTGACGCCCGCTGCACGCAGCGCGTCGATCGTCGCGATCATGTCGTCGGCCTTGACCCCGACCAGCTCGAGCGACCCGCCGGTGATCGCCGCGGCGCAGGCATAGCTGCCCGCCTCGATCCGGTCGGGCATCACGCGGTAGGTCGCGCCGTGGAGCCGGTCGACGCCCTCGATCTCGAGCGTGCTCGTACCGATGCCGGAAATCTTCGCCCCCATCGCGACGAGCAGGTTGCACAGGTCGACGATCTCGGGCTCGCGTGCCGCATTCTCGATCCGGCTGCCGCCCCTCGCCAGCGACGCCGCCATCACGACATTCTCGGTCGCACCGACCGACACGACCGGGAAGGTATAGCTGCCGCCCGAAAGCCGCCCGCCCGGCGCGCTCGCCTTGACGTAGCCCGCCGCCATTTCGAGCTGCGCGCCGATCGCTTCGAGCGCCTTCAGGTGCAGATCGATCGGGCGATTGCCGATCGCGCAGCCGCCCGGGAGCGACACCGTCGCCTCGCCCGCGCGCCCGAGCAGCGGGCCAAGCACGAGGATCGACGCGCGCATCTTGCGGACGATGTCGTACGGCGCCTCGGTCGCGGTCAGTTTCCCCGCGCGGATCGTCATCACCCGCCCGAAATCCTCGGGCCGCGCGCCTTCGATCCGGGTCGAGCAGCCGAGCTGGTTGAGCAGATGCCCGAAGCTGTCGACATCGGCGAGCCGCGGCAGGTTGCGCAGCGTCACCGGCTCCTCGGTCAGCAGCGCGCACGGCATCAGCGTGAGCGCGGCGTTCTTCGCGCCGGAGATGGGGAGACGGCCAGAAAGGCGGTTACCGCCCCGAATGAGAATACGGTCCATCGACCTCGTTTATCGTCTTGCCCCGCGCGCGCAAGCTGGCGTGCGCGGAATCACCCGATCGGTCGTCTCGTGGACACGCTTGATCGACTTTAATGCAAGGATACTGCCACACTGCTTTGTGGCCGGAGAACAAGGGGTGATCACCGCGTGCCACAAAGTTGTTTCGCCGAGCGTCTCGGCGATATGGTGGAGCTTACGACGCAGGAACGCGGCGCGCTCGACCGTCTGGAGGAGCGCGAGCGCGCCCTCAAGCGCAGCATGACGCTGCAGCGGGAAAACGACCGCGCCAACGAAATCTATATCCTGCGGCGCGGCACGATGATGAGCTCGGTGCTGCTCCACGACGGCAGCCGGCAGATCCTGCGCTTCCACTTCGCGGGCGATCTGCTCGCCGTGTCGAACATCATCTACAGCGACGCGACCGAGACGATCACCGCGCTGACCGATTGCGTCGTCTGCCCGTTCGAGCGGACCGCGCTCAGCACGGTGATGCTCGAACACCCGCGGATCGCCGCGCTGATCCTCGTCTACAACCAGATCGAGCGTGCCGCGCTGACCGATCGCCTCGCGGCGCTCGGGCGGACTTCGGCAAAAGCGCGGGTCGCGGCGATGCTGATCGAAATCCGCAACCGGATGCGGACGCTCGACCGGAGCGTCAGCACCAGTTTCGTGCTCGGGTTGACGCAGGAAGAGATTGGCGACGCGACCGGGCTGACCGCGGTCCATGTCAACCGCATGCTCCGCCAGCTCGAGGACGAGGGGCTGATCGCACGCGAAGCGGGCCGCGTCGAGTTCCTCAACGAGCGCGGACTAACCCGCTCGGCCAATTTCGTCGATCGCTATGCCGGGCTCGATCTCGGCTGGTTGCCCGCGGCGCGCTGAAGCCGGCGTATCGGGTGTCAGTTCCCCGGCGAAGGCGTGACCTCTGCGAAGTTATAGCCGTTCTCCCGCGAAGGCGGGAGTCCAGGAGTCACGAGAACTGTAAGCAGTTGCTTTGCTTAACCCTGGATGCCCGACTTCGCGGAAAAACGGCAAACGGAGGGTCTGCAAACCGTCCTACGCTAGGCTGCGCGGAAGGCTCGGATACGGTAGTACCCGACCACGCCTCCCCCCAACTGCCGTCATGCTGAACTTGTTTCAGCATCCACAGCGCAATGGGCACGGACCGGATTTGTGCCGCGGTGGACCCTGAAACAAGTTCAGGGTGACGCTGGACGTAGGTTTCGCAAAAGTCCGGCCCCCGCCGGGGAAGCCCGGTTCCTTGACCCAAAACCCAACGTCGACCGCCACAACGCTCAGGCCTTCTCCAGCATGCACTGGAGCGGATGCTGGTTCTGCCGTGCGAAGTCGAGCACTTGCGCGACTTTGGTTTCCGCGACTTCGTAGCTGAAGATCCCGCACACCCCGACGCCCTTCTGGTGGACGTGGAGCATCACGCGAGTGGCGGCTTCCATGTCCATGCGGAAGAACCGCTGCAGCACCAAAACGACGAATTCCATCGGCGTGTAATCGTCGTTGAGCAGCAGGACGCGGTACGGCGTCGGCTGCTTGGTCTTGGAGCGCGTGCGGGTGGCGACGCCAGTGCCCCCATCGCCATCGGAGCCATCGGTTCCGTCGTCGCGGCGTTCCGCCATGGAGATGTGAAGGTGGTCGGTCATGCAGCCCTAAAATATGGCATTGTACCCCGTGAGGGCAAGGGGTCCGCGCAAACGAAAAGGGCGGCTCCCGTCGGGAACCGCCCTTCGTGGTCACAAAGCAGGATCGCTCAGGCGGCGACCTTGACCTTTTCGACCGCAACCGCGACCCGGTTCGAGATCGGCTGCGCGATCTCGCCGAGCAGCTTGACGTACCCCTCGGTGAACTTGGCGGTTTCCGCCATCATCGAATCCATCGCCTGCTTGGTCAGCTCGCTCTGGAGCTTGAAGAACTCGGTCGGCGACTTGATCGACGCGAACTGGCTGGCAGTGGCGTTGGCCTTTTCGACCGTGGTGCGGACATAGTCGCTGGTGTAGCGCGCGATATCCTCGGCGCCCTTCGCCGCGATCTTGCTCGACTCGACGACCGCCTCGAGGTTGCCCTTCGAGAATTCGTTGAGGTCGGCGATCATCTTCGAGCCCTTCTCCATCGCGGTCTTCGCCCGGTCGTTGACGTCGGCGAAGACGGTCTTGGCTTCGGCCTGCGCGGTGTCGGCAGCGGTGTTGATCGTGGCGGTAGCGTCCATGGTGCTGAAGTCCTTCTGCATGACGGCCGTCGCGGGTGCGATGGCGGGGGTTGGTGTCTGGGCTGGAGAAACGGAGACAACGGGAACCTGCGCCGGCACCGGTGCTGGCACGGATTCGGTACTTTCCACGGGAGCCAGCGGCACGGGTGCCGGCTTCGCCGTCGGTGCACGCGGAGTCGCGGGCTTGGAGACGGATTTCGGCGCAGGCTGCGCGACGAACGGAATGGGCGGGGCCTCGGTCACCGCCGCCGGAAGGGGCGGGGTCGAGTCGATCGGCTTGGCAATCCCCTTGGGGGGGACGGACTTGGGGCCTTTGCTGGCCATGACCGGGCTTCTCCTGAGCTACTTTTGCTGCGGCGCAATATAGCAGCAAAAGTAGCCTGGAACAATACCTATGTTGCACCGCAACATCAAAATCCAGTTTAGCGAAATTATTGATAAATCGCCGTTATCTCGCGCGTACGTAGAGTCCCGGAGCATCCTCCAAAGCGGACAGCGCGCCCTCCCCGGGAAGCCGCGCGCCCGTCGCGGCGACCTGTTCTTCCCCCATCGCCCGGAGCCACTCGCGCCAGTCCGGCCACCAGCTCCCCTTGGTCTCGGTCGCGCCCGCGACGAAATCCTCGAACCGTTCGGTCTCGCCCGGGTTGAGCCAATATTGGTATTTCTGCGCGGACGGCGGGTTGACCACGCCGGCGATATGTCCCGAGCCCGCGAGCACGAACCGCTTCGGCCCGATGAAGTGATGCATCATCGCCCACACGCTCTCCGCGGGCGCGATATGATCCTCGCGCCCCGCCTGAATATAGGCCGGGGTCGCCACGGTCGACAGGTCGATCGGCGTCCCCAGCGCCTGCATCTCGCCGGGCCTGGCGAGGCGATTGTCGCGGTACAGGTCGGTCAGATAGGCGATGTGCCACGCCGCGGGCAGGTTGGTCGTGTCGCCGTTCCAGTGGAGCAGGTCGAACGGCGCATAATCCTTGCCGAGCAAATAGTTGTTGGTGACGTAGTTCCAGATCAGGTCACGCCCGCGCAGCTGGTTGAACACCGCCGCCATATACCGCCCGTCGAGAAACCCGTCCCGCGTCAGCGAGCGGATCAGCGCGAGCTGGTCGTCCGCAACGAAATGGAGCAGCTCGCCTGCCTTCTCGAAATCGACCTGCGCGGTAAAGAAGGTCGCGCTCGCCACCTTGTCCGCCTCGCCGCGCGCGGTGAGGATCGCGAGCGTCGCCGCCAGCGTCGTCCCCGCGACGCAATAGCCGATCGTATGAACCGCCGGAACGTCGAGCACCGCGCGGATCGTGTCGACCGCGTCGATCTGCGCGGCGATATAATCGTCCCACACGACATGTTTCATCGTCTTGTCAGCCGAGCGCCACGAGACCATGAACACCGTGATCCCCTGCTCCACCGCCCAGCGGATGAAGCTCTTTTCAGGACTCAGATCTAGGATGTAGAAGCGGTTGATCCACGGCGGAAAGATGACCAGCGGGGCGGCCAGCACGGTCTCGGTCGTCGGGTTGTACTGGATCAGCTCGTACAAATCCGTGCGGTGGACGACCTTGCCCGGTGTCATCGCGATGTTGCGGCCGAGCTCGAACGCGCTCTGGTCGGTGTGCGTCAACTGCCCCTTGCCGAGATCGGCGAGCATGTTGTGCAGGCCCTTGAGCAGGTTCTCGCCCCGCGTCTCGATCGTCCGCGCGATCACCTCGGGGTTGGTGCCGGGGAAATTGGTCGGGCTCATCGCATCGAGGAACCCGCGCGCGGTAAAGCGCATCTGCTCGCGCTGCTTGTCGTCGATGCCCTCGACCGCCTCGACCTGTGCGAGCATTGTGTCGGCGACGAGGAAATAGCTTTGCCGGATGAAGTCGAACACCGGGTCGTTGTGCCAGCGCGGGTCCTTGAACCGCTTGTCGCGCGCATGGTCGGGCGATTCGGCGCGGGGCGCGGGCTTCGCCGGGTCGAGCATCCGTTGCCACAGCGACAGGCTCTCGCTCCAGAAATCGCGCGTCCGTGCGAGCGTCGCCGGGTCGGTGAAGCCGGGGATGGCGGGGAACAATGCGGTGTTCGCGGTCATCGTCGCCATGCCCTGTTCGAGCAGCATCTGCTGCGCCCGCCCGAGCACCCAGGTCCAGTGCTGCATGTCGGCAAGGCTGGGTGCGGAAGGGGGCGGCGCGGTGCCGGTCGGCGTGGTGGTATCCGAATCGGCCATGGCATCCTCGATCCTGTTTGCGCTCTTCTATCGTGCGGGCGCGGCGGCGTCATGCCGGATCGCACGGACGATCAACCGCTTGGCCGCATTGGGAAGTTCCCGCGCCGCTCCCCCGGCGCGCGACAGCCCCCACGGGGGGAGGAATTCGGCCACGCAACCAGCCACGACAGCTCTGGGGTGACGAAGCGCGTGCGATTGGCGTAAGGATCGGTCTCCTCAAGCCGGGTTCCGCGCAATGTCCGACGATTTCTATCGCATCAAACGCCTGCCACCGTACGTGATCGCGGAAGTGAACGCGATGCGCGCGGCGGCGCGGGCGAGCGGCGAGGACATCATCGATCTCGGCATGGGCAACCCCGACCTGCCCCCGCCGCCGCACGTCATCGAGAAACTGATCGAGGTCGCGCGCAAGCCCGACGCGCACGGCTACTCCCAGTCCAGGGGCATTCCCGGGCTGCGCAAGGCACAAGCCAATTACTACGGCCGCCGCTTCGGCGTCGATCTCGATCCCGAGACCGAGGTGGTCGTGACGATGGGCTCGAAGGAAGGGCTGGCGAGCCTGGCGACCGCGATCACCGCGCCGGGCGATGTCGTGCTCGCGCCCAACCCGTCCTATCCGATCCACACCTTCGGCTTCATCATCGCGGGCGCGACGATCCGCGCGGTCCCGACCACGCCCGACGAAGCCTATTTCGAATCGCTCGAACGCGCGATGGCGTTCACCGTCCCGCGCCCGTCGGTGCTGGTCGTCAACTATCCGTCGAACCCGACCGCCGAAGCGGTCGACCTCGCCTTCTACGAACGGCTCGTGGCGTGGGCGAAGGAGAACCAGGTCTGGATCCTCTCCGACCTCGCTTATTCCGAGCTTTATTACGACGGCAACCCGACGCCCTCGATCCTGCAGGTGCCCGGCGCCAAGGACATCGCGGTCGAATTCACGTCGCTCAGCAAGACCTATTCGATGGCGGGCTGGCGGATCGGCTTCGCGGTCGGCAACGCGAAACTGATCGCCGCCATGTCGCGGGTGAAGTCGTATCTTGATTATGGCGCATTCACCCCGATCCAGGCGGCGGCGTGCGCCGCGCTCAACGGGCCGCAGGATATCGTCGAGGCGAACCGCATCCTCTACCACAAGCGCCGCGACGTACTGGTCGAGAGCTTCGGCCGCGCCGGATGGGAGATCCCCGCCCCGCGCGCGTCGATGTTCGCCTGGGCGCCGCTCCCGCCCGCGCTCGCGCACCTAGGTAGCCTTGAGTTCTCCAAACAATTGCTGACAAGCGCCAACGTCGCGGTTGCGCCAGGGGTTGGCTATGGCGAGAACGGAGAAGGCTTTGTGCGCATCGCGATGGTCGAGAACGAACAGCGATTGCGGCAGGCCGCGCGCAACGTGAAGAAGTATCTCCAGTCGATGGGCGTCAACACGCCAAGCGCCAAGGCCGGTTGACCCAAGCCGGATGATCAATCCCCTGTATTCGATGGCGGGCGTGCTCGTCGGCCTCGTCGTCGGCTTGACCGGGGTCGGCGGCGGCTCGCTGATGACGCCGCTGCTCGTGCTCGCCTTCGGCTTCCACCCGGCGACCGCGGTCGGCACCGACCTGCTCTATGCCTCCGCGACCAAGACGGTCGGGACGACCGTCCATGGCTGGCGCGGAACGGTCGACTGGCGCGTGGTCGGGCGGCTCGCGGCCGGCAGCGTGCCCGCCGCGCTGCTCACGCTCGTCGCGCTGCATTACGAAGGCGAGCGGTCCGCCAATACCGGGCACGTCATTTCGGTCGTGCTCGGCATCACGCTGCTGCTGTCGGGAATCGCGACGCTGTTGCGCAAACGGATCGTCGCGGCGCTGGGGCAGCGGCTCGGCGCGGTGTCGCCCGGTCGACAGGCGCGGCTGACCGTGCTGCTCGGCGCGGTGCTGGGGGTGCTGGTGTCGCTGACGTCGGTCGGCGCGGGCGCGCTCGGGATGACCGCGCTGCTGATCCTCTACCCGACGCTGCCGATCAACCGGCTGGTCGGATCGGACATCGCGCACGCGGTGCCGCTGACGCTGCTCGGCGGGATCGGGCACTGGATCCTCGGTTCGGTCGACGGGGCGTTGCTCGTCTCGCTGCTGATCGGGTCGATCCCCGGAATCATCGTCGGCAGCCTGATCGCGACGCGCGTGTCGGACCGCGTGCTGAGCCCGATCCTCGCGGTCGTGCTGGCGATCGTCGGCATCAAGTTGCTGTTCTGAAGATGCGGGACGGGTTCGCCTTTTCGACGCGGTTCCGCGTGCGCTACGCCGAGATCGACGGGCAGAAGGTCGTCTTCAACTCGCGCTATCTCGAATATGCCGACGTTGCGGTCACCGAATTCTGGGAATGGACCGGGATCGGCGATGCGCTGGGCGCGGCGTGGCACGAGACCGAATTCCACGTGCGGCATACCGCGATCGATTTTCTCAAACCGTTCGTGCTCGGCGATACGGTCGAGGCGTTCGTGCGGATCAACCGGATCGGCGGGTCGAGCCTGACCCAGACGTTCGAGCTGTGCCACGCGGAGACGGGCGAATTGCACACCGTGATCGCGATGACGGTGGTCAACGTCCACCTGCCGACGGGCAAGGCGGTGAGGATCGCCGACGACGTGCGCGGGTTCCTGGAGCGGATCCCGGGGTAGGATCGGTTCTCCTGCGAACGCAGGAGCACGAGACCTCAGTTGTCCTTCACCCCGACCGTCAGGTCGAAGCGGATCCTGACCCACGCCCCGATCATCGGTTTCCCCCCGATCCGCGGCGGGCGCACGCGGAACTGCCACGCGGCCAGCCGCAACGCGCGCGACAGGCCCGATCCCGGAGGCGATTCGCCCAGCGAGCGGCAATTCTCGACGTGATAATCCTCGATCGTCTTGCACGCGATCAACCCGTAGCCGCTCTGCACCCCGGCGGGCAGATAGGTCGCCAGTTCGGCGCGGGTCGGCTCGCGATACCATTCGGCGTTATAAAGTGCCGCCCCGCCCGGTCCCTGCCCGGGACCATATGCCGCGACGCTGTCCTTGCCGGTTCCCTCGGAATCGCCCGACCCCTTGCTCGACGGGATCTTGCCGATGTCGGACGCGGCGAATTCGTCGTGGCTCAGCTCGATGAACTTCGGGCGCACCGGCGTGACGACGGGCGGCGGCGCGACCGGCGGCGGGGGCGCGGGCGAGGTCGTGCTGGTCGCCTGTTTCTGCTTGGTCGGCGTGCGGGTGCGCTGCGTCGGCTTGGGGCCGATCGCGGGGGCATCGGGCGGGACCTCGAAGGTCTTGAGCTCGCGTTGCGGCTTGGGCGGCGTGAAGACGCCGGTCCCGAGCTGCAACAGCAACAACGCGACCAGACCCTCGACGACCAGCGCAAGGATGATCCCGCGCGCCCGGCCGCGATCATTGGAAGAACGATAAGACGAGGATGCCATCAATACGGTGCCCAGAGCGCGTTTTGGCGCGCTGCACGATAATCGGGGCGATTCAAAGGCCCGTCCGTCCGCATGACGGCGATTTCATCCGACATGCGCGGCCTGGCCCCGTCAACCCGCATCGGCGCTTTGCGTCGTCCAGCCGAGCGTCGGGATCGTCACCGAACGCTTCCCCGCAAGGTCGATCCGCGTGACGAACAGGTTGCGCCCCTCGATATAGCTGAGCACGCGCCGCGCGCGCCCGAGCGAACTAGTGCCATAAGTCTGCGCGATCTCGGCATCGCTCGGGCAGGGCAGCCCCTCGCGCGCCGCCTTCGCCACGAGCAGGAACGCGCCGAGCATCTCGTCGGGAAGTTCGTGCGCGGTCGCGATCGCCTCGGCCCAGTCGCCGTCGAGCCCGTCGAGGATGCCCGCACGCGCCGCCGCCAGCCGCCGCGCGAAGCCCGAGGGATCGAGCGGCGCGGGCGACACGCCGACCATCCGGCAGCGCACCTGGAAATCCTGGTACAGGATCGCCGCGGGCCGAGCGGTCGAATCCGGATCCTCGACGATCGCGGACAGCACGTCACGGACGACCGCGGCGAGCTCCTCGTCGGTGTGGCGCGGCACTTCGGGAACGGGATCGGGGATCGAGTCCGCCGCGATCCGGTCGATCACCTTGGCGGCGGGTGCGGGGCGCGGCGGGGGCGCGGGCATCGGCATCGGTTCCTCGAGACCGAGCAGCAGCAACTGCTTCATCTCGCCGGTCGGGGCCTGCGGGAGCGGCGTCAGCACCGGCCCGCCACCGCGCGACCCGGTCTCGACCGAACCGACCTTGATCGACACCGGACGGCGGCTGACCGCCGGCCCGAGCGCGAGGAAGGTGCCGCGCGGGAGATCGCGGATCTGTTCGGCCTGGCGCCGCTCCATGCCGAGCAGGTCCGCCGCGCGCGCCATGTCGATGTCGAGGAAGGTGCGCCCCATCAGGAAGTTGGAGGCTTCCGCCGCAACGTTCTTGGCGAGCTTCGCCAGCCGCTGCGTCGCGATGATCCCGGCAAGCCCGCGCTTGCGCCCGCGACACATCAAATTGGTCATCGCGCCGAGCGACGCGCGCCGGACCTCTTCGCTCACTTCCGCACCCATCGACGGCGCGAACACCTGCGCCTCGTCGACCACGACGAGCGCCGGGAACCAATGCTCGCGCGGCGCATCGAACAGCGCGGAGAGGAAGGCGGCGGCGCAGCGCATCTGCCCCTCCATTTCGAGTCCTTCGAGATCGAGCACCACCGACGAGCGATGCTCGCGGATCCGCGTGCCGAACCGCGCGATCTCGCCGACCGAATAATCCGCCGCCGAAATCGCGATATGGCCGTAGGCGTCGGCGAGCGTGACGAAATCGCCCTCGGGGTCGATGATGATCTGCTGGACCTGCCCCGCGCTGCGTTCGAGCAGTCGGCGCAGCAGATGCGACTTTCCCGAGCCGGAATTGCCCTGGACCAGCAGTCGTGTCGCCAGCAATTCCTCGAGATCGATCGGTACCGACCGCCCGCCCGTGTCGAGCCCCATGTCGACTTGAAATGTCATGGCCGTCCAATGGCCGATGCCGGGGGGCATGAGCAAGCGCGGTGACGGGTCCGGGGGCGGAATTCGACGCCGCGCGCCGTGCGGGCGGTCAAAGCCCGAGCACGCCCTGTTCCGGAAGCGCACCGTCGTTCGCGGCCGAGCGACGGATTCGCGTGCGCTCCCCCGGGGCGTCGGCGACACCGCCCTCGAGCCGCAGTTGCGTCGGCGCGAGCGGTTCGACCCGCGGCAGCGCGAACCGGATCAGATCGCACCCCGTCCGCAGATCGAGCGGATCGGCGAGCGCGGCGATCCGTTCGCGGAACAGCCGGACGAGCAGCGCGGGATCGCGCACCGGGAGCGCGGTCTTGATCGCAAGCGTGCGGACGGTGCCGTCGCTGTGGAACAGCCGGATGCAGAACCGCCGCCCGCCCTGGTGCCGCGCTTCCAGCACCGCGGTCGCCTCAGCCGCGAGCGCGGTGATCGCAGCGTGGAGCGGTCTGATCCGCGTGATCGGGGCCGCGAAGCCGCGTTCGAAGGTGAGCGCGGGCAGGCGACGCCGCGGATCGAGGCCATCGTCGTCGGTCCCGAACAGCCGTTCGAGCGCCTCGGCGGTATCCTCGCCGAAATGCTCGGCGATCGCGGCGGCGGGACACGCGGCGAGGTCGCCGATCGTCTTCACCTTGGCGTCGCGGAGCGTCGCCAACGTATCCGCGGGCAGTCGCAGCGCCGCGACGTCGAGCCGCCGCAACGCCGCCGCCGCGTTCGCGGCGGGTATCGTCCGGAAGCGGGCGAGCGCCTGCGCGGCAGCGGGGGTGCCGGCAAGCCCGTGACGGATGTCGTCGCTCCAATGGCCCAGACGCGTTTCGAGGTCCGTCAGCAGCGCGTCCTCGCCGCCGAACGTTTCCGCGCATTCGGTCAGGTCGAGCGTGATCCCGTCCGATTCGTCGAGCGCGACCATCGGCGTGTAGCGCTCGCACAGATCGGCGATCCGCTCGATCCAGTCCTGGTCCGCCTCGGGCGCTACGTCGTGGATCGCAAGGTCGGGCACGAGCGCCTGCGCCGCCGCAACCGGCATCCCGGGCGCGACCCCATGCGCCTGCGCACGCGAATCGACCGCGCTGACGCGGATCGTCCCGCCCTCCCGCGCCACCAGCACCAGCGGCGCGTGCGTAGGCCCGGCGTCGCCCGGGGCACGCCGCGCCCGGTCGCTCGACAGGAAGGGGAACCACAAAGCGAGATACCGCCGCTCGGGTTCCGCCACCGCCGCAACGGCCCGGCGCGCCGCTCGCGCGGAAACTTGTTTGGTCACAGTTCCACTCCACCAGCCAAAGCGCGCCAACGGGGTCGCGACGCGACCGACTCTGACTCAGTGTTCGTCCTATGTTCCGTATCGTTCAGATCGGCGGAGGGGTCAAGTTCGGGTCGTTCGCAAGCTAAGCATGACGGCGGGTCTAACCTTAGACACCGTTGTCACAAAACTGGTCAAACCACTTGACAGATTTGCCGACGCTCTGGTCTAACAGATCCAATCGACGGCAATCCGACGGGCAAAAGTCCGCATATGCTTCCGGGGAGGACAGACACATGAACACCACCGCACGCTCGCGCCTTCACCTCGCAACCGCTGCTGCCGCGCTCGCGACGGCGCTGATGGCCGCCGCCGCGCAGGCGCAGACCGCACCCACCGCGACGCCGCCCGTGCAGGCGCCAAGCACCGAACAGACCGTCGCGCAGCCGGTGCCAAGCGACGACATCGTCGTCACCGCGCAACGCCGTTCGGAAAACCTCCAGACCGTCCCCGTCGCGATCAGCGTCGTCGGCGCGGAAGCCTTGCGCAGCGGCAACGTCAACAGCGCGGAGACGCTCGACCGGCTCGTCCCGTCGCTGACCTTCAAGCGCGGCACCGCCAACGTCAATTCGACGATCGCGATCCGCGGGATCGGGACGCAGTCCTTCGCCTCTGGCGCCGAGCCGAGCGTGTCGACGATCATCGACGGCGTCGTCTACGGCCGCTCCGGCATGGCGACGCAGGATTTCGCCGACATCGACCGGATCGAAGTGCTGCGCGGGCCACAGGGCACGCTGTTCGGCAAGAACGCCTCGGCGGGCGCGCTCAACATCGTGACGCGGGCGCCGAGCAGCGTGCTCGCCGCCGACGCCTCGGTCGCCTATTTCGACAAGAACGAAGTCCGCGCGACCGCCAACCTGTCGGGCCCGCTCAGCCAGAACATCGCCGCGCGGATCGGCGGCTATTACGGCTATTATAACGGCAACGCGCGCAACGTGTACAACGACAAGATCGTCAACGGCTACAAGCGCTGGGGGATCAAGGGCAAGGTTCGCGGCGACTTCGGCGACCTGACCGTCACGCTCGCGGCGGATTATTCGCATGCCAACGACGATTGCTGCGGCGACGTGCTCGGCACCACCATCCCAAACGCGCAGTTCAGCAACATCTTCCTGCCGCAGCAAGGCGCGGTCGTCCCGCGCTTCGGCAACCGCGACATCAACAACAATTTCGGCCCGGGCACGACCGACACCAACACCGGCGGCTCCGCGACGATCGACCTCAAGCTCGGCGATCACACGCTGACCTCGATCACCGCCTATCGCAACTGGAAGAACCGCCAGCTGCGCGACGGCGATTTCGGGTCGCAGAGCGGGCAATATGTCGCCGCCGCCTCCGCCACCACGCCCAATGCCGCGACGCAGAACATCGACCAGCGCGACGACGGTGCGCTCGATTTCAACCAGTATAGCCAGGAAGTCCGGATCGCCTCGCCGACCGGCCAGCTGATCGAATATGTCGCAGGCGGGTTCTTCTGGTGGACCAAGGAGCATGACACGTTCACGCGCTCCGACACCTTCTGCTCGGCCTCGACGCTGCCGATCGACGCGACCGGCTTCCGCCCGTGCAGCACTGCGCCCGGCGTCAGCACCTTTACCACCGCGACCGGCCCCGCCGCGTGGAACACGCGGTTCCGCAGCCAGGCGGGGTTCGCGCAGGCGACCGTCAACGTCAGCGAGGCGTTCAAGCTGATCGGCGGGATCCGCTACACGCATGACACCGTGTCCTACGATTATGCGCGCACCAACACCCCCGCCGGGGTCGCCGCCGCGCTGCGCCCCGGCATCCAGGGCCCCTTCACCTTCGCCGAGCGCACCAGCGCGAACGGCGTTTCGGGCAAGGCGGGCGTCCAGTTCCAGGCGACCCGCGACGTGATGCTCTACGGCACCTATTCGCGCGGGTATAAGGGGCCGGCGCTCAATGTGTTCTACTCGATCACTGCGAACAACACCGGCGCGATCTCGCCCGAGACGAGCAACGCGTTCGAACTGGGCGCGAAGACCAAGCTGTTCGACCGGCGGCTGACGCTCAACCTGGCGCTCTACAGCCAGGTGCTCGACAATTTCCAGGCGAACAGCTTCGTCACCATCCCGCCGCAGACCTTCGTCACGCTCACCAACGCGGGGCGCGTCCGCTCGCGCGGGGTCGAGATGGATTTCAGCTGGCGCCCGACCGACCGGATCTCGTTCAACGGCGGCTACACCTATAACGAGGGGACGATCCGCGAATTCCGCTGTAACGCGGCGACGCTCACCCCCGCGCAGCTCGCGACCTGCGTCGCGCACAATGGCAAGCCGCTGCCGTTCGCGCCGAAGCACAAGTTCAACATCGGCGGCGACTGGAAACTGCCGGTCGACGATGTGCTGCCGTTCACCGTCCGGCTGGGTTCGGCGATCGCCTATTCGAGCCGGATCAATTTCGACCTCGACCAGACCCCGCTCGCGCAACAGGCACCCTATGCCCTTGTCGATGCGAACCTCACCTTCGCCACCCGAGACGGTCGGTATGAAGTCGCGCTGATCGGCAAGAACCTGACCGACAAATATTACACCAGCTTCGTCACGCCCGCGGGCAATGGTGTCAGCGCCTTGTCCTATGCGCGATTGCAGGTGCCGCGCGATGCGCAACGCTACTTCGGCGTGCGGCTCGGGGTCAAATACTGACGATCCCGCATGGTTAATTGCCCTGAGAGCGCGGCGGGAGACCTGCCGCGTTCTTTTCATTGGCGATTCCTGAACATCTCCTTAATCGCCGCCACCGCCCACACCCGCTGTTGCTGCAATGCAACAGGTTCCGGCAAAGGTCGATTTTGCGCGGATCGCTTTGTGTCCTGACGGGTTTGGCGGACCTCAACGGAGAACACACATGCGCAAATTTCTGATCGTAGCAGCCGCTGCAGCGGCATTCACGGCTGGCGCCGCATCGGCCCAGGACGTGACGACCACGTCGGCAGAGACCGCGAACACGTCGAACACGTCGTTCCGCGGCTTTCGCCTCGAAGGCAACGCCGGTGGCGATCGCTTCCAGTCGCAGGGCCAGCACAACGACAAGTTCGGCTACGGCGCGACGATCGGCTTCGACGGCATGATCGGCCAGCGGATCGTCGTCGGCCCGGAAGCGACCTACTGGAACGCAGACGGCGGCAATGAGAATTGCACCGGCGTCAGCAACGGGACGGTCTGCCACAAGTCATTCGAAGAGTTCGGCGTCGGCGTCCGTGCGGGTTACCTCGTCACGCCGCGCGCGCTCGTCTTCGGCAAGGGCGGCTGGGTCACGAACGAGCAGCGCAAGCGCTTCGACACGACGGCAGCAGGCCAGCAGTCGTTCTACGATCACGTCAACACGACCGGCTACCAGGTCGGCGGCGGCGTCGAGTACACGGTCGTCGAAGGCCGCCTGCCGGTCTATGCGAACGCACAGTATGTGTACTCGCAGTATAACGACCACACCTCGCGTCAGCGGATCATGGGCGGCATCGGCGTTCGCTTCAAGTAAGCGAACCGCCGTTCCGGCAGAGAGGGGCGCGCCCAGCGATGGGCGCGCCCTTTTTCGTGGCTCGAGCGGTTACAGCGTGACCCGGTAGATCGGACGATTGCCCGCCTGGCGTTCGGCCGTGCCGCCTTCGATCACGGTCTCGCGGGTTTCGGTGACGGGCAGGACGATCGAGATCGTGTTTGCCGATGATGCGGGGCCGTGTGATGTCACTTTGAGGGTGATGGTCTTGGCGGTCGCCACGCCTTCGATCCGCCAGACCTGCGGCTCGCTCCCGGCGCTTTCGCCATCGTCGTCATACCCGTCCCAGTCGAACGCCCCCGCCCCGACCGGAGGGAACAGCCAGACCCCAAGCTCCGGCACACCGGCGCGGAACCCGCCCGCCGCAAGATCGACCAGCATCGCCGACCCCGCGCGCGCGAACAGCGGCGGCGGGCCATCGAGCGGTGCGGGCACGTCATGCGCCCCGCCGCCGTCGAGCACCGCGCCGGTCCACACGTCATACCAGTGCCCCTGCCCCGGCAACCGCACGCGGCGAGTCGTTGCGCCAGGCTCGACCACGATCGCCGCGAGCACGTCGCGCCCGATCATGTGATCGTCGCCATCGACCCACGCGCCCGCATCCTCGGGATGATCGAGCCACACGGGCCGCAGCACCGGCGCATAATCGCGCGCATAGCGGTGCAGCAGGTCGTTGAAGAACGGGATCAGCGTCTGCCGCAGCGCCATCAGCCGCCGGATCGCGGGGAGCGCATCGGCGTGCATCCACGGTTCGTTGACGGTGCGGTCGTCGTTCCAGCTATGGATGCTGAAGCGCGGCATCAGTACGCCTGCCTGGACCCAGCGCACCAGCAGTTCGGCATCGGGCGCGGGGCCGGAGAAGCCGCCGACGTCATGCCCGCTGTTCGACACCCCCGACAGCGCTAGCCCCAGCCCCATCTTGAGATTGTACCGCAGCGTCTTCCATTCGGTGCGATTGTCGCCCGACCAGGTCTGCCCGTAGCGCTGGAGCCCCGCCATCCCCGACCGTGTGACGACATAGGGCCGGACGCCCGGCTCATGCGCGACCTGCGCCGCGCGCGACGCGCGCATCATCAGCAGCGCCTGGAGCGGAAGCGCATCGGCGGCGGGGCGCGGCGCCCCGAAACCGTGGATTCGTGCGCGCGCGTCCCACACTTCATATTCGTTATTGTCGTTCCACGTCGCCGCGATGCCGCGGTCGAGCAACGCGGTCGTCACCTGTCCGCGCCACCAGGCGGCGGTCGCGGGGTTGGTGAAATCGAGATAGACCCCCGGCGCGTCCCAGAATTGCGCCTCGGTCGGCACGCCGTCCGAGTCCGCGACGAGCAGCCCGGCGTCGCGGACTTCGGCGATGCGCGGATGATCGAGCAGCATCGCGGGTTTGATGTTCGCGACCAGCCGGACGCCTGCCGCCGCATAGCTCGCCGCGAAACCCGAAGGATCCGGGAATTTGTCGCGGTTCCAGTGGAACACGTAGCGCGTGTCGCCGATCGACGTGTAGCCCGACGACAGATGGAACGAGCCGCAGCCGATATCATGCGTCTCGAGGCCGGTGATGAACTCGGCCATCCGCACCTGTGCATCGGGCGCGTCGGTGTAGGTCATCGTCGACCCCGAATAGCCGAGCGACCAGCGCGGCGGCATCGCGGGCTTGCCGGTCAGCCAGGTGAAGCGCCGCGTCACCGCCGCCGGATCGGGGCCAGCGATCATGTACAGGTCGAGATCGCCGCTTTCCGCCACCATGTGCCGATACGGCCCATGGTAATTGTCCATTTCCCGCCCGAAGTCGAAGGTGACGCGCGCGAGCGTATCGTAGAATGCGCCGTGGCTAACGCCGTCGTCCTGCGCGGTCAGGATGTACGGGATCGTCTTGTACAGCGGGTCCGACGTCTCGGCGTCATACCCCATCGGATCGACGCTGTTCAGCCGGAAGCGCCGCCCGCTGCGGTCCATCGCGCCCGCGCGCTCGCCGAGGCCATAGTGGCGCTCGCCCGGCTGGCGCGCGACATAATGATAGGTGCGCCCGTCCCACCAGCCGAAGTCGTAGGCCTGCGTCGGGCGATCCGCCGCCATCGTCCGCCAGCCGCCGCCGACGCGTTGTTCCCAGACGCAGCGGAAGCCGTCGAGCGCGACCGTCAGCCGGATCCGCGCGGTCTCGATCACGAGCTGCCCGGGCGTCTCGGTCAGTGCGAAGTCGGGCAAGGCAAAGCCATCGGTCGCCATCCGGTCGCGCCCGGGTTCGGCGATATCCTCGGCCCCCGGCGCGATTGCCCAGCTCGGCATGCTGGTGACGGTGCCATCGGCGAGCAGCAGCAGCCGGACCACATCCTCCTCGAGCACGAACACATGCGCGACCTGCCCGCTATCCGCGCGGAGCGTCACGCGCCCGGGCTCGCGCTCGGCGACCGCGAACAGCGGGGGAGCGGAAAGCGTCGCGCGTCTCATGCCAGCACCTTTTTCTCGGAAATCGCGAGCCGCCCGATCGTCAGGATCAGCACCCCAGCCCCGACCAGATCGAACACCGCGAGGCACGCGAACAACGGGCCATAGCCGATCGTATCCGCCAACTGCCCGATCGCGAGCGAGAACAGCAGCCCGCCGGTCCACCCCGCCATCCCGACGAAGCCATTGGCGGTGCCGACCTCCTCGGGGGTGAAGACATCGGCGGACAGCGTGTTGATCAGCACCGAGATCATCTGGTGCGCAAACCCGCCGACGCAGAACAGCGCGATCGCGACCATCGGCCCCGACGCCAGCCCGATGCACCCCGGCGCGATCATCAGCACCGCGCCGATCGCGATCCCCGCGACCCGCGACGGAATCAGCTTCATCCCGGCGCGCTTCATCAGGAACGGCGAGAGATATCCGCCGAGGATCCCCCCGAGATCGGCGGCGAGAAACGGCAACCACGCGAACAGCGCGATCTGCTTGAGGTCCATCCCACGCTCGGTCACGAGATACAGCGGGATCCAGAAGCTGAACGTCTGCCACGCGGGTTCGGCGAGGAACCGCGGCAGTGCGATCGCCCAGAAGCGCCGGGTGCGGAGAATCGCCTTGGCCGAAACCTTCCCCGGAACCACCGCCGGGCGGTCCGCCGCGATCAGTGCCTGTTCCTCGGGGGTGATCGCGAAATGGTCGGCGGGGGAGCGGTAGAAGGCGTACCACAGCGCCGCCCACACCAGCCCGAGCGCGCCGGTGACGATGAACGCCATCCGCCAGTCATACAGCGCGCTGATCCCGATCACGACCGGCGGCGCGAGCACCGCGCCGAGCGACGTCCCCGCGTTGAACCACCCGGTCGCGACCGAACGGCTGCGCGCGGGAAACCATTCGGCGATCGTCTTCATGCCCGACGGAATCGCCGCCGCCTCGCTCAACCCGAGCAGCCCGCGGAAGAAGGCGAGCCCCTGCCAGCCCCCGGCAAAGGCGTGGAGCATGTTCGCGACCGACCAGGCGATCGCGAACAGCGCGAAGCCGATGCGTAACCCGACCGAATCGACGATATAGCCGCACACCGGCTGCATCACCGTATAGGCGAGCTGGAACGCGCCGACGATGTAGCTGTACTGCTCGGTCGAGAAATGCAGCTCGGTCTTGAGTTGCGGCGCGAGCACGCCGAGCGAGTTGCGCGCGAGATAGTTGAGGATCGTCCCGAGCGAGACGAGCCCCACGATCCACCAGCGCAGCCCGCGGAGCTTCACCCGCCGCTCCGCCGACCGCCGATGGCGGAGGGGGCGCTCACCAGTTCCACATCGTGCCGTCGCGCAGCCGCGCGATCGGCAACTGGCGCGGATCGTACGGATATTTCGCGGCCTCGGTCTCGTCGATATCGACGCCGTGGCCCGGCGCGTCGCCCGGATGGAGCATCCCCGCCTCGAACGTATAGGCATGCGGGAAGACCGCGTCGGTCTCGGGGGTGTGCCGCATATATTCCTGGATCCCGAAATTGGGGACCCAGCTCTGGAAATGCAGCGACGCGCCCATCGTCACCGGCGACAGGTCGGTCGCGCCGTGGCAGCCGGTGCGGACCTGCCAGATCGCCGCGAAATCGGCGATCCGGCGCAGATGCGTGATCCCGCCCGCCCCCACGATCGTCGCGCGGATGTAATCGATCAACTGGTTCTGGATCAGGTCCTTGCAGTCCCACAAGGTGTTGAACACCTCGCCGACCGCGAGCGGCGTGGTGCTGTGCTGGCGGATCAGCTTGAACGCTTCCTGGTTTTCGGCCGGGGTCGCATCCTCGAGCCAGAACAGGTCATAGGGTTCGAGCGACTTGGCGAGCTTGGCGGCTTCCTGCGGGGTCAGCCGGTGGTGCGCGTCGTGGAGCAGCAGCGGGGTGTCGCCGAACTTGGAGCGCAGCGCATCGAACAGTTTCGGCGTGTGGCGCAGATATTCGGGTGTCGACCAGATCGTCTCGCTCGCGAGCGCGGCATCGGCGGGTTCGTAGAACAGCTTGTCGGTCGACACGCCGTACGGCTTGTCGAGCCCGGGGACGCCGCTCTGCGCGCGGATCGCGTGATAGCCGAGGTCGATATAGCGCGCGACCTCGTCGCTGGTGTGCGCGATGTCCGCGCCATTGGCATGACCATAGACCATCACGCCATCCCGGCTCTTGCCGCCGAGCAGGTCGTAGACCGGCGCGCCGAGCGCCTTGCCCTTGATGTCCCACAAGGCGACGTCGACCGCGGCGATCGCGCGCATCGTCACCGGGCCGCGCCGCCAATAGGCACCCCGGTACAGCAATTGCCAGATGTCCTCGATCCGGCGCGCATCGCGACCGATCAGCAACGGGCAGACGTGATCTTCCAGATAGCTGACCACCGCCTTCTCGCGCCCGTTGAGGGTCGCGTCGCCGATTCCGTAGACGCCCTCGTCGGTCACGATCTTCAGGGTCACGAAATTGCGACCCGGGCTGGTCACGATCACGCGGGCTTCGCGAATGCGCATCTCGACTTGTCCTCTCCGTCGTTGGGGTTACGCTAGCAGAGCCGATCCGGCGTGTCTATATTGGCCTGACCAATTTTTGAGGAGTTGTCGCATGGCGGTTCAGCCACGCGAAGAGGGCAATCGCCTGTACGCACAAGTCGCGCGAACGCTTGCCGCGCGTATCGCCGAAGGCGTGTATCCGCTGGGCGGGCGGCTGCCGTCGGAACGCGACATCGCCGCCTCCACCGGCGTGTCGCGGCCGACCGTGCGCGAGGCGATCCTCGCGCTCGAGCTCGACGGACTGGTCGAGGTGCGCACCGGCTCCGGCGTCTATGTCGCCGCGCTCACGCCATCGCGCGCGCAGGCGGACACTAGCGGGTTCGGTCCGTTCGAGATCCTCGAGGCACGCGCGCTGATCGAGGGCGAGACCTGCGCGCTTGCCGCGACGCTGATCGACGATGCCGGGGTCAGCGCGCTCGCCGCGATGATCGACGCGATGGAGCTCGAGAACGAGCGCGACGTCGAGCGGTCGGAGGAGATCGACCGGCGCTTCCATCTCGGTATCGCCGAGGCGACGCAGAACAGCGCGCTCGTCGCAGCGGTCGATTCGCTTTGGGCCGCGCGCGACCGTTCGCCGCAATATCGGTTGCTGTCGGACAAGGTCCGCCGTGCCGGGATCAAGCCGCGCGCGGGCGAGCACAATGCGATCCTCGCCGCTTTACGCCAGCGCAACCCGCACGCCGCGCGCAACGCAATGCGCGACCATCTGCGCCGCGTGATCGATTCGCTGTTGCAGGCGACCGAGAGCGAGGCGGTCGAACAGGCGATCGAACAGGCCCGCGCGACGGTCGCCGCGACGCGGCAGCGGTACAGTGGGATCGCGTGATGGAAACGGCGGGCGTTTAATTGTCCGTTCTGCTCCGCCCCATCCCGCCGTCATGCTGAACGTGTTTCAGCATCCACCGTGCAACGACCATCGACCGGGGTTGCGGCACGGTGGACCCTGAAACACGTTCAGGGCGACGCCGGTAATTCAAAGAACTAGCTGTGATCATGCCGGCCGGATGTCGCTCGTCTTGAACGCCGCGACGATCGGCGATGGATCCTCGAACTCGGTCTCGTAGCTGAACGCCGTCGACAGCCGCGCCCAGGGGAGTGCCGACCGCGTGAAGATTTCCGCGATCGGGCGGACCCAGGTGGGATCGTCCAGCGACGACGGGCGGACGATCACGCTGTCGGGTGATCCGGTCGTCGTCGTATGCGTCCAGCCCGCGCACTCGGGGCAGACGTAGCGGGTCGAGGTCGCCCCCGATTCCGCCTGCTTGTCGAGTGCGAGCGGGGGCGTGTCGGACGTAACGGTGAACCCGTCCTTCGCGACCGCAAGCCCGAGCGAGAACGCCGACGCGGTCATCTGCTGGCAGTCGGTGCAGTGGCACGCCATGGTGAACAAGGGCGGCTGGTCGATCCGGTACCGGATCGTGCCGCAAAAGCAGCCGCCATCGAGCGGGAGAGCGAAATCGGTCATGGCACCCCCAACGCACCAACCTGCATTCGGTGGCACGCCCGGTGGTCGGGCGGTTTGTCCAAGTGACAGCGAGTCCTTCGCAGGCTAGCGCAAACGCGATGGGTCCGCTCCGTATCCTCTTGCGACGCAACGCGCTTGCCACCTGGATGGTGATTGCGGCGGCGGTGCTGATGAAGGCGATCGTGCCCGCGGGTTTCATGCCGGAGCGGACCGCGAGTGGGATCGCGGTGGTGCTGTGCCCGGGAATGGCGACGGCGCCCGAGCGCGCGGGCGTCATGCCTGGAATGGCGGACCCTGCGCTGTCGCCGCATCGCAAGGGGCATGACCAGGCCCCGGCAAAACCCGATGTCCCCTGTGCCTTCGCGGGGCTGACCGCGCCGAGCTTCGGCGGGATCGACCTCGTCCTGCTGGCGATCGCGGTCGCCGCGACGCTCGCGGCCGCGCGCCTGTTCGCTCCGAACGCGCCGATCGCGCGCCGCGCGTTCCTGCGCCCGCCGTTGCGCGGCCCGCCCGCGGTCGCTTGAGCCTTGCCGGGGAGGGTCCGCCACCCGCCCCAGAGGATCGATCGCGCGCCGCTTGCGCGCATCGGACAGGAATTTCCCATGACAGAACGTACCCGCTCTCGCGGTGCGGCCGTGACGCTCGCCGCGCCGGCCGGCCCCGTGCCGATTGCCGTCCCCCGATCGCGGGCGTCGGCCCCTGCGAGAAGACCATGAGCGTCCAGGCGCCGGGGACCCGTTGGTACAATACGGTGTGGCGCTGGCATTTTTATGCCGGCCTGCTGTGCATCCCGTTCGTCCTGTGGCTCGCGCTGACCGGGTCGCTGTACCTGTGGCGGCCGCAGGTGGAAGCCTGGCTCGACCAGCGGTTCGACCACCTCGCGACCAGCGCGCCCGCGCGATCGCCCGATGCGCAGGTCGATGCGGCGCTTCGCGCGGTGCCGGGGGCTAGCCTGCGGAGCTACGTGCAGCCCGATGCGCCGGGCCACGCCGTGCGCGTCATCGTCACCAGCGGTGGCGTGGACACGCGCGTCTATGTCGACCCCGCGACACTGGCGGTGTTGCACGTCGCCCCCGAGGCGACCCGGCTGTTCCCGTTGCTCTCCCGACTCCACGGCGAACTGCTCGCGGGGACGATCGGGAGCAGTATCGTCGAGATCGCCGCGTGCTGGGCGGTGACGATGCTGCTGACCGGGCTGTACCTGTGGTGGCCACGCGCGCGGCGGGGGCTCGGCGGGGTGCTGTATCCGCGCCTTCGCGGCGGCAAGCGGCTGTTCTGGCGCGATCTTCATGCGACGGCCGGGATCTGGGTATCGCTGTTCGCGATCGGGCTGATCGTGACAGGACTGCCCTGGGCGAACGTTTGGGGCAGCTATCTGGTCGAGATCCGCGCGCTGACGGGGACGAGCAACGGGCCGGTCGACTGGACGATCGGGGGCAAGCCCCCCAAGCCCGATCCCGCCGCCGACCTGCATGCGGACCATATGGGGATGGCCGGGATGGCCGGGATGATGGCGCAACGAAGCCCCGCCGCGCCCCCCGGGGGCGACCTTTCCCGGGTCGTGCTCGCGGCGCGGCCGCTCGCGCTCGCGCCGCCGGTGCTGGTAGCGCCCCCCAAGACGCCCGGCGCGCCGTGGAAGGTCTCGTCCGACGCCGCCGACCGCCCCTTGCGCGCCGAGGCGACGATCGACGGGGCGACCGGGCAGATCCTCCACCGCAGCGACTTTGCCGAGCGCCACTGGATCGACCGGCTGATCGGTTATGGCATCGCGGCGCACGAGGGCGCGCTGTTCGGGCTCGCCAACCAGATCGCGGGGACGCTGACCGCGCTGCTGCTCGCGCTGCTCGCCGGGTCGGGCGCGGTGCTGTGGTGGCGCCGGCGCCCGGTCGGGTTGCTCGGCGCGCCGATCCCGCTCAAGCGCCCGCGTTATGGACCGGTGCTGATCGGCGGCATCGTCGCGCTCGGCCTGTCCATGCCGCTGTTCGGCGCGACCCTTCTGCTGGTGCTCGCGGTCGAACGGCTGGTGCTGCGCAACCTCCGCAGTCCGAGGAAGTGGCTGGGGCTGTCGCGAGTGTAGCGCGCGCGCCCTTACACCATCAGCGCCTCGATCGCCTCCGCCATCGCGACGTCCTTGTGCGACAGCCCGCCCGCGTCGTGCGTGGTCAGCGCGATGTCGACGCGATTCCAAACGTTCGACCATTCGGGATGATGATCCGCCTTTTCCGCAAGGAACGCGACACGCGTCATGAACGCGAACGCCTCGCTGAAATCGGCGAAGGTGAAGCGCCGCGTGATCGCATCGCGCGATTCGTCATAATCCCATTCGTCGAGCGCATCGAGCGCGGCGGCCCGGTCTTCGTCGTTCAGCGGCTCCACCGTCACCTAATGCTCTCCCGCTGGCGCAAGGCGCGCCATCGCCGTAAGACTTAGCGCATGGCGCAGACCGATCAACTCCCGCCCGATGCCGACACGATCGAATCGATCGCGCGGGCGACGATCGCCGGGCTCCCGCCCGAATTCCGCGCGCATCTCGGCGACGTCGTGCTGATCGTCGAGGAGTTCGCCGACGACGAGACGCTCGATGCGCTCGGGATCGAGGATCCGTTCGACCTGTCGGGGGTCTATCACGGCCGCCCGGTGGGCGAGAAATCGTCGATGGATTCAGGGACGCTGCCCGACCGGATCCACCTCTACCGCCGCGCGATCCTCGACGAATGGATCGCGACCGGCGTCGGGCTGACCGCGCTGGTCGCGCATGTCACGATCCACGAGATCGGGCATCATTTCGGGCTTTCGGATGCCGACATGCACGCGCTGGAAGCGGCGGCGTCGGACCGGTGAGCGACCACCCCGCCGCCTTCGCCTTTTCGGGGGTCAGCTGCGTGCGCGGCGGGCGGCGGCTGTTCGAGGCGCTGTCCTTCGCGCTTGCGCCTGGCGACGCTGGGCTCGTGTCGGGGCCGAACGGGGTCGGCAAGTCGAGCTTGCTCCGGATCGCGGCGGGGTTGCTCCGCCCGGCCGCCGGAACCGTGACGCATCCCGCGACGCGCGCGTTGCTCGCGGAGGCGCATGCGCTCGACCCCGCGCGGCGGCTGATCGATGCGCTCGCCTTCTGGGCCTCGCTCGATCCCGACACCGCCGCGGCGCGCGACCGGGCGCTGCGCGCGCTGGCGGACGTCGATCTCGCAGCGATCGCCGAAGTCCCGGTCCGGCTGCTCTCGACCGGTCAGCGCCGCCGCGCCGCGCTGGCGCGCGTCGTCGCCAGCGGCGCGACGCTGTGGCTGCTCGACGAACCCGCCAATGGGCTGGACGTCGCCAGCGTCACGATGCTCGAACGGCTGGTCGCGCGGCATCGCGCGGCGGGCGGGATCGCGCTGGTCGCGACTCACCAGCCGCTCGCACTCCCCGCCGCGCAGCCGATAGACCTGTCATGCTGACGTTGATCGCGCGCGACCTGCGGATCGGCTGGGCAAGCGGCGGAATCGTCAATGCGGTCGCCTTCTTCCTGCTCGTCACGATCCTGTTCCCCTTCGCGGTCGGGCCAGATACCGTGCTGCTCGCGCGCATCGGAGGGGGCGTCATCTGGGCCGCCGCGCTGCTCGCCGCGCTGATGCCGGTCGAGCGGCTGGTCGGCCCCGACCTCGACAGCGGCGTTATCGATCAGCTTGCGGTGCGCGGGGTGAGCCTGTCGGCGGTCGCGGCGGCCAAGATCGTCGCGCACTGGCTCGGCTTCGGGCCGCCGCTGATGCTCGCCGCGGTCCTTGCCGCTGGCTTGCTCGGCCTGCCCGCCGCGACGCTCGCCGCGGTCGAGCTCGGGTTGCTGATCGGTACCCCGGGGCTGGCGGCACTCGCGGTCGCGACGTCCGCGCTGGTGACGGGGTTGCGCGGCGCGGGCTCGGTCGCCGGGTTGGTGATGCTGCCGCTTGCGGTCCCGCTGCTGATCTTCGGCGCGGGCTCGATCGAGGGCGGAATGGGCGCGCTCAAGCTGCTCGGCGCGGTCAGCCTGCTGTTGCTCGCGGGCGCGCCGTTCGTCGCGGCGGCGGCGATGCGCGCGGGAATGGAGTAAGCCGCGGCTTTCCGCCAAGACGATCGCTGCGGCCGGATGATCAAGCTGGATCGGATCGGTCCAGTATTCGAGTTGCAATCTTTCCAGAGCCGTTATAATTTTGGCAAGCGCTACTGATACATTCCGTGTGCCCGTTCGTACTGTTCACAAGCAGCTACCATAGGCGAACTTTCTTGATGACCACTATAGACACTATAGTGACACCGGAAGATCAAGACCTCGTAACCATCGTTATCATCAACTATAATTATGCGGCGTATCTTGCGACCGCGATCGATAGCGCGCTCGCGCAGGATCATCCCGCGATCCAGACCGTCGTCGTCGATGACGGATCCAGCGACGGGTCGCGCCATATCATAGAATCCTACGGTTCCGCGGTCGAGGCGCTCTACTGTCCGAACAGGGGGCATTCGGCGGCGCTGAATACCGGTTACGCGCGCGCGCGGGGAAACGCTGTCCTGTTCCTCGACGCGGACGACCTGCTCCATCCGACCTGTATCTCGACCGCGCTGCGAAACCTGATGCCGGGCGACGTCAAGATCCAGTTCCAGCTCGAAACGATCGATCCACAAGGGGTCAGCCAGGCGATGGCGTTCCCGTATTTCAGTGCGGCGTTCACGCCCGCCGAAGTGCGCCGCCAATCGCTGCTGTCCGGCTGGTATGCCTGGACCGTATCGACCGGCAATCTGTACCGCCGGCAGTATCTGGATGCGGTGTTGCCGCTGGACGACACCAAGATCTACCGATCGCCCGACGGCTATCTGAACAAATTGGCGCCCTTGTTCGGCAACGTTCGGTCGTTGGCGGTCCCGCTCGGGGCCTACCGCGTGCATGGTCGCAACCAATGGGCGTCGGCGGCCGGTGCCTGGGATATCGCGGCGGCCGTTCGCTGGCTCAGGTTCGAAAGCGCACTTGAGGACGCCTTCCTGCGCGTTGCCGCGCACCGGGGTATTGCCGTCCGCCGCCCATTGTTGTCGAGCTTTCACCAGTTGGAGAGTCGTATCCTGGTGTTGCGCTTCGCCACGGATCGCCCGCTGCCGGACGACAGCCGGCGAAAGGCCATCGCTGCGGCGCTGAACTGGTTGCTGTTGCTGCGGACGGACGGATGGGCGGGCGGCATCGGTCGACTGAGCTGGCTGCTGTTCTTAGCTTTCGCGCCGCGGGACATGGCGCTTGCGCAGATGCGCGTGGCGCGCGCGCAATCGGGTCGCTCGCTGTTCTGGCGACGGGCGGTCAACTGGACGCGGCGGTTGTGAACCGATGGCGCGCTGCGATGGGGGGGGGGATGGCTGGATGCCCCGTGAGGATTCGAACCTCAATAGGCGGTATCAGAAACCGCAGTCTTACCATTAGACGACGGGGCATCAGCAGGCGTGCGCTCTAAGGCCGCGCATTCCGAGGGTCAAGCCGTTTCGGCGCGCGGGGGTGCGACTTAATCGGCTTTCCCGGAAATCACGAACGATCGATCAGGTCGAGGATGCGCATCAGCCGGTCCTCGCCGAGCGTGAACCCGGTGCCTGAATCGTCCGCAACGGTATGCGCCATCCGCAGTCCCGCCCAATCGGTATTGTTCTTCTGGATGCACGTCACCCGGCGCGGCGGCTGGATCGCGAGGATCGTCCCGCCTTCGGGCATCGCCATGACCGGATGGCACAACGCCGATCCCTCGACCGACACCACCAGCGGCGCGTTGCGGAAGGCGGCGACGAGGCCGTCGACGGTTTCCGCCTCGGGCGAAAGGATCGTGAAGCCGCGCCGCGCCAGGAAATCCGCGAGCGCCTGCTGGTTGAGCAGCGGCCGCGCCGCGCCGCCATCGCGCAGGATGAAGACCGGGGGGCCGCTGCGGTCGTTCGTCGCGCCTGCGCGGATCCGCTCGCGGAGCGTGCGGAATCGATCCGTCCGCCGCTGGTTGAGCGACTCGTCGTTGACGACCCAAAGCCCCTCGACCTCGGCGAATGCGGTCCGGTGCAACTGCAGGTCGACCAGCGCGCGATATCCCGGCTCATGGACCCACGGCTTGCGCGCCACGCCGAGCGCGGTTTCCGGGCGATCCTGGGCGAGCAGTTCGAGCGCGAGCCCGTCGGTTACCCAATGGCCGAAATAGGTCTCGGTCACCCAGCTGGTGGCCAAGATCTGATCGCGCAGATGCTCTCCGACGCCGCGCCGCATTACCGGACTGCGCCCGGGATGATTGTTGAACGCCTTCATCGACCCGTTGGCGAAGACCATCCCGTCGGCGATCGTCGCGCGCTTGTAATGATGCGCGATCGTCGGTTTATGCGTCAGTGCCCCGCTGCTGCAGAAGCGGATATATTCGTCCTTCGCCGACGGCTTCTCGAATGCGATGATCCGCTCGCCCTCGTCGGGCAACTGGATGATCGGGCGATATTCGGAGGTCGACCCCGGTGCCCAGGTTTCGGTTCTGTCCGCGACAGCCTCGAGCGGCTGGCCGTGCAGCAGCTTCCGGCGGGCGCGGGCGATCAGCGGTTGGAAGGAGATCATGAACGATGCGATCTTTCGGCAGGGTCGGGCGCTGGTCGTGCGACATAGACCGCGCGCGCGACTTTCGCACCCGGTGTTTTGGGGAAAGGACGGTACGACTCTGCCCCGATGGGACAGGCGGGGGGACGATTCCGCGCGTCACCGCCGTGTCGCGTCGCTTGCTGCAACGCCATCGCTGCGCTAGCGTTACCTCAAAGCACCGAACGGCGCGCGGATCCGCGCACGCCGCGACGGCAGAACAGAATAAGCGAGTTTTAACGGCATGGGGGATGTTCCACCCGATATGCCGGTCCGGCAGGCCCGCCCTGCCCGTTCGGCGCCGACCCACGGCCGCGAGGTCCGTGGCAAGCCAGCCAAGGGCAGGAAGCCCGGCGGCAATCCGGCAAGCACCGCGCCGCGGGGTCGCGATTCCCGGCATTTCGCCGCGCTCGATCTCGGCACCAACAATTGTCGGCTGCTGATCGCGCGGCCGCAAGGCGACGGCTTTGCGGTGGTCGATGCGTTTTCGCGGATCGTCCGGCTGGGCGAAGGCCTTGCCAAATCGGGGCGGCTGAGCGACGCCGCGATCGACCGCACGATCGTCGCGCTCAAGATCTGCGCGGAAAAGCTCAAGCGTCGCAACGTCACGCTGTCGCGCGCGGTCGCGACCGAAGCCTGTCGCCGCGCCGAGAATGGCGCGGACTTCATCGCGCGCGCCTATGCCGAGACGGGAATCCTGCTCGACATCATCTCCGCCGAGGAAGAGGCGCGCCTCGCCGTGCTGGGGTGCCATGCGCTGATCGAGCCGGGCGACGATCCCGCGCTGGTGTTCGACATCGGCGGCGGGTCGACCGAACTGGTGCTGGTCGATACGCGCGGGGAGGCCCCACGCGTGCTCGACTGGCACAGCACGCCGTGGGGCGTCGTCTCGCTGACGGAGAGCGCGGGGCACGGCCCCCCGGGCGCGGATGGCGGCCCCGAGGGGCGCGCCGCGGCCTATGCGCGGATGCGGTCGCTGGTGGCCGAGAGCATGGCCGGGTTCGCGGCGCGGCTGCCTCGCGAAATCGCGGTGCCACGGTTGCTCGGCACGTCGGGCACGGTGACGACGCTCGCGAGCGTCCACCTCGGGCTGTCGCATTATGACCGGTCGCAGGTCGACGGGCTGATCGTGCCTGCCGCGGCGATGCGGCGGATCAGCCTCGACCTTGCGAGCAAGGACCTGAACCAGCGCGCGCAATTGCCGTGCATCGGGACCGAACGCGCCGATCTCGTGGTCGCGGGCTGCGCGATCCTCGAGACGATCCTGGATTTGTGGCCCGCCGAACGGCTGGGCATTGCCGACCGCGGCATTCGCGAGGGCATCTTGCGCCGATTGATGGAGAGTTCTTCGTGAGCAAAGACGGCGGCGGACTTCGCGTCCGCGTGAAGACCGCGCGCAAGCGCACCGCGCAATCGACGCGCTGGTTAGAGCGCCAGCTCAACGACCCTTATGTGAAACGCGCCAAGGCGGACGGTTTCCGCAGCCGCGCGGCGTACAAATTGTCCGAACTCGACGAGCGGTTCGATTTCCTGAAAGGCAAGCGCCACGTCGTCGATCTCGGGATCGCGCCGGGTGGCTGGGCACAGGTGGTGCGGCGGCAGGTGCCCAAGGCGGCGATCGTCGGGATCGATCTGCTCCCGGTCGATCCGATCGACGGGGTCGAGATCCTCCAGCTCGATTTCATGGACGATGTCGCGCCCGAGCGGCTGATGGCGGCGCTGGGCGGCGCGCCCGATCTGGTGCTGTCGGACATGGCGGCGAACACCGTCGGCCACCCGCAGACCGATGCGTTGCGCACGATGGGGCTGGTTGAGGCAGCGCTCGATTTCGCGATCGACGTCCTGCAGCCGGGCGGCGCGTTCGTCGGCAAGGTGTTCGCGGGCGGCGCGGATACCGCGCTGGTCGCGGAGATGAAGCGCAACTTCACCACGGTGAAGCACGCCAAGCCACCTGCGAGCCGCAAGGCATCGTCGGAATGGTATGTGGTGGCGCAGGGTTTCAAGGGGCGGAAGGTCGAGGGCTAGCCTCGGCCGTATGCTTGCGGTGCCGCCGTTCACCCGCAATATGAAATCCGGGGCGAAGGCCCTTCGACTTCGCTCAGGGCGAACGGGCGGTGGGAAGCACCCGTTTCACCATCACGCCTGCACGGATGTGCAGCGGTAGCCACCACATCCGTTCGGGCTGAGCGAAGTCGAAGCCCCTGGCGCAACGCCGGGGTCAAACTTCGCTCAGAAAGGCCTCAGCCCTCGTAGTCGGCACCCAGATTCTGGTTCCGCGGCGGGGCGGCGGCGGTGAGGCGGAGCGCCTCGGCCGATGCCGACAGGCTGCCGACCGCATCCGCTTCGTCCTCGTCGTCGACCTGGACGCGCTGGAGACCGTTGATGACCGACTCCTTCAGATGCGCCGGACGCACGCGCTCTTCCGCGATCTCGCGCAAGGCGACGACCGGGTTCTTGTCGCGGTCGCGATCGACGGTAAGGTCGGCACCACCCGAAATCGCCCGCGCACGCTGGGCGGCGAACAGGACAAGATCGAACCGGTTGGGGATCTTGTCGACGCAATCTTCGACAGTGACGCGCGCCATGAATGGCTTCCTTCGCAAACGACGGTATTCGGAAAGATGATCCCCTAGGCGGCAACCCGACAGGAGTCAAGAAAATCGGCCGCGCGCACGGCTTCGACACCTTGCGGCGCCTGCCGCTTGGCGGCATCACGCGCTGCGATGACCGAACTGGCGCCACAACCGACGTTCTCCGTGGCGGGCAACCGGCTGACGATGCTCGATACCGGGCCGCGCCGTCTGGCGGCACTGATCGCGCTGATCGATGGCGCGCGCCAGTCGCTCCGCGTGATCTTCTACATCTACGTCGATGACGACGCGGGCGAAGCGGTGCGCGCCGCGTTGCTCCGCGCAAGCGCGCGGGGCGTGGCGGTGTCGCTGATCGTCGACGGGCTCGGCAGCGAGGTGGCTTCGGCGCACGATTTCTTCGATCCGCTGCGCGACGGCGGGGTGCAGGTCTGCCGCTTCGTGCCGCGCTGGGGACGGCGCTATCTGCTCCGCAATCATCAGAAGCTCGCGCTCGCGGATGGCGAAACCGCGACCCCCCGCGCGATCATCGGCGGGTTCAACGTCCAGGACAGCTATTTCGGCACCGTCGCCGAACAGGCGTGGCGTGATCTCGGGCTGATCGTCGAGGGGCCGGCGGCGCAGCGGATCACGGGCTATTTCGACGTGCTCGCGCGCTGGGCGGGGCAACCCAAGCCGCCGCTGCGGACGCTGCGTCGCGCGCTCTCGGCATGGAGCGAGCCGCAGGGGACCGTGCGCTGGCTGTTCGGCGGACCGACGCGGCGGCTGTCGCCCTGGGCGCGGGCGGTGAAGCGCGACCTGCGCGACGCCACCCAGGTCGACCTGATCTCGGCCTATTTCGCGCCCAATCCGGGGATGCTGCGGCGGCTCGACAAGGTCGGGATGCGCGGGCGCGTGCGGATCGTGCTGGCCTCCAGGAACGATCACGGCGCCGCAATCTGGGCATCGCGCTTCACTTATGCCGGGCTGCTGCGCAAACGGGTGAAGATCTACGAGTACCAGCCGACCAAGTTGCACACCAAATTGTTCCTGATCGGCGACGTCGTCTATATCGGCTCGGCCAATTACGACATCCGCAGCCTGTTCCTCAATCTCGAGATGATGCTGCGGATCGAGGACAATGCCTTCGCCGCGCACGTCCGCCGCTATGTCGATGGCGAGGTCGCCAATTCGGAGGCGATCACGCCTGAACTCTACAAGGCGCGGACCAGCCCGTGGATGCGGGTGAAACAGGCCGCGGCCTTCTTCGTGATGACCGTACTCGACTATAACATCACCAAGCGCCTCAATTTCGGACCCGAGCGGTGACGGCGGCAACCCGATCCAGAGGCCGGATCGACCGCGAGTTCGGCCTGCTGTTCACGGTGATGCTGACGATCGCGGCGGGGAACACCGCGCTGCAATCGGTCCTCCCCGCGCTTGGCCGATCCCTGAAGGTCCCCGACAGCGCGGTGGCGGCGGCGTTCTCGGTCTCGGCGTTGTTGTGGGTGATCGCCGCGCCGTTCTGGGCCCGCCGGTCGGACCGGCACGGGCGGCGTGCGATGATCCTGCTCGGGGTCGGCGGGTTCTGCGTGTCGCTGCTGGTGTGCGGGGTGTTCCTCGCCGCCGGGATCAACGGCTGGATCGGCGGGACGACCGCGTTCGTCTGCTTCATCCTCGGGCGGCTGATCTACGGCAGCTTCGGCTGCGCCGCGCCGCCGGCGGTGCAGGCGCTGGTCGCGGGCAATACGACGCGCGAGGAACGGACCAAGGCGCTGACCTTGCTCGGCTCGGCGTTCGGGCTGGGGACGATCCTCGGCCCGACGATCGCGCCGTTCCTCGTGCTCGGGACGATCGCCGGGGTCGAGATCGGGCTGTCCGGCCCCGCCTTCCTGTTCGCGCTGTTCGGGCTGGGCGTGTGGATCGCGGTGCGGCGGCTGCTCCCCAACGACCTGCACCCCGATACCGCGACGCACGGCGCGGCCAACGCCTATCCCTCGATCGGCGGGCAAAGCGGCGGCGCGAGCATCGTCGCAGCGACCGAGGCCGCGACCGAACAGCACGCCGAACAGGTCGGCTATCGCGACCCGCGCATCCGCGCGTGGCTGATCGCGGGACTCGTCGCGGGGCACGGACAGGCGATGACCGGCCAGGCGATCGGCTTCCTCGTCATCGACCGGCTGCACCTGCTCCCCGCGACAGCGCTCCAGCCGACCGGGATCGTGCTGATGATCGGCGCGCTCGCGGCGCTTCTGGTACAATGGGGGATCATCCCCAATCTCGACCTGCGCCCGCGCGCGATGATGCTGGTCGGGCTGGCGATCGCGGCGGTCGGTTGCGCGCTGACCGGGGTGGCGACGTCGCTCTACGGCATCGCCTGCGCCTATGCGCTCGCGTCGGTCGGGTTCGGCTTCACGCGACCTGCCTTTACCGCTGGCGCATCGCTCGCGGTCGGGCATCATGCGCAGGGGTCGGTCGCGGGGAAGGTGACGTCGATCAACGGCGCGGCGTTCGTGCTCGGGCCGTCGATCGGGGTCGGGCTGTACGAAGCCCAGCATGCGCTGCCCTACCTCGTGGCAGGGGCAGCGATGCTGGTGCTTCTCGTCTACTGCCGCGTCACGTTGCGCGAGCCGTCAGCGCGGTCCCTCGCCGGTGCGGGGCGGGAAGGCGAAGCCGATCGGCTGTAGCGCGGTCGCATCCTGCTTGAGCCGCGCGGACATCGCCTCATATTCGCGCTCAAGCTCCGGCGTGACCGACGCGCGCGAATCGCCGAGCGCGGTTTCGAAATGCGCCATCGTCACCTCGCTGATCGACATCGACTCGCGCAGCGCGGTGAGACCCGCCCGCCGCACCAGATCCTCGAGATCCGCGCCGGTGAAGCGATCGGTCCGTCCCGCGACGACATCGAGATCGACATCCTCGGCGAGCGGCATCTTGCCGGTCTGGATCGTCAGGATGCGCTTGCGCCCTGCGCGGTCCGGCACGCCGACATAGATCAGCTCGTCGAACCGGCCCGGCCGCAGCAACGCCGGGTCGATCAGGTTGGGCCGGTTGGTCGCGCCGATCACGACGACCGACTGGAGTTCTTCCAACCCGTCCATCTCGGCGAGGATCGTGTTGACGACGCGCTCGGTCACCTGCGGCTCGCCACCACCGCTCCCGCGCGCCGGGACCAGCGAATCGAGTTCGTCGATGAAGATGACGCACGGGGCCACCTGCCGCGCGCGCGCGAACAGCTTGGCGATCTGCTGCTCGCTCTCGCCATACCATTTGCTGAGCAGATCGACGATTTGGTCGCGATGAAGTTGGCCTGCGCCTCGCGCGCGACCGCCTTGGCGAGCAGCGTCTTGCCGGTGCCCGGAGGACCGTACAGCAGGAAGCCCTTGGCCGGACGGATGCCGAGCCGGCGGAAGGCGTCGGGATCCTTGAGCGGAAGCTCGACGCCTTCCTTGAGCCGCATCTGCGCCAAGTCGAGCCCGCCGACATCGTCCCAGCGGACGCGCGGGGCCTCGACCATCACCTCGCGCATCGCGCTCGGCTGGACGCGCTTGAGCGCATCGAGGAAATCCTCGCGAGTCACTGCAAGCGTGTCGAGGATCTCGGGCGGGATCGTGCCTTCGGAGAGGTTGAGCCGCGGCATCAGCTTGCGCACCGCTTCGATCGCCGCCTCGCGTGCGAGTGCCGCCAGATCGGCGCCGACGAAGCCATAGGTCGTCCGCGCGAGTTCGCCGAGGTCGACCTTGTCGCCGAGCGGCATGCCGCGCGTATGGATGCCGAGAATCTCGCGCCGCCCCCGCTCGTCGGGAACACCGACGACGATCTCGCGGTCGAACCGGCCGGGACGCCGCAAGGCCTCGTCGATCGCCTCGGGGCGGTTGGTCGCGGCGATGACGACGACGTTGGCGCGCGATTCCAGCCCGTCCATCAGCGTCAGCAACTGCGCGACGAGGCGCTTCTCTGCCTCCCCCGACACCTGCCCACGCTTTGGCGCGATCGAGTCGATCTCGTCGATGAACACGATCGACGGCGCGGCCTTCGCCGCTTCCTCGAACACCTGGCGGAGCTTGCCTTCGGACTCGCCATAGGCGGAGCCCATGATCTCGGGCCCGTTGATCAGGAAGAATTCCGCCGCCGACTCGTTAGCAACCGCGCGCGCGAGGCGCGTCTTGCCGGTTCCGGGCGGCCCGTGCAGCAGCACGCCCTTGGGCGGATCGACACCCAAGCGCTGGAACAGCTCTGGATAGCGCAGCGGCAGCTCGACCATCTCGCGCAACTGGTCGATCGTCGGGCCCATGCCGCCGATGTCGTCATAGGTGACGTCGGCGCGGCGCGCTTCCTTCGGCTCCTCATATTCGGGGCGAAGCTCGATCTCGGTCGTCTCGTCGACATGCACCACGCCCTTGGGGACGGTCGAGATGACTGCGAGGCGGATCTCCTGCAGCGCATAAGCGGGCGCGCGCAGCATGTTCTGGACGCCCGGCGGCATGTTGTCGACGCGTTGCTGCCCTGCGGTAGCGACGACGTCGCCCTGGCACAAAGGCCGCCCGAAGAAGGTGCGCTTGAGTGCATTGGACGAACCCTGCAACCGCAGGTTCTGTTGTGCGGGTGCGAACACCACCCGCGTCGCGGGCTTCGATTCGATCTTGCGAACCTCGACGAAGTCGCCAGACCCGACCCCGGCATTGGCGCGCTGAAGCCCGTCGATCCGGATGATCTCGAGCCCCTCGTCCTCGGCATAAGGCGCGACCGCGCGCGCAGGCGTGGTCGACTTGCCGACGATCTCGATCACGTCGCCCTCGCCGATCCCCAACGCTGCGAGCATCGAGCGCGGGACATGTGCCAGCCCCCGCCCGCTGTCTTCCGCGCGGGCATTGGCAACCTGCAATTTCCGAATCGGCGCCTCGGCGTCCGCCATAGTCATTCCCTCACGAAACCCGCTGATGAGCGCGCGAGATAGGGGGTCGGTTCCGCGAATACGAGGGCGCGCGCCAAGGCGGTCCGCATCTGCGCCCGATCTGCGACGGACAAAAAAAGGGCCGACCCCGGAGGATCGGCCTTGAAAGTTTTAGGAGAGGATGCCTGAAAGGCACCGTCTAAATGCCCGGACCGGGATTATGTTGCAAGTGCGAAAGGATTGGAGACGATTGCGCTTTCTGCAATCGTCGCTATCGATTGCGCGTGTCGCGTATTCTGTAATTGAACGATAGCAACATGGTGCGTCGCACCATTTGGCTTGGGAAAGGCTCCTCATGCGGAGATTACCGCCACTCACCGCGATCGAAGCGTTCGTCCAGGTCGCCCGGACCGGGTCGATCAAGGCGGCGTCGCAGGAACTGGCCCTGTCGCCGCCGGCGCTCAGCCGCCGGATCCAGTCGCTCGAACGATTCATCGGGCGTCCGTTGTTCGAACGCCGCCATCAGGCGGTGGTGCTCAACGCCGATGGCGACCGGCTGCTCCAGCAGATCGCGCCTGCGCTCGACCAATTGTCCGACGCGGTCGAGGTGATGACGAGCAATACCGATGTGCTCCGGCTGCGGCTCGGCATTTTGCCGCTGTACGCGTCGCAACGGCTGTTCCCGCGGCTCGGCGAATTGCGCACGCAGCATCCCGAGCTGCATCTCGACATCGATACGAGCACGCACAACATCTCGCGGCTCGGCGAGGGGCTCGACGCGGTCATTGCCTTAGCGCGCGATATCGATCCGGCGCTCTATTCGCGACGGCTCGATCGCAACCAGGTTTATGTGATCGGGGCGAAATCGCTGATCGAAGGGCCGGATCCGGTCGTGCGGCCGGACCAGCTCGCCGGGCTGACCGCCTTGGTCCACCGCGAGATGCCCGACACGTTCAGCGCATGGCGCGCCGCGGCGGGGCTAACCGATCTCGAGCCGCTCGCGGTCGACCATTTCGATTCGGGCGCGCTCATGCTCGAGGCGGCGGCGCAGGGGCTCGGCATCGCGTTCATGCACGAAAGCCATTTCGCCGATGCCAACGATCCACGGATCGTGCGGTTGTTCGATATCTCGGTGGAGAGCCCGTACAGCTACTGGTTCGCGTGCCGCCCGCGGGCACTGCTGCAGAAACCGGTCAAGCTGTTCCACGACTGGCTGATCGCGACGATCGCGGATCCGAGTGTGTAAATTTTTCTTCTAAAGCCCCTCCCCTTCAGGGGAGGGGTTTGGGGGTGGGGAAGTGCCTAGCAGAGAGGTGGCCCTGCTGGACTTCCCCACCCCAACCCCTCCCCCGAGGGGGAGGGGCTAAGAAAAGCGTTTAAGCAGCCGTCGCCTTCAAGATCTTGCCCGGCTCGCGCGGCGGCTCGCCCTTGGGCAGCGCGTCGATGTGCTCCATGCCCGACGTCACCTGACCCCACACGGTGTACTGGCCGTCGAGGAAGCGTGCGTCGTCGAAGCAGATGAAGAACTGGCTGTTCGCCGAGTTCGGATCGTTGGTGCGCGCCATCGACGCGACGCCGCGGACGTGCGGCTCCTTCGAGAATTCGGCCGGCAGGTTGGGCTTGTCCGAACCGTGCATGCCGGTGCCGGTGGGGTCGCCGCCCTGCGCCATGAAGCCGGGGATGACGCGGTGGAACACGACGCCGTCGTAGAAGCCGTCATTGGCCAGCTCGGCAATGCGCGCGACGTGCTGCGGCGCGAGATCGCCACGCAGCTTGATCACGACGTCGCCGCCGTCGAGGGTGAGCGTCAGGTTTTCGGGAAGATCGGCCATGTTGGGCTCCTGAATTGGGACTGACGCTGCCGTAGCGATGCACCGCCGCAGAGGCAAATCGCCACTGATTGGCTTTGTTCCCATATCGGGCTAGACGAGCGGCTTAAGGGCAACAGGAGGTCCACCCGTGAGCGAGACCGAGCTCCTACCCGAAACCGACACGACCCAGCTCGACGAGGACGATCGGCTCAAGCCCGAGTTCGTCCGCGCGGTGATCGACGCGGTGCAGGCGGGCGACGCCGAAACGGCCCGGTCGCTGGTCGAACCGCTCCACCCCGCCGATATCGCGGATCTGTTCGAGCTGACCCCGGCGGATTGCCGCGCTGCGCTCGCGAGTGCGATCACCGACCTGCTCGACGGCGACGTCTTTGCCGAGATGAACGATTACGTCCGCGAGGATCTGATCGATTCGCTCTCGGCGAGTCAGGTCGCGGATATCGCGTCCGAACTCGACACCGACGATGCGGTCGCGATCATCGAGGACATGGAGCCCGCCGACCAGCGCGAGGTGCTCCGCGCGCTCGACCCCGATGATCGCGCCGCGATCGAGGAAGCGCTGAGCTATCCCGAGGAATCCGCGGGCCGCCTGATGCAGCGCGAGCTGATCGCGGTGCCCGAGCACTGGACCGTCGGCGACACGCTCGATTACCTCCGCACGCACGACGCGCTGACCACCGATTTCTGGGAAATCTTCGTGGTCGATCCGGCGCACAAGCCGATCGGCACGGTCGCGTTGTCGTGGATCCTGCGCACCCCGCGCGGGATCGGCATCGGCGACGTGATGCAGCGCGAACAGACGCTGATCCCGGTCGACATGGACCAGGAAGAGGTCGCGCTGCGCTTCCAGAAATATGCGCTGATCTCGGCGGCGGTGGTCGATCCCGGCGGGCGGCTGGTCGGGATGATCACGGTCGACGACATCGTCCACATCATTTCCGAGGAAGCGGGCGAGGATATCCTCCGCCTGTCGGGCGCGGGCGACGGCGACATCAACGAACCGATCCTGCTGACGGTGCGGACGCGGATCACCTGGCTGGTCGTCAACCTTGGCACCGCGATGCTCGCGGCGTCGGTGGTCGGCGCATTCCAGGGGGAAATCGCGCGGTTCGCGCTGCTGGCGGTGCTGATGCCGATCGTGTCGGGGATGGGCGGCAATGCGGGGACGCAGACGCTCGCGGTCGTCGTGCGCGCGCTTGCCACCAACCAGCTGACCAGTTCGAACACCGCGCGGATGATCCTGCGCGAATTCCGCATCGCCGCCGCCAATGGCGCGATGCTCGGGGTGCTGGTCGGGAGCGGGACCTACCTCGCGTTCGGCAACACCGGGCTCGCGATCGTGATCGCGATGGCGATGATCATCAACAATCTTGTAGCGGGGCTGGCGGGCGTGCTCGTGCCGGTGTCGCTGGAGCGCGCCGGGGTCGATCCCGCGGTGTCGTCGGCGGTGTTCGTCACGACGATGACCGATGTGATGGGTTTCTTGTCGTTTCTGGGACTTGCGACGCTATGGGGGCTTGGCGGCTGACCCCGCCGCGCCCAAATCGCATCCCATGTTGCATCTGACCAAGGTTGCGTTCGGCGCGACGAGCCTCGACCATCTCGCCGAACGGCTCAAGCAACGCGGCGCGGAAGGTCCGGTGTTCCTCACCACGCGCTACCTGCCCAAGCGACACGAGGAGATCGTGCGCGATGGCAGCACGGGCGGGTCGCTCTACTGGATCATCAAGCACACGCTGGTCGCGCGCTCGCCGATCCTCGGCTTCGGCGAGGCCGAGGGCGGGCGCGTCGCGATCCACATCGATCCCGCGCTGGTGCTGACCGAAGGCCGCCCCAAGCGCGCGCACCAGGGGTGGCGCTATCTCGAACCGGGCGATGCGCCCGCGGATCTGGGCGGCGACGTGGTGGTGGGGGATGCGATGCCGGCGGCACTCATCGGCAAGCTGGCGGCGTTGGGACTGATCTGAGGCGCATCGATCCCAGGGGTCTCCCCCAACCGTTCGTTTCGAGCGAAGTCGAGAAACCTGCGCTGTGCCCGGTTTCTCGACTTCGCTCGAAACGAACGGGAGGAGGGGCGTTGGGTACATTCCATCCCAGTCCCGTTCGATAAAAGCGCCTTACGGTGCCGGACCAGCGCCACATCGGATCGGCCCGGTCGCCGCGCTCGAAACCCGGCACGTCGGCTTGCCGTAGATCGTCACCGCGCCAAGCCCCGTGCTCGTCGCATCGGCGGTGTAGCGCGCGGTCGCGGTCACCGTCCCCGATCCGTCGAGCCGCACGGTCAGCGCATCGCTGCGCAGCGCCGTCGCGTCGATCCCCCCGGTTCCGCTGGTCAGCAACCGTACGCGCCCCCCGCGACCGCCGAGCGTCATCGCGCCGGATCCGAGCATCGTCGCGTTAAGCTCGTCGCCATCGAGCCCGGGCGCGTCGATCGATCCGCTCCCCGTGACCTGCAGGTCGATCCGTTGCGCGCGGAACGGCCCCGCCACCGCGAGCCGCCCGCCGCCGACCACGGTCGCGCCGCGCAGCATCGGAACGCCGAGCCGGATCACCAGGGCCTTCGCCGTCCCGCGCCGGGGAACCTCGCCCCAGCCCCGGCTACCCGCGCGCACGACGAGCGTCCGCCCCTCGACCCGGATATCGATCGTGTCGCTCGCCTCCGCCGGGCCATCCGCGCGCGCCGACGGCGCGGTGCGGGTCGTCAGCGCAACGTCGAACGGTCCGTCGATCCGGATCCTGTCATAGTCGGTGACGACATAGGAGCGCCCCGTCGCCGCCGATGCAACACCGGGCGCAACGAGGAGAAGCAAGGCGAACAGGCGGACATTCCTCATCCGAACGGCATCGCCGCGAACGGTTCCTTACGCAAGCGCGCGCTTCAGCCGCCGCAGTGGACGTCGCCCGACCCGGTCTTGCTAACCGTGCAGCGCGCCTGCGGCCCGAGATCGACATCGCCAGAGCCGACCAGCGAAACGCGTGCCGGGCCAGCAACGTCCGCGCGGACATCCCCCGATCCCGCAACCGAGACTGTCGCCGTCCGCGCCTTCACGCCGCCCGCCGCAACGCTGCCCGATCCGGCGACGTCGATCGTCAGCCGTTCGACCCGGCCCTTGGCATCGATATCGCCCGAACCCGCGACCGACAGCCGCGCCTCGGGAACGCTGAGCGCCCCGATCGAAAGGTTGCCCGACCCCGCCGCTTCGCCGCCGAAGCGCTGCCCCTCGACCCGGTCGATCACGAGATCGCCCGATCCGGCGATTTGCGCGCCGGTGATGCGCGGCATCGTCACGAACACCTTCACGCCCCGTCGCCCGCCGCCCCAGCCGAACCCGGCGAGGCTTTTCTTGCGCCCGATTTTCAACGTATCGCCGTCCCGGACGATCTCGAGCTTGTCGAGCTCGGCGCGCGGCCCTTCGGCGCGGACCGAGAAGCCGGTGCCGACCCGGACATCGACATCGTCCGATCCGCGAAGCGAGACCGCGCTGAAATCGCTGATCGCAAAGGTGCGGGTGGTTCCAGACCCGGCAGGTTCGGCCGCGTCGCTCGTGTTCGAACACCCCGCGAGCGCGAGGACGGCGATCAAGGTCAGACTGCGCATACGCCACCTCCCGTGTGTTGCCTTATTAGTACACCTTTGCGCGTCCGGTGCAACCCCCCGCCCCAAGCTGCCGTCCGGCTGAACTCGTTTCAGCATCCACCGTGCAACGGGAGCGGACCGTTATTGTGGCGCGGTGGACCCGCGCACGCGCTCGAAACGCAGGCAAGGCACTCCCGTCAGCGATCGACCCGCCACAACGAAAAAGGGGCGGCCGTTGCCGGCCGCCCCTTTTTCGTACCACGTCCGTCCACAAACGATCAGGCCGGAGCCTTGTCCTTGTTGTGGATCGCGGCCGCCTTGCGGAGGATCTCGAGGATCTTTTCCTGTGCGGTCGGCTCGTCGACCTGCTCCATCGCGGCGAGTTCGCGCGCGAGGCGGCTGGTCGCGCCTTCGAAGATCTGCCGCTCGGAATAGCTCTGCTCGGGCTGGTCGTCGGCACGGAACAGGTCGCGGACCACTTCGGCGATCGACACGAGGTCGCCCGAATTGATCTTCGCTTCATATTCCTGCGCACGGCGCGACCACATGGTGCGCTTGACGCGCGGCTTGCCGGTCAACGTCTCGAGCGCCTCGCGCAGCGTCTTGTCGCTGGAAAGCTTGCGCATCCCGACGCTTTCCGCCTTGTTGGTCGGCACGCGCAGCGTCATCCGCTCTTTTTCGAACCGCAGAACATAGAGTTCGAGCTGCATCCCGGCGATTTCCTGCCGCTGGAGCTCGATCACACGGCCAACGCCGTGCTTGGGGTAAACGACATAATCGCCGACGTCGAAGGACAGCGCCTTGGCAGCCATTCCGTTAGACCTTTCTGTGAACCGGGTATCCCGGTGCAACGCACTACACGCAGCAAGGCTGCATCAGCGCACGCGGGGGGTGTATGGGTTTGAACGTCTCCGTGTCGGAAAAGCACTGATAGCGCTTACCGTCAGTCCCGGTTTAACATAGTCGTAATAAAATTACCAGCCAAACGTCGCCGAACGCGCTGCGCCGGCGTCGTAAAACGCCGGCGGCAGTCCCGAATCCGATCCGTCGGTTCCAGCTCAGTCGCCCGCGCCCGGTTCCGCCGAGAAGAATTTGTCATACTTGCCGGTCTCGCCCTTGTGCTCGTCCGCGTCCGCCGGAGTCTGGTCCGCCTTGCGCGTGACGTTGGGCCACTGGCTCGAGAAGGTCGTGTTAAGTTCCAGCCACGGCTCGAGGCCGCTCTCGGTATCGGGCAGGATTGCTTCCGCGGGGCACTCGGGCTCGCACACGCCGCAATCGATGCACTCGCTGGGGTTGATCACCAGCATGTTCTCGCCTTCGTAGAAGCAGTCGACCGGGCACACCTCGACGCAGTCCATGTACTTGCACTTGATGCAGGCATCGGTGACGACGTAGGTCATTAGGTAACTCCCGGAGCAACGAACCCGACGCTGCTATGCCCGAGCGCCCGCCTCGTCAATGATTGCAGTGCCTGTTCGGTCATTTTCGATGAGGTCGGTATAGCAGGCGCGCCCCGCTTCGGGCGGTCCGCGGCGTTCGGGGAGGCATTCGACGCGGATCGCGCGAACCCGGCCCGAGGGGGTGGCGAAGGCGAGCACGCTGCCGACGCGCACCGCCGCGGCGGGCCGGTCGACCGCACGTCCGTCGATCCGCAACCGCCCGCCCGCCGCCATCCCCTGCGCGATGCCGCGCGTCTTCACGATCCGGGCGAACCAGAGGAAACAGTCGAGCCGCATGCTCGGGCCGCGGGGGAAGGCTTCAGCCATGCACCGCCAGATCGGCGAGCGCCGCAAAGGCCGTGCCGCGCGGCGCGGCGACGGGTCGGACGGTAGGGAGGCCACGCCAGACCCAGCGCGGTGTTGAACCGGTGTCCTCCGCAGGTGCCGGGCGAAAGCCGAACCCCGCCATCAGTTTCTCGATCGTCGGCGGGGTCAGCCCCATCGACAGCGCGAGCGCCGGATCGAGCGCGAACGGCTGG
>NZ_AIDW01000005.1 GCF_000251145.1 Sphingomonas sp. PAMC 26621 | reverse complement strand
GGATCGCCTGGGTTACGGCATCCGTGACGATGCGAGCGGCAACGCCTCCCAGCAGGCGCAGCACTTGGATAAAACTCACGCTTGCCGCGGTTGCCCCATCCGCGCTTCGAGCAGGTGCGCAGATGCTGGAACACATCCGGCAACGCCCAGCCCTGCAACGCCGCGGCTTGGTCGAGCGCACCCGGCTTGGTCTCGATCAGCGCCAGATAGTGGAGCGGGTCGGCGACGAACACGCCCTCGCCATAGCACCGCTGGTGGCGGGCGATCTCCTTGCCGCCGCACAGGATCACGACCTCGGCGACGAAGCCCTTCACCACCACGTCCTGGAAGCCATAGGCGGTCGGCACCGAGTAGTCGTTGGTCCGATAGCGCACGAGCGCCATCGACGAGACCCGTGCAGCGCGCTTCTCGCAGGGCTCCAACGGCACCGCCGGCAGCGGTCGCAGCGCGGCGCGATCGGCCACCAGCCGCTCGCCGATCGTCTCGGCATGGCGGCCGGCATGATCGCGCTGTCGAGCGCGACAGCGCTCTTCCAGCATCGCGTTCAGATCGTCGAAGCTGGCAGCGTGCGGGACCGGCACCATGAAGTTGGCGCGCGAGAACTTGACCAGCCCTTCGACCTTGCCCTTGTCGTTGCCTTCTGAGACTGCCAAGGCACACAGGGGATAGG
>NZ_AIDW01000006.1:0-217500 GCF_000251145.1 Sphingomonas sp. PAMC 26621 | reverse complement strand
GTTATAGACATTCCACACCTGTGACTGCGCAATCCAGAAGCCGACGCAAAGCGGCAGCAATGCGACCAGCCAGCGTATCCGCAGACGCTCGTCCGCGGTCAGCGCCTCCCGCCGTGCCCGCACGCGCCGATCCGGATCGCCCGGGAGATAGCGCGCGCCGGCAAGATACACGGCAAGACCGACGAGCATTCCGAACCCCGCGAAGGCGAACCCGGTGTGCCAGCCATAGGTCGCCGCCAGCGCACCCGTCAGGATCGGCGCGATGAACGCGCCAAGATTGATGCCGACGTAATAAATCTGGAACGCGTCCGCCTCGCGTCGATCACCATCGGCGTACAGCGCCTTGATCTGCGCCGACAGATTGCCGCGCAGCAAGCCCGCGCCGAGGATCAGCAGCAACAATGCGAGCAGAAAGGAGCGATCGAACGCAAGCGAGAAGTGCCCCGCAGTCATCAGCAGCGCCCCCGCCGCGACCGCGCCACGCCGCCCCGTGATACGGTCGCCGATCGCGCCCCCGATGACGGGGGTGAAGTAGATCAGCCCGGTGTAGAGCCCGAACGTCTGCGCTGCGAGCGCCTGCGTGGAAAGTGGGCCGGTGATCCCCTCGACAATCGCGCGGTAACGGTCGAACCCGGCAATCTGCTCGATATGCCCGGGCAGGAGCAACTGCTCGACCATGTACAAAACCAGCAGCGCCTGCATGCCGTGGTAGGAAATCCGCTCCCACAGCTCGGTCGCGGCCAGCACGTACAGGCCGCGAGGGTGATCCAGAATGCTCCGCCAGCGGGCCGGCACTGCGACGTTGGTAGCCATCGGTCACCGACGATAGGAGCCAAGCGCGCGGCTGTCTCGACAAGATTGCGGGGCGGACGACCATCTTGCAGGTTCTTGGATCCCAACCCGCGGTTGCCTCACGCAACCGGCGTGGGTCGGCCCGAGGCGGTCGGCGCCTGCGATCACGATCGCAGGCGCGACGCCCGAGCCGGACCGTCAGTCCGCCTCCACCGCAGCGGCTTCGTGCCGATCCGACCATATGCCGTCGGATTGGCGGCGAACCAGCGCGTGGCCGAGGACGGCATGCTGCGCCGAAAATGCGTTCCCGGCGCGGCGCGAGCGGATTTCGGCGCTTAGCAACTCGACCCCTGCCCGCGCCATCTCGGCAATCGGCTGCCGGATCGTCGTGAGTTCGGGCCAGATCGCGGTTGCGAGGGTGGTGTCGTCAAACCCGCAGACGGTAAGATCGGCTGGAACGGCGAGCAACTTCCGATGCGCAACACTCACGATCGCCGCTGCCATGTCGTCGTTGCTCGCGAATATTGCCGACGGCGGATCGGCAAGGCTGAGCAATTCTTCCGCGGCATCCAGTCCCGAGCGGTACGTGAACTGCCCCTGCGCCACGTACCTTTCGTTCACCACCAGCCCAGCCTCGCGCAACGCCATGCGATAGCCGTCAAGCCGCCGGATGCTTTCGCTGTGGTTCGGATCGCCCACGACAAAACCGATCCGGCGATGCCCGAGCGACAGGATATGCTGTGTCATCGTCCGCGCTGCGGCAAATTCGTCGATGCTGACCGCGAGCAGATCGGGCGACGGCGTGCCACTGCCGATGGCGAGCGCGGGGACGCCCTCGCCGACGATGGCGGCGATCAGCTCGGCAGAATCGCAAAGCGGCGACGGCAGCATCAGGCCATCGATCCCGCCTTCGATCAACTGTCGTGCCACCGCGATCGCGTGATCGTCGGGCTGGCATTTCTGGACGATCATCTGGACGTTCAACTGGCTCGCCATATCGAGACCACCCACCAGCAGCGCGCTGAGATAATTCGTACTGGGGTTGGTGAACAACAGTCCGATCCGGATCTGCTGCGCGCCGGTTAGAATGCGCGCGGCGAGATTCGGCGAATAGTTGAGCCGTTCGATCGCCGCCACGACCCGATCGCGGGTGCCGGGGCGGACCGTCGCTTCCTTGTTGACCACGCGCGAGACGGTCATTGCGGACACCCCCGCTGCCGCGGCGACATCGCGGATCGTCGCGGCTTTCGCCGGGTGCTGAGCTGGTCGCGGTTTCATTCTTACCCCCGGAGGGTGCCGCTACGGTTTTGCGCCGCGATGCGCAACGGCAGGTCCGACCCGGTTCGGCGCATATCCGGGCCGGGCGCGTTGTGCGAAGATGCATATTGATCGCATCAGCGGCCGCTACCAGTCCTTGACCTGCGCCTACCGCTTGCCGATGGTAACGGTATCAAAATAAGAGAGGGTGCTGTTATGACTGGATTTACGCGACGCGAAACCATGTTCGGGACGATTGCAGGCCTCGCGGCGGCACCGCTGGCCGCCGCGGCGCGGGAAGCCCCCTCCCTGGATACGCTGGCGCGGCGCAAGGGGATACGGTTCGGCTCCGCGATCGCCTGGGGCGCGCCGGGCGCGGACCGTGGTTCCTTCGCCAACCCGGCGTACGCGCGCCTCGTCTCCTCCGAATGCGGGTCGATCGTTTCCGAGAACGAGATGAAATGGCAGTGGTTGCGACCGAGCCCGACGACCTTCGCGTTCGAACGCTTCGATGCGATCCTCGGCTGGGCCGAGCGCGAACACCTCGCGGTCCGCGGGCATAACTTGCTGTGGCACCAGCCAAAGTGGTTTCCCGCCTGGCTCAACAGCTACGATTTCGGCGCCACGCCCAAGCGCGAAGCCGAACGAGTGCTGACGACGCATATCGACACGGTGCTCGGCCGCTACGGCAAGCGGATCACGAGCTACGACGTCGTCAACGAGGCGGTCCGCCCGGCCGATGGCGTGCTGTACGACACCAGTCTTTCGCGCGCGATGGGCGGTGCCGAACCGACGCTCGACCTCGCCTTCCACACCGCGCGCGCCGCCGCGCCGGGGGCGCAGCTCGTTTATAACGACTATATGAGCTGGGAGCCGGGGAATGCCGCACACCGTACGGGCGTGCTCAAGCTGCTCGAAGGGTTCCGCCGCCGCGGCACGCCGGTCGACGCGCTCGGCATCCAGTCGCATCTCGTCACGCAGGGGCTGGATACGAAGGCAAGTGTGGCCACGCTCGAACGCGACTGGCGGCACTTCCTCGATGCGGTCACGCAGATGGGGTATCGGCTGCTGCTCACCGAGCTCGACGTGCGCGACAATGCGCTGCCGGCCGACGTCACCACCCGCGACCGCGCGGTCGCTGACTTTACACGCGGCTATCTCGACGTGACGCTGAGCTACCCGGCGGTGCGCGACGTGCTGAGCTGGGGCCTGTGCGACCGGTACAGCTGGATCGAGGGGTTCGAGCCGCGCAAGGATGGCTCGCGGCGCCGCCCGACTTTGTACGATACGCAGTTCCGCGCCAAGCCGATGCGCGAAGCGGTCGCCGCTGCGTTTGCGGCTGCACCGCCCCGCTGACGGGATCGCCGATCGTGTGCCGGGGGGCTTGGCGCCCCCCGGCAGCGATGATCAGAAGTTGCCGCGCAGGATGAACGAGAAGCGGCGGTCGTTGACGAAATAGGACCGCGGCGCGAGCGTGTTCGGATCACCGCTATACGCCTGCAGCGTCTTGGTCACCGAGTTGGTCAGATTGACGCCCTGTACCCCGATCTTCACATATTTGTTGAGATTGAGGAACGCCGAGGCATCGAGCTGGCCCGACGCGTCCTGGAAGATCGACGTGTAGGGATAGATCACGTCGGCTGCGGTCAGCAGATATTTCGACCGCCAGTTATACGCAGCGCGGACCGAGACCGGGCCCTTCTCGTAGAACAACGTCGCGTTGACGTTATGCTTCGACAGGCCTTCGAGCGGCAGGCTGCCGGTCTTGGTCTGCGCCGCCACGTTGGTTACCGGCGATCCGCCGTTCAGGAACGAGTTGGGCAGGCCGGTGCTTTGAATGAACGTATAGTTGCCGGTAAAGCCGAAGCCGCTGAGCAGGCCGGGGAGGAAGTTGAAGGTCTGCTGATAGGCGACTTCCGCGCCCTTGACCTTACCGTGCCCGGAATAGTTGGCCGGCCCGCGCGTCAGCAGGTCGAACGTCTGGCCATTGTTGGTGAGCGGCAGGCTGACCAGCGACTGGTAGAAGAAGCCGCTGATGTCCTTGTAGAAAACGTCCGCGGTCAGCGAGCCGACCCGCGAAAAATACCACTCGGCCGTAATGTCGAACTGCCACGCCGTCGCCGGTTTCAGATACGGGTTGCCGACCTGGCTCTGGAAGTTGCCGTTTCCGTCGATCGAGATCTGCTGGAAATTGCGCACCAGATTGGTGTCGGGGCGGGTGAGCACCTTCGAGCCTGCGAAGCGCAGCAGGAGCTGCGGGGTAAGGCCGACCTTGAGGTTCACGCTGGGCAGCCAGTAGGTGTAATCGTTCGACGCCTGACCCAGCACGATGGTCGGGTTGGGCGCGGCGAACTGCTGCAAGCGGGCGTAACCTGCGGGGCCAAGCAGGCAAACGCCACCGGGCGCGGCAGGCGTATAGCCGGCCGGCAGATTGGTCGGCGCCGCGCGGACGCACCGGCTCTGGTACGAGTCCGCGATCCCGAGGGTTGCCTGGCTCGGGATGATGCTGCCGCCGAAATTATCCATGCCGGTATGGACGTAGCGAACCCCGACGTTGCCCGCGATGTCCAGCCCCTGGACCAGCGTCTTGGTATTGAACGAGGCCATCAGATACGCGGAACTGTCGCGCTGATGCACGCGGGTGACTTCGTTCGGGAGGTACGGTGAATCCGCGCCGACCCCGGCACGCAGCGCGGCAGGAGCCCAGCGCGTCGAAGGCGTGCACGGCGGATTTGTCGGTGCCGCAGTGGGCGGGCACTGACTGGCCGCACCGGCCGCCTCGACCTGGTTGATGAAGCCGACGGTCTTGTCATAGCCGTCGATCATGTTGCCGTTGTAATAATAGGCACCGGCCGGCCCCGGGGTCGCGCCGCGGAAGAAGTTGTTGAAGTTGTAGAAGCTCGCGTTGCCGCCATTGACCTGATTGATCGAGACGGGGCTTCCGGCCCAGACCTCGCTGAGCATGCCCCAGTTATAGGCCGAATATTTTACGGTCTGGTCCCGGTCGGCATAGCGCGCGCCGAACCGGATCTTGTCGAGGAAGCTGCCGTCGACGTCATAGGTGACGTCGCCCTTGAACTGGAACTCCTTGCCGCGGCTGTCCTCGAAATGGTCCATCGCCGCGCGCCAGAATTCGACGTTCGGATCGCCGAAATATTGCGCGTCGGTCGCATTGACCAGCGCCGGGTTCGCCGGCCCCGCCCACGCCGCCGCCAGCGTCGCCGGCTTGTGCGATACGACGGTCGGCAAATTGCCGGTGAGGTTCAGCTCCTGGTCGGCATAGGTCTCGCCGAAGATATTGAGCTGGCTGACCTGGTGGTGCGACTCGGTGTAATCGGCGTCGAGCGCGATATGCAGCCGCTCGGTCGGGTGAAGCAGCGCGTTCAGGCCATAATCGTTGACCGTATTCTGCTCGTACGACTGTCCGCGCGACAACGAGATCGGTGCGCCGCCGGTGGGGATGAACGTCTGCAGCGGCGTGCCGCTCAGGTTGCTGCGATAGCCGGTCCCGGGCGTCGTGATGTAGCCGCTCTGGAACAGGCCGTTCGCGTCATATTTGTAGTTGGTGAACTGGCCGACGGGGCATTGCGCACGCACCGTGCCCGAGTTGACGTCGGTCGGGTTGGTCAGCGGGCCGGCGTTGTTCTGCTGGCAGCCGACCGGATAGGTGCTGTATTCGGAAAGGTCGGGCGCCGCCTCGAACGTATGTTCGTCCGACAGGTTGGTCGTGTGCGAGCGGATGTACTGCCCGGTAATCAGGAACCGGCGGTCCTTCGATTCGAACTGTGCGGCAACCGCGATGCCGTCGCGCTTGCGATCGAACTCCTGAGTGCGATACTGTCCGCCCAATGGCGAATACAGGCCGGACTGCGGATCGGCGAACCCGTCCGCGCCCGGGGTCGATGCCGCGCCGCAGGCCGCGTTCGCGCCCGGCAAGGTTGTCGTGTCGGAATTGCCCGGCAGCGGATTGCGGCAGATCGTCGTGCCGCCCTGGCTCTGGTACGTCACCAGCGAGTTGTCGCGCGCCTGGAAGTTGGTGATCTGCAAACCATCAGCGCGGCTTCGCACGCGGGAGTAGGACACGTCGCCGAGCAGGCCGAACGTCCCGACGCCGGTATCCCAGGTGTTGCTGACCAGGATCGACCCGGTCGGGGTCCATTTCTTGCGAAGGTCGCCATAGCTCGCCTCGGTATCGACGCCGATATGGAAGCCCTTGTTGTCGAACGGCTTGCGCGTGTTGAGATTGACCGTCCCGGCGAGCCCGCCCTCGATCGAGGCGGCGGTGACGTTCTTGTACACCTCGACCGATCCGAGCAATTCCGCGGGCACGTCCGAGAAGTTGAGCGACTGGCCGCCGATCCCAGCAGAGAAGGCGTCGCGCCCGTTGAATTCGGACCGGACGAAGTTGAGACCGCGAATGACCACGCCCGAACCTTCGACCGAGAAATGGTCGGGATCGTTCGAGGCGGCGAAGCGGCTGATCGACACGCCCGGCACGCGCTGGAGCGCTTCGGTCACCGAACGATCGGGCAAGGCGCCGATGTCCTGCGCAGTGATCGCGTCGACCACCGTGTCGGAGTTGCGCTTGATGTTCTGCGCGTTGGCGAGGCTCTGGCGAATCCCGGTCACGACGATGTCGTCGGGATCCTTGGCGGTGTTCGCCGGCGTCGCAGTCTGCCCGTCGACGCTCGAAGTCTCGCTGGAGGACGTCGGTGCCCCGGCCGTACCTGCGGTGCCTTGCCCTGCAACCGCTCCGGTTGGCGACGTCGGGTTGGATCCGGCGGTCTGCGCGTGTGCCGTCCCGGCAAGCGCGACGCACAACGCGGTGGCGGAAGCGCCATGGAAAAAGTGGACAAGACGACGAACAGCCGCCGTCTGTGGCGTTAAGCTACGCATACACAACCCCTCACTGAACACGACGCTGTATTCGCGTCTGATTTTGACGACGCCGTCGGTTTGTCCGATGCGCGCCAGCTATGTTTGCGGTAACATTTTGGGGAAATCAAACGCTAAATTCGAAGGAATGTGACAATCCTGCAACGCTGGTGAAACAATCAGCTAGCGGTTGACGCAGCGTTTGGAATGAAGGAGCACCCGATGGGAGCGCAAGCATAAGGCGCCGGTGGAGAGTAGCGATGCCGTTGACAGCAGGGGCAAAAGTACGGGTCGTGGTGGTCGGCGGCGGGACGGCCGGCTGGATGACTGCCGCTGCGCTCGCGCGGCTGTTGCCCGATCACTGTTCGGTCCATCTCGTCGAATCCGAGGCGATCGGCGTGGTCGGCGTCGGCGAGGCGACGCTTCCGCACATCCGCGCCTTTAACAAGCGCCTCGGGATCGACGAAGCCGAGTTCATGGCGCGCACGCGGGCGACCTTCAAACTGGGCATCGAGTTCCGCGACTGGGGCCGGATCGGCGACAGTTACATCCATCCGTTCGGCACCTTCGGGCGCGGGTCCGGCGCGGTCGATTTTCACCACTATTGGACAAGGTTGCTGCGCGAGGGGAAACCGCTGCCGTCGCTCGACAGCCTGTCCTACGCTTGCGCACTGGCACGCGGCGGCAAGTTCGACCGGCCCGCGACCGACCGGACGCTCGCGGGGACCTATGGCTATGCCTATCAGTTCGATGCGCTGCTGTTCGCGCCATACCTGCGCCAGATCGCCGAGGAGACCGGCGCACGTCGCACGGAAGGGACGGTCGCCACCGTCGAGCGCGATGGCGAAAGCGGGGACATCCGGGCGATCGTCCTCGACGGCGGCGAACGGATCGAGGGTGACCTGTTCATCGACTGCTCGGGCTTCCGCTCGCTGTTGCTTGGGTCGACGCTCGCGGAACCGTTCGTCGACTGGTCGCACTGGCTGCCGACCGATCGCGCGGTGGCGATGCCGTGCCGGACGCGCACCGCGGTCACGCCCTATACCAGCGCGATCGCGATGCCCTCGGGCTGGCGCTGGCGGATCCCGCTGCAGCATCGCACCGGCAACGGCTATGTCTATGCGAGCGCGTTCGTCTCCGACGACGACGCACGCCGCGCGCTCGAAACCGCGGTCGAGGGCGAGCCGCTCGCCGCGCCGCGCATGCTGCGGTTCCAGGCGGGACGGCGGCGGCGAAGCTGGGTCGGCAATTGCGTTGCGATCGGGCTCGCCAGCGGCTTCCTCGAGCCGCTCGAATCGACCAGTATCTACCTCGTCCAGCAGGCGATCACCGCGCTGATCGAGCTGTTCCCCGAGCGCCATATCAGCGCCACCGACCGCGACGAATTCAACCGCGTGATCGATCTTGAATATGACCGGATCCGCGACTTCCTGATCCTCCATTATCACGCCACCACCCGCAGCGACTCCCCCTTCTGGGATTATGTCCGCACAATGCCCATCCCGGACACGCTGTCCGAAAAGCTCGACCTGTGGCGCACCCGCGCGCGGATCGTGAAATATCGCGAGGGGGTGTTTCTCGATCCCAGCTGGGTCGCGGTCTATCTCGGCCAGGGGATCGTGCCCGAAGGATGGGATCCGCGCGTCGACACGGTCGCGACGGATGCGCTGCTCCACAGCGTGGAGACGCTCCAAGCCGAAATTGCGGGCGATGTCGCGCGCCGCCCCGATCACCGCAGCTTCATCGAGCGCTATTGCGCGATGGCGCAAGCCGCCTGATGCGCGGCGACCGGCTCGAGCGGATCGTGGTGGCAGGCGGCGGGATCACCGCCTGGTGCGCCGCCGCCGCAATCAAACGGCGCGCGCCGTTCCTCGACGTGACGATCCTCGCGTGCGCGGCCGCGCCGGATGCATTGGCCGACCGGATCGCCTGTACCCTGCCCTCGCTGCTGGGGTTTCAGGAGGATCTGGGGATCGGCGTCGCCGATGGGATCGTGCGGACCGGCAGCGGCTACCGGCTCGGGACGCTGTTCGCGGGCTGGGCAACCGGGCTGCCGGACTATGTCCACGCTTATGGCCGCTATGGCGCTTCGTTCGGGCCGACCGCTTTCCATCTGCACTGGGTGCGATCGGCACAGGACGGGAGCGCAGAACCGTTCGACAGCCACTCGCCCGCCGCGGCGCTCGCGCGCGCCGGGCGGTTCGTCCCGCCGACCGCCAATTCGCCGTTCGCCGACCACGAATTTGGCCTGACGCTCGATGTGCCCCGCCACGCGACGATGCTACGCGCGTTCGCGCTGCACGTCGGCGTTCGCGAGATCGTGGGCGAGATTGCCGGGGTGACGCTGGATGCCGACAAGGCGATCACGTCGGTCGATCTGGCCGACGGGTCCGCGCTGTGCGCCGACCTGTTCATCGACGCGACCGGCCCCCAGGCCCGCCTGCGCGGCACCATCGACGCGGTGCGCGACGACTGGAGTGCGTGGCTCCCCTGCGACCGCGTCCTGCTCGCCGAACCGGGCGGGGAGCCGGCGGTGCTCACCACCGTCACCGCGCACGAAGCGGGCTGGCGATGGTCGAGCGGCGGACAGGCGGGCTTTGCCTATGCCTCCCACGCGATCAGCGACGGCAAGGCGGCGCGCGTCCTGCGCAACGCCTCGGGTGCCACGCCAGGCGAACCGATCCGCATCCGCCCCGGCACGCGCCCGCAGCCGTGGCAGGGCAACTGCATTGCGATCGGCGATGCCGCGACCGAGATCGAACCGCTCGAATGGTGCAACCTCCACCTCGCGCTCAGCGCGATCGACCGGCTGATCACGATGCTCCCCGGCCGTGTCGCGACCTCGGTCGAGGTGGCCGAATTCAATCGCCAGACCCGCGCCGAAGCCGAACGCGTCCGCGATTTCCTCGCGATGCATTACCGGACGGCGCGGCGCGACGATCCGCTGTGGCGCAGCCTCGCCGCGACCGAACCGCCTGCCAGCCTCGCGCATACGCTCGCGCAATTCGCCGAACGCGGGCGCCTCCCGTTCCATGAAGAGGAAACCTTCGCGCGCGACAGTTGGGCCGCGGTCATGATCGGCCAGGGCTTCCTGCCGCGCCGCGTCGATCCGCTCGTTTCGGCCATCCCCGTCGCGTCGGTACGCGCGGCGATGGCGCATCAGGCATCCGCGATTGCCGCCGCCCTGCCGCATGTTCCCACCCACGCCGCCTATCGTGCGGCCCAGACGAGACACCTCACCCAATGAACGAGCATTCGATCCGCCGCGTGGTCATCGTCGGCGGGGGCACCGCCGGCTGGATGGCCGCCGCCGCCTTCGCCCGCTTCCTCAACAACGGCTATACCCAGGTCACCCTGGTCGAATCCGACGAGATCGGCACGGTCGGCGTCGGCGAGGCGACGATCCCGCCGATCATCAACTTCAATCAGATGCTCGGGATCGACGAGAACGCGTTCCTTGCGGCGACGGCGGGCACGTTCAAGCTCGGGATCGAGTTCGTTGACTGGGGCGCGCTTGGCGAGCGCTACTTCCATCCGTTCGGCAAATATGGTCACGATTTGCAGGGGATTCATTTCCACCAGCTCTGGCTACGCGAGAAGGCACGGCGGCCGATCGAGGACATTGCGGCCTGGTCGATGAGCGCGATGGCCGCGAAGAACGGGACCTTCGGCCGCGCGAACGAGGATGCGCGCTCGCCGGTGCGCGAACTGTTCTACGCCTTCCATTTCGACGCCTCGCTCTACGCGCGCTATCTGCGCGACTATGCCGAGAAGGCGGGGATCGTCCGGGTCGAAGGCAAGATCGCGACGGTTAATCAGCGTCCCGGCGACGGCTATGTCGAGGCGGTCACGCTCGAGGACGGGCGGCGCGTCGAGGGCGACCTGTTCATCGACTGCTCGGGCTTCCGCGGCCTGCTGATCGAGGAAACGCTCCACACCGGCTACGAGAGCTATGCGCACTGGCTGCCGTGCGACCGCGCGATCGCGGTGCCGTGCGCGCTGCCCCGGCCGGGCGAGCCTGATCCGTTCACGCGCTCGACCGCGCATCAGGCGGGGTGGCAGTGGCGGATTCCGTTGCAGCACCGCATGGGCAACGGCCTCGTCTATTGCAGCGACTATCTCGACGACGATGCCGCCGAGGCGCAACTGCTCGCGAGCCTCGAGGCCGAGCCGCTCGCCGACCCGCGCCGGATCCGCTTTACCGCGGGCCGTCGTCGGGACTGCTGGAACCGCAACGTGGTCGCGCTCGGGCTATCGAGCGGCTTCATCGAACCGCTCGAGTCGACCAGCATCCATCTCGTCCAGGCGGGAATCCAGCGACTCCTCGCGCTGTTCCCCGACAAGCGCTTCGACCCGACCGAACGCGACGAGTTCAACCGGCAGATGCACGACCTGTACGAGGACATCCGCGACTTCATCATCCTGCATTACAAGGCCACGCGCCGCGACGATTCACCCTTCTGGGACAAGGTGCGGACGATGGAGGTGCCCGAAAGCCTGCAACGCAAGATCGACCTGTTCGCGGGCAAGGGCCGGCTGTTCCGCGAAGGTTACGACCTGTTCAGCGACCCGAGCTGGGTGGCGGTGTGCCTCGGCCAGGGGATCATCCCCAAGAGCTGGGAGCCGGCCGCCGATGCGCTCGACGAGCAGAAGGTCGCGATTGCGCTGGAACAGATGCGACGCGGCTATCTCGACACCGCGCAACGCCTGCCGACGCACGGCGATTTCCTGCGGCGGACCGCGCTTTCCCCGCTGGCGGTGGCTCCGCCGGCCCCCGCGCCCGCACCCAAGGACGACGTGCCGTTCTTCGCCTTCACCGCCGAATCGCCGTTCGACGTCGGTGGCGGGGGATCGCCGCTGTGACGCGGGCATGACGTCGCTCGCCACCCCTGCGCCGATCGCGGAACTGCACGGCATCGACCGGACCCGGTTCGATAGCGAGATCCGCACCGCCGCAAGGCCGGTGGTCCTGCGCGGGCTCGCCGCGGACTGGCCCGCGGTCCACGCCGCGCATGAGTCGGACGAGGCGCTGGTCGACTATCTCAAGACCTTCAGCCATCCCGAACCGGTCGGCGCGATCGTCGGCGCGCCCGAGATCGAGGGGCGCTTCTTCTACGAACCCGGTCTCACCGCGCTCAACTTCACGCGCGGCCGTTCCCCGCTCGATCCGTTTCTCGACCGGTTGCTGCGCGATCGCGCGGTGCCGCGTCCCTATGCGATCGCGGTCCAGTCGATCCCGGCACCCGACCTGCTCCCCGGGTTCGCCGCGGCGCACGCGATCGATCTGGTCGATCCCACGGTCGTGCCGCGGCTGTGGCTCGGCAATGCGATCCGCGTCGCGACGCATTACGATTTGATGGAGAATATCGCGGTCGTCGTCGCGGGCCGCCGTCGCTTCACGCTGTTCCCGCCCGATCAGGTCGCCAACCTCTACATGGGCCCGTACGAACTGACCCCGGCGGGCACGCCGGTGAGCATGGTCGACCCGGACGCGCCCGATCTCGAGCGCTACCCGCGCTTCGCCGAGGCAATGGCGCATGCGTGCGCGGCGACGCTCGAGCCCGGCGACGCGCTCTACATTCCGTTCCACTGGTGGCATGCGGTCGCCTCGCTCGCGCCGGTCAACGTGCTGTGCAATTACTGGTGGGACCCGGCACCGGCGGGAATGCCCAACCCGTATGACGCGCTGTTGCTCGGGCTTTTTGCGCTGCGCACGCTACCGGAGGACCAGCGCAAGGTATGGCGCACGATGTTCGACCATCTCGTGTTCCAGACCGGCGGCGATCCGGCGGCGCATCTGCCGCCACACGTCAAAGGCGTGCTGGGTGAGGCCGACCGCGACGGACTGGAGCGGATGCGCGTGACACTGCTGCAAAGCCTGGGGCGGACCGGATAGCGTTCCAGAGACGACCAGAACTTTGACGCCCCCAAACCGACTTCGCTCGAACCGAACGGGGAGAATTGGTGAGCCGATACGATCGAAGGGGATTCGCGCCGACGACTGCAGCTCACGGCCGCTGCAGCATCCGGATCAGGAACTGGCGGATCCTGCCCGTCCGCTCGACGCTCGCCGCCCCCAATATGCCGCGCGCCGCTTCCGGCAAATGGTCCGCCGCCCGCGCCGCGTCGGGCGCGAAGACGAGATGGTCGTACCAGCTCCGCCACGCCGTCTTCTCCGCGACCGGCAGGTCGCGCACCGCCTCGATCGCATGGACCAGCGCGAGGAAGGCGGCGCTCGAGCGATGTTCCCACCAGTAATTGACCAGCACGTTGAGCCGGTCGAACGCGCGGACATGATGCCACCAGATCGGCGGGATGAAGATCGCATCGCCCGGTCCGAGCTCGGCGACCTCGGCATGCGCCAGCGCTTGCGCAAAGCACGGGTAGCGTTGCAGGTCGGGCGCGTCGGGATCGACCATGCTCGACGGCGGCCCGGCCATCGTGTGGTCGAGCGGCCCGACATACAGGTTGGCGATCTGCTCGGGCGGGAACAGCGTGAACCGCCGCCGCCCCGCAACGACGCACGCGATGTTGATCGACGTGTCGTAATGCGTCGCGATCCGCGTGGCATTGCCGATCCACAGCCTCGCCGGTGCGTCGACCCCGAGCGCGAGCGGGTTCGCCGCCTCCCAGCCCGGCAGATGTTCGGGCGCGGTCGCGGCGTTGGCGTAAAGCGCGTGCGGCCGTTCCGCTGCCGTTTCGGAGAACCGCAACAGCTCGGCGACCAGCGCGCCGATCGGCACGGGCTGGCGATGGAAGTTGAACCCCGTCAGCGTGTCATCGGCGTAGAAGAAGCGCCCTTCCGCCTCGGGTGGCGCGATCAACACGTCGAGCGGCTTGCCCCCCGCCGTCGCGAAGCCCGCGAGATATTGCGCCATCGCCCGGTCGCCCCCGGCCCCCGCGCCGACGGCAGGCCAGTGCGCGACCTGGCCGCGCAGCACGACCGGTCGATAGGCCGTCACGACCTCCCGCGCGAACGTCGCCGCGTCCACGGCAGCGCGTTCGGCGACGCGGCGTTGGGTTACGGGCGGGGGAAAGTCCGACATTGTTCCCGACAGTAGCGGAGCAGATGGCGTCGCGACAGCATGTCTCGGGCAAAAACGTACGCGCGTGAAACGCTTTCTTATCAAGGACACAGCGGGTTGACACGACCCGCGGGGTACGGTGTGATACCGGTAACACGGCCAGCCCGAGACGATCGCAAACGCGACCGGACCCGAGCCGTGGGGAGCAGGATGCGATATGCACGGGTGGAAAGTCTTGACCGCCGGATTGACGGCGGCGCTCGTCGCAGGATCCGCCCTCGCTGCGCCGCCGTCCGAACGGTCGACCCCCTCCTCCCCCGCGGCAAAGACGCGGTCGGCGCGCCCCCGGATTGCCCTGACCTTCGACGACCTGCCCGCGCATGGACCGTTGCCGGTCGGGGGCGACCGGCTCGTCATCGCGCGGACGATTCTCGCCGCGCTCGCCGCGCATCATGCGCCTGCGTTCGGCTTCATGAACGCCACCTTCGGCGCGGGCGACCCCAACGCCCCCAGGGTGCTGGCGGCATGGCGTTCGGCCGGGCTGCCGATCGGCAACCATACCGCGGGCCACGTCAATCTCGACACGGTCGGGTCGACCGCCTTCCTTGCCGATGTGCTTCGCAACGAGCCCGCGATCGCCGCGGTCGCGGGCGACAGCGACTGGCACTGGTTCCGCTACCCCTTCCTCGCCGAGGGGCAGGACGCCAGCGTGCGCGACACCGTCCGCGCCGGATTGCGCGCGCGCGGCTATCGGATCGCCGCGGTCACGATGAGCTTTGGCGACTATGCCTGGAACGACGCCTTCGCGCGCTGCACCGCGCGAAACGATACGACTGCAATCGCGACGCTGGAGACGAGCTTCCTCGCTGCGGCGCGCGCGCAGGCGCAGCGGTCGCGCGATCTGGCCCGCGCCGCGCTCGGGCGGGACATTCCGTACGTGCTGCTGCTCCATCTCGGCGCGTTCGACGCGCGGATGATGCCGCGGCTGCTCGACCTGTACGACCAGATGGGGTTCGGCTTCACCACCCTCCCCGAGGCGGAGGCCGATCGCTTTTACGCGGGCTCGCGCGATCTTTCGCAGCCGGGCCCGACCGCGACGCTCGAAGCGGCGGCGTATGCCAAGGGGCAGCCCATCCCCGCCAATGCCCCCCTTCCCACCGCCGAAGTTTGCGCGTGACACCGGTTGCAATCGATACCGCTCAAGGAGCAACGCAATGAGGACGATCCCCCGCAGCCTCCGCGTAGCACTGGCCTGTTGCACAACGCTCTTGCCGGTCGCGGCGAGCGCCGCGCCGTCCGGCGATGCCTTCGCCACGGCCGCGCACCTGCACCGCGGGGTCAACGTGCTCGGCTACGATCCGCTGTGGAAGGACCCGGCGCGCGCACGCTTCCAGCCGCGCCATTTCGCGGTTATCCGCAAGGGCGGGTTCGACTTCATCCGTCTCGTGCTGCAGGCGTTCGACCATATGGACGCCGCCAACCGGCTCGACCCCAAATGGCTCGCCACGCTCGATCGCGTGGTCAAGCAGGCGAGCGATGCCGGCCTGTCGGTGATCCTCGACGAACATGATTTCAACACATGCTCGGACGATCCCGAGGCTTGCGGCCCGAGGCTCACGGCGTTCTGGCGGCAGATCGGCGAGCGTTATCGCGCCGCCCCGCGGTCCGTGCTGTTCGAACTGTTGAACGAGCCGCACGGCAAGCTCGACGCGGATCGCTGGAACGCGTTGCTCGCGCAGATCCTGCCCGTCGTCCGTGCCAGCAATCCACAGCGCACGCTCGTGGTCGGGCCGACCAACTGGAACAGCCTGAGCAAGCTGGACGCGCTGAAGCTGCCGGCGAGCGACCGCAACATCCTCGTCACCTTTCATTACTACGAGCCGTTCCGCTTCACCCACCAGGGTGCGCCGTGGACCGACAATCGCGATCTCCACGGCATCCCGCTGACCTCGGCCGACGAGAAGCGCATCGGCGCGGACCTCGATGCGGTCGCCGCCTGGAGCAAGGCCAATAAACGCCCGGTGCTGCTCGGCGAGTTCGGCACCTTCGACAAGAGCGGCACGCCGATGGTGGACCGCGTGCGCTACACCGCGACCGTCCGGCGCGATGCGGAGGCGCATGGCTTCCCCTGGGCCTATTGGCAGTTCGACAGCGATTTCATCGTCTACGACATCGACCACGACAAATGGGTCGAGCCGATCCGCCAGGCGCTGGTGGGGAAACCATGAGCGCGCGCCGGCTCGTTCCGGTCGCGCTGCTGCTCGCCGCAGCGGCGGCGCCGACCCCGCCCGCGGCGATCCGCATCGATCAGGCCGGATATGAGACGCGCGGCCCCAAGACGGCCGTGCTGCTGTCCGCCGCGACGACCCCGCTCGGCTGGACGTTGCGCAATTCGGAAGGACGGACGGTCGCGTCCGGGTCCACCATTCCGGTAGGCCCCGATGCGGCCTCCGGGCAAAGCGTGCACCGGATCGCGTTCGGCGAGTTCCACACCCCCGGCAGCGGCTATGTCCTGCATGTCGGCCCGGACGCCAGCCACCCCTTCGCGATCGCGAACCGGCCGTTCGCCCCCGTCGCGACCGCGGCGATGGCGTTCTTCTACCAGCAACGCAGCGGGGTGCCGATCCTGCCCGCGTTGGTCGAACGGCGTGACCTGTCGCGCGCGGCGGGTCATGCGCCCGATCGCGCCACCTGCTTTGCGGGGCGCGACCAGAAAGGCGTGCAATGGCCGGGCTGCGGCTACACCCTCGACGCGACCGGCGGCTGGTATGACGCGGGCGACCAGGGCAAATATGTCGTCAACGGCGGCGTATCGACCTGGACCCTGCTCGATCTGCACGAACGGCTGGGCGCGTTCGGCGATGCGGCGGCCTTTGCGGACGGGCGGCTCGCGCTTCCGGAACGGGCCAATGGACGCGACGACCTGCTCGACGAAGCGCAGGTCGAGGTCAAATTTTTGCTCGCGATGCAAATCCCGGATGGGACGTCGCTGGCGGTGGCCCGGCGAAATGGCGACGCCGGCTTCGAGACGATCGACGCCGGGGGACTCGTCCACACCAAGATCGCGGACGAACATTGGACGCCCCTGCCGACCGCGCCCGCCGACGACCACGAGCGGCGATTCCTGTACCCGCCATCGACCGCCGCGACGCTCAACATGGTCGGGGTCGCGGCGCAGGCCGCGCGGATCTGGCGGACGATCGACCCGGTTTTCGCCGCGCGGTGCCTTGCCGCCGCACGACGTGGCTGGGCGGCTGCCCTGAGCTACCCCGACCTGCGTGCCAGTTCGGATTTCACCGGCAGCGGCGGCTATGGCGACAAGGACATCCGCGACGAATTCACCTTTGCCGCGGCGCAGTTGTACGCGTCCACCGGCGAAGCCCCGTTCCTCGCGCGGTTGCGCAGCGACGGCGTGTTTGCGGATCCTGGCGACCGGATCGACTGGGGCTATCTGCGGCTGGCGGGCGCGCTGACCCTGGCGACGGTGCCAAGCGCCCTTCCGACCGACCTGCGCGCATCGCTCCGCGCGGGGATCACGCGGCTGGCGGACGGTTTCGTCGCGGAGACACGCCGCAGCGGCTACGGCCTTCCCTACGCCGGAACACGCTATTCCTGGGGATCGAACGCGACGATCCTCAACCGCGCGATCGTGCTTGGTGTGGCGTGGCAGATCAAAGCGACGCCCGCCTATCGCGACGCGGTGGTCGCCAGCCTCGACTACGTGCTGGGGCGCAACGCGCTCGACCAATCTTATGTCACAGGCTTCGGAGTGCGCAGCATGCGTCACCCGCACCATCGCTTCTGGGCCGCCATGGCGAACCCGCGCTATCCCGCGCCACCCTCAGGCGTGCTGTCGGGCGGGCCGAATTCGGACGAAGCGCGACGTCCGGGGCCGATGCACGGGTGCGCGCCGCAGGCGTGCTGGATCGATGACTACCGGGTCTTTACGGTGAACGAGGTCGCGATCAACTGGAACGCCCCGCTGGTATGGACTGCCGCATTTCTCGACGCGAGCCGGGCGCGGTAGGGGGTGGCGCGGGCAGTGTTCCCAACACGGATTTTTCCTGCTCAAAAGGGGGCAAGCACCAGGTCGGTCAGCGCCACGCGCGTCGCGGTCAAACCCCGGATTGCAGATACCGGCGTAATTGAGCGATCGGAAGGAACGCGATGAGAATTTGTCTGTCCGCCATAAGTCTGGCGCTCGCCGTACCTGCCCTGGCGCAGGGTCCGGCGACTCCCCTGGCTTCGGCCACCACCCCGCCCGTGAACTTGCCGCGCGTGCTGGTCGAAACGAGCGCGGGAAGGATCGTGATCGAGCTGGAAACGGTGAAAGCGCCGGCTTCCGCTGCCAATTTCCTACGGTACGTGGACCAAAAGAAGCTCGATGGCACCGAATTCTACCGCGCTGTCAAAGCTGCCGATCATTTCGGTTTTGTCCAGTTCGGAGCCAATGGTGAGTTCAAGCGCCTTCTCCCGCCCATCGCGCACGAGCCAACAACGCAGACCGGCCTCCACCACACCGACGGCGAAATATCGCTTGCCCGCCTTGCGCCAGGCACCGGCCGCAGCGAGTTTACGATCAGCGTCGGAAACCAGACGTCTTCGCTGGACGCAGGCAAAGGACAGCCCGCGGACAATCTTGGCTATGCCGCGTTCGGCCACGTCGTGGAGGGCATGCCGATTATCGTCAGCATCATGGACGCGCCCGTTTCGCCGACGGCCACGCAACGCGGCGCGTTCAAGGGCGAAGTGCCGGTGGCCCCGGTAAAGGTTCTGACAGCCCGTCGCCTGAAACCCTAGCCGCCGCTCTTGCCGATGCCCCGTCGGTGTCACTTGGCCGACCACCGTCCCGACATTGCGCGCAATCAATCCGGGAGTACCGCGCGCGCCAAGGGGATCAAAGCGGTGGCGCGGGAACTTGAGCGGCAGTTCCCCACGGAGCATGGTCGCCGCGATGCGGACACCGCCCGGATCGCGCTCCACCGGGCGAGCTTCGGCCCGGAGACCCTTTCGGTCACTGCCGATGGCGGCAAGGTCAAACCGACCGGAATGGTCCGCTCTCAGCGCGATTGTTGCCTCCCAAACTCCACCACCTGGAAGGCGCCCGGCACGACCGAAGTCGAGAACGATCCGATCGTCGCCTGACGATCCACTCTCACCGCCGCCCCGGGGAAGATCGCCACGACTATCGAGGCGGTCGAGGGCGCGATTGCATATGCGCGCGGACAGTTCTCGATCGCAAACAAGACGGAGCGCGTTTTCGGTCAACCTCACGACGACAGTGGAATGGGCGGATGGGGTGCCCGTTGAGCCGAGGGGGATGATAACAACGCTGGTTCCAACCCCATCATTCCGGGTGCCGGGATAAGGGGTCCGCGCCGCTGCGCGAATCGATGGCCTCTCTGTACCTGGTCTAGAGGCTCGCCAGATCTTGCGGCGACATGTCTCCATCCGGCATCCCCGCGTCAGCCCCTGCGCGGTCCGTGGTGGCGAATATCTGCCAGACGGCCATAAAGAGGGCCGCGATGACCGGCCCGACCACGAAGCCGTTGAACCCCATCCCCTCGAACCCGCCCAGCGTCGCGATCAGGACGACATAGTCGGGCATGCGCGCATCGCGCCCGACCAGGATCGGGCGGACGACGTTATCGACGCTGCTGATGATGAAAAAGCCGCAGAGGAACAGCACGCTCCCTTGCCAGATCGCGCCGCTGGCAAAGAGATACGCCGTCACCGGCACCCAGACCAAGCCGGTGCCGATCGCGGGGAACAGCGAGAACACGCCCATCGCAACGCCCCACAGCAACGCGCCCGGAATGCCGATCGCCCAGAACACGATCCCGCCGGTCGCGCCCTGCAGGATCGCGACGATCAAGCTGCCCTTGATCGTCGCGCGGATCACCGTGACGAATTGCGCGATCAACACCGCGCGCTGATCGGCCGCCAGGGGAATCGCGCGCTCGATGCGGGCGGCGATCGCATGGCCGTCGCGCAGCAGAAAGAACGTCAGGTACAGCATCACGCCGAGCGCCAGGAAAAAGCCGAACGTTCCCTGCCCGATGCTGATCACCTGCCCCGCCAGCAGTTGGAAGCTGTTTGCAAACCCCTGACCCAATCGCGTTCGCAAGCCCGCGATATCGCCGAGGCCGATGTCGGCGAGCCACCTCCTCGCCCATCCCGGCAATCGCCCCTGCGTCTCGGTGAACAAACGACCGAAATCAATCTCCCCACTGCGGACGAGGGCATAGAAAGCCGTCCCCTCGCGCAGCATCGCCGCCGCCAGCAGCATCGCCGGCACGACGACGACCGTGACGATGACGAGCAACGTGATCGCCGCCGCAATCCCCCGGCGCTCGTGCAAGGCGCGGAGCAGGCGCGCATTGAGCGGCTCGAACAGGACCGCGGCAATCACCGCCCACAGGATCGCGCCGGAAAAAGGAGCGACCAGCCACACGAACGCCAGCGTCGCGGCCACGACCAGGAGCATCAGAAAGCCGCGCGCGGCCGGTGCCGCATCCTCGCTCACGCCGCGGTGACCGAACCGGGTTGCGAAGCGGGCGCGGCGCGCGCCAGCAGCCACCGGACCAGCGGTTTGCAGCCTTCGAGCAGGACCAGAAGGACGACGCCCAACCCCACCGCCAGCACCATGTCGCTCCACGCGATCGACCCGAATTTCAGCAGCGCCTGCGCTTGCGGCAGGAACAGGATCAGCGCGGTCACGCCCGCGATCGCAACGCCGACATAGCGCAGTGCCGCATTGTGCCGGAGGAGGGCTTCGCCCAGGGCTGCACTGAATGATCGGTTGACCAGGATCAGCGCGACGATCTCGGCGATCAGCGCGAAGAAGATCAACGCGCGAAGCTCGGCCTCCGGCATGCCGCTCCACGTCTCGACGAAGAAGACGCTCGCCAGCATGGCAAAAGCGAGACCGCCCTGGAACACGCTCCAGACGATCATCGATACGGCAAACAGCGGCTCCGCCGGATCGCGCGGCGGCCGCGTCATGATGTCGCCTTCGTCGCGCTCGGCCTCGAACACCAGCGCGCAGACCGGGTCGATCACCATCTCGAGCAGCGCAATGTGGATCGGCCCGAACAGCAACGGCATGCCGAAGAACAGCGGCAGCAGCGCCAGCCCGGCGATCGGCACATGCACCGCGAAGATGAACGCCATCGCCTTGCGGATATTGTCGTAGATTCGCCGACCGAGCCGGACCGACTGGACGATCGACCCGAAATCGTCGTCGAGCAGCACGATCGCCGCCGCCTCCCGCGCGACGTCGGTACCGCGCTTGCCCATTGCGATGCCGATATGCGCGGCCTTTAACGACGGTGCGTCGTTGACGCCGTCACCGGTCATCGCAACCACCTCCCCCGCGGCCTTGAACGCCTGGACGATCCGCAACTTCTGTTGGGGCATGATGCGGGCGAAGACCGTCACCGACTTCAGTCGGGCCGTCAGCGCGGCGTCGTCCAGCGTGGCAAGATCGTCGCCGGTCAGCACGTCGCCATCGTCGATCCCCGCCTGCGTCGCGATCGACCGGGCGGTCGCGGCATAGTCGCCGGTGATCATCACGACGCGGATCCCCGCACTGCGACATTCCGCGACCGCAGCGGGCACGCTCGCCCGGATCGGATCGGCCAGCCCGACAAGTCCCGTCAAAGTGTAGGCGTAATCGTCTTGCGTTTCCGCCCAGTCCCGATCGAGCGGCGTAGCGGTCGCGACGGCGAGTACACGAACGCCGCGTACCGCCATCGCCTCGACCGCTGCCGTCATCGCCGCAAGCGCATCGCCCGTCAGATGGCACAGGGCGGCGATCGCTTCCGGCGCCCCCTTGGCCGAAGTCGCCAGCGTGTCGCCATCCGCCCAGACGTTCGACATCGCCAGCAACTCGGGCCGCAGCGCATAGACATGGACGGGCGCACCGGCGGGCAAGGCGATGTCCGGCATCTCCGCGCGCGCACCGTGCAGCGCGATGTCCATCGGGTCGGTCGGGACGGCCGCACTCGCGAGCGCAGCGGTCTCGATCAACAGATAATAGGATTCCGGGACCGCGACGCCTGCGCCAAGCTTGAGGGTTTCCCCCGTGGGCAACCACAGTTCCGCAAGCCACATGCGGTTTTCGGTCAACGTGCCGGTCTTGTCGGTACACAGCACCGTTGCCGACCCGAGCGTCTCGATCGCCGCGGCGCGCCGCGTGAGCACGCCGATCTTGCCGATCCGCCATGCCCCCATCGCCAGGAACACCGTCAACACCACCGGGAACTCCTCGGGCAGCATCGACATGCCGATCGCGATCCCGGCAAGCACGGCCTCGATCCACCCGCCGCGGAGCAGTCCGTAGAGCAGCACCACGCTCAGCGCGACCGCGCCACCGCCGATCGCACACCAGGTGACGATCCGGGTCGTCTCGCGGCTCAGACGCGGGGCTTCGGTGTCGAGCGTCGCAAGCGACTGGCCGATCCGACCGATCTCGCTTCGCGGCCCCGTCGCCAGCACGCGCGCAATCCCGCCACCGCGCGCGACGAGCGAGCCCGAATAGACATAGGGTTGACCGTCGCCGCCCGGCCGGTGCGCCGCGTCGCTCTCCGCTTCGCCCGCCACGATCTTGCCGACCGGCAGAGACTCTCCCGTGAGCAGCGATTCATCGGTCTGCAGGTCGCTCGCCTCGACCAGCACGGCATCGGCGGCGATCCGGTCGCCCTGTTCCAGCACGATCAGATCGTCGCGGACCACGTCGCGCCCGGCGACTTGAAGGCGTGCGCCATCACGGATCACCAGCGCGCGCGGTGCGGAAAGATCGCGCAACGCCTCCAGTACATGCTCGGTACGCGCTTCCTGCACGACGGTAACCCCGACCGAGAAGGTCGCGAAGCCGAGCAGGATCAATGCCTCGGTGAGATCGCCAAGCAGCAGATAGGCCAGGCCACCGAGCAGCAGCAGCGCCAGCATCGGTTCGCGCAGGACGTCGAGCGCGATCCGCCAGGTCGATCGCTGCCCCGCGCGCGGAAGTTCGTTGGGGCCGTCGAGCGCGAGCCGCGACGCTGCGTCCACGGACGACAGTCCGGTGCCGACGGTGGGCTTCATCGTGACACCAACAAAGGCAACCGCACCGTGTCGAGCAAGCTGCGGGTAACGCCGCCGAGCATCACCTCGCGCAGCCGCGTATGCCCGAACGCACCGATCGCGAGCAGATCCGCGCCATCCTCCAGCGCGAAGGCTTGCAATACTTCCGCGTCGGATAGCGCCGCGTCGGTCACGGCCTTCCGTTCGGCGCGCAACCCGTGGCGGACCAGGTGACGAACGACTTCGTCTACACTCTCGACAGAGCTTCCTTCGTCACCTTCCTCCACGCCGACGGTGACGACCGACACCTTCGCGCCGGGCTCGGTCATCGCCACCAGATCGTGCACCGCGCGGCGCGCTTCGGGGCAGTCTTTCCACCCCAGCACCGCGTTGTGGACGGGGGGCAACGCAGTCGCACCCGGAAGGATCAACAGGGGCGTCCCCGCACCCATCACGACCGTCTCGGACGCCCGACGCCGCAGCCACCGCGTCTCCCAGTCCGCATCGCTGCCCATCACGATCAGATCGACCAGCGGGCCAGCACGCCCGGCGCGCCGGGCAAGATCGAAGACGTCGTCGCGAAGGCCAAGCACGCGAAGGACTGCGGGCGACCCGGCGACGCTGGCGGAAATGGTGTTGATGCGCGCGGCTTCGTCCTCGGCCATCGCCCAGTCGGGGACATACATCGTCGTCAGCGGGGCGAGCGCCGGGATCAGCAGTGGGCTTGCGGTCAGCACCTCGATCGTGAGCGTGGCCGCCAACCGTTCCGCCATCGTCACGGCGGCGCGGATGATCGGATTGGCATGCGCCGAATTCTCGACGATGAGCAGGATATCCTTGATCACGATGGCTTCCTTGGCGACGGTTGCTGTTGGTGAAGTGCGCTTATCGGTCACCGCCGCCTGATCCCCAGGCCTCGCCCCCTTTGCCCGGCTCGCTCTCCTCGACCGAGCACGTCCACTGAGGGGACATGTCGCGCCATCACGCATCAGGAGGCTCGAAAGTCCGCCGTCAGAGCCAGCGCCGATGCCAACCCAGCCAATACGTGACCAGCGCGGCACCAATCAGCAGCCCCGAGACGAACGCAGCGATGAGATACCCTGTCGTCACGGCCAATTTCCCCGCCAGAAGCGCAAGCATGCGGTCGGCGACCGCCGTCGCTGCATCGCCGATACAGTCCCCCTGGGGTCGAGCGCCCCACCGCAAGGCCTTGACGCGTGGCGTTGGCACCGAAGGGGAATATTAGGGGGTCGGTTCCGGCCGCTCCATACGTAGTTCCCGCGATACCGCCGCCTGACCGCGTCGTTGGACGCTAGTCCGCTCGACATTCATTTTCGATGGCCGTCAGCCTCGCTCATCATCCCCGCGACCTTGCCCGCCAGCCCCTGGCTCGTGAAAGGCCTGGTCCGCCGCTCGATACCAAGTACCGCCTAGCGTTTAGCGGTGCGCAGCGTGCTGCCAGGCTTCCACGCCGGCGCCGCGGGCTGGTCCGCGACACGCTCCACGAGTGCGTAAAAGAACCGGTTGAAGTCCGCCGCAGCGTGCCAGTCGATCGGCTGCGTCAAGTCGTCCTGCGGCTTGTGATAGCCGGTCTTGTACCACCGTCGATAGATACGCTCGCTCTCCGTCCCCGGCCGGTAGCCGAACACGAACGCCGTCGCGGGGATGCCCGCCTCCATGAACGGCCATTGATCGGCGCGGCGCAGCAGGTTGCGTTCTGGTTCGGGATCGGGTTGCACCCCGACGTTCATCCCGGCGGCCACGGCGCGCGCATCGTCGCCCAGCGTCGTGTCGGTAAGCGCATGGACGGTCAGCAGCTCAAGCGGAAAGATCGGCCGCAACTGGTCGAGATTGATGTCCGCGGCGATATGATCGCGCGGCAGCGTTGGGTGCGCGACGAACCAGCGGGCGCCAAGAAGGCCTTTCTCCTCGCCGGTGAACGCCGCGAACAGCACCGGCCGCGCGAATCCCGCGCGCTGGCGCCGCTCGGCAAGACGGATCAGCAACGCGACGTAGGCGGCATCGTCGAGCGTGCCGTTGTAGAGACCGTCGCCCGCAACCGGCTCGCCGAAGCCATAGCCGTCGAGATGCGCGGAGAGCACGATCACTTGCGCCGCGCGCGACGGGTCACTGCCCGGCAGCCGCGCAAGCACATTGGGCGCGCTGATCGTTCGCTCCGAGACTTTGAAATCCGCGTGGAAGCGCCCCGGAATATCGAAGTCGGGCAGCGCTTGGCCGGCCGCGCCCGCGGCGACAAGCCGCGCAGCATCGCGGTCGCTGCCAGCATCCAATCGCCCCAATGCGTCAGCGTTGAGTGTGAATCGCATCAGCCCCGCCGCTTCCGGCGGGCTGCCCTGGAGCCAAACCGTGCGTGCGTAGGCGAAGGGCCAGCGTGGCGGTTCGACCGTGAAGCCGGGGTCCGCGATGGTCAGGAGCGCGCTTGCGCCCGCCGCCTTGACGGCCGCGAGCCGCTCCGCATCTGACGGCAGCCCGGCGCGGTGCGTTCCGTGGCAGATCACCGCCTTGCCGCGCACGTCGCCGAGCGTGCCCGCCTTGCAATAGCCGCGATAGGCCAGCGGCGCATCGATCCGCGGCGGCATGCCCGGGTACGGGTTGATCATGATGTCGTAGAGGAAGCGCAGCGGCCGGGCGCCGACGCTGAACGTCGCGCGGTCAATCGACAGCGCCTGCATCGGCACGCGCTGCATGTAGCCGCCATTATCGCCCGCGGGCTCGAGACCGGCGGCCGCGAACCCCGCTTCGACCAGCTTGGCGGCGCGTTCATAGGCGGCAGAGCCCGCGTCGCGTCCCGCCATCGCGTCATCCGACAGCGCGGCGGTCGTCGCCCACCAGGCGCGCGTATCGGGATCGGCAGGCAGCGGCCGGGACGCGCCGATCAGGAGCGGGAGCAGACCAAGCGGCGCGAACGTACGGAAGGGCTTCAGCATGAACGCGAAGGTGCCCAAAACGGGCGGCTGCGGCAAGGCCGTGCGGACAGGGGCGGCGCAGTCGGAAAGCGCGGCTCTGCAGACCGGGCCGTTCGCGGCGGAAGTCCTGCCGGGGCCGTCCGTACCGGGTGCCCGCGCTTTTCCCGGGTGCTACCGCTATTCGCCACGCCGCGATTGCGCCGGCATTGTGCGTAGTGGCCGCCAGACTTCGCTGGATACCTGGTGGCGCGCCATGACCGAACCGCCACGTTGACCCAGAAGTCGCCGTTCAGGATCCGCCGCATCCCCTCCATCTCCAGGGCACCTTCCGAACGAGCAAGGCGACGGGAAGCAGATAATATGGGTTGTCGACTTTGCTCCGCTCGAAACGAACACTTCCGGATAGTGTCGGAACCGATACCGTGCGACGCAAACCAGACCTCGCCGACGATCAGTCACACGGACGCCCATGCAAAGCCCATCTCCTGCCCTGATGCGTCCCGGTCCGGCCCAGTTCGTGCTGTTCGGCGCGGGCGATTTCGCGTGCAACCTGTATTGGCAAAGTGTCTCGCTCTACCTCCTGTTCTTCTACACCGATGTCCTTGCCCTTCCGGCAGCGCTGGCGGGGACGCTCTACATGGCAGGTGCCCTTTGGGACGGGATCGCCGACCTTCTGGTCGGCATCGCAGCGCAACGCCCCGGCGTACGGTATCGGCGGTTCATCGCAGCGGGCGCGGTGCCGCTCGCGGCGGCGTTCGTGCTGCTGTATGCTACGCCGCACTTGGCGGGCGGCTGGCTCGCGGGGGCGATCGCCGCCACGCAGATCCTGTTCCGCACGCTCTATGCCACGGTCAACGTGCCCTATGCCGCGTGGAGCGCGCGGTTCAGCAGCGACAGCCGCGACCGCACGACGCTCGCGGGGGTGCGGATGGTGTTCGGGACGGTGGCGGCGCTGGTCGTCACGGTCGGCACGCCGTGGATCGCGCTGCGGACCACCGGCGACGCGGCCGGCCAGGCGGGGTTCGCCGCTGCCGCGATCGTCTATGGCGTGGTCGGCGCGGGGCTGTTGCTAGCCCTGGCGATCTTTGCGCGCGAGGCACCGGCTGCGGACCGGGCGCAACCACCACTGCCTTTGCTGACGGGGCTGCGCCTGCTGCTCGGCAATCGCGCGTTCGTGACGCTCAATTTCGCGGCGATGGCCGCAGGGCTGGCGGCGGCGCTGCTGACGCAATCGGTGCTCTATTATTTCAAGCATGTCGCAGGGCAACCGGCGCAGGGTCCGCAGACCCTCGCGCTGATGGCGCTCGCCGGGACGGTCGCGGTACCGGTGTGGATGGCGGTCACGCGCTGGATCGGGTTGCGCGGGGTGTGGTTCGTCGCGGTCGGATGGGGACTGGCGTGCCTTGCGGTGTTCGGCGCTGGCGGCCTCGTCACGCCGATCGTCGTGCTCGCGCTGCTCCAGGCGGCGTTTACCGGGTTCAACCTCGTCTTCTGGTCGATGCTGCCCAATACGGTCGAATATGGCGAAGCGCTTGCCGGGACCCGGGTCGAGGCGCTGGCGTTCGGTGTGGCCGCCCTGCTGCAGAAGCTCGGGCTGGCGGCGGCGGCGGGGGTGCTTGGGCTGTTCTACCGCCATATCGGCTATGTCGCGGGCGCGGTGCAGACTGGGGCGACGATCGCGGGGATCCGCGACCTGATGCTGTACGCCTGCTCGGCGGGGCTGGTGGCGTCGGCGCTGGTCATGCTGGCAAACCCGCTCAAGCGCGGCGTCCATGCCGCGCTGGTCGAGGATCTGGCGGACCGCGCCGACACCTGAGGGTCAGCCCGCGACCAGGTCGAACGTCCCGCTGACACCCTCCGCCTGTGCCGACGGCGCGACCCAGATGCGGAACTGCCCCGGCTCGACCGTCGGTTTCAGCGCAGTGCCGATGAACAGCAGGTCGGCGCGCTTGAGGGTGAAGACCACCTCGACCTGCGCCCCGGCCGCCACGCGGACGCGGCGGAACGCCTTGAGCTCGCGGACCGGGCGGGTGATGCTGGCGGCAACGTCGTGGATATAGAGCTGAACCACCTCGTCCGCCGCGCGGCTGCCACTGTTGGTGATCGTCGCGCGGACGGTGAGGTCGCCGTTCCACGCGAGCTTTCCCGTGCCGAGTTGCAGGTTGCCATAGGCGATCTTGCCGTAGGTCAGCCCGTGCCCGAACGCGAACCGCGCCGCATTGGGCGCTTCGCGGTAATGCGCCTTATATTCGGTCAGCTGTTCCGTGAGATTCGGCCGCCCGGTTGATTTGTGCGCATAATGATAGGGCTCCTGCCCGGTCGAGAACGGGAAGCTGGCGGGCAAACGTGCCGACGGTGCCGCCAGCCCGAACAGGATGTCGGAGATCGCCGGGCCCGATTGCGACCCGAGGAACCACGTCACGAGGATCGCCGGCGCATCCAGCACCGCGCCCGACAGTTCCAGCGCGCGCCCGTTGCGGAGCGCGACGACGATCGGCTTGCCCGTCGCGGAGACCGCGGCGGCGAGCGCCAGTTGCGGTGCGGGGATGACGATCGCGTCCCGCGACTGCGCCTCGCCCGACATGTTCTGCCCCTCACCGATCGCGAGGACGACGATGTCCGCTGCCCGTGCCGCGGCGACCGCGGCGTCGATCCCGCCGGGAAGCGCCTGCTCGATCCCGGAACCGGCGGTTGCGGTCACCATCCCGGCGTCGGCGACGACAGCGCGCACACCCGTCAACAGATCGACCGCCTCGCTGTCCGAACCGTAGACATTCCACGGGCCGATCAGATCCTTCTGCCCTTGCGCAAACGGACCGATCAACGCGATCCGCTTGCCCGACCGGGGCAAAGGCAACAGGTCGCCGTCGTTCTTGAGCAATACGATCGACCGGCGCCCCGCGTCGCGCGCGAGCGCAAGATTTGCCTTGGTCCGCACCCGCGTCCGCTCGCGCTTCGCATCGATCCGGCGGAACGGATTATCGAACAGGCCGAGCGCCTGCTTGACGCGGAGCACGCGCCGCACGGCCTGATCGAGCCGCGCCATCGGCACCGCGCCCGACGCGACTAGCGCGGGCAGGTGATCGCGGTAGAAGCTGCTCTGCATGCTCATGTCGACCCCCGCCAGGAACGCGAGCCGCGTCGCCTCGCGCGCATCGGCGGCGAAGCCGTGCGCGATGAGTTCCTCGTCACCGGTATAATCCGACACGACCAGACCGCCGAACCCCCATTCCTTGCGCAACACGGTATCGAGCAGCCACGGGTTGGCGGTTGCCGGCACGCCCGAAATCTCGTTGAACGACGCCATCGTCGATCCCACGCCAGCATCGAACGCCGCCTGGAACGTCGGGAAATAGACGTCGCGCAAGGTCCGCTCGGACACGTCGACGCTGTTGTAATCAAGCCCGGCTTCCGCCGCGCCATAGGCCGCGAAATGCTTCGCGCAGGCCATCACCGCGTCGTCGGCGGCGAGCCCCTTGCGGCCCTGGAACCCGCGAACGCGCGCGGCGGCCATCATCCGGCCAAGGAACACGTCCTCGCCCGCGCCTTCGACCCCACGCCCCCAGCGCTGGTCGCGCGCGATGTCGACCATCGGCGCGAACGTCCAGTCGATTCCTGCCGCCGACGCCTCGACCGCCGCTGCACGCGCGGTGCTTTCCGCCAGGTCGGGATCGAAGCTCCCCGCTTCGGCGAGCGGCACGGGAAAGACGGTGCGGAAACCGTGAATGACATCGGCGGCGAAGAGCAGCGGGATCTTCATCCGCGACTCGCGCATCGCGGTGCTTTGCATCCGCTGCGCCATGTCGGTGCCGTGGCCGTTGAACACGCCGGTCAGATGCCCGTCGCGGACCTCGGCGAGTTGAGTCTCGAAGGTGGCGCCCGCCTTGATCGGGTTGAGCGCGTTCGCAGCGCCGCCTGCCCAGGCGGCTGCGTTGAGCGTGAGCTGTCCCGCCTTTTCGGCAACGGTCATGCGCGCGATCAGCGATTCGATCATCGGGGACGCGTCAACCTGATCCGCCGCCGCAAGCAAGGCGCGCGCAGGACTCGTCGCCCAGGCCGTCACCGCGCCTGCGCCAAGCAGCATTGCGCGTCGTGAAATGCTCGACGTTTCCATCGCTTATCCTCCCCTTGGCGGTACGGCCACTTGCCCCCGCCCTTACCGAAACAGCCGGTCTTGAACACCGCTTTTGAATGATGTAACCGGTTACATCAAGCAGGGAGATCGGCACGGGCCACTGCCCCAGCCGACGCAACGGGCTCGCGAACGGTTTCGCGCGCCACACAGGGAAGGACGTTTCGACAGATGGCGCAGGCCACGATCCGCGATGTCGCTCGCGAGGCGGACGTGTCGGTCGCCTCGGTGTCGCGCGCGCTCAACGGGCACAGCAACGTCCGGCCAGAACTGCGCCTGCATATCGAGACCGTTGCCGCCGCGCTCGGCTATGTCCCGCACGCGGGGGCCCGCAACCTCAGCATGGCGCGCGCCAACGCCATCGGTGTCGTCCTTCCCGACCTGCACGGCGAGTTCTTCTCCGAAACGCTGCGTGGGATGGATCGCGCAGCGTCGGAACGCGGGCTGCAACTGCTGTTGTCCAACCTGCACGACGGCGACCGCGCGGTGCGCATGCTCCACACGATGCGCGGCCGGGTCGACGGGCTGATCATCATGGCGCCGCATATCGACCCCGACCTGCTGCTCGCCGGGCTCCCGCCGAGCATCCCCGCGGTGCTCGTGAATTGCGACGCGCCGGGGAAGGACCGTCCGACGCTCCGCGTCGACAATGTCGCGGGTGCGCGGACGATGACCGAGCATCTGATCGCGACCGGGCGGCGCGAGATCGTCCATCTCTCCGGCCCCGACAGCAACGCCGAGGCGCGCGAGCGCATCGCCGGCTATCGCGCCGCGATGGAAGCGGCAGGGCTCGCGCCACACATCGTCGCCGGCGATTTCATGCAGGAGACCGGGGTCGCGCTGACCCCGCAGATCCTGCGCGATTACCCGACGGCGGATGCGATCTTCGCGGCCAATGACATGATGGCGCTCGGCGTGCTGATCGCCTTGCGCGCGGCCGGGGTCGACGTGCCCGGCCGGATTGCGCTCGCGGGATTCGATGACGTCCCGCTGTCGCGGCTCATCTCGCCTGCGCTCACCACGATGCACGTCGACATTGCCGGGATCGGCGCGCGCGCGATCGCACGGCTGACCGAAGCGATCGCCGGCTCCACCGATCACGCGCTCGAGGTGTCGTTGCCCGAGCTGATGATTCGCGAAACGACCAAATGAAGCCCGCGTCAGTCGGGTATTAAACAGGGAACACGAATATGAGTATGCGTAACCAGAAGTTTCTACGGCTGTTGCTCGCCAGCGCAGCCTTCTCCGTCGCGACGACGGGCCTGTCCCCCGCCTACGCCCAGACCAGCACCGCGGCGATCCGTGGGCAAGTGACCGATGCCGCCGGTACGCCGGTCGCCGGCGCAACCGTCGCCGCGGTCAGCAGCGATACCAACCAGACCTATCGCGCGACCACCGATGCAAACGGCGGATACACGCTCAACGGCCTGCGTCCGGGATCGTATCAGGTCACCTCGACCGCGACCGACGGCCAGACCAACACCCAGCTCGTCACCGTCGCGATCGGCCAGACCGCATCGCTCGACGCGACGGTCGAGGCCCCCGGCTCCGCACCGGGTGCCACGCCATCGGGCGGGAAGGACATCGTCGTCACCGGCAGCCGCCTGCGGGAGACGCGCACCAGCGAGATCGCGACCAACGTCAGCCAGGCGCAGATCCGCGCGCTGCCGCAGACCGACCGCAACTTCCTGTCGTTCGCGGCGCTCGCTCCGGGCGTGCGTTACAATGACAGCGAAACCGGCAAGGGCATCCAGTCGGGCGCATCGACCGCCAGTCAGGTCAACGTCTTCATCGACGGCGTCAGCCTCAAGAACAAGCTCAGCGAAGGCGGCATCGCCGGCCAGCAGAACAGCCGGGGCAACCCGTTCGGACAGCTCGCCGTGCAGGAATTCCGCGTGCTGACGCAGAATTACAAGGCCGAGTAGGAACAGGCCGGGTCCGCGATCATCACCGCCGTGACCAAGTCGGGCACCAACCAGTTCCACGGCGAAGTGTTCGGCCAATATACCGGCAAGGGCCTGTCGGAGACGTCGTTCATCGACAAGCGCGACGGCAACCCCAAGCCCGATTTCACGCGCAAGCAATATGGTATCGCGCTCGGCGGGCCGATCATCAAGGATCGCCTGTTCTTCTTCGGCACGTACGAGGGCAACGACCAGAACCGCGCGCTCAACGTCAAGAGCACGGGTTCGGCGGATGCGGTCAACGAATTCAACCAGGTTTCGGGCCGGCGGCTGTCCGACTTCGAGGCCCCGTTCATCAGCCCGTTCCGCGGCGATTTCTACTTCGGCAAGCTGACGCTGACCCCGGATGATCGCCAGACCTTCGACGCCTCGTTCAGCCGCCGCCAGGAAACCGATATCCAGAATTTCGGCGGCAACGTGTCGTATGAAAATGCCGAGAACAAGCGCAACATCATCGACACCTATCAGTTCAAATGGGCGTATAAGGGCGACAAATTCGTCAACGAATTCAACGCCAACTATTTGCAGTATACGTTCAACCCGACCTCGCTCAATCCCGATCTGCCGACCTACGACTATAGCGGCGTCATCATTTTCGGCGGCAAGGATTCGACCCGCAAGCAGGTCCAGCAGAGCTATACGCTGCGGGACGACTTCACTTATTCGGGGGTTGCGGGCCATACCTTCAAGGTCGGCGGTCGCGTCGAGATCACCGACATCTCGTTCGACAACCGGCTGTATACCCAGCCGCGCTACACCTTCCTGCGCGAGCCGCAGAACAATCTCAACTTCACCTTACCGGGCGAAGCGCGGCTTGGCCTCGGCAACGGGTTGATCCAGGGGTCGAACACGCAGATCGGCCTGTACGCACAGGACGATTGGGACATCACTGGGCGGCTCCAGCTCAACCTCGGCGTGCGCTGGGATTATGAGACGAACGCAGTCAACAACGATTATATCACGCCCGTCGCTGCGGCGGCGGCGCTGCGGTCGTTGCCCGCGACGTCCTATTTCAATCCCGAAAATTACATCTCAACCGGCTCGAACCGCAAGCCGTTCGCCGGGGCGATCGCGCCGCGGGTCGGCTTCTCGTGGGACATCAAGGGCGATCGCTCGACCGTGATCTTTGGCGGGTTCGGCCGGTATTACGATCGCAACAACTTCAACAACACCGTCGACGAGCTGTCGCGTTCGATCAATCCGGTCGGGATCTTCCGCTTTTCGTCGGACGGCCTGCCGCGCAACGGCTTGCCGACGATCCGCTGGGATCCTGCGTACGGCACGCGCGACGGCCTGCTCGCGCTGCGCGCGGCGTCGACCAGCGCCGGTGCGCCGGAACTGTTCGCGGTCAAGAACAACGCCAAGCCCCCGGTCAACGATCAGGTCAGCTTCGGCGTTCGGCAGCGGCTCGGGGTGTTCGAGGCGTCGGTTACCGGCTCTTACCAGCGCGGCCGCAACGGCTACACCAACCTCTTCGCAACCCGCAACGACGGTGGGTTCGGCACGTGCTGCAATACGTCGACGATCGTGCCGCTGGGCTATTCGAACGTGCTGATCGGCTATGACGGCCTCGACACACGCTACAAGGCGCTGTTCGTAACGCTCGACAAGAATTACACCAAGACGTCGGGCTGGGGCCTGAACGTCGCCTATACGCTGTCGAAGGGCGAGCAGAATGGCGGCGACCTGTTCAGCCTCGATCAGGTCACGCCGGACGCCTATGGCTGGCGGCCCCGCGACGGCGACGAACGGCACCGCGTCGTGGTCTCGGGGATCGTCGACCTGCCGCTCGGCTTCCAGTTCGCTTCGCTCACCACGCTCGGCAGCGGGCAGGCGTTCCGCGTGACCGACGGGACCAACGGCTCGAGCTCCGGTTTCAACAATTTCAGCGCGCGTTATCCGCAGAAGAACTGCCTCGGCGGGGTATTCGCCTTCTGTGAGGTCAACGTGACCTTGTCGAAGAAGATTCCGGTGCTGGGCAAGGATACGCTCGAGGCTGCGGTCGACGTGTTGAACCTGTTCAACAACAACAACTTTTCGGGCTTCGACGATTTTTACAACAACACCATCAACCCCGCCACCGGGCGGATCACCGACCCGCTCGATCCGGCACGGATCGGCAATTCGCTGCTGACGCTGCCACGAAGGATCCAGTTCCGTCTGGGGTATCGTTTCTAAGGGGGATGTCGTCGCCCCCTTCCCACCGTCATTCCCGCCCACGCGGGGATGACGGAAGAAGGGGGCGAACACCCTGCCCCATTACGTTCCAAAGGCTTACCTCATGATCGACCGGCGGCATTTTCTGGGCACCGGCGGGCTTGTGCTGGCCGGTGTGGCAAGTGCCGGCCTGGCCGCGCCACGGCGAGTCCGGCGTCCGGCCCGTCCGGCACCACAGGAAGCGCTGATCGGCGACCTGCAGGAACGCACGTTCCGCTATTTCTGGGACACGACCGACCCAGCCACCGGTCTCGCGCCCGATCGCTGGCCGACGCCGTCCTTTGCGAGCATCGCCGCGACTGGCTTCGCGCTGACCGCATACCCGATCGGCGTGGTCAACCGCTGGATCAGCCGAGAGCAGGCGCGCACGCGGACGCTCGCGACGTTGCGCTTCTTTGCCAACGCGCCGCAAGGCCCCGCCCCGAGCGGCACTGCGGGGCACAAGGGGTTCTTCTACCATTTCCTCGACATGCAGAGCGGGACGCGCTTCCGGCAGACCGAGCTGTCGACGATCGACACCGCGCTGCTGCTCGGCGGCGTGCTGTTCGCGCAGAGCTGGTTCGACAGCGACCATCCCGACGAAGCGCAGATTCGCTCGCTCGCCGAACAGATCTACGCGGCGGTCGACTGGACCTGGTTCACCCCGCGTGCGCCGTTCGTCTCGATGGGCTGGCACCCCGAGCGCGGCTACATCCCGAGCGATTGGGACATCTACAATGAATCGCTGATGATGTACCTGCTCGCGCTCGGCTCGCCGACGCACCCGCTGCCGGCGGAAACGTGGACGGCATGGACCGATCGGTTTTCAGCCTCGTGGAGCGACCGCTGGGGCGAGCCGCATCTCGCCTTCCCGCCGCTGTTCGGCCATCAGTACAGCCAGACCTGGGTCGACTTCCGCGGTATTCGCGACCGCTTCATCGCCACCAAGGGCCTCGACTATTTCGAGAACAGCCGCCGCGCGACCCATGCGCAGCGCGCCTATGCAATCGCCAATCCCGGCAAGTTCGCAGCCTATGGTCCCGAAATCTGGGGGCTGACCGCGTGCGATGGCCCCGGCGACTTCAAGACCCGGATCGACGAGGTCGAGCGCAGCTTCTTCAGCTATTCCGCCCGGGGCCCGGGCGACCGCGACGACGGCACGATCGCGCCGACCGCCGCGCTCGGCTCGATCGCCTTCGCCCCCGAGATCGTCCTTCCCGCCGCGGACGCGCTGCACACGCGTTACGGCAGCGCGATCTACCAACGGTACGGCTTCATCGATTCGTTCAACCCGACCCTCACGGTCGCACGGCCCGAGATCCATCAGGGTCGCGTTGAGCCCGGGATCGGTTGGATCGACCGCGATTACATCGGGATCGACCAGGGCCCGATCGTCGCGATGATCGAGAACCGCCGGACCGGGCTGATCTGGCGGACGATGCACAAGAACCCGCATCTGCGCCGCGGGCTCAAACGCGCCGGGTTCAGCGGCGGGTGGCTCGCGTGATGCTGGCAGCACTTCTGCTGGCGGGGGCCGCGCCGACACTTTTGCTCGACGGGTTCGAGACCGCGCAACCGTGGCACGCGGATGCTTCCAACGGGGTAGAGGCGAAGATCGATCTCGTTCCGGGCGCGACGGGCAAGGCGCTGCGGCTGCGCTATGACTTTCGGCAGGTCGCGGGCTACGCTTTCGCGCGGCGCGCGTTGCCGATCGACTGGCCGGCGAATTTCCGGGTCCGGCTCAAGATCCGCGGGACCGGCGGGGTCAACGACCTGCAGATCAAGGTCAGCGACGCAAGTGGCGCGAACGTGTGGTGGGTGCAGCGGCGCAACTTCCGCGCTTCCGCCGAATGGCAGACGATAGAGCTGCGGCCGCGCGACTTTTCGTTCGCCTGGGGGCCGAGCGCGGACAAGACGCTGCGCCGCACCGCCGCGATGGAAGTCGTCGTGGTGCGCGGGCGCGACGGCGGTGCGGGCGAGGTCGCGATCGACGACCTCGAATTCGAGGCCCTGCCCGTGCCCGGCCCGCTCCCCGCGCCACTTGCAAGCGACCCGCGCGTGATCGACCACGATCCTGCGACCGGCTGGACCGGGCGGGGTGGCGACAGCGTCCAGGTCGATTTCGGCGGAATCACATCGCTTGGCGGCGCGGTGCTGCACTGGGCGCCCGGTCGTGGAGCGCCGCGATACGCCGTACAAGGGTCGGACGACGGGAAGCGCTGGCGGACGCTTCGCACCGTGACCGATGGCGACGGCGGCGCCGATCCGATCGCGCTGCCCCAGGCCGACCTGCGGTATCTCCGCGTGCAGCTTCCATCCGGCGCACCCGCCGCGATGCTCGCCGAGATCGAGACGCGTCCGCCCGAAGTCGGTGAAACGCCCAACGCCTTCATCACCGCGCTCGCCAAAGATGCCCCGCGTGGCACCTACCCGCGCGGGTTTACCGGCGAGCAGCCCTATTGGACGCTGGTCGCAAGCGACACCGGCGCGACCTCCGCGCTGATCGGCGAGGATGGTGCGATCGAGGTCGCCAAGGGCGGGTTCTCGGTCGAGCCCTTCGTGGTCGCGGACGGGCGGACGTTCAGCTGGGCGGATGTCATCGCCAGCCAGTCGCTCGAGGACGACGGTTTGCCGCTACCGCATGTCGCGTGGCAGGGGCCCGGCTGGCGGCTCGATACGTCCGTGTTTGCGGATACCGGCTCGCCCCGGTTGATGGCGCGCTGGCGTCTGACCAACACCGGCACCACCCGTCGTCGGCTTCGGCTGCTGCTCGCGGTCCGCCCGCTGCAAGTCAACGCGCCGACCCAGTTTCTCGGGCAGGCGGGCGGCGTCAGTCCGATCGGGCAGATCGCCTGGGACGGGCACACGCTTGGCGTGACCAATGTGCCCGCGATTGCGGGGGATCCGCCGGTCACCCGTCACCTGACGCCGCTGGTCGAGCCCGATGCCGTGGCAACCGCGCCGTTCGATCGAGGCGCGCTCGCGGTGACCGACATGCCTGCCCGGCACCGGGTCGACGACCCGGTCGGGCTGGCGTCCGCAACGCTGCGCTACGATTCGATGCTCGCCCCCGGCGCGAGCGTGGACGTGCCAATGGTGATCGCGTCGGACGCGCCGCCTGCCCCGGTCACCCGCGCCGCGTTCGACCGCGCGCACGACGCGACGCGCGCGCGCTGGCAGTCTCTGCTCGGCGGGGTGACGATCTCGGTCCCGCCAGCGCAACGCGCGGTTGCCGACACGGTCCGCACCGCACTGGCGCAGGTGCTGATGAGCCGGACGGGTCCGGCACTGCAACCGGGGACTCGCTCCTACGATCGCAGCTGGATCCGCGATGGCGCGATGATGTCGGATACATTGTTGCGGCTCGGCCTGCCCGGCCCCGCGCGGACCTTCGCCGACTGGTATGGAACCAAGCTGTTCGCGAACGGAAAGGTGCCGTGCTGCGTCGATCCGCGCGGAGCCGATCCCGTGCCCGAGAACGACTCGAACGGCGAATACATCCATCTCGTCACACAGCTCTACCGCTTCACCGGCGACCGCGGCGCCCTTCTGCGGGACTGGCCGAGGATCGATGCCGCGCGACGCTACATGGACACGGTGCGCGCGGCCGAGCGCGGTCCTGCCGCGACGCCACTGACACGCGGGCTGATGCCCGCCTCGATCAGCCACGAAGCCTATTCCGCCGCGCCGCAATACAGTCTGTGGGACGATTTCTGGGCGCTGACCGGCTATCGCGACGCAGCCTTCGCCGCGACCGTGCTACGCCGGCCTGAAGCCCGCGCAATCGACGCCGCGCGTGCAAGCTTCGCGACCGATATCCACGCCGCCATCGGTGCTGCGACTACGACGTTCAGGATCGACTTCATCCCCGGCGCGACAAGCCTTGGTGATTTCGACGCGACCTCGACCACGATCGCGCTCGACCCGGCGGGGGAACAGGATACGCTCGATCCGGCGTTGCTGCGCCGGACGTTCGAAAAACAGTGGACGTGCGTTCTCGCGCGGACTGCGCCGGGGGCGGACTGGGCAGACTATACGCCGTATGAACTGCGCAATGTTTCCGCCTTCGTCCGGCTGGGCTGGGCGGAGCGGGCGAACCATCTCCTCGAATTCTACATGGCGGGGCGGCGTCCTGCGGCATGGAACGGGTGGGCCGAAGTTGTCGGCCGCCTGCCGCGCGAGCAACGCTTCATCGGCGACATGCCGCACGCTTGGGTCGCCTCCGACTTCATCCGCGCGGCACTCGACCTGTTCGCTTACGAGCGCTCGTCGGACCATGCGCTCATTCTCGGCGGAGGGCTCACGGAACGCTGGCAGGTCGGGCGGGGCAGCGCAATCCGCGGGTTGCATACCGCTTATGGTACGCTCGACGTATCGGTCCGCCGCCAATCGGGGGCGCTGGTGATCGAAATCGGCGGTACGGCGCGACCGCCCGGCGGGTTCGTCATCCCCTGGGTGTCGGGGGGACGGCCGGGCCAGGCGCGGGTAAACGGGAAGTCGCGGCGCTTCGCGTCGGACGGGCTGCATGTTCGGGCAAACGGCAAGCGAGTCCTGGTCGTCGTCACGATGCCTCATTGACGTCGACGACGCTCAACGGTCGTTTATGCATACGCACGGGCCTCAAGGCACCGTCTCACGCGGCATGCCACACACCCAACGATCGTAAGCGGTGGCCTGGACCCAATGTCCGTCATTCGCACCGCCCGAAGCGCGTTTCCAAACCGGACGTTCGTTCAACCGGCTTTCGTCCGCATCGCCTTCTCGACGCTTTCCTGCGGCTATGCGTTGATATCGTTTTCAGTGCCGCCACAACTCGTAGATATTGAGCGCGACCTCGAACGCGATCAATCCGATCACGGCAAGCTCGAGCCGCAACGAGCGCTTGTCCTGCACCAGATCGAGCAACCACTCGGCGGCATCGCCGATCACCTCGAGCTTGCGTTCCATCGCACGGGCTCGGTCCCCAAGCTCGAACTCGGCTTCCAGACGTCCATAAAGACGGTCGAGCTCCGGATGATCCCAAAGCAGGTCCGGCTTCTCCATGATCTGCGCGCGACCGACGACCCGATGCTGCGCCGCGAGGACATCGCCGATGCTCCGCATGACCCGCCGGATCGGCATCACTGCGCGGCCATGGACGCGGAGTTCGTTGATCAGCGGCTCCACGCGATCGAAGGCTTCGGCGATGCGACCTTCGTCCCGCGCCAGGACGACGCTTCTGGCGACAACTGTGGCGGTCAGCAACAGGCGTTCGCGCGACGCCTCTTTCAGCCGTATGTGCCCATCTGCGCTGACGGTCTCCTCGCGGTCTGCAAGGATCTCTATCCAGGCGGTTTCAGTCTCCGGCGTGGCGAGCGGTTCGATGACGTGATCGGAAAGATGTTCGATCAAACGGCGCTCGGTCTCGGCCGAAGCGCCGATCAGGACCAGAACGCCGTAACGGAAAACGAAGGCAGCCCCAACGCCCGACAGGTTCAGGGTTTCAGGTTCGGCAAAGTCTTTCAAATTGCGGGTATCGACGCGCGTACCCAGCAGGAGGGCGCGGACGTCGCCTTGCGTTGGTTCGCCCGGTAACGCGGCTCCGAGCACCTCACGGATTCCCACGCTGATCGTTCGCAGGGGACTGCCCTCAACCATGTCGCGTCAGAACCATGAGACCGGCCTTCTTATCGTTGCGACACATCGATCCCGAACCGCATCGACGGCATTCATGAACCCACGGAGCGTCACATGATTCGTGGGTGCCGTGCAACCGCCGGAAGGCTAGGTATCTTCTCAGCGATCATGGCTTATGGCGTACTCTGACATACGCCCGATTTCAGGCCGCTGATACGTCAGCTTCGGTTTCCCTATGCCCCTGTCGGGGGTGGTTCGTAAACTCGGCGGGTGCCAGCCCGCCAAGGCTGCCGTGCGGACGGACGGTGTTGTAGTCCGTTCGCCATGCCTCGATGATCCGCTCCGCCGCAGCCAGCGAAGGGAACAGGTGCCCGTTCGGGCACTCGTCGCGCAAGCGACGATTAAAGGATTCCACGAAGCCGTTCTGCTGGGGCCTGCCCGGCGCGATGCAATGCCACGCGACCCCGGTGCCTTGGCACCGGGCGAGAACGGCGTAACGCGTCAGCTCGGCTCCGTTGTCGCTGACCACCATGCATGGCAGTCCACGACGCGCGCATGACAGATTTTAGGAAGCGAAGACAGCCATCTTGCATCGTGTATGGTGGCTCGGTTGACAGCAGACCGGAAAGACCGCGTGGCCCGTATCCCCTTCTATACCGCCGATGTGTTCACAGCGAGCCGCTTCGGCGGCAACCCCCTCGCCGTGGTGACAGGCGCCGACGCCCTCGACGATGTGACCCTGCAGGCCGTAGCGGCCGAGTTTAACCTAAGCGAGACGACCTTCGTGCTCGCGCCCGTAGACCCTGCCAACACCGCACGCGTTCGCATTTTCAATCGAACAGCCGAAATGGCGTTTGCCGGTCACCCGATGGTTGGAACCGCTTTTGTCCTTGCGAGGTAGGACCCCGATCTCAACGTCGCTACCTTTGAAATTCCCGCCGGTATCGTGCGTGTCCGGATCGACCGCGATGCTCGGCTTGAGCCGATCGGCGCCACCATAGCGGCACCCCAACCGCTCAGTATCAGCGGCACGATTTCACCCGAGGTCATCGCCCGAGTCTTGCAAATACAGCCCGACTCCGTGATGACGGCGCATCACCTGCCGACTGTCGCCTCGAACGGCAATCCTTATGTCATCGCCGAGCTTACCCGCGAAGCCCTGTCGCAATGTGAACCTGACCTCGCAGCGTTTCGGACCGCGCTCGGCGCCCATCCGCAGTTCGGCAATCGCTTTTCTGTTCACGTCTACAGCAAGGATGGCAGTGCCCTCCGCGCCAGAATGTTCGCACCGTTGGCAGGCACCTGGGAGGACCCCGCGACCGGCAGCGCCAACGCGCCGCTCGCCTGTTTGCTGCTATCGCTCGACCCGGATGCCGAGGAGGCCAAGTTCGAAATCCATCAAGGCGTTGAGATGGGTAGAGCAAGCTTGCTGCAAGTCGATGCGCGACGGACCCCGAACGGTATCGTCGCGACATTGCGCGGATTATGCGTGCCCGTAATGCACGGGGAGATCGATCTGTAACTGCGTGCCTGCGGTTGTATGCGCCCGGACGCCCGGTGGCCGCGATGGGCAGGCGAGCGACGCGCGGCGATATGCGGTAGCGCCCGCTTTTCCGCCTAAGCCTCAGCACCTGTATTCAGCGTCGCGAAACGAGCCGCGAGGAAATCGACGAACAATCGTATTTTCAGGAAACGCGCGCGACCGGTCGGAAACACCGCGTGCAGTTCCGGCATGCGACCCGTCCAGCCGCTCAGAACCGGTAAGACGCGACCGGCCTTGACCAGAGGGGCGACCAGAGCATCGGTCGCCAGCATCAGGCCCCGCCCGGCTTCAAGCGCGGCGAGCAATGCTGAGGGATCGTCGGCGATCATCACCGGCGCGATCGGATAGTCGCGCATCACGCCATTATTGATCAGGCCCCAAGCATGTCCCTCCTTGCGTTGGGCCAGGCGATTGGCGAGCGTCGCATGTACCATCAGGTCAGCCGGCTGCAGCGGCGCACCATGCTGCTCCAGATAGGCAGGTGCGGCATGGACCCGGTTAGGAAATCGCGTCAGCCGTCGCGCGACCAACGCGCTGTCCGAAAGCGGGCCCATCCGCAGCGCAATATCGACATCGTCGGCGACCAGATCGGCCGAACGATGATCGAGCAACAGGTCGAAGCGGATCCGGGGATGGAGCGTCCCGAATTCCACGAGGAGTGGCGCCATGGCCCCCACAGCCAGCGAATGCGCGAGACTGATCCGGATCCAGCCAGCCGCCTCGCCCTGAAGGTCTTTGACCGCCTGCTCGGCCTCGACCAGCTTCGTTCCCCAATCACCCAGATACTGGCGGTACGCCTGGCCAGCTTCGGTCAGTGACAGCGACCGAGTTGTCCGATCGAACAGCCGGGCCCCGAGCGCCGACTCGAGCGCGCGCACGCGTCGCACCAGATTGGTCTTGGGCTGGCGCAGCCGCGCCGCCGCCGCGGTGAAGCCCCCGAATTGCGCCACCGCCAAGAAGGCGAGCGTATCGTCTGCGGACATTGGCGGATCCTATTAGACCGAAATCGGTCTGCTCAATACCATAATTGTCGGCTAATCCCGTCGCCCAATTGCACCTATCTGCGCTCTCGACAGGAGACGAACGATGGGTATTGCCAGGACTTTAATTGCTGCGGGAGCACTTGCCGCCATGCCCGCCGCCGCACCGGCGCAGGCTGAATGGCCGCAGGCGCCGGGCTATTACCGGATGCAGCTCGGCGATTTTCGAGTAACGGTGCTGTCAGACGGGTCGGTGGAACGCGATCTGCCGTCCATCATGAGCCAGCCGGATCTGGTCCGCACGCGCTATCGTGCGCAGCACCAGGCGCTGCCAGCCCGCCTCTCGATCAACTGCTATTTGATCGACACTGGCGACCATCGCATCCTGATCGACACCGGCGCGGGAGAACTGTTCGGCGCGGGCATCGCCGGCCAACTCGTCGCCAATCTGCGCAGCGCCGGCTATGCGCCCGAGGATATCGACACGATCCTCCTGACGCATATCCATGGCGACCATTCGGGCGGCCTGTCGATCGGCGGGCGTCCGGTCTTCCCCGCCGCGACGGTCTATGTCGACGGCGCCGATCCGGCGCTCTGGCTGAACAAGGCGGTGGAAGCCCTCGCACCGGAAGCGCAGCGCGCCACCTTCGAACAGTCGCAAAAGACGGTCGGCCCCTATGTCGCCGCGGGACGATTAAAGACCTTCACGGCGCCTGCCGCGCTGTTTCCCGGCGTGCGCGCGATCGCGTTGCGCGGCCATACCCCGGGACAGAGCGGCTATATCATCGAAAGCAAGGGGCAGCACTTGTTGTTGTGGGGCGACGTCATCCACTCCGCCGAGGTTCAGTTCGAAGATCCAACGGTGACGATCCATTATGATGTCGATCCCAAGGCGGCCGCCGCGACGCGCGCGGCAATCTTGGCGGAGACGGCCGAGAGCGGCATCCTCGTCGGCGGCGCGCACCTCTCTTTTCCCGGGCTGGGGCATGTCGTCCGCAACGCAAGCGGCTATTCCTGGGCGCCTCGCCCCTGGTCATCCCAGCCCTGACATGGGGAAATCGTTTCCACATCACGGCAACGCCCCACGCGCCGGGATCAAACCCGCCTGGGCGGTCGTCGCTCGACGGTGATCGGTGCTCAGCGGTGGACTAAAGACTAGTGCCCCAGAGGGGGCGAAGCTGGGCACTCGAACCATTGGGAAATATCGGTCCGACGGGTTTCTAGCCGCGGTCCTGGATGGCTACCGGATGTCTAAAGGTCATAGCTCGGGGCCCCGTCATCTTCGGGCGGGAAATCAGGGTAGACGACTGGCTTATCCCCGAAGTGCCGCTTCACAATTCGGTCACGCCGCTCGAACGTATCCTCATTCGGATCGATGTCGTCGGCATAGGTGTATGTCACCTCGAACGTGTCGCCCCTGATAAGATACTCAATTTCCGCCCAGCGGTTTTCTGGCGTCTCGGCATCCCAAAGATCCAGAAGTGCGTCGCCCAGTCGGTCCAGGTCGGGGCGGCGGTATACGATAGTTCCCCCCCGGTTTTTGAAGATCGATGGCGCGACGTAATTCGTATCAAGCCGAGCATAGAGCAATGTGTCATCGAGCGGATACGCGGTGTCTTCCGCCAAAAGCTGGCCAATCTCGCCAAGCAGGCGATCCGTCACGTCATTTGCCACCATGCTTCTCCTTCGGCTCATTCGCAAATCTCACGCTTTCTTGGTGCCCGTTGATCGTGAACCAGACGTTGATCACTGCAGGACGTTTTGACGCACCAGCATAGCTTGGCACAATCGTTACCGTGACGTTACTACCGACTCGCTTCGCCCTCGCCCACTGGTCCTCCAGCGCTCGGTAGCTTCCGCGGTTGAGTTCGCGTCCTGCGCAAAGTGGTTGAATGCGTCGGTCGGCCCATTGAACCGTACTGCGATATAGTGACCGCCATCGTCGGTAGATCGCCGATCGGCACCACCGGCCTGCGCTTGTGCCGTTTTCGATCGCACTTGCGTGTTGGCAAACTCTAGGGTCCCTGACACTGTGCGGTTACGTCCCGTCTCGTCGATCTGATATTCGTAGCCGCTGCGGACGTCGCGACGAAGTGGTCTCGCGGCGCTGGAACGCTGGGCTGTCGTTGTCGGCGGTACTGATGCTTGCTGCTTCGTGGGGGTCGATGGGGCTTTCGCACCCGTCCGCTGCTTTGGCGGATCGACGCCCCAATCGCCCGACGCCCCCGCACCGCCGAAGCTGCCACCACCGCCTCGCGTAAAGCCCCCACCGCCCCAGCTATTATTGGAAATCGGTCGTTGCGCGTTTGTGTTCGGGGACGGGCCGGACGCCTTTGCTGTGGGAGTCGGGCCCGGGCGTGGTCGCTGTCGGTTCGTGGCCGAACGAGCTTCGCCCGGCCAATCTTCGCGAGACGACGCACCAGCGCCTGATCCCCCGCTGCTGCGAAACCCGCCACCCCCGCTTTGGCCATAGTTACGCCCCGACCCAGCAAAGGTGAACTGACCGTCCGCGGGATCATGCCAAGGATTGAACTTGAGTTCTACGTCGTCCGCGATAGCCACGCTCGGCAATCTGCCGGTCCGCAGCCAGATCGAAAAAGCGCGTCGCCGTTTGTTTTCGGTTATGGGAATCATGCCGCCCTCGCTGTCTCGTGCGGCGAGAACATTTGAGCAACATTTTCCTACAAGTCAACTTGCGATTGCGGCGATCGACGGCGCGAAGCTACAGCATTGCCCAGCTTTGTCCTGTACGACGTCCGATTTCTCGAAAATGGTGCCCGGAAGAGGACTCGAACCTCCACGCCCTTGCGAGCGCCAGCACCTGAAGCTGGTGCGTCTACCAATTCCGCCATCCGGGCACTGGGTAGGTGGCGGGCCTTAGGGGAGCGTCGTTGGTCTTGTCAACACGCTCGATGCTAGGCAGAGGGCATATCGACATTCGAGAAGGCGCTTTCGATGAACGACAAGCTGGTGACTTTGATCGGCGGCGGGGGTTTCCTCGGCCGCTATGTGGCGCAGGCGCTGCTTGAACGGGGCGCGCGGGTGCGGATTGCGCAGCGCGACCCGCATCAGGCGTTTTTCCTCAAGACGCAGGGCGGGCTCGGCCAGACGCAATTCGTCGCGGTCGACATCACAAAGCCCGAATCGATCGCCCGTGCCGTCGCGGGGGCGGACGCGGTGGTGAACCTGGTCGGGATCCTGAGCGGCGATTTCCAGAAGATTCAGGTCGATGGCGCGCGCATCGTGGCCGAGGCCGCGGCGCGCGCCGGGGTGGAAACGCTCGTTCACATGTCCGCGATCGGTGCGGATAGCGCGTCCGAATCGGCCTATGGCCGCTCCAAGGGCGATGGCGAGGCGGCGGTTCGCGCCGCCTTCCCGGCTGCGACGATCCTGCGTCCGTCGATCGTGTTCGGCCGCGAGGACCAGTTCCTCAACCGCTTCGCCGCGATGATCGGCAGCGCACCGATCGTTCCGGTGCTGCGGACGGGCACCAAGTTCCAGCCGGTCTATGTCGGCGACGTGGCACAGGCCGTCGTCAAGGCGCTCGACGAGCCCGCGATCGCCGCGGGCAAGACCTTCGAGCTCGGCGGCCCCGACACGATCACGATGGGGGCGCTGGTCCGCTGGATCGCCAAGACGACCGGGCACAAGCGCCGGATCATCGACCTCCCCGATTCGATCGGTGCGGCGATCGCCGGGTTCGGCTTCCTGCCGGGGGCGCCGATTACCAAGGACCAGTGGAAGATGCTGGCACACGACAACGTCGTCGCGGCCGGCACACCCGGGCTGGATGCGTTCAGCATCACGCCGACCCCGCTCGATGCGGTCGCGCCGGCGTGGCTGGTGCGATACCGCAAGGGCGGTCGTTTCTCGATGCCCGTCGCGGCCTGACTGACGCGACCGTCGCACATCGATCCCGCAGGATCCTGAAAGGGAACGTTCGTGAACGAAATCATCAGCATCATCCTCCTCGGCATCGTCGAGGGGGTCACCGAGTTCCTGCCCGTCTCCTCGACCGGCCATTTGATCCTCGCGACCAAGCTGCTCGGCTATGATGCAGCGCGCTGGGGTGCCTTCAACGTGATCATTCAGTTGGGCGCGATCCTCGCGATCGTGGCGCTCTACTGGCGGACGTTCTGGGCGGTCGGCATGGGGGTGATGAAGCGCGAACCCAAGTCGCTGCTGTTCGTCCGCAACGTGCTCGTGGCCTTCGTCCCGGCCGCCGTGATCGGCCTTGCGATCCACAAGCAGATCGAGGCGTTGCTCGGCAATGCCGAGGTGGTGGCAATCGCGTTGATCGTCGGCGGGTTTGCGATCATCGCGGTCGAGCGGCTTGCCCCCAAGAGCGATATCGTCGGAGTCGCAGACATTCCCTTGCCAAGGTCATCGGGATCGGCTTCCTGCAGTGCCTGGCGATGGTCCCCGGCGTCAGCCGGTCGGGCGCGACTATTCTTGGCGCGCTCGCGCTCGGTGTCGAGCGGCGGACGGCGGCGGAGTTCAGCTTCTTTCTCGCGATCCCCACGATGCTGGGCGCGACGACGCTCGAACTCGTCAAGAACCGACATGAGTTGATGAGCGGGCAAGGGATTGGGCTTGGCGCGATCGCGCTGGGATTTGCCGTGGCGTTCGTGGTCGCCCTGTTGGTGGTAAAATGGTTCATCGGGGTCGTGACACGGTACGGTTTCGTGCCCTTCGCGGTGTACCGGATCATCGCAGGTGCCGTAGCCCTGGCATGGCTTTCCACGCTTTAGGGCCGTATCGGTTCTTTCGAGCAGTTGTTCCCAACAGAATCTCCTGCCGAGCACCTTGCTGAACAATATTTAGGTTACGTATGCTGACCTATGTTGCGGATTCAAGGTGACAGCGACATAATAGTGCGATATGCGCCGCATTCTCGAAAGGATGGGTGCATGGCGGACTCTTTGCTGCTCAAGTTTGTCGATCGCGAGCAGGCCTACCCGGCCAAGCGCGAGCCCGAGTTGCGGGCCGAGGACTTTCAGGAGATCGCGGATCGCTATGCGGTCCCCGATGCCGAGGAACAGGCGGGGCGGTGCTCGCAATGCGGCGTGCCCTATTGCTCGGTGCACTGCCCGCTGCACAATCACATCCCCGACTGGCTCCGTCTGACCGCCGAAGGGCGGCTGCGCGAAGCCTATGAGCTGAGCAACGCCACCTCGACCATGCCCGAGATCTGCGGCCGGATCTGCCCGCAGGACCGGCTGTGCGAGGGCAATTGCGTTATCGAATTCTCCGGGCATGGCGCGGTGACGATCGGCGCGGTCGAGAAGTTCATCACCGATACCGCCTGGGAAGAGGGCTGGGTCGAGCCGCTCGTCGTTGGCCCCGCGCGCGGCCAGTCGGTCGGCGTGATCGGTGCCGGACCTGCTGGCCTGTCCGCAGCGGAATATCTTCGTGGCAACGGCTATGACGTCCACGTCTATGATCGCTACGACCGCGCGGGCGGGTTGCTGACCTACGGCATCCCCGGGTTCAAGCTCGAGAAGCCCGTCGTCACGCGCCGGGTCGAGCGGCTTAAGGCGGGCGGGATCGTCTTCCACGAGAGCTTCGAGGTCGGTCGCGACGCGACGCTCGACGAGCTCCGCCAGCGCCATGACGCGCTGCTGATCGCGACCGGCGTGTACAAGGCGCGCGCGATCAAGGCCCCCGGCGTCGAGCGTGACGGCGTGGTCGATGCACTCGCCTTCCTGACCGCCTCGAACCGCAAGAATTTCGGCGATGCCGTCCCCGCTTATGACGATGGCAGCCTCAACGCGGCGGGCAAGCATGTCGTCGTGATCGGCGGCGGCGATACCGCGATGGACTGCGTGCGCACCGCGATCCGCCAGGATGCTGCCTCGGTGAAGTGTCTCTACCGCCGCGACCGCGCCAACATGCCGGGGTCGCAGCGCGAAGTGAACAATGCCGAGGAAGAAGGCGTCGAGTTCGTCTGGCTCTCGGCGCCCGAGAGCTTCGTCGGCGAAGATCGCGTGTCTGGCGTCAAGGCGAGCGCGATGCGGCTCGGCGCACCCGATGCGAGCGGCCGGCGCGCGCCCGAGATCGATCCCGAGGGCGGGTTCGATCTGCAGGCCGATCTCGTCATCAAGGCGCTCGGCTTCGACGCCGAGGATCTGCCACGGCTGTTCGATGCGCCCGAGCTTGGCGTGACCCGCTGGGGCACGGTGCTGGTCGACAACAAGACGCTGATGACCTCGCTCGACGGCGTCTTCGCGGCGGGCGACATCGTGCGCGGCGCGTCGCTGGTGGTGTGGGCGATCCGCGACGGACGCGATGTTGCGGCGAGCATGCACAAGTTCCTCAAGGCGAAAGCGAGCGCGGCGAGGAAGGCGGCATGAGGCTGACCGACAAAGAAGTTTCGGCCATCAAGGCCGCGACCCGGCTGACATTCGGCCCGGACGCCGTGGTGCGCTTGTATGGTAGCCGTACTATCGACACGCGGTGTGGCGGTGATATCGACCTCCATGTCGAAACGCAGGACGAGGTCGATGTTTGGCGTGCCAAAGATGTGTTTCTGGAACGGCTGTTTGCCCGGATAGATGCCCAGCGCGTCGATTTGATTGCGACCAAACGCGGAGCGACACCCACCCCGATCGAGCAGATTGCCTACCGCGACGGAGTGGTGCTGTGACGCGAGACGGCGAACGCGCCCTGCTTACGGACTATCTTGCGACATGCGGTCGGCTTCATACGGGATTCGTCAGAACCGTCGCATTGGTTGAACCGCTGGTGCCGATGACGGCAGCACGCATCGACGAGCTTCCGTTCGAGGAAGATAGCTACGTGCTGGGGTATCTGAAGCGCTACGAACAGTTCGAGGATGCGCTGCATCGCACGTTGAAAGCGATCTCGAAGATCATGGAGCATGGCAAGATCGAACGCCTGACTTCAGTGGATGTAACCCGCCGCGCCTATGCTTTGGGGATACTGCCAAACGAGACAATCTGGGCGGATGCGGTACGCACCCGCAATGCCCTAGCGCACGAATATCCCCTCAACCCGCAAAAGCGCGCCGACCAAGTGAATGCAGCGTGGGATGCGCGGGAAACCCTGATCGAGACGTGGGCGGCTATCGAGCGCTTCGTCGAACAAGAGAGACTATTGGCATGACCAACATGGACTCCGAACGCCTCCGCCTCGCCGAACACGGCATGTATCGCCCCGAATTCGAGGGCGACGCCTGCGGCGTCGGTCTCGTCGCCGCGACCGATGGAACGCCATCGCGCCGCGTCGTGCAATCCGCGATCGATGCGCTGAAGGCCGTATGGCACCGCGGTGCGGTCGATGCCGATGGCAAGACCGGCGATGGCGCTGGCCTCCACATCGACCTGCCGCTCAAGTTCTTCGACGATGCGGTCGCCGCCTCGGGCCATCGCCAGATGCCCAATCGCCTTGCGGTCGGCATGATCTTCCTGCCGCGCACCGATCTCGGCGCGCAGGAGGCGTGCCGCACGATCGTCGAAAGCGCGATCATCGAGGAAGGCTATACGATCTACGGCTGGCGCCAGGTGCCGGTCGACGTGTCGGTGATCGGCCAGAAGGCGCAGGCGACTCGCCCCGAGATCGAGCAGATCATGATCGCGGGCCCCCTGCCCGACGACCAGACCGCCGCCGAGTTCGAGAAGAACCTCTACCTCGTTCGTCGCCGGATCGAGAAGCGCGTGATCGCGGCGCAGATCCAGGGCTTCTACGTCTGCTCGCTGTCGTGCCGGTCGATCATCTACAAGGGCCTGTTCCTCGCGGAATCGCTGTCGGTTTTCTACCCCGATCTGCGCGACCCGCGGTTCGAGAGCCGCGTCGCGATCTTCCATCAGCGCTATTCGACCAACACCTTCCCGCAATGGTGGCTGGCGCAGCCGTTCCGCTGCCTCGCGCACAATGGCGAAATCAACACGATCCGCGGCAACAAGAACTGGATGCTCAGCCACGAGATCAAGATGGCGAGCCTGTCGTTCGGCGATCAGTCGGAGGACATCAAGCCGGTGATCCCGGCGGGCGCATCCGACACCGCAGCACTCGACGCGGTGTTCGAGGCGATCTGCCGCTCAGGGAGAGACGCGCCGACCGCCAAGCTGATGCTGGTGCCCGAGGCGATGGCGGACTCGATCGACATGCCCGCCGATCACCTTTCCATGTACCAGTATCTCGCCTCCGTGATGGAGCCGTGGGACGGTCCCGCCGCGCTCGCGATGACCGATGGCCGCTGGGCGGTCGCGGGGATGGACCGCAACGCGCTGCGTCCGCTGCGCTATGTCCGCACGGTCGACGGAATCGTCATCGTCGGGTCGGAAAGCGGGATGGTCGTCGTCCCCGAATCGACGATCATCGAGAAGGGCCGGCTCGGGCCGGGCCAGATGCTCGCGATCGATCTCGACGAGGGCGTGCTGTACCATGACCGCGCGATCAAGGACCAGATCGCGGGCGAGGCGGATTACGCCGCGATGATCGGCGCGTTCAAGCGCATCGAGGCGCTGCCGCAGCCCGCAGAGGACGCGATCACGCACTTCGAGCGCGCCGACCTCACGCGCCGTCAGGTCGCGGCCGGGCAGACGCTCGAGGACATGGAGCTGATCCTGTCGCCGATGGTCGAGGGCGCGAAGGAAGCGATCGGCTCGATGGGCGACGATACGCCGCTCGCGGTCATCTCGGACAAGCCGCGCCTGATCAGCCAGTTCTTCCGGCAGAATTTCAGCCAGGTCACCAACCCGCCGATCGACCCGTTGCGCGAACGCCACGTGATGTCGCTCAAGACGCGCTTCGGCAATCTCGCCAACATCCTCGACACCGAGGATCGGCGAGACGGCGTGCTGGTGCTGCAATCGCCGGTGCTCGATGGCACCAGCTGGGCGCAGCTCAAGGCGCATTTCGGCGCGCAGGCGGCAGAGATCGACTGCACCTTCGAAGCAGGCGGCGGGCCCGAAACGCTCCGTGCAGCCATCGCGCGCATCCGCGCGGAAGCCGTTACGGCAGTGCGCCAGGGCAAGAGCGAACTGTTCCTCACCGACATGGGGATCGGCGCGGACCGGATTGGCATCGCGGGCGTCCTCGCGGCGGCGGCGGTGCATACGCACCTCGTCCGCATGGGGCTGCGCTCCTACGCCAGCATCAACATCCAGACTGCCGAATGCCTCGACACGCATTATTATGCGGTGCTGATTGGCGTCGGCGCGACCACCGTCCACGCCTATCTGGCCGAAGCGTCGATCGCGGACCGGCAGGCGCGCGGGCTGTTCGGCGCGCTGACCCTCGCCGAATGTCTGGCCCGGCATCGCACCGCGGTGGACGAAGGGCTGCTCAAGATCATGTCGAAGATGGGGATCGCGGTGATCTCAAGCTATCGCGGCGGCTACAACTTCGAGGCGGTCGGGCTCAGCCGTGCGCTCGTCAACGACCTGTTCCCGGGGATGCCCGCGAAGATCTCGGGCGAGGGCTATGCCTCGCTCCACCTCAATGCGCAGCTTCGCCACGACAAGGCGTTCGACGAGGGCGTCGCCACGCTCCCGATCGGCGGCTTCTATCGCCAGCGCCACACCGGCGAGACGCACGCTTACTCGGCGCAGCTGATGCACCTGCTGCAGAACTCGGTCGCGACCGACAGCTATTCGACCTATCTGCAATTCGCGCGCGGGGTTGAGGCGCTGCCCCCGGTCTATCTGCGCGACTTGCTCCAGTTCAAATATCCCGACGAAGGCATCCCGGTCGACCAAGTCGAGGCGATCACCGAGATCCGCAAACGCTTCGTGACGCCGGGCATGTCGCTCGGCGCGCTCAGCCCGGAAGCGCATGAGACGCTCGCGATCGCGATGAACCGGATCGGCGCGAAGGCCGTGTCGGGCGAAGGCGGCGAGGATACCGAACGCTTTTCCCCGCGTGCCAATGGCGACAACGCCAATTCGGGCGTCAAGCAGATCGCCAGCGGGCGCTTCGGCGTGACCGCGGAATATCTCAACGCCTGCGAGGAGATCGAGATCAAGGTCGCGCAGGGTGCCAAGCCCGGCGAAGGCGGGCAGCTGCCCGGTTTCAAGGTGACCGAGTTCATCGCCAAGCTGCGCCATGCGACGCCGGGGGTGACGCTCATCTCGCCGCCGCCACATCACGACATCTATTCGATCGAGGATCTCGCGCAGCTGATCTACGACTGCAAGCAGATCAACCCGACCGCGCGGGTGTGCGTCAAGCTCGTCTCGTCCGCCGGGATCGGCACGGTCGCGGCGGGCGTGGCGAAGGCGCATGCCGACGTCATCCTGATCGCAGGCCATGTCGGCGGCACCGGCGCGTCCCCGCAGACCAGCATCAAATATGCCGGGACGCCGTGGGAAATGGGGCTGTCCGAGGTCAACCAGACGCTGACGCTCAACGGCCTGCGCGGGCGGATCAAGCTGCGGACCGATGGCGGGCTCAAGACCGGGCGCGATATCGTGATTGCGGCGATCCTCGGCGCGGAAGAGTTCGGGATCGGGACGCTGTCGCTGGTCGCGATGGGGTGCATCATGGTGCGCCAGTGCCATTCGAACACCTGCCCCGTCGGCGTCTGCACGCAGGACCAGAAGCTGCGCGACAAGTTCACCGGCACGCCGGAGAAGGTGATCAACCTGATGACCTTCATCGCCGAGGAAGTCCGCGACATTCTCGCGCGGCTCGGCTTCCGTAGCTTGGACGAAGTGATCGGCCGGACCGAATTGCTGCGGCAGGTCAGCCGGGGCGCGGAACATCTCGACGATCTCGATCTCAACCCGATCCTCGCCAAAGTCGACGCGCCGGACGACCAGCGCCGCTTCAGCCTGACAACGCGGCGCAACGAAGTGCCTGACAGTCTGGACGCGCAGATCATCAAGGATGCGGGCGCGGTGTTCAGCCGGCGCGAGAAGATGCAGCTGACCTATTCGGTCCGCAACACGCACCGCGCGGTCGGCACGCGGCTGTCGAGCGAGATCACGCGCACCTTCGGCATGTCGGCTCTCGCGGACGGACACGTCCATGTCCGGCTGCGTGGCTCGGCGGGGCAAAGCCTCGGCGCGTTCCTCTGCAAGGGGATCACGCTCGAGGTGTTCGGCGATGCCAATGACTATGTCGGCAAGGGGCTGTCCGGAGGGATCATCGCGGTGCGCCCGGTGGTGAGTTCGCCGCTGGTCAGCCAGGACAATACGATTATCGGCAATACCGTGCTGTACGGCGCGACCTCGGGCAGCCTCTATGCCGCGGGCCAGGCGGGCGAGCGGTTCGCGGTGCGCAACTCTGGCGCGAACGTGGTGGTCGAAGGCTGTGGCGCAAATGGCTGCGAATATATGACCGGCGGGACCGCTGTCGTGCTCGGTCCGGTCGGCGCCAATTTCGGCGCGGGGATGACCGGCGGTATGGCGTTCATCTACGATGCCGACGGCAGCTTCGCGCGGCGCGCCAACCCGGACAGCATCACGTGGAACCGGCTCTCGTCGCTCCATTGGGAAGCGGTCCTGCTCGGGATGGTCCGCGCGCATCATGCCGCGACCGACAGCAAATGGTCGGGCGCGTTGCTCGACGACTGGGGCCGCGTGGTGGATCGCTTCTGGCAGGTCGTGCCCAAGGAAATGCTGACGCGGCTGAGCCATCCGATCGACGACCGGGTGGAACAGGTAGCGGCGGAGTAGCGCAGGGCCGCACCGCCTCGGCAGCAAAGCGCACCGGACGCACTGCGCAAAGGTGTCTAGCAGCGGCTTTTTGGACGCCCTCCCCGGCGAAGGCCGGGGCCCAAAGGTGGCACGGTCGTACCGTCGCGATAAGCGATGTTACATCGGCCGTCGCTCTTGGACCCCGGCCTTCGCAGGGGGGGATGATTGCGGTGAGCGCGTGCCCGAAGCTGACCCCATACGGCTTCGCCAATCGACGCACGCCGCGAAAGCTGCTATACGTGCGCCTTCACCGCATCCCAAAAGGTACGCCATGCGCCTGTATCTCCTCGGTTTGTTCGCCCTGACCGCCGCCACCCCGGCGCTTGCGCGCGAACCCGCCCCGCGCCCCGCGCCGTCGATCGACGCGGCGCAGGTCGGCGCGTTACTGTCCAACCCGCTGGTGCAGGAAGGGCTCGCCGCGGTCGTCGACCAATATGCGGGCGCCTTGCTCCAGACCCGCGTGGGGCCGGTTGCGAAACTGGCGGGGCCGGACGCGGGCATCCGCCAGGAAGACACGCTCGGCGACGTGATCGGCCGGCAGGACCCGCACTATGCGGACCATCTCAATAAGGGTGCGAAGGGTGCGATCGCGGCGACCGGACAGGCCGCCAAGGACATCGCCAGCATGACCGCCGAACTCCAGCGCACCGCCAACCGGCTTCGCGCGGTCCTCGGGAGCAGCGGTCTGGGGTTGGACGCGGCGCGCTAAATCCCTAGTTTTTGCCGCTTGGCGGTCTCGCGGCGCTGGGAAAGATGCGTCCCCGGCGAAGGCCGGGGCCCAGTTGGAATGGCCGAAGTACCGTGGCGCAGCGCCCCTCCCCCTTCGTTCCGCTCCTGGGCCCCGGCCTTCGCCGGGGAGGATACAGAGAGGGCCTCAGGGGAAATGCCTGGGATGCGGGTCTGGCGCGGCGTCATCTCGCTCCGACCGTCGCCCGCCCCGATATGGCCACTGTCGCAAATGCCATTGCGCCCGACCGATTAATCCCGCGCGCCATCTTCCCCCTGCGCCGCACTGCTTCTACCACGCAGGATATGTGGCAACTCTATCAATTCCCGCTCTGCCCGTTCTCGCGCAAGGTCCGCCTGCTGCTCGGCGAAAAGGGCATCGGCTATGAACTCGTCCGCGAAAGCCCGTGGGAACGCCGCGACGAATTCCTCGACATGAACCCGGCGGGCCAGGTGCCAGTGCTGGCGGACCAGTCGCGGGGGATCCTGCTGATGGATTCCATGGCGATCTGCGAATATCTCGAGGAAACGGTCGAGAAGAGCGCGATGATAAACGGCACCGCGACCAGTCGCGCGGAGATCCGCCGGCTCGTCGCGTGGTTCGATACGCAGTTCTTCGCCGATATCGTCGCGCCGTTGCTCCACGAGCGGATGGAGAAGCGGCTCGTGACCAAGGAACCACCCGATTCGAAGCGGCTTCGCGACGCGATGAAGGCGGCGGTACGACATCTCGACTATACCGATTACCTGCTCGATCATCACAATTGGATGGCGGGTGCGACGATGAGCCTTGCGGATCTGGCTGCGGCGGCGCAGATTTCGGTCGCGGACTATCTCGGCGGGATCGACTGGAAGAATCACGAACAGACCGCGAAATGGTATCGCGGGTTCAAGAGCCGCCCCAGTTTCCGCCCGCTGCTGTCCGAACGGATGGAGGGAATCATGGCACCGAAACATTATGACGATGTCGACTTCTGACCCCGTCGCCTCCGATCTGGCGCCCCAGATCGCGTTCGACGACTTCCTGAAGGTCGACATTCGCGTCGGGACGATCGTCGAGGCGCTCCCCTTCCCGCAGGCGCGCAAGCCCGCGTATCGGCTGGCGATCGACTTCGGCCCCGGGATCGGGATCAAGCGGTCCTCGGCGCAGATCACGGTGCATTACACGCTGGAGGAGCTCGTCGGGCGACAGGTCGCCGCGGTCGTCAACTTCCCGTCGCGGCAGATCGGCCCGGTCATGTCCGAGGTGCTGACGCTCGGCTTCCCCGACGCGGCGGGCGAAGTCGTGTTGCTCCAGCCCGGGCATGGCGTACCCAATGGCGGGCGCCTGTTCTAGGCCGTCTGCCTGGCCCTCCCCGGTTCGTTTCGAAACGAACGGACGGAGCGATCCCGCTACGCGCTGCCCTGCACCCGGACGCGGCGTTCCGCCCGGCGTGTCTGCCACAGCATCAGTCCCAGCAGCGGCACGGCGATGTCGAGATACAGCGCAAAGCCGAACCACGGGGCCCAGCCGGCGTAGAGATTGAGCACGGTATCCAGTTTCCCGTGGAGGAACATCCCGGAGAAATTGCGAGTCCACACCGGCGTCAGCATCGCCTCGGGCGCGAAGATGTCGGTGCTGACGACGATCAGGTTGATCGCGCTCGACAGCGCCAGCACGCCGATTGCGGCCCAGCGCGCGCGGCGGCGTTCCAGCGAGGCCCATAAGGGGGCGAGGCCGAGCGCGAGGAAGGGAATGGCCGGAACCGCGTGACGCGGCCCGACCGATGCGCCGCCGTCCCAATAATGATAGGAGGCGTTGACCAGCAGCGCGATCGTCACGACCGCGACCGCAAGCCAGCCGAGATCGCGCGTCGCCGGGGTACGGATCAATCGCACCAGCCCGACCACCCCCAGCAGCAGAACAGGTGCCACCCAGAACAGCCCGCGCCGCAGCCCGAACAGGATCTCCCACAGCGCAAACGGTTTCGGGTAGGTCAGGCCGAACAGCCCCTCGTTCATCCCCTGGAAGCCGACCACCCCCTGATAGCCGAGCACGAACGGCGTGCCGAACGCGATCTCGTTATAGGCCAGGACCGGCAGCAGCGCGACACTCGCCGATAGCAGCGCCGCCGCATACAGGCGGTTCCGGACCGGTCCGGCGGTGCGACGGGTTCGCCACAGCGCCCACACGCCGATCGCCAGCCCCGCAAGCGCTGCCTGGAATTCGATCGCCGCCGCCCAGCCCAGCGCAAGACCCGCCATCACCGGATAGCGCCACCGGCCAAGCGCGCGAGGGCCAGACGTCCCCCGCCAGATCGCCCAGGTCGCGATCAGCAGGAGTGCGGCGACCGGCGCATGGCCAAACAGGGTGGTCGACCAGCCCCACGCCACCGACCCGAGCGCATAGCCGAGTGCAGCGAACAGCCCCGCGGCGGGGCTGCCCGTAATCCCCGTCCCGAGATCGAGCAGAAGGACCGCGGCAAAGGCCGTCAGCAACGCCGCGCTACCCGCGACCGCGAGCGACAGCCGGACACCAAGGAAGGCGCGCAGCCGCGGATTGGCGATGTCGATCACCTCGTCCTGCGAGCGGGTGCCGGAAACCGCGTTGACCGCCCACACCGCCGGGACCGCCATCACGGTCATCCCCGGGGCCTTGTCCATGTAATAATGCCGCGCCGCCCCGTTGCCGAACTGCGCCTTGTCGATCGTCAGCGACTGGTACCGGTCGATCCGCGCATCGCCATGCTCGACCAGCGCGATCGCGGCGAAAAGGCGGGTCGCGGTGTTCGGGTTGAGCGCGTTGGACCCGAACCACACGCACGACAGCCAGACCAGCGCGAACAGCAGGAGCGCGACGCCATGCGGCCCGCGCGCCGTTTCGATGGTCGAAGACGAACCAGGCGTGATCAAGCGTTCCGGCACCCGATCAGCACCACGCCGGTTGCGTCCACATCCTATTCGAGCGCCCGGTCGACTGCGCGCTGGTCCGCCTTGGCGGCCTGACGCTCGCGCTTATATTGCTGGCCGCGTTGCGCGAGGCACCCGGTGGCGCCGCCCGCGCCGACGGTCGAGCAGCTGCCGATCCCCTCGACCCCGACCTTGTCGTTCGCCTGCGCCTTCGCGGCCCAGCTCTCGTTTTCGGGTGTCACTTCCAGCTCGCGCAACTCCTTGGGGATGCGGAACTGTTCGCCAGGGGCGCGGCGCACGCAGACGACGATCTCGTTGCCGTTGGTATCGGTCGGGCACTTCTGGTTGCCGTAGATCGTCATCGTCGGTGCAGGCACGTTCTGCGCGGCGAGCGGGGCCGGAGCGGTGAGGCTGGCGGCTGCGCCGACCATCACGGTCGCGGCGAGCGTCAGCCGGGGGAACAAGGCTCGGGTCATCACTTTCTCCGTCAAATCCGTTTGGCCGTGGCAATGGCAACCTTGCAGCCAAGCCGGATGAACGTGCTCAGAACCGGATAGCCGATCGCGTTCTCGGCACCTGCCGCGAGCGCGGCTTCCTTGTGCTCGACCTCTTCCGCCTGGAAGTCGCGGATCGCGTCGGTCAGCTCGGGGTCGCTGTCGCCCAAAGCGACGAGCTGGTCTTCGTAATGCTTGTCGATCTCGGTCTCGACCGCGGCGGTGCAGGCCATCGCGGCCTCGGGGCTGATCGCGGCGGTCACCGCACCGAGCGCGAACCCCGCGACGTTCCAGATCGGCTCGAGCAGCGTCGGGCGTACGCTGCGCCGCGCCATCATCGCGTCGAAGAACGCGCGGTGGCGTGCCTCCTGGTTCGCCATCCCCGCGATCGCGCGCGCCGCCGGGCTGCGATCGCCCAGCACCGCAAGTTGCCCCGCATAGATCCGCGTCGCGCCGAACTCGCCGGCCTGATCCACCCGGATCATCGATTCGGTCGCGCGTCGCGCGTCGCCCGGCTTCCAGCCCATGCTCATTTCCTCCGCAATGCCCAGAAGATGGCGATTGCCCCTGCGATCGAAAAGATCGCGTTGAACCCGGCGAGCGAAATCCCGCCGAGCCGCCATTGCGCGACGTCGCACCGGACGATCGGCGCCTTCATGATCGATTCGAGCGTGACCGGGCCGGTCATCGTCGAGGTGCATTCGGTGAAGCCCTGCCACCAGTGATATTCGACGCCTGCGTGAAACACCCCGATCAGCCCGCTGAGCAGGACGGCCACGCCCGCGAGCGCGACGAGGAGGCGTTGCACGCCACGCCCGGGCGCAGCGAACGCGAGTGCCGCGAGGATGATCGCGACGCCGTGCGGATAGCGCTGGAACCAGCACAATTCGCACGGATACAGCTTGCCGACATATTGCGACACCAATGCGCCGCCCAGCAGCGCTGCGGGAACGACCAGCGCGAGCAGGCGCGCGAGCGGGAAACGATCGGTCGTCATGCTATTTTGCCGCCGTTGCCGACCGTGGCGACGCGGCCCCGAGCCGGCCGATCGTCTGGAGCGCATAGCTCAACTGGAAATCCTCAATGCCCTTGGCCTTCAATTGGTCCGGCGTCGCGGCGAAGCGCGGGTCGGTCTTGGTGTCTTCCTCGATCGCGGCATTGTCCGCCTTGACCTCGTTGATCAGGTGGCGGCGCAGGTCGTCTTCGCGGAAGACGGGGCGCGACTTGTAGTCCGGGTCCGAAATCTGCGGCACCGCGATATCGGGTTCGATCCCGCCTTCCTGCACGGAGCGGCCCGACGGCGTATAATAGCGCGACGTCGTCAGCCGCAGCGCGGCATTCGCGCCGAGGTCGATCACGGTCTGGACCGAGCCCTTGCCGAACGAGCGCTCGCCCATCACGAGCGCGCGGTGATGATCCTGCAGCGCGCCCGCGACGATCTCGGACGCGGAAGCGGTGCCCGCGTTTGTCAGCACGATGATCGGCGCGCCGTGCGCGAGGTCGCCCTTCACATAGCTTTCGGCATAGAAGGGTTCGATATCCGCCTTGTCGCGCCCGCGCTGCGAGACGATCTCGCCGCTGCTCAGGAAATTGTCCGCCACCGCGATCGATTCGTCGCGCAGGCCCCCGCCATTGTCGCGCAGGTCGACGATATAGCCGAGCGGATCATTCCCGATCTGCTTCTGGATGCCCTTGATCGCGGCAGTCACCGCCTCGCCGGTATGTTCCGAGAAGGCGTTGATGTTGATGATCCCGACGCCATCCTTGACGCTCCACTTGACCGGCTTCTGGACGATCTTCTCGCGCACCAGCGACACCTCGATCGGCTTGTCCCGGCCCGGGCGGAGCAGCGTCAGCCCGACCTTCGACCCGGGCGGCCCGCGCATCTGCGTGATCGCCTCGTCGAGCGTCTGGCCGAAGATCAGCTTGCCGTTGATGTGGGTGATGTAGTCGCCCGACTTGATCCCGGCGCGCCCGCCCGGCGTGTCTTCCGCCGGGGCGATCACCTTGATCGCGCCGTCCTGCATCGTCACGGTCAGGCCAAGCCCGCCATAACTGCCGAGCGTCTGGATCCGCAGATTGTCGTAATCGAGCCCGGTCTCATACGCGCTGTGCGGATCGAGCGCGGCGAGCATCCCGTCGATCGCGCCCTTGACCAGCGTCTTGTCGTCGACCTTGTCGACATATTCCGCCTTCACACGATTATAGACGTCGAGAAACACCGACATCTCGCGATAGGTGCCGGTGTCGACCGCCGCCATCGCGCTGGTGCCGACCGGCACGATCGCCAGCACCGCCGCGATCGCGGAAGCCTGAAGCAGGGACGTGGAAAAGCGCGACATCGGCGAATACTCGAACGGCATGAGGAGATCAGTCCACCGTAGCCGGGTTTGTGGCGCGATCAAAGCACGCGACGCATGAACGCAGGCGGAACGGCAAGATCGGCTCAGCCAAGCAACGGCGTCATGTCGATCGGCCGGTCGCGGCGGCGCAATTCGATCGTGACGCGGGGTGCCGGGCCTGCCGCGGCATAGCCGACGAGGGCGTCCTGCGCGATGTGCTGGCCGGCGCGCGCAGTGGTCTCGCCGAGTCCCGCGATCAGCGAGGTCCAGCCACCGCCGTGATCGAGGATCACGATCGTGCCATAGCCGCGAAACGGTCCGGCGAAGGCGACCTGCCCAGCCGCAGGCGCGACGACCCGCGCGCGGCCCAGCGTCGCGATCGTCAGCCCACGCGACCGGACCCCGGCATCGGACACCTCGCCGAACCCCGTCGCGATGCGCCCGCTGACGGGCAGACGATATGGCGGCGTCGCGCTCGACCAGCCGATGCCGCCGCCGCCCGCGACCGTCCCCGGTCGCGCCGGGCGCTGCTCCGGCCCGGGGAGCGTTGCCAGGTGTTGCTGTGTCGTCGCGAGCGTATCGGCCTGGTCCATCCCGTCGACCAGGTCGCGCGCCTTTTCGCCGAGCGCGATCGCGCGATCCGATTCGAACAACGCGTCGCGCCCGAGCGCGCGGGCGCGGAGCCGATGCGCGGCTTCAAGCCGGCTCAGCGCAAGCCGTTGCGCCTCGAGCCGGGTCCGCCCTTCCGCCAACGCCTGACCTGCAAGCGTCGCCTGCGCCTGAAGCAGCCGGGTCCGGGCGAGCTCGGCGCGGACGCCCTGCGTGCGTGCACGGATTGCGGGGAGCGTACTCGCGAGGACTGCGCGGACATGGACGATATCGTCGATCGATCCGGGCTGGACAACGCTGATCACCGCCGGGCGACGCGCCAACGACTGGAGTGCCGCGAGCAACCGCGCAACGGGTTGCTGCTGCGCCGCGAGCCGCGCCCGTTGGGCTTCGAGCAAGTGCGCGACGATCACGATCCGTGCCTGCGCGGCAACGACGTCTGCCTCGGCCTGCTGGATCCGTGCGGCGACCGCCGCCTCGCGCGCCTGCGCCTGGCGGGCCTGGTTCTGTTCGTTCGCGGCCTGCCGTTCAAGCGCGGCAGAACGCGCGGCAGCGGCGGCCGATTGGGCGTTGGCGGCGGCAAGCTGGCTGCGCTGGTCCTGCGCGGGCGCGGCGCTGCCACCGGCCGCGGCGAGCGCAAGGGCGAGCAGAACGGACGGACGCCGCATCAGCCCTCGCGGTGGTAGGGATGGTTGGCTAGGATGCTGGTCGCGCGCCACAATTGCTCGGCCAGCATCGCGCGCGCGAGCAGGTGCGGCCAGGTCGCGCGCCCGAAACTCAGCAGCAGGTCCGCCTGCGCGCGCGCGGTATCGTCGAACCCGTCCGCCGCGCCGATCAGGAAACGGACCTCGCGCACGCCCGAATCGCGCCATTTCTCGAGCGTCCCTGCAATTCGCACGAGGGGAGTACGACCCCGGTCTCGTCGAGCAGGACGACACGGGTCCCGGGGTCGAGCGCGGGGATCTTGCCGCCGCTGTCGGGGAGTTCGGTCACTTTGTACGGCCAGGACAGCCGTTTGACATAGCGCGCGACCAGTTCGGCCTCGGGCCCGCGCCCGATCCGCCCGCGCGCGACGATATGCAGCAGCATCAGTCCCCACCCCTGCCCCGGTCTGACGACCGGTGCGCCTTACGCTTCGCCGCCGAACGGATCGGGCGTGGCAGGCGGAGTCGGGGCGTCGCCGAACGCCCACATCCGCTCGAGATTGTAGAAGCTGCGGACTTCGGGGCGGAACAGGTGGACGATCACGTCGCCCGCGTCGATCAGCACCCAGTCGGCGGTCGGCAAGCCTTCGATCCGGGTCGAGCGGCGGAGTTCGCCCTTGATCTTCTCGGACAGTTTCTGCGCCATCGACGCGACCTGACGGGTCGACCGACCGCTCGCGATCACCATATAGTCCGCGATGGTCGACTTGCCCGCGAGCGGGATCGAAATGGTATCGACCGCCTGATCGTCGTCGAGCGACGCGAGCACGAGCCGATGCAGCGCCTCGACCTCATCGGGTTCGGACGCGCGATACACAGGAGAAGATGAAGCCAAGGCGATTCCTATTCTGTAGGGGGAGAGTCAGTATCCGGCAGGAAATGCCGCTGCCAGGCGGGGTCGGCAGCACGAAGCTGCGTCGCGGAGCGCGGGTCGGGGCGGAAGCGCAACAGCACGAGGGCCGGCAATCTCCACTGCGTCCAGTTCTTCGCCTGGTGTGCGGGCCGACGAGCGCGCCGCAACCAACCCATCGCGGGAGCCGCGAGAGCATCCCTGTCATACCCCGGACGCGCGATTACCGCAATCGGAACCTCGCGCGCGATCGTGCGCCACCCTTTCCACTGGTCGAACTGCGCAAGATTGTCCGATCCCATGAGCCAGATGAAGTGCTTCTTGGGATACAGGCGGCGCAATTTGATGACCGTATCGACGGTGTAGCGCGTCCCGAGGCGCTGTTCGATCGCGCTGACCCGGATCGGGGCGTGGCGCGCCATCCGCGTCGCGGAAGCGAACCGCGCGGCGAATGGCGCCATGTCGCTGCGGCTCTGCTTGAGTGGGTTGCCCGGCGAGACCAGCCACCACACTTCGTCGAGCCCAAGCGCATCGAGCGCGGCGAGGCTGATCGCGCGATGCCCTGCATGCGCGGGGTTGAACGAGCCGCCGAGGATGCCGATGCGGGTCACTCGAACGTCCAGTTCTCGCGTCCGTGCCGGATGCGCAGGATCTGGATCCGGTTGTCGAGCACCCGGTAGATCAAGATGTAGGGAGATGCAGAGATCCGCCATTTGCGCGCGTCTTTGTGCCGCAATACAGGTCCTGCGTTCGCATTGTCTCAAGAAAGGCCGCCGCCGCCTCGATCCGCTCTGCCATGCGAGCTGCCGCTTCGTTCGAATATGCTGACCAGTAGTCATCGATGTCGTAAAGGTCCGCGATGGCGCGTCCGGTCCATTCGATACTGCTCACCGCAGAATCAAAGGCCGTAGCGCTGCTGCCTGCGCTCCTTGAGATTAGCAAAGACCTGATATTGACCGGTCAATTCGCCACGGTCCGCCGAGTCGATCCCCTCCTGGACAAACACCATGAATTCCGCTTCGGCCTCGACGGTGCGTTGGATGGCCTCTGCTGCAAACCCCGCTCGGCTACGCCCTTGTGCCGCAGCGATGCGGTCGACTTCCGCGACCGTCTCCGCGTTCAAGCGCGTAGTGATGACCGATGTCTTGTCCACGCATCGAATGTATACACGCGGTACACACGGTCAACCCCGCACCTGACCCGTCCCATAACCGATCCATTTATACGTCGTGAGCCCCTCCAGCGCGACCGGCCCACGCGCGTGCAGGCGCCCGGTCGCGATCCCGATTTCCGCGCCGAGCCCGAACTCGCCGCCATCGGCGAATTGGGTAGAGGCGTTCCACAGCACGATCGCGCTGTCGACCTGTGCGAGAAAACGATCCGCGACCGTCGCATCGGCGGCGACGATCGCGTCGGTATGATGCGACCCGTGCCGCGCGATGTGCGCGATTGCACCATCCACCCCGTCGACCAGCGTCGCGGAAGCGATGGCGTCGAGATATTCGGTGTCCCAGTCGGCGTCGCTCGCGCGGGTCAGTTCGGGAAAGTGTCGTGCCAAGGCGGCGTCGACGCGGACCTCGCACCCGGCTTCGGACAAGCCCGCGACCAGCGCCGCTGCCTGCGGATAGTCCCGGTCGATCAGCAGCGTTTCCATAGCGCCACAGACGCCCGTGCGGCGCAGCTTGGCATCGCGGACGATCGCCTGCGCCATCGCCGGGTCCGCGGAGCCATCGACATAGACGTGGTTGATCCCGTCGAGATGCGCGAGCACCGGAACGCGCGCCTCGGCCTGGACTCGCGCGACCAGCCCCTTGCCGCCGCGGGGCACGATCAGGTCGATCGCATCCCCCCCGCCCGATCCGTCCGCGACGAGCATCGCCCCAACCGCGGCGCGATCGGTCGTCGGCACGAGTTGCGCGGCATCGGCGGGGACGCCGTGCGCGGCGAGGCCGCTCACCAGCGCGGCGTGGATCGCGCGGTTGCTCTCGATCGCCTCGGACCCGCCACGCAGGATCACCGCATTGCCCGCCATCACCGCAAGCGCCGCCGCATCCGCGGTGACGTTGGGGCGGCTTTCGTAGATGATCCCGATCACCCCGATCGGCACGCGGATGCGGCGCAGCACGAGACCGTTGGGGCGCACGCGTTCGTCGATCAGCGCGCCGACCGGGTCGGGCAAGCCCGCGACCGCGGCGACGCCCTCCGCCATCGCGCGCACGCGCGCGCCGTCGAGCCGCAACCGATCGAGCAGCGCGCCCGAGAGCCCGGCGGCAGTGGCCTTGTCCAGGTCGACCGCATTGGCCGCGACGATCGCGGCTTCGGCGGCGCGCAGGGCGTCCGCCGCAGCATGCAGCGCGCTCGCCTTGGTCGCGGTCGGCAGCGTCGCCAGCGTTCGGGCGGCGGCGCGGGCGCTGCGTGTCAGGTCGGCAACAAGGGCGGTTGCATCGGTCATTACGGTCTCGCTATCATGGCCTTGGGGACCGCGGCAAAGCCTATCTGCGCGGCATGACAGGGGAAAGGCGCATGACCGAGCTGACGGCGGCAGGCGATGCAGCGACGGGAATGCTCGCGGCGCACGCGATCGATTCCTATCCCGACCGGGAGGGTCATGGCGGCGCGGCGGCGGGCTTGTGCCTCAATTGCGGGACGCGGCTTTCGGGCGAGTTCTGCCACCGCTGCGGCCAGGCCGCGCACGTGCACCGCACGCTCGCGTCGATCGGGCATGACCTGTTGCACGGCGTCTTCCATTTCGAGGGCAAGATCTGGCGAACGCTGCCGATGCTGTTCACCCGCCCGGGCGCGTTGACCCGGCGCTACATCGCGGGCGAGCGCGCGCGGTTCGTGTCCCCGCTCGCGCTGTTCCTCTTTTCGGTGTTCCTGATGGTCGCCACGTTCGAGACGGTCGGCGGACCGGTCGGCGGGACGAGTACGGCCGAACGGCAGGGCGCAAAGATGACACCCGCGAAGCTCGACTCCGAGATCGCCGACACCGAGGCGCGGATCGGCGTGCTCGAGAAACGCCGCGATCAGGGCGACAAGGCCGCCGAGATCGCGATCGAGCTCAAGGCGCTGCGCAAGACCGCGGCGGGCCTGCAATCGGCCAAGGCGCTCACCCACGGCGATTTCAGCAAGCCGATCTCGGTTGGTGACATCAACACCGGGAGCACGATGCTCGACGAACGGATCGCGCACGCGTTCGCCGAGCCCAAGCTGTTCCTCTACAAGCTGCAATCGACCGCGTACAAATTCAGCTGGGCGCTGATTCCGATCTCGCTGCCGTTCATCTGGTTGCTGTTTGCGTTCCGCCGCGATGTCGGGCCGTATGATCACGCCATCTTCGCGATCTATTCGCTGTCCGCGATGACGATGGGGACGGTGGTCCTGACGATCCTGCTCGCGGTCGGGGTTTCGGGCAAGCTGGTCGGGACGGTGTTCCTGCTCGGGCCGCCGCTGCACATGTATCGGCAGCTCAAGGGGGCCTATCGGCTGAGCCGGTTCGGTGCCTTGTGGCGGACGGTGGCGCTGGTCTGCTCGGCGTATGTTGCCGGTCTGCTGTTCTTCGTCGGCGTGCTGGGGATGATCGCGGAATAAGGGGCTCTCGCCCCATCCCGATCGGTCCGTTGCGGGTGCCGTCGGGAAAACCGGCACGGCGCGTGTTTCTCGACACCGCTCGGAACGGACGATGGGCGGCGTTCCCGCTTGCTGCATTCAGCCGCAGGGATACCGGTGCTGCATCATCGCCTGAAACGCGGTGGTAACGCTCTGCGACCGGTCGCTTGGCGGGAGCGCGGCGAAATCGGCGATCAACGTCTTCGCGTCGACATTGGCCTTGCCGCGCGGCGGTGGACAACTCCGCGGCGGCTTGCCCGCGAGACGATCCGCTTCGACTTGCGCGCGGTACGCTTGCGCCGCCGTCGCTATCTCGCCGCGGACTTCCGTCAAATCGGGCGAGGCGGCGGCGAGCACGCCTTTTGCCTGAAGCGCTCTTGCCTTGGCGAGGAACGTGTCGACCGTCATCGCTTTGGCCATCATGGGCGCGAACGCCAGAACCACAGCACCCGCAATTGCCGATCGTCCCCGCATCCCTACCCCATCGCTTGCCGTTGACCGAACGTGTCACGGGCCGAGGGTTGGCAAAAGGGCACGAGACGCGGTTTGCGCCGAGTCGCCTCACCACGTCGCCAGATACGAAAAAGGCGCCGCCCCAGTCGGGACGACGCCTTTTGCGCAGGTCAGTTCTGATCAGGCGCCAGCGGGTGCCGGGCTCCCGAACGGGCCGCCGCCTTTGGGTCGCCGCGTCTTGGGGATCGAGGTGCCCGCTCCCGGAACCGAGGGGCTCTTGGGACCGTCGTCGCGCGACATGCTGCCGTCGGCGATCAGCGCCTTGATCTCGTCGCCCGAGAGCGTCTCATATTCGAGCAGCGCGCCCGCCAGCAGGTGCAACTGGTCGATGTGATGCGTCAGCAGATGCTTGGCGCGATCGAGACCACCCTGAACGATCGTCTTGATCTCGTCGTCGATCAGTTGCGCGGTCTGGTTCGACATGCGGACCGGCTGCGAGCTCGAATAGCCGAGGAACGACTCGCCCTCCGGCTGAGAATATTCGACCGGACCGACCTTGTCCGACATGCCCCATTTGGTGACCATGTCGCGCGCGAGCCCCGTCGCATACTGGATGTCCGAGGACGCCCCCGACGACACCTTGTCGTAGCCGAAGATCACTTCCTCTGCGACACGACCGCCCATCGCGACCGCGAGGTTCGCGTACATCTTGTCGCGGTGATAGCTGTACGAATCGCGCTCCGGCAGGCGCATCACCATGCCCAGCGCGCGACCGCGCGGAATGATCGTCGCCTTGTGGATCGGATCGGACGCCGCTTCGTGGATAGAAACGATCGCATGGCCCGCCTCGTGATAGGCCGTCATCCGCTTCTCGTCCTCGGTCATGACCATCGACCGACGCTCGGCGCCCATCATGACCTTGTCCTTGGCTTCCTCGAACTCGCCCATCGCGACCAGCCGCTTGCCCTTGCGCGCCGCGGTCAGCGCCGCCTCGTTGACGAGGTTGGCGAGATCCGCGCCCGAGAAGCCCGGCGTACCGCGCGCAATGACGCGGGCATCGACGTCGGGTGCCAGCGGCACCTTCTTCATGTGGACCTCGAGGATCTTGATACGACCTTCGATATCCGGCCGTGGCACGACGACCTGGCGATCGAAGCGGCCTGGGCGCAGCAGTGCGGGATCAAGGACGTCGGGACGGTTGGTCGCCGCGATGATGATGATGCCCTCGTTTGCCTCGAACCCGTCCATCTCCACGAGCAACTGGTTGAGCGTCTGCTCGCGCTCGTCGTTGCCGTTGCCGAGTCCGGCCCCGCGATGACGACCGACCGCGTCGATTTCGTCGATGAAGACGATGCATGGCGCAGACTTCTTGGCCTGCTCGAACATGTCGCGGACACGGCTGGCGCCGACGCCGACGAACATCTCGACGAAGTCCGAACCCGAGATAGTGAAGAACGGCACGCCAGCTTCACCCGCGATCGCGCGAGCGAGCAAGGTCTTGCCGGTCCCCGGCGAACCGACGAGCAACGCGCCCTTCGGGATCTTGCCGCCGAGGCGGGCGAACTTGGTCGGGTCCTTGAGGAACTCGACGATCTCCTGCAACTCCTCGCGCGCCTCGTCGATGCCGGCGACGTCGTCGAAAGTCACGCGACCTTCCTTCTGTGTCAGCATCTTCGCGCGGCTCTTACCGAAGCCCATCGCGCCCGAACCCGAATTCTTCTGCATCTGGCGGAGGACGAAATAGCCGAGGCCGAGGAACAGGAAGAACGGCAGCGACTGCATCAGCAGGATCTGCCAGATCGGCGCGCCCTCTTCCGGCTTCGCACTGATCACGACGCCCTTTTCGCGCAGGCGATCGGTCAGCCGCGGGTCCTGCGGTGCAAACGTGCGGAACTTGGTGTTGTCGGAGTAGGTTCCGGTGACGACCTCGCCCGCGATGTTGACGTCGTGGACCGCACCGCTCTCGACCTTGTCGAGGAAGGTCGAATAGGCGATCTGGTTCGACCCCGTCGTCGCGGTACGGGTGTCGATCAGCGTCACGAACAATGCCAGCGCAACCAGGATGCCGACCCAGATGAGCAGCGACTTCATCCAGGGGTTCGGGCCTTCGGGCGGCTTCTCGTTGTCGTTCATGGGTGGGTCGTACCTTTCTCGAACGCCCAAGATAAGCACAGAAGGATTAATGGCAATGGAACGCGAGGGCGGATTCGTCGATCAGGACGATCGACGCGGCGGTTCCGGACGAAAATACCAGATCCCGCAATGTTCTGACACCATCACGCCCGCTTTGGTGCCCGGCGTACCCGCACGCAAAGACTCGAGCACCGGCTCGATATCGCCCGCCGACTCGAAGACGGGGCGCGAGATACGGTGGTTTTCGCGCACCCGTGCGATTGCCCTGCGGGCCAGCATCCGCTGCATGTCGCGCGGCAGATCCCCCAACCGCACTTTCACGCCCACCGCGTCGTCGGCGACGAGCCGTTCGTCCCACAGCCACGCCGCCATCGCCTCCAGCGCGCGTTGCGCGGAACCCGCATAAGCCGCCGTGCGGGCAAGGCCGGCCGGGTCGAGCCACGTCGTCTCGCGCAGCATGTGCCGCACGCGCACCCGCTCGAAGTGCGTGTCGTCGTTGCTCGGATCGTCGACGAAGGGAATCACGCCATCCATCACGACCGCGCGCAACGCGGCGCGGCGCCAGCCGAGCAGCGGGCGGATGATCGTGAAATGCCCCCCGCCGCCGCTGATCGCGTGCGTCCGCCGCGACCGGACGCCGGCAAGCCCGGCCGGACCGGTTCCCCGAACCGCGCGCATCAGGAAGGTTTCCGCCTGATCCTCGACATGATGCGCGGTCGCCAGCGCCACCGCGCCGGAGTCGATCACCCATTGCCCCATGACGTCATAGCGCAGCGCACGCGCCGTCGCCTGGATCGCGGTCTTTCCGATCGTCTCGCGCAACGGCAGCGTCCGGTGCGGGACGCCGCGGTTCGCACACCAGCGCGCGACCATCGCGGCTTCGACCGCGGCGGCGGGGCGAAGGCCGTGGTCTACGGTCGCCGCGCACACGCGCCCCGGAAACGCCGCGGTCGCCAGCGCGAGCATCGCCATGCTGTCAGGCCCGCCCGACACAGCGAGCGCCAGCACGCCGTCCGCCGCCAGCGGCGCGCCCAGCGTATCCGCCACATCCTCGCGAAACCGCGCGACCTGCGCGGGATCGAGCCCCGGATGCGGGGCGGTCATGTCAGCTGCAGTTCGAGGCCGCGCGGCCCTTTGCCACCCCTGCCTTCATCTTGGGATCGGCATCGACCTTCGCGCCATAGGTGCGCTGGAGCTCGGTATAGACCTTGCACACCTGTGCCGCGGGCTTGTCGAGCTTCACCAGCGCCTGTGCGAGGTAGAACAGACTCTCGGGCGCCCGGTCGCCATCGGGCCAGGTCTTGTAGCTGTCGTAGAAGGCAAGGCTGGCGAGCGATGGCTTGCCATCCTCGAGATACGACCGGCCGAGCAGGTTCTGCGCATAGCTTGCGCGCTTGTGCTTTGGGTATTTGGTCGTGACCGTCTTGAACTGCGTTTCCGCCTCGGCATATCGCTTCGCCGTCCACAGCCGATAGCCGTAGAGATAGGTATCCTCGACCGGGTCGCCGGTCTCCGGACGCTCGACCGAAGCGACCTGGGTGGTTCGTTGCGTATCCCCGGCGACGGCGGCGGCTCGGGTCGGATTGGCCATCGTCGGTGCCGCGGCGTCCGGGGACGGGCGCGACGCGCTCGGCCGCGGGTTCGCGGGGGCCGGGCGGTCGCCCGCCTGCTCCTCGAGCGTCCGCGCTTCGCCCGCGCCGCCGAACGCGCCAGGTGCAGCGGCGGGCGGCGTATCCGCCGCACGCGCGGCAGCGTTGGTCTCGATCGTCTTGAGGCGGCCTTCGAGCACGTCGATCCGATGCTGGTTGGTCTCGACCTGCCCGGTCATCTGGCGCAGCTGCGCTTCGAGCGAATCGACTCGCGCGGTGAGATCCGCGACCGGGCTGGCGGCGGGGGTGCCCGGGATCACCGCCTGCGGCCGTGCCGCAACGTTGTCAGGCTCGACATAGGCCCCCGCGCCGCCCGGGAAGACCTTGCGCTGGACCGCACGCATCTCGCTCTCGAGCCGACCGACACGCCCCTCGACATTGGACTGCGCGAGCGCTGGTGTTCCGCCGAGCATGGTGGCGGCAAGCAGGATCGTGACGACTGGAAACTGGCGCATCAAACACCCCCCGGTGCGAGAAAGGAAAGAAAGATCGCGACGCCGACCGACGTCACGGCGTGGGGCTGCTGCCGCCCGACGGTGCGGCGGGTTCCGGCGCGACCGCGGCCGGCGCGGCGATGTTGAGCCCCGAGCCGGACGCCGCGGCGGTCCGCGGCGATCCTTGCGAACGCTGCGTCGTGTCGGGTGCCGCACCCGCTTCGGTCGCGGGCTTGCCCCGCGCGATCAGCGACGCGGGGTCGACCTTGACGTCCTTGATCGCGCGCTTGCCGTCGCCCAGCGGCGTGATCGGCTGGCCGCCGACCGTCACGCGCAGCTTGTCGGGACGGCCGACGTTGATCATCGGCCCGGCGGCATCGCCCGGCACCGTATAGGCCTCGCCCGGCTTGAGCGTCCCGATGTAGAGCGTCTTGTTCGCGCCGTCATAGACCTTGAGCCACACCTCGTCGGTCGCAGTGAGCACGACAGGCCCGTTCTGCGGCGTGGGGATCGGCGCCGGAGCCGGTGCTGCGACGGGCACGGTGCTGGCGACCGGCGCAGAATTCGCCGGTGCGTTTTCCTCGGGATGGAACAGGTTGGTGCCATACCAGATCCCCGCCCCGATCAGCAGGATCACCGCCGCGATCAACGCACCGAGGGCAAGCCCGCGGGTCGGGCCACGCGACGGTTCGACGATTTCATACGCCTCATATTCGATCCGGCGTGGCGTGGTCGGCTTGTCGACCGCTCCCCGGATATCGCGCCCGACCGCAACCTCGTCGACCCCCACGGCGCGGGCGTACGCCTTGGCGAAGCCGACCGAATAGGTGATCGACGGCAGTGCAGCGAAGTTCGACTGCTCGATCGCCTCGAGCTGGCGCACCGGTATCCGCGTGCGCGCCGCGACTTCGGCAAGCGACAGCCCCATCGCCTCGCGCGCCTCGCGCAGCCGCTCGCCAGCCGTCTTGGGGAACAGCGTCGCCTCTTCAGGCGGTAACGGATCGGTCATGCAGTCCTCCGGCCGGACGGTTGCGCCCCGGGTGCGCCCGGCCCTCGCCCCCGTGTCTCACAAAGCGGGCGGGACAAGTCAACGCCTTGCGCGCTTGTCGCCGCCCGGTTCACGCCAGTTCGACGTCGTGTTGCCGGGCCCATTCGGTCAATGCGCCCCGCATGTCGCGCGGCGGGGCCTTGAGCAGCGTCGCCATATGCGCGGACAAGGCCGCGCGATCGAGCGTGCGGACCATCGCCTTGATCGGCCCAACCGCCGCCGGTGTGATCGACAGCCGTTCGATGCCAAGGCCAATCAGCGCCATCGCTTCCAGGGGCCGCCCGCCCATCTCGCCACACACCGTCAGCTGGACGTCCGCCGCGCGCGTCGGCTCGACCAGCCTGGCGAGGAACCGCAGGATTGCCGCGCTCAGCCAGTCATAGCGTTCGGCGAGCTTGGGGTTGGCGCGATCGGCGGCGAACAGGAATTGCGTCAGGTCGTTGGTGCCGACCGACAGGAACGAGATGTTGGGCAGCAACAGGTCGAGCTGCTCGGCCAGCGCCGGAACCTCGAGCATTGCGCCATAGCGGATTTCGGTCGGCAATTTCTTGTTGCGCGCCGAAAGCCAGTCACGCTGCGCCTCGAACAAGGCGCGCGCCTCGTCGAATTCCCACGGCTCGCTCACCATCGGGAACATCACGCTCAAGGTCCGCCCCGCCGCCGCCTCGAGCAGCGCGCGCGCCTGGACCTTCATCAATCCGCCACGCTCCAGCGCCAGCCTGAGCGCACGCCACCCCATCGCGGGGTTCTCCTCATCCGCGTCGGTTTTGTTGAGATAGGGCAGCGCCTTGTCGCCGCCGATGTCGACCGTGCGGAACACCACCGGGCGATCGCCTGCGGCTTCGAGCACGTCGCGGTACAGCCGTTGCTGGCGCTCGCGCGAGGGGAGCGTGGCGGAAACGAGGAACTGGAATTCGGTGCGGAACAGCCCGATCCCGTCCGCCCCGGTCATGTCGAGCGCAGAGACATCGTCGCGCAGCCCGGCGTTGACCATCAGCGTGAGGCGGTGGCCATCCTTCGTCACCGGTGCCTCGCTCTTGAGCGCGGCGAACACCGCACGGCGCTTCTGGCGGAGTTGCAACGCGGTCTCGAACACTTCCTCCATCGCGGACGACGGGCGCGCAAAGACGTTGCCCGCGGTGACGTCGAGCAACAACAGATCGCCCTCCCCGATCAGCCGCCGCACGTCGCGCACGCGCCCGAGCACCGGCACGCCCATCGCGCGCGCGACGATGGTGACATGGGCGGTCAGCGAGCCCTCCTCGAGGATCACGCCCTTCAGGCGACGGCGGTCATATTCGAGCAGCTCGGCGGGCCCGAGATTGCGCGCGATCAGGATCGTGTCCTGCCGCAGCCCCATCTGCGCGGCGGTGCCCATCTGCCCCGAGACGATCCGCAGCAACCGGTTCGACAGATCCTCAAGATCGTGCATCCGATCCGCGAGCAAAGGATCGTCGATCTGCCGCATCCGCATCCGGGTGCGCTGCTGAACCCGCTCTATCGCCGCCTCGGCGGTGAGGCCGCTGTCGATCGCCTCGTTGATGCGGCGGCTCCAGCCCTCGTCATAGGCGAACATCTTGTACGTCTCGAGCACTTCCTCATGCTCGCCACCGCCGCCGAATTCGGCCTGGCTCGCGAGCCGCTCGATCTGGTCGCGCATCTTGTCGAACGCGGCATAGACGCGGTGGCGCTCGGCCTCGGCATCCTCGGCGACGGTATGTTCGACATGGACGCGCGGCTGGTGGAACACGGCATAGCCGCTCGCCATCCCGTCGACGAGCCGGAGCCCGGCGATCCGCATCGGCGCGGTCGACTGCGGGCGCATCGTCGCCGCGCCGCTCGCGTCGACCAGTTCGGCATTGGCGATCAGCTCGCTCAGCACCATCGCGACGGTCTGCAGCGCCTCGATCTCGACATCGGCGTAGCGGCGTGATTCGACGTGCTGGACGCACAGCACCCCGACCGCGCGCTCGCGGCGGATGATCGGCACGCCCGCGAAACTGTGGAAGCGATCCTCGCCGGTCTCAGGGCGATAGGCGAAATCGGGGTGCGACGCGGCCTCGTCGAGATTGAGCGTCTCGACCTGTTCGGCGATCGTGCCGACGAGCCCCTCGCCCATCGCCAGCTTGGTGACGTGCACCGCCTCCTGCGCGAGGCCGCGGGTGGCGAAGAGTTCGAGCACGCCTTCGCGGAGCAGGTAGATCGAACAGACCTCACTCGCCATCGCCTCGCCGACGATCCCGACGACCGCGTTGAGCTTTGATTGCGCAGGCGTTCGCGACGCCATCACGTCGTGAAGACGGACGAGGATCTCGCGGGCGGAAGCGGCTGCAGTCGTCATGCGATGGCGCTAACAGATTGCTTGGCCACGTTCCATCTTGCGCCGCACAACATAATTTTTGGCGGCTGATCGGGTGGGGGATCGGGATGGTTCCTCAGCTTTCGAACAGGCTTTCCTGGCTCCCCGCCGGCGGGTTGAGCCCGAGGTGCTTCCACCCGCCCGCATTGAGGCACCGCCCCCGCGCCGTCCGCGCGATCAGGCCCAACTGGATGAGATACGGTTCGATCACTTCCTCGACCGTGTCGCGGGGTTCGCTCAAGCCCGCCGCAAGGGTTTCCACCCCGACTGGACCACCGCGATAGATGTCCGCGATCATCATCAGGTAGCGCCGGTCCATCGCGTCGAGCCCGAGCTTGTCGACCTCGAGGCGGTTGAGCGCGCGATCGGCCTCGGTCGCATCGACGCTGTCCCGTCCGGCGGCATGCGCGAAATCACGGACGCGGCGGAGCAGCCGCCCCGCGATGCGCGGCGTCCCGCGCGACCGGCGCGCGACTTCGGTCGCGCCCTCGGGGGTGATCGCGAGGCCGAGCAGCCCGGCCGCGCGCGTCACGACCCGTGTGAGTTCCTCGACCGTGTAGAAGGACAGCCGCACCGGGATGCCGAAGCGATCGCGCAGCGGCGTGGTGAGCAACCCTTGCCGGGTGGTCGCGCCGACCAAGGTGAAGCGCGGCAGGTCGATGCGGACGCTGCGCGCGCTTGGCCCCTCGCCGATCATCAGGTCAAGCGCGCGGTCCTCCATCGCGGGATAAAGGACTTCCTCGACCGCGGGCTGGAGGCGGTGGATCTCGTCGATGAACAGCACGTCGCCATCCTCGAGGTTGGTCAGCAGCGCGGCGAGATCCCCCGACTTGGCGATCACCGGGCCCGAGGTCGCGCGGAAGCCGACGCCCATCTCGCGCGCGATGATCTGCGCGAGCGTGGTCTTGCCGAGCCCCGGTGGGCCGAAGAACAGCACGTGATCGAGCGCATCGCCACGCGCACGTGCCGCCGCGATGAAGACGCGCAGATTCTCGCGCGCGGCCTTCTGCCCGACGAAATCGTCGAGCGACTTGGGGCGCAGCGCGGCATCGACGTCCTCGGGCGTGCGGGCAGCGGTGAGGATGCGGTCTTCGGTCATCCCGCCGCGATAGCGCGCGGTGGCTGGGCGGGGCAAGGCGCAGCGGGTAAGGCGTGACGATGGCTGACCTTCCCGATCTGTATCTTATCGCCGACATGGCCCCCGATCTGGTGGACGCGCTGGAGCAGCGCTTCACGGTGCACCGCACCGATCCGCCTGCGACGACCCGCGCGATCTGTGGGGGCGGGAGCAGCGTGGTCGATGCCGCGCTGATCGACCAGCTCCCCGCGCTGGAGATCATCGCGATCAACGGCGTGGGCTATGACGGGATCGACGTGGCTGCTGCGAAGGTGCGCGGGGTTCGCGTGACCAATACCCCCGACGTGTTGACCGATGACGTCGCCGACCTCGCGATCGGGCTGTGGCTCGCGGTCGAGCGGCGGATCGCGGCGAACGACGCAGCGGTGCGTGACGGCGGCTGGAACGTTCCGCTCGCGCGGCAGGCGAGCGGGCGGACGATCGGGATTTTCGGGCTGGGCCGGATCGGCCACGCGATCGCGCGGCGCGCCGAACCGTTCGGCGGTGAGATCCTCTACACCGCGCGCAGCGAGAAACCGGTCACGTGGCGGTTCGTGCCCGACATCACCGCGCTTGCCGCAGCATGCGACGTGCTGATCCTCGCCGCGCCGGGTGGGACCGGGACGCAGCGCATCGTCGATGCGGCGGTGCTGGCGGCGCTTGGCAGCGAGGGCGTGCTGGTCAACGTAGCGCGCGGCAGCCTGGTCGATCAGGGCGCGCTGGTTGCGGCACTGGAAACCCGCGAGATCGGAGGGGCTGGCCTAGACGTCTTCGCGGACGAACCCGCCGTGCCCGAGGCGCTCAAGACGATGCCGAACGTCGTCCTGTCCCCGCATCAGGGCAGCGCCACGGTCGAGACCCGCGCGGCGATGGCGGCACTGGTGCTCGCCAATCTCGACGCGCATTTTTCAGGCAAACCGTTGCCGAGCGCAGTGGTTTAGCCCGGCCCCTACTTCGCCGCCTTGCGCAGCGCCAGTCTGACCAGCGCATCGAGCGTTGCGCCCGTGCCGAGCTCCTCCTCCGCCGCCGCGACCGCGCTGCTGGCTTCGGCGGGGCGGAAGCCGAGGTTGAGCAGCGCCGATACCGCATCCGCGCCCGCGCCGACCGGGGCGACCGCGCCGCCGCCGCCGCTGCCGAGCGCGATGCCGCCGGTCTTGTCCTTGAGTTCGCGCACGATCCGCTCGGCGAGCTTGGGGCCGACGCCGTTGGCGCGCGCGACCATTGCCTTGTCCTGCGCGGCGATCGCGCGGACGAGATCGGTCGGTTCGAGCGCGGACAGGATCGCCAGCGCGACCCGCGCGCCGACGCCCTGGACGCCGGTCAGCAGGCGGAACCAGTCGCGTTCCGAGGCGCTTGCGAAGCCGACGAGGCGGATGAAGTCCTCGGCGACCAGCATCTCGGTGTGGAGCATCACCGGCTCGCCGACCGGGCCGATCGCGGAGAGCGTCCGGGACGACGCGCCGACGAGGTACCCCACCCCGCCGACGTCGATCACCGCATGGTCGAGGTCGGTCGCGCTGAGGACGCCGCGTAAGTGAGCGATCATTGCACAGACGCGAAACGAGACATTAGCGTAAGTCCTTGTAAAACAATCTGATTAGTCGACCGGACCAGCATGCGCCAATCGTCTGCGGCGGGCACTGATGCGTAACCGGAACGGGTGGCGCGAGCAAAGCGAAATCAGGGGATGCGCCGGGCGCTCGCCATGTGGTGCGCGTGGCAGATCGCCACGGCCAGCGCGTCCGCCGCGTCCGCGCCGTCGATCTTGACGCCCGGGAGCAGCACCGACACCATCGCATGGACTTGCGCCTTGTCCGCATTGCCGACGCCGACCACCGCCTTCTTGACCAGCCGCGCGGCATATTCGCCGACCTCGAGCCCGACCCGCGCGCCCGCGCACAGCACGACGCCGCGCGCCTGACCGAGCTTGAGCGTGCTTTGCGGGTTGGAATTGACGAACACTTCCTCGACCGCGCACGCGTCCGGCGCATGATCGACGATCAGCGCGGCGAGCATCGCGTCGAGATGCGCGAGGCGGCGGGGGAGCGGCGCGGCGGTGTCGGTCTTGAGGCGGCCGTTGGCGACGTGGCTCAGGCGGTTGCCCTCTGCGCGGATCAGGCCCCAGCCGGTGGTGCCGAGGCCGGGGTCCAGGCCGAGGATCAGCATTTTGGGTTGGAAGAAGGGGGTTTCAAGCAAAGGCGCGAAGCCGCGAAGGTAGAAGACTTTGGGAGTGTCATTGAATTGGCCGGGTCAAGGAAGGGGGTTCTCGCACAAAGCCACAAAGGCACTAAGAGGGAAGGAAGGAAGGGGGTTCAGAACCGCCCCCTCCCCGCGTCATCCCGGGCTTGGCCCGGGATCCACCGGGGTTCGCATCGGCCGCTTCGCGGAAAGTGCGTTAGGCTGTGCCGGGACGAGCGCGGCGGGCCGGGAGACATAAACTTCTTCTCTTTGTGGCTTTGCGGCTTTGCGGCTTTGCGTGATAAATCCTTGCTTAGGCCTTCTGAGGCAGCGCCTGCGCCGTTTCGTTATCCCGAACCTATGACGCCGCTCTCCGTGAGACACTGCCCCACCCCAACCCAGCGTCGGGTCGGTCATGCCCCCGGCATGACCTGAACAGCGCGGGGCGCTGTTCACCCGACGCTCCTGAAGGGGAGGGGCTTTTAGGAAAGGGTTAGCCGAGCTTCTCCAAAATCGCGTCGGACACTTCGTAATTGCCCCACACCGTCTGCACGTCGTCATCGTCGTCGAGCACGTCGATCAGCTTGAACAGCGTCGCCGCATCGTCCTCGCCGACTTCGACCATCGTCTGTGGACGCCACGCGAGCTTCGCACCCTCGGGCTCGCCGAGCACCGGGGTCAGCGCGGTGACGACTTCGTGGAGCGATTCGTTCGAGGTCCAGATCTCGTGGCCCTCGTCGCTCGACTGGACGTCCTCGGCACCGGCTTCCAGCGCCGCCTCGAACACCTTCTCCGCATCGCCCGCCGACGCCGGATAGGAAATCAGCCCCATCCGGTCGAACGCATGGCTGACCGAGCCCGACGCGCCCAGATTGCCGCCGTTCTTGGCCATGCCGGTGCGGACGTTGGTCGCGGTGCGGTTGCGGTTGTCGGTGAGCGCCTCGATGATCAGCGAGACACCGCCGGGACCGAAGCCCTCGTAGCGGATTTCCTCGTAATTCTCGGTATCGCCCTTCGATGCCTTGTCGACCGCGCGCTGGATGTTGTCCTTGGGCATCGACTGCGCCTTGGCGGCGTTGATCGCCATGCGCAGGCGCGGGTTCATGTCCGGATCGGGCAGGCCCATCTTCGCCGCGACGGTGATTTCGCGGCTGAGCTTGGAGAACATGCCCGAGCGCTTCTTATCCTGCGCGCCCTTGCGGTACATGATGTTCTTGTATTTGGAATGGCCTGCCATGGGTCTCTCTGCTTTGCCTGCGCGTCATCCCGGCGCCTGGGCCGGGATCCATCCTGTGCCCCGTCGCATACCGTCCGGGGCGAAGTGGATGCTGGAACAAGTCCGGCATGACGGCAAGAGTGTAGGTCGGTCGGCGCTTACGCCAGGCCGAGCGCCTGCTTGTACGTCTCGAGCAGCATTTCTGCCTCGTCGCGGTGGTGCTTTTCCATTTTGCGCAGGCGCACGATGGTGCGGATCGTCTTGACGTCGAACCCGGTGGACTTGGCTTCGCCGTAGACGTCCTTGATGTCGTCCGCGATGCCCTTTTTCTCTTCCTCGAGCCGCTCGATGCGCTCGATGAGAAGGCGTAGCTGGTCGGCGGCGATGGTCTCGCTCATGAAAAGTCCCCTGCAAACAGATCGTGGACCATCCGTCCCGAACAGGGGCCGGGCGGGGTCGGGGCGTATCGGGGGCGCCGCGCTGGATCAGCGGGCACTTTGCGATACGCCGGGTCGACACGCTCGGTGGCGGTTCAGGGCGAATGGCGGTGGACGCGGGCCTTACCCATCCGCGTGCCCCGCGTCACCCCCCCGCGTCACCCCGCGTGTCACCCTCGCGCGCGCGCCTGCCCGCCACGGGTCACGCATTCTTGGCGACGCTGTCCTTCATCCGCTGCAATTGCTCCGGCGTCGCGTCGCCCTGGTGGTGCGTCTTCCACTCACTGTAGGGCATGCCGTAGATCGTCTCGCGCGCCGCTTCCTTGTCAAGCGTGCCATGCGATGCTTCCTGCACCCAATCCGACAGGCAGTTGCGGCAGAACCCCGCCAGCCCCATCAGGTCGACGTTCTGCGCGTCGTCGCGGTGGCGCAGATGGAGCACCAGCCGCCGGAACGCCGCCGCCGCGACCGAATCATCCAGATCATTCAAATCGCTCATCGCACGCTCCAAAGGTTGATCGTGCCGAGATAGGGGTTAGAGCGGCACGCGCAACGCCACTCCCCAGGGCAAGGACAATCCATGACAAAGGCCATCAGCCCCCGCGCGCGCAAAGTCCGCATTCTCGCGACGCTCGGTCCCGCCAGCAATACGCCCGAGATGATCGCCACGCTGTTCGAAGCGGGGGCCGATGCCTTCCGCGTCAACATGAGCCACGGCGACCAGCAGTCGAAGGTCGCGGTGATCCAGGCGATCCGCGCGCTTGAGAAGACCTACAACCGCCCGTCGACGATCCTCGCCGATCTGCAGGGGCCGAAGCTGCGCGTCGGCAAGTTCGAGGGCGGCCGGGTCGAGCTCGTCACCGGCAACACCTTCACGCTCGACCGCGATGCGACCCCGGGCGATGCGACTCGCGTCGAGCTCCCGCACCGCGAGATCTTCGAGGCGATCGAGCCCGGCGCACGGCTGCTGCTCGACGACGGCAAGCTGGTGCTGCGCGTGACCAGCCACACCGAGACGACGATCGTCACCGAGATCATCGTCGGTGGCGCGCTGTCGAACAACAAGGGGCTCAACGTCCCCGACGTCGTGCTGCCGATGGCCGCGCTGACCGAGAAGGATCGCAGCGACCTCGCCTTCGCGGTCGACCAGGGTGTCGACTGGATCGCACTCAGCTTCGTCCAGCGGCCCGAGGATCTCGCCGAGGCGCGCAAGCTGATCGGCGGCAAGACCGCGTTGCTCGCCAAGATCGAGAAGCCTTCGGCAATCGAGCGGCTCGAGGAAATCGTCGAGGCATGCGACGGCGTGATGGTCGCGCGCGGCGATCTCGGTGTCGAATTGCCGCCCGAGAGCGTGCCGCCGCTGCAGAAGCGGATCATCGAGGTTTCGCGCCGCCTCGGCCGCCCGGTCGTGGTCGCGACGCAGATGCTCGAATCGATGATCTCCTCGCCCTCGCCGACTCGCGCCGAAGTCTCCGACGTGGCGACCGCGATCTATGACGGCGCGGACGCGATCATGCTGTCGGCGGAAAGTGCCGCGGGTGCATGGCCGAAGGAATCGGTCGCGATGATGAACGCGATCGGCGAGGCGGTCGAAAAGGACCCGACGCACGGCGACCGGATCCACTTCACGCAGATCCATTCGGACCCGACCACCGCGGACGCTCTGGCGGAAGCCGCGAAGAACATCGCGCACACCGTCGATGCCGCGGCGATCATCTGCTTCACCGCCTCGGGCTCGACCGCGCGTCGTGTCGCGCGCGAGCGGCCGGGCGTGCCGCTGATGGTGCTGACCCCGAACATCGAGACCGCACGGCGCGCCGGGCTGCTGTGGGGCGCCTATGCGGTCCACACCAAGGACGTCGATTCGTTCGAGGCGATGGTGGCGAAGGCCAAGCGCATGGCGCTGCGCCACACCCTGGCGAAGGCGGGCGACCGCGTGATCATCATCGCGGGCGTCCCGTTCAAGACGCCGGGGTCGACCAACGTGCTCCACGTGGTGCGGATCATCGGGGACGAATTGAAGGATTATAAGTGAGGTTGGACTGACCGACCGCTGACCGTCACCCCGGCCTCGTGCCGGGGTCCACCGTCGTCGGCATGGGAGAGCCGCCGAATCGCTCGTGCTCCTGCGCAGGCAGGCGCCCAGAGTTGCAAGCGCCACGCCTGTTACCCTGAGCTCCTGCCTGCGCAGGAGCACTCCATTTGGGTCAGGCTAGAAATCCGAGGTTCACCAGATCCGCGCGCAGCGTCTCCGCATCGGTGAACACGACCGCGGGCATGCCGACGCTCTGCGCGCCCGCGACATTGTCTTCGCGGTCATCGACGAACAGCGCATCTTCCGCGGCCAATCCGAAGCGATCGAGCGCGAGGCGATAGATGGCAGGATCGGGCTTGGTCAGCAGTTCGTCGCCCGACACCACGATATCGGCGAAGCGATCGAACAGGTCCGCCTCACGCGCGCGGAACGGCGGCCAGAACTCGCCGGAGAAGTTGGTGATGGCATAAAGCGGCACGCCCGCCGAATCGATCTCGCGCACGAGCGCGTCCATCCCCGGAAGCATCCCCCCGAGTTGATCGATGAATCGCGGCCCCCAGGCGGCGATCAGATGGGCATGGTCCGGATGCGCGGCCGCAAGCTCCGCCGAGGTCTCGGCGAAGGGGCGGCCAGCGTCATGCTGGAAATGCCAGTCCTTGGTCGCAACATCCCGCAGAAACGCGTCGAGCGCCCGATCATCATCGATCAGGCGCTCATAGAGGAACCGCGGGTTCCAGTCGTACAGGACGTTGCCGACGTCGAAAACGACGGCCCGCGTCCGGGCACGCATCGGGTGATTAACCCTGGCGCGCCTTGAAGCGACGGTTGGTCTTGTTGATGATGTACGTGCGCCCACGACGACGAATCACGCGGTTGTCGCGATGACGGCCCTTGAGCGACTTCAGGGAATTGCGGATCTTCATGATCGATTCGCTTTGCAAATTCTGGAATGTGGAAAAGAGGCGCTCGCATATGGGGCCAATCACTCTTAGTCAAGATCGGGTTGCCGCGGAACCCCAACCGGGCGTCGAGGCGTTACCCCATCGCAACAAGCTCTCTTAAAGGCGCAAGCGCATGAAAATCGGTTTGGGACTGGCATTGGTAGCAGCAACCGCGCTCGCGGGCTGCGCGACGACGACGCGCAGCGGCCCGGTGGAAGTGACCCGCTTCCACCTCGGTGCACCGCTCGAGACGGGGACGCTCGCGGTCGAGCCGATGCAGCGTGGCGCGGTCGGGCGGTACGGCACGTACGGATCGAACGTCGGGACCGAGCCGACTCCGCGCAACCCGCAGGATCGGCAGCCGATCGATGACGGGCTCGAATTCCGTAACTATGCCGGTGCGGTCCAGGCGGAAGCGATGCGGTATGGCTTCACCATGCCGGCCGCCGGCGCGACGTCGCAATATATCGCCGTGGTCGGCTTCAACCGGCAATATCGCGAAGGCGCACCGCGTAGCAGCGGGTTGCAGGTCGGGCTCGGCGGTGGCGGCTATGGTGGCGGTGGCTATCGGGGCGGCGGCGGCGTCGGGCTCGGCGGCGGGATTTCCTTACCGATCGGTCGTCCGAAATATCGCACCGTGGTGCTGACCGACATGCAGGTGCAGATCCGCCGCCGCAGCGACCAGACGATCATCTGGGAAGGCCGCGCGCAGACCAGCGCCGACGGGTCCGCGCGCGATGCGCAGCCCGATGCGGTCGCGCGGAAATTGGCGATGGCGCTGTTCCAGGGCTTCCCCGGGGATTCGGGCCGCACTATCACGGTGAAATGAGCCTCATCCAGAACACCATCGCCGTTACCGCCGCCTTCGACAGCGGCAACATCAAGCTGGTCGGGATCGATTCGGGGGGCAGCCATGCCGCCCGGATCGATCTCAACATCGCGCATGATCGCCAGTCGGATTTCTATCAGTGGTTCCACTTCCGCGTCTCGGGCGTGAAGGGGACGAACTGCACCTTCCGGATCCTGAACGCGGGCGGATCGGCCTATCCGTTCGGCTGGCCGGGCTACAAGGTGCGCGTCAGCACCGACCGGATCCACTGGCGGATGATCCCGACGCGCTACGTCGACGGGGTGCTCGAGTTCGAATGGACCGGGACGGGCGACCTCGCCTGGTTCGCCTATTTCCAGCCGTATACGATGGAACGGCACGACGACCTGGTCGCGCGGATCGCGCTCGCGCCGGGCGTGACGCACCACGAACTCGGCCAGACGCTCGACGGGCGGTCGATCGATTGCCTCGAGCTCGGTACCGGCCCCAAGCCGATATGGTTCTACGCGCGGCAGCATCCGGGCGAGAGCATGGCGGAATGGTTCATGGAAGGCCTGCTCGAGCGGCTGACCGACACCGCCAATCCCGCCACCGCCGCGCTGCTGGCGAAGGCGACGTTCTATTGCGTCCCGAACATGAACCCCGACGGGTCGTTCCGCGGGCATCTGCGCACCAATGCGGCGGGGGTGAACCTCAACCGCGAATGGCTCACCCCGACGCCCGAGAAGAGCCCCGAAGTGCTGTGCGTGCTCGCGGCGATGGACCGGACCGGCGTCGACTTCGCGATGGACGTCCACGGTGACGAGGCGATCCCCGCAAACTTCTTCGCCGGGTTCGAGGGGATTCCCTCGTGGACCGAGGCGCAGGGCGCGAAATATACCGAGTTCGGGCAGCGGCTCGAGGCGGTGACCCCCGATTTCCAGACCGCCAAGGGCTATGACAAGGCAGCCCCTGGCCGCGCGAACCTGTCGATGTCGACCAATCAGGTCGCCGAACGGTTCGGCGCGGTGTCGATGACGCTGGAAATGCCGTTCAAGGACCACGATCCCAACCCGGACGCGGAATTCGGCTGGTCGGGCGAACGCTCGAAGACGCTCGCGCATGCCTGCCTCGACGTGCTGGCGGAGATGATCGACGGGATCTAGCCGTCACCCCCCTCCGACGGTCGGGACCGTTGCGTTTCCGTACCACCCTTTCCCGAAATACCTGACGGCCCCGGCCTGCGCCGGGGTGCCGTGAAATTGGAGAACCCCTGATGCCAACGCTCGTCCTGATCCGCCACGGCCAGTCCAGCTGGAACCTCGAGAATCGCTTCACCGGCTGGTGGGACGTCGACGTGACCGAAAAGGGCGCCGAGGAAGCGCGCGCGGCGGGGCGGTTGATGGCGGAGAAGGGGCTCGATTTCGACCAGTGCTTCACCTCGCTGCAGACCCGCGCGATCAAGACGCTCAACCTCGCGCTCGAGGAAATGCACCGGCTGTGGCTTCCGGTCGAGAAGGACTGGCGCCTGAACGAACGGCATTATGGCGGGCTGACCGGGCTCAACAAGGCCGAGACCGCGGAAAAGCATGGCGAGGCGCAGGTCCACATCTGGCGCCGCAGCTTCGACGTGCCGCCGCCGCCGATGGAAGCGGGCAGCGCGTATGACCTGTCGCAGGACCGCCGCTATGCCGGGATCGCCATTCCCGCGACCGAAAGCCTCAAGGACACGATCGCGCGCGTCCTGCCCTATTGGGAGGCGCGGATCGTGCCGGCGTTGAAGGAGGGGCAGCGCGTGCTGATCTCGGCGCACGGCAATTCGCTGCGCGCGCTGGTCAAGCATCTCTCGGGTATCCCGGATGACGAGATCACCACGCTGGAGATCCCGACCGGACAGCCGATCGTCTACGAACTGGACGACACGCTGGCGGCGACGGATCGCTATTATCTGAACGAGCGCTAATCAGAGCGTCACTCCGGCGCGGGGCCGGGGTGACGATGATATCGGGTACGCGGTACAAAACACTTCCGCGCCGCCCCGGCCCGGTGCCGGGGTTCATCCACCTGCGAAACGCCATACGCTACAAACTGGCAGGTCGATGAATGCCGGGTGCGCCCGGCGCGACGGGAATTCGGGAAACTCAGTTGGCCTCGGTCTTCACCGTGGTGGTCGTCTTCTCGACCGTCCGGGGTGCCGGGCGTACCGCGGTGTGGCGGACGGTGCGCTTGACGACACGGCGGGCGGCGGGACGCGGCGCGGGGGTCGCGACCTTCTCGGTCTCGGTCGTCACGGTCGTGGTCGGTGCGACCGGGGCTGCGACGACGACGGGGGTCGCGCGGGCGGCGGCTGCATCGGCGGCGGCGGCGGACGCCGCCTGCTCTGCGGCGACCGCGCGCTGGTTGGCGGCGGCGGCATCGGCCTGTGCGTTGGCGGCGGCATCGCGCGCTTCACCGTTGGCGGCGCGTGCCGCCTGGGTCCGCGCGCGCTGCGATTCACCGATGGCGGTGTCGGCCAGCTCGGACGCGTGGTTCGCCGCGGCGATCGCCTGCTCCTTGTCGCCGCGCGCAAGATCCTCCTGCGCGGTGCGCAGCGCGGCCTGCGCGGCTGCCTGCATGCGGGGAACCTCGCCGGTCGCGCCGACCTTGTTGGCGGCATCGATCTTGGCCTGCGCAGCGGCGATCGCGACGCGCGCGCGGTCGGCCTTGCCTTCGGCGAACGCGGGCGTCGCGAAGAAGAGAACGGCCGACATTGCGGCGCAGGAAATGGCAGAGATCTTGCGGTTCATTGAAGCAGCACCCTGTACTGTGAGACTGATCCGCTTAACTCGTGCTCGCATCCATTGGTTCCGCAACCGTTATGGTTAAGCCGTCACGCGGATGGTTGCTCTTGCGCCGTCGGCCCGCTAACCCCGCGCGATGGAACCCTCTGTCGGCATCATCATGGGCAGCACTTCCGATTGGGAGACGATGCGCCACGCCGCCGATCTGCTCGACGAGCTCGGCATCGCGCAGGAGGCCAAGGTCGTCTCCGCGCACCGCACCCCGCACCGGCTGTACGACTATGCGGGTAGCGCGGCGGGACGCGGGCTCAAGGTGATCATCGCGGGCGCGGGCGGGGCGGCGCATCTGCCCGGCATGGCTGCCGCGCTGACGCATCTTCCAGTGCTCGGCGTGCCGGTCGAGAGCAAGACGCTCAAGGGCGTCGACAGCCTGTATTCGATCGTCCAGATGCCCGCGGGCATTCCGGTCGGCACGCTCGCGATCGGCAAGGCGGGCGCGAAGAACGCGGCGCTGCTCGCCGCCGCGATCCTCGCGCTGTCCGACCCCGACCTGTCCGCACGGTTGCAGGCGTGGCGCGCCGCGCAGACCGACGGCGTCGCCACCGATCCGGCATGACGATGCTTCCCCCCGGTTCGACGATCGGTATACTGGGTGGCGGGCAGCTCGGGCGGATGCTCGCGGTGGCCGCGGCGCAGCTCGGCTATCACACGCGCATCCTCGCACCCGACGAGGAAGCGGTCGCGGCGCAGACCGCGACGAGCTTCACCCGCGCGGATTATCACAGCCGGATCGTGCTCGACGAATTCGCCGCGGCGGCGGATGTCGTCACTTATGAGTTCGAGAATATCGCGCTCGATCCCGTCCAGTATCTCGCGGCGAAGGTGCCGGTTCACCCGGCCCCCGCCGCACTCGGCATCGCGCAGGACCGCGCGAGCGAAAAGGCGTTCGTCGGGGAGATCGGTGGCCGCACCGCGCCCTGGGCGAAGGTCGAGACGCTCGCCGAGCTCGAGGCGGCGGTCGCGGAGATCGGGACGCCGGCGATCCTCAAGACGCTCCGCATGGGCTATGACGGCAAGGGCCAGGTCCGCATCATGGACGCAGGCGAGGTCGCCGCGGCGTGGGACGCGATCGGGCAGCGCCCCGCGATCCTCGAGGGGTTCGTCACCTTCAGCCACGAATTCTCGATCCTGCTGGTGCGTCGCGGCGACGGTCAGATGGTGAGCTATCCGCCGCCGTGGAACGAGCATGAGGACGGCATCCTCGCGCGCTCCACCCTCCCCGCGCCCGCCGAAATCGCGTCGCAATGGGGCGAGGCGGCGGCGCTTGCGGGGCGGATCGCGGACCGGCTCGACTATGTCGGGGTGCTGGCGTGCGAGTTCTTCGCGGGCGCGGACGGCCCGGTGTTCAACGAAATGGCGCCGCGCGTCCACAATTCGGGGCATTGGACGATCGAGGGCGCGGCGTGTTCGCAATTCGAGAACCACATCCGTGCGATCTGCGGGCTTCCGCTGGGCGACACCGCGCTGACCGCACCGACCGTCGCGATGGAGAATCTGATCGGGCATGACGCCGATCGCTGGGCGGAGATCCTCGCCGAGCCGGGCGCGCATCTGCACCTGTACGGCAAGGAAACGCGGCCCGGGCGCAAGATGGGGCATGTCACGCGATTGGGTAGGTGATTCCTCTCCCTCTCCCCTTCAGGGGAGAGGGCCGGGGAGAGGGGCAGACCAGCAGCGCTGCGCTACGATACTGCCCCTCTCCCCGACCCTCTCCCCGCAAGCGGGGAGAGGGAGAAGGTTACGGCACCACTGGCAGCGCGATATAGCTCTGGTCCGGGCCGCTCACCGTCACCTGCTGCGTCGCCTTCACGTAGTCCGCGGGCTTGGCGAAGAAGATGTTCGGCACGAAGCTCTGCGGGTTGCGGTCGTAGAGCGGGAACCAGCTCGACTGGACCTGCACCATGATGCGGTGCCCCGGCAGGAACACATGGTTCGCATGCGGCAAGGCCCAGCTATACGCCAGCGGGACGCCGGGCTTGACCGCCACCGCATGGTCGAGCCCCTCGCGGTAGCGCCCGCGGAAGATGTCCATGCCGACCGCGAGCTGATAGCCGCCCATCTTCGGATCGCTCGGGACCTGGTCGGGATAGACGTCGATCAGCTTGACCACCCAGTCGCTGTCGGTCCCGCTGGTCGCGGCGGTGAGATGGACGACCGGCTGCCCCGCGATCGTCACCGCCTGCGTCAGCGCCGGGCCGGTAAAGGTCAGCACGTCGGGGCGGCTGGAGACGACCCGCTGGTCGCCGACCAGCCACGCCTTCCAGTGATTGTCCTCATAGCCGACCGGGCGGACCGGGCGCGCGACGTTCGTCACCGGATGCGCGGGATCGGAGACGTAGTCCGCGGTCTGCACCGGCGCGGTTGCGGGCGCGGGCGCGAAGCCGACCGCGTCGCCCGGCTGGAGGAACAGCTTGGTCATCGCCGGCTGCGCGGACCAGCCGGGTAGACGCTGCCACTGGTTGGTGCCGCTCTGGAACGCGGTGACGGGGGCGACGTCCATCGGCGTGCCCTTGAGGTAATGCGCGAGGAACGGCGCGAGCACGGTGCGGCGCCACCATTTTGCGGTGTCCTGCTCCCATTTGATGTCGCCGAGCGCACTGCCCTCGTCGATCTGCTGGCCGTGATACCACGGGCCCATCGTCAGATAGACCATGTTGCCGGCGGTATCCTTGGGCTTGAGCGCGCGGTACACCGCGGTCGCGCCGTAGATATCCTCCTGGTCCCACAAGCCGTGGACGAGCATCACCGGCACCTTGAGCGGATAGCGCGCAAGCACCTGATCCATCGCCTGCGCCTGCCAGAAGCTGTCATAGGCCGGATGCGCGGACAGCTTGCGCCAGAAACCGATCTGGTCGAGCCCGTGCGCCTTGGCGAGCGCGCCCGCCGACCCGGCGCGCATCGCGGAGTCATATTCGTCATAGGTGGTGCGCGCATAAGGCGACGAATTGTCGCGGGTCGCGATCTGCTCCCAGATGTAATCGATCCCGAGCCGGAACGCGCCGTTGTGGAACCAGTCGTCCCCGCGCCAGCCGTCGACCATCGGGTTCTCGGGCACCGCCACCACGAGCGCGGGGTGCGGGTCGATCAGCGGCATCAGCGACAGGAAGCCGTCGTAGGAAATCCCCATGATCCCGACCTTGCGGTTCGATTCGGGCAGGTGCTTCACCAGCCAGTCGATCGTGTCGTAAGTGTCGGTCGAATCGTCGGTGTGGGTCGGGTTGAGCGCGGTGTCGTGGAGCGGCGGGTTCATCATCGCGATGCCCTGCGACCCGTATTTGCCGCGGACGTCCTGCACGACGCGGATGTAGCCGCCCTCGACGATCACGTCGGTCGCATTGTCATAACCGGTGATGCTCGAGGCGAGATCGGCGTTGTTGCCGCCCTTCCCCGTCATCCCGTCCGCGCTGTACGGCGTGCGGGTCATCACGATGCCCGCGTCGTGCGCGCCCTTGGGGATCAGGATGATGGTGTGGAGCTTGACCCCGTCGCGCATCGGGATCTCGACGATGCGGCGCTCATAGTTGAAACCCTCGGTCGCGGGCACGAGCGTGGCGGGGCGTTCGTCGTATTTCTGCGCTTGGACGGTCGCGGGAAAGAGCGCCAATGCTGCGCCCAACAACCAATGTGCCTTCATGCCCCATTCCCCCATCCGTCACCCCGGCCTCGTGCCGGGGTCCACGGGTCGCAGTCCCGATGCGGCGAGTGTGTGGCACGGTGGCCTCCGCGACAAGCCCGGGGTGACCGCAGGCACAAAAAAACGGCCCGCTCTCCGTGCAGAGAGCAGGCCGTCTTTCAGCACGACCGCGCCGGCGTTACGCCTGGCGCGTACCCGTCATCGGGAAGCTGCCGAACGCGCCTGCGCCGACCGAACCCGTCAGCGTGTCGCCCTCGGCGGTCGCGCTGCAATCGAGGCTCATCGGCATCGGAACGGTGATCGACATCGTCCACTTGATCGTGTCACCCTCGACCTTGCCGTCGGTGATGTCGACCGCGCCCATCGCGCCGACCTGGCTTCCGGTCCAGCTGTCGCCGTCGGTCTTGACGGTCAGCACTGCCTTCTGGTCGCCCAGCGGCGACTTGACGATCGTATCCCAGCTTCCATCGACAGCAGCCATCGTATCTCTCCTGAATCAGCTCAGCGCACGTCCGCTACGGACGCCGCCGGCACCACCTCGACCGGTAGCCCGATGCTGTCAAGCTGGCCGCGGACCTTGCTCGCATCGCCCACCACGACCCAGACGACTTCGCGGGGTCGAGCGCCTTGCGTGCCGCAGCGTCAAGCTCGGCCGCGGTCATTGCGCGATATTTTTGCGGGAGCGTCGCGTAGTAATCGTCCGGGCGGCGATACAGCTCGTTCGACTGCATCGCCCCGAGCACCGCGCCCGACGTCTCGAAATTCCCCGGGAGCGAGCGAATCGCATCGGTGATCGTCCGGTCGAACTCGGGTGCGGTGATCCCCTTGGTCGTCAGGAACGCCTTGATGTCCCCCTGCAGCGCCTTGATCGAATCCCCGGTGCGATCCGCCTGGACGGGGGCCGAGAGGACATAGGGCGTCTGATATTCCGCGCGCCGGAACCCGCCGCTGACGCCGTAGGACCAATGCTTGTCCTCGCGCAGATCCATGTTGATCCGCGCGGTGAAATCGCCGCCGAGCGTGTCGTTCGCGGTGGTGACGCCGAGCAGGTCGTCGGTCCCGACGAGCGCGGTCGGGGCCGCACCAACGATCAGCGACTGCGGCGAATCCGGCCGGTCGATCAGTACGATCCGCGGAGTGGCCGGCGTGGCGGCGGCGGTGAAGTCCTTGGTGCCCCGCGCGCCCGTAGGGGTCCAGTCGCCGAAGCGCGCATCGAGCGCTGCCTTGACCTCGGCAAGCGGGCGATCGCTGACGACGAAGATCCTCGCGGTGTCGGGACGGATCCAGTGCTGCTGGAACGCGACCAGATCGTCCCGACCGAGCGTCGCCACCGCCTTTGCGTCGCCGCTGCCGATCGCCTTGGCATAAGGCGAGCCGGCGCCGTAGACGAGCCTGGGATAGACCCGCGCCGCCAGACCGTTCGGGCTGGTCAGCTCGGCGGCGATCCGCGAGACCTGCTGGTTCTTGAGCCGCGCGACTTCGGCGGGGTCGAACTTCGGGTTGCGGACGACATCGGCGAACAGCTCGGTTGCTGCCGCGAGGTTCGCGCTTGGCGTGAACAGCGTCAGGATCGTGCGATCCGCGCTCGACCCTGCCGAAATGCTCGCGCCGAGCCGCTCCTTGGCTTCGGCAAGCGCGATCGAGTCGCGCGTCGTCGTGCCTTCGCTCATCATCGCGAGCGTCAGTTGCTGCGTGCCGAGCTTGCCGGGCACGTCCGCCGCGACGCCCGCGTCGAAGCTGATCGCGGCCTGGGTGATCGGCACCGCAGTGCGCTGTGCGTAGACCAGCTCGATCCCGTTGCGCAGCTTGGCGCGCTCGATCTTCGGATACACCAGCTCGCCGAGCGTGCCGACCGCGGGCAGGGTGCCGCGCGTGCCCTTGACCGCGGGCTCGGGCGCGGTGACAATCTTGGCGGGCGGGGTCGATTCGACATAGGCGTCGCGCGCGCCGGGGACGACGGTCAGGCCGTACACCGGTCGCGACAGCCATTTGGCGGTCGCCGCCTTGACCTGCGCCGGAGTTTCCGCCGCGAGCGTGACGAGCTGTTTCTTGTAGAAGCCCGGATCGTTCGAATAGAGTTCGCCCTGCGCGAGCGCGACCGCCTTGCCGCCAAAGCCGCCGGTCGATTCAAGCCCCGCGATCGTCCGCGCGGCATCGCGCGTGGCGACGCGTTGGACCTCGTCCGCACTCGGTCCGGTGGCGATGAGATCCGCGATGATCGCGTCGAGCCGCTTGGCGACCAGCGCGGGATCGACCCCGGGCCGGACGTCCGCGCTGACCACGAACATCCCGACCTGCGCGAAGCTCTCGTTGCCGGCGGTCATACTGACCGCGAGCTTCTCCTTGCGGACCAGCGCATTGTCGAGCCGGCTGCTCGACAATCCGCCGAGCACCCCCGCCGCAACGTCGAGCGCGACCGAATCCGGGTCGTTGAGCCCCGGCACCGCCCACATGCGATAGATCCGCGTGTTGGCGACGCGGTCCTTCATCGTCTCATATTTGGCGACCGGGAGCGTCGGCACCGGGGCGGCAGGCACGATGCTTTCGGGTCCGCGCGGGATCGCACCGAAATATTTGGCAACGAGCGTCTTCGCGCTCGCCGCATCGATATCGCCCGACAGCACCAGCACCGCATTGTTGGGGGCATAATGGCCGCGGAACCAACTCTTCACGTCCTCGACACTCGCAGTATCGAGATCCGCCATCGATCCGATCGTCGTGTGGCCATAGGGGTGGGTCGCGGGGAACAGGTTCTCGACCTGCTTGTACTCGACGAGGCCGTAAGGCTGATTGTCCCCCTGCCTTTTCTCGTTCTGGACGACGCCGCGCTGCTCGTCGACCACCGCCGGGGTGATCGCACCGAGCAGATAGCCCATCCGGTCGCTTTCGAGGAACAGCGTCCGCTCGAGCGCCGCCGACGGGACCGTCTCGAAATAATTGGTGCGATCGAAATAGGTCGTGCCGTTGAGATCAGTCGCGCCGATCGCCTTGGTGTAATCGAAATAATCCCCCGGCGCATTCTCGCTGCCGTTGAACATCAGATGCTCGAACAGATGCGCAAAGCCGGTCTTGCCCTTGGTCTCGAACTTGGAGCCGACATTGTACCAGATGCTGACCGCCACGACCGGCGCCTTGCGATCGGTGTTGACGATGACGCGCAGGCCGTTGGGGAGGCGGAACTGCGTGTAGGGAATATCGACCTGGCGGACGAGATCCGCGACCGGGGCGGGCTTGGGGGTCGGCCCCTGCGCGAAAACCGGCGTGGCAAAGGTCGCGAGCGCGACGCCCGAAAGCGCAAGGAGCTTGACGGTCATGACGGATGGTTCTCCCGGGTGTCAGGTCGTTGAAACGACACTGGATAGCCAAGGTATAGCCAAGGGATTCGGCGTGGCAATCAGGTCCGCGCGGGGGCGCTTGTCTGCGGAGGTCCGGTAGAGAGCATGACCCGCGTTTCGTCACCCCGGGTTTGTCCCGGGGTCCACCGTGGTTCGCGTTCTTGACCGTGGGGATCGCGTCACGGTGGACCCCGGCACGGGGCCGGGGTGACGCAAGGATGGGACTGTTCCGGGCCGCAAAGGGCTCTGCCTTTGCAGGAGCGTCCAATCACGGGCAAAGCGCCCGTCAATGCGTATTGCCGTCGTTCAATGCCCCAGCATCCCCGATGACGCGCACCGTGCCGGTGATGCGATCGTGCAGCGACTCCGCTGGGCGGACGAGCACGGGGTCGACCTCATGCTCTTCCCGGAGGCGTTCCTGCTGGGTCACTCCTACGACCCCGAGACGATCCGGGCGCGCGCCAGCGCAGGCACCTCGGCCATCGCCGCCTTGTGCCTGCGCGTGGCGGCATTTCACGCGACCCTTGTGGTCGGCGCTTTCGATGTGATGGAAGGGCACGTGTTCAACAGCGCGAGCATCCTCGCAGCGGGTCGGGTCGTAGGCCGATATGCCAAGGCGCATCCGAACGAACCGGGCGTGACCCCCGGCAGCGCTTTCCCCACATTCCTGCGGTCGGGCGTCCGCTATGGCGTGAACATCTGCAACGACGCCAACCATCCCGCCGCGGCACAGCGCATCGCCGACCAAGGCGCGCGACTGATCCTCTATCCCCTGAATAACATGCTGCGATTGGAGACGGCGGATCGCTGGCGGGACAAGAGCCTCGCCAACCTGATCGACCGCGCGCGCCAGACGGGCTGTTGGGTGGCATCGTCCGACGTCACCGGCACGTCGGGCGATCTCGTCAGCTATGGATGCTCTGCGATCGTGACGCCGGACGGCAGCGTTGTCGCTCGCGTGCCGGAATTGCAGGAGGGTGTGGCGGTCTATGACATGCCCTGCCGCTAGGCGCCTGACGCTCGATGCGTGCCGGCGCGATCGTACGATACCATGGCAGCGGCCACGTCGGTCGGCAGCGGACCGGTCAGGGCGGATTGCGACACGTCCTCGATAACGAGTGCCGCATTGAGCCTTCGCGTTCCCGGCACGCTCAGTCGCTGGCGGTCCAACCCTGCTCGCGATTGTTGCCGTGTACGGGCTGTGCCGCCTTCAGCGCTGCCTGAAAACGCTCACTAGCGCTGGGACTGGAGGGCGATGCCGCAGCGCGTGGGATCGGCGCGCGCGCAACCGCTGCGGGGGGCAGCGGAGCGGATCTTGGCGCGGGGACGAACGGCGCGGGAGCGGGCGCAAACGGTACCACGCTGCTCGAGCGGATCTGCACCCGGCCGTCGGTGATGATCGTCGTAAGTCGGCGTTGTTTGCCAGGCGGTAAGGACGCGGCGACCGCGCCGATCCCGTAGCCCGACACCGAAACTTCGCGGCCGTATTCGTCAAGGTGATCGACGATGGCGACGCCGGGGTGCTGGCCGTTCGGGCCGCCGAGGATGCGGAGGATCTCGCCCACGTCGGCGGTGTAGCAGGTCGTGGCTTTCCTCGATCGGCACTCGCCTGGCGGGACGGCTTCGCGACTGGGCCGCGCATAGAGCGTGGCGGCCTTGACCCCCGGCGACGTTTGGCTGTTACCGCCAAGAAGCATGACGTAGCGATACCCTTCGGCGCGGGCGCGTTCGGCGGCACGGTACAGCGCCATGTCGACCGCCTCGCCGCGGCCACGGATTGCGGTGTCGATCCGCCAGGATCCGTCGCGCTCGACCTTGTCCCTATAGCCGAATGTATAGCCGATACCGTGCCAGCGCTGCATCGGACCATAATATGGCGCGTCGTCCCCGGCCCATGCCGATCCGGGTACGGCCAGCACTACCGCACAGAGCAAGAGACGCTTCATCATGCTTCCTTCAAGATGGAGCAATCAGGCTAGCGGCCAAATCGTAAACACATCGTTCCCCGCTAGGGATGTCGGGCACGCGGCCGGAGCGGTTGCCATATCCCGCGCGGTGCCCCACCCTTACGGCCGGTACACCCGCTCGACGTTCCGCCGCAGATCCTCGCGCCAGAACAGCACCGGCTTGAACCGGTGCGCCACGAACAGCGGCGCCTGGTCCGCGTAATGCGGAGACTCCGGCCGGGTCGTCGCCGCGCCGAACGGCTGGATCGAGCGCGATTCCACCCGCCCCGCCTTGTCCCACGCCATCAGCATGATGAAGCTGTCGCCATGCTTCACCACCAGCCGCCCGTCGGGCGCTTCGTCCCACGTCGAGGCGGCGCGCAGCACGTCGGGCGCGCCGTCGAGCGGCAGATCGACCTTGCCCTGCCGCAGCCGCAGCACGGTGCCCAAAGGCGGGTCGAGCGTGCCGAAATGCGTCTGGAGATACGCCGCCGCCTTCGCCAGCGCATCGCGCGGGTCGAGTTCGGGGCGGCGCTGGTAATGCCATTTCTGCCCGGTCCGCAGCAGGATCGCGGCGAGCGCCTGCCCACCGTGCTGGCCGTCGAAATTCCAGTTCCAGCGCTGCAGCACGCCGAGCGCTGCGCTGAGCTGCGGATCGCCGCGCGGGTCGACCCGTGCGATGTCGCGATACCATTTCGCGGCCCAGCTTAAGCGGCTGATCCCGGTATCGAACTTGATCCTGAGCAGGTCGGCCTCGCTGATCCGCGGGGTCTGGCCCATCAGCTCGACCGCGCGGGTGCCGCGGTTGGTGGTGTCGGTCTCGATTCCGAGCAGCGGGCTGTAATCCTGCGGGCGAAGCTCCGACCCCTGCCCGGCGGCCTGATACGGCGTGTTGTTGGCGTTGATCAGGAAGCCCGACGCGGGGCTCACGTTACGCGGCACGGCCGCGAACGGCACCGTCCCCGGCATCAGGTCGCGCGACGTGTCGCCGGGGAGCAGGTGCTGGTAATCATAGCCTGGTCGCCGGTTGGGGAAGCTCGCGTTGTAGACATAGGCGATGTTGCCCTGCGCATCGCCGTACAGGAAATTGGTCGCCGGAACGCCCTGGAGTGCCAGCGCCTGCTGCCATTCGGTGAAATTCCGCGCACGCGTCAGGCGGTAATATTCCTCGACCATGCGCAACTGGTCCGCGCCGGCATAGCGGATCGCATAGGCGCCGCTCTTGTTGACGATCACCGGCCCCTGCACCGCGCGGTACACCATCTTCGGGATCGGCAGCACGAACGGCCCGACCCGCACGCCCAGCCACACGCGCCGCGCCTCAAGCGGCCGCCATGCGCCATCGAAGCGATAGCGGGTGTGCGCGGCATCGGTGTCGAGCGTGTAGACGTCGGTCAGGTCGGGCCGGTTGACGGTGTTGGTCCAGCCGAGATGCTCGTTATGCCCGAGCACCGGGAACGGCACGCCGGGGAACGTCGCGCCCGAAAAGTGCCAGCCGGTCCCCGACTGCACCGACAGTTCGTACCAGGCGACCGGCCCCTTCCACGGCTGGTGCGAATTGGAGAGAACGCGGGTGAAACCATCCGCCGACCGTTTCGGCGCGACGACGAAGGCGTTGGAGCCGTTCTGATTACCCTCCCCCGTCGGCGGAAGCGCCGCGGGATCGGGCGCATCCGGGATCGCGCCGGCGCTTTCGCGCGGCAGCGGCGTGTCGCCCGACAGCGCGCCGAGCACCTGATCCAGCCCGAAGAAGAACGGCGTGCGCAGGACGAAGCCGGTCGCGATGTCCTCGCCATTGGCGGGGAACAGCTTGGCGAGCCGCACCTGCCCCGGATGCCGCCGCGCATAGACGTTGAGCCCGGTCGCATAGGCATCGAGCAACGCGCGGACATCGGCGGGTTGCTTGAGATAATCGCGATGCGCGGTCTCGCGCGCGCCGAGCAGCGCGAGCGTGTAATCGACCTTCGCGCCATCCGCCCCGGTCATCGCGCCGAGCCGCCCGCGCGCCATCGCCACGGCTTCCTGCAGCGTCGCGAAATCGTCCTCGGCGTGGGCATAGGCGACGCCATACGCGACGTCGGGGTCGGTCTTGCCGAAGATATGCGGTACGCCAAAGCGATCGCGCGCGATCACGCTGTCATAGCGGTGCGCGGGTGGCGGGGTCGCGCTGGTCGCCGCGATCGGCTCCCAGAGTGCCAGGCCAGCGGCGGTGATGACCAGCAGACCGGCCAGGCCCACCCCAAATGTTCGCAGCATGCATTCCCCCTGCGGCTCTGGTCTTGGCCAGGTCCTGCGCTATCTTGGCGAACGGGGCGGATTTGTCACGCAATCCGTAGTCTCACGACTTGTGTTGTATATTTGCAACACCATATCGGCGCGAAAGCAACTGTGAGGGTGTGGATGAACATCGAGAAATTTACCGATCGCGCCAAGGGCTTCCTGCAATCGGCCCAGACCGTCGCGATCCGGATGAGCCATCAACGGATCGCGCCCGAGCATATCCTCAAGGCGCTGCTCGAGGATGAGCAGGGCATGGCGTCCGGGCTGATCACGGCAGCCGGCGGCGATCCCAAGCGTGCGACGAGCGAGACCGACCTGCTGCTGGCGAAGATCCCGGCGGTATCGGGCAGCGGCGCGCAACAAACGCCGGGGCTCGACAATGACGCGGTGCGCGTGCTCGACCAAGCCGAGCAGATCGCGACCAAGTCGGGCGACAGCTTCGTCACGGTCGAGCGGCTGCTGGTCGCGCTCGCGCTGTCGCTCAACACCGCGGCGGGCAAGGCGCTCAAGACCGCGGGCGTCGCGCCCGAGGCGCTCAACGCCGCGATCGAACAGGTGCGCAACGGCCGCGTCGCCGACAGCGCGGGTGCGGAGGACAAGTTCGACGCTTTGAAGAAGTTCGCGCGCGACCTGACGCAGGCGGCGCGTGACGGCAAGCTCGACCCCGTGATCGGGCGCGACGAGGAAATTCGCCGCACGATCCAGATCCTTGCGCGCCGCACCAAGAACAACCCGGTGCTGATCGGCGAACCCGGCGTCGGCAAGACCGCGATCGCCGAGGGGCTCGCGTTGCGCATCGCGAATGGCGACGTCCCCGATACGCTCAAGGACCGCAAGCTGATGTCGCTCGACATGGGCTCGCTGATCGCGGGCGCGAAATATCGCGGCGAGTTCGAGGAGCGGCTCAAGGGCGTGCTCGACGAGGTGAAGGCCGCCGACGGCGACATCGTCCTGTTCATCGATGAGATGCACCAGCTGATCGGCGCGGGGAAATCCGAAGGCGCGATGGATGCGGGCAATCTGCTCAAGCCGGCGCTCGCGCGCGGCGAGCTGCACTGTGTCGGTGCGACCACGCTCGATGAGTATCGCAAATATGTCGAGAAGGACGCCGCGCTCCAGCGCCGTTTCCAGCCGGTGTTCGTCGGCGAGCCGACCGTTCCCGACACGATCTCGATCCTGCGTGGGTTGAAGGAAAAGTACGAACTTCACCACGGCGTGCGGATCACCGATGCGGCGATCGTCGCGGCGGCGACCTTGTCGAACCGCTACATCACCGACCGCTTTCTGCCCGACAAGGCGATCGATTTGATGGACGAGGCCGCGAGCCGCATCCGGATGGAAGTCGAGAGCAAACCCGAGGAAATCGAGATCCTCGACCGGCGGATCATCCAGCTCAAGATCGAGCGCGAGGCGCTGAAGCGCGAGACCGACGAAGCGTCGCGCGACCGGCTCGGCACGCTCGAGGGAGAACTCGCCAATCTCGAGCAGCAGTCGGCCGAGCTTACGACGCGCTGGCAGGGCGAGAAGGACAAGATCTCAGCCGAGGCGAAGCTCAAGGAACAGATCGATGCCGCGCGGCTCGAACTCGAGCAGGCGCAACGCGCGGGCGATCTCGCCAAGGCGGGGGAGCTGTCCTACGGGCGCATCCCCGAGCTGCAACGGCAGTTGGATGCCGCGGCGGGCGCGACCAAGGGTGCGATGCTGCGCGAGGAAGTGACCGGCGAGGACATCGCGGGCGTGGTCGCGCGCTGGACCGGGATTCCGGTCGAGCGGATGCTCAAGGGCGAGCGCGACAAGTTGCTCCAGATGGAAACGACGATCGGCAAGCGCGTGATCGGCCAGCAGAACGCGATCCGCGCCGTCTCGACCGCGGTGCGGCGTGCGCGCGCGGGCCTGCAGGACCCGAACCGGCCACTCGGCTCGTTCCTGTTCCTCGGGCCAACCGGCGTCGGCAAGACCGAGCTGACCAAGGCGCTCGCCGAATTCCTGTTCGACGACCCGACCGCGATGGTCCGTATCGACATGAGCGAGTTCATGGAAAAACACGCGGTCGCGCGGCTGATCGGTGCGCCTCCGGGCTATGTCGGTTATGAGGAAGGCGGCGTGCTGACCGAGGCGGTTCGTCGTAGGCCGTATCAGGTCGTGCTGTTCGACGAGGTCGAGAAGGCGCACGGCGACGTGTTCAACATCCTGTTGCAGGTGCTCGACGACGGGCGGCTGACCGACGGCCAGGGCCGCACGGTCGACTTCACCAACACGATCATCGTGCTGACCTCCAACCTCGGCAGCCAGGTGCTGACGACGCTGGGCGAAGGCGAGGACGTTGCTTCGGTCGAGCCGCAGGTGATGGAGATCGTCCGCGGGCATTTCCGGCCCGAATTCCTCAACCGGCTCGACGAGATCGTGCTGTTCCACCGGCTCGGCCAGGCGGAAATGGCGCCGATCGTCGACATCCAGGTCAAGCGGATCGCGACGCTGCTCAGCGAACGCAAGGTGACGCTCGACCTCACCGAGGCGGCGCGCGCCTGGCTCGGGCGGGTCGGCTACGATCCGGTCTATGGCGCGCGGCCGCTGAAGCGCGCGGTGCAGCGCTATCTGCAGGATCCGCTCGCGGACCTGATCCTGCGCGGGAGCGTGAAGGACGGCGCGACCGTGCGGGTCGACGAGGGCGACGGGAAGCTGGAGCTGGTGGTGGGGTAAAGCCGCCGCTCCCGAGGTGAATCTCCGAACCTCCGTTCGGGCTGAGCGAAGTCGAAGCCCCACGCGCATCGCAGGCCCTTCGACTGCGCTCAGGGCGAACGGAGGGGGCCACTTCCGGCAAAGACAAAAAAGGGGCGGCGGATCGTGTGATCCGCCGCCCCAATCGCTTCCCGAAGGACGCGCCGTTTACATGTCGACGGTGACGCCGACGAACAGGTAGCGGCCATTGCCTTCGAAGATGCCCGGGTAGGTGTTGCCGTTGCCGAACGAACCGATCGGCGACGCGGCCTGGCTGAGGATCGGCGGCGTGCGATCGAGCAGGTTGTTCGCGCCGATGCGGAAGGTGAACTTGTCCGCTGCCCGCACGGTTGCGGCCAGATCGAAATAGTTCTGCACCGGGATGCGCGCGTCGAGCGGCGAGAACGAACCGGCAAGGTCCGTGTCGGTGCTCGTGCGCTCATACTTGGTCGCCGACAGATAGCGCCAGCGTGCCGACAGGCCGATGCCCTGCGGCGACGTGTAGGTCACGCGTGCCGAATGCCGCCACTTGGACTGCGGGTAACCGCACTGTGCGCCATACAGGCCGGCGCAGTCGAACTTCGCCCCGACCTTGTCCGAGGTGAACTGGTCGACATACGTCCCGTTGAACGACAGGCCGAACGTACCGATCTGGCCGGTCCGCAGCGTGTAGCCCGCCGAAACGTCGATCCCGCGCGTCTTGAGCGAGCCCGCGTTGACGTTGGTGTCGACGATGTAACCGATGTTGCCCTGGAACAGCGTGCCGTTGGCATCGCGGTTGATGGCGCCGCACAGCGACTGTGCGCCGGTCGCGATGCACTGCGCGATGATCGTGTCGGCGCCGATGACGCCGATCCGGTCCTGCAGCTTAATCGAGAAGGCGTCGACCGAGAGGTTGAAGCCGCGGAGGAAGCTCGGCTGGAGCAGGACGCCGACCGTGAACGTATCCGCCTTCTCGGGCTTCAGGTTCGGGTTGCCGCCGAGCAGGCCGTTATACTGTTCCGACGTGTTCGGCGTGATCAGGCCGAAGCGGTTCGCCGCAACGCCAGCACGGGCGCAGGCCGCGGCATTGTTGCCGTTGACCAGGCCGTTGACCGCCGGACCCGCGCACGGATCGGTCGCACCGTCGATCTGGACCGACTGCTGCGCGAACAGCTCCTGCGTGTTCGGGGCGCGAACCGCGCGGTTATAGCCACCGCGGAAGCGGACGTCCGAGATCGGTGCCCAGACGAGCTCGCCCTTGTACGACGAGACGCCGCCCGAGGTGCTGTAGTCCGAGTAGCGATAGCCACCGTTGATCGTCAGTTCCTTGAAGAAGCGATGATCGGTGACCAGCGGAACCTGGATTTCGCCGAACACTTCCTTGACGTTGAACGAGCCGTTGATCGGCAGCGTCGCGCCGCCCTGGCCCGCCAGATCGCCGCTCAGGAAGCCGTTGTCGACCTCGAGCGTCAGCGATTCCTCACGATACTCGCCACCGACGTTGATGCCGATGCCCTGGGTCGAAAGAGGCGACTGGAAGCCGTACTTGCCGCCTTCGAAGGTGACCGAGCCGCTGACGACCTTCTCTGCGGTGTTCCCCGACTGGAAGCCCGGGGTCTGGACATAGTTCAGCGCCGCCTGCGAGATGTTGCCCGCGCCGAAGATGTTGAGCGGTACGCAGTTCGGATCGGTGCCGTCGACGACCGAGCGGCAGACCGGCTGGCCGAGCGTCGAAGACCCCGGACGCGTGTCGGTGATCGCATCGAGCGCGCGCTGGGTGCGCGAGACCGAGAATTCGTTGCGATAGACCTGGCTGAAGATCGTCGTGCCGTACTGGCCATAGACGTCGTACGAAACGCCGTCCGCGATGTCTCCGCGTGCGCCCGCGACGAAGCGGTATGCGGTGTGGCGAAGATCGGCCTGACGACCACCGCCTTCGACGTTCCGACGACCGATCAGGACGTTTGCCTGATTGTAGGTCGTGCCATCGGGGTTGGTGCGGACGATCGGGGCACCGTTTGCGTCCACGACCAAGTTGGTCGCGCGGCAGAAGGTGCCGACCTGTGCGGCGGACAGATACGGGTTGTTGCAGTTCAGCACCGATGTGTTGCTGAAGTCACCCGACGGCGCAATCTGCGCGGTCGAGCGATCGTCCATGAACATGAATTCGGCATAGGGCTTGAAACTGTCGCTCACGTCGTAATGCGCGAGGAAGCCAGCCGTGTAGCGCGTGTCAGGGCGCTGATAATAGTTGAGCGGGTTCGCGTTGTAGAGCGTCTGGCCGGGGGCGAGCTGGCCCGCGCCGTTGAGCGTATACTGCTGCTGGAGACCGGACGGCAGATTGTTTACGACCGCGTCGCCCAGCGTAAAGTTGGCGGGGAAGGCAGTGGGCGAACCCGTGCAGACATAGTCCGCGCTGGTTGCCCGCGTGCCCAACCCGCACGCCGCATAGTCGCGGTCGCCCTGGAGGATCGCGCCGATCTTGCGATAGCCCATGTAGCCGACGACATGGCCGCGGCCGTCGCTGGTGCCGACGCCCATCTTGAGGTTGACGTCGAACTGCGTACCGTCGAACGCCTGACCGTCACGCGTCGGATAGCCCGCTGCGGTGGCGATGTTCTGGAAGCGCTGGCTGCGGTTGTCGTGGTTGTAGATGCCGCCCGACGCGTCGAGGCTGACGCCTTCGTAATTGGTGTCGAGCACGAAGTTGACGACGCCGCCGATCGCGTCCGACCCGTAGACCGAGCCGGCCCCGCCGGTGAGCACGTCGACGCGCTTGATCAGCGCCTGCGGAATGACGTTGAGATCGGCTGCGGCCGATGCGGTGCTGCTCGACGACGGGTTACCCGGCATCAGGCGACGACCGTTGACGAGGACGAGCGTGCGCTGGTCGCCGAGGTTGCGCAGGTTGGCGGTCGCGGTGCCGTTCGACCCGTTCGACACCGACGAGCTCTGCGTCGCGAACGACTGCGGCAGGCTGTTGAGCACGTCCTCGATGCGGGTCGCGCCCTGCAGCTTGATCTCGGCTGCGTTGACAACCGTGATCGGGCTGGCCGAGGTCAGGTTCGGGTTCGAGATGCGCGAACCGGTGACGACGATGTCGCCAGCGTCTGCACCGGGGGTGTTGGACGCGGCGGGCGTGGTGCTCGCAACGCTGTCGTCACCCGTGCTGGTCGTGGTCGGCGCCTGCTCCTGCGTGGGCTGCGGTGCGGGCTGGGCGGCGGGTGCGGGTGCCGGCGCGGCGGGTGCGACCTGCGCTGCGGCAGGAAGGGCACCGAGGATGCCGGCAATCATCGTGGACGCGAGCAGAGAGCCGCGCAAAACGTGGTTTTGCATGTTGGATTGAATCCCCTTTGATGCCAACGCGGGGGCGATGGCACGAATCAACAGCGGTTAACCCGCTGTCTATGGGGTGCTTCTTTAGTAGGAGCGGCGCGTCACAAAAGTGAAATTGCGGACATAATGCGCAGATCACTCACAATGTTCCGGAACTGTAGCAGAATAGACACAGCCCGTTCACAGACGCTTGCGACTGCGCGGGCCGGGCCGTACCGCGCGTCGGACGCTCTGCCAAGGGGACACGCTGTGCGCGCTCGAACGCTTCAAATTCTGCTGATCGCGGCCGCCCTGTCGGGCAGCGCAAACGCCGCCGCGCCGCGCGCGGAAGGCCGCTCGCAGGCGCTGAGCGATGTCGTGCAATGCCGCAAGCTGACCGACCCGGCCGCGCGGCTCGCCTGTTTCGACAAGACGGTCGAGACGCTCGATTCCGCCGAGGCGCGACAGGATGTCGTCGTGGTCGACCGCCAGCAGATGCGCCAGGCGCGCCGCACCCTGTTCGGGATCGGGCTGCCGACATTGCCGATCTTCGGGAACGCGCCCGATATCGATTTCATCGACACGACCGTCGCCGAGGCGCGCGTCGATGGTGCCGGCCGCTGGACCTTGCGGATGGCGGATGGCGCGCGCTGGGCGCAGACCGACGACAATGTCATCGGCCGCAGCCCCAAGCCCGGCGACAAGGTCCATATCAAGCGCGGCGCACTCGGCAGCTACCAGATGAACGTCGGCGGACAGCCCGCGGTCAAGGCGCACCGGATTACCTGACGATGCTATCGGGCCCGGGCCGGACCCGATAAGACACGAGAATGCCGCACGCCCCCCAGCCGACCGCCCTGCTCCAGACCGCCGCCGAACGGTTGCGCGGCGGGGACCTGCCGGGCGCGATCGCCGCGTTCGAGGCGGTGCTTGCGATCGATCCCCGCCAGCCCGACGCCTGGTTCAACCTCGCCTGGGCGCAGCGCGCGACGCGGCAGTTCGATGCGGCGCTGGAGTCTTACGCGCAGGGACTGGCGCAGGGCGAGCCGCAGCCCGAGCAGGCACATCTCAACCGCGCGGCGATCCTGTCGGATCACCTGTTCCGCCCTGAAGCCGCGATCGTCGAGCTTGAGCGCGCGCTGCAGGCCAACCCCGATTTCCTGCCGGCATGGCTCAACCTCGGCAATCTCCACGAGGATCTCGGCGACCGTGGCGCGGCGCGGCGTGCCTATAGCGCGGTGCTGGCGCGCGCGCCCGACAATGGCCGTGCGTACGCCCGGCTCGCGGCCATCGACGTCGCGGACGGCGCGGCGGGCGCTGCGGTCGCGCGGCTGAAGACGGTGCTGCCGCGCGCCGCCTCGGTCGAGGATCGCGCGGATTTGCTGTTCGCGCTCGGCAACGCGCTCGATGCCGCCGGGGATGCGGGGGATGCGTTCCAGGCGATCGAGGCGGCGAACTGGATCACGCGGTCGATCGCACGGTCGGTCTATGATCCTGCGGCGCACACCCGACTGGTCGACGCGCTGATCGCCGCCTATCCCGCGCCGGCACCCCCTTCGCCCGCTCCGCCTGCGGGTGCGAAGACACCGTTGTTCATCTGCGGGATGTTCCGCTCGGGCTCGACGCTGGTCGAGAAGATCCTCGGGCAGCACGAAGCGATCACCCCGGGCGGGGAACTCGAGGCGATTCCCGCGATCGTCCAGTCGCTCGCGCCCTACCCCGTCGCGCTGACCGCCGGCGAGATCGCGACGTTGCGCGCACGCTATCTCGCCGAGCTTCCCGGCACGGGGATCGTGACCGACAAGCGGTGCGACAATTTCCTCCACATCGGGCTGATCAAGACGCTGTTTCCGGAGGCGCGCATCCTCCACACGCGGCGCAACGTGCTCGACACGCTGCTGTCGACCTATTTCCTCCAGTTCGGCGATGGCGTGACCTACGGCACCGACCTGCGCGACGCGGTGCATTTCTACCTGCTTTACCGGCGGCTGATGGCGCACTGGGAGCGGGTGTATGGGGACGACATCGTGACCGTGGACTATGACGCGCTGGTCACCGATCCGCAGGCGAGCGTGTCCGGCATGCTCGCGTCCCTGGGTCTCGGTTGGGATGACGCCTGCCTGTCCGCGCCGGACTCGCCGCTCGCGGTGCGGACCGCGAGCGCGTGGCAGGTCCGCCGCCCGATTCACCGCGAATCGCTCCACCGCTGGCACCGCTATCGCGTACAGCTGGGCGGGGCGATCGCGCTGCTCGAACAGCAGGGGGTGGATGTCGGCGGGGGTTGATCCCCCATCAGGCGCGGGGCGCAACCAATCCCCGGTCGGTCACCGCGAACAGGCGCGCGAGGTCGGCTTGCTCGTCGGGCGTCAGATACGGGTTCCACACGTCGAAGATCAGCACGATGCGGATCTCGTCGCTGCGATTCCACGCTTCATGCTCGATCGTGTCGTCGAAACCGAACGCCTCGCCCTCGCGCCAGGCGCGCGTCTCACCGCCGACGCGAAAGCCGCAGCCTTCGGGGACGACCAGCGGCAAATGGATGATCGCGCGCGTGTTGGTGACGCCGGTATGCGGCGGGATCGTCGCGCCACCGCGCAGGATCGAGAAGAACGCCGAGGGTGCCTTCCCCGGCAGTTGCGTCTGCGGAACCGCCGCGAGCGCCGCCGCGGTGACGGGGCAGCGGTCGCATACCGCATCGTTGCGCTGGCCATATTCCCACAGGAAGCAGGCGCTCCAGTCGGCCGAGCCGTCGAGCCTGCTCCACGGCGTAGCGGGCGTGCCGGCATCGAGCCGGACATAGGGGCGGATCGCGTCGGCCCCGCCCGCCACCATCGCGAGCGCCTCGGCACGGATCGCGGGCGTCGCCGCCTCCAGCGCGGCGAACCACGGGAAATGCGCGGAGTCGAAGAATTCGTCCGCGGGGAGGAACGGAAAATGCACCCCGGCGCACTGGTTCTGGTAGACTCTGCGGCGCCCGAGCGTGTGGTCCGCGCACGCCTGGAACCGCCGCGACGCCGCCTGCAACCGCGGCGCGCCGCCGAATTCGTCCATCAGGGCATCCGCGAACGCCACGTTGTGCGCCTCGAGGAATCCCAGCGCACGCCGCTCGGCCTCGACCAACGCGGGCGGGCGTTCGGCGACCTGCGCCGCAAGCTGAACCACCGCGCTCCAGTGCCGCGCGGCATCCGACACCAGCCCCTGCCGCTGGAGCAGTTCGGCCATCCGCAACTGCGCGAGGAAATGGAGCTGGTCGATGTCGAGCACCGACTGGAGCGCGGCGTGTTCCCCGTCGGCGTCCCCCGCGGCGCGATGCGCGGCGGCGAGATTGAGCCGGAGTGCCGGCTCGCGGGGGTCGAGCGCAATCGCGCGGCCGAAACACGCCACCGCCGCGCCGAAATCCGCGTCCGCCAGCGCGCGCATGCCGCGGGCGTTATGCGCCTCGGGCCGTGCGGGATCGAGCGCGATCGCGCGGTCGAGCGTCGCGCGTTCGCCCGCCGCATCGCCGCGCTGGCGCAGGGCGGCGGCTTCGCGCAGCAGGGGTCCGACGGCACCGGCAGGATCGATCATGCGGTCGAAAGAGCATACCGCGCCGACCCATGCAAGCCGCGCGCTTGATCCCGCGCACGCACTCCGCGACAGTATCCCGCATGGCCACCGCGCACCCTCCGATTGCTCCCGATCCCGACTGGCTCGCGCATCGCTACGACCCCGGACAGGATACGTTCCATTTCCTGCAGGTCCCGCGCGCGCTGCGGCAGACGGTACCGTTCCTGACCGACGAGCATATCGCCGGGCCGGGCGACCCGGTCGTCATCCGGCGCGGCGACTGCGACCTGACGGGCGCGGCACCCCGCCTGAACTTCATCTTCCATTCGGCCTATTGCTGCTCAACGCTGCTCGCCAACGCCTATGACCGGCCGGGCCGCGCGTTCAGCTTGAAGGAACCCGTGCTGCTCAACGATCTCGTCGGCTGGCGGCATCGCGGCGGCGATCCGCGCCGGATCGGCGCGGTGCTCGGCGATGGGCTGCGCGCGCTGGCGCGGCCGTTCGCGCAGGGGGAGCGCTGCGTCATCAAGCCCTCCAACATCGTCAACGGCCTCGCCGCCGCGATGCTGACCGAGCGGCCCGAGGCGGCGGCCGTGCTGCTGTACGCGCCGCTCGAGACGTATCTCGGGTCGATCGCGAGCAAGCGGATGTGGGGCCGGTTGTGGGTGCGCGAATTGCTGGCGGGGTTCCTCAAGGAAGGGCTGGTCGACCTCGGGTTCGAACCGCAGGCGATCTTCCTGCAGTCCGACCTGCAGGTCGCGGCGGTCGGCTGGCTGGCGCAGCACGCCTTGTTCGCGAAGCTTGCCCGCGCGTGGCCCGGGCGGGTGCGGACGCTCGACAGCGAAGTGCTGCTCGCGCAGCCGGCGGCGGCGCTGGCGGCGATCGATACGCTGTTCGACGTGGCCGACAGCGACGCGGGGCGCGACGCGATCGTCCGGTCGGTGTTCCGGCAGCATGCCAAGTTCGGCGGGGACTTCGACGCCGAGGCGCGCAAGGCCGACCAGCGCGCGGCGCTGTCGCTGCATGCCGAGGAAGTCGGGATGGTGCTGGCCTGGGCGGCGAAGGTCGCGGAGGGTGCGGGCGTATCGCTGGTCGCGCCGGCACCGCTGTTGCCGGACGCATCCTAGCGGTCTGCCCGTCATAAAAAAGGAGGCGACCCGAAGGCCGCCTCCCGTAGATCCGGTCAGATACCCGGATCAGAACTTCACACGAAGCGCCGCATTGAACGAACGACCAAGCGGATCGTACGTCGACGGGAAGGTGTTGCCGCTGTTGGCAGTGGTCGAGCCGGCTTGACCACCGACGATCGGCGGCTGCTTGTTGAACAGGTTCTGCACACCGAGGGTGAGGTTGAACTGCTTGGTGACGTCGAACTGGAAGGTCAGATCGAAGTAGTTATACGCCGGGATACGATTGAAGTTGTACGACTTCCCGGCGAGTTCCGACGAAACGCCCGCCGCGTTCGTGATCGTGCCGCTGAACAGGGTTCCAAGACCCGGCTCGTAGGTCACCTTGTCGATATGCCGCCACAGCACCGATGCATTGACGGGGCCGTAGGACAGGCCGGTCCGCTGCTGCCAGCTGTACTTCGGCTGGATCTGGCCAAGGCTCGGCCCGCAGTTGACGCTGTAATAGCCGACGCAATCGCGGTTGAGCGACGTCGGGGCGGACTGGAAGCGGAGATGGTTGGTCCAGGTGCCGTTGAAGCTCAAGTCGAGGCCGAACTGGCCGAACTTGCGACTGTACGCGGCACCGATATCGATCCCGTCGGTCGCCAGTCGACCAAGGTTGGTCTCGGGCAAGAGCAGGCCGAACGTCGACGAAGACGGTCCGCTCAGGCCGCCGTTGGCGGGGTTGCGACGGATGACGGTGCAGGCCGAATTCGTGGCAGACGCCGCCGTGATGTTCCCGAAGCAGGCGGAGATCGCATCACCCGGCGTGGCGAAGGTGATCGCGTTGTTGACCTTGATGTTGAAGTAATCGACCGAGAACGTCAGGTTCGGAACGACGTCGCGGGGGGTAAACACCGCGCCGACGGTGAACGTGTCGGCTTTTTCAGGACGGATCTGCGTGTTCGTCACGAAGGTCGCGTTGATCTGACCGGCGTTCGGACCGGGGATGGCACCGATTTGCCCGGCGGTTGCCCCCTGGGCGATACACACCGCGCGCAGGTTCGCATTGGCCGAAGGGGCTGCGTCCTGACACGGATCGGTCGTCAGGTTCGTCAGCGCCGTCACGGTCGGCGAGAAGAGATCGTTGATGTTCGGTGCGCGCACGGCGCGCTGGTAGTTGCCGCGCAGACGAACGCCCTTGACCGGCTCCCACGTGGCGCCGCCCTTATAGGTCGTCGTGTTGAAATGCGGGCTGTTCGGCGCCTGCACGTTGTACGACGAATAGCGGATGCCCGCCTCGAGCGTCAGTTCGTTGAAGAACGGCTTGTCGGTCACCAGCGGTGCGATGACTTCGCCAAAGGCTTCCTTGACGTCATACCCGCCGGTGAACGGGAGGACAGCGCCACCGGCGCCGCCGAGCGCCGACGGATCCTGCGCGAACGCATCCGGGATACGCTCATAGGTGTACTTCCGATATTCGCCGCCGACCGCATAGCTGATCGCCTGCGACGACGTGCCGAGCGTCAGCAGTTCACCGCTCAGCAGCGCGTGGACCTGCGACAGTTCGGTATTGATCCGGATCGTGCTCTGGCCCTTGATGAAATCGACCTGCGCCTGCGAGATGCTGCCCGACTGGCCGAAGAGGTTGAGCGGGACGCAATTGCCGCTCGTATCCAGGCAGGTCGTGGCGTTGGTGGCGTTCAACGCCTGCTGGATGCGCGGCAGGATCGTGTAGCCGGATTGCGTCTGCGTCTGCTCGCTGCGGCCGTAGGAGCCGGCGAGATCGAGCGTACCGATCTTGCCGACTTCGATCTTCAGGCCGACCCGAGCGTCATAGACGTTGTTCTCATAGTTGCTGACGCGCGGCCCGAGCTCGACGAGGCGGCGATAGACGCCGCTCAACGGCAATGCGGCATTGTTGTCGCACGTCGGCCCGCGCGCGATGCGGTTGGCATCGCAGATCTGGTTGCGGATCCCTGCGGTCAGATACGGGTTTTGTCCCGGGATCGTCAGCGCGTTCCCGAAGACGCCGGATGGCGCGATGATCGAATTGATCGTGTTCTGCGAGAACATCCCGCGTGCGTAGAACTCGACCCCGTCGGCAACGTCGTAATGGGTTGCCGCATAGACGCTCTTGCGGACCAGCGGGGTCTGGAAGATGTTGTACGGGTTGAAGTTGAAGCGCTGGTAGGTCGGTACGAGCGAGGCACCGTCCGGCGAAACCTGCAGCGTCCCGGCAGGCCGCGGCAGGACGATGCGCGTCGGAACCGCGGTCCCCGAGGCTCCGGAGGCGACACCCGACACGCTGTCGACACCGAAATTGGAATAGCCCTGCGTCTGATAGACGGGGTCCACGGTCGTATAGCCAAAGCTCAGCACGGCGTTGCCGCGGTCGCCGGCGAAGTTGGCGCCGACCGTCAAGTCGCCGCGGAACGACCGGGCATCGCCCGTTTCCAGGATCTTGTTCTGGACGCGCACGTCGAGCCCGGTGAAGTCGCGCCGGGTGATGAAGTTCAGCACACCCGAAACCGCGTCCGCGCCGTAGGTGGTCGACGCACCGCCGGTCAGCAGGTCGACCCGCGAGACGAGCGCGAGCGGAATGACGTTGAGGTCGGTCGCGCCGTTTGCAAGCGACGGAACGATGCGGTTGCCATCCAGCAACACCAGGTTGCGCTGAACGCCCAGGCCACGAAGATCGACCGAGTTGGTGCCGTTCGAGCCGTTGTTGACCTGGCTGCCGATGCCCGGCGACACACCCGGCAACGCGCGGACCAGTTCCTCGACCGTGTTCGGCGCGCGCTTGGTGATTTCCGCGTCGCTGATGACGGTGACCGGGGTCGACGAAGTGAGGTTGGGATTGCGGATCAGCGTGCCGGTGACGACGATGTCGCTCCCGGAAGCCGCCGGATCCTGCGCGGCGGAATCAGTGACGCCAGGCTCGACCGGACTGGTTTGCGCAGATGCGGGAGAGACAAAGGTTGCCACGGCAAGAACCGAAAGAGCCGAACCAAGCCCCAGCTTGCGAATAAGCGTCGTCGTTCGCATCAAAAAAACCCCCTTTTGCAATTGCCCACAAAGCTCATGAAAACATTACATCATCCGAAAGGATGACGATGTCAGATACTTTCAAATATGCCCGGGGGATTGATGCTATTCAGAAGTTCCGCTGTAAAGTGGCCATGACGGACCCATTCACGGTTTTTGCTGCACCGTATCAAAAATGCAACAATGTTGCGGTGCCGAAATGTCGGAAGACCAAGGATCGAACGACCGGGCGATCCGGCGCCGGCACGCCGTGCGCGCTGCGCGCACGCCATAAAAAAACGAGGCGGAAATTGCTTTCCGCCTCGCCGATAGGACCTCCGCTGATCGCGGATTGCCGTTAGAAGTTGAACTTCGCGCCCGCGCGGAACTGGCGGCCGTAGATGTTGTTGCCGGCCTGGACCGGGTTGTAGAGATACGCGCCGTAGGTGACCGGGTCGATCGGAGGCAGCCGGTCGATCAGGTTGAGGACGTTGGCATACAGCGTGAAGGCGTTGTTGACCTTCGCGCTGACGTTGAGATCGAACGTCACGTAGCTCTTCACGCGGTTGCCCGTATAGCCCGGTGCAAGCCCGTGATCTTCGTATGCATTGCCCTGATCCATCGCCGACAGATCGTAGCCCGAGGTGTAGTTGACCGTGCCGGTGACCGCGAGCGGGCCGGTCTCGATCGTGTTCTGCCAGTTCCCCTTCCAGCGGAACGTTCCCGAACCGGCGGTCAGGTTGAAGTTGCCGAGCGTGTCGACATACGTCTCCCGCGTTCCGTCCGCGAAGGTCGTGCTGAGTTCGATCAGCCAGCTCGCGTCGAGGTTCGAAGTGAACTTGAATGCACCGAAATCGTGGAAGATGTTCGCCCCGAAATCGATACCCTCGGACTTGAGCGTGTTGGCATTGATCAGCTGCGATTCGACGAACGCGATGCGCGGCCGTGCGGTCGGGTTGTTCGTGTCCACCGCATCCGCAATCACGTTGAAACCGGCCGGGATCGCCTGGTTGGCATAATAGGCCGCGATGGCCGCCCCCGACGACGGCGGGGTGATCGCCCCGGTCTTGCGGATATTGTAGTAATCCACCGTGAAGGTCACGTTGCGGATCGGGTCGAACTTGATCCCCGCGGTGAAGCTGCGCGACTTCTCGGGCTGCAGGTTGGGCGACGCGAGCGTCGTCAGACCGATCGAATAGGCGGTGATGTAGGTCGGGCAGCCGGTTGGGTTGGTCGGGGTGCAGTTCGCGCCATATTGTGACAGGAAGTTCGCCGGGATGTTGGCGACCGACTGCGACACATAGCCCGTCGTTGGAAGCGCATTGGCCTCGGCGAAGCTCGGGATCCGGAACCCGCGCGAATAGGTGCCGCGCAGCGTGACCTGCCGGACCGGACGCACGATCACGCCGACCTTCGGCGAGAAGTTGGACTGACCGCTCGAATAGTGATCGTAGCGACCCGAACCGTCGATCTCGAGCTGGTCGAAGATCGGCGCCTTGATTTCACCGAAGGCCGAGGCGACCGTACGGTGGCCGACCGTGCCGAACGCGTTGAGCGTGAAGTAGCGCTGCGTCGCGCCGGTGTAGTCCGCGTTGCCGCTCGGCGAGTTGACCGCTTCGTAATAGACCGAGCCGCCTGCCGCGACGCGAAGCGGACCGCCCGGCAAATCGAACAGCGCCTTCCCGATGGTGGCCTGCGCCTGGTACAGGTCCGAGGTATTGGTGTTGACGTTGGTCGGGGTCAGATAGTCGAGCGTCGCCTGCGAGGTCGCACCTGGGTTGAGGAAGTTGTACGATCCGTCCTTGATCACGTTGAGCAGGTTCTGGATGTAGACATAGCCCTTCTGGGTCACTTCCAGATCGGTGTGCATCGCGGTGCCTTCGACGCGATAGTCCCAGTCCTTCCCGAAGGTCCCGCTGATCCCCAGCGCACCGCGATACACGCGGCTCCGCGTCTGGTTGAACGTCGGGGTCGGGATGCGCCCGACGAGCCGCGCGATCTGGCCCTGTGCGGCGAACGGGTTGTTCGGGTTGAGCGTGCCGTTGGCCGCGGTGCAATCCCCGACCGTGGTGCGGGCGCAGATATAGACCGGGAGCGCGAGGATGCCCGAGCCCGGGGCAAGGCCCGCACCGAAGGCGGTCGAGGTCGAGAAGCGCGGCAAGTCGATCCCGGTCGGCGCGTTGCCGCGGATCGTTGCGGGTAGGCCGGTGTAGCTCGACGTGCTCTGCTGGAAGTTCACCGCGAGATACGCTTCGCTCGACGAACCGACCGTCGCGGTGAAGCGCGCCGAACCGCCGAAGCGCTCGATCTTAGGCGCCACCACGCCATATTGCGCGGTATTGTCTTCCTGACAGATCGTTCCGGCCGGCGCGTTTGCGTTGGCGGCCTGCGCAAGTTGCGCCGCGCTCAAGGTGATCGACTGGCCGCTGATGCAGCTTGTGTTGCTCAGCTTCTGGTAGCGACCCTGCGCAACGCCGCCATTCTGGACGCCGTTGCTATAGCCGACGTTGGAATAGGGCCGGACGAAGAAGTCGGTTGCCCCCGGCGAGAAGCCGTTGAGGTTGCCCGAGGCATCGAGACCGTTGGTGACGCCGTTGGGGCCGCCGATCGGACGCTGGTCGTCGCTGTTATAGGGGGCGCGAAGATCCGAGTTCCTCACCATGTCCTGGTTGTAGTAGAAGCCGCTGATATAGGCGTTGAAGCCCTTTTCGGCGAGATCGCCGACACCCGCGGTCAGCGTGACGCGCTGGTTGGCGGCGAAGCCCTTTTCGGCGATGCCGGCTTCGACGCGACCCGCGAGACCCTTGAACTGCTTCTTGGTGATGACGTTGACCACGCCCGCGATCGCGTCGGCACCATAGCTCGACGATGCGCCGTCGCGCAGCACGTCGATCCGCTCGACGATATCGTCGGGGATGGTGTTGAGATCGACGAAGTTGCGCTGACCGTCATCCGCGAGCGGATAATAGGCCGCGCGCAGGCCGTCGAACAGGACGAGCGTCGAGCTGGTCGAGAGACCGCGCAGCGACACCGACGAAGCACCGCCAGCGAACGCGCCGTTCGCGCTGAACGAGTTGGTCAGCGCCGCACCGTTGTTCGACGATAGCTGCTGGAGCGCGTCCTGCACGGTGTTGATGCCGCGGCGGTCGAGGTTTTGCTGGGTCAGCGTGGTGACGGGCGACGGCGTCAGCGTGCCGCGGATGATCGACCCGGTAACGACGATGTCCGCGCCGGCTTCTTCCTGCGGGGTGGGGGCGGTCGTGGGCGACGTGGTGGTCGTCCCTTGCGCCGTGTCGGTTTGCGGCGTTGCTACGCCGTCCTGCGCGTGCGCGCTGCCGGTGGAAACGACAACGGCGAGCGATGCCGTCGCCGCGAGTAGAAACGATTTACGATATGCAGAATTTAACATCAACACAGCCCCTTTTGCTTCCCCGACACGTCACGATCTGCGTGTTTGTAGGGCATGGCCAAGCGTCCGCGGATCATTGGATCCTAGGACGCTCATGGGGAAAATTTGACGGAGTTTGCAGCGCTGTAAAGCAGCCTTCTCAGACTGTGCCAACTTTACGGCGGCTGTGTAGCATTTTGGTCACATAATGGCCGAAAAGGGCCTAAGGCTTATTTTGGTTCAAATCCCGAGATTCGCGCCATTTAATGTTGCGTCGCGGCAAAGGTAGCGATCACATAACGTTACGCATCGGCCCCGTAACGAGTAACGGGTCGATCTTTGCCTCGCGCCAGCGCAGGCTCCAGTGGAGGTGCGGACCGGTCGCGCGTCCCGTTGCGCCGGACAATGCGACTCGCTGCCCGCGCCGGACGTGATCGCCCACGCGCACGCCGATTTCGGACAGGTGGAGGAAGGCGCTGTTGAGCCCGTTGCCATGGTCGATCATCAGCAGATTCCCCTCGAGCGTGAAGGGATGGTCCGCTGCCAGGATCACCACGCCATCGGCCGGTGCCACGATTTCCGAGCCGGTCGGTTTGGCGACGTCGAGGCCCGAGTGATACGAACCCGCCTCGCCGTTGCGATAGATGCGCTGCGATCCGAACAGCGTCGAGATGCGCCCCGTGGTCGGCCAGACGAACGCCTGCCGCCAGCCTTGCGCATCGGTCACGATCCGCCGCGCGGCAGCGATCTGCGCGAGTTCGGCGGGGCGGAGGCGGTCGAATTCGGGTTGCGGCAGCGGGATCTTGGGGAGCGTCGTCAGCCGCGAGATGTCCCACGCGCGGGGCGAAACCGTCAGCGTGTCGCGGATCACCCGCCCGTCGTCGAGCGTCGCGGCGAGGATTGCGACCGGAGGCGCGTCCCGGTCGAACGCGATGAGGAAGCGGCCGTCGGCGGCGACGGGGACGATCGCGGTGTCGAACAGGAGGCCGCGGGTATGGGCGGGCGCGATGCCGATCACCAGCCCGCCTTGCGTCATGCTCCCCGAATAGCTGAACTGTGTCCGTCCGGCGGGACGCGGCGGCGCTTCAGACGGGGCGGAGATCGGAGCAGCATTCAATCGCTGCGGTGTGGCCGGAACGGTGGCGCAACCGCCGAGTCCGATCACGACCAGACCGGCCAGAACATGGCCGACCCGCGCGGGCCTATGCGGCAGTTTCGCCGCCCATCGCCTGGGTCGCGAGCGCCGCGGTGGCATAGGCTTCCTGCCGCGCGACGCTCCAGTAGCGCAGGTCGTCGAGCGCGATCCGCGCGCCCGAGACCGCACAGACGACATGATCGCCCGGGTTCAGCACGCGAAAGCCGTTCGCCATGAAGTGCAGCCGCGCCGCGCGATCGGTGTTGGACATGAGCATCGGCTGGGGCTTTCGAACGAGAATTACAGCAGGGTCGGCTGGTCGCCGGATGGACCAGCATACCCCTTGCCCCCGCCACGCTCAACCTTGGCATCGACCTCGCCGTCGCGGAAATGGAGCGTCACGCCCCCCGCCGCGCGTGCCGCCGCCGCCGAGCCGACGACCGCACCCCCGACCCGCGCCGAAACGAATGCATAGCCGCGATCGAGAATGCTGTTCGGCCCGAGCGATTGCACCAGCCGCCACGCCGCCGCGGTGCGATCGCGCGCGCGTTCGAGCTGGCGTTCGAGCGTCGCGAGGCGGAGCGCGCCCGCCGAGCGATCGAGCTGCCCGCGCGCGAGCGTCACGCGGCGTTCGAGCCCGCGGTCGAGCCGCGCGCCGATGTCGTCCGCGCGCTGGCGCTGCGGCCCGAGCAACGCGTCGCGGCGCGGGAGCACACGGACCAGGGCGGTCAGCCGCTCGCGCCCGCGTTCGTGATAGCGCCGCGCGCATTTCTCGGTGCGCTGGCCGTACCCCGCGATCGTCAGCCGCAGGTCCGCGAGCACCGGCACCGCGATCTCGGCGGCGGCGGTCGGCGTGGGCGCGCGCCGGTCCGCAGCGAAATCGGCGAGCGTGGTGTCGGTCTCGTGCCCGACCGCCGAGATCGTCGGAATCGTGCACGCCGCGAGTGCACGGACGACGACTTCCTCGTTGAACGCCCACAGATCCTCGATCGACCCGCCACCGCGCGCGACGATGACGAGATCGGGCCGCGTCTCGGGCGGCATCGCGTCGAACCCGCGGATCGCGGCGGCGACTTCCTCCGCCGCCCCTGCGCCCTGTACCTTGACCGGCCACACCAGCACATGCGTCGGACAACGATCCTCGAGCCGGTGGAGGATGTCGCGGATCACCGCGCCAGTCGGTGAAGTGACCACGCCGATCGTCCGCGGCATGAACGGGAGCGGACGCTTCCGATCGGCCGAGAACAGCCCCTCGGCGGCAAGCTTCGCCTTCAATTTCTCGAGCAGCGCCATCAGCGCGCCCTCGCCTGCCAATTCCATCCGGTCGATGATGATCTGGTATTTGGACCGGCCCGGATAGGTGGTGATCCGCCCGGAGACGATCACTTCCGCGCCGTCCTGCGGCTGGAAGCCCAGGGCGGCGACCTGCCCCTTCCAGATCACGCCGTCGAGCACCGCGCTGTCGTCCTTGAGGCTCAGATACGCATGCCCCGACGCGACGCGCTTGTACCCCGAGATTTCGCCGCGCAGCCGGACGCTGCCGAACTCGCTTTCGACCGCGCGCTTGAGCTTGCCTGCGAACTCGCCGACGCTCATCACCGAATTGCCCGATGCTGTGGCGGTCGGCGTGGCGTTGTCGGCGGGACCGTCCCCCGCTAGGAGGCGGGCCGCGGCGTCAAAAAGAGGGTCCGACATGAATATCCTACTGATCGGATCGGGTGGTCGCGAACACGCGCTGGCCTGGAAGCTCGCGATGTCGCCGCTGTGCGATACGCTCTTTGCCGCGCCGGGCAACCCGGGGATTGCGGAACATGCGACCCTCGTCGGGCTCGACGTGCGCGATCATGCGGCGACCGTCGCCTTTTGCGCGACGAACGCGGTCGGCCTCGTCGTGATCGGCCCGGAAGCGCCGCTGGTCGACGGTCTCGGCGATTCGCTCCGCGCGGCGGGGCTCGCGGTATTCGGGCCGAACGCGGCGGCGGCGCAGCTCGAGGGTTCGAAGGCGTTCACCAAGGCGGTGTGCGACGCCGCGCATATCCCGACCGCGCGCTACGTCCACGTCAAGACGCTCGACGAAGGCCTCGCGTCGCTCGGCGGCTTCCTGCTGCCGGTGGTGGTCAAGGCGGACGGGCTTGCGGCGGGCAAGGGCGTGACGGTCGCGGCGACGCTTGGCGAGGCCGAGGCGGCGCTGGGCGATCTGTTCGCCGAAGCCGGTGGCGAAGCGGTGATCGAGGAATTCCTCGACGGCGAGGAAGCCAGCCTGTTCGTGCTGACGGACGGCACCGCGATCCTCCCGTTCGGCTCCGCGCAGGACCATAAGCGCGTCGGCGAGGGCGACAGCGGCCCCAACACCGGCGGGATGGGCGCCTATAGCCCCGCGCGCGTGCTGACCCCCGAGCTGGAGGCGCGCGCACTCGACGAGATCGTGCGGCCGACGGTCGCGGCGATGGCGGCCGCGGGGACCCCGTTCTCGGGAGTGCTCTACGCCGGGCTGATGCTCACCGCGGACGGCCCCAAGCTGATCGAATATAACGCGCGCTTCGGCGACCCCGAATGCCAGGTGCTGATGGCGCGGCTCGAGTCCGATCTGGTGCCGATCCTGCTTGCGGTCGCGCAGGGCACGCTGGCCGACCACGGCGTGGCGCAGTGGCGCGACGCGGTGGCGCTGACGGTGGTGCTCGCCGCGAACGGCTATCCCGGCACGCCCGAGGCAGGCGGCGCGATCCACGGCATCGCCGACGCCGAAGCGACCGGCGCGCGCGTCTTCCAGGCGGGGACTCGACAGGCTGACGGGGGCATCGTCGCCTCGGGCGGGCGCGTGCTCGCGGTAACCGCGCTGGGCGACACGATCGGCGCGGCGCGTGACGCGGCGTATCGCGGGGTCGATGCGGTCGACTTCCCGACCGGTTTCTGTCGCCGCGACATCGGCTGGCGCGAAATCGCGCGCGCGGACAACAAGGGTTAATTAGCGCGCGACGGGGGCGGATGCGCTGCGCTAGGACCGCGCAATCGATTTAGGAGTATCCGATGGCTGCCTCGCCCGAAAATCCGAACCAGGCGATCGACTTCATGCTGCCGATCACGACGGTTCACGTCGCGTTGATGGTGGTGCTCGCCATCGCCGCGGTGGCGACGATCATCTGGGGCAGCATGCTCGCCCGCCGCCGCAAGAATGCGGAAAAGCAGGTCGAGGAAAATTTCGAGGTGGCCGAGGCGCATGGCGCGACCCACGAACCGACCGTATCGGCGGACGGGACGCAGGTGGCGACCATGTCCGCAGACGTTCCCGAACGTCCTGCGCAAGACACCGATCGCCAGGTGCCAGTCGCCCCGCGCATTCCGGAGGACCGGCCCGTTTCCGGCGCCGCCCCCGCGACGGCCACGCCCGACCCTGCCCCTGCCCCTGCCCCTGCCCCTGCCGCCGCTCCGCCCGCGGCACCTGCCCCCGCTGCGAGCACGCTTACGCAGATCAAGGGGCTCGGCCCCAAGCTCGCCGCGACGCTGGCCGAACAGGGGATCACGCGGGTCGAGCAGATCGCGGCGCTCACCCCTTCGGACGCCGAGGCACTCGATGCCAAGCTCGGCGCATTCCGCGGGCGGATGACGCGCGACCGCTGGATCGAACAGGCCAGATTGCTCAGCGCTGGCGACCGTGCCGGCTATGAGGCGCAGTTCGGGAAATTGGGCGGGTAAGGCTTTATTCCGGGCGTGTCCCGGTATCCGCCGTCGCGCGCGGGCTGCGGCTGCCTTGTGGCTGGCACTTTACCAAAAACGGCTTCCCCGGCGAAGGCCGGGGCCCAGTAGAAGTGGCCTGTGGCATTAAGCACGGCATTCGCCAGGATCGTGTCGCGACTGGGCCCCGGCCTCCGCCGGGGAAGCAAGATACCTTTAAGCGACGAAGCTACCGTGCCTCGCTCACCAGCAATTTGTCGATCCGCCGCCCGTCGAGATCGACCACCTCGAACTTCCAGCCCTGCTCGACGAAGCTTTCGCCCTCGCCCGGCAGATGGCGGAATACGGCAAGCGCAAGCCCCGCGACGGTCGCATAATCGCGGTCCTCGGGCAGATCGATCCCGAGCCGCTCGGCGAGCGCATCGACCGCCATCTGCCCCGCGACCAGCAACGACCCGTCGTCGCGCGTCACGACCGAGGGCGCTTCCTCGGGATCGGTATCCGACGCGAATTCGCCCGCGATCGCCGCGAGCAGATCCGCCGGAGTCACGATTCCCTCGAAATGCCCGTATTCGTCGTGAATCAGCGCCATCGGCACTTCGGCCTGCCGCAACGCGTCGAGCGCGTCCATCGCGTCGATCTGGTCGAGCACGACCGGCGCCTGCCGCATCAGTGCGCGCACGTCGAGCGGGAGCCCCTTGAACAGCGCCACCGCGATGTCGCGCGCCTGCACCACGCCGATGACGGTATCGACCGAGCCCTCGGTCACCGGCAGCCGGCTGTGCGACGCGGTCATCAGCGCGGCGCGAATCCCCGCCTCGTCGAGTGTCGCGTCGATCCATTCGATGTCGGTGCGCGGCGTCATCACCTCGCGCACCGGGCGATCCGCAGCCGCACCACGCCCGAGATGATCGAGCGCTCGTGCTCCTCGATCACGCCCGACTTGGACGCCTCGGCGACGATCAGGTGGAGTTCCTCGGCGGTGACATGCTCCTCGGTCTCGCGCTGCAACCGCATCAGGCGGAACAGCAGACCCGAGGACGAATCGAGCAGCCACACGACCGGCGCGGTCACCCAGGCGAGCCATAGCAACGGCGCGGCCATCGTCGCCGCGATCGGCTCGGGCGCGCGCAGCGCGATCTGCTTGGGGACGAGCTCGCCGACCACCAGCGAGGCATAGGTCGTGATCCCGATCACCACGGCGAAGCCCATCGTCTGGCCAAGCTCCGCGCTCAGCCCGAGCGCCGTCAGCCGCGCGCCGACCGGTCCGCCGAGGCTCGCGCCCGAATAGGCACCCGACAGGATGCCGATCAGCGTGATCCCGATCTGCGTCGTCGACAGGAACTTGCCCGGGTCCGCCGCGAGCGTGATCGCGGTCCGCGCGCCGCGCTTGCCGCTGCGCGCCATCGCCTCGAGCCGCGCCTTGCGCGAGGACACGATGGCGAGCTCCGACATGGCGAAGACACCGTTGAGCAGGATGAGCGCGAAGATGATCGCGACGTCGATCCAGGGAAAGGGAGGGAGTGGGTGCATGGCGCAACACGTCCTTTGCGCGATTCGGGGAATTGCACAACCGCCGTCCTGACGGTGCGCCTGAATAGATCGTCCTGCGGCGCCCGGCGGAAGCGTCGGTCAGCGCCGTCCGGCGAAGAAACCGCGCAGCAACGCCGCCGCTTCGCCTTCGCCGATGCCGGGGAAGATTTCGGGCCGGTGATGAATCGTGGGCTGCGCAAACAGCCGCGGACCATGTTCGACCGCACCGCCCTTCGGATCGCTCGCACCATAGTAGAGCCGCGCGATCCGCGCATGCGCGATCGCGCCGGCACACATCGCACAGGGCTCGAGCGTCACCCACAGGTCGCACTCCCCGAGCCGATCGTTCCCGATTGCCACTGCTGCCGCGCGAATCGCGAGCATCTCGGCATGGGCGGTCGGATCCTGCAGCGCGCGCGGCGCATTCGCGGCCGTCGCGATCACGACGCCGTGCCGCATCACCACCGCGCCGACCGGCACCTCGCCCGCTTCCGCCGCCGCGGCGGCAGCATCGAGCGCGGCGCGCATCGGCGGCGGGAGCAACAGGGACGCTATCGACATGACCGGGTCATGCCCGAACCCGTGCTCCCGGACCAGCCGTGCTTATTGCGTGGTGACGGTGTTGCTGTTCGCGTCGACGGGCTTGTTGATTCGCACGGTCGGAACAGAGACCGTCTTGGTGGTGGTGCCGACGGTGGGCACCTCGACCGACTTGTTCGCGGTGCCGAATTCGACCGTCGCCATCTTGGCATCGACCTCGGGGGCCTTGCCGCCAGCGACGTTGATCGACGGCAGCGAGCCCGCGCTCGTATCGATCTTGAGCATGCCGAGCGATACCAGCGCCACGACGACAAGGGCTGCGATCCCCACCAGAGCCAATAGAAAACGCATCCCAGATATCCCCTTATTCCGTGCAGTCAGATCGTTACCGTAATCAAACGCCGCGTGTTTGCGGAAGGTTGCATACCCCCCGATCCGGCCTTCCAACGACAGTTGATTGTTACGGGAAAAAGGCTGAATCGGTTGACGGGGCCGGATGCTTTGGGTAAGCGCGCCCCCTTCTAGGGGTTCGTCACGGGCCCCACCGGACATTCAGGAATTCACGATGTCGCGCATTTGCGAACTGACCGGCAAGGGCCGGATGGTGGGTAACAACGTTTCCCACGCGAACAACAAGACCAAGCGGACGTTTCTGCCGAACCTGCAGAACGTGACGCTCATGTCGGATGCCCTGGGCACCAGCATCAAGCTGCGCGTCTCGGCACACGGCCTGCGCTCGGTCGAGCATGTCGGCGGTCTCGACAACTGGCTGGTCAAGACGACCAACGACAAGCTGTCGCTGCGCTGCCGTCGCCTCAAGCGCGACGTCGCCAAGAAGCTCGTCGCTGCGCAGGCACCTGCGGCGTAAGCCTCAGGTCCGGTCGCCTCAGGCGACCGGATCCAGTCTGAACTTCAGCAGCAGGCTGCGCTGCACCGGCAACTGGTTATCGTCCGAAACGAGCCAGATGACGGTGGCGCGGCCTTCTTGCGTTGCGGCAACACCCTCGAAATTGTCGTGGATCAGCGGCGATTCGAGTGTCGCGATGTCGTGGCCGCGCACGGTTGCGCCCGGCTTGACGTCGGCCGGGTCGACGATCGTCAGCACGTTCGAGAAGCGGAACCATGCGAAGCGCCGGTTGAGGATCAGCCAACGCCCGTCGGGCAGCAACGTCATGTCGCTCGGGCTGCTGCCCTCGGGCGGGATATAGTCGAAGCGGAAGCCGCGCCGCGAATGGACGCTCGGATCGCCCGCAAAGACGACCCCGCCGCGCCCCTTCCCCCCGGGCCACCGATCCTGCTCGCCGATCGTCGCCATCCCGCCGCCGGGCAGCAGCATCATCGCTTCAGGGCCCTTGTTCAGCGGCCAGTGATGCATCACCGGCGGCGCGACATGCGCCTGCGCGGTGCGGAAGGTCGAATCGTAGCGCCAGAAGGCGTTGGCATTCTCGAACCCGACCCAGATTGCGCCGGTGCGGGGATCGACGCTCATCGATTCGCTGTCGCGGTCGGCCTTTTCCCAGCCGGTCCCGGGGCCATCGGGCAATTCGGCATAGCTTCGGTCACGCACCTGCCAGTTCCGGTCGAGCGCGAATCGCACGATGTCGCCGCTGTCGCTGAGCAGCGTGAACCGATCCCCCGCCACCGCGAGCGACGAGAAGCCGCCGAACTGCGAGTCGTCGCTCCTGAGCCGAACGCCACCGAGATAGACGAGATCGCCGACCCGGGTCCGCGCCGGGTTCGACTCGTCGAGCGGGACGCGCGCGACCGTGAAGGCGGGATCGGGCCCGAGCAGGGAAATCCGCGCCTTGCCGCTCCATTCGGGGACCAGCAGCACGAAGAGCGAGGCACAGATGAGGAAGCGCACCGACAGGCCCTGCGGGACCGCCCGGCATCGCGCAACCGCCTTTCGTGGATGAACACGCGCTAACAGGCCCATTCAGGCTCGTCTCACCCCGAATCGATCATAAGGGCATCATCGGAATGCACACCGAGAGGGAGACGACGATGTTCAAGAAGCTCATGCTCGCTACGACGACGATGGCGATTGCCGTCTCCGGTCTGGCTGCAACCCCCGCGAGCGCCCAGCGCTACTACGACCGTGGCGACGGCTACGCCTATGATCAGGCGTATCACGATGGCTACAACCGCGATGACGGCTATCGCGGCGACGGCTATCGTGGCGGCGGCTACCGCGACGACCGGCGTGGCTATGACGACCGCGGCTATAATGACCGGCGCTATTACAACACGTCGCGCAACCGGTGCCGCAGCGGCGACAGCGGCACGATCATCGGCGCGATCGCGGGCGGCCTCCTTGGCAACGTCGTCGCAGGGCGCGGCGACCGGACGCTCGGCACGGTGCTTGGCGCAGGCGGTGGTGCGCTTGCAGGGCGCGCGATCGATCGCGATGGCCGCCCGGGCTATTGCCGCTGATCGGCTGACCGGTCCGTCATGGGGCAAGATCACATGATCTTGCCCCTTTCGAGGGCCATCGGTCGCGTTAATACTGGCCGCCGCTATCGAGCCTTGTCCTACCCCGCGACTCCGCCCGTCAAAACGCCGTAAGCGACGTATCCACCGTCCAGCGGGCATACTCTTCGACGGCATTGACCCCGACGATCAGGCAAGCAACGACGATCAACGTTGGGTCGCGTGCGACAAGCCGCTTTCTCAACACCGGTGCGGCGATGACAGTCGACGTCATGGTCGCCATCAGCAGCCATAGCGAATAGCGCTGTTCACTAGCGACGTTCACAACGGCAAACGCTGCGCTGTACAGGATCGCCGACGTCAACATCGCCCGCGCGGCGACCAGCTCTATCTGGTTCCGATATTCCGCCCCGCCAATCATAAGATACAGGCCCACGGCGAGGACGATGATGCTGGCAGCCGACAGGATCGGAATGCTGCGCAAAGTATCGAGGATCCAGCCCTTGTTGCTCAGATACGGCGGTTTGGCATTATCCCTGTCGGCGTGGGCCAGTGCTACATGGAACGGCGGCACGTAGAAGAAGAACGCCGAATTCAAATTCAAGAGACGATGCTCGAGATAGCTGACCGGATGGCGTTTTATGGAACCGATCCAGATCGAGGGTAGCTCGGGACTCGATCGGACCATTTCGGTGAATTGCTTGCATCGCACGCCCAACGTGTCGTGCATAACGGGGCTGTAGCAATGCCGGTCGGCAGGATACTGGCCCGCAAAGTCGCGCAAGACACTCCGATCACCCGACAGGCGGACGATCCCCATCACGTCGAAAAACTGGAGTGTTCCGATCGCGCCACCGGGGCTCGCGCCCAGGACGACGCGGTTCACGAACGACGATGTCGGGATCAGGAGAACGGCAATTACCGCGGAAAGCGCGAGCGTCGTCGGCAAGCCCCTAATCGTGAGGCGGCGTCCAAAGATAAGCAGCAGCAAGGGCGGAACGGCAAAGACGGCATTCGCGCGGATCAGCGTCCCGTAGAACAGCAACAGCGACACAAGGATCACCGTATCGACGGACCAGCCCCCGCGCCGCTGGACGCGGAGCCATAGACCAATCACCGCCAGGAACGCCGACGCCAAACCGACGTCGCTGATGACGACGATGTTCATCATGATGAACAACGGCGTCGCACCGACCGCAATTACGAACAGTCCGGATATTGGCCTGGCACGACGATGCAATTCATAGCCCAGGAGAATGAAGGCGAACCAATACATCAGCAGATGCGCGACGTAAATCGGCGCGGTACCATCAGCGATTGGATGCAAAAGGCTCCAGAAACGCGTCATTACCGGCGGGTGGTAGTCGTTGTAGACGCCTGACGTTACCTGCCAATATTGTATAAGGGCATCGAATTTAAGCTCGCCGGGATATCGGTAGAGAATATTGGCGAGCATGAGCACGACACCCAGTGCGATCAGCGTCCAGCGCGACCGCACGAGGCTATACCAGAGGAGGGGGGCCTGATCGGTCATCATACGATGCCAAAGCCAGACCACGCTGCGACGGGACCAAAGGTCGCGTCTTGCGCCATGCAGGGCGTGGGCACCGGGCAGTGAAAGTCCTCGAGTGGGCCACTCCGTTCCCGCGCAACGCCGAAAACCGCCGGCGCAGTTCCGGATTTACGCGATTTCCGTAGGCGTTCGAGGCCACCGCAGAACATTTGTGCAACTCCTTTAAAGCTGCCGAGGTTAACCGCCAGGCCGACCCGGTCCTGTAGGGCGAACAGTGTTTCGAAGTAAATACCGGACGCAGCGGCCTTCTCGACGGCACGGATTAGTGAATCACCGATCGTTGCGACCAGCCTGCCGAAGGGCCAAAGCCCGCTTGTCCGCGGCCATCGTACCGTCGCTCCGCGGCAGGCGCGCGTGTCCGTTCCCAATGCGCTTAACCCAGAGCGCACGGTACGCGCGCCGCAAAACGCTTACCGGTCCCGCCGCCCGAGCAGCCGCAAGCGCAGCGCGTTGAGCTTGATGAACCCGGCCGCATCGCGCTGGTCGTATGCGCCCTGGTCGTCCTCGAACGTGACGACCTTTTCCGAATACAGCGACTGCGGCGACTTGCGGCCGGTGACGTTGACCGAGCCCTTGTACAGCTTGAGCCGGACGGTCCCCTCGACCTTCGCCTGGCTGTGGTCGATCGCGGCCTGGAGCATCTCGCGCTCGGGCGAGAACCAGAAGCCGTTGTAGAGCAGCTCCGCGTAGCGCGGCATCAGCTCGTCCTTGAGGTGCGCAGCCCCACGATCCAGCGTGATCTGCTCGATCCCGCGATGCGCGAGGTGATAGATCGTGCCGCCCGGCGTCTCGTACATGCCCCGCGACTTCATGCCGACGAAGCGATTCTCGACCAGGTCGAGCCGCCCGATGCCATGCTTGCGGCCAAGCTCATTGAGCGCTTCCAGCAGCGTCGCGGGCGACATACCGACGCCATTAAGCGCGACACCGTCGCCGCGTTCGAAATCGATCGTAATCGTCTCCGGCTGGTCGGGCGCGTCCTCGGGATTGACCGTGCGCGAATAGACATAGTCCGGCACCTCGTCCCACGGATCCTCGAGCACGAGCCCTTCCGACGAGGTGTGGAGCATGTTGGCGTCGGTCGAGAACGGTGCCTCGCCGCGCTTGTTGTGCGGGATCTCGATCTGGTGCTGCTCGGCCCATTCGATCAGCCGGGTGCGGCTGGTGAGGTCCCACTCGCGCCACGGCGCGATGACCTTGATGTCGGGTGCGAGCGCATAATAGCCGAGCTCGAAGCGGACCTGATCGTTGCCCTTGCCGGTCGCGCCGTGGCTGACCGCATCCGCGCCGACCATCCGCGCGATCTCGATCTGGCGCTTGGCGATCAGCGGCCGCGCGATCGACGTACCGAGCAGGTACAACCCCTCGTACAGCGCGTTCGCGCGCATCATCGGGAAGACGTAATCCTTGACGAATTCCTCGCGCAGATCGTCGATGAAGATGTGCTCGGGCTTGACGCCGGCCTGCTGCGCCTTGCGCCGCGCGGGCTCGAGCTCCTCGCCCTGCCCGAGATCGGCGGTGAAGGTGACGACTTCGCATTGATAGGTCTGCTGGAGCCACTTGAGGATGACGCTGGTGTCGAGCCCGCCCGAATAAGCAAGGACGACGCGGTTGATTTTGTCAGTCACGGGCAGGATCCTTCGTGTTCGGCTGCCCCCTATGCGAGGGGGCGACAGGGTGCAACGGGCTAGCCGCGAAAAGCGCGCTCGGTCTCGAGCATGTAATCGCGCGTGATCGGCAGGACGTGGCGGTTCTTGGCGAACTGGATCTGGTAATTGACCATCCCGCCGAAGTGGAACGCCGCCCCCGCCCCCGCCAGATAGAATTGCCACATCCGGTAGAATGGCTCGTCATACAGCGCGATGATCTGCTCGCGCGCCGCGACGGTGCGGTCGTACCAGTCGTCGAGCGTGTAGCCGTAATGCAGCCGGAGCACCTCGACGTCGGTGACCATGAAGCGCAGGCCTTCGTTCGCCGAGATGATTTCCGACAAAGCCGGATTATAGCCGCCGGGGAAGATGTATTTGGTCGTCCACTTGTCGGTGACGCCCGGCCCGCCCGCGCGACCGATCGTGTGGAGCAGCATCACGCCGTCCTCGGTCAGCAGGTCGCGGCACTGGCGGAAGAAGGTCTTGTAATGCGCGGGGCCGACATGTTCGAACATGCCGACCGAGACGATCCGGTCGAACGTGCCGGTCAGGTGGCGATAATCGATCAGCTCGAACTTGACGCGGTCGGCGACTCCCGCCTCCTGCGCGCGCCGCCGCGCGACCTTGAGCTGTTCCTCGGACAGCGTGACGCCGAGCACGTCCGCGCCGGTATGCTGGTGGAGGTACAGCGCCATCCCGCCCCAGCCGCAACCGATGTCGAGCACCGTCATCCCCGGTTCGAGCGCGAGCTTTGCGGCGATATGCGCCTTCTTGTCGCTTTGCGCCTGCTCGAGGCTGTTGCCGGGGTTGGTGTAATACGCACAGCTATACTGGCGGTCGGAATCGAGGAAGAGGTCGTAGAGGCGGTCGGACAGGTCGTAATGGTGCGCGACGTTGCGCTTCGAACGGCGCGCCATGTTCACGCGCTCGATCCGGTGCGTCACCGCCTGGATCGCGCGGCGCATCGGCGAGGCGGCGAGGCCGTTCGCGCCCGCTTCCCACGGGTCGTTCGCGGTCAGCAACCGGACGAGGTCGCGCACGTCGCCCTCCTCGACCACGAGCCGGCCCTTCATATACGCTTCGCCCGCGCCGAGCCCGGGATCGCGGACGATCGCCGCCGCTGCCCCCGCATCGGTGAAGCGAATCGTTACATCCGGGAAGCGTGCATCGGGCGTTCCGAAGCGGACGGTCTTGCCATCGGCGTGGTGTACGGTGAGGGTGCCGCGCTGGACGCGCTTGGCGAGAAACAAATCGATAAGGGCCATGTGCGGCCCACTAACGCGTCAAATGCCCGCATACCAATCGTAATCGACATTATCCTCCCAATAGCCGCCCTTGCCGAGCCCGATGCCCGCAAGCGAAGCCACCGCATCGATCGCCATGACGTATTTGGCCTGCTTGTAGCCAAGCTGGCGCTCGAGCCGCAGCCGCACCGGCGCACCGTGGCCAACGTCGAGCAACTGGTCGTTCATTCCCCACGCCAGGATCGTCTGCGGGTGGAACGCGTCGATCAGGTCGATCGATTCATAGTAGTGCGCGCCCGAATAGAGGTCGGCACAGATGAAGACGATGTAGCGCGCGCTGTCCTTCACCCCCGCCGCCTTGAGCACGCTGCCGAGCATCGGCCCGTGCCACTTGCCGATCGCGCTCCAGCCCTCGACGCAGTCGTGCCGCGTGATCTGGGTGCGCGCGGGCATCGCCATCAACTGCTGGTGCGAGATCGCGAGCGGCCGCGTGACGAGGCCACCGACCTTGAGCCGCCAGCTTGCGAACTTGTCCGCGACCATCGCGGCATATTCGGGGGTGCCGGGGTTGCTGGTGCCGTTGGTGCGGAAGAACGGCGACATCTGGTCGGCGCGATATTCGGGCGCGAGGCTGTGCCGGTTCGACAGCGCGCGCTGCAACCCCATGTTGAGCTTCTCGCCCGAGAACAGGATCTTCCGCGCCGCCGGGAGATCGGCGATGCGGTCGCACCCGGCGAGCAAGGCGCCGGAACCGAGCGCGGCGGTCGTCACCAGGGCGCGACGGGTGATCAGGCTGCTCATGCTGCGTCCTCGCGCTTGTCGTGGCCGGGGATTCGCCACCAGCCGGTAATCATCGAGCGTGTCTCGGGCCATGCCCCCGCCAGGATGACGAGCGCGAGGTGAACGATGATGAACAGCACCACCCCCACCATCGCGATGAAATGCACCGAGCGCGCCGACGCGCGCCCGCCCATCAGGTCGAGCAGCCACGGCCACGCGGCATCCATGCCCGGCGACAGCGCCAGCCCGGACAGGATCATCGCGGGCAACAGGATGAAGATCGCGAGCACGTAAGCGAGCTTCTGGAAGATGTTGCGCGCGTTGGGCTGCCTGGGGTCGTGGAAGCGCAGCGCGGCATGTTCCTTGGCATCATACCACAGGTGCGCTGGCGCGAGTTCGCGCGGGCGGATCGCCAGGTCGCGCTGGAAATGCCGGTTGATCAGGCTCGCGACCATGTAGAGCAGCAGCCCGAACCCGAGCACCAGCGCAAACAGCAGATGCCAGCGCCGCGCGACCGCGAGATTATACCCGGCCGGGATCGTCAGGAACGATGGCACATGCGGGGTATTGAGCCAGGGATGATCCGAATTCGCGCCGAACTGCCCCCAATAAAGGTGCGGATGCGCGTTGAGGATCGTCAGCCCGCTGCCGATCATGATGAAAACCGTGATCGCGGACACCCAATGCCAGATCCGCGTTGTGAGGCGATGCCGATAGATCGGCGTGGCCGACCCTTGCAGCGGAATGTCGGGGGAGCGGGTTGCGTCGGTCATGCAGGTACCTATTCGAGCCTTCGCCGGGAATGGTTACACCTAGCCCCGATCCCCGCCGTCGCCCACCGCTAACCGCATCCGAGGATAATTCCATGTCCGACCTTCTGTTCTACGAGCCGCGCGATGGCCATGCGGGCGTCCCCGGGCTCGACCACGACCCCCTGAATGCGATCGTCGCGCCGCGCCCGATCGGCTGGATCAGCACGCTCGCGGAGGACGGGACGCGTAACCTGGCGCCGTACAGCTTCTTCAACCTGTTCAATTATCGCCCGCCGATCATCGGCTTCGCATCGATGGGGTGGAAGGACAGCGCCGCCAACATCACCGCGACCGGCGAGTTCGTGTGGAACCTCGTCACGCGCGATCTCGCCGACGCGATGAATGCGAGCGCGGCGACGGTGGGGCCGGAGGTCGACGAGTTCGATCTGGCGAAGCTTGCGACGGTGCCGTCGCGGCTGGTCAAGCCGCCGCGCGTCGCGGCGAGCCCGGTCGCGTTCGAATGCCGCCACACCCAGACGCTGCGGCTGAAGACCACCGACGGCCGCGAGCTCGACCAGTGGATGATCCTCGGCGAAGTGATCGGCATCCACATCGCGCCGGCGCTGATCGCCGACGGCGCCTATCAGACCGCGGCGGCGCATCCGATCCTGCGCGGGGGCGGCCCGGCGGATTACTTCGAGATCGGCGCAGACGCGCTGTTCAAGATGCCGCGGCCGGGGTGAGGGGGCCGGGGTGAAGCGGCCGGCCCCGCCGCCCTCTAAGCCTCGCCCCGTCAGTTCCGGATCGTCAACCACTCCGTCACATCGGCCCGCTCGGTCCGCAGCGCGTTCGCGGGATCGGCGGGATCCTCCACGCCGATCGCCATCCCGCAGAACAGCATCCGCTCCGCCGGAATACCGATCGCCGCGCCGACCGTCTCGGGATACATCGCCCAGCACTCCTGCGCGCAGGTCGCCAGCCCCGCCTCCACCGCGAGCAGCATCACGTTCTGCAGATACATGCCGAGGTCGGACCATTGCGGCGGCCCCATCCGCCGGTCGACGCTGCAGAACAGCGCGGCGGGCGCGCCGAAGAACTGGAAGTTGCGCGCGAACCACAGCCGCCGCGCCGCCTTGTCCGCGCGCGGGATACCAAGTTCGCCGTACAGCGCCTCGCCGACCGCGAAACGCCGGTCACGATAGGGCGCGACGAGGTCGGTCGGGTAGATGGCGTAGGCGGGTTCCTCGCTCTCGCCGCGCCACAGTTTCGCGGCGATCGTCTCCTTCAGCGCGACGAGCGGCGCGCCGGTCAGCAGGTCGACGTGCCACGGCTGGAGATTGCCGCCGGTCGCCGCGCGCGCGGCCTTGGTGACCAGCCCGCGCAGCACCTCCGGATCGATCGGCGTCGGCAGGAACCCGCGTACCGAACGCCGCGCCGCAATCGCCTCGCTGACGGTCATGGAATATCCTTTCGAGCCTTGGGTATGCAACCGCACTCTTGCCCGCCGCCACCATTCAGGGCAAGACAGTTGCAAAATACAACCCTTATGGAGAGTCGAGCATGGCCGAGGCCTATATCGTGGACGCAGTGCGCACCGCTGGCGGCAAGCGAGGCGGAAAGCTTGCCGGCTGGCATCCGGTCGACCTGGCGGCATCGGTGCTCGACGCGATCGTGGAACGCACCGGGATCGACGGCGCGGCGGTCGACGACGTGATCATGGGTTGCGTGATGCAGGGCGGGCAGCAGGCTGGCCAGGTCGGCCGCAACGCGGTGCTCGCGGCAAAGAACCTGCCTGACAGCGTCCCCGCGGTGTCGATCGACCGGCAGTGCGGCTCCTCGCAACAGGCGATGCAGTTCGCGGCGCAGGCGGTAATGTCGGGGACGCAGGACATCGTGATCGCGGCAGGCGTCGAGAGCATGACTCGCGTCCCGATGGGCACCACCGCGACGCTGTTCATGAAAGAGGGGCTGGGCAACTACAAGTCGCCGCTGCTCGAGGAGAAATACCCGGGCATCCTGTTCAGCCAGTTCATGGGCGCGGAGATGATCGTCAAGAAGCACGGCTTCACCCGCGAGCAGCTCGACACCTTCGCGGTCGAAAGCCACCGCCGCGCCGCCGCCGCGACCGAGCGGGGGGCGTTCGACAAGGAAATCCTCGCGCTCGACGTCGAGACGCCCGACGGCATCATCAGCCATCGCACCGACGAGGGCATCCGCGCGGACGCGACGCTGGAGAGCATCGGCGCGGTCAAGCTGTTGCAGGAAGGCGGCAACATCACCGCCGCCAACGCCAGCCAGATCTGCGACGGCGCGTCGGCGGTGATGATCGTCAGCGAACGCGCGTTGAAGGAACACGGGCTGACCCCGCTCGCGCGGATCGTCAACCTGACGGTTACCGGCGGAGACCCGGTGATCATGCTCGAGGAACCGCTGTTCGCGACCGACCGCGCGTTGCAGCGCTCGGGGATGAAGATCGAGGATATCGACCTGTACGAGGTCAACGAGGCGTTCGCTCCCGTGCCGCTCGCGTGGCTCAAGCATACCGGGGCGGACCATGCGCGGTTGAACGTCAACGGCGGCGCGATCGCCCTGGGGCATCCGCTGGGAGCGTCGGGCACGAAGCTGATGGCGACCCTGGTCCGTGCGCTGCACGCCTCGGGCGGGCGCTATGGCTTGCAGACGATGTGCGAGGGCGGCGGGATCGCCAACGTCACGATCATCGAGCGGCTTTGATCCGACTTAGCCCCTCTCCTTCAGGGGAGGGGTTGGGGTGGGGAAGTCGAGCAGGGCAAACCTCTCTGCGAGGCACGCCCCACCCCCATCCCCTCCCCCGAAGGGAAGGGGCGTTCTTGTTCCAAGGGAGGGACCCCAACATGATTCTCGACTCCACCACCGCCGCGGTCGTCGCCGGCGGCGCCTCCGGCCTCGGTGCCGCCACCGCCCGCGCACTTGCCGCAAGAGGCGTCAAGGTCGCGATCTTCGACATGCAGGCAGAGAAGGGCGAAGCGATCGCTGCCGAGATCGGCGGCACCTTCTGCGAAGTGAACGTTACGTCCGAAGACTCGGTCGACGCAGGCTTCGCAAAGGCGCGCGCGGCGCACGGCCAGGAATCCATCCTCATCTGCTGCGCGGGGACCGGCAATGCGATGAAGACCGCGAGCCGTTCCAAGGAAGACGGCAGCATCAAGCATTTCAGCCTGGCGGCGTTCGACTGGCTCATCCAGATCAACCTCGTCGGCACGTTCCGCTGCGTCGCCAAGTCGGCGGCGGGAATGCTGACGCTGTCGCCCGGTGAAGACGGCGAGCGCGGCGCGATCGTGATGACCGCGAGCGTCGCCGCCGAGGACGGGCAGATCGGCCAGGCCGCCTATTCCGCGTCCAAGGGCGGGGTCGTCGGGATGACACTGCCGATCGCGCGCGACCTGATGGGCGAAGGGATTCGCGTCAATACGATCCTCCCCGGCATCTTCGAGACGCCGTTGATGCAGGGCGCGCCGCAGCAGGTGAAGGACAATCTCGCCGCCTCGGTCCCCTTCCCCAAGCGGCTGGGAAAGCCCGAGGAATATGCCAAGCTCGCGCTCGCGATGGTCGAGAACAGCTATTTCAACGGCGAGGACGTGCGACTCGACGGCGCGATCCGGATGGCGCCGCGTTGAATGGCGCGGCCCGATCCGGCGCGGCAGAACCCCGCGCACTATCCGCATAGGACGACGATCCAGACGCGGTTCCAGGACCTCGATGTGCTCGGCCATATCAACAACGTCGCGATGGCGGCGCTGTTCGAAAGCGCGCGCGTCCGGTTCAACCGCGCGCTCGAGCTTTCGGGCTGGTCGGGGCATCGCTGGCTGGTCGCGCGAGTCGAGGTCAATTATCTTGCCGAGGCGTATTTCCCCGATGACGTCGAGATCGCGACCGGGATCGGCGAGATCGGCAATCGTAGCTGGCAGATCCTGTCGGCGGCGTTCCAGAAAGGCGTGTGCGTCGCGACCTGCGACGTCGTGATCGTGATGAGCGCGAGTGGCGGGCTGACCACGCTGCCGGATAATTTCCGCGCCGGGCTGGAGGCGAACCGGGTCGGGTGATGTAACTGGTCGTCACCCCGGCGGGGGCGAGAGTTCTGCAAAACCGCCCGTCATCCTGAACTTGTTTCAGGATCCAGCCCTCCGCGAGTCCGGACTATGCTTGCTGCGCGGTGGATGCTGAAACAAGTTCAGCATGACGGCTGCCTTTTGGGGCGAGGGGTGACGACCAAACCTACGACTATCTTTATGCAGGGGTCTCGCAAAGGCCCGGGCCGCCCCGTTTTACGGCAACGGCGGGACACAAACACAACGGCCCCGGCCTCCGCCGGGGTGACGGCTGTCTCCCCGCGCGACACCCAACCTTGACTTCCGCCCCCGCCTCGGCCATATGGCGCTCATCGAAGCGTCATGCAGCGTGATCGGACTTTATCGTCCCAGCTCCGCCTCGGTCGTTATCAAACGGACTTCCCTTTTCACGCGGGGTGTCAAATCCTCCCCCCGCCATCCGCGCGTCGAGAACGTGCGTCCATGGCACATGCAATGGAATATACTTTCATGTCTTTCGCCCATCTCGGCCTTGCCGAGCCGCTCGTCCGCGCGCTCGAAGCAAAGGGCTATACCTCCCCCACCCCGATCCAGGCACAGTCGATCCCGATGCTGCTCGAAGGCCGCGATCTGCTCGGCATCGCGCAGACCGGCACCGGCAAGACCGCCGCATTCGTGCTGCCGTCGATCCAGCGCCTCGTCGCCGCCGACAAGCGCGTCCTGCCGACGCATTGCCGCATGCTGGTGCTCGCGCCGACGCGCGAACTCGCCAGCCAGATCGCCGATAGCGCGCGCGATTATGCCAAGTTCTCGAAAATGACCGTCGCGACGGTGTTCGGCGGGACCAGCATCAACAAGAACCGCCAGGACATGAGCCGCGGCGTCGACATCCTCGTCGCCACGCCGGGCCGTCTGCTCGACCTGATCGAGCAGCGGATGGTCAGCCTCGCGATGCTCGAGATCCTCGTGCTCGACGAAGCCGACCAGATGCTCGACCTCGGCTTCATCCACGCGCTCCGCAAGATCGTGAAGATGCTGCCGCGCGTGCGCCAGACGCTGTTCTTCTCGGCCACCATGCCGAACGCGATCCGCGAGCTCGCCGACCAGTTCCTCAACGATCCCGCGACCGTCAAGGTCGCCCCGGTGTCGAGCACGGCCGAGCGCGTCGAGCAGTATGTCTATTTCGTCAACCAGGGCGAGAAGCAGGCGCTGCTGACGATGCTGCTGGCGGACGGCGCGATCGAGCGTTGCCTCGTCTTCACGCGGACCAAGCATGGCGCGGACCGCGTCGTGAAGCTGCTGGGCGCGAACGGCATTCCCGCCAACGCGATCCACGGCAACAAGAGCCAGCCGCAGCGCGAGCGTGCACTCGGCGAGTTCAAGACCGGCAAGGTCAAGGTTCTGGTCGCGACCGACATCGCGGCGCGCGGGATCGACGTCTCGGGCGTCAGCCACGTGTTCAACTTCGAGCTGCCCAACGTGGCAGAGCAATATGTCCACCGCATCGGGCGTACCGCACGCGCCGGCGCATCGGGCATTGCGATCAGCTTCTGCGCCGAGACGAGCGGAGCTACCTGCGCGACATCGAGAAGCTGACGCGCGTCAAGCCCGACATGGTCAAGCTCCCCGAGGGCTTCATGGCCGAAGCGGCCCGCATCAAGGCGGCCCGCCCGGCGGGTTCGGACGTCAGCGATCGTCCGCGCGACGAGAGCGGTCGTCACCGTGCGCCGCCACGCGCAACGCATGCCGCGCGCCCGACCGGCGAGCGTCCTGCTGGTGGCAGCCGTCCGTATAACGCTGGCGGCGCAGGCCGTCCGGCGGGTGGCGCTGGCCGTCCTGCGGGCGCTGGTCGTCCGGCCGGTGGTGGTCGTCCGGGTGGCAGCGGTCGTCCGGCGGGCGGCGGTCGCCCGGCTGGCGGCGGCGGCGGACGGCGTTCGCCTGCTGCTGGCTGAGGCGTCCTGGCCTCGAACGATTAAAGAGCGGCCGGCCCGAAAGGACCGGCCGTTTTTTTGTGCGTAAGCTCCCTCCATTCCGTCATCCCCGCGGCGGCGGAGATCCATACTGGCTGGCCATGCCGCCAAAACCGACCGTTGCGACGATGGATTCCCGCCTTCGCGGAAATGACGGCGTTTGGGATCGGAGCCCTACTCACCTCCAAAACTCCCCCGTTGCCGCGCCCGTCACCCCGCGCTAGCATCGGGTTGCAAAAGAAAACGAATCTACAGGGGAGGGGCTGGCGAATGTCGCATCCATGCGTCCACGCGCGGAGTGATCCGGGCAAGCCTGCGCTGATCGTCGCCGAAACCGGCGAGACGATCAGCTTCGCCGAGCTCGACCAGCGCGCCAACCGCGCCGCGCACCTGTTCCGCGCGCATGGCCTGCACGCGGGCGACACGATTGCGCTGTTCTGCGAAAACACCCCGCAATTCTACGACATTGCCTGGGGGGCGCAGCGCAGCGGGCTGTTCTTCGTCTGCATCTCGACCAAGCTGACCGCGCCGGAAGTGCGCTACATCCTAACGGATTCGGGCGCCAAGCTGGTCGTTGCGTCGGCGGGGTTGGCAGCGGTCGCCGAACACGTCGCGCCCGAGCTTCAACGCTTCGCGGTCGGTGGTGTCATTTCCGGCTGGCAAGACTGGGACACGGCGGTCGCGACAATGCCCGCCGACCCGATCTCCGACGAACGCGCCGGGATCGACATGCTCTACTCGTCGGGTACCACCGGCCGTCCCAAGGGCGTCCGCGTCGCGCTGCCGGAAGACCCCGACATCGAAGCGACCACCGTGCTCGAGATGCTCGCGCGCGGTCTCTACGGGCTCGGCCCCGACAGCATCTACCTCAGCCCCGCGCCGCTCTACCATGCCGCCCCGTTGCGCTGGTCGATGACAGTCCAGCGGCTCGGCGGCACCGTCGTGATGATGGCGCATTTCGAGCCCGAAGCCGCGCTGGCCGCGATCGAACGCTACCGCGTCACCGCGAGCCAATGGGTGCCGACGCATTTCGTCCGGCTGCTCAAGCTCGATCCGCAAGCACGTGGACGGCACGACCTGTCGAGCCTCGAGGTTGCGATCCATGCCGCCGCCCCGTGCCCGGTGCCGGTCAAGGAAGCGATGATCGACTGGTGGGGGCCGGTGCTGTTCGAATATTATGCCGGGTCGGAGGGCAATGGCCTCACCACGATCGCCTCAAACGAATGGCTCGCGCATCGCGGGTCGGTCGGCAAGGCGGCGTACGGCGTGCTCCACGTCTGCGGCGAGGATGGCGCGGAGATCGCGGCGGGCGAGGAAGGGCTGATCTATTTCGAGGGCGGCGGCGCGTTCGAATATCACAACGACCCCGAAAAGACCGCCGAGGCGCGCAATGCGTTCGGCTGGTCGACGCTCGGCGATATCGGGCGGATCGACGCGGACGGCTATCTGTACCTGACCGATCGCAAGAGCTTCATGATCATCTCGGGCGGCGTCAATATCTACCCGCAGGAAATCGAGAACCGGCTGATCACCCACCCGCGCGTCGCCGACGTCGCGGTGATCGGCGCGCCCGATGCGGAGATGGGCGAGCGCGTCGTCGCGGTGGTCCAGCCGGTCAACATGGACGAAGCGGGGGCGGAGCTTGCCGCCGAACTGATCGCCTGGTGCCGCGCCGAACTGTCGGGGGTGAAGACGCCGCGCCAGATCGATTTCACCGCGGAATTGCCGCGGCATGCGACGGGCAAATTGTACAAACGGCTGCTGCGCGACCAATATTGGGGCGAGACGGGCAGCCGGATCGTCTGATGGAGGATTGCATGAACGACCGGGTTTCGATCACCGTGACCGATCACGTCGCGGACGTGCGGCTGTATCGCGCCGACAAGATGAACGCGATCGACCCTGCGATGTTCGAGGGGATCGGCGCGGCGATCGACTCGCTCCACACCCGCAAGGACGTCCGCTGCGTCGTGCTGTCGGGCGATGGCAAGGCGTTCTGCGCGGGGCTCGACATGACGAGCATGGCGGGGGGCGGCTCCGGCCTCAGCACGGTCGACCGCAACGACCAGGGCAGCATCCTGCCGCAGCATGTGACGTGGGGCTGGCGCAATCTGCCGATGCCGGTGATCGCGGCGGTGCACGGCGTGGCGTTCGGCGGCGGGTTCCAGATCATGGCGGGCGCGGACATCAGGATCGCCGCGCCGGGAACGCGCTTTGCGATCCGCGAGAGCTATTGGGGCCTCGTCCCCGACATGGCGGGCTTCCCGATCTGGCGCGGGCTGGTGCGCGACGATGTGCTGCGCGAGCTGGTCTATACGTCGCGCGAGTTCGATGCGGAGGAAGCGCTCCGTCACGGCTTCGTCACGCGGATCGCGCATGCGCCGCACGCCGCCGCGCTCGAGCTGGCGCATCAGATCGCGGCGAAGAGCCCCAATGCGATCCGCGGCGCGAAGCGGTTGTGCAACATGGCGTTCGATGCGGATGCGCGGACGTTGCTCGAGGCGGAGACCGCCGAGCAGGTCGCGGTGATCGGCAAGCCCGCGATGATGGAGCAGGTCGCGGCGAACATCCAGAAGCGGCCTGCGGTGTTTCACGACGCAGAGTGAACCAGTTGGCCATTTTTTTCGGCCGTCGCGAGACTTGTAGGAAAGTTGAATTACGGACTCGTCCTTTGCTGTTTTCCCGCGAAGGCGGGAATCCAGTGCCAAGAAGAACACCGTCTTGCAGCTCTCGAGACTCCTGGACTCCCGCCTTCGCGGGAGGACATCCATGAATCCTCAAGCACCCTTCCCCGGCGAAGGCCGGGGCCCAGTCGCGGGCCAAGCGTAGCGCCGTAGCTGCCCTCTCCATCGACCATCACGACTGGGCCCCGGCCTTCGCCGGGGAAGTGCTAAGACCTGCTACCGCTCATACGCCTTGGGCAATGCGCCTTCCTGCGGCACCATATACCGATCGCGCAACGCATCCTGTCGGGTGCGCAGCGGTTGCTTCACCCCGTCGATATAGACCGCCGCAACCCCGGTCCCCAGTTCCAGCGGATCGCCATCCCACACCACGACGTCGCCGCGCCGCCCCGCCTTGAGCGACCCGATCTCCTCGCCCATCCCGATCGCCTCGGCCGGCACCGAGGTGATCGCCGCGAACGCCGCGTTCCAGTCGAGCCCGGTCGCGCCCGGCAGCTTGGTCAGCGCGACGAGATTGCCTGCATATTGCTTTTCGAGCCGCGCCTGCCGCGCCTCATTGTCGTTGATCGTCCCGATCCCGACGAGCACGCCCGCCGCCTTCATCCGCCCGACGTTCGACTGGGTCGAGCCAAGCTGATCGAACGAATTGGGCAGGTCGGTCAGCGCCGAGGCAATCACCGGAATCCGTGCCGCCACCAGTTGCGGCGCGACCATCCAGCCCTCCGCCGCGCCGACGAAGACCATCTTCACCGCGGGAAAATCCCGCTTGAGGTCGATCAGCGCGAGCATGTCCGACGCACGCTCGACATGGACGAGCAGCGGCACTTTGCCGTTCGCGACGGGTACGAGGGCCTCGGCATCGGCGCGGGTCAGTAGCGCGTCCTTGCCCTGGTCCGCATAATGACTGGGGTCGCGCGCGAAATCCTTTGCCTGCGCCATCGCGTTGCGGAACATCGCGATCGCAGCGGGCCGGCTGCCACCCGCCGCGCGCCCGCCGTCCACGCCATATTCCATGAACTGGAACGCGCGCGGGCGGGTGACCGGCGAACGGTCCGCCCCGAGATCGATCACCGCGCCCATCCCCGCGAAGATCGACCCGGCGTTGTCGGGCGCGACGATCGCACGTGTCACGCCTTCGGCGCGGTTGAGCGGGATCGAACTCGTGCTCGAATTGACCGCCGATGCGATGTCGATCGCGGCGTGGAACGGGCTGGTCTTGGCGCCCGCATCCGCGGTTTCGTCGACGCCGTCGACTTCGACGATCCCCATCCGCGTGAAGCCCGCGACGATCCCGGGCGTGACCCAGCGTCCGCCCGCGTCGACCGCGGACACGCCCGCCGGAACCGCGACCCCGCGCCCTGCCGCCACGACGCGTCCGTCGCGAACGACCACGGTGCCGCCCTCGATCGGCGCGGAGCCGTCCCCGATGACGAGTTTCGCGTTGGTGATCGCGACGGTCTGCGCGGCGACCGGGGTTGCCAGAATGGCGGCGGAGAGGAGGAGCAGGCGCTTCACTTCACGTCTCCCGAGCCGGGCTGGCCAAGTTCGAAATCGGATACCGGTCGGCGCTTGGGATCATTCGCATCGTAGAGCAACGCGCCGTCGATCCACACCTTCTCGGGCCTTGTGTAGACGCTGAACGGATTGCCGTTCCACAGCACCACGTCGGCCATCTTGCCGGGCTTGAGGCTGCCGGTCTTGTCGTCGATGTGGAGCGCCTTGGCCGGGTTGTAGGTCAGCCATTCCCACGCGACCGCATCCGAAATGTCGATCCCCGCGCGCCGCCCGGAGGCGAGCGCCTTGGCGACTTCCTGGTTCAAGCGCTGGATCCCGTTCTCGTCATCCGAGTGGATCATCGCGCAGGCGCCGTTCTTCTGGAGCAGCGCGAGATTCTCGCCGATCGCGTCGTAGGATTCCATCTTGAAGCCCCACCAGTCCGCCCAGACCGCCGCGCAGGTCCCGTTCTGCTTGAGCAGATCGGCGATCTTGTACGCCTCGACCGCGTGGTGGAACGCCGAGACGTGGTAGCCGAACTCCTTCGCCATATCCATGACGATGGCCATTTCGTCCGCGCGGTAGCAATGGTTCTGGACCAAGATCTCGCCCGACAGCACGCCTGCGAGCGTGTCCATCGCGATGTCGCGCCCGGGCACCTCGCCGCCGTCCTTCTCGTATTTGTCCCACTTGCGTTTATATTCGACCGCCTTCGCCCAGGTCTGGCGGTCGACCGCGATGTTGCCCATCCGGGTCGAGGGCTCGCGGCCCTTGCTGCCATAGACACGCTTGGGATTCTCGCCGCACGCCATCTTGAGGCCATAGGGCGCGCCGGGGAATTTCATCCCCTGTTCGGTGCGCGCGTAGACGTTCTTGATGACGACCGATCGCCCGCCCATCAGGTTCGCCGAACCGGGGAGGATCTGGAGCGTCGTCACCCCGCCATTGACGAGCGCGCGGCTGAAGCCGGGGTCCTGCGGCCAGACGCTGTGCTCTGCCCAGACGTCGGCGGTGACCGGACCGGTCGCTTCGTTGCCGTCCGAATTGGCCTGGACCGCGGGCGAGGGATAGTCGCCAAGATGGCTGTGGATATCGATGATCCCGGGGGTCAGCGTCTTGCCGGTGCCGTCGATCACGGTCGCGCCCGCCGGTGCCGCGACACTCTGGCCGAGTGCGACGATCTTGCCGTCGGCGAATAGCACCGAACCGTCGTCGGTCTTCCCGCCCTCGCCATCGAAGATCGTGACGTGCGTGACGAGCGTCGGGGTGCCGGGATAGCGCTTGTAGGTCGACGGGAACGGATCGTGGCTGAACGCCTTGCCGATGCCGGGGCCCTTGCCGGTGCTCGCCTTGTCACCCTTCGCCGACGCACTCGCGGGGCGGCTGCCGCCATCGCTCGCGCAGCCCGCCAGCAAGGCGGCCAGCGCCACCGTGGCCAATCCGATCCGCTTCATACTTGCCCCCTTGTCGCGCGTTTCGCGCTGTCCTGGGCAAGTCATCCGGGAGGATGAGCGGGCTGTCAATCCATTGGCGACGGTCCCGCCACGTCGCCCTATTTCTTCGCCAGCCGTACCAGCTTGCCGCCGTCCTCGAGCAGCCAGATCGCGCCGTCCGGCCCCTCCGCGACATCGCGGACGCGCTCGCCGATCTTATACTGGTTTTCGACCCGCGCGGTGTCGCCGGACAAGGCGACGCGGATCAGCGCCTCGCCGCCGAGCGCGCCGATCAGCAGATTGCCGCGGAATTCGGGGAACATCGCGCCGGTATAATAGATCATGCCGCCGGGCGAGATCGACGGGTTCCACCACAATCTGGGCGCTTCGAGATCGGGGCGGCTGGGGTGATCGGGGATCGGCTTGCCCGAATAATTGTCGCCATTGGAAACGATCGGCCAGCCGTAATTCTTCCCCGGCAGGATCAGGTTGAGCTCGTCGCCGCCGCGCGGACCCATCTCGACCTCCCACAAGGTGCCGTTCTGCGCGAACACCATGCCGTACGGGTTGCGGTGCCCGCTGCTCCACGTCTCGGCCCGGACGCCCCCCGCTGTGACCTGCGGGTTCCCTGCCGCCGCCTTCCCGTCGAGCGTCAGGTGGAGGATCTTGCCGATCGCCTGGTCGGGATCCTGCGCCGGGGTGAAGCGCTGGCGCTCACCCGAGGAGAGATACAGCGACTTGCCGTCGGGGGCGAACAGAATGTTCGCGCCGAACTGCCCGCCGACCCCGTCCGACCCGGCGCGCCACAACACCTGCAGGTTCACCAGTGCGGTGCCGGTGAACAGCCCGCGGGCGAGCGCGAGGCTGCTCCCGCCGGGGCGCGGCTCGGAATAGGAGATGTAGACCAGCTTGCTCGTCGCGAAATCGGGCGCCAGCGCGATGTCGAGCAGCCCGCCCTGATTGTCGAACAGCACCTTGGGCGCACCGGTAACGTCGGCGATCGTTCCGTCGGCGCGGCGCAGCTTGATCTTGCCCGCCTTCTCGGTGACCAGCGCGGACCCGTCGGGCAGCACCGCGACCGCGAACGGGTCCTCGAACTGGCCGATCGTCTGCATCGCGAACGGCGGCGCGGTTTCCGTCACGTTGGCGCGCCCCGTGGTCGCGGGAACGTTGGGGACGGTCGCGTCGGGGGCATCATCGGGCAGGCTGGTGACGGGCGCGGCGGTCGGCGACGGGGTCGGTGCCGGGGTTTCGGCCGGAGCCGGAGTGACGGTGCCCCCGACCGGAGATGCCGTCGTGGATTGCCCCGATTGCCCGGAACAGGCGGTCGTCGCGAGCAGAAGCGCGAGGGGTGCACGAAAAAGCTGCATCAGATTTCTCCCGGGATATACGACACATACCGTCGTCGTCCCGAAGTTGTTCCGTCACCTCGACGGCACACCGCGACCGCGACCCCGCCGGGACGCGCCGCATCGGACGAATCCGGCCGATACCAGGCCCCCGTTCGCAGCCGCTTGCCAGCCCCCTGCAATCCGACTATATCGCCCCTATTCTCTACATCATCGGATGAAGAGGCTGGAGCCCCCCGGTTCCGGCGCCGAAGACCTTTGCCTGATCCTGAAGGACCAACCCGACTTGACCGACACCCCCGATCTGACCGCATTGGTAGCCCCCGAAGCCGAAGCGCTCGGGTTCGATCTCGTGCGGGTCAAGCTGTTCGGCGGCAAGGGCGACCTCACGCTCCAGGTGATGGCGGAGCGCCCCGACACGCGCCAGCTGACGATCGACGATTGCGCCGAACTGTCGCGCCGCATCTCGGACGTGCTCGATGCGCTCGAGCTCGAGGGCAAGGATCCGATCCAGGACGAATATCGGCTCGAGGTATCGTCGCCCGGGATCGACCGGCCGCTGACCCGGCTCAAGGACTTCAGCGACTGGGCGGGGCATGAGGCACGGATCGTGCTGCTCGCGCCGATCGAGGGCCGCAAGGTGCTGACCGGCACGCTCAAGGGCGTGACCGACGACCGCATCGCGATCTACCTCGCCAAGCATGGCGAACTCGACGTGCCGTTCGCGCAGGTCAACACCGCCAAGCTGGTGCTGACCGACGCGCTGATCGCCGCGACTCGCCCGCTGTCGATGGACGGTGCGGACGAGGAAGAAATCGAACACGACGACGAAGCTGTAGACGCGCCCGAGGGTGCCGACCGCGAAGAAGGACATAACTGATGGCCACCCCAGCAACCTCCGGCGTCACCGCCAACCGCGCCGAGCTGATCGCGATTGCGAACGCCGTCGCCACCGAGAAGATGATCGACAAGGGCATCGTCATCGAGGCGATGGAAGACGCGATCCAGCGCGCCGCCCGCGCGCGCTACGGTGCCGAGAACGACATCCGCGCGAAGCTCGACCCCAACACCGGCGATCTCCGCCTGTGGCGCGTCGTCGAAGTGGTCGAGGCGGTCGATGACTATTTCAAGCAGGTCAATCTGAAGGAAGCCGACAAGCTCCAGAAGGGTGCTGTCGTCGGCGATTATATCGTCGATCCGCTGCCCCCGATCGAATTCGGCCGCATCGCCGCCCAGGCCGCCAAGCAGGTCATCTTCCAGAAGGTCCGCGACGCCGAGCGCGAGCGCCAGTATGAAGAATTCAAGGACCGGATGGGTGAGATCATCACCGGCGTCGTCAAGCGCGTCGAGTTCGGCCATGTCGTCGTCGACCTCGGCCGCGCCGAGGGCGTGATCCGCCGCGACCAGCAGATCCCGCGCGAAGTCGTCCGCGTCAACGACCGGATCCGTTCGCTGATCCTCAACGTGCGCCGCGAGAACCGCGGTCCGCAGATCTTCCTCAGCCGTGCGCACCCCGACTTCATGAAGAAGCTGTTCGCGCAGGAAGTGCCCGAAATCTACGACGGCATCATCGAGATCAAGGCCGCCGCGCGCGACCCGGGTTCGCGCGCGAAGATCGGCGTCATCTCGCATGATTCGAGCATCGACCCGGTCGGCGCGTGCGTCGGCATGAAGGGCAGCCGCGTCCAGGCGGTCGTCCAGGAAATGCAGGGCGAGAAGATCGACATCATCCCGTGGTCGCCCGACACCGCGACCTTCGTCGTCAACGCGCTGCAGCCGGCCTCCGTGTCGCGCGTGGTGATCGACGAGGAAGAGGATCGCATCGAGGTCGTCGTTCCCGATGACCAGCTGTCGCTCGCGATCGGCCGTCGTGGCCAGAACGTGCGGCTCGCGTCGCAGCTGACCGCCAAGGCGATCGACATCCTCACCGAGGCGGATGCCTCCGAGAAGCGCCAGAAGGAATTCGTCGAGCGCTCGGCCCTGTTCGAGAAGGAACTCGACGTCGACGAGACGCTCGCGCAGTTGCTGGTCGCCGAAGGCTTCGGCAGCCTCGAGGAAGTCGCCTATGTCGGCGTCGACGAAATCGCGTCGATCGAAGGCTTCGATGACGATCTTGCAGCCGAGCTGCAGAGCCGCGCGACCGAGGCGCTCGATCGTCGCGAGTCGACCAACCGCGAAGAGCGGCGTGGTCTGGGTGTCGACGATGCGCTTGCCGCGCTGCCGCACCTCAACGAGGCGATGCTGGTCACGCTCGGCAAGGCCGGGATCAAGACGCTCGACGACCTCGCCGATCTGGCGACCGACGAGCTGATCCAGAAGAAGCGCCAGGAACAGCGCCGCCGCGCCGAGGATGCGCCCAAGCGCGTCGAGGACAAGGGGGGCGTGCTCGGCGAATATGGCCTGAGCGAAGCGCAGGGCAATGAGATCATCATGGCCGCACGCGCACACTGGTTCGAGGATGAGCCGACCGCGGAAGCGGAAGTCGATGCCGAAGCCGAAGTCGAGGAAGCCCCTGCGGCCGACGCGCCTGCTGCCGACGCCTCGGAGGAAAAGGACGCCTGATGCCGTTCGTCAGCATCCGCCTCTCGGGCACCGCGACCAGGGACCAGAAGTCCGGGATCGTCGCGGATGTCACCCGGTCGCTAGTAGAGCGGCTGGGCAAGAACCCGGCTGCGGTGCAGATCGTGATCGAGGAAGTGTCGACCGAGAATTACGGCGCGGGCGGGATCCTGATCGCCGACCGGGATGCACCCAAGTTGCAGGAGGACGCTCATGCGGAATCCTCGCAATGACGCTCTAGCGGTTACCCTTCGCTGTCGTCATCCCGGGCTTGTCCCGGGATCCACCGGGCCGCGCTCTCTGCGGCGCGGAGGACGTGCTGCGCTGTGGACCCCAGCACAAGGCCGGGGTGACGGGTTGGGTTTAGGGCATAGCTGTCAGGCCGAGCCCGACGGCGACGTCCTGCCAGTGCGGGTTGTCGCGCTCGATCAGGTTCTTCTTGAAGTCGCGCGGCCATTTTTTAAGACGTTTCTCGAAGGCAATCGCGGCGTCCATGGTGTCCGCGACATCGTACCAGACAAGATGCTTGATCGCGTAGCGCTTGGTGAAGCCATCGAACGCACCATTCCGATGCTGCAACACACGGCCGACCAGGTTCGACGTAACGCCGACATACAGCGTACCGTTGAACCCGCTCGCCAGCATGTAAACGCACGGTATCCGTTCGCGCACTCGGCCCTCCGTCGTCACCCCGGGCTCGTCCCGGGGTCCACCGCTGGGCACACTCCCCCGGCGCAGAATGTGCGGCACGGTGGACCCCGGCACAAGGCCGGGGTGACGAACGTCGAAGGGCATGCAGCATGACCGACGAAACCGGCGCAATCCGCCGCTGCATCCTGCTCGGCGAGCGCGCCCCGCGCGAGACGCTGGTTCGCCTCGCGCTGTCCCCGGACGGCGCGGTCCACCCCGACGTACGTGCCAAGGCCCCCGGTCGTGGCGCGTGGATCGGCGTGACCCGCGCGGACCTCGACACCGCGATCGCCAAGGGCAAGCTCAAGGCCGCGCTCGCCCGTGCGTTCAAGACCGGGCCGATCGCGATCCCGGACGACCTGTCCGAGAAGATCGCGACCGCGCTCGAACGCGCCGTGCTCGACCGCCTCGGCCTCGAGGCGCGCACCGGCAACCTGTTGACCGGCGCGGAAAAGATCGAGACCGCGGCGCGCAGCGGCAAACTTCACATGCTGCTCCACGCCTGCGATGCGGGCGCGGACGGCAACCGTAAACTCGATCAGGCCTGGCGCATCGGCAACGATGAAGAAGGAAGTGATTTGAGGGGGTTGGTTCTGCCGGTCCCGCGCACCATATTGGCCGTGGCACTAGGCCGCCAGAATGTGGTACATATAGGCCTGACTGATCCCGATGCCGCCGGACGCGTACGCGATTCGCTACACCGCTGGCTGCATTTCATCGGCCCTGACCCAACTCCCGCGCCTTGCGAAACGGCCTCGCAGGGGGCATCGGCGTCTCACCACGACGCCGGTCCGCTGGCCGATCTGGCCCGAGTGCCGACAGACGACGTACACGAGGAATTTGAGTGAGCGATACCGAGAACGAAAAGCCGAAGCTGGGCATGCGCGCGCCTTTGGGCTTGAAGCGTACGGTCGAGACCGGCCAGGTCAAGCAGAGCTTCAGCCATGGACGGTCGAACACCGTCGTGGTCGAGGTGAAGCGCGCCGCGTGCTCGGCCCGGGCGGCACCCCGGTCGATGCGCCCGTCGTCGAGGAAGCGGCGGCTCCGGCTGCGGCCCCCGCACCGGCACCAACCCCGGCTGCGCGTGCGCCGGAACCCCGCCGCGCGCCCCCGCCCGCGCCAGTGTCGCCCGCCAACTCGCTGCTGTCCCGTCAGGAACTCCAGACCAAGCTGCTCCGCGAGGCAGATGAGGCGCGCATGCAGGCGCAGGAAGAGAACCGTCGCCGCGACGAACGCCTCCGCGCCGAGGCGCTCGAGGAAGACCGTCGTCGCGCCGAGGAACGGGCCAAGGCGCCTGTTCCGGCGGCTGAGCCGACGCCCGCTCCCGAGCCGACACCCGAACCCGCCGTAGAGCAGGCGGCTCCTGCCCCGGCTCCGGTCGAAGCTGCAGCGCCCGAAGCGCCGGCTCCGGTCGCGGCACCCGCCGCCCCGGCAGCGCCGGTCGCCGCAACGCCTGCGCCGGCACCGGCTCCCGTAGCCGCTGCGCCTGCGCCGGTTGCGAAGCCCGCGCCGGTCGCCGCCAAGCCGACGCCCGCCCCTGCACCAGCGCCGGCCCCCGTGCTGCGCCCGCTGTCGCTCGAGCGCGATCCGTCGATGCCCGCGCCCCGCCTGTTCACGCCGGTTCCGCGGCCCGAGCGGCCCAAGCCGCCCGCGCCAGCGCCGGCACCCGAGCCGACGCCTGCTGCAACCACGGCTTCGGCAACGCCGACGCCCGCTGGTACGGTCAAGCGTCCGGGGTCGCCCTCGGCTGCCCCGACCGAAGCGCCATCGCGTCCCGGTGCCGGTCCGCGTGACCGCAAGGGTGACGAACGTCGCGGCGGCAAGCTGACCGTCAATCGTGCGCTCAACGATGGCGATGGCGCGCGTGCGCGCTCGCTCGCCGCGCTGAAGCGGGCCCGCGAGAAGGAAAATCGCCGGATGGGCGGCCCGCGCGAAGCGCAGGCCAAGCAGATCCGCGACGTCGTTGTGCCGGAGGCGATCACCGTCCAGGAACTCGCCAACCGCATGGCGGAAAAGGGCGCGGACCTGGTCAAGACGCTGTTCAAGATGGGCATGCCCGTCACGATGACGCAGACGATCGACCAGGATACCGCCGAGCTGCTGGTGACCGAATTCGGCCACAACATTCAGCGCGTCAGCGATTCGGACATCGATCTGACCAACGACACGCATGAGGATCATGACGAGAACGCGGTCACGCGTCCGCCGGTCGTGACGATCATGGGCCATGTCGATCACGGCAAGACCTCGCTGCTCGACGCGCTGCGCGGGACCGATGTGGTCAAGGGCGAGGCCGGTGGCATCACCCAGCATATCGGTGCCTATCAGGTCACGCTGAAGGACAAGTCGAAGATCACCTTCCTCGACACGCCCGGCCACGAAGCGTTCACCGAGATGCGCCAGCGCGGCGCCAACGTGACCGACATCGTCGTGCTCGTGGTCGCAGCGGACGACAGCATCAAGCCGCAGACCGTCGAAGCGATCAACCATACGCGCGCCGCTGGCGTGCCGATGATCGTCGCGATCAACAAGATCGACAAGCACGACGCCAATCCGCAGAAGGTGCGCGAGCAGCTGCTGCAATATGAGGTCGTGGTCGAGGAACTGTCGGGTGACGTCCAGGACGTCGAGGTCTCTGCGCTCAAGAAGACCGGTCTCGACGAGCTGATCGAGAAGATCCAGCTCCAGGCCGAACTGCTCGAGCTCAAGGCCAACCCGGACCGGACCGCCGAGGGCACCGTGATCGAGGCAAAGCTCGACAAGGGCCGCGGCCCGGTCGCGACGATCCTCGTCAACCGTGGCACGCTCAAGGTCGGCGACATCTTCGTCGTCGGCGCCGAGAGCGGCAAGGTCCGCGCGATGACCAACGACAAGGGTCAGCAGATCAAGGTCGCTGGCCCGTCGATGCCGGTCGAGGTGCTCGGTCTCTCGGGTGTCCCGCGTGCGGGCGATCCGTTGTCGGTGGTCGAGAGCGAAGCGCGTGCGCGTGAAGTTGCCGAATACCGCAAGGGCGTCATCACCGACAAGCGTACCGGGGGTGGCCCGGCCAGCCTCGAGTCGATGTTCTCGGCGCTCAAGGAAAAGCAGGCGATCGAATATCCGCTGGTGGTCAAGGCCGACACGCAAGGGTCGGTCGAGGCGATCGTTGGCGCGATCAACAAGATCTCGACCGATCTCATCAAGGCGCGCGTCCTGCATTCGGGCGTCGGTGGCATCACCGAGAGCGACGTCACGTTGGCCGGGGCATCGGGCGCACCGATCATCGGCTTCAACGTCCGTCCGAACGCCAAGGCACGCGAGATCGCGGAACGGCAGAAGGTCGCGTTCAAATATTATGACGTGATCTACGACCTGACCGACGAGATCCGCGCCGGCATGGCGGGCGAGCTTGGACCCGAGGCATTCGAAACGGTCGTTGGCCGCGCCGAAATCCGCGACGTCTTCTCGGCCGGCAAGCACGGCAAGGCGGCTGGTCTGCTCGTTACCGAGGGCAATATCCGCAAGGCGCTCAAGGCGCGTATCACCCGGGCGGATGTCATCATCTACCAGGGCGAGATCGCCTCGCTGCGGCGCTTCAAGGACGACGTCGCCGAAGTGCGGGCTGGTCTGGAGTGCGGCGTGACCTTCACGTCGAACTTCGTCGACATCAAGCCGGGCGACTTCCTCGAAACGTTCGAAGTCGAACTGCGCGAACGCACGCTGTAATCGTCTCCCTCTCCCCGACCGCGGGGAGAGGGCAGACGAGCGAAGCGATGTCGGGAGAGGGGCAGTGCCGCGGACGTTGGTCTGCTGGGCTGCCCCTCTCCCCGACCCTCTTCCCGGAGGGGAGAGGAAGTGAGAAGAATATGCGCCCCAACGATACCCCAGAGTCCCGCAACGTCCGCCTGCTTCGCGTCGGCGAGCAGATGCGCCACACGCTGAGCGAGATCCTCGCCCGCGGCGACGTGCATGACGAGACGCTGGCCAAGCATCCGGTGACGATCACCGAAGTCCGCATGTCGCCCGACCTGCGCCACGCGACCGTGTTCATGAAACCCCTGCTCGGCAAGGACGAGGAAGCAGTGCTGAAGGCGCTGCGCACCAACACTGCCTATCTCCAGCGAGAAGTGGCATCGCGGGTGCGGATGAAATACGCCGCCAAGCTCAAGTTCCTCGCCGACGACAGCTTCGACGAGGGCAGCCATATCGACTCGTTGCTACGGGACCCCAAGGTTGCGCGGGATCTCGAACCAGAGGCATGAGCGCCTGACATGCCGTTCCGCTGATACGACCGGCCGGCGAAGTCTTTCGATCATTCCACACTGACACCGCGTCCAAGACCAGCTATGCTTCCCGCACAGCTGGTTTCCGGTATTAGCGAAGTGGAGATGCACTGCCGTGGTCCTCGCGATCTTCTGGTTGAGCTTTGCGCTTGCGGCCATTCTGCCGAAGCACTGGAGCGTCTATCTCTTTTTCGCGATGCTTCCTTTCGGAGCCTTCAGCGTCATTCCGACCGAGATTACGGGAGGAACCACGATCCTCCCGGTGATCGTCTGTTCGGCACTGATGGTGGCCAAGGTGTTTAGCGATGATCGCCATCGCATCACACTGATCGACGGATTGCTCGGCATCAGGCGGCTTGGCCTGCTGACCGGCTTCGTTCTGGTGGCACTGATCGTAACGGCGACCGCGCCGCAACTGTTTTCCGGAACGCCGGTCATGGGCCTCAATACCCTGACGATCACACCGCTTGCCCATGGTGCAGGCAATCTGACGCAAAGCGTCTACCTGTCGAGTTCATTCTTGATTACTGCCAGCCTGTATTGCCTGCTCCTGAATCCGGAGGATCGTCCGGTCGTGGCGCGTGCGGTGCTGGTGGGCGGTACGGTCGTGGTCGCTTCAGGTCTTGCCGACATGGCCGCGGCCGGCACGGCGGTGCTCGAACCAGTGCGCACGGCAACCTACGCCCTTCTTACCAACGACAGCGTCGGTGCGATGCGGCGGGTTGTCGGCTTCGACACGGAAGCATCGTCTTTTGGCGCGCTGGCCCTGTCGTTCGCGGCGATCCTCTATTTCATCCGCCCGGCCAACATCCTCGGTCCGTTTGCGCGGTCGTTTCAGCAGGTCCTGGCGGCGGCGTGTTTCGCGATGACGATCCTTTCGACGTCCTCGGCGGCCTATGCCGGCCTGGCGACATTCATTCTCTGCGCGGTGGTTGATGTCGTGCGCCGCGCGATCGTCCAACGCGCGCCCGAAGACGGTCGCGCGCTCGTCTGGGATGTCCTCGCGCTCGGCGCGGTATCGATCGGTATCGTCACGGTCCTGCTGCTGGATCCCGCAATCCGGTCGGCAATCTACGGGACGATCGATACCATCCTGCTGAAAAAGGGCGAGTCGAGTTCGTACCTGGAACGCAGTACGTGGAACAGCGTCAGCCTCGACGGGTTGCTGGAAACGAACGGCTTTGGCGTCGGTGTCGGATCGACACGAACCTCGAACTGGCTCCTGGCGGTTTTGACCGGGACCGGCCTTCTCGGTGCCGGTCTGTTGCTCGCCTTCGTATCGCTGGCATTGTTTGCACCGGTTCCACGGGGTGATCCGGGCCTGCGCGCGATGTGCCTCGGCAGCCGCATCGCACTGATCGTCGTCGCGGTTCCGGCGCTCGGTGCCGGCACGGTGGTGGATTTCGGACCGTTTAATGCCCTGATCTTCGGAAGTCTCGTCGCGCTACGCGTCGCGATCGCGCCGGCACCGTGGATGCGGGCAAGCCGCCCGCACGGCATTCGCCTGCTGCGCGATGCCGGGGCGCTGCAGGCCTGATCCTGCGGCGCATGCCGGACGGCGCGACAATGGACGGACGAACGCAATCTCGCCATTAGCGGGAAATGGCCAAGCTCTATTTCTACTACGCCAGCATGAACGCGGGCAAATCGACCAACCTGCTCCAAGCCGATTTCAACTATCGCGAGCGCGGGATGCGGACCGTGTTGCTCACCGCGGCGATCGACGATCGCTTCGCCGCCGGCACGATCACCTCGCGGATCGGGCTTGCCGCGGATGCGATCGCGTTCGATCGCGATACCGATCTGATCGCGGTCGTCGCGCGTGAAGGCGAGACGCCGCCCGCCTGCGTGCTGGTCGACGAAGCGCAGTTCCTGACCGCCAGGCAGGTCGATCAGCTCGCCGAACTTGCCGACGACCACGGTATCCCGGTGCTCGCCTACGGCCTGCGCACCGATTTCCTCGGCGCGCTGTTCGAGGGATCGGCGCGGTTGCTGGCGATCGCGGACTCGCTCATCGAGATCAAATCGGTCTGCGCGTGCGGGCGCAAGGCGACGATGAACCTGCGCGTCGATGCCGACGGCCGCGCGATCGCGGCGGGCGCGCAGACCGAGATCGGCGGCAATGACCTGTACATCGCCCTGTGTCGTCGCCATTTCCGGGAAGCGCTTGCCGCCTCCTGACCGAACGGACCTGAATGAACGACCCCAACCTGCCCTACACCATCGCGGTGTGGCTCATCCCCCTCGTCATCGCGATCGTCTTCCACGAAGTCGCCCACGGCTATGTCGCGCGGATCTTCGGCGATCCGACCGCGGACCGGCTCGGACGGCTGACGCTCAACCCGCTCCGCCATGTCGATCCGATCGGCACGGTCGTGCTCCCGATGATCCTGGCGATCGCGCATGCGCCGATCTTCGGCTGGGCCAAGCCCGTGCCGGTCGACGCGACGCGGCTGCGCAACCCGCGCCGCGACATGATGCTGGTGGCGCTGGCGGGGCCGGCGACCAATTTCGTGCTGGCGACGATCGCGGCGCTGGCGCTTGGCGCGTTCGTCGGGCTGCATGGCGGGATCCCCGCGCAGGGCGCACCGCATACGGTGGCGGGGTTCGTGTTCGACAGCCTCTACAGCTTCGTGCTGGTCAACGTGTTCCTGGGCGTCTTCAACCTGATCCCGCTGCCGCCGTTCGATGGCGGGCATGTCGTGCAGGGGCTGCTCCCGCGCGCGGCAGCCATCCACTATTCCAAGCTCGCGCGCTTCGGGTTTCCGCTGCTGCTGTTCCTGCTGTTCGTGCTGCCGATGATCAGCCCCAAGGCCGACATCGTCCGCCGCGTGATCGGCCCGATCGCGAGCGCGGTCGCGGACTTCTTCCTCGGCTTTGCGCAGTTGGGTGGGTTGTGAGCGGAATCAACGGCTGGCTGATCCTTGACAAGCCGCTCGGGCTGGGGTCGACCGACGGGGTCACCGCGGTCAAGCGCGCGCTCCGCGCCGCGGGCTATGATGCGAGCAAGCGCGGGATCAAGGTCGGGCATGGCGGCACGCTCGATCCGCTGGCGACCGGCGTACTGCCGATCGCGCTCGGCGAGGCGACCAAGCTTGCGGGGCGGATGCTCGACAGCGACAAGATCTACGACTTCACGATCGGCTTCGGGAGCCAGACCGACACGCTCGACCTCGAGGGCAAAGTCATCGCGACGTCCGACGTGCGGCCGACGCTCGCCGGGGTCGAGGCGGTGCTGGCACACTTCACCGGGCCGATCGAGCAAGTTCCGCCAATCTATTCCGCGCTCAAGGTGGATGGCGAACGCGCCTATGATCGCGCGCGCGCCGGCGAGGACGTCGTGCTGGCAAGCCGCCGGGTGACGATCCACACACTCACGATCCGTCCCCCCGGGCTTGTCCCGGGGTCCACCGTGCCGCAAGCCGCCGGGTCGGTCGAGGCGTGGACCTCGGCACAGGGCCGAGGTGACGAGCCGTCGTTGGACGACGTCACCCTCACCGCGCACGTCTCAAAGGGCACTTACATCCGCTCCCTCGCGCGCGACATCGCGATCGCGCTCGGCACGGTCGGGCATGTCACGATGCTCCGCCGCACCAGGGCCGGGCCGTTCGACCTGTCCCACGCGATATCGCTGGACAAACTGGCCGAATTCGGCCAAGCGCGCACCCTTGAACACAATCTCCTGCCGTTGAGGGCGGGGCTGGACGACATCCCGGCTCTATCCCTCACCCCCGATCAGGCAGGGCTGCTCCGACAGGGGCGGGTGTTGGTCGGGATCGCCGCAGACGATGGCCCCTACTTCGCGACATTGGACGACAGTCCGGTTGCTCTGGTGGAGGTTCAGGACCGCGAGGTCCGCGTCGTTCGCGGTTTCAACCTGTGACGATGTCGAAGGAAGACTGAAATGACGATCACTGCAGAGCGCAAGGACGCGCTCGTCAAGGAACATGGCCGCGTCGAAGGCGACACCGGCAGCCCCGAAGTCCAGGTCGCGATCCTCACCGAGCGCATTCGCAACCTGACCGAGCACTTCAAGGGCCACAAGAAGGACAACCATTCGCGTCGCGGTCTGCTGATGATGGTCAACAAGCGGCGTTCGCTGCTCGACTATCTCCGTCACAAGGACGGTCAGCGGTATCTCGACCTGATCGCGAAGCTCGGTCTTCGCAAGTAACACCGGGGGGCGGCCGAAAGGTCGCCCCTTTTGGCATTCCGGCCCGACATCGGGCATAACGAGTTCGGGCGCAGCGGCCCTTCAGCGGACGCTGCGCACCTGGACCCCGGCCTAAAGCCGGGGAAGTGCAGAGGGAATGGCAATTCGGCCCTTCCGTCGGGAGCGATCAAGCGCTCCAGACCGCGCGGACCGGTTAGTCCGCACAGTGGCCCCGTCGGCATCCGGCCGGCGGTGTTGAAGGAAAAAGCATGTTCAATACCAAGACCGTGACCACCCAATGGGGTGGCAAGACGCTGACGCTGGAAACCGGCCGCGTCGCGCGCCAGGCTGACGGCGCCGTGATGGCAACGCTCGGCGAGACCGTGGTGCTGTGCGCCGTGACCGCCGCCAAGTCGGTGAAGGAAGGCCAGGACTTCTTCCCGCTGACCGTTCACTATCAGGAAAAATATTCGGCTGCCGGCCGTATCCCCGGTGGCTTCTTCAAGCGTGAGCGCGGCGCGACCGAGAAGGAAACGCTGACCAGCCGCCTGATCGACCGCCCGATCCGCCCGTTGTTCCCGGAAGGGTTCTACAACGAGATCAACGTGATCTGCCAGGTCCTGTCGTATGACGGCGAGAACGAGCCGGACATGCTGGCGATGGTCGCTGCCTCGGCTGCGCTGACCATCTCGGGCGTTCCCTTCATGGGCCCGATCGGCGCAGCGCGCGTCGGCTACATCGATGGCGAGTATATCCTCAACCCGACCGTCGAGCAGATCAAGGCAGGCGAACTCGATCTCGTCGTCGCCGCGACCGGCGACGCCGTGATGATGGTCGAATCCGAAGCCAAGGAGCTTTCGGAAGAGATCATGCTCGGCGCGGTCCAGTTCGCGCACAAGGCGTGCCGCGAAGTCTGCAACCTCGTCATCGATCTGGCCGAGCAGGCTGCCAAGGATCCGTGGGAAATGCCGGTTCAGAGCGATCTGACCGCCGCCAAGGACAAGCTGCGCAAGCTCGTCGGTGCCGACATTGCCGCCGCCTACAAGGTGACCGACAAGTCGAAGCGTTCGACGATGCTGTACGAAGTCCGCGCCAAGGCACGCGAGGCGTTCGCCGATGCAGCACCGCAGGACCAGATGGCAGCGGGCAAGCTCGTCAAGAAGCTCGAGGGCGAGATCGTCCGCGGCGCGATCCTCAAGGATGGCACGCGCATCGACGGCCGCACCACCACGCAGATCCGTCCGATCGAGGCGATGGTGCACTTCCTGCCCCGCGCGCACGGTTCGGCGCTGTTCACCCGCGGTGAGACGCAGGCGATCTGCACGACCACGCTCGGCACCAAGGACGCAGAGCAGATGATCGACGGGCTGACCGGCCTGTCCTACGAAAACTTCATGCTGCACTATAACTTCCCGCCCTATTCGGTCGGTGAAGTCGGCCGCTTCGGCGCGCCGGGCCGTCGTGAAATCGGCCATGGCAAGCTCGCCTGGCGCGCGCTGCATCCGGTGCTGCCGTCGAAGGACGAGTTCCCGTACACGATCCGCGTCCTGTCGGACATCACCGAGAGCAACGGCTCCTCGTCGATGGCGACGGTCTGCGGCGGTTCGCTGTCGATGATGGACGCGGGCGTTCCGCTCAAGCGTCCGGTGTCGGGCATCGCGATGGGCCTGATCCTCGAGGGCAAGGACTTTGCGGTCCTCTCGGACATCCTTGGCGACGAGGATCACCTCGGCGACATGGACTTCAAGGTCGCGGGGACCGAGGCCGGCATCACCACGATGCAGATGGACATCAAGATCGCCGGCATCACCGACGAGATCATGCGTGTCGCGCTCGCGCAGGCCAAGGAAGGCCGTGCGCATATCCTGGGTGAGATGAACAAGGCGCTCGATTCGACGCGTACCGAACTGTCGGCGCACGCACCGCGGATCGAGACGCTGCAGATCGACAAGGCGAAGATCCGGGAAGTCATCGGCACCGGCGGCAAGGTGATCCGCGAGATCGTCGCGCAGACCGGCGCGAAGGTCGACATCGACGACGAGGGCCTGATCAAGATCAGCTCGTCCGACACCGCGCAGATCGAAGCCGCGATCAAGTGGATCAAGGGCATCGTCGAGGAAGCCGAAGTCGGCAAGGTCTATGACGGCAAGGTCGTCAACCTCGTCGATTTCGGGGCGTTCGTGAACTTCATGGGTGGCAAGGACGGTCTCGTCCATGTGTCCGAAATCAAGAACGAGCGCGTCGAGAAGGTCTCGGACGTCCTGAGCGAAGGCCAGGAGGTCAAGGTCAAGGTCCTCGAGATCGACCCGCGCGGCAAGGTTCGCCTGTCGATGCGCGTCGTCGACCAGGAGACCGGTGCCGAGATCGAGGACACCCGTCCGGCACGCGAAGAGCGTCCGCGCGGTGAAGGCCGGAGTGAAGGTCGGGGCGAAGGCCGTGGCCCGCGTCGCGATGGCGACGGTGGTCGTCCGCCGCGCAGCGAAGGCGGCGGCGGTCGTGGTGACGGCGCTGGCGGTCGCGGCGAAGGCCGTGGCCCGCGTCGTGACGGCGACGGTGGTCGCGGCCCGCGCCGTGATGGCGGTTCGGGCGGCGGTGCCGGTGGCGCAGAGCGCGCTCCGCGTAACGACAAGCCGAGCGACGACGACGGCCCCGCGCCCGAGTTCGCACCGGCTTTCCTGACCGGCGATCGCGACTAAGACCTTAAACGCGAAAGCGTTGGGTAGGATCAGGGCCCGGAGCAATCCGGGCCCTTTTTCTTGGGGCGCCCTTTCCCCGCACCTGGCACCATTTTTTACCGCGCGATCCGTCGCATGGCCCTGTAAGAGCGTATCATGATCTCACCCGATGCTCGCGACCCGGCCCTGCTTGCGCCGGATCTCCGGTTCCTCGCCGGTGGCGGCGCGGCGACGCAGCTCATCCTCGCGCGCGACTGGTCCGATCATCCGCTGGGCGAGCCCGCGGACTGGTGCGACACACTCAAATCGCAGATCAGCACGATCCTCAATTCGCCGGAATCGATGATCCTCGCCTGGGGGGCGGAGACGCTCAGCTTCTTCTTCAACGAGACCTATATTCCGTTGCTCGGGCCGCGGGTGGCGTGGGCGATGGGGTCGCCGTTCCGCGAGGTGTGGGCGGATGGCTGGGATCAGGCCAAGCCGATCATCGACGATGCGTTCGCCGGGCGCAGCCAGCGGTTCAGCGACCTGCCGTGGAAGCTCGACACCGACCGGGGTTTGGCGGAGACGTGGTTCTCCTTCTCCTATTCGCGGATCCTCGACTCCACGGGGAAGATCGCCGGCCTGTTCATCCTGACCAACGAGACGACCGATCGCGTGCTCAGCGACGCAGCGCTGCTGCGCGCGCAGGCCGATCTGCTCGATCTCAACGCGACGCTCGAGCAGCAGGTCGCCGCGCGCACGACCGATCGCAACCGGTTGTGGCAATTGTCGTCCGACATCATGCTCGTTGCGGATTTCGACGGCACGATCAATGCGGTCAACCCCGCCTGGACGCACGTGCTCGGCTGGAGCGAGGCGGAATTGCTCGGACAGCCGCTGTTCGGCTTCATCCATCCCGACGATCTGGAAAATACGATCAGTGCCGCGCAAGGCATTGGCGACGGCCACGTGTTCGCCCGCTTCGGCAATCGCTACCGCCACAAGGACGGCAGCTACCGCGACATCGTGTGGAACGCGGGGCCGGGCGACGGCAAGATCATCGCGGTCGGCCGCGATTCGACCGAGGACAAGGCCAAGGCGCGCGCCCTCGAAGCCGCCGAGGGGCAGTTGCGCCAGGCGCAGAAGATGGAAGCGGTCGGGCAGCTCACCGGCGGGATTGCGCATGACTTCAACAATTTGCTGACCGGCGTGATGGGCAATCTGGAATTGCTCGAAAGGCGCATCGCGCGCGGTCAGGTCGATGACTTGGAGCGGTTCATTCTGGCCGCGCAACAGGCCGGGCGCCGCGCGGCGGCGCTCACGCAACGCTTGCTCGCCTTTTCGCGCCGCCAGACGCTCGATCCGCGCGCGACCGACGTCAACCGGCTGATCCACGGGATGGAGGATCTGCTGCGGCGCACGGTCGGCCCGGCAACGACGATCCACGTCGCCGGCGCGCCAGAGCTCTGGACCGCGATGATCGACCCGACGCAGTTCGAAAACGCGCTGCTCAACCTGTGCATCAACGCGCGCGACGCGATGCCCGACGGCGGGGCGCTGACGATCACGACCGAAAACGCGTGGCTCGACGAAGCGACCGCGCGCGATCGCGATCTCGTGGCGGGGCCCTATCTCGCGGTGTGCGTCACCGACACCGGCACCGGTATGTCCGCCGAGACGATCGACCATGCGTTCGAGCCGTTCTTCACCACCAAGCCGATTGGCCAGGGCACCGGGCTTGGCCTGTCGATGATCTACGGCTTCGCACGGCAATCGGGCGGGCAGGTGCGGATCACCTCGACGCTCGGCCAGGGGTCGACGATCTGCGTCTATCTGCCGCAGCATGCGGGCGCGGCGGTGCCGCAGGAGGAGACGGCGAGCGACGCCCCCCTGCCCGTCGCGCGCGGCGGCACGATCCTGCTGATCGACGACGAAGCCAGCATCCGCCACCTGATCGACGAAGTGCTCGATGATCTCGGCTATACCGTGATCGGCGCGGCGGACGGCGCTGCGGGGATCAAGGTGCTTCAGTCGGGCGCGCGGATCGACCTGCTGATCACCGACGTGGGGCTGCCCAACGGGATGAACGGGCGGCAGGTCGCGGATCTTGCGCGGCTGTTGCGGCCCGAGCTCCGGATCCTGTTCGTGACCGGCTACGCCGAGACCGCTGCGTTCGGCAACGGTCCGCTCGACGACGGGATGGAACTGCTGACCAAGCCCTTCACGATGCATCAACTGACCGCGAAGGTCGCGGACATGCTGCCGGGCGCGCCGGCAGCCTCCGTACGCCCGGGATAAGGCGGTCATCCCGGGCGAGCGGCGAGGCCTAGGCCTTCATGCGCGGCATGCCCAGGAAGTCCCGCTTGCCCAGCTTCACCCCTTCCGCGCGCAGGATCGCGTAGGCGATGCTCGCGTGGAAATAGAAGTTGGGCTGCGAGAAGGAGAGCAGGAAGTTCGCGCCTGTGAACGGCATCCGGGTTTCGCCGAACGCGAAGTGCGTATCGCTGTCGACCAGCGTGTCGAACGCCGCCCGGTCGATGGCGGTGAGGCTGGCGACCGCGGTCTGAAGGATGGCGTGCAGCCCTGCAAAGTCGGTCGGCCAGGCCGACCGATCGGGCGAGAACGTCCCCGCGCGGACCCCCTCGATCCCGCCGATCGAGTGCGCGGCGCAAGACTTCACCTGATAGCCGAACGGCAGCATGTCGGGCGCGAGACGCGCGTCGATCAGGTCCGCCTCCGCGCGTCCGTGCTCGGAACAGAATGCCGCCGCCTTGTCGACCAGGGCATCGACCGAGCGCAGGATCTGGAGGTTGGACGGTACCACGGCGTCGTACAAAGAGAAGGTCATCGTCTCGATCCTTTGGAAGCTGCGGCCTTATGCAGCCTCCCTGCGCTACGGTCCATCGGCCGTTGCGCAGCGGAGCGGCGCGCCTCGCCAACCTTGCCGACGAACGCGGCGGCCGGGTTTGACGGACCGCGGCGTTGCGGGCCGTCGAACTTGCCCTTCCGCGCGTGATAGCTCGGGCGCGACGTGCCGTGCCGCCAGCACGCATCCGTCAGCACCGCGCCAGCAGCGCTACCGCTCGCGGCTCCTGTTGCGATCCGCGTCACGCGCCATTCGCCGCCACGGCCAGCATCCTTCGATTTCGGTTTCGAGAGAGAAGCTCAGAAAGGTGCGGATCGCGATGATGGCACCCAGTAGCCCGACGCTCGCGAAGGTCAGAGGCGCGGTGATCGTCGAAATGATGTCGGCTCCGACGAGGAGCTCGAGACCCAGGAGAATGCCACGCCCCAACCCAGCGCGATACCGCTGATACGCGTCGCTCCAGTTCGTCCTGCTGCCGTCGACGACGAATCTTGCCGACGCAAGCACGACACCGCCCAAAATTATCGCCGCCCCCACCAGCTCCAGAAGCTTGGCGAGAGCATCAACGACAGCGTGCGCCTGCTCGATCATGCTGCTGGTTACGCGGAAAAGACGGCATATTGCTATAGCTCGGTTAAATTCGCTCCCCGCACACGCCTGCAACGATCCAGTCCCCGCGATTCCCGACTTCATCCACCGCGATTGGGATCGTTGGGCGCAGCACGACACGCATCCGGTCGACCCGGTAATCTTCGCGCAGGGAACCGACCAGGATCCCGTGGTGCGAACAAAGGCCGGCCACCGCACACTGGGTAACGTTCGAAGCAGCCAAGACCGAGGCATCGTGAACTGGCTTCCGCGGGTGGCGACCGCTCAGAATGTCCTTCGTGATTAGAGAACCGACCTGTACGTACTGGCCGATCAATAAAGGGGAGCCATGTCGATGATGCGCCTGATGCCAGCGGCACTTCTCCTCTCGATCGTTGCATCTTCGGCGGCCACCGCCCAATCGAGCGCCGACGATCCGTATCTTTGGCTCGAGGACGTGGGATCCCCCCGCGCGATGGACTGGGTGAACGCGCACAATGCGCGCAGTGTCGCGGTCCTGGAATCCGACCGGCGCTATTCGACGCTGTACGCCCAGGCGTTAGAGATCGCGTCCGCCAAGGATCGCATTCCTGCCCCGACTTTCGCGCACGGCGAAATCTATAATTTTTGGCAGGATGCCGATCACCTGCGCGGAATCTGGCGCAAGACGAGCCTTGCTGACTACAAATCCGCGACGCCGCACTGGACGACGGTGCTCGACGTGGACGCACTCGGCAAAACCGAGGGCAGGAGTTGGGTGTTCGAGGGCGCGGACTGCCTCGCGCCCGACCAGAAGCGTTGCCTCATCTCGCTTTCCGAAGGTGGCGAGGACGCGGCCGAGGTTCGGGAATTCGATTTAGATACTGGCCGTTTTGTCGCCAACGGCTTCCACGTGCCGCGCGCCAAAACGAACGTCGCCTGGGAGGATGTCGATCACCTCCTGATCTCGACTGAATGGACGCCCGGCGACCTCACCGCCTCGGGCTATCCCTATATCCTCAAACGGCTGACGCGCGGCCAACCGCTCGCGACCGCGACCGAAATCTATCGCGGGACGAAGACCGACGTCTCGGTGAGCGCCGCGGTACAGCACGACGGGCATGGCAACACGTTTGCCTACCTGCAACGCGGGATCGACTTCTTCCACTCGGAGACACTGGTCCTGACGCCGAACGGGCCGGTGAAGCTCGCCATCCCGCAAAAGGCCAACATCGCCGAACTGGTCGATGGCCGACTCATCCTGAGCCTTGATGAAGCATGGCCGGCCGCCGGCCCGAGCTTCGTTGCGGGAGCCCTCGCGCAGCTCGATCTTGCGGCGACGAAGGCCGATCCGGCGCACCCCAAGCCGCGCCTCATCTGGTCTCCCGGGCCGCGCGAATCGCTCGCTGGCGTGTCTTCGACCCGTGACATGCTGCTCGTCTCGACGCTCGACAATGTCCGCGGTCGCGCGTGGGTCTATGCGCCCCAGGCGGGCGGCGGCTGGAACGTCCGCAAGCTCGATCTTCCCGACAATCTTACGGTCGGCTTCGGCGCGACCGACATGAAGTCAAACCTTGCGTTTGTCAGCGCGAGCGGCTTCCTCACGCCCTCCAAGCTCTATCTGACCGACGTGGGCGCGAGCGGGAACGCCCTCTCGGTCGCAAAGTCGCTGGCGGCGAAGTTCGACGCGTCGGGCGACGTGGTCGAACAGCGCGAGGCGATCTCGACCGATGGAACGCGGATCCCGTACTTCGTGGTGCACCGCAAGGACATCACGCTCGACGGCAACACCCCGACGCTGATGACGGCGTACGGTGGCTTTCAAGCGAGCGAGACTCCGTATTATTCGGGCGCGCAAGGCAAATTATGGCTCGAGCGCGGGGGGGCCTTCGTGCTCGCGAACATCCGTGGCGGCGGCGAATTCGGGCCGCGCTGGCACGAGGCTGGCCTCGGCGTAAAGCGCCAGATCATCTATGATGATTTCGCGGCGGTCGCGCGTGACCTGATCGCCCGCAAGATCACCAGCCCGCGACGGCTGGGGATCCAGGGCGGCTCGAACGGCGGTCTGTTGATGGGTGCCGAGTTCGTACAGCATCCCGAATTGTGGAATGCTGTCGTCATCCAGGTGCCGCTGCTCGACATGATCCGGATCTCGAAGATTGCGGCCGGTGCCTCGTGGCAGGGCGAATACGGCGACGTGAACGCCGATCCGGCGGTGATGGCCTTCTGGCGCAAGACGTCGCCTTACCAGAACCTCAAGACGGGCGTGGCCTACCCCGAACCGTTCATCTTCACGACCACGAAGGACGATCGTGTGGGCCCGCAACACGCCCGCAAATTCGCTGCGCGGATGGAAGAGATGAAACTGCCGTTTCTCTATTACGAAAATACCGAAGGCGGCCATGGCGCGGGTGCCGATCTCAAACAGGCCGCCCGCACGACGGCGCTGACGATGACCTACCTGCAGCGCAAGCTGATGGATTGACGCGGACTCAGGGGGTGACCGCTTCGCGAACCGATTGCGTTGGCACCTTTGACCCGCAATCGGCCATTCGGACCAGGCGTCGCGTTCCCTGGCTTCGAACATCTGTTCATATCGAGAATACGGCCAGCCTGAAATCACAGCGCCCGGCCGCATACCCTCGGGATGTCCGGGACCGATCGTGTCCTGAAACAGGGTTTCGGCCATATCGACATTCCCGGCCGGCGATATGATCCGCCGCATCAACGGTGCGTTGGTTGACCCGGGCTGTCGGCCGCGGACCTTGCTGTTCGGCAAGATGCGGGGGCAGGTCCCGCCTGCTCCCCCGCAACCCTCATCGTCAGAAACCGACACCTATGTTGAAGGGGAAGTACCGGCCGATGTCTATCCGGTGAGATACGGGTCGACCGGCGGCGTTTCAGGGACCGACACCAAAGGGACTGGTCGGGACGCGGCAGTCGCCAGCCATGCGTCTCCGCCCGCGCGATGACGGGTGGAGCCATCGCCAGCGTCGCCACACGGCCATAGACCGGACGCTCGCGATCCGCGGGCGCGCCGGCGAACATCATCGCGATGTTGCCGTAGGTACTCGGGTCTCGGCCATCGAGGCTCAGCCGATCGTTGAGATAGCAAGCGGTCGCCCATGCCGCTTCCGGGCTGGGCGTCATCGCGATGAGGCGCTTGCTCCAGTACATCCGCAGGTTGTTGTGCATCCAGCCCTCGGCGAGGAACTGCCGCTGGCACGCATTCCACGTCTCGTCGCGTGTTTCGCCCCTCAGCAGGGCCGTTAGCGTCTCCTGGTCGGGCCGGAGGTCGCCGGCATGGTCAATCAAAGTCTGGCGCGCCCAGGGGGCGATCCGGTCGTACCGTTCGGGCGCGGCGAGATGCCTCGCTTGATAATGGAACCACTCCCGCCAGCCGAGCACTTCGTCGGCGAACTTCCGCTTGTGCTGTCCGCCCGCGGCGCTGCCGTTCACCGCAGCCATGACCTCGCGGGGACCAAGAACGCCAAAGTGCAGGTAGGGCGAAAGCCCGCTCGCGCCGTCGGCCCGCGTGGCGTCGTTCCGCGTGGACGCGTAGCCGGGCAGCACGTCCGCGACCAGGCGTGCCAGTCGCTCCTCCGCCGCGCGGCGACCCGCTGGATGCATCGGGACGACCGGCAGAGAATGGTCGATGTCGAGACCGGCGATCAGGGTGCCCAGCTCGTCCACACGGAGCTTGTCGGGCGTGAACGGCAATGCTCCGGCATAGGGGGCTATGTCGGCAATTTCCGCGTCCCAGGCTGCCCAAACGGCCCGCGCCGGCTCATGCCGACGCAGGAACGCCGTCCGCCCTTGCACGTCGGGGCAGATCACGGCCGGAGGCACCAGACAGGCGGCATTCACTGCGAAGACGGGCACATCGACCCTTGCCGCTACGCGCTCCGACTGCCACCGCGCAACGAAGGTCGGCTGGTCTTCCAACACGATTGCCGCAGCCTCGCCACCCAGCCGGTAGACCAGCCCCTTTTCCCGTCGCCCGGCACGGTCGACATGCTGGACGCAAGCCAGCCCGCGCTGGCGACATCCTTCGGCGAGATCGATGCTCGCGCCCAGGATGAAGTGGTGCAGCCGGTCCGACGCATAGGGATAATCCTCCCGGACGCCGTGATAGACCAGCACCGGCAGGCGCAGCGCGTTGCCGAAACGGATGGCTGCGTCGATAACGGGGTTATCGCTGGCGCGCAGGGCCTGCTGAAGCCAGCACAGGACGTATCGACCGTTTTGTGCGGGCACCTTGTCGTTCAGGGCGCGAACGCGCGGTGCCTGCTCCCAGTCGGAAAGACCATCGGACCGTCCAGATAGCATCATCACGAACTCCGGCCGCGGCGTTGCACCTTGGCAAACGCGGTCCTCGTCGGGCCGGTCCTGGCACCACCGGCGACTCTGTTCGGCACAATATGCAAACCTTCGTCTCGAACCCCCGTCATCGACGACCTCCCAACCGCAAGCAGCCGAGGGGCACTGTCACCGTCAGCGCGTTTCGCGAGAATCCGTCTTTCATGCATCGCACACGGGTAGCAAGATCGGACCGCTGGTGGCAGTGCGGATCAACGGCATTGCGCTTGAGAAGACCCGACGGAACGGTGACATATAGCGGAGCTTTCCGCCTTCCAAACATCCGCTTCGCTGCGTCATCGAAGCAAGATCGCACGCACTTTCTTCGCCGTCGTGCCGCTCTCCGGCACCTGCAGGATCGACGGGCGTTTCATGAACCGTATTTAGGGGAATGCACTTGCGCAGTCTGGACTTCAGCTCTTGGCAGAGCCTGCTCGCCACCATCCTCGGACTGACGCTGGTCACGCTGCTGGGGGTCGGCATTCGCCTGCTGACCCAGATGACGTTCCAGCAGCGCCGGGAGCGCATGAACCGGCAGATCAACGAGCGCCTCAAGACCCTCATCGCCGCCTACAAGGTCCTCGGCGGATCGTTCACGGGGGACCTGACCGTCGATCCGGCCCACCGGCGCGACCTTCGACCGCTCGAGCGGGGCGGCACCCTGGAGGAGCCGATGGCCGCGTTGGATCTGAGTGCGCAAGGCGCGGAGAGGTCGGACCGCACGCGCCGCATCCGCGACGCGGTCGAAGCCGCGCTGTCTGACATCATCCTCCTGGGTACCGAGGAGCATGTCCGGCTGGCGGACAGCGCGGTGCGCGAGCTGGTCGCGGGCCATCCGGTCCACACGCACGCGCTGGTCGTGTCGCTGCGGGCGTTCGTACGCGATGCGCTCGATCTCGACCCGATCCCGGCCGACCTGACGATCGCGATGCAGGGACCCGCCCGTCCGGCATCGTCCGGCGGCGGCAAAGGCGGTAGCAACAAGGACGATGCTGGTCGGAGCGGCGGCGGTGGCGGTATGGGTGGCGGCGGCGGGCCTGGAGGCGGCGGTATGGGCAACGATGGGCCTGGCGACGATCCGCACCCTGTCGCGGCGCAAAACGTGGAGCGCTAGACCAAGCCTCCCCGATCTCGGTCGTGGCTGACCCGATCCCGGTCCCTCGCCGCCCTCTCGCCGGTTCCGGAAACCCGCCGCTGGTCCGTCCAGCGAAACGGCGGTTTCGATGCATCTCATCGCGGGCGTAGTCTGGCGCGGGGAGTTAGAGAGCGGACCCGCCGCTTTGTGCCTGCTTGGCTAGATTGAAGACGCGCAGGCGAAGTTGACGAACGCGTCGAGCAGCCCTGCCTTCGAGATTGCCGCCAAGGTGTTTTGCGCTGGACAGGAAGCTCCGCCGCCAGTGCAGCCTTTGTCTCCCCGATTCGAGATAGCGACCCGATGGCGCTCACGCCGCGTGATAGACGGCATGAAACCTTCCTCGATGCCGTCGAGATCGGCGGGATGCAAATGTCTCAAACCGCGAGCGGGGCAAACTACGTCTGCTTTATCGGCGAAAGTCTGATAGGTCCGCGACGTCATCCCCTGAAAATCGAGACGACTGGGCTGGGTGGCAAGAACGCCCGCAAGTACGACGATACGCAGCAGCATAGCCCCCCCCCAGAATCGCAGTTGGCATCCGTGATAATCCTCTTGAGGAACGACTGCAATTGAGCGGTAAACTGGCAGCGGCCAAGCGAACGACGGCATGATGGAGACCCGGCCGAACCGCGTCCGACAGGCCCCACTTCCCACCATTCGGCGCGCCTCTGACGTTTCCCGAAAGCGGACGTTCGTTAATATGCCGACTGTGCTCGCCGGACGTGTAGTTGTGCCGGGCACCCGCTACATAGACATCATTCCTTGAGAGATCAGACAGACGCATGGCCCGTAAGCATTCGAAACATGGCCCGTACGAAGAGCCGGATCGCGAAGAAGAGGAGAATCCCGCGACGGTCGCACCCTGCTGGCTCTGCGGCCGCGTGCTCGGCAAGACCACCGTCTGGCATCATCCCGTGCCCAAAAGCCGGGGCGGTCGCGATGTCGTGCCGATGCATCCCGTCTGCCAGCAGGCTCTGGTGGCGAATTTCATCAATTCCGAGCTGCAACGCCACGGGATGGATGTAGACGCCCTGCTTGCCGATCCCACCGTCCGCAAGTTTGTGGATTGGGTGGCAAAGAAGGACCCCGATTTCACCGCCAGCCCGACGAAGAAGCAGCGCTGACCAGGCGGTCGGTGCGGCTTGACCGACACCCGGTCCTTCGCGCCGCCGTTCCGCGGTTCGCACCTCCGGCCATCCGTTGATGTCCGTCAGCCGACCGGTCTGGATCGCAGCGCTTTATCCGCGGAAGGGCGATAGTTGGTGGAGCGCGGTCCGTCCGCAAGCGGACGCGGATTACTGACGCAACGGAGCGCCACCGACTCTGTCGAACGATGATCGAATTTTGAGAATTGTCGTGTCGGTCTGGCGCGGCAGACTTGAAGGTCGGATTACTTGAGACCGAATTTGATCGTAATCCCGACCGAGCCTTTCGGACCACCGCCCGTCATGGTGGCGGTGTCCGACAAACGCCTTTCGAAAAGTTCGGTCGGATTGGCCACCCGCTCGAACCGGGGATCGAGCCGCTCGAGGCGCTGGCTGTTGCGTCGGTTCGGTCGACCACAAACGACGATATCATTCGGATCTTCCTCTGGCGAGCAAGCCGCTCGCGGAACGGAGAGGCGGGTCGGCCACTCCGGCGCACCTGCCGGCACGGGCGCAATCCCCGCGACCGCGCTGGTCGACGCCGCTTGCAGAAGCGTGGTGATGAACGTCGCTAACGACATGCCTGGCATGATGCCGTTCAATTATGTCAGCTTTTGGCCGCCTCAAAACGGTCAGCTCGCGCCGCCCGGCAGCCGCCACGGCCGCCGAACGTTGCTACAGGAGACTGGAAAATCGCAACCGATGGGTCGTCGGGTTGGTGACCAGTTGCCGCTGAAACGCGCGCCGTAGCGCTTGCTCGTCACTGTACCCCGCGCGGACGGCGACCGCCTTCAGCGGCAAGTCGGTTTCCTCGAGTTCGCGGCAGGCCGCTTCCAGTCGCATCAGTTCGACGGTCTTGGCCGGTGTCCGACCGACTTTCGCCGTGTAGGATCGCGCGAAGGTCCGCGGCGCCATGCCCGCCTGCCCGGCCAGCCGGCCAACGGACAGGTCCGCCGTGAGATTCACCGCGATCCACGCGTGGAGTTCGACGAAACAGTGGTCGCGCGTCTGCGCCGCCAAAGGCACGCTGAACTGCGATTGGCCACCGGCGCGCTTCATGAACACGACCATCTGCCGCGCCGCATCGATTGCGACGCGTGGGCCGTAATCCTGCTCGATCAAGGCCAGCGCAAGATCGATCCCGGAGCTCACGCCGGCCGAAGTCCACAAATTACCATCGCGGATGAAGATGCTGTCCGAGTCGATGTCCAGCGTGGGATGTCGGTGTTTGAGCTTGTCGAGCCACGCCCAATGCGTCGCGACACGCCGACCATCGAGCTGCCCCGCTGCCGCCAGAAGGAACGCACCCGTACAGACCGAGCAAAGCCGCCGCACCGATCCGGCGCGCGAGGCGATGAAGTCGCGCAGCGCGGGTTCGACGTCGAAGTCCTCGCCCACACATCCGCCGGGAGCGATCAACGTGTCGATCGGCCTGTCCGCCAAGGACGCGGTCGCCACGGTCACCACAGGCAGGCCTGCGCTGGTCAGGATTGCCCCACCCGACGCGGAGGCGACGATCGTCTCGTAGCGCGCCGGTGCTCCCGTCGGTGCGCCGCGGTTGGCCGTGGTCAGCGCCTGCAATGGTCCGGCCAGGTCGAGCAGGTTCATGCCGTCATAGGCGAGCAAGACCACGCGGAGCGTGTCGGGCGGCGCGGGCGAAACGATGCGTTTTTCAGCCATGATACCCGGGATACTCAAAGCCGAGCGCAACGCCATAGGCGGTCTGCCTGCCGTACCGATGCGCGATCTCGGCAAGGACACTGTCGAGGGTGAAGGCTGAAGTGCCGGATGCTGGCGTAACGATGCGCGTGAGAGCTTCCGGATCGGTACGGTCAGGCAGCAGAATCAGGCCATGCAAGGTCGTGACCGGAGCCGGACTGCGGGCAAACGCATACGCCTTCGCCCGCCCCGTCCGCGCATACGCGTCTGCGGTGAAGGCGACAGCGATCTCATCTACACCCGTGGCAACGGTGACGCCGATCGATTGGGGATGATGAAACCAGCCATTCAAATATTCCGTGGCGGCAAAGGCCGAGAGATTGCGACCGAACTTCGGTGCAAACCGATGACTGTCATGGACTGCGCTCCAGTCGTGCGCGCCTACCATCGCCGCGGTCGCCGCGGCACGGTCTTGACCCGCGATCGCTTCCACCAGCGCCAGCGATGTCGGGACGGCCGCACTGATGCCGGCGCTGGAAACGATCCGTCCATCGGCGACATAGCGACGGTCGTCGACCCAATGGACCTGGGGATAGGCCTTGCGGCGGTAGCCAGCGGTTGCCCAGTGCGCGGTCGCGCGATGGCCGTCGAGCACGCCGCTGCTGGCAAGCACCAACGCGCCATCGCAGATGCTGACGAGCGTGCCGCCCTTCGCTGCCTGCTGCTTGACCCAGGACAGCAACACGGGGTCGTCGTGCCGCACGACCGCGGGCACCACGACATAATCCGCGCCGTCGGGGTAGCGCCTGTCGAACTCGGTTATGGATGCCTGGGGCTGGATGTGAAGTGCCGGACGCATCGTCATCATTCCCGCGCCGGTAGCAACGGCGACCACCTCTCCAACCGCGGCCCGCTGCAAGATTCCGTACGGAATGACATAATCGGTGAGTTCGGTACCCGCGTTGATTCCGACGATCGCAATCACGGGTCGCTGCCGGCCAAAGCGCGCCTGATACGGGATGATGCGTTCGATTGCCGCCGGAGCAGGAGCAGCCAGTGCCGGCTGTCGCGGCTTGGAGGATTGGCCGACCGCGACCGAGCCGCAGCCGGCGACGAGACAGGTCGCCGCCAGGAAGCCAAGACGATTTCGTACAAGGGCAGGGTCAAACATGCTGGGGTCCGGTCTGGTGATGATCCCTTTTCCTGGTCCGGATTGGAGACAGCGCCTAGGACAGCCTTGCGTCATTTTCTGCCAGTTCGAGGAAGGAGCCCGCTGTGCAGCACCGCGTCAACGGATGCGAGATCAACGCCAGATCCGTAATACTCGCCGTTCCTCGGCTTTGGGTGACCAGAGCCCAACTTGAGCGATGGCGAGATGCTGTTTTGAACGACCACTACGGGGAAAACCACAGCTTTTCGGTGGTTTAGATGATGCGCTTACAGGACTCACATCGGCTGTGGTAACCCCTCTGAACTTTCGGCCCGCCGTCAACGTCCTGGCCCCTTAGTGGCCCAGTAAGAATTCGGTCCCGTTTCAGGCCTCGAACCAGTGTCGAATGGAGCACCGTGCTGTCCTTGGAAGCCTATGGAATCTGACTGACCAATATCCTGCGACGCAGTTGGATCAGTCGCCGTCAACGCCGGATTACCCCAGTGGCGGACGTTCGCAGGCTCACTGCCGCTGCTCATACCGGACCTTCGTTCATTACGGCTGCGATAGCAGCACGCGCCCGAAGAGCCGACGTTCCAACGTTTCACGCGCGTACTGGAGCCGCCGTCCAGACACGCGAGCCGGTCCGGATCGCCGGCCGAGCCAGTCGTCTACGCAGCCAATATCCGCGTACCTCCGCCGATCCTGCGACCCGGGTCGTCGAAGCGCGACTAGCGCAGGGTCGCACCCGCCAGCCGTGCCGTCGCTGAGAGGGTGGTCTGCGCCGCGTTCAGCCCAAGTAGGAAGTCCTTGTCGCTGTAGGTGGTGTAGAGGTCGGTCGGCTGGTGCCACTGCGGGTCCCAGCCGCTTCCGACCTGAGCACCGCGGTCATTCTCGCGCAGGCTAACGGCCGGTGCCAGGTCCATGAACGGAGTCGAATCGGTATTGGTCATGTGGCGTCCGACCGCGGCCGGATAGTCTGTGGCGTAACGCTCGTTCGCTGCATGCAGGGCCCAGGCCAACTCCTGGGATTGAGCGGCGCGTTTGGACGCCGACTGGAATTCTATATTCACGTCGGCCTCGGGACGCTGCACAGGACTCATGCTGCCGTCGGCCCGGGGCATCCCGTGGTCGAACAGCATCATGTCGTGCTGTATGACGCCGAGCCACTTCGGCTCCGGGTAGCGGCCAGATCCGGCGGGCGACTCCTTGCCTTGCAGGGCTGCACGCTGGTCGACATAGGCTTTGGCACCATTCAGCCCGGTTTCCTCGTTGTTCCACAGGATGAAGCGGATTGAACGGTCGGTCTGTATGTCGGGGCTGCTGAACACGCGCGCCAGCTCCATCACCAGCGCCGTCCCCGAGCCGTCGTCATTGGCCGCCTCGCCAAAGCCGATACCGTCCATGTGAGCGCTGATGATATACATCTCGCCCGGGTGGCCGGTCCCGATCTTGGTGCAATAGACCTCCTCGCGCGGCCCCGGGATCGCGGGCGGAGTGTTCAGCGCCCGGACCCGGGCGTCGGGCTGGGCGTTGGGGTTGCTGTTGACGCCGGTTTGAAGCGTAGCGCCGCGCGAGCGCCCGCCGCCGACCGACAGGCCGGGTTCGTCCGACCCGATGTCCACCACTGCCCTGGCCGGTGCGACCCTGTGCACTGGCTCGTCGCCGAACGTGTAGGTCAGGCGCTCGGTATTGGTGCAGCCGTAGCTCTTGAGTTGACCTTCAATCCAGTCGATCGCGGCACGGTTGCGGGCGGTGCCCTGGCGGCGATCGCCGAACTGGGTGAGGCCTTTGATCGTCGCCTTGTACCGCTCCAGATCAAGCCGCTTCACCAGCACGCGAACGGGATCGACCGTCCGCGCCGCCGGTTGGGCCAGGACTGGGGAGGCGAGGAGGAGGGCCGTCACCACGGATATGATCCGAAGGACGCGCTTAGTCTTCGGCTGGGCCAACCTGTCGTTCATCGTGTCCCCTTCTCATCGCCACGATCCGAGGGATCGGCGACTCTCGGATTCACAGTAGCCGAGGACGGGCTAAGGGCTACCCCCGAAACGGAGGTGGCGGAGCTTGAGAGCCTCGTCAGCCCAATTCGTCCTGTGTCCACCGTCGTGGGTTCTCGGACCGCCTTCATCGATTTTGCTTTATTCGGCGGAGTGCGGCGCGCCCGAGAAGGCCACAGCCTGGCGCCTCCGCCAGAAACAGTTGCGGGGCGTGCGGTGCTCTACGGTGAAATTCTCTCAAACGGCTGCAGCGTCCGAACCTCGGGATATCGTTTTCATCCTGCTATTCTCGAAAGGCGGTTTCCTTCAGCCGGGTAATTGGCGTGAGCAGATAGTCGAGCACGGAGCGGCGATCTCCCATTAGGCTTACCGTCGCCACCATGCCCGGACCGATCTCAAGCCCCTGCCCCTTCTGGTCCGTCAGCGCGTTTCGCCTGGCGACCACGCGCACCATGTAGTGCGCTTCGCCAGTGCGCTCGTTCGTCGTGGCGTCGGGCGAGATCGCGATCACTTTCCCGGGGATCGTTCCGTACACCGCGCTCTCGTAGGCGGTGACCTCGATCCGTGCCTCCTGGCCCAGGCGGACCCGGGCGATGTCCTTGGGACTGACCATTGCCTCGATCAGCAGGCCGCTCTGCGACGGCACGAGTTCGATCAGCGGGTCGCCGGGATGGACGGATCCCCCGACGGTCGACACCAGCACGCGGTTTATCCGGCCATCCAGTGGCGCGCGCAGGATGGTGCGGTCCAGCTTGGAGGCAAGGGCCGGCATGGCCTGTCGGCGAGCCGCGAACTCGCTTCGGGCGGCTGCCAGCTCGTCGGCAGCCTTGCCGCGCCAGTCTTCCCGCATCTGCGCCGCCGCCGCGCGGGCTTCGGCGATGGATGCAGTGGTGCGGGCAACGCTGGCCGACGCGGCGGCGACGTCGCTTGCCGCCATCGATGCTTGGTTCTCTTGCTGTATAAGCGACATGCGGGGCTCGATCCCCTGCTCGACGAGAGGGCGGATAATGACGAGCTCGCGATCTGCCGCGCGCGCGGCAGACTTTCGCGACGCATACGTCGCGCGAGCCTCGGCTGCGGCGCGGTCCGCCTGCATGATGCGGGCGCTGGACTCGCCCATGACGCTCGCCAACGCGGCGATCCGCGAACGATGGAGAGAGCGTTCGATTGCGATCGGCTCCATGGCCACCGCGTCAGGCTTCGGATCGAAGCGTGGCTCTACCCCTTTCACCTCGCCTTCGAGCCGGGCAATCTTTGCCGAGAGCGCAGCCATGGTCGCAGCGCCCGCGCCGAGTGCGGCTCCCGCCTCGGTGCGGTCCAGCGTGATCATGGGGGCGCCTGCTCGGACCGGCTGGCCTACCCGTACCAGAATCGCACTGATAATCCCGCCCTCCAGGTTGGATACGACCTGCAACTGCGCGCCGGGTATCACCCGGCCAGTGGCACGCACAGTGCGGTCGAGTACGGTCAGCCACGCCCATAGCAGAGCCACGGCGAACAGGCCGACAATGACCCACAGGAGGAGGTTGGATGCCGTCGCCGGCCTAACCCTCTTAGTAAGATGCTCAAGACGCCCGCCGTGGAGATCTACGACGACCGCCGCCTCGCTGGCGAACCGGGGCTGCACGGGTGCGGACAGCGACATGTCAGGCTGCCTTCACAGGGGTCATCTGACGCAGGATCGCGTCCCGCGGGCCGTCGGCGACGATGCGGCCGCCGTCGAGCAGGACGATCCGGTCCACCAACTGCAGAAGCGGCGGACGGTGCGTCACCAACACTACGGTACGTTCGACGATCTCCGCCCGCAGCCGCTGGAGCAGCGCGGTCTCCGTATCCGAATCCATCGCCGACGACGGCTCATCGAACAGCAGGATCGGCGGACTCCCCGCAAGCGCCCGTGCGATCGCGATCGACTGGCGCTGTCCGCCTGAAAGACCTTCGCCGCGGTCGGCGAGCTTCAGATCGTATCCATTGGCAAGCTGGCCGATGAACTGGTGCGTTCCCGAAAGGCGTGCGACGCGCAGGAGTTCCTCGTCGTCCACCGCTGCCCGGCCGAGGTCGATGTTCTCACGCACGGTGCCGGTCAGCAGGACACTCTCCTGCAAGGCGGCTCCGATCGACCTGCGCATGGTTTCGGGATCGAACTGACGGGATTCCGTTCCGTCGAACAGGATCATGCCTTCCTGTGGCGGATAGAGGCCGAGCAGCAGACGCAGCAGCGTCGACTTCCCCGATCCGACCCGACCCAGGATCGCGACCTTTTCCCCGGCTCCGATCATCAGGTCCATTCCGGCAATCGTCGGTTCGGGACTTCCGGGATAGCGGAACGTAACGCCGCGAAGTTCGACATGTCCGGACAGCGTCCTCACCTTCAACGCCTCTTCGCTTGGCCCTTCGGGAGGAAGCGTCATCATCGCGTCGATCTGCCGGTAGGCTGCCCGAGTCGCGTTCAGGCGAGACATCAGCTGGGCGATCTGCCCGAGCGGTGCGACGGCGCGACCGGACAGGATCGAGCATGCGATCAGCGCGCCCATCGTGAGCTTCTCCTCGGCCATGAGGATCACACCGACCACCACGACGCCCGCGTAGGAGATGGTGTTCGCCGAGGTGGCGACGTTGACGCTGATCGTCGCCACGAGGCGCTGGGTCAGCGAACTTTGCGAGTGATCGTGCATCGCAAGGGCCCAGCGTCGCCGCATCAGATCTCCGGCGCCCGTGGCCTTGATCGTTTCAAGCGCACCGATGGTCTCGACCAGTACCGACTGCTTGAGCAGTCCACCGGTCATCGACCGGGCCGACAGTCGGTCCATCGCCGGATGCGTCAGCCATCCGGTCAGGATGACGATCGGCACCATGACGAGGGGTACGATCACCACGGGGCCGCCGAGCAGCGCGGTTAGCGTGAGCGTGACGATGATGAAGGGTACGTCGACGAGCGCGGTCATGGTCGCCGAGGCGAAGAAGTCGCGCAGCGTCTCGAGCTCGCGCATCAGGCCCGCAAGCGCTCCGGTCGAGCCCTTCTTGAGATCGAGCCGCAGCGCCAGCAGGCGGTCGAACACCGTGCCGCCGACGTCCGCATCGATGTCCGCGCCGGCGATGTCGATGAAATAGGCGCGCAGCGTCCGCAGCGCGAAGTCGCCGCAGATGACGATGGTCAGACCGACCGTCAGTCCGATCAGGGAGGCGGTCGCGTGGTTCGGGACCACGCGGTCGTACACGGTCATGGTGAAGAGCGAGGAGAGCAGACCAAGCAGGTTTATCAGCACGGCGGCGATGCCGACCTTCAGATAGACCGACGCGTTGCGTCGCATCGGCTGGATCAGCCATTCGGCGAACAGCGGCCGGCGTGCTGGGGACACGTGCAGGCTCATCGCGTGGTCTCCTGATTGTATTGCGGGATGGCGAGCGCATCGAGCAGCAGCCCGGTCCTTGCCAGCAGGACGTAGCGGGTCGCGTCGCGCTCGGCCAACGCCTGTACGAATGCCGCCGCCGTCTGGAAGTACGAGTCCTCCGATTCCAGCACGTCGAACAGGGTCCCCCGCGAATAGGCGAAGCGTTCGGCGAGGACGTCGCGCGACTGGCGGCTCGCCAAGTAGCTCTGCCGCAGCGCCACGAGCTGCCGGTCGAGCGCGCCGACGTCCGTCCAGGCGATCACCGCGTCGCGGCGCAGCTCCTCTGCTGTCCGAGCGGTGCGGGCGTCGGCGGCATCGGCGCGCGCATCAGCCTGGTCGGCACGGGCACCGACTCCACCGAACAGTCGCCATCGCACTGCAACGCGTGCGCGTACGTCGTAGTCGCGCGCAGTCTCGAAGACGCCGTACCGGCCGGCATCGACCCCGCCTGTGATCGTCGGCAACGTGTCCGCATGCGCGGCCCGGGCCTGCAGATGGGCGGCACGCGCCACCGCGGCCGCTGCCTTGACCGTGGGTGAGTGCACCACCGCCGCCGCCGCCGCGTCGCTGCTCGCGAGCTTCCTGCCCAGCGGTGGGGCAGGAAGGAGGTCGTTGGGGGGGGGGCGTCCGTAGATCTCGGTAAATTGGGCCTCGGCCGCCGCGAGCGACCGCTGGTAGATAGCAACATGCGTCCGCGCCGAGGCGAGGTAACTGTCCACGCGTGCGACATCACCCGACGCTGTGGCACCGGACGACACGCGCTTTAGGATGGATTTACGCAGCGCCACCTGATGGTCGGTCAGTCCCTGAGACAACCCAACGAGTTCACGGTAGGCGAAGACGTTGTACCATGCCGCAATCGCGCGAAGCGCCACCTCGGTCTGCACGTTGTCCACGTCTGCTGTCGAAGCGTCGAACCGTTCGTTGGCTGATTCTATTCGCGCTCGTGTCGCACCGAAATCGAAAAACGTCTGGTCGATGCTCGCCAGAGCGTCTGTTCGCCGGTCGGCTCGCGAGCGCTCTATGATGTTTTGCGGGTCGTTCGAGAAGGCGCGGGACGCTACTCGATAACTGCTGAACGACAGGTCCACCCTCGGCAGCAACTGCGCCTTTGCTTCGCTGCGGGCGGCACGCGCCTCTTTGCTGCCGGCTTGTGCTTCCGCTATCGCAGGGTGGCGTCGAACGGCCGCCGCGACGAGTCCACGGAAGCCACCGACGTCATAGCTTGTGTCGTCCAGTTTGAGGATCGGGTCTTCGGCGGCCAAGATCCGGCTCATGGGGTCGCTGACGGGAGATGGGAGCGTTCGGCCGTCCGGCACTGCCGCCTTCGACGAGGGTGGCAGCGTCAGCGAAGCGGCCCCCGCGATCAAGCCGAGCAGGATCCGCGATCGCATGCTCATGACGGTTCCCCGACGCTTGGGATGAACAGCCTTGTGAGAAGGCAGATGAGCTGTGCCTGTCGGGGTGTTCCGGTCTTTGCCACAACGCTGGTCTGCTGGGTGCGCAGCGTCTTCATTCGCACGCCGATTCGGGCGGCGATGTCGTGCAGCAGCGACTCGGGGAGATGGTCGCGTCGTTCCAGATCAACGCTCGTGCGCGTGCCGATCACGTCGTACCGAAGGTCGCGTGTTGCCTTGAGTCGCAGGATACGCGGGAAGCCGTTTGTACGCCGCTGGATGAACACCAATCCCGCGAACGCACCTGGACGGTTGCTTGACGTGACCCGGGTAAACACGCCGTCGATCCGGCGCTGCGTGTTCGTCGCCTTGAAGCGCACCACGTTCTGCGAGCAGGCGAAGACCCCTCTCGCTTCGGCACCGTCGCGGTCAAACACGATCTTTGGGTGAAATCCGCTTTCAAACGAGAGAATGAAAGCGTTTTCAGAAAGATGAGATCGATTGACCCCAACAGTATTTGCCGAGCACAGCGACATGTCCCACCCCTACACGACATGAGAACCCGAAACAGGACGCGGTCCCGCAACAGTAAATGCTGGCATGACTCGACACTACGCCAGCCGTGCCATGCGTCGAGATGCAGATTTTTCAGAGAATTATCAGGTATCTTCCATTTTTATGATGGGGAACGGTCTGACAGTCAAATACGCAAAAGGATGTATGAGGTGATGGTAATATTTCGTTAGGCATACGAGCAATGAATGATGGATTCGAGTTGCGACGACCATATCGTCGCCGGAGATGTCGTTCCCCGGACATGCTCTGGAGTCGATGGCATCGATTTCGTCCGCAGTGGTAAGTCAAGGGGATCAGACATGCCTACCTATCGCAACGGCCTGAAGCCATTCGTCCTCGACGGCACCGACCTGTCGTTTCTGCTGGATCAAGTGAACTTTCGGCCGCTGTTCGACGCGGCGGGAAATGCGATCGTGGGGTGGAACGGTGTCGGGGCGATCTACGACGCGCACCATCAGCTGCTCTGGAACGGGGACCTCCTGTCCGGAACCGGCCCTACATCGGCTGCGACGGCGGTCGCCCAGTTCGGATCGTCCTACTATTCGTCGGTCGACCTCGCCGGGCTTCGCGACGTGACCGGCACCAACAACAACCTGCTGCTGGCGAACTCGAAGTGGGGAGCGGTCGATCAGCACTTCAGCCGCATCGCGCCGGCCGATTACCAGCACTACGTCTCGATCGATCGTGGAACACAGGCCGGCGCCTTTGCCGCGAATAAAGACTATTACGGGAAGTACAGCGACGGCAGCGTGGTCGACGGGACCCCGCTCGGCCAGTTCGGCGTCTCTCCGACGATCAATACTAATTACACCATCACGACGGCGGGTACGACCAACGCACTTGCCGCCGACGGCACACCGATCTCGATCCAGAACGTCGTCGACTACACGCCCCGCATGATCAGCCTGGCCACCACGACGGCGGGCGTGGTCTACGACACATGGGCGAAGCACGCGGCCGATCCGGCGGCGAGCACGCATGCGCCGACGGAAATCTACTACGACGCCAAGGGCATCGCCACGGTCACCGACTGGGGCGACCTGAAGACGGTGCACGACGGCGGTCTCGGCCAGGTCGACACGCAGGCGCGGCTCGCGGCATCGGCAGGCCAGGACGATCATTTCATTGGAGGTCTCAATCCCGGAGTCTCGCCGTCGAATGGCTTCTTCGTCCTGTTCGGGCAGTTCTTCGACCACGGTCTCGACTTCATCGGCAAGGGGTCGGCGCAGACGATCAAGATCGCGCTCGCGAAAGACGATCCGCTGTACGGCATGAAGGGTTCGGACGGGCAGCCCGTCCACGAGATCACCATCACCCGTGCGACCGTCGACAGCGTGGATGCCAGCGGCAATCCGCAGTACGTCAACCACTCCTCGCCCTACATCGACCAGAGCCAGACCTACGGGTCGCACGAGCAGCTGACGAACCTGTTGCGCGAGTGGGTGCCGGATCTGACGACGGCCAGCCCGTCCGACTTCCATGCCGGCATGAAGCTGTTCGACGGGCATACGCTCGCGACCCAGTGGCAGGCGGCCGACGGTACGATGTCCACCCGCACGCTGCCGACGCTGGATGAACTGCGTGCGCACGTCGAGGCGACCGGTCGCGACGCGTTGACCTGGGAGGACGTGAACAATCTGCGCAACCGCGACGCCTCGGGGCACGTCATCGCCACCGGCCAGCCGGGTGCGGGAGTCAGCGGCAGCGCGCTCCTGCTCGACATGAACCCGCGCTTCGACAGCGGCCACATGCACGGCTTCCAGGACGCCAATGGCGACGGCCTGCAGCAGACGACCGAGGTCAGCTACGGCACCGCCGCCCAGTCGGCGTCGGTCGATGCCGCGATCGCGACCATCGATGCGGCCGTCAAGGTCCAGTTCGGCGCGGGTTCGAAGTTCGGGATCGATCCCACGACGCACAAGCTGACGCTGTTCATGCAGACGCTGGATCCGCAGGCGCCTCCTGGAACGCCGCATACGCTGGACGGCGCCAGCGCGCTCTTCCCGTTCGTCAACTTCGCCGACTTCAGCATCACGACGCCTGCGGGTGCGGTGCATGACGCGGTGGGGCAGATCCTGCTCGCCTCGGTCGGCGACCACTATATCGCGGGCGACGGCCGCGTGAACGAGAATTTCGGGCTCACCTCGATCCATCACGTCTTCCACGAGGAGCACAACTTCCAGGTCGGCAACCTGATGGATGCGCTCCACCGCGACGACACGGTGACGGGCGACCCGACGCATGCCAAGCTGCACGCCTTCCAGATCGACACCCACGCCACGAACGCGGCAGGCGACTTCGTCTTCTCCGACGGATCCATCGCCTGGGATCAGGACAAGATGTTCAACGCCTCCAAACTGATCGTCGAGATGGAGTATCAGCACGCCGCGGTCGACCAGTACGCCCGCAACGTCACGCCGAACATCCAGGAGTTCGTCGGCTACACCTCAAGCGTGAACGCCGACATCTCGCTCGAATATTCGCAGGCGGCGTTCCGCTTCGGCCACTCGACGCTGCGCGAGACGATCGACACGATCGATCCTACCAAGGGTCTGACCGGCAAGATCATGGGCTATGCCCTGCGCGATGCATTCCTCAGCCCAGAGAAGTTCGCCGACGTCGGGCCGGCCGCCATCGTGCTCGGCATGTCGCATCAGCAGATGAACGAAGTCGACGAGTTCGTCACGCCCGCGCTCAATCAGGGACTTCTCGGGCAGCCGCTGGATCTTGCCGCGATCAACATCGCACGCGGTCGCGACATCGGCATCCCCACGCTCAACGATTTCCGCGGGGCGATCGGCCTGGCACGCTACACGAGCTGGACAGATTTCGGCCAGAACATGCAGCACCCTTCGTCGCTGGTGAATTTCATCGCGGCCTACTCCTTCGACGGCGACATGGCCAAGGCCGGCGCCATGGTCGGTCTGGTAGACGGGTCGATCGCCGAGGGCGATCCTGCCGCGATGCTCTTCACCACCGCGCAGGCATATGCCTTCATGAGCGGTGATGCGACTCTCGGCGGGGCTGGCACGCTTGGCTTCAACGCGATCGACACGTGGCTGGGAGGCTTGGCCGAGGTCCATCAGCCGGGTGGACTGCTCGGTGAGACGTTCGACAAGGTGTTCGTCGCCCAGATCGAGTCGCTGATGGACGGTGACCGTTTCTACTATCTCTACCGTCTTGCCGGGCAGCAGTTCGGCGAGGAGGTCGGTAACGCCCAGCTGAAGGACATCGTCGAACGCAACACCGGGCTCTCGCACCTCAACGGCAACATCTTCGGCTATGCCGACGCGTACGTCGATCTGAGCGCCCATAAGGAAGTGGCGGCGGCCTCCGGCAGCGAGGTCAAGACGACCGGCAACGACCACAAGTACGGCGACGTCTACGATTCGGACGGGGCGTTCGTATCGGCCGGAGCGCTGACGCTCCATCCGACGCTCGGGGTCTACTCGAACGGTGGCCTGGGTGCCCGGAACGATGGCAACGTCGTGACCATCGGGGGCGTCCAGTACATCCAGGACACCCGCCTGGCCGACAGCCCGAAGGCCCAGCTCAACGACGGGGTAAATCTCGATGGCACACCCAATTCCGGAGCGGAATCGAGCGAGGTCATCGTCGCCACCGACCATGCCGATCTGATCTATGCGCAGGGCGGCGACGACACCGTCTACGGCGAGGCCGGGAACGACATCATCTACGGCGGCTACGGGATCGACCGTCTCTACGGAGGAGACGGCAGCGACAGGATCTATGGTGGAGACAATCCCGATCTGATCGACGGCGGCTCGGGCGACGATTTCCTGTACGGGGAGTCGAGCGGGAGCGACATCAACGGTTCGGACCAGATCATCGGAGGTTCGGGCAACGACTTCATCTCCGGCGGCACCGGGATCGACAAGCTCTCGGGCGGCACCGGTGACGACACCATCTACGGAGATCAGGACACCGATCCGTTCACGCACGGCAGCGACGGCAACGACTATGTCGATGGCGGCACGGGCGGCGACATCCTGTACGGCGACAACGGAGACGACGTGCTCGTCGGCGGTGCCGATCAGGACCAGCTGTTCGGCGGCAACGGAGACGACATCCTGCGGCCGGGCGACCAGACCGGCGCGCTGACCATCGGCACCGACGAGGTGCTGGGTGGCGACGGCGTCACCGACGAGGGCAATACACCCGGATCGACCGGCTTCGACCTCGTCGACTTCAGCGACAACGCGGCGCGGCCCGGCGGCATCACGTTCGATCTTGCGAACCAGACCAATCCGGGCACGACCGTTACGGGCATTCCGACGCAGATCGCCACCGCGCAGATCGAAGGGGTCATCGGCTCCGTCGGTAATGACCACATCCTCGGCGATGCAGGGGAGAACTGGATCATCGGTGGCGGCGGCAACGACGTGTTCACCACGGATGGCGGCAACGACATCATCATCGGTGGTTCGATCCGGCTCGACGCGCTGATCGGCAAGTACGAGTCGGCACCAGGCGTTCTCTCCACGTACGATCACAACAACGACAATGCCGGCCTTACCGCGGCGGACCAACTCCAGGATGCGCAATATGCCGGCGCGTCGCACCGTGTCGGCTACCTGGACACGCTCGCCACCTCCGGCATCAACGCCGGCATCATCGACGCGGCCAATGCCCAGCTTGGGGGAGTCGACTACTCCAAGCACTTCACCGAGATGCTGCGGTCCGACCAGTTCAAGAACACCGTGCTGGGCGATGCCGCAGGCACGGCGCTGTCCGGACAGTCCGACACGCTCGTGCTCCAGGGAAGCCGCAACGACTACGTCATCCAGCAGGTCGTGTTCGCCGGGCACAAGATCCTTCGGATCACCGGTGCGGCGAGCGGCAGCGATCTGGTGGTCGACGTGAACAACTATCAGTTCGTATCCGGCGGCACGACCACGAACTATACGTTCGAGCAGCTCGCGGTCAGGACCCTGTCGGTGTCCGACGTCGCGGTCGGGGAAGGCCTCAACGGCGTCCATGCGATGACGTTCACGGTGACGCTGTCCAGTCCTGCGACGAATGGTCCGGTGACGGTGAACTACGCCACGGCGAATATCACCGCCACCGCAGGTTCCGACTATGCGGCGGTTTCGGGCACGCTCACCTTCGCCGCCGGGCAGACCACGCAGACCGTCACGGTCAACGTAACGGGCGATCAGCAGCAGGAGCTGGACGAGACGTTCGGCCTGACGCTTTCAAGCGCCGTCAACGCGACCATCCTGCGCGCAACCGCTGTCGGCTCCATCCTCAACGACGATCTCGTCGGCACTGCCGGGGCTAACGTCCTGACCGCCCCCAATGGCGGGGTCACCGGCGGCGTGACCCTCGACTACTACATCTCAGGTCTCGCCGGTGCCGACACGCTGACGGGTGGCATCGGCAACGACCTGCTCGATGGCGGGGCCGGCGCGGACCGCATGGTCGGCGGGCTGGGTGACGACACCTACGTGGTTGAACGCGCCAATGACGTCGTGGTCGAGACCGCCGGTCAGGGCACGGACACCGTGCAGTCGTTGATCAACAGCTACACGCTGGGCGCGGATGTGGAGAACCTGATCTTCACCGGTCCCGGCAACTTCACCGGCACCGGCAATGCACTGGACAACGTCATCACCGGCGGCGCCCTGAACGATACGCTCAGCGGCGGTGGCGGCAACGACACGCTGAACGGCGGGGCCGGAAACGACACGCTGGATGGTGGCACCGGGAACGACGTCATGATCGGCGGCACCGGAAACGACGTCTACGTGGTCGACTCGGTTGGTGACGTGGTAACCGAGCTTCCCGGTGGCGGCACGGATCTCGTCCAGACGACGCTTGCGAGCTATGTGCTCGGCAGCGACGTCGAGGATCTGACGTTTACGGGAATTGGTGGCTTCACGGGCACCGGCAACGCGCTTGCCAATACCATCACAGGCGGCACCGGGGCCGACACGCTCAGCGGTGGTGGGGGCAACGACACGCTCGTCGGTGGCGCGGGGGCGGACGTGCTCGAGGGTGGAACCGGGAGCGACACGCTCCAGGGCGGCGCGGACTCGGATACCGCCACCTATCTGCATGCGGTCGGCGGCGTCTATGCCGACCTCGGCGTAAACAACGCGTTTGCGCGCGAGACCGGCGTGACGGTTGGCACGGTGGCGGCAGTCGGAGGCGCTTCGGCATCGGTGCTCTCCTCCGACACGCTGCAGTCGATCGAGAACCTGACGGGTTCGGACTTCGGCGATCGCCTCGTCGGCAGCAATGCGGCCAACGTTCTTTCGGGCGGGGGCGGTGCCGACATCCTGCAGGGTGGCGGCGGCGCCGACGTGCTGACCGGTGGAGCGGGCGCGGACATCTTCGTCTACACCGCCCTCTCGGATTCAACCGTCCTTATTCCGGGGCAGGTTTCCGGGCTGGACACGATCCTCGACTTCACCAGTGGCAGCGACAAGATCGATCTCCGCGCGATCGACGCGAACACCCGCCTCGGCGGGGACCAGGCGTTCACCTTCATCGGCGGCGGCGCCTTCACCGGAAGCACCGCGATGACCGGGGGCCAGCAGGCGCTGCATGCAGGCGAGCTCCACATCGTGGCGGGCGTGCTGTCCGGGGACGTCAACGGTGACGGGATCGCGGACTTCGCCATCCTGCTCTCCAACGTCAACGGGGTTACGCCCACGCTGCAGGCTGCCGACATCGTCCTCTGAACTGGATCCAGTGCTTGGCCACCGCCAGGCACTGGATCGTCATGTCCTCGCCCGGCGCTGCGCCCGCGCCCGGAGCGGCCCCCGCCGCCATCAAGACCCCAAACCCGGCAGCAAGGCGTTTCTCCCCTTCGAGCCTTCAACCGGGGATGTGTTTGTCGCGCAACCACCTCTTCACTTCATTTGCCGGGTTTCGATTGCCAGCGAAAAAACGGGAATGTCCTGACAATGGAGACACCGTACGACAGACGTCTGCATGCCTCGAAACCGTCGTTCAAAAGTGGCCGTCCCGCCATCTCCACAGGTGCCAGTTGATGCGCTGCGACCCACCGGATGTCCGAATGTCTAATTCCCCCGCTCGGCGAGCTTGCGATGGCCTGTCCGGGATAGAGGCAGGCGCGGTACCGGCGGTCGAAGGGAACGCCGGTGCGGGAAAGCCGAGCGACCGGCTTCTGCGCGCGCAGCTAGTGGCGGGGCTGGAGCAGTTGAAACTGCTGGGTCGAACGATTCGCTACCTGCACAGCGGCTCGGGTATTCGTTTCCGTGGGGAATCTTACGAACACTCAAGAAGGTGTCCTGAGGTTCATTCGGTAGGGGCCACCCAGGGGCCACGGACTGACGAACGCCCTCAGGCCTCCACTGCCGCCCGGATTTGTTTTGATAATCAATGGTTTTGATGGTGCCGCTTACAGGACTCACAGCGCACTACTTAAATACTGTAAAAGCGTGATATTTAGCAATCGGTCGATTCCGTGGCCCCTACGTGGCCCACCTTAATTTCTTTCAAAAAGTGGACTCGAACCCTCGCCAAAAGAGGGAATTTTTGATCGTGATCCGCTCGTGAAAGGCACGAATTTTTGCCTACTGTGGGCATAACCTGCGATCTTCAATCCCAGGGCAATAGGTTGTGCTCAAAACCCCTGGCCATAGGCCTGCGACCCGCTGTGCACAGATGGCGTCAGGGCAGCGATAGTCGACCCCGTCCGCCGAGACATGCAACCCTGCAGGACCTGTATACCGGCTTGGGTCGGTCTTTATGGTCCATGCGCGGCCGCCAGCGACCGATTTTGCGTACAAAATGGCGTTCTGCGGCTTTAGCGCGAAGCTTTCCGGCTTGCCCTGCTCCTCGTTCTCTTCCTCGGCCGTTTCGATAGTGCCCGAGTTCAACGAGATAGACTGGACGAGCGTGGGAATGGGTGCGACCGGCTTCGGTTTGCTCTCCGCGAGCGGCCAGAACCGCGCGTCATAATGAAAGCCGCGACGCCCCTCCCGTTCAATGGCGATTTCTTCGTCCCGCACCCCCGGGCGCGTTGTCACGAGGATATGTCGTCCATCGCCCGCCCATCGAACCTCGCGCACGTCGGTCGCCATATGCGAGACCTGCCGCGCCGGAGCTCCGTCGAGCCCAACGGTCCAGGCCTGGCTCACTCCCTTGTCGCGGCGAATATACAGGAGGCTGCGACCATCCGGCGCCCAGGCAGGAGTCACGACAGCAGCACCGCCATTCGGCATGTTCGCAATGCCGTGGCTATCACCCGTCATCGAGATATAGTCGCCGCCGACGTCGAGCAGTCGCGGGGGGCGCATGCCATCAGCCGACAGGAGCAGCACCCCGTGGCAGTAGCTGTCCGCGTCGGCGTCCGCCCGGCGCAGGATGAGGGAGATCCACTTCCCATCGGGCGACAGGGAAAACGGCGCGGCGCTGCTCGCGCGATTGTCTATTCCGCCGAAGTCCCGAAGCTCGACGAGCGCGCGCGCGGTGATTGCAGTAGTGCCAATAACAGATGGCGGCATCAAACGCGTTGCGCAATCAACGCCGGAGGCATGCGCTGGCAGGGCCCCCAAGGAGACGAGGATCGCCGCTCCAAACAGGCTCGACCTCACCACGATTTGGTGACCTGGAGCGAGATCACGCGTTTCAGCGGATTGGCGTTCTCGGCATCGTAGGCGGCACCATAAGTGCCGATGTAATAGGCGGCATACGGTGGGTCCCGATCGAAAAGATTGGTGATGCTGAGTGCGACGCGTAGATGGTCCCCGGACTGGCGTAAGGCGTGCGATGATCCGCCCCCCCAAAGCTGCGCAAATCGTCGGTCGCGAAGTCACGGTCCGAAGCCTCCAGGCGATTGCGCTGATAATATTCGTAGGCGACAACAAGGTGGCCCCCGGACCAATGCGTGCCGACGATCTGACTCGCCTGAAATTCCTGCGCGGCACCGTCAGCCGAACCATAGCGAAGGCTCGTTTCAGCGCCCTCGAACTTTAGTCGCGGCACGATGTTGACGACGCCCGCCACCGCATCGGAGCCATAAATCGCAGACGAGCCGTCCGCGACGACCTCGACCCGCTCTATCGCGGACGCGGGGATCATCGAAACATCCGAGAATAACCCGCCGTAGCCGCTGAGCGGAGCCCGATCGCCGTTCAACAACACGAGCGTCGAGGAGGCACCTAGGCCGCGCAAATTGACAGTTGCGCCTTGGGTCACGTTCAAATTCGCGTTTCTGTCGAAGGTTCCGCTCGTGCTTTCATTGGGACCTCCGCCAAAATTCTGGGGGATCGACTGCAATATCTGCTGGGTGGTGGCGTAGCCGCTCTCGTCAATAGCCTTGCGGTCGATCGGGATCACAGATGATCCAACCGGCGCCCGCCCCCGGATGCGCGTTCCCGTTACCAGGATGTCACTGCCGCGCGCACCGTCATCGCCGGGAGCCACCTGCTGAATGACGATCGTGCTCCCAACCAACGCGGTGTGCAAACCGGTGCCGCGCAGCAATATCCCGACAGCTGCGGTCGGCGTGTAGCGCCCCTTGATCGCGGATGCTTTGACACCTTCGGTCAGCGCTGATGGGGCGATCACCTGGCGACCTGACTGAAGCGCAATCTGCTGGAGCGCCTGGCCCAGGCTTTGCGAGGGAAGATCGAAGTCGCGGGCTGCGTCGCTCTGGGCATAGGCCGGAGGTGCCAAGGCCATCATAGCCGTCGTGGTAAGAATCCAGATCGGTGTCCGTTGCGTCATTGAAGTTCCCCCTGAAACCGCGCTGCATGTGCGGCTCAGGGGTCAAGACAACGCTTCCTCGATTTACCTCCCAAAATTATTAAAGTGAGATTTGAAACAGACCTTTCATACCATGCAGGCTTGCAAACTTGACTGGGTCCATGGCCACATCCTGAGTGCAACCTACAGTGAAATGGCCGTCATCGACCAACTTAAGCCGTTCCCCTACCAACCTGAAACTGGCAGCTTCTGACGGTATCCGCCACTCCCAGTCAAACGACGGGGCCGACAGCAACGCGGTTGGGGCATAACGCTGACAAGCCATCGACCTTCTTTCAAAGCAACGATCGCTTCACCATGCGTAAGACTGGCGCGGAGAGCCCGCGACGATTGCCGCCACAGTGGCGCGCTTCATTGCGTGGCGCCAAGCGAACGGCCTGACCGATCCCGACTTGCCGATTTACGGCATCTTCCCGAGCGACACGCGTGTTACCGCACCGGCTGAATTCCGGATGGAGATCTGCGTCGCCACGAACCGTGCGATCGCCCCGAATGATGATGGGGTAGAAGCCGCAACCATTCCCGGCGGCAGGGTAGCGGCCCTGCGTTTGTTGGGCTCGGCTGGCGAAGACCTCGAGCCGGCAGCGCTGTTTTTATACCGCGACTGGTTGCCTGGAAGCGGTGAAGAACTGCGGGACTTCCCGCTCTATTGTGAACGCAAGAAGTTCTTCCCGCTCGTGCCAGCACATGAAGCGATCACGGACGTGTTCCTGCCACTGCGATAGGCACGGCCAAGGCTCATGGCGCGACGAATACCGCTACGACTGACAGTCGGATATTCGCATCAACATCCGCACGCCCAATCTCGGACCGTCGTTCCTTGTCCTCTTTGGCGAGGGCAGAACCGACGTCCGTTTCCACGCGAAAAGCCCAGGCACAAACTGTAGGCCCGTACGTCCTTTTCAATTCCTGTGGTTTGCGCCACCATCGACGCCATGCGCACCCTCCTCCCCGCCCTTTGCTTCGCTCTCGTTCCAGCAGTCGCCGCGGCGGCGGATCGCGAGCCAGTCGCCGGCTCTGGTGGGATGGTTGTTAGCGCGCAGCAGATCGCCACGGACGTCGGCGTCGAGGTCCTGGCAAAGGGCGGCAACGCGATCGATGCAGCGGTCGCGGTCGGTTACGCGCTGGCCGTCGTTTATCCACAGGCCGGCAACATCGGCGGTGGCGGGTTCATGACGCTCCACCTCGCCGACGGCCGCTCGACCTTCCTCGATTTCCGCGAGAAGGCGCCGCGCGCAGCGAGTGCAACGATGTTCCAGGACAAGGACGGAAACCCCGTACCGAGCCGGTCAACCGATAGCTGGCAAGCGGTCGGCGTACCGGGCACGGTGCTGGGCCTGGAGACCGCGCGGGCACGCTATGGCACCTTGTCGCGCGCGACGCTGATGGCACCGGCGATCCGCCTGGCGCGCAATGGCTTCGTGCTCGGCCAGGGCGATGCCGGCCCGATGGCCCGCGAAGGCCCCAAACTTGCACGCGACCCCGAAGCCGCGCGCATCTTCCAGCCAAGCGGCAAGCCGCTGACCAAGGGTGATCGGCTGGTGCAGGCCGACCTGGCCAGGACGCTTACACGGATCGCCGCCGATGGCCCCGACGCTTTCTACAAGAGTGCGATCGGCGAAGCGATCGTCGCGGCATCGGCAAAGGGCGGTGGGATTCTCGCCCGCCAGGATTTCGCCGCCTATCGGGTACGCGAACTGAAGCCGATAGAATGTGACTATCGTGGCTATCACGTCGTTTCGGCGCCGCCCCCCAGCTCCGGTGGCGTGTCGATCTGCGAAACGCTCAACATCCTGTCGGGCTATGACCTAAGGGCAATGGGGTTTCACTCAGCTGCCGAAGTTCATGTGCTCGTCGAGGCGCTGCGCCGGGTCTATGTCGATCGCAATAACAAGCTCGGCGATCCCGACTTCATCGCCAATCCGATCGCCGAATTACTCGATCCGGCTTATGCCGCGAAACTGCGTGGCACGATCGATCCCGAACGCGCCACACCCTCCGCGACGCTGGGCCCGGCAGCGCCAGCGCACGAGGGCAAGAGCACCACCCACTATGACGTGGTCGATGCCAGGGGCAATGCGGTGTCGGTCACCTACACACTCAACGACTGGTTTGGCGCGCACCGGGTTGCCGCTGGCACCGGCATCGTGATGAACGACGAAATGGACGATTTCACCTCCAAGCCTGGATCGCCCAACATGTTCGGGTTGGTGCAGGGCACGGCGAACGCGGTTGCGCCGGGCAAGACCCCGCTCAGCTCGATGAGCCCGACGATCGTGCTGAAAGACGGCAAGGTCGTTCTGGTGATCGGCAGCCCGGGCGGTTCACGCATCATTACCATTACCCTCGAGGCGATCCTCAACATGGTCGATCATGGCATGGACGTGCAGGAGGCGATCGACGCGCCGCGCATCCACGAGCAATGGCTCCCCGACACGGTCGCGCTCGAACCGTATGCGCTGTCGGCCGACACGCGACACTTGCTCGAACAGCGCGGCTATACCTTCTCCGACGAGGAACACTGGGGGATCGCCGAGGGCATTGTGCTCGGGGCACCACGACTCCGCAGCGCGGCCAGCCCGACGTCGGGGTTCCTGTCGCTCGGCGCGCCGTCTTTGGCGGGAGCGACGATGTTCGGCGCGCATGATGCCCGGGGCGGTGCCGGGTCGGCCGCGGCGGTGCGCTAACGCTCCGGGCAACCGGATACGGAGGCACACGCAGGGATCATTTTCGGCGCCTCAATGCCAAACCTCGCCCATCACAGACCGCCCGCTTCCAAGACCGGCTGGACCCAGATGCGGTCATTCACGCCAACCCCGTCCCTTCCCCGGACGGCCATTCGTTAAGTTCGGGCGCATGGCCGCTCTCTGGCCGCCGGTCGAGGAGTTGCCCAGCGTTTTGCGGCATCGCGATGGCCACGATCGTCGCTTCGATCGCTTTCATGAACGACCCCGCCATTACGCCCGCAAGGACGAACTGGCGGCGTACCGTGGGTGGCGCGAGAATTTCGCTCACGCCACCGCCCCGCTCGATCCGCTTATGGATCGCTGGCGGCGATCCGGGATTGTCCAGAGCAAGGCGACCGCCCAGACGGCAAGACCACCCAGCGCCAACGCACATCCCACCCAGCCGGTGGCAGTCCAGCCGTATCCGGCTGCCACCACCATCCCGGCAAGCCATGGTCCGAGCGCATTGGCGGTGTTGAACGCGGAGTGGTTGAGCGCCGCGGCCAACCCTTGTGCTTCCTCCGCCACATCCATTAGCCGAGTCTGCAACACCGTGCCGAGCGCACCGCCGAGCCCGATCGCGAACACCGCCAGGACGATCGACCACAAGTGGTGTGCTGCCACGGTGTAGATCGCGAGCGACGCCGCGCTCCACAGCAGCAATGCGCCCGCCGTCGGCATCAGCGCACGGTCGGCGAAGCGCGGGACGATCAGATTGCCCGCTGTCATGCCGATCCCGAACACAGCGAGCACCAGCGGCACCACCGTCGGTCGCACGTCGGTCACCTCGATCAGCGTGGACGCGAGATAAGTATAGACCGCGAACAACCCGCCAAAGCCGATCGCGCCGATGCCGAGCGTCAGCCACACTTGCGGACGGCGCAACGCGCCCAGTTCCCGCAGCGGACTGGCACCGGCGTCGGGGCGGTCGCGCGGGACGACCGCCAGCACCAGCACTACGGTCGAGAACGCGCACACGGTCACGACGCTGAACCCCCAACGCCAGCCGGCCGCCTGCCCGAGCCAATTGGCAAAGGGCACACCGATGATGGTGGCGGTCGTCAGCCCGAGCATCACGCGCCCCACAGCTTGCGTGCGCTTTTCCGGGGCGACGAGCGATGCGGCGACCAGGGATGCGATGCCGAAATAGGCCCCGTGCGGCAAACCACTGAGGAATCGGAAGACAAGCATCGCGTGGTAGGATGGAGCCAGCGCGCTCAGGCCGTTGGCGACGGCAAAAAGCGACATCAGCACGATCAGAAGCGTACGGCGGCTGAGGCGGGCGCCCAACACGGTCAGCAACGGCGCGCCCACCACGACGCCAAGCGCATAGACACTGATGACGTTCCCGCCCGTCGGTTCGTCGATGTGCAACCCACGCGACATGTACGGTAGCAGGCTCATGGTTGCGAATTCGGTCACACCGATCGCAAAGCCGCCGAGCGCCAGGGCAAAATGGATCAGCCCGACCGATGCAGGCCGGTCGGGCGCAGGGATAGGCATAAGATAACGTCCAAATGGTGCGGTGCAGCAACGCGCAAACGCGCACTTGGCTGCCTTCGACCTTTCTCATGTGCCGATGTATTTGAGCATCTCAGTTCGGCAGCGGCGATACGCGAGAGACAGTATGCGGTACTCCGGCGCAATCAACAGGCAGAGCAGCGAGCACACGCTCCATCTGAAATGGCTGGATCACGCGCGTCGGGTCTTGCCATCGCGTATTCCCGAGAAGCGTGCATCGACGCACTGGTTTCTCAGACTTGGAGCTTCTGAGGAGGTCTGCCGTAGCTGCGACGCCTGTCAGTTCCGGGCCATAGTCTGTCGGTCGAACGCCCTCCTCATTCGTTCATAAGGGGGACGGCAATTTTACCGACCAATCGACTGTGGGTTCGAACTAGGAAAAGTGCACAGCGGACTCAAGGCCGTCTTTCAACGATGGCGTAGCTTGGGCCATTCCTGCCAGAGCCCTTTTTCCGCGTAACATCGGATGGTTATCTTCATTCAACGATCGATTGAACGGCGGCGAACATGATCAGTATGCTCGCCGCCGGACGCTTCAGGCAGGCTCGACTACTTTCGCGGGGCGACCACGCTTCGGCGCCGTTACGGGAATCGCTGCCTTGGCAGGGGCTTTCTGGCCCGGCTTTCGACCAAGACCGATCTTCTTCGCCATATCACGACGCATTGCCGAATAAGACGGTGCCGTCGTGGGATAATCGGGCTTCAAGCCATAGCGCGCGCGATATTCGGCAGCCGTCAAACCGTTGGTGGAGAGATGCCGAGTCAGTGTCTTGTAGGGCTTGCCGTCGATCATCGAGATAATCACGTCGGGATTTGCCAGCGACTTCCTCGCTGTGACCGCACCAGTAAATTCGGCAGCGGCGCCCTTGGTCGGAGCTTCGGTCGGCGCAGTCGAAAGACCGATCACTGCGTCATGCATCGACTTCAGGAATGCCGGGACGTCCTCTGCAGAAGTGCGCGTATTCGGGTTCGACAGCCATGCCATCGTCAATTCGGTCGCTAATTCAACGGCGTTGGTAGTTTCTTCAGTCAATTCAGTTTCCTTCAAGACGGCGATTAAATCGGAATACCGCAAACTCGCCTCCAACGTGATCTGTTCCAAAACATGAGGAGCATGGTTTTAGGTGGTACCTATTTAAAATAGATGATGGTTTATAATTATATCGATGCTCTTAAAAATTTTTACAATCCCGGAATTCATTTTCAGCAATTCATCGAAGGTAGAGGTATCTACGCGCAAAAAAGATAATACCATTCTATATTCTTTGAATATTCCGACTTCATTGATTTGATCGCCGGCGATCACGCTTCCGTGCTGGCGTCTCAGGCCTTTACCATAGTCGTGATGTCGCCAGTGATTTGTCCCGTGGCCCTTTCAACCCTGAAAGCTTCGCCACGGCCGGTCCCTGGCCAACTGCTCCCGCCAGACGTTCGAACGAGACGTCCGCTATGCCGGGTCCGGCATTCTTACGCTTCGGAATGAAGGGATAGGAAGTGCCGCGGGAAAACAGGTGTTGCACGAGCCGCTTCAACCGGCTGGCCGACGGCCTATCCGTGGGAACGAGCGGCTGCGATAACGCAATCGGCCAAGTCGCTGACGTTCAGCCGCCTTAGTCACTCCCTCATCTCGACAAATCTGTCAGGTTCGACGGAGCGGCGATTGAACACGTGCCGCTCGACATGTTCCAGTCGAGAACAGAGATTGTCAGGGCGTCCACCGAAAGGATTTGATCCATGCGTAAGTTGACTGGCGCAGCGTTCGTATCGCTTGACGGTGTTATACAGGCTCCCGGGGGGCCAACAGAGGATCGAACCGGAGACTTCGATCAGGGCGGCTGGGTATTCGGGATAGGCGACGATGTGATAAATCCGGTGCTAGGTGAGCTGTTCAAACCGCCTTACGCACTCCTATTAGGTCGGCGAACGTACGACATTTTCGCGGCTTATTGGCCGTTCGTGGAAGGCGAGATGGCGGACATGGGGGGTGCCCTAAGCGCTGCTGACAAGTATGTCGTGACGCATGGCAACCAGCAGCTTGGCTGGGCAAACAGCTATCGCGTGAACAGCATTGCCGCAATCCGCACGCTGAAGGAGAGCAACGGACCCGACTTGCTAATCCAGGGCTCGTCTACGCTCTACCCGCCATTGCTCGAAGCCGGTTTGATCGACGAGCTGGTGCTCATGACTTTTCCCGTCATTCTCGGGACCGGCAAGCGGATATTCAACGATGGCACGCCTTCAGTCTCAATGCGGCTGCTCGAACATCAGGTTGGCGAAAAAGGTGTGATCGTCACGCGCTGGGCACCGTCTGGTCCGATTCCCACTGTCGAGCATCCTCACCCCAGCACCAGTGCGGCGGAGGCCGAACGTCAGCGCCGGATGAACGAGGGGACCTGGTAGTTCCAAACCCGCGCTCCCGGCCGCTGTTCGCACTCAAACCCGTTGCAATTTTTCGGAACACGCCACTCGCAGTCGTTTTCGGACGCGCGTTCATTCCGATTCAGCAGGATCATCATCGAGCGTAGCGACTCCCATCAGCGGATGCATTACGAAGGTCCAGCCGTCGCCGCCGACAATCATAAGGCGCAGCGATTGGCGATCTGCGGTTCCAAGCAGCGATGCCGCTCCTGACGAGGCAGGCAGCGTGACCGTTCTGCCATCCTGAAGAATGCCGGTTGCCCAGCCACGCCGTCCATTCCGGATCTCGTTGGCAAGGCGCTCCAGCGCCGTCTCAAGCGCAGTACGAGCACGTGGTCCGGTAACCCATGCGTGGCCACCTTGCCCCAATTCCGGCGGTGTCACTATCGCCTGGCTAGAGACTGGAGACGGCTGTTTGACCAGACGGCGGGACTTTTCTTTCAATTGATCGAGAGGACGCACACCCTCCATACTCATCATCCGTGCAAACTCATCCATCGCTGTTTCCTTCGGTGGCGGCGCCCGGAGCGCATGGATTCGACCACTGGTTCCTAAACTGATGCAAGGATAGCCCAGGCACGGAAAATGCGAATGGAATGCCGGCCACAGAGCCGAAAATCCGAGACTTACCTATTCAAGCTGCTTTTCGACGGCCGCGTCTGCGGTGACCGAATGCCGATCATCCAACAGCGCCGTAGCGCGAACCGGAACCGGTCATTGATTCAGGTTATGCGCCCGTCATTGAAAACCGTACGGAGCACGTGTCTTTTTAGGCGAGACGGAGTGGCGGTCTAGCCGCACCGCTGAAAGCGGCCCGACGGCGCGCTGACGCGTGATGTGCGATATTCGGCGTCAGCCTTGATTTTCATAAGCGAGCTGCAGGATGCCCCAATGTCGGCCGGCCACCCATATCGAGGCAATCACTTGCTTCAATAATACAACTCCACCGCTAGTAAGCGGACGCCGATACGCTTTCAGACAAAATGGCGTCGCGGTGCGGACCTGAATCCGGGTCTCGGGATAGGTATAGATTAAACCTGCTCGCGAATATTCCGCGTTCCATGGTCGATTGCCCTTCTGTTGAGGAAGCGAGCGTTCCGGCATAGCCACCGCGCCGAAACAGTTTCGGTCGGTGAAACTCATTCCAAAAAAGCCGGGAAGCTGCCGCGCGTTCTCTTGATGGGGTCGAGCCAAGCGTGTGAGCAGTGCCTGAGCAGGATGCGTGAACAGCGGCGGATCGCTCTCCTGCACCGGAGCGTAAGTATCGCTCAACATCGTTGCCAAGTCGATCTCGCCCGAGGCGATCGCCGCCGTAGCGGCCTCGCCGACCGAACGCGCGACTTGCAGACCAAAGTTGATGTACGGAGAGTCTGGCATGTCCGCTCCACTCTCCGCCAGCATCTGCAACATAGCGTTTGTGTCGTTACTTACGACGCTCACGCGGCTCGCAAGCTGCTGAAGCCCAGTCGCATTTTGGGTAGACGTACCGGTAAGGGCGTCCAGGCCCGCGCGGACGCGATCAACGGCGTGCACCATGGAATCGACGCGGTCAGCGACACTGTCGCCATTACGCTCTAATCCCTGCATCAGCTCCCGCAATTGACTGACCAACGCTTCGATCCCTTTTGCGCCACGATGAGCCGATTGGGCCTTTCCGACCCCTTCCCCGATGCGCGTCAGCATACTGCCCGCCTCCACGGCAAGCGTGGCGATCGACTGTTCGATGCGCTTAGTCGCGGAAGTGGTTTCTCCTGCGAGCTTCTTCACCTCGCTTGCGACAACGGCGAAACCCAGACCGGCGTTACCTGCTCGCGCAGCTTCGATCGTAGCATTCAGGGCAAGGAGGTTGGTTTGGCGCGCAATGACATTGATGCTAGCGCTGATGTATCCGACTTCACTCAGCGCGGTGTTGAACGCGCCAAGCCCGTCGTGAATGTGGCTAACCTGCTCGATCAGTTCGACCACGTTGCCGATTGCAGCATTTAGACGGGCGTTCGAATCGTCGATGACGCTTTTCGCCGCAGTTGTGTCATTGCGGGATTCGCGTGCTGCAGCAGCGACATTGTCAACGTCAGCCGCAAGTATGTTCGCGTCCGAGCCGACCTCGTCGATGGTATTTGCCTGAGCGGTTACCCGACCTGCCAATGCGGCAATGTCCGCCTGGAGATCGAGTGTAAGGATACCAAGTTCGCCCGACATGCGCGCGGCCTGCTTTACGGTAATTTCGATTGCGTCGGCGGTCATGGTCATGGGAAACCCGCTTAAGCCCCATCAATAAACAACGTTTTAATCATTCGAGGTGCCGTCTGGCGATATAGGTTTTGCCTTTTTGCAACAGATTGACTCAACTGCTGACGTTTGGCGGAGCAAAACCCATGCCCGACTTCAGCCATTCGTTCAGTCGCATCGGTGCAAGTCTGGCGGAGAGTTTGGCAGAACGGGTCAGATGGCTGGCGCGCGCACGCCGCGCAACGCCCGGACCGCAGGCACATCCCCTCTGTCTTTCACGATCGCCCCGCCGCCAAAGACCCGGTTTTCAGCGCATTACGATTATGCGGGGTAGATCCGATAAGACCAATCGGCTGGTCAGCAGGATCAGGCGAGCGGGGACTGGACAATGTCTTTTTTCGTGCGCAGGGCTTTGCAATGCTGCGCTTATCCTCGATTGCCCGCCTCTCCCTCCTGATGGTTGCACCGTTCGTTTCGGCTTCCGCCGTCGCGCAGGATTCGTCCGCGACCACCGGCACGAGCAAGCCGACACAGACGCTGCCAACCGACAGCATACCGCCCCCGCGCGATCTGCCGTATCCGGGGTCACTAAAGATCGCCGTGGATGCCACCGACGTCGCGCATGGCGTGTTCCGCGTGTCGGAAACCATTCCGGTCAAGGCGGGGCCGATCGTCCTGCTCTATCCGCAATGGTTGCCGGGAGCGCATGCGCCGCAAGGCCAGATCGACAAGGTCGCCGGCCTGACGTTTCACGCCGGTAACCGCATACTCGCCTGGCGACGCGACCAGACCGACATGTACGCATTCCACGTCGACGTCCCGACCGGCGTAAGCGAGATCAACGTGACGTTCGACTTCGTTTCGGCGACCGACGCCGATCAGGGTCAGGTCGTGACGTCCCCCAATCTCCTTGGGCTCGAGTGGATCTCGACGATGCTGTACCCGGCCGGCCATTACGTTCGTCAGATCGTGGTCGAGCCTAGCGCGACCTTTCCGGCCGGTTGGACCGCCGCGACGGCGCTGCGCCCGGTTCAGCCCGCCACGGGCGGAACGATTCACTACAAGCCGGTCGCGCTCGATACGCTGGCCGATTCACCCGTCTTCGCGGGCCGCTTTGCCCGTAGCGAGCAATTATCGCCCGACGTCACGCTCAATATGGTCGCCGACCGACCGGATCAGCTGGCCATAGCCCCGGCACAGCTCGCCCTCGAACGCGCAATGGTCGATCAGGCGACCAAGCTCTACGGTGCCCAGCATTACAGTCACTACGATTTCCTCGTCGCCCTGAGCGATCGCGTGCTGACCGGTGTCGGGCTCGAGCATCATCGCTCGTCCGAAGACCAGATGGCACCGGACAGCTTCCTCAACTGGAACGACGGCGTCGCCGAACGCGATCTGCTGGCGCACGAATACACCCACAGCTGGAATGGCAAGTTTCGTCGGCCCGCCGATCTATGGACGCCGGATTACCGCACGCCGATGCGCAACAGCCTGTTATGGGTCTATGAGGGCCAGACGCAGTTCTGGGGCAAGGTCCTGACCGCCCGGGCCGGACTGATCTCGCGCGACGATGCCTATGATTCCCTGGCGCAGACCGCAGCCGCTTATGCGGCGCAGGTCGGGCGCAACTGGCGTCCACTGGTCGACACGACCAACGAGGAAATCCTGTCCAACCGTCGACCCGAGCCGTTCCCGAGCTACCAGCGCGATGAAGCCTATTATGAAGAAGGTCAGTTGATCTGGCTCGACGCCGACAGCCTGATCCGCGAAAAGTCGGGCGGAAAGCGCTCGCTTGACAATTTCGCCAAGGCCTTTTTTGGCGTACGCGACCGCGATTGGGGCGAATTAACCTACACCTTCGAAGATGTCGTCACGGCCTTGAACAAGGTCCAACCCTATGACTGGGCGGGCTTCCTCCACGCCCGCGTGGATGAGCGCACACCGCAGCCACCGCTCGACGGGCTGGCGCGTGGTGGTTACGCGCTGACCTATTCGGACCAGCCTGGCCGTGTCTGGACGGCGCGCGAAAAGGCCAGCGAGACCCTCGACTTGAGCTACTCGCTCGGCCTGAGGATCGGCAAGGATGGCGCAGTGACCGGGGTGATCTGGAACGGCCCGGCGTTCGCGGCCGGGCTCAGCGTCGGCAGTAAGATCACCGCAGTCGATGGCGATGCCTATGACGATGATGGCCTGAAGGCCGCGATCACGCGGGCCAAGAACGATGGGAAGCCGATCACGCTCCTGATCAAGCAGGGCAAGACCTACCGAACCGTCGCCGTGACGTGGACCGGGGGCCTTCGCTACCCGCATCTGGTGCGAACGGGCAAAGGGCCAAGCACGCTCGACGCATTGTACCGATCAAGAGGGTAACGCACGTTTGTCGGGTCAGCTTGACCAAAGCGGGAATATCGTCGGTTGCGGCTGTCTACACGCCATCGGGCCAGGAGGCATCGAAGCGAACGCGCGCGCCGGATCCGCGTCGTGAGTTGACCGGCGTGGGACCACGGTTACGGTCGTGCCGATGAGCAGCGTCGTCGTCGAGCATCTTTCCAAGACCTTCGGTGCGGCAGCCGCGCTGCATCCGACAGATCTCTCGGTCGCATCGGGCGAGTTCATCGTCATCATCGGTCCATCGGGGTGCGGCAAGTCGACGCTATTGCGGTTGATCGCGGGGCTGGAAACGCCGAGCGCCGGCCGGATCAAAATCGGCGGCCGCGACGTCACCGCAGTCGAGCCGGCGGATCGCGGCATCGCCATGGTGTTCCAGTCCTATGCGCTCTACCCGCATCTTTCCGTCGCGCAGAACATCGCCTTCCCCTTGCGCATGGCGAAGCTCCCGAAGCAGGTGGTCGCCGAGAAGGTCGCCGCCGTCGCCGCGACGCTCGAACTCGAGGCGTTGCTCGATCGACGTCCCAGCGCGCTTTCCGGGGGACAGCGGCAGCGCGTGTCGATCGCCCGCGCGATCGTTCGCGATCCTGCGGTCCTGCTGCTCGACGAGCCGCTGTCCAACCTCGATACCGCGTTGCGGGTCCGGATGCGCCACGAGATCGCGCGGCTGCACCAGCGCCTCGGTGCGACGATGATCTACGTGACGCACGATCAGGTCGAGGCGATGACGCTTGCCAACCGGATCGTCGTGATGGCGCAGGGCCGCATCGAGCAGGTCGGTGCACCGCTCGACCTGTATCGCGCGCCCGCCACGATCCACGTCGCCGCGGCGATCGGCTCGCCGGCGATCAATCTGCTGCCCGTGCGGATCGTGCGCGCAGAGCCGACCGTCGTGACCGTCGCGCTCCCGGATGGCGGGATCTGCCGGATCGATGCGGTGGTCCCGCAAAGCGCCGTCGATGCCCCCGCCACGCTCGGCGTCCGGCCCGAGCATCTCCATCCCGCTCCGGACGGCGTGTTCGGGGGGCGGGTCGAACTGTTCGAGCGGCTGGGGCCATTGTCGTTCGCGCATCTCGGACACGGTGGCGATACGGCGCATCTGGTCGCGCAATTGCCGCACGACCGCCACGTCATGCTCGGCGAAACGCTGCGCTTCGCGATCGCCGCGTCGGACGCGCTCCTGTTCGACGGCGACGGTACTGTCTACGCCCGACCGCTCGCGATCACCCCTTGATGCTGCCGCCGAGGATTCCCGTGAAATAATAGCGCTGCAAGGCGAGGAACAGCAGCAGAACCGGAAGCGTGGTCACCACGGCCCCCGCCATCATCAGTTCGGTATCCCCGCCATGTTCGCGACTGATCGCCGCGAGCGCGACGGGAAGCGTGTAATGCTGCTGATCGGTGATTGCGATCAGCGGCCACAGAAAATCGCTCCAGCTTGCGAGGAACGCGAACAGCGCCAGCGTCACGACCACGGGGCGAAGCAGCGGCAGCACCACGCTCAGGAAGATGCGCGCTTCGCTAGCACCGTCGATCCGCGCCGCGTCGAGCATCTCGTCGGGAATCGCGAGCGTAGCCTGGCGGATGAACAGCACCCCGTAAACGCCCGCCAGCCACGGCGCGAGCACCCCGGCGTAGGTGTTCACCAATCCGACCGACTTGAGCATCAGGAAAAGCGGCAGCATCGCGACCTGCGCCGGCACGACGGCGAGCGCGAGCAAGGCCTGAAGCATGCGCGCGCGGCCCCAGAAATGCAGCTTGGCGAAGGCATAGCCTGCGGGCACGCACAACAGGAGGCTCAGCATCGTGGTGAGCGACGCGAGGACGACGCTGTTCCCCAGCGCGGGCAGGATATGGTAGCTGGTCAGGCCGCCGGGGTGCGGCAGCAACAGCTCGCGGTAATTGGCGAGCGTCGGATGCGCCGGCCAGAACGGCGGCGGAAAGGTCGCGGCGGTGCCAGGCGCCATCAACGATACGTTGACCATCCACAGCAGCGGCAGCACGGCGACCAGCGCAAGCAGGGCGACAAGCGCAGTGCGCACCAGGCTGCCGGCATTCACCACCATTCGTTCCTCTGTCCCAGCCGCGCCTGCACCGCCGTCACCAGCAGGATGACGACGAACAGAATCATCGCGACGGCCGAGGCCATGCCGAGGTTCCACCAGGTAAATCCCTGATCGAACATGAAGTACAAGACGGTCACCGTGCTTTGTGCCGGGCCGCCGTGCGTCATCACATAGGGTTCGGTGAAGATCTGGATGAAATTGGCGACGCTCAGCACCGCTGCGAGCAGCAACGCCGGACCGATCGCGGGGAGAGTGACATGCCGGAAGCGCGCCCACGCCCCCGCGCCGTCGAGCCGCGCCGCCTCGGCAAGTTCCTGCGGCACGGTCGACAGCGCGGCGATGAAGACGAGCATGTTATAGCCGAACGCCTTCCACACGATGAAGATCAGCGTCGCGGGAATGCTCGTCCGCGGATCCCCCAGCCAGTCGACCGGCGCGATGCCGATCAGCGACAGCGCATAATTCAGCAGTCCGGTATGCCGGTCGAACATGTAGCGCCAGACCACCGCGGTTGCGACCAGCGTCGTGACATAGGGCGCGAACAGCAGCACGCGCCAGACCGGTTTCCATCGCACCGTCGCCGAACTGATCAGCAACGCCACGCCGAGCGACGTGGCGATCGCGGCGGGAACGCCAATCACGGTGAACATGGCGGTGTTCCCGACGGCGCGCCAGAACAACGGCATCCGGAGCAATTCGGCGTAGTTGCCGGCCCCGACGAACCGCAGGTTGGCGACATCGGCAAGCGCATAGATATCGAAATCGGTGACGCTCAGCAGTGCCGCCCCGACCGTCGGGATCACCAGCACGAGCACCGTGCCGATCAGCACCGGGAGAACGAAGCCGAGCCCGGCGCGCGCCTGACGGGTCATGCCGCGCGGCCTCGGTCGGCCAGCCAGCGGCGCTTTTCGAGAATGCGATCGACCCGCTTGTCCATTTCGACCGTGGCAGCATCGACGCCATAGTCACCACGCACCATGTGTTCGGCAACGAGCTGAACCTCGGCGACGATCCGTTCCCATTCGGGCACGGCGGGCGGTGCGACGCTGTGCGCGATCTGGGTCGCGAAGGTGGCCGACACGGGATCCGTGCGCAGGGCGGGCAACTGCCAGGCGCTCCGTCGCGTCGGGAGATCGCCGGTGATGGCGTAGACGCGACGCTGGATCGCGGGATCGCACAGGTAGCGGACCAGCGCCCACGCGGCGGCAGGGTCGCGTGCGGCGTGGCTGACGGCGAGGCTGGTGCCGCGCGCCATCGCGGCCCCGGCCCCGCGTGGCCCCGGGGTCAGCGCGACGTCCCACAGATCGCGCGGCAGCAGCGCCGTGCGACGCCGCAGATCGCCGATCGACGTCGCGTTCGACGGCAGGATCGCGAACCGGCCATGTCGCCAGGCGACGTAGGTATCGCCTGCCTCGGCCCCGGTCGTCACCGGGGCAAGGCGTTCGTCGAAGATCCCCTTGTAGAAGCCGAGCGCGGTGCGGAAGCCGTCGGACGAGAAATTGCCGCGCGTCGCGTGATCGCGCAGGAACGGAACCCCCTGCTGCGCGGCAAAGGCGAACAACGGTTCGGGCCAGTCGAGCAGGTGCAGCGTCGCGAAGCGGTCGGGCTGACGGCGCTTGATTGCCCGCGCCATCTGCATCCATTCGCTCCAGGCAAGCGGCGGGGCCGCATAGCCCGCCGCCGCAAGCAGATCGCGACGATAGAATTGCACCCAGCTGTCCGCCGTCCACGGCACCGCCATCGCCCGCCCAGCGACCTCGACCGACGCGACTGCGCCCCCGACCTGATCGTTGAGCAGCGGCGAACGCGCCGCGGGGGGCGCGACCGCGCCGATCAGGGTCAACTCCGGCAGCCACGCGCTGTTGAGCATCATCACGTCGGGCAGCGAATTGCCGGCGAACCCGGTGAGCAGCTTTTCATGCGCGCCGGTCCATGGCAGCGCCTGAACCGCGACCGCCACGCCGAACGCCTTGCGGAAGCCCGGGAGTAGCTCGGGCGCGTTCTCGCCGAGCGTACCGATCGCCCACCATCGCAGACCTTGACCGGACGCGCCGCATCCGTCGAGCGCAAGACCGGCGCCCAGCGCGAGCAGCGTGCGGCGTGCAACGGGCGTGTCGAAGCTCGGTATATCGCGTTCCCGGTCTGTCCGTCCCGACAGGGTATCCCCGGTTTCACGGCTCACCAACAGGAAACGATCTGAAAATATTGATTCGGATCATTCCCCAGATCCGGTAATGTCCGCAAGAGGCGGTGCGGCGGCAAGACCATAAAGGTGAGCCGACGCCATCCCGGGTGTATCGCCGGGTGGCAGGAACCGTGTGTAAGAGGGGTGTCTTATGTTGCTGGCTGTGTATCGCCGCTGTTTGTTGACCGGCACCGCATTGTGCCTCGGGACCGCAGGCGCTGAAGCGCAAACCGTCCCAGCACCGCCGCCGCCCGGCGCCGCATCGAACGGTTCCGCGAGCGACCAGCAACCGCCGGCTTCCACACCCGTTGCGCCGAACGCGGCGGAAGGCACCGACATCGTGGTGACCGGCTCGCGCATCGCGCGCGCCGAATTCGCCGCGCCAAACCCGATCACCGCGTTCACCGCCGCCGCGATCCAGCAGTCGGGCAATACCAACATCACCAATTTCCTCCAGCGCGTCCCCGCGCTGACGGGCTCGCGCGATTCCACGCAGACCTCGGGGGGCAATGCGGTCTATTCCAATCCGTTCGGCGCGGCCGGGCTGAACGAACTCAACCTGCGCAACCTAGGCACCAACCGGACGCTGGTCCTCGTCAACGGCCGTCGCCATGTCGCGGGGGAAGCCAACAGCGCCGCGGTCGACATCAACAGCATCCCGACCGATCTGATCGAGCGGGTCGACGTGCTGACCGGCGGGGCGTCGGCGGTTTACGGCGCGGACGGCGTCTCGGGCGTCGTCAATTTCATCCTCAAGCGCGATTTCGACGGAATCGCGGCGCGCGGACAACTCGGCATCTCGTCGCGCGGCGACGCCGGCAATCGCTTTGCCTCGATTGCGGCCGGGCACAGTTTCGCGGGCGGCCGCGGCAATCTGACGCTGGCCTATGAATATAACGCCGACGACCGGCTCGAGAACGACGATCGGTCCTACTTGCGGGCGGACCAGCGGCAGTATCTCATCCCCAACGACGCCGCAGCGACCAACCCGGCGGCGCCGCACAACATCCTGGTCGGCAACCTGCGCTATCCCAACGAATCGCCGATCGGCGCGGTCGATGCGACGGGCAGCGGTACGCCAAATTTCAACGGACTCGGCCAGGTCTATCAGCACGGCACGCCTGCGGCCTATTATTCGACCGGGGGTGACGATACCCCCGTCGCGGGCTTCTATTCGGGCGACCTCGCGCCGCGGATCGAGCGACACGACGTCAACCTGCTCGGGCATTATGACGTTTCGGACGCGCTCAAGGTCTCGGTGGAGGCCAAATACGCGCAGACCAAGGCGACCACCTTCGATTATTACATCGGCACCTATGGCGCGCCGATCACGCTCGACAATCCGTTCATACCCCAGTCGATCCGCGCCGCGGCGCTGGCCGCCGGACAGACGCAGGTCGCCGTGACGCGCGACAATATAGACTATGGCCGCCATGGCGAGACCGACCTGCGCCGCACCTATCGCGGCGTGTTCGACGTCACCGGCCGGATCAGTGACCATGCGACGTATGACGCCTATTTCGAATATGGCCGCACGGACGTCGACATCACCAAGCGCAACAACCTACTTGCCGCGAATTACACGAATGCGCTCGCCGTCGTCACCAGCCCCGCCACCGGCCAGCCGGTCTGCCGCAGCAACCTGACCGGCGGCGACCCCGGCTGCGTTCCGGTCAGCCTGTTCGGTGCGGGGCCGGTCAGCCCGGCGGCGCTGCGCTATTTCCAGGTCGACGACACCAGCTTCGCGCGGATCACGCAACAGGTCGCCAACGCATCGATCAGCGGCGACTTCGGCGCGTTCTTCGCCCTGCCCGGCGGGCCGGTGCAATTCTCGGTCGGCGGGGAATACCGCCGCGAGACGAGCGCGTTCGAACCGAGCGACAATCTTATCAACAACCGCTTCGTCGCCTTCACCGAACCGACGCTGGTCGTCCCGTCGGGCGGCAGGTTCGACGTGAAGGAGGCGTTCGGCGAGCTGAACGCGCCGATCTTCACGGGCCAGCGTCTTGCCGAGACGCTGTCGGTCGGCGCGGCGTACCGCTTCTCGAACTATTCGACGATCGGCGACACGACCACCTGGCAGGTCAACGGGGTCTATGCGCCGGTGCGCGACATCAGCTTCCGTGGCTCCTATGGCGAGTCGGTGCGGGCGCCCAACATCGGGGAATTGTTCCAGCCGCTCAGCGGGGATTCGAACTTCTTCATCGACCCTTGCGCGCCCAATGAGCTGGGCCACGGAACGCAATATCGCGCAGCCAATTGCGCGGCCGTCCTGTCGGCAGTGGGCGCGGCGATCTCGCCGGCGCTACAGACCGCGAGCAACGTCGTGGGGACGCGCTCGGGCAACCCGGCGCTCAAGGCCGAGACGGCGCGAACCTGGACCGCTGGCGTGGTGCTGCGGCCGCGCTTCCTGCGCGGGCTGACCGCGTCGTTCGACTGGTACGATATCGACCTGCGCGGCGCGATCAGCACACCGGCCCCCTCGCAGCTTGCGTCGCTGTGCGTTGATCAGCCCGCGGTCGCCAATCCGTTCTGCGCCGCCATCACGCGCACGCAGGGGACCGGCATCATCAGCGGCTATTCGGTCCAGCCGCAGAATGTCTCGCGCTTCCGCACCGCCGGCGCCGACCTGAACATCGATTATCTCATTCGGGCAGGCAAGCTCGGGACGTTCGATTTCCGGCTGGTCGGCGGTTACCTCCACCGGCTCGAGTTCGTCGGGACGCCGGGCGCTGTGGCTACCGACAGTGTCGATCAGCCCGGCGCGCCGAAGTTTAATTTCAACCTGTCGCCGAGCTGGACGCGGGGCGGCCTCACGATCGGCTACAATTTGCGCTGGGCGGACGCGACCCGGACAGTCGACAAGCTGACCACCGACAATGACCCCAACTACGCGCCGGCGGCGCAGCTGCGCTACAGCGAATTGTGGCAACACGATCTCCAGATCGCGCTCGACGTCGGCCGCGCCTATTCGATCTATGCTGGCGTACAGAACCTGACCGACCAGAGGCCCGATCCGGGCAATGCGATCAACCAGCCAATCTCGGCAGTAGGACGCTATCTTTATACCGGGGTGAAAATCCGGACCGGCAAGTTTCGATAAGAGGTCCCGAGCCGCGCGTGCCGGGCGGGTCGGGAATGGTCAAGGACGGGAGGTCGCTTGATCCCCCCGACAAAGCTGGCAGAGAAACGAGGATGGACCCTGCCCCGCTTTTCGACACCGCGCGCCCGACCTACGACGTCGTGATTCCCTGCTACAACCGCGCGCATGTCGTCACCGATGCAGTCGAGAGCGTCCTGGCGCAGGCCCCTGCGCCACGGCGCGTTATCATCGTCGACGATGGTTCGAGCGATGACAGCGCCGCCGTCATCCGCACTCTCGCGACGACGCACGCTAGCGTCGAGGCGGTCGTCCTGCCGCGCAATGTCGGCGCATCCCAAGCGCGCAATACCGGCGCGGGGTCTTCGCACGCCCCCTGGATCGCGTTCCTCGACAGCGACGACGTCTGGCTGCCGGGCGCTGCACAGGCGTTGCTCGACGGCACCGGGCATGGTGCGTTCGAGATCGTCGTCGGACATTTTGCACGTGTCGAGGGGCACGAGGCACCCGGCGACCCGGAATGTGGGTGGAATGGAGACTGCATCCGCCGTGGCCTTGCCAGCGGCGGAGTAGTGGGCCCGAGCTGGTCGATCGTTTCCCGAGCCATCGTCGAACACATCGGCGGCTTCGATCCCAGCTTCCACAATTGCAACGACTGGGATTTCTATACCCGCGCGGCCGCAGCCGGTGCCCGTTTCGCCAGGATCGATCATTGTGTCGCGCTTTACCGCACCGTAGCGGGCAGTCGTTTGGTCGGCGATACCGACATAAGTGCACGCAACGCGCTGCGCGTGCTTGCGCACCCGTATTTGGCGGGCCTCAACAGCTGAGGCAGCTCGATAGTGAAATGCGGCGATGACCCAGATGCGGTCATTTGGAGATTCTGGGGCGGTTCTCAACAGCAGACATTCGTTCACAATCTTTTCGCTGCGGTGTATCGTCATGTTGGCAAGGAGCAGCGCAATGGCCCCGACAATCACGGCATTCGAGAAGTCTCCGGACGGCCGTAAGGCCTAGCGCGCGACACGCGCGTGCGTTGGGCTTCGAGGAGGTAGAGGAGCATACGACGTGCGGCTCGTGTCGTTCGCGGCGCTGAAGCAACCCGATCATTTGGCGCGGAGCCCCTTCGGCCAAATACCGACCTTAAAAATTGGCGACCTTACCCTGTTTGAGACGGGAGCGATCGTCCTCCAAATCGCGCAGAGCCACGAGGGCCTGCTGCCGAAGGACGCGGACGCCAAGGCAAGGGCAATTACCTGGATGTTCGCGGCGCTAGTACGATGGAGCCCCCAATCCTCGACCTGACGATCGCCAGGATCTTCGAGAAGGACCAGCCGTGGGCTAGCGAGCGGCTGCCGCTGGTCGAGGACCGAGCACGGATGCGGCTGGGACAGCTAGCTGCCTCTCTTGGCGACGGCGAATGGCTCGACGGGCATTTCAGCGCGGGCGACCTGATGATGGCGTCGGTGCTGCTGCGCTACCGCATGCTGTATCTTGATGAGTATCCAGCGCTCGCAGCGTACGTCGCACGCGCTGAAGCACGACCCGCCTACCAACGAGCATTCGCAGCGCAGCTGGCGATTAACGCCCTTCAGGGCTGACGCCCGATAGTAACCGGATCGCCCGAGACCCGGGCGTGTGAACTGCGTGTCTGGCATCGGTCTGGTCGGCACGTGTGGCCTGTCACTCGACTGGTTAGCTCTGCCGCCTCGCGCTAGCTAACGGAGTGACGGAAGACCCAATCATGGACGCTCAGCATTCATCTTGCGCTTCACAACTCCGGACATTCATTCATCGGTTCAGCGATTGCCCCGCAGCACCCCTAGAACGACGATATCTGGGACATTTCTGCCGTTCACCAGCGACGTGTCGAACGGCAGATCTTGCCAAGAGTCGACCTTCGGCGCCTGCCCGATCGGCACCGCAGAACGCCAGAGATTGTGCCCTAGGTGGACAGTCCTCGGTTGGATAGGGTTTACGAAGGTCTGCATTTCGCTGATCGAGGCGGCCATATGTCCGGACTTTGATTGCGGCTTTGTCATGCGGCGCTGGCCATGATGTCGTTCGCTCAATAGCGCGATCTGCCACCCGATCGGCATAAGCTTGGAGAACGAGACCTATGATCCACCTCTGCAGTGCATGCGGCACCTCGTACGCAAGCCTTGCCGCGCCACCGCAGCGGTGCGAAATTTGCAACGATGAGCGCCAGTTCGTCCCGGTTAAAGGCCAGCGTTGGACCACGGAACAAGATCTGCATCGCGACCATGCCAATACGTGGCGGCAAATTGCGCCGAACGTCCTCAGTATTCAAACCGAGCCGCGTTTCGCGATCGGCCAAAGGGCTTTTCTGATCACTACCCCTAACGGCAACATTTTATGGGATTGCCTGGCCTGCCTGGATGCCGCGACCGTCACGCTGGTTCGCAAGCTAGGCGGCATCAACGCGATCGCTATTTCCCACCCGCATTATTACACGACGATGCAGGACTGGGCATCTGCGTTCGACGCGACGATATTTCTGCACGCTGACGACCGTCAGTGGGTGATGCGCGACAGTCCCCACATTCGTTTCTGGAGCGGTGAGTCGTTGTCGATCGTGCAGGACGTATCCGTGGTCCGGCTCGGCGGTCATTTTGCAGGCGGGACGGTCCTGCACTGCTCGCAGGATCGCGGAGTCATTTTCGCGGGGGACATTGTTCAGGTCTCGCCCGGCGCGGATCGCGTCTCCTTCATGTGGAGCTATCCCAATCTCCTGCCGCTACCGGCCGCAAAGGTCGTCGACATCGCTGCACGCCTGGACGCCTATGATTTCGATCGCGTCTACGGGGCGTTCGCGGGCCAGGATATCGGTCACGACGCCAAGAAGGTCGTCGCTCAGTCTGCGGCGCACTATGTCGCGTGTCTTCGCGACGAGAGACCGTGAAGATCGGCTTGCTCGATCACCGCGCGCTGTCCCACGACAAGGAAGTGCTGCGTCGGCCATATTCCAATCGATTATCCTGATGGTCGACCGATCCTAAGAACATCAGACCCGTTCGAGCAACAAACCGATCCCCTGCCCAACACCGACGCACATGAAGGCCATCGCGTAGCGACCACCCGTACGGTGAAGTTCCTCGACCGCACTCATCGTGATCCGCGCGCCCGACATGCCGAGAGGGTGACCGAGCGCGATTGCACCGCCGTTGCGATTGACGCGTGGGTCATCGAACGGATCGATGTCGAGATCACGGAGCGTCGCGATTGCCTGGCTGGCGAACGCCTCGTTCAACTCGATCACGTCAAGTTGGTCCAGCGTGATCCCACCTAATGTCATCAGCTTACGCGCGGCCTCGACAGGTCCCACGCCCATGATCCGGGGTGCAACCCCAGCCGCGGCCATTGCTACGATCCGCGCGCGGAGGGTCAGCCCATGTCGCGCCGCTGCGGCTTCGGACGCGATGAGCGTCGCGGCTGCGCCGTCGTTGAGACCGGACGCATTGCCAGCGGTCACGGTGCCGTCCGCCCGCACGACCGGCTTGAGCTTCGCGAGCGCCTCCAGACTGGTTGCGCGCAAATGTTCGTCTGCGGAGAAGACGATCGGATCGCCCTTCCTCTGTGGAGTCGTGACAGGCACGATCTCGGTGGCGAACCGTCCGCTTGCCTGCGCGGCGGCGGCCTTTTCCTGACTGGCAAGGCCGAAGCGATCCTGATCCTCGCGGCTGACACGCCATTGGTCGGCAACGTTCTCGCCCGTTTCCGGCATCGAATCGACGCCATAGACGTGCCGCATCGCCGGATTGACGAACCGCCAGCCGAGGGTCGTATCTTCCAATTTCTGGGCCCGATCGAAGGGGCTTTGCGCCTTGCCCATGACATAGGGGGCACGCGTCATGCTCTCGACACCGCCCGCGATCATCAACGCGCCATCGCCACTGCGGATCGCCCGCGCTGCCGACCCGATCGCGTCGAGGCCCGAACCACACAGACGGTTGACCGTCGATCCCGACACCGTCTCGGGCAATCCGGCAAGCAGCACGGCCATGCGCGCGACGTTGCGATTATCTTCGCCCGCTTGATTCGCACAGCCGAGGATCGTGTCATCCACCGCCCCCCAGTCGACGCCCGGATTGCGATCCATCAGCGCCCTGATGGGGATGGCGGCCAGGTCGTCGGCGCGGATGCTGGCGAGCGACCCGTTCAATCGGCCGATGGGGGTGCGGATCGCGTCGCACAGAAAAGCATCGGTCATATGTTCAGCCCTTGCTGTCGCTGGAGTCGAGTTCGGCGATGATCTTGCCCGCCTCGGCAAAGGCGGTGTTGGCGGCAGGAACGCCCGCGTAGATCGCTGATTGCATCAGCACTTCCTTGAGCTCCTCGCGCGTGAAGCCGTCACGCATCAATCCGGTTCGGACGTGGAGCGCGAATTCCTCCCAGCGGCCGAGCGCCACGGTGATGGCAAGCACGATGAACCGACGGCTGCGGTCATCGAGACCAGGCCGGCCCCAGATCTCATGCCACGCGATCCGCGTGATCATCGCCTGGAAATCGGCGGTGAACTCGGTCCTCTTGGCGAGCGAAGCGTCGACCCACGCATCGCCGAGTATGCGACGCCGGTTGAGCAGGCCCGCCTCGAACATGGTGGTTGCGGCATCCTGGGTATCGGCCGGTTTCAGAAACTCGCGAAGCGCTGCTGCCAGCGCGGCAGGCGTCTCGATCGGCGCGAGATGGGCGGCGTCGAGATGTACCACGCGCGCGTCGGGCAATGCGGCCACGATGCGTTCGCCATGCCCCGCAAACGGTGTTGAGACGTCACGGTCGCCCGCGATGACCAGCGTCGGGACACCGATCGCCGGCAACCGATCGATCAGCGCCATGTCACGGATCGCGGCACCGCAACCCGCATAGCCGGCATCGGCCATCGCGATCATGCCCCGCCGCACGCTTTCGGCCGCGCCGGAATGCGTTGCCACGAAGCGCGGCGACAGGAACCGGCCCATCGCCATATCGGCGATGGCCGCCGTACCCGTTGTGCGCACGACCGCGATCCGGTCACGCCATGCGTCGGTATCCATCGCCGCCGACGTGCAGATCAGAGCCAGCGCGGTAACCCGCGTCGGGTGAGTCAGCGCCAACTCCATCGCGATCATCCCGCCGAGCGAGACACCGGCAACGGCTGCCGTCTGGATCCCTGCGGCGTCCATGACGGCGACGACGTCGTCGGCCAGCATCGCCAGGCTATAGTCACCACCCGGTGCGTCCGACGCGCCGTGCCCGCGCATGTCGATCCGCAGGAGCCGGAAGGCGGGCAGCAAATGCGGGACGCAGGTCTCCCACAGCGCCATGTCGGTGCCGATCGAATTGAGCAGGACGAGCACGGGCAGGTCGGGGGCGCCGTCGAGCTTCCAGTACAGGCGTACGTCCTCCCGGATCGCGAATGGCATGGCGTTATCCTTCGTGTCTGGAGACGAGCGCGCGGACGATCGCCGCGCTTTCGCCGATATCGGTCCCGATGCCAGCGTTCGCGAGGTTGCGCGCGATCGCGTCTTCGTCGATTTCCAACGCTTCAGCGACGCTCGCCATCGCCTCAGCCGCGCCGGCCGCGAGCAGGAACAGGTCGGCGAGTACCGGCCCCTCCGCCTGCCAGCCGCCCAGTCCGCGCTCTTCCTCCTGCGGCAGGCCGACGAGCAGCGTCGCGGCCAGACCCGGCGCCCGCAGCGCAGCCGACAGCGCGATCTGGCAGCCGGTCGGGTTGCGCTTGTGCGCCATGGCCGACGATCCGCCGCGGCCCGCGACCGCCGGCTCACGCGCTTCCCCAACGCTATTCTGCGACAGAAGCGCTAGGTCGCGCGCCATCTTGCCGATCGCGCCGATCGCGATGGCCAGACTGGTGCCGATGGCGGCGATGCCGATCCGGCGCGCGTGCCAGGGTTCGCTCGCGGCGAGGCCGAGTTCTTCCGCCATATGCGATGCGACGGCCAGACCTGCGCCGCCGAGCCCGGCGCGCGTCCCTGCTGCCCCACCAAGCTGGATTCGCGCATTGTCCTCGACGTCGCGCCGCAGCCGCTCGGCCGCATCGGCGACACCGACCATCCAGTGCGCGATCCGCAGACCGAACGCGACGGGCACCGCATCCTGCAACAAGGTGCGGCCGACCGCCGGTGTTTCGGCGTGATGCATGGCCAAACGACCAAGGGCATCCACGATGCGGTCGAGGTCCGTGAGTAGCAGCGCGGTCGCTGCCCGCGCCTGCAGCATCAACACGGTGTCGGCGACGTCCTGGCTGGTCGCCCCCTTATGTACCGCGTTCTTGGCATCGCCACCGAGCGAGGCACGCAAACGAGCGACCAGCGGTATCGCCAGCGTACCGGCGAGCGCCGCTTCCTCGGCCAGTTCGGCAGCGCCGATCGCCGTTGATGTGCAGGCGTCGACAATTGCCCGCGCGAGTTCCCCGGAGATCACGCCTTCGGTCGCCTGCGCTCTTGCAAGAGCAGCTTCGAATGCGAGGGCGTGCGCGATGGTCGCATCGTCGTCGAAGACGGCCAGCATCGCCGGCGTTGTCGCCGGGCGGGTGCGGAGAAGATCAGTCATTGGAGTTCATACCGCGAAGAAGACCGTCTCGGCGTCGCCCTGCAACCTTATGTCGAACCACCAGCGGCCGTCGTCCCGCTGGTGCGCGATCAGCGTCTTGCGACGGTCTGCCGGTACCGCGCTCAGCACCGGATCATGGTCATTGCCTTCGCCGTCGGCGAAATACAGCCGCGTCGCGAGCCGTTTCAGAATACCGCGCCCGAACACCGACACCGCCAGATGCGGTGCCTGCAACGTGTTGCCGGGCCCCGGCACGCGCCCCGGGCGAATGGTGCGGAACCGGTAGATGCCGTCCGGGTCGACCGACGCGCGGCCGAAGCCGAGGAAATGCGGATCGATCGGCACCGCGTCGCGCGGATCGTCCGTACTCGCATAGCGACCGACGGCGTTCGCCTGCCAATCTCGATCATCGCATCGAGAATCGGCATCCCCTTCGCGTCGAACACCTGCCCCGCGATCTCGATCACCTCGCCCTCCGGCGTGCCGGTCGGCGACGACAGATTGAGGACGTAATGCTCTTCGCCGAACAGGTCGGGTCGAGCACCCATGGCGGATTTGCCGACCAGATCGGCACCGCCCTTCCACGGCAGGCCGTAATGGAAGAACGGCCCGACCGTCTGCCACGGCGTCTGTCCGAAAATGGCGGGATCCTGATTGTCCAACCGCGGCGCGGTCTCGCGATCTTCGACAGCGATCTCACTCGTCATGGTCGTGATCCTCGAACGGCGTCTCGTCGCGCCCCTTCAGCACGATATCGAAAAGATAGCCGAGCGCCCAGGCGGGCTTCGTGCTGTTGATATCGAAGCGGCCGACCATCCGCTGGCGGGCGGGCATCGGTATCGCGTTGGCGATCGGGTCGATCTCGATCAACGGATCGTCCGGGAAATACATCTGCGTCACGAGCCGCGTCGCAAAGGCAGGGCCGAGCAGCGACAGGTGGATATGGCCCGGGCGCCATGCGTTCTTGTGGTTGCCCCACGGGTACGCGCCAGGTCGTATCGTAACGTAGCTGTACCGCCCCTCGTCATTGGTGACGACACGCCCAGCCCCGGTGAAGTTCGGATCGAGCGGCGCGTCCCAATTGTCCGCCGAATGGATATAGCGCCCGGCAGCATTGGCCTGCCAGATCTCGATGACGGTATTGGCCACCGGGCGGGCGCGATCGTCGAGTACGCGGCCGGAGACGATGATCCGCTGCCCTTGCGGCACGCCCGGATGCTGCGCGGCAAGGTCGATCCCCGAGGGTCCCACCATCAGGCGGTCCCACGCGCTGGGACCGGTCGTCTCGGTCAAGGTCGGCGGGATCGCGATCAACGGCTGGCGTGGGCTGCGGTCGACCGTCGAGCGATAGTCGGGGTGCAGCGAGGGCGACAGACCTGGCTCTTCCGGCGAGTAGCCGATCACATCGGTCATGCCGCACTCCCTTGCGCGAAGGCACGGGCGTCGAACGCCGCACCGGTCTTCGTCCGTACCTCGTCCAGCGTTACGCCCGGCGCCAGTTCGACCAGCGTCAGACCGCCCGCCTTTTTGTCACAGGCTAGCACACAGAGGTCGGTGATGATCAGGTCGACGACGCCCTTGCCGGTAAGCGGCAGCGTGCATGCCTCGAGAATCTTGGGCTCGCCCGCCTTGTTGGCGTGATCCATCACGACCACGACTTTGCGCACCCCCGCGACCAGGTCCATCGCGCCGCCCATCCCCTTCACCATCTTGCCTGGGATCGTCCAGTTGGCGATGTCGCCATTGGCGGCGACTTCCATCGCACCGAGCACCGCCATGTCGATATGGCCGCCACGGATCATCGCGAAGCTGTCGGCGCTGGAAAAGAAGCTCGACGTCGGGAGCGCGGTGATCGTCTGCTTGCCGGCGTTGATGAGATCCGGATCGACCGCGTCGCGCGTCGGGAACGGCCCGATGCCGAGCATACCGTTCTCCGACTGCAGAGTCACGTCGAGGCCGTCGGGAACATAGTTCGCCACCAGCGTCGGGATCCCGATGCCGAGGTTGACGTAGAAGCCATCCTGCAGTTCCTGCGCCGCACGCGCCGCCATCTGTTCGCGGGTCCAACCCATCACACGCTCTCCGTTTCGCGGACCGTCAGCTTCTCGATCCGCTTTTCGTTGATCGTCGACAGCACGATGCGATCGACGAAGATGCCGGGTGTATGGATGCAGTCGGGATCGAAACTGCCGGCGGGTACGATCTCCTCGACCTCGGCCACCGTCACCTTGCCCGCCGTCGCCATGTTCGGGTTGAAGTTGCGCGCGGTCTTGCGGAACATCAAATTGCCCGCCGGGTCCGCCCGCCATGCCTTGATGATCGACAGATCCGCGCGCAGCCACGTCTCGCGGACATACGCCTCGCTATCGAACGTCTCGACCGGCTTGCCCTCCGCTACGACGGTGCCGACCCCGGTCTTCGTATAGAAGGCCGGGATCCCCGCACCCCCAGCGCGGATGCGCTCCGCCAGCGTCCCCTGCGGCGTCAGTTCCAGCGCGAGTTCACCGCTGAGATATTGCTGTTCGAACAGCTTGTTCTCGCCGACATAGCTCGAGATCATCTTCGCAATCTGACGCGATTCCAGGAGCATCCACAGGCCGAAGCCATCAGCTCCGGCGTTGTTCGAGATGACGGTCAGGTCTCGCACGCCGGACGCGCGCACCTCCGGGATCAGGCTTTCGGGATTGCCCGACAGGCCGAACCCGCCCGACATGATCGTCATGCCGTCGAACAGCAGTCCGTCGAGCGCAGCAGCGGGAGTCTCGTACACCTTGTTCTTCATGCCGCTTGATCCTTCACGCTGCTGTCATGGGAAGACCGACATAGTTCTCGGCAAGCGTCCGCTGCGCCGCCTGCGACCCGCGAATATAATCGAGTTCGGCCATCTGGATACGTCGGTCGAACCCATCCATCGTCGGAAAGCGGTGCGTGACGGAGGTGAACCACCACGAGAAGCGCTCGGCTTTCCAGACCCGCGCCAGTGCGCGCGCCGAATAGCCGTCGATCCCCGCATCGCAGCGTTCGCCATAATGCTCCGCAAACGCTTCGCCCAGCATCGTCACGTCGGACACGGCGAGGTTCATGCCCTTGGCCCCGGTCGGCGGGACGATATGCGCGGCATCCCCCGCCAGGAACAGCCGGCCCCAGCGCATCGGCTCCGACACGAAAGACCGGAGCGGTGCGATCGCCTTCTCGAACGACGGCCCGCGCGTGACCTTCGCCGCGGTCTCCGGACCCAGACGCAGGCACAGCTCGTCCCAGAACCGATCGTCGGACCAGTCCGCAACGTTCTCGTCGACGCCGCACTGGATGTAATAGCGGCTCCGCGTCGCCGAGCGCATCGACGCGAGCGCAAAACCCCGTTCGTGATTGGCGTAGATGAGTTCGTGATCCGCCGGTGGCACGTCTGCCAGGATGCCGAGCCAGCCAAAGGGGTAAACGCGTTCGAACGTCTTCAGCACGTCGGCGGGGATCGCTGCGCGGCTGACGCCGTGATAACCGTCGCACCCGACGACGAAGTCGCAGTCCAGCGTATGCGACGCGCCGTCCGCCTGCCAGGACACCGATGGCCGGTCGCCGTCCAGACCGTCGAGCGTTACGTCCATGGCGTTCCAGACGATCGACAGGTCGCGCGCCTCGGCAGCGTCGAACAGGTCGCGCATAACCTCCTGCTGGCCGTAGACCGTCACGGTCGATCCACCGGTCAGCGCGGCCATGTCGATGCGGAACAGTCGGCCATCGAGTGAAAGGTTCGTGCCGCCATGCACCAAACCCTCACGAACCAGGCGCTCGGCCAGACCGAGCCGGTGCATCAGGTCGACGGTAACCTCCTCGAGCACGCCTGCCCTCACCCGACCTTCGACATAGGCACGGTCGCGCCGTTCGATGACGACGGCGTCGATGCCGTCGCGGCGTAGCAGATGCGCGAGAAACATGCCCGCGGGGCCCGCGCCGATGATCGCAACCTGGGTGCGCATCCTGTGTCCATCCTCTCGCCAGCGGTTCGATCCGCTCTTGTCCGAATGGTGCGCGCGTCCAATGCTTCGGACCATGCCACAGACAACCGATATTTTGGATTATCCAGCAAAGGCGCTATGGTGCTCGCATGTCGACCCTGGCTGTCCCGAGCTTCTACCTCTACGGAGAACCGCACCGTGCAGTCGCCGATGGGTTCATTCACGTCGAACACTTGGACGATCGATCGCGACCGAGCGAATGGACGATCCAACCACATGCGCACGCAGATCTGGTCCAGATGTTCCTGATCACGTCGGGCGGTGGGGCCATGCGGGCTGAGGATATCGCCATGCACTTCGATGCACCGGCACTGCTGCTGGTCCCCGCAGGCGTCATCCACGGCTTCCACTGGACGACGGAATCGTCTGGTTCGGTGCTTACGCTCGCCCGGACGTATTTCGAAAATCTTGCCGCCCGGCACCCGGACGTCGAATCAGTCTTCGACCGTCCCCGCGCGGTCACTCCGGACACCGCAGCGGTAGCCCGCTTGTCCGACTTTATGGCAACGCTGCGTCAGGAAGTCGCCTGGTCTACCAAAGGCCATTATGCCGCAGTGGAGGCCGCGCTGCTCGCGATGCTTGTCGTGTCCCTGCGGGTCCTGCCTGCCAGCGATACCGCTCCCGCGCTCGATCGCGGGCAATATGCCAGTTTGGTCGCCCGTTTTCGTGCTCGTATCGAGGACCGCTTCCGCCTGCGTGAAAGCATCGCGACCCATGCTCGCGACCTCGGCACGAGCGAGACCAGCCTGCGGATGGCATGCGCCCGGATTGCGGGGCGTTCACCCGCAGCCATGCTCGATCAGCGTGCGATCCTAGAGGCCCGGCGCGCATTGCTCTATTCGCATCTGTCGGTGGCGGAGATCGGCTACGCGCTCGGCTTCACCGATCCCGCCTATTTTACGCGTTTCTTCAGCCGTCATTCCGGGATGTCTCCCACGCGGTACCGCCAACAGCGCGATACCGGACGGGATACCCGGAATGACGAACCCATGCAGGTCTAGCGCGGCGGCCTCCGGATCACTAACGCGCCAGCACACCTCGTTACGGTGCCGGGAGGAGCCTGATGCGGGTCATGCCGAAACGGTCGGACGGGACGATGCTCAACCGCTCGTCACCATTGATGACACGCCCCGGCACCCAGCGCCCATCGACGAACCGGCCTTCTTCGACCCTGGCCAACTCTACGTCATCACGATTACCGGCTTTACGCGCGAAGCTGATCTTGATGTCCTGGCCTACGACCAGAAACTCGTCCTTGCCGAGCTGAATGACGAGCCCCATCGGCCGCGTATCGGTCAGGTCCGACGCCACGTTGCCGATATTCTGGGCGCGCCGCTCGCGCTTTTCGGTCGGAACGCTTATGTGTCAACGCCGGTCGCATTCCAGGCCAGCGGGGCGGAGTAAAAGCAGGCCATTGTTGATGCGAGGCTGACGATACGAAGAGGGCCCCGATCGGGGCC
>NZ_AIDW01000007.1 GCF_000251145.1 Sphingomonas sp. PAMC 26621 | reverse complement strand
GGTGCTCAATGTCATTGGCTTCGCAGATCATGTCGAAGCGCATCTGACGCGACCAGGTGGTGTTGCGGTTGCGCGGTTGCTCGGCGAACTGGATGCCGTTGTCGGTCAGGATCGTGTGAATGCGGTAGGGCACGGCTTTCAGCAGAAGTTCGAGGAACTCCCAAGCCGTCCGTCTGTCAGCCTTGTCGACGAGCTGGGTGACCGCAAACTTGCTGGTGCGGTCGATGCCGACGAACAGGTAGAGCTTGCCTTCGGCAGTCTGAACCTCGGCGATATCCATGTGAAAGAAGCCGATCGGGTAGCGCTTGAAGCGCTGTCGCTTAGGCTTGTCGCCCTCGATATCTGGCAGACGGGATATGCCGTGCCGCTGCAGGCAGCGGTGCAGGGCTGACCGCGTCAGATGCGGGATCGACGGCTGCAACGCATAGAGGCAATCGTCGAGCGGCAGGAGTGTGTGGCGTCGGAATGCGACGACCGCTGCCTCCTCGGCTTCGGTCAAGGTCGTGGAGTGAGGGGCCTTCGGCCCGGTCTTCAAATCCTCAACCGTCGCTTGCTTACGCCACTTCGCCACCGTCTTCGGGTTGATCCCGAGCTCTCGGCTCAGCGTCGAGAGCGAAGCTTGCGATCGCTGTATTGCTGCTCTGACGGCGTGCGTGGTCGTGGCGCTCCCGTGACGTACCTGTCCCATATGGCTTCCTTCCATTCTAACGAAAGGATCGCACCATCAAACCGCGGGATCAAACACCTAGGTAGCGTTCCCTTTGCCGCGAATTGCCGAGCGATCTATCGGCTGGGGCCGCAAGCTTATGGATAAAAACGCGCTGTTCGTAATACCTGCTATACCGCAACTGTTTGCCGAAAGCTGCCAGACCGCAATCAACTAAGCCGTGACATCTGCGATCGGCGGCGCATCGGATTTCTGTATCACCGCAATGCCGAATATCCGCCGTTCCAGGCGTGGTGGAAAACCTGTGAGTTTTGCATCAATCGAGGTGCGGTAGAACTTCAAGAGTGCGACTTCTTTGCTGGCGTTCGTACCGTTATTTTCTGAACGCGGACATTGCTACTCAAGCTAAAACGAGTTCCAGTCTTCGCTATCGGGCCGGACGATTGCTAAAATGGCGGCACCGGGGAGCGGCTTAATAGGTGAGGTATAAGACGCCGGGTTCGCGTAATTCGGTTTGCGCGCCGCCTGCATCGGGCGACGGCTACCGTTTTGGACCACCTTCAAGCCACTTGCTTGATCCGAGAGGCTGCCGACTTCGATTGCCGGGTTGCGCGCACCACCCTCAACATTGAACTGGGCAGCTGCCTGGGCGAGTGTAGCGACTTCGTGCGTCAAGTTGCGCGCAGCAGCCGAGGTTTCCTCGACCATAGCGGCGTTTTGCTGGGTGGCTTGGTCCATCATCGAGACGGCGGCCGTGATCTCTGTTATCGTGCTTGATTGCGCTTGGTTGTCGAAGGCCATGCCGGCGAGTAAGTGGTTGACCTCGCCAACGTCGCTCGAGATGGCGGCGAGGGCGGTATCGACCCTGCCCACTGCGTCGACCGCGGTGACGATTTCCAATTGGGTGATGCTGAGCTGGTCGCGGGCACGCTTGGCCTCTTCCTCGGCCCGCATGGCGAGCGCTGAGACGAGGTCGGCAACGACCGCGAAGCCGCGTCCCGCGTCACCGGCCCGGCCCGCCTCTACAGCGGCGTTCATCGCGAGCACGCGGGTCTGGAAGGCGATCTTATCGAGGCCCTCGATGACGCCGTCGATACCCTTGGCGCTGTCCGACACGCGGCCCATTGCTTGCATCGCGGTGTCCGCGGTCGAGCGTCCACGGCCGACCGTCACCATTGCCTGGTCGGCGCGGGCGACCGTGCTCTGAGACGCGGTCGCCGTCCCCTTCAACCGGCTTTCCATCTGGCTCAGCGCGGCTGAGGTCTCCTCGAGGCTGGCGGCGTTGCTCTCGGTACGGCGGGCGAGATCCTCGGACGCCTGCGCGATTTCGTTGGCACCGGTGCTGATTGACCGGGCGCTCTCGCTGACCTGCTCGATGGTTGTCCGGACACTGCCGATCGCTTCGTTGTAGTTGTCCTTTAGCTCCGCGTAGAGGCCTGGATACTCCGCGTCGACGTGGGTCGTGAGGTCGCGGTTGCTGAGATCCGAAAGGCTCGTGCCAAGCGTCTTGACGACCATCTGGACAATCTTGTCGGCCTCGACTTTTTCAGCGTCCGCCGAAGCCTTGGCGACTGCCGTTTCGCGGAAAACCAGCACGACCTTGGCCATGTCGCCGACCTCATCACGCCGACCGGTGCCGTCGACCGCGACAGCATTGTTGCCTCCGGCAAGCGCTTCCATCGTCGCCTTTAGGCGGGCGAGCGGCCCAGTGATGCCGATGCGAGAGACGACTAGGCCGCCGACGACGCTGATGACGACGCCGGTCAGACTAAGCGCCAGCAGCCAGAAGGTGGTCGATTTCGCACTGACCGTCAGGGCGGCGGCTTTCGCGTCGCCACGTGCAATGGTTTCGTCATTCAATGCCACGGCTTGCTTGATCACAGTGGCCGCAAGAAGATCGGCTTTGGTGAGGATAGCCATAGCCTGGTCGTCCTTGTTAGCGAGTCCGAGGAGGACTGCCGGCTTCAGCATCGTGTGCAGCGCATCGTACTGCCTGTGGACATTGTCTATCTGATCCTTCAGCGCCGGAGCCGCCTGCGCTGCCTTGGCGAGCAGCCCCACGGCCGTATCATAATCCTCTTGCTCGCTTACTGACGCACCGCGGGCCTGGGCGCTGGCACCATCATATGCCATGGCGCGATAGGCCGACAGCTGCATCGCCTCGATCTTCCGCGTCGAGCGGGCGATATATACCGGTGCCTTCGCTTCGCTGACCATGGCGGTATTGGCATCGTCGGCGCGCGTTAGGCTGCTCGAAGTGCTGAGCGAAATGATAATCGTCACCGCGCCCAGCGCCAGCAGGAGAATCAAGATCTTGGTGGAGATTTTGAGGCTTGCAAGAATATTGTTCATTCAAAAGATAACCCATTCTCGGCTGTTAAAGCTATTATAGGCGCAGTCAGGGTCGGTACGTGGAGTAGGCAACCTTTTCCGGAGGCGTCACTCTAGCCTGATGCAAAAACTTTACAGACCGTGTGGAAAGTCGTGAGCAGCGGCCCGGACGGTCACAGTTCCTTGTCCAAGCGGCTCACCGGGCTGAATAAAGGCTGGTCATGCCCTCTGACCGCTTTGATGGCGCCGGAAGTCCGATATTCGAGGCCTGCCGTCCCATTCAGGCGCCAAAGGCCGGCTTACGACCTTGCTGCAGCGATCAGGCCCGGCACCCTGACCAGGGTGAGCTCGTCGGATGTTGTAGGCAAATGCCGTTAAGCTGACCTCGCCGCGAACGTTTTCCAGCCGGCGCATCAGGAACGCGCCCTGCCCATCCACTGTTTGATGGTGCCAAAGGGATGCTCGACGCTGTTTCGCCGTTGATCAAGCATTGCCGGTCGCAGGGCCAACCGTGCTGCCATGCGGTCGAGAACAGCCTCGTTTTCAAAGCGCGAGACGCGGCGGAATGACTGTGTGCAGCTTGATCTCAGTGAGCACGCCTTGCAGGCATCGCGGTTGGCGTAGTCGATCTTAACATTGTCGCGCGACTTGCCCCGGTAGCGCGGCGAGGGCGCTGCCCCGGCCGGGCAGACAAAGACATCCCGGTCAGGCTCGTAGCGAAACACGTCCTTGCCGAAGAAGCCCTGGCGCACCGCGGGGCCGCGGATTGGCTTGGGCACATAAGCGGTGACCCCGGCCGCCTCGCAGGCCTCGATGTCCTCGATCTTGAAATAGCCGCGGTCGGCCACCGCTTCGATCCGCTCGACGCCGAGCGCCTGCATGGCCGCTGTCGCGGTCTGGGCGAGCAGCCCCAAGTCGAGGACCTGGTTGCTCACCGCCTGCTCGGCGATCAGCTTGTGCTTAACGTCGACGGCGAGCTGAATGTTGTAACCGACGCCCAC
>NZ_AIDW01000008.1 GCF_000251145.1 Sphingomonas sp. PAMC 26621 | reverse complement strand
CAACGTCTGGGACAACGCTGCGATGGAGAGCTTCTTCTCCTCGCCGAAGACCGAACGCATCGCACGCAAAACCTACCGCACGCGCAATCAGGCAAGGCAGGACGTGTTCGATTACATCGAACGCTTCTACAATCCCACACGCAGGCACTCGACCTTGGGCTATCTCAGCCCCATGGACTTCGAGAAGCAAGCTCATGTAGCCTAACTTGGTGTCCATGAGACCGGCAGCAGCTCAAACCAACTTCAGCGCATTAGCAGCGAGCGCCACTCTTCGGTGCAGGCGAAAGCTACGACACTTGGCTGAACCGCGTGCGGGAGGAATGACAGCAGCATCCGGAGCGATTCCAGACGGCTGAGGCTATTTTGCTGGAGCAGGACTAGGGCAGGTCAAGCGTCTGTAAGGACCGCTCATCTTTCTCGGGATATATGGCCAACAACGAAGTCGGTTTTCGGAAGTTTGCCGCGCCTTTTCGGGACCCGGAGGTGGCGTGGCGGCTGTTCACCCGCTTTGGCCAACCTAATCGGCCGCTTTCGATAGGACCGGACGTTCACCGAAGGTGTAGCGAACGACTGACTTTGGTCGAGAACCGTCGCTAGCTTCGCGGCGGCCCGGACCCAGAAGACGACGTTCAGCGGCATTGACGCGCTTCCCGGAAGCGGTCGTTTGTTCAGGTACACTATTCGGCGCGCTTAGCGTGATGGTCCCAAAACCGCTATCTCGATTACCGCTGTGCGTGAGCTGCCATCTGAACCGGGTCCATGGTCACGACCCCACAGCGGACGAATCGTAACGAGCACGACGAGACTTCGTATCGCGGATCCGTCGTGGCCGGCGGGATCAGCGATCCGGCAACCACGTCCCGCGATCACCGAAGCCGCTGGTGCGGCTCCCCCGCGACGATAGACTGCAGTAGCCCCGTCTGGTAGGGCCAGCGCCCGCTCATCAGGATACCGCGATAAGGCGTGCAGAGCGGATAGTTGGAGACGCACCGATCCATCGAGAAATTTGCGTGACGGAACGCGTCGAGGTGCGGGGCGGCCGCCTGGTTGAAGGGCTCGCCGGGCAGCGAGGCAGCGCGATGCTGATCGCTGAAAACATAAAGCAAGTTGGGACGGCGGCGCGGAGCCGCCGCGCCCGGTTCGGCGACCGTGATCGCGGCTACAGCCGCGCCGGCTTGAAGAAAGTCACGACGGTTCATAAGCCCTGCTCCTGTCGCCAACCGTGCCGGGGCGGCAAACCGCCCCGGCTTTATGGCTCAATAATGGCGTCGGTTGTGCTTGCTATTGTAGATATGAGCACTGGCGCGGTTCTGACGGCTCTCGAGGCGTGCGCGCTGATTGCCATTGAGATGTCCGCCATTGTTGGCTCGCATCCGCGCTTCGGACGCATTGATCCGACCTTGCTGGCGCTCGTCGCGGACCGCCTCGCCCGCAGTGAGCCGTCCACTTGCAACGCCCTGATTGATGCGCTCCTGCTGGCGCCCCTGGCGTTGATTGACGCTCTGTGCCTGTGCGGCACCAGCCAGCGTTAGAGCGGCGGTCAGGGCAACAGCAAAACGTAATTTCATCATCTTGGATCTCCTTGATACCGCTTCTTCAACGCAGCACCCGCCCCTTTCCGTCGCCGGAATTTTTAAGTTTTGCCATTTCCCGTTTTGCAATTTCGAACCGATACTAAGCAAGCTGATGCTCCGGCTGTGGGATCGCTGGCGAAACATCCTGGCCCTAGGAGTGGGTGGTTCGGCTGGAAGGAACCGCTTCCCGCCGTTCAGCGCTTTCGGATGGCGTAGAGAAAGTATCTTTCGTTCATGGCCAGCCGCCGCCGCCATCGCTATGCGTTTTCAAGCGGCAGTGATGGGATATGGTAGAGTGCACGATATCGACGAAGCCCACTTCATCGTTCGGCAGCGCGAGCCATTTAACGCCGAACCACGCTCGCAGCGCCTGATCGAGCAGTATGTCACGCCGCAGTCACTACTCTACGTCCGCAGCCACGGCGCCACCCCCCAACTTGACGAAGATCACGCGCTTAAGGTCAGTGGGGCTGATCTGCGTAGCGCCACCCTCACCCTCGCCGATCTGAAGGCTAGCTTTCCAGAACGGCGCATCATTTCTGCTATGCAATGCGCAGGTAACCGCCGCGCCGACCTTCAGTCAGTGCGCAAGACCAACGGCGACCCGTGGGATGTCGGTGCGATCGGCAACGTCGATTGGACCGGCGTCAGCCTTGCCGACGTGTTGCTCGCTCTGGGCGTCGGTGACCGCCGCGACGGTTATGTGGTCTGCACCGCCGCCGACGTGGACGAGATCGACGGCGAGACGCACCCCTATGGCATTTCGATCTCGCTAAAGCGCGCCATGGCGGGCGATGTGCTGATCGCGTGGGCGATCGGCGGTGAGCCTCTGAGCGCGGCACACGGCGCACCTATGCGGCTAGTCGTGCCGGGTTACGCCGGGGTGCGAAGCGCCAAGTGGCTGACCCGGATCGAGCTGCGCGACGAACCCAGCGACGCGCCGATCCAAGCCAAGGACTACAAGCTGTTCCCGCCAGACGAGGACGGTAGTGATGTCGACTGGAGAACCGGACTCGTCATTGAGGCCATGCCAGTTAACTCAGCCATCTGCGATCCACGTGACGGCGACACGCTTGCCGCTGGGATGGTCGCGATTTACGGCTACGCGCTCGCTTATGGCCGCCGGGTCGCGCGCGTCGACCTGTCACTTGATGGTGGCGCGCGTTGGGTCAGAGCGGGGTCCGTCAGCGATAATGCGAAGGCTCGCACCATGTCGGCGATCTCGTCTGGAGCCTCATACGGCAGAAGATGGCCGACCTGAGGCAGCACATGCATCTGCGCCTGTGCGAGGCGAGGCAAAAGCTCGCGTTCGACCACCTCGGGCGGGTCGACCCGGTCGTGTTCTCCGGACACGATGAACACAGGAACTTCGATAAGGCCGAGCGCGGCCACGATATCCTCCTGGCTCGTCGACAACGGCCAAGCCTCCTTCGCGCCCGCCGCGCCGGCAAGGCTGTCGCCGACAACTGCGTCGAGATCGTCCGGATCGAGGCCGTCCGGCGCGAGGACCTGCTCGACCGTCGCGACGACGCTCTCGCGGGTGTCATAGGCCCGCACCATCCCTTCACGGACCGCGAGCGGCAGGCCCAACGGAACGGGGGGTGCAGGCGCGATCAGAGCAACGCCGACAAGTCCGCGCGGGCGACGCGATGCGAGCAGTTGCGCGACCTTGCCGCCCATCGAATGCCCGACGAGGATGTAGCGCTCGAGGTCGAGAGCCGCGACGACGGCCTGCGCATCGTCAGCCATGTCGGCCAGCGCGTACCTGCCTGCGGGCGCGGCCGAGCGGCCCCAACCACGCTGGTCGATGGCCACCGTGCGGAAGTCCGGCGTCAGCCGGTCGATGACGTGCCGCCACGTACGCGACGATCCGCCCCAATAGTGCAGGAAGACAAGTGCCGGCGAACCGACGCCTTGTTGCTCGACGTGCAAGTCGATGCCATTGACCGAGAGCATCATTAGGGACGACCTTTCGGGAAAAGCGGGGGCGGCGGCATCGGCCGGCCGCCCCGCGCCAGGGGGGGGCGGCGCCGTCAGGCAGCGGCCTCCAGGATGATGTCCGCAACCGCGGCCGGCTGAGAGAGCATCGGCACGTGGCTGCTGCTCACATGAGCGACGGTAGCATTCATCCGCTCCGCCATCCTCTCCTGCTCGGCCCGCGGGATCGCGTGATCCTCGTCGCCGATCAGGTAGAAGGTTGGGCGGGTCCGCCATGCGGCTTCGCTCAGCGTACCGCCGAGCGCGGCGCCGTTGACCGGTCCCTGGGTGGCATAGACGATCGCCTTCTCGGCCTCGTCCAAATCCTGAGCGAACAGATCGTACGCGCCGGTATGGCTGAGCTTCAGAAAGCCTTCTGCGTCGGGCCGCAGCTCGGCTGCAAGCGGCGCCGACTGGAACTGCGAGAACAGCGCGCCCGCGGACTCACCGGCATCAGGCGCAAACGCATCGACGTAGACGAGGCGGGCGACCTTTGAATGGTTGCCGGCTTGGCCGATCACCGCGCCGCCATAGCTGTGCCCGACGAGCACCACGTCGCCGTCGGCGAGCGCCAGCGCGCGCTGCACCGCCGCGACATCGGCCTCGAAGCTGGTAAGCGGCAGCTGAACCGCCGTGACGGCCATGCCTTTCTCGGCCAGAAGCGGGATCACCTTAGCCCAGCTTGAGCCGTCCGCCCATGCGCCATGAACCAGAACCACGTTCGAAATCGTCGTCATCGTCAGTCTCCACCTTTGTTGGCCATCGCTGGCCGGTCGCTCGATGAGAGAGATTTACGCTGGACAGTTTGCGACAGAAATGACGTATATCCGCTCATTTCTGCCATAAGGACGCGAGTGATGCCGGATGTCGGCGTATCGAGGACGATATGGTTCGTCGTCTTTCCGGGGTTCGAGCTGCTCGACCTCGGTGGTCCGCTCTGTGCGTTCAATCTGGCGATCGACTTCCATCAGGCGGCCTATCAGGTGCACATCGTCTCGGCAGCGGGAGGTCTCGTTCGCGGCTCGTCCGGCGTCGCGATCGACACGGTCGCGCCGCCATCGGCGTATCACCTCGACACGCTGCTCGTCGTCGGCGCACCCACGACGGAGATTCTGTATGGCCAGACCGAGACCGCCGATCTCGTCGGCACGGTCGCGCATCGCGCCAGACGTAAGGCCAGCATCTGCACCGGGGCGTTCCTTCTCGCTGCCGCAGGGTTGCTGGACGGGCGGCGCGCGACGACGCACTGGCGCTACGCAGGCGAGCTTCAGCGGCGGCATCCGACGATCAAGGTCGACGCCGACCGGATCTTCGTCCGCGAAGACGATGTGTGGACGTCGGCTGGAATCACCGCCGGAATCGATCTTGCGCTCGCGATGATCGAGGAGGATTGCGGGATCGAAATTTCGAAGGCGATCGCGCGGGATTTGGTGGTGTATCACCGTCGCAGCGGAGGACAGTCGCAGTTCTCGACGATGCTCGAGCTGGAACCCAAGCCCGGACGGATACGCGATGCGCTCGCCTATGCAAGAACGCATCTGCGCGAGCGACTGTCGGTCGAGCAGTTGGCGGATGTCGCAATGATCAGCCCGCGTCAGTTCGCGCGGCAGTTCACCGCCGAAACCGGCGAAACCCCGGCCCGTGCGATCGAGCGTCTCAGATGCGAGGCCGCGCTGCCGCGCATCGAGGGCACCACGGAACCGCTCGACCAGATCGCCTTTCAGGTCGGGTTCGGTGACCTTGATCGCATGCGCAAGGTCTGCATCCGTATTTACGGCCAGCCTCCACAGGCCCTGCGCCGACGGAGCCGCGCGGAAAGCGACCCCGCATTCGCGACTGGTTTGGTTGAGTGAAAGAATGACCGTCACCGTCTCGAGGTCCCCACGAGGGACCCAAGCAGGAAAACAGCCGGCGTCGCTTACCGCTTGACCCACATCTTGTCATTCAGCGCGGCATTCGCGGTGGTTAGTACCGGACATTTGTTCAGGATCACCCGCCTCGACATGAGGGCCGCCGAGCCTGATACCTGCGAGCCAGCCCAAACCCGGAGGCCAAGCGATGTTTGAGATTGACCCGTCCCGCGCGATTGGCGCCTACGCCGCAGTAATGACCGCGGTTGCCGCTTACCTTGTTCTAGGTGCCGCGACCTCCGCGCCCACTAGGTTCGGCACCATCGACGTGCGGCGGATTAATGTCCGCGAGGACGACGGCACCCTTCGGATGATCATTGCAGGACGCGACCATATCGGCGGCATCGTTATCGGCAATCGGGAATATCCGCATCCTAACCGCACGGAGGCCGGCATGATTTTCTTCAACGACGAGGGTGCGGAGAATGGCGGTCTGGTGTTCAATGGCAAAGTAATCGCGGGCAAGCCCGTCAACGCCGGCAGCCTAACGTTCGATCGCTGGCACCAAGATCAGACCATACAGATAACGTCGGAGGAGGACGGCGCGAGCCGCCACGCAGGCTTCATCGTCAATGATCGGCCCGATCAGCCGATGCGCTTCGATCAGATCGGCGCGTTGGGAGCCATGAAGGCCGGTCCGGCAAAAGATGCTGCAGTTCGCGACGCTGGCATGATTGGCACGCAACGGGTGTACCTCGGCAGCAACATCGATCGGAGCGCCGAACTGTCTCTGCGCGACGCTGAAGGACGGAAGCGGCTTGTGTTCCGTGTCGAGCCAGCCGGTTCTCCGTCGATTACCTTCCTCGACGAGAAAGGCCGGTCAGTCAGTCGCATAGCCCCAAGCCGCTGACGCTAAGACCCACAAGTGGACGTTCAAGCGCGCTTCCCGGCCTGTCACTTTCGGCCGTTCGTTCATGACGGTCTCGTAAGCGCGTGTAGTGAGCAGAGCGGCGGCCGAGCCTTAAATCCGTAGACGGTATTTGGGTGATGTTGCGAGGGTGGGTGCGCTTGGGCGGCACCTGCAACGTGACAACCAAATGAACTTTTAATCTTTTGGAAACAAAAAGACACACCTGCTGTTCAGCGACGAGGGCCGCGGTGTGTCGCGCCTGCAACGGGGTTCCTCGCATGGATCAGACAGCTTTTCTCGTCGGGTTTACGGTCATGTCGCTGGGGTCGCTTGCGATATATGCTACTGGCAAAAAGTCATGCCCGGCCGGGCATCATACGTTACTACATGCGAGTGTGCCGTTCATTGCCGCCACGGCGTATCTCGCTATGGCGTTCGGCATCGGCACATTGCTCAGTTTTGATGGGTCGATCACCTATCTCGCACGCTACCTCGACTGGTCGGTAACCACGCCGATCCTGTTGGCTGGCTTGGCGCTGACGGCGTTTCACGAGCACGGTAAACCCGGCACTGTCGGTGGCTACCTCACAGCGATCATTGTCCTTGACGTTCTTATGATCCTGACCGGACTGATCTCATCGCTTGCGCCCGCCTCGCCTGCCAAATGGGTCTGGTATGTTTGGTCCTGCGTCGCATTTGTCGGTGTCTTGTACCTTTTGTGGGGTCCGCTGCTCAAGCACGCACGTAGCCACAGCGCGGCACTCGGCACCGCCTATACCAAGAATCTCACTTTCTTGACCGTGGTCTGGTTCTTGTATCCCATCGTCTTCCTGCTCGGACCGGAGGGCTTGAAGGTCATCACTGACCCGACGTCGGTGTGGGCGTTCCTAATTATGGATATCGTCGCCAAGGTGGTTTACGCTTTCTACGCGGCGGTCAATCTCGACAAGGCGTTGCCCCATCAAGGCGACGACCGCCCCTACCGCTCGTGACATTGCGCGCTCCGGCATTCGGTTGGGGCGCACTTTTGGCGGCGACATTGCCCGCCGCCTTTGGTCCGCTACCGGTTCAGCTCGGTTTTGCAGGCGTGACGGTAGGTATGATCGGCCTCGCGCATGGCGCCAGCGATCTTGCCATTGTTAAGACGGACCGGCGCAGTGCGTTCCTCTGGGCATATGGACTTGTAACCTTGGTCTGCCTTGCCTGGTGGATCGCTGCTTCTGCGGTCGCGCTTCCCGCGTTTCTGCTCGCTTCGGGGTTGCACTTCGGGCTCGAGGATGCGCCTGCGGACAGACCGCTCGAACGGCTTGGGCGTGGCATAAGCTTAGTCGCCACGCCAGCGACACTGCATGTTGTGGCACTAACGAACCTTCTGTCGCTGGCCGGATTGCCAAAAGATATCGCCCCAGCCCTTGTCGAGATGCTCGCGATAGCCGGCGGTGCGGCGGCAGCGGGCCTTGTTTGGTGGGCATCGCCCGATCTGACCGACGCCTGATCATTGGAACGGTCGCATTGCTCCTTTTGCCACCGTTGATTGGATTCTCGCTAGGGTTCCTGATCCTGCATGCCTTACCCCAAACCAAAGAACGGCGCGTAAGGCTCGGATGCGCGACGACAGCCGCATATTTGCGAGAAACCTGGCCAATCTTACTTGCGGCGGTAATCCTGGTTTGCGGGATCGTTATCATTGTACTCCGCTGGGACTCCACGGGCGTACGGTCGCTCTTCGCCGCGCTTGCCGCACTTGCCATGCCGCATTTGCTGGTTACTCCGTGGTTTGAGCAACCTATGCCACGGCTTGGTCAGGCGACGGCAGCCATACGCTCCAGTTAAACACCTATAGACATTATTTTTACTAAGCTCCGGCAGGTCCGGCTGCGAACCAATATTTTCGCAGCTTGGCAATTGAACAATGTGCTTGCGACTGACGTCGACAGCGTCGGTATGTAGTGATGGTGAATCAGAAAGCCATCGTCCCGCAAACGCAAGCAGACCCCGAAAGTGACGCCGAACGGTCCTTTTGCGACCCCCAACTTTGGACATTTATTGATGGCGCAGATCCACTTTTCGATCCGGCGCTTCGCGTCTTGTCTTAAAATGCCCTGGACTCTAGAGCGAGCTGAGCCTTCGGCGGTAAGCGACATTTTGAGAAAACCAGTATGCAGATCATCGTACGCGACAACAACGTGGATCAGGCACTCCGCGTCCTTAAGAAGAAGCTGCAGCGCGAAGGGATCTATCGGGAACTGAAGCTTCGGAAACACTACGAAAAGCCCTCGGAGAAACGTGCGCGTCAGCATGCTGCCGCCATCCGTCGCGCGAAAAAAGCTGATCGCAAGCGTGCAGAGAAGGACGGCTGATCAGCCTTCGTGCTGCCCATGACGACGTGATCGAATATACCTCATTTGCGATCGCCCTTCATGGCGCTGAGCGAAGCCAGCTGACCGCAGGTGACCTTCTGACCCAAAAAGCGACATTCAACGGTGCCCGACACATTATCGCAACCCGCCGTTCGTTCATCTGTGTCGAACGACTGAATCAACGTGATGGACGTTCTAGCCAGCTTGACGCCGACTGACACATCTAGCCGATTGGTTCGCGCTACCTCGGCGAACCAGATCGTCGATCTCGATTAGAGCGACCAACCGCCATCGATAGAAATCGCTGCACCGGTCACGAACGAGCCAAGGTCGGCGCTCATCCAAAGTACAGCATCGGCAATCTCCTCCGGCTTGCCGAGACGGCCTACCGGTTCGAGATCGATCGCCCTCTGGATGTCGCCGCCGGTAAAGCGATCCATCATTGGCGTCTCGATGTTCCCAGGTAGGATCGCGTTCACGCGAATATTCTGCTTGGCATAATCAAGCGCTGCCGACTTGGTCAGGCCGATGACGGCGTGCTTGGAAGCGGCATAGGACGCACCGCCGGCGACGCCGCGGATGCCGGCGCCCGACGATGTGTTGACGATCACCCCGCCGCCCTGGAGAAGCATCTGTGCCAGCTCGTGCTTCATGCAGATGAAAGTCCCGCGCAGGTTGATGTCGAGGATGCGGTCCCATTCGTCGAGCTCGATCTCGGCGACGGGCGCGGCCTTGTTCTCGACACCGGCATTATTGAACGCGATGTCGAGCCGACCGAAGGTCTCCACGGCTTGCCCGACCGCAGCTTCTACCTGGTCGGGCTGGGCTATGTCGCAAGCGATGATCAGCGCCTCGCCGCCAACATCGCGGATCGCATCGGCTGTTCCGCGCAGCGCATCCTCGGTTCGGTCGATGATGGCGACGCGCGCGCCCTCCGTGGCAAAGGCGACGGCGGTTGCGCGGCCGATTCCGCTAGCTGCACCGGTAACAAAGGCGACCTTGCCGGTAAAACGGTTGGCGTTTGACATGGGAAGACCTCGTGAACTGATTTTCGGAAACGTTGACGCTCAGCCCTTTGCGGCCCCAGCGAGATACTGCTCGTCCGTGACGTGCTCGAGCCAGGTCACGGGCGAGCCGTTCTGGGATTCCTGGATGGCGATATGGGTCATCGCGGTGGTAGGCGTGGCACCATGCCAGTGTTTCTGGTCAGCCGGGCACCACAATTGATCGCCGGCATGGAACTCGACGATTTGGCCGCCCTCGACCTGGGTCCAGCCCACGCCCTCGGTGACGAGCAGCGTCTGACCGAGCGGGTGCTTATGCCATGCGGTTCGCGCGCCCGGTTCGAAATGGACGACCGCGCCGCCGACGCGCGATGGCTCACCGCGTTGGAACTGGCCTGTGATCGTGACCTTGCCGGTGAACCAGTCCGCCGGCCCGTCGATCGTCTTCATCTCGGCTTTGCGGGGAACTTCCATAGCTGCGACTCCTTGGCGTGATTCGTTGCCCTGGGGGTGCGATGCCTGCGCATTGGCTGCGGACGCTGCGGCGACGAGCAACAACTGCAGGGACAGTTTGGACAGCTTCATTGCGAATATCCCCCGGGGCGGGCGCCGTGTGGCGCATTTGGGATATGGAGCGCGCTACGGTGCCGCAGTAGCGGTCGCCGATTTGACGGAGCGATGAGCCAAGCTCATCATCATGGATCAGAGCCCGAGCGGTCGCAACTCGCGGATGAGGTCGATCAGGAGGCGCAGGCCGGTGGGAAGCTGCCGACGGCTTGAATAGTAGATGTGGAAGCCGGCCCCCATTGGTGCCCAGTCCGACAGGACGGTGCACACCACACCCCGCGCGACGAGGGGGCCCACGCACGGCTCCGGCAGATAAGCGAGCCCTGCCCCGCCGGCCACCAGGTTCAGCGCGAAGTGGGTGTCGTCAAGCGTGATGGCGCCCGGTGCATCGATTGCCAACCCCTCGCCGTCCTTCTCGAACTCCCACCGATAGACGCTGTCGTCGCCGAGCCTGATCCGCAGGCACCGGTGATCGGCAAGCGCGCGTGGATGATCCGGGGTGCCGAAACGAGAGAGATAGGCCGGCGAGCCGACGACCACCCAGCGAATTTCACCTGAAAGCGCCTGTGCGATCATGTCCTCGGGTACGGTCCGGCCATAGCGGATCCCGGCATCAGCTCCTTGCGCGGTGACATCTACAAGGTGGTTGGTGACCGTCACATCGACCTCGATGTCGGGATAGCGCTCGACGAACGCCGGCATTACTGGGCCAAGAATGAGCGAACTTGCATGCTCCAGCACGTTCAGGCGTATCTTGCCCATTGGTTCCGCGCGGTAACGGTTCAGGCCATCGACAGCCGAGCCGATCGCCTCGAAGGGCGCGCCGATCCCGCCGAGGAGTTCCTCACCCGCCGCGGTGAGGGTCACGCTTCGGTTCGTCCGGTTCAGCAAACGGACACCGAGCCGCGCTTCCAGGCCCTTCAGCGAGTGGCTCAGCGCCGACGCGCTGACGCCAAGCTCCAACCCTGCACGGCGAAAGCTGCGATGCTTCGCAATGGCGAGGAAGTAGCTGAAATCGGCCAAGTCCGTTCTGCTGATCTGCATGGGGTGACGGTGCCGAGGCCACGCGCAATTGGCAACCACGTTGAACGGCATTCAGCTCAAACTGTATGTCCGTGCTGATGCTCGCTCTTCGCCATAGGCCTCCGGCCAGCCTGTTGAAGGGTGCTTCGAAGCAGCGAGAACCCTCTTCCGACCCTTCCGGCTGCCTCCCGCCCCCGAGCTCCAGCCGTTCGTTCAGATTAATCTCACGCGAGGCTTGCCGATGAGCAATAGGAGGAAACTTCGACAAGGTTGCCGTCGAGATCGCGAACGTACACCGAGCAGATGGCGCCCAGAGCGCCGCTCTTGGTGACGGGCCCGAGGACGATCTCGACGCCATTCTCTCGAAAGTGCCTCGCGACATCATCGGGGCTAGTTTCCGTCAAGAAGCAAATGTCGTCGCTGCCTGGGCACGGCGTCATGCCGGTGAACCAAGCCTCTTGCGTTGCGCTCAGCGGCCGCAGATTGATCTTGTTCTGTCCAAACACCATGCTGGTCCGAATATCGCCTGAGGGCGCTTGGCGATCCTCGCGCACCATCCCCAGCACTTGTTCATACCAGCGCGCGGAGGCGTCGACGTCCCGGACGTTGAAAACCAGGTGATCAACGGCTTTGACGGTCAGCATCGGTTCACTCCGGAGGGTTGCATCGATGAAGGCTTCTGAAGCTCGTGAGACCGAGACGCAATGCAGCACCTTGCAGAGACCCGACGGGCCCCTGCAATACCTCAATGAGCCATAGCCGGTCATCCATCCAGGATCCGCCGCGCCCCGGACCCGACCACTTGTTCATTTCGTAGTGATCTCTTGGTCGGTACGGTATGGCGACATTTAACCGCACCTGTTTAAGAACGGGCGGGAAGCGCCCGTCCGAATAGCTGAAGCATCGCGGACCAGCCCCGCTCTGCTTGACCATGATCATAGACGGGGAAATCAGGCTTCATCCAGCCGTGCGCTGCTGGGTAGGTTTCAGCGTGGTAGCGCACGCCCGCATCGGCGAGCGCCGCCTCGAACCGCTCCGCCATCGAGGGCGGATAGCTTCCATCGTTCTCGGCCGCCGCTACGTAGAGTTCGGCCTCCATCCGCGGGGCAAGCAGGTGCGGACTGGTTGGCTCGTCGGTCGCGAGGCGGCCTCCGTGAAAGCTCGCCACCGCTGCAAAGCGGTCGGGCCACGTGCCCGCCGCGGCGATCGCCATACCGCCACCCATGCAGAAGCCGACCGCACCCACTTTGGTGCCGGCCACATCGTCGCGTGTGTTCAGGTAGGCGAGAAGCGGACCTGTATCGGCCGCTGCCTTGTGATTGTCTGTAGTGGTCATCAAAGGACCAAGCACCAGCCGGAAGTCGCCGGCGAAAACCTCTTTCGGAACAAACGGCCCGTAAGGACCGTAGCGGTAGAATAGATCCGGCAGCAGGACGAGGTAGCCCGCGTTGGAGAGCCGCTGGCTCATGTCGCTGATCGCGGGGCGAATGCCACCCGCGTCCATATAGACGATGACTGCCGGCCACGGGCCCTCACCCTCAGCCGGCGTAAACAGCTGGCAGGGGCAAGCGCCGTCGTTGGTGCGGATCGTCACTCGTTCATGCGCCATGTCGTCTCTTTCCGTTTCGTTGATAGCGAGAGTATCAGGCACTGCCACCTCCGGCCTCGAGGCCCCGCAACGCTCGCTATCGTGCTGAACCCTAAACCGCCATCCCAGCCGACGTCGCCACTCCCGAACTTCAGACGCCCATTCACAAACGGTAGGCATGTCCCAAGCATGAGATGCGGGCGACTGTCCCGCTACCATTGGCAGCAGCGCACCCGTAGCTAGCAGAAGCGCGCCGACCGAATCGCTTGCACGTGCGCGCGCATTCACTCCATCTATCAGCGCATGCAGGCGATCGGACGTGCCATGCGCCTGTTCCTGCTACCTATACCCTTAACGCCCGCCGTCAGCTTCTCAGATGGAAGTCCTTGGTAGCGACAAATGGTCAAAACCAAGCGGTTGCTACGTCCCCCTGCCCCATGCTTTAATCGTGAAGGGGCAAAATTCCATGCATGATCGGACGAAATGGATCGGGCGAGTGATCAGCGCTTTGACAGCGTTGATTATGATTGCCGACGGCATCACCGGCCTATTTTGGCCGCATCTGATCGCGCCCGAGATGGCGGGCGACGGTTGGCCCCCTGAGACGCTTATGCCGGTCGCGGTGCTAGCGCTGACCGGCGGCGTTCTCTACGCAATCCCGCGAACCGCGTTCATCGGCGCAATCGTAATCACCGGTTTCATAGGTGGGGCGCTGGCAACACATCTGCGTGTGACGTTGAACGTTATTTGGCCCGAGATTGTAAACGTACTAATCGGGGGTGCTGCCTGGGCCGGGCTCTATCTACGGGATCCGAGATTGCGCGCTCTGATGTTTGCTTCCCGCTGACGACGTATTCGACCCATTAGCGGAAGGTCGGAGCTGATTCACATCCGGCCTTTCATGCAACCTATCCACTCCCCCAATCCGGTCATTCATTAATCTGAATGTTTCGAAGCTTTGGGCCCCTTCTGGGGCAACCCGCCCCGGCCTCCGGAGTTACTGAGTGCCAGACCCAAGGAGATACGCAATGGCCTCGACCCCCACCAAGACTGATGAGAGCAACGCTGCCAAAATCGCGCGCGGTCTTGTGGCAGGGGTGATCGCGGGCGCCGTTGCGTCCTTTGCGATGGACCGGTTCCAGGCGGCGGCATCTCCGCTACTGCCGTCGGACGGGGGCAATTCGGAGCCGGCAACCGAAAAAGCGGCCGACGCCATCACGACAGGCGTCACAGGCCATGCGATCCCTGATGCGGACAAACCGCTTGCTGGGCAGGCGGTCCATTATGCGGTCGGGATCGCTTTAGGTGCTGCTTATGGTATCGCCGCGGAGTTCCGACCTTCGGTTACCTTGGGCTTTGGTACGGCGTTTGGGCTCGGCACCGCGACCATATTGGACGAAGTCGCGGTCCCCGCGGCGGGGCTTGGCAGCCCTCCGTGGGACGCGGGGATCGCGAGCAACCTCTATTCCTATGCCTCTCATCTCGTCTTTGGCGGCGTGAGCGAGATCGTGCGCCAGCAGGTCGCGCGCACGCTGACGTCGCAGCAAGTCGGCTAAACCCTTTGCAAGAGGAGCATCGACGACCCAACCCTGCACATTCGCGCGCCCTTCCCGCTCGCCAATTTCAGACATTCGCTCATCCCCGCGCCGACTGCTCTTGGCGGATGATCGAGCGTTATGAAAGTTGTGATTGGGGGAGAGGTTAGGCGAGAGGCAGGTTTCGGGACAGCGATGGTTGAAAGCTGCCTTTAAGTCGGTGTCACAACCGTTCGGTTGTGACACCGCTGAATTTTATAACGCCGATTGCTGCTGGAACGTTTCGAACGCGGGGCGGAGGACCGTTCTAGCCCATTCGTCCAGCGTCGTGCCGGTCGTTGTGTCGGCCGTCCGAGGCTCGATAGCGTAGCCCTTTAGTGCTTCTTCGGTCAGCAGACGAGCGTATGCGAGAGCAAACCCCTCTCTTAGACCGACGAGAGTCAGATTGTCGATTAGTACCTGGTCCGGCACCTGAACGTAACGCACCGGCTTGCCGAGAACGTTGGATACGATGCTCGCCATGTCATCGAAGGTGACGTGTGTCGGCCCATGAATGGCAACATGACCCTGATCGTTCCAAGAGCGATCGCACAGCAGATCGACCGCCTTGCGCGCGACATCGGCCACGCAAACCATTGGCAGCGGCAGATCGCCCGGACCGTTATAGAAGATAGCGCCGGGGTTCACGATCGTCGGCAGCGACTCCAGCAGGTTCTCCATGAAGAAGGCCGACCGCGGATGTCGCACGGGCGCGCCAGACGCGTTGATTGTCTCCTCGACGGCCGCAAAGGCCGAGACGATGGCGTGATCCTCATATCTGTGCCGGCCCGCCGATGCTGCGACGACGCGGGTGGTCGAGCCTTGAAGCGCGTTCGTAGCGGCGTTGGCGAACCTGTCATGATACTCGTGTGCATCGTTCCAAAGATTGCCCGGACGACTTTGCGGGATGCATCAGAAGACCGACTTCGCACCTTGAAACCCGCGTTTCAGGTCGTCCACGTTGTCGAGCGAACCTGCGATCACCTCGCACTGCTCGAGGGCATGCTTGGATAATTTGTCCGGATTATGCGAGATGACGCGGACTTTCTCTCCGCGATCAAGCAACTGAGCGAGGACACGCGAGCCGATCCGTCAGTTCGGGGTGTTTACGGTAATCATCATGTGTCCTTTCGAGGTGAGAGCGACTTGTCGGCGACCAGAATCCACATAAGCGACAGCGCGACGCCGAAGGCGGGCTTAGACTGGACGATTGTCAGGCCCGCGGCCTTGAAGGCAGCGGCGTAGGCATGGGTCGGCACGTAATCGCCGATCACGACCCGCCCGCCAGGTTTGAGGACGCGGGCTATCTCGTGGCAGGCTCGCGCCTGACCGACCTTGCCCTCGATATTGTGGATGCACAGCAGCGACACCGCGCGATCGAAACTGGCGTCGGGAAATGCAAGCTCGCGCGCGTCACCGGTTTGCACATTGACCCGGGCCGCGACGCTTTCGGCCATCACGTTCCGCATGGTAGTCGCGGCGGCGTTATTGGAGAGGTCTTTCGACGCCCACAGGTCGATTCCGACGACCTTGCCATGCTGCATCCGCTTCGCCGCGCCGACCAGCAGCAGGCCCGCGCCCGTCCCCACATCAAGCACGGTTTCGTCGCCGCGCAGCTTGGCAAGATCCAGGATATGCTCGCGCGTGCGGACCTTCCCGAAAAAGGCATATATGACCATCAGCAGCCCCAAGGACATCGGCACCGCGCCGAGCAGCGCGACGAGGATGCCGCAGTAGCGCCACGCGCCGGGTGCAAGCGCGACGATCACACAGCCGAGCGCGACGACCGCCCCGCCCCCGAGCGAGAGGCCGAGCATGATGCCCGGCGCATCGAAGCCATAGTGCGCGCGCATGGGAGTGGTTCGCTGCGTCATTTTGGCTATCAGATCCTGCCATGGCGATTCGTGGACGGCTCCGTATAGTATTTGACGGCATGTATGGCGGTCAAGACGCGACCGGGTATTAGGAACGATGACGACGACACGCGGACCAGGAAGGCCAAGGGATCAGGCAAAGGGCGTAGCGATCCTTGACGCCGGATGGGCGCTGTTCCTCGAGCGCGGCGTCGGGGCGGTGTCTATCGAGGCCATCGCGGCGCGGGCGGGCGTATCAAAGATGACGGTCTACAAGCACTTCACCGACAAACACGCTTTGTTCGAGGAAGCGGTGTTACGCGAGATGCGCGCGATCAAAACGATGCAGATCGTCCAGCCAACCAGCCAGGCGGACGATCTTAAGGGCGCGCTGCGGGCGTTTGGGATCGGGATCATGTCCTATCTGGCGACCGGCGCCGCAGTCGACTTCTACAACGTGCTGGCCGGCGAGCTGCGTCGCCACCCCGATATTGCGCGAACCTTTTACGACATAGGTCCGGGGCGGACGATCTCGAATTTGGCGTCGATCCTGGCGGGCGCAGGAGATCGACTTGTGATCGACGACCCGATAAAAGCAGCGGAGGCGTTGTTCGGTTTGTGGCAGGGGGCAAGCAACTTTCAGCTATCGCTTGGCGTCGATGCCGAGGGAGCCGGTCAAGCCATCGCCGAACGGGTCGATTATGGCATCGCGATTTTCATGCGTGCTTTCTCGCGTCCCGCCCCATGATACCAACCGAGCGATTCGAGCAGGTTGAAGTGGCGAGCCTTAACGAGCTGCGGCTGTGGCTGGCGGCCAACCACGAGCGCGACGAGGGCGTCTGGCTGGTCAGGTTCAAGAAGAACGTCGCGGCCAAGTTCATCAACCGGCTCGACGTACTCGACGAGCTGCTGTGCTACGGGTGGGTCGATGGCATAGCCCGAAAGCTGGAAGACGCACGGACCATGCAGCTCATATTTCCGCGCAAGCAGCACGCTTGGGCGCAGAGCTATAAGGATCGGGCGGCGCGTCTTGAGCTTGAAGGTCGCATCAAGGAGCCAGGCCGGGCCGCGATCAAACGATCGCAGCAATTAGGTCAGTGGAATTCTTACGCTCCCGTAGACGCGCTGTTGGTGCCGGATGATCTACGTTCCGCGTTGCGTGCCGACCGTGGTGCGGAAGCCTTTTTCGATGCCACTGCTCCCTCCTATCGCCGGAATGTCCTGCGTTGGATCAGCCAGGCCAAAAAGCCCTATACCCGAGCGCGACGTATCGCCACCACGGCGGAGCGCTCCGGGCGTGGCGAGAAGTTGCCGCAGATGTAATTGCCGGTGTCACAACCGCTTGGTTGTGACACCGGAAGGCCGCGTTTTAACTTGCGATCTGCAATGTGCCGTTCCCCTCGCTAGGCTACCACTCCGTTGCCATCTCCGGGAACGATTTGATGTTCTGGTCGGGGCGATCCCACGCTGGCGCTCTTGAGACGTACATTTGAAGCTGTGGTTCAATCACCGACCTGTCGTCGAGCGTACCTGCCCTAATCACAACGAGTCCCTGCAGTTTTTCCGGGCGGGTGAAGAGCGTCGAGCCGCAGGTCCCGCAGAAGAACTTGGTCAACCGGTTCCCGTCGTCGGACATCTTCGTGTATTCCGAGAGGATGCCCGTCAGCTTAAGGCCCGCGTCGGGCACCGCGACGGTCGTGATGTGACCCGTTCCGCTCTCGTTACTGCAATCCTTGCAGTAGCATTTCCCCATGAATGCGGACGGCAGGTTCGACTCGTAATGGACTTGGCCACAGAGGCACTTTCCGGTCAGTCGCATAGCTTCGTCCTTGTACTCTCGTATTGATGTGAAGATCGGTAGGCGGCATCTTTGGTCCGCAGCCGATTATTGAACGGAACCGTCGAATAATATGCCCTCGCCTACGCCGTCAATACCCCCGGCAGACAAAGGGCCGGTACGCCGTTCCGCAGGCCGTCCCCGCGACCCAGCCAAGCTGGAAGCGATCCTGGATGCAGGTTGGGCGCTGTTCCTTGAGCGCGGTGTCGAGGCGGTGCCGATGGAAGCGATAGCGGCGCGCGCGCGCGTGTCGAAGGGTACGCTCTACGCCAGCTTTGTTGATAAGACGGCGCTCTTCGAGGCGGCGATGCTGCGCGAAACGGAGCGGATTGAGGTGGCCCAGAGGTTCGCGGCGACAGAGGTTTTCGATGCGCCACTGAGCGACACGCTTCGCGCGTTCGGAATTGGTATCATGAACTTTCTGGCAAGCGATCAGGCGATCGGCTTCTACGGCGCGCTCTCCGCCGACGTCCGGCGTCACCCAGACCTATCGCACGCCTTTTGGGAGCTGGGTCCCGGCCGCACGCGCGCAAATCTCGCCACCATTTTAGCTAAAGCCGGGGAACGCGGTGAAATCGAGATAGACGATCCCGGTCATGCCGCTGAAGCACTGTTCGGGCTATGGCAGGGCTTCAGCAATCTCCAGCTCGCGCTTGAAGGCGGCACCGACGACGCGCGTGCCGCGATTGCGGATCGGGTAGAGCGCGGCATCGCGATCTTCATGCGCGCGCATCGCGGAGGCCGTCCCTAGCCAAGGTATGCTTCCGTCGTGTCACAACCGGTCGGTCTTAACGCTGCCGAACCGACCACCGTTTTCCAAGCGTTTGCGTGTGTCAGAAACCCGGTTGAAAATGTCCGCTCCCGAGATCAGCAACTTGCGTCGGCGACGACCGCCTTTGGGTCGTCACCGGACGCCCGGACTCTTGACCGCTCGGACCCAATGCACGAAGCCGCTGCGCGGCAGTGGTGTTCGCGGTGAGGTAGCGCGCCGGCGCTGAGGTTTGGCCGCGCGGAAGCGGTGGCGGACGATGGAGTTCCTTCAACAAGAGGAACTTCGCTATGACGCCTCAACCGACCGACCGACCCTTTACCCCGCTGCGTCAGCGCATGCTCGACGACATGGCGATGCGTGCCATGCACGCGCGGACCCAGCACGACTATGTCCGTCACGTCCGCGCCTTCGCGGCCTTCCTCGGACGTTCGCCCGACACCGCGACCGCCGAGGATGTACGCCGCTTCCAGCTTCACCAGCGCGAGCATGGTGTCGGGGAAGGCTCGATCAACGGCTCGGTGTCGGCGCTGCGCTTCCTGTTCGAGGTGACACTCGAGCGACCTGATCTGTCGCGGCGGCTGGTGCTGGCGCGTCGTCCCAGGAAGCTGCCCGACGTGCTGAGCGTCGATGAGGTGGCCAGGCTGCTCGAGGCGGCACCGGGCATCAAGTACCGCGCGGCGCTGGGCGTTGCCTATGGCGCCGGCCTGCGCGTGTCGGAAGTCGCGCATCTCAAGGCCGACGATATCGACAGCAAGCGGATGCTGATCCGGATCGAGGAGGGCAAGGGGCGCAAGGACCGCAACGCGATGCTGTCGCCGCAACTGCTCGAGTTGCTGCGGCTGTGGTGGCGCGAGGGCAAGCGGCGCAGCGTCCTGCTGCCGCACGGCTGGCTGTTCCCCGGGCGCAGCTACACCGATCCGATCTCGACGCGGCAGCTCCATCGCGCCGTCTGCGAGGCAGCCGAGGCGGCCGGGATCCGCAAGCGCGTGAGCCCGCACACGCTGAGGCACAGCTTCGCCACCCACCTGCTCGAACAGGATGTCGATATCCGCGTGATCCAGGTATTGCTCGGGCACAGCAAGCTCGAGACGACCGCGCTCTACACCAAGGTCGCCACCCGCACGATCCGCGCGGTCACCAGTCCGCTCGACCGGCTGATGGCGCTGATGGAGGGCCAAGAGACACCAGGGCCACCCGCCGGTTGAACCGGTGCGCGCCTCGGTCGAGGTCGCCGACATCTTCCGTGCTGCCGGGCCAGCGTACCGGGCAACCCATGCCGGGCATCTGAGCCTGCACCAGCTCAAGGTCATGTCGGCGATCGAGCATTGTCGCACCGCCGTCATGGGCGGGCACGTCGAGGCCTGCACCGACTGCGGGCATTGGCGGGTTGCCTATAACAGTTGTCGGAACCGGCATTGTCCCAGGTGCCAGGGTGCCGCCGCGCGCGCCTGGCTCGCCGAGCGCGAGGCCGACCTGCTGCCGGTCGGATACTTCCATGTCGTGTTCACGCTGCCTGCCCAGGTCGCCGACATCGCGTTCCACAACAAGGCGCTGGTCTACGACCTGCTGTTCAAGGCCGCGTCCGAGACGATGCTGACGATCGCCGCCGACCCGAAGCATCTCGGCGCCCGCATCGGCATCACCGCGGTGCTGCACACCTGGGGGTCCGCGATGACCCACCATCCGCATGTCCACATTATCGTGCCCGGCGGCGGCATCGCGCGGGACGGCACGCGCTGGATATCCTCACGGCCGGCGTTCCTGCTGCCGGTCAAGGTGTTGGGCAAGCTGTTCCGCCGCCTATTCCTGACCCGGCTGATGGCGCTGCACGCGGCGGGGCGGCTCGCCTTCTTCGGCGCCCTCGCGCACCTGGCCGACCGCCGCGCCTTCCTGCGGCACCTGTCGTCGGTCCGCAAAAAGAACTGGGTGGTCTACGCCAAGCCGCCGTTCGCTGGGCCGCAAGCAGTGCTCGCCTATCTGTCGCGCTACACCCACCGGGTCGCGATCTCGAACAGTCGGCTGCTCGCCTTCGACGGGGCCGGCGTCACCATGCGCTACAAAGACTATCGCCGCGACGGTGCCGATCGGCAGCAGGTGATGACGCTGGCGACGCACGAGTTCATCCGCCGCTTCCTGCTCCATGTCCTGCCGCGCGGGTTCCACCGCATCCGCCATTACGGTCTGCTCGCCGGCGCCACCCGCAAGGCGCACCTCGAACACGCCCGCCAGTTGCTCGGCATCGCGCCGCCGCCCGATAACGAGACGCCCGACGAGCCGACCGATGTCCGGCCGCCTTGCCCCTGCTGCGGCGGGCACATGGTCGTCATCGAGACCTTCGAGCGCTGGCGCCAGCCACGCGCACCGCCACACTCCACCGCATCGACCGGGACCACCGCGCCATGACCCGGCATGGCTCAGCCCAACCGCGCTCCGAAAGTCCCGTGCTTCCGGCGGCGATGTCGCTCGCGTTGGCGACAACGCCAGCCGAGCCGGCGCCGATCTCAAGCCCCGACACTGGTCACCAGCTACGCGGTACATCGCCCCTGCACCCTACGTTCCGACCGCCGATGCGAGTCTCGCACGCCGATGCGACCACCGCACGACAGGGCGAAAACCGAAATCCCCATAGGTAAGCGCTCGTGGCCCGCGGCTTCCTGCTTTGGAGGATATCGTTCGCCTGCCGGCATCCGATATCCTTCACAATGTCAGACCTTCACGCCGCCCATAGTGCTCCCTAACTTCCGCCACTCGTTCATCTCGGCAAACGGCCGATTGCGAGCAAGCCAGTTTCGCAGATGAACGGCACAACCTGGTGGTTAGGCGACTGGCAGCTTTTCGCGAGGCGGGGCCGGTTAGCGGACCTTCGACTTTCAGGCGTGCAAAGGACTGGGCGATGGAAAAATGGAATAGTCTCCACCGCTTGCAAACGCGTCGCCGATTTCAGGCTCTCCATCGTTGAGAGCGTAAGGGAAGAAAACGGTCACAGAGTAGTTAGCGCGGTGGTCTAGGTTTAGCGCGATTGCGTCGGTCTTTTCGCTTGCTCCCGGCGGCACCACCCGAACGTCGTAGACCAATGCTGTCGCGACGAAATCGCCATCGGCAGCACCGGCTTTGAAAGCAGCTTGTAGAGTATCGATCAGGTTCCGTGATCGTGAGTGATCCTCGCCATCATCTACCGCGACGGATACAATCTCTCCATCGGGCAGCATCTGGGCACCGAAAGGCAAAAACTCACCATGCTCCCGCAGCATCTGCTCGGCGAATGGCAGCGCCGCATTCAGTAGCTGGTTGCAATCGTCCTTGGCTGGCATCGCAGGTCCATCATCTGGGCGTTCGCCCAACTATGACCGAAAGGCGGCAGCAAGCGCAACATCCGCTATCGAGGCCTATCAGCGACGGCTTGAACGGCGATAAGTGGTCGATTCGAGAGCGACCGCTTTTGCGCTTGATAGCTGCCGGACAGCTTTCGTGCGTCGTGACCGCGCTCCACCCCGCGAACGGCGATAAATGGTGGTGAGCGGACGCTCACCCGGTACGGATCGGATAGCCGATCTCAGACAAATCTCGCATGAGCGTTGGATAGTCAGTTGCCGAATTGAGTGACGTGGCCAGCGCTAGGGTCATTGGAGCGTGGCGATAGATCGCCGCCACCGACCGAACATCATACTCTGCTTCATAATAGTCGCGGGCGAATGACAGGTATGAGGCCGGATCGTCATCAAGTTCTGACATCATCTCAGCTGATCCGTCATCGACCGCTAAAAGCTGAGGGACTTGCGCGAGATCCCAGTGATCACTCATTGTGGTACGCCAGCAGCAAAACGTAACTCGGTTCGGCGAGAATGCTGGCTCCGTAGTACCACCGATTAAACCGGGTGGCACACTGCCGTAGAAATAATCTGATTTTAGGGTTTCATCCCAGAGTTCGTGGTCAAAACCCTTAATGAAGGCCCCCGTATCGTTAAAAAGGACAAACATCTCGTCGCCCGAGCCGTTGCGCCTCGAGCCCATCATCTCGCCGTCACCCCAGCGAGAATTAAAGGAGAAATAGCGGTATTCCCACTCAGGAGAGATTATCGCGTCAAGCGCCGCAAGAGCTTGCATCAACTCCTTTAACCGTAAGGGAGATGGGAGCTTGATCAGATTATTCGTGCTTGGGTGAGACATCTCGGCCGATCAATTGATCCTATTAAACGGCGTTCTTTCATCCCAGCCCAATGTCTGCAAGTGGGCGGCAGCCGGCCGGCAGCTTTTGTGGCGGCTTGGACCCACAAAGCGACATTCAGTGGTGCTTTCGCCACTCCCAACTTCAGACATCTGTTCATCTTGGCAAAACGCGCCATTTTGCCGCCGCCGAGACTCGCAACAAAGGGTTGAATGTAGGAATTTGCAGCCGGTGCAGTTTTTGACTGGCGCTAAAAGCGGGCTTAGGGCGATGAGGCATTACGTCGCTAGTCCACGCTCGCGCTGCGAGGGAATGACCAAGCAATACGGGTCGCCAAGTTCGCGTGGCGGACCTAGGGCGTCGCGCGAAGGACCTTACAGGGCCGCCACCCTACGAGCGTTTCTGTGAACGTTACCGCCGAATCCCTTGAAGTGTGGCGATAATGCAACGAAGCCGCACAATCAGTCGCTTCGCGCCTTCCACGATTGCAATCGATTGCTGAACCTGGAATCTGTATGCAGTCATTGTCTTGTGGGCCTCGATAGAAGGCCGTTTGTCTGAGGGGATTCCCGTGCGTAACCGTGTCACCATCCGCAGCCTGCTTTTCGCTGGCAGCGCTACGATCGCCTTCCCGGTCTTGGCCCAAACCGCCACCCCGCAGGACCCCGCCGCCGCGCAGCCCGCCGCCGCCCCGCAGGACGTCGCGCCGGTACAGGACGGCGCGGCACCCGCGGCAACCGACAATCAGGACATCGTCGTTACTGGCCAGACCAGCCGCAACCGCGCGCTGATTACCGCGTCGGCGGACATTACGCTCGCGTCCCGCGCCGACATCGACCGCAAGGCCCCGCGCTCGACCGCCGACATGCTCGAGCTAGTCCCCGGTATCTTCGTCGAAAGTACCGCGGGTTCGGTCTCGAACAACTATTCGGTCCGCGGCCTGCAGGGCGGCGGACAGCGCTTCGTCCAGCTCCAGGAAGACGGCTTGCCGATCCTGTACAGCGGCGGCGGGGCCGACTTCTTTTTCGATCAGGATCTGACGATCGACCGGCTCGAGGCGGTCAAGGGCGGGTCGTCGGGCGTGCTCACCGTCAACGGCGCGGGGGCGACGATCAACTTCGTCTCCAAGCGCCCCAATTTCGACCATGCCGAGGGCATGGCGCGCGTGACCGCGTATAATTACGGCCTGAAGCGCGGCGATTTCTATTATTCGCAGCCGATCAGCGACAAGCTCGCGTTCAGCGTCGGCGGCTATGTCCAGTCGAACCCCGGCGTACGCGACAATCCGGTCGATTATCCGGGCTGGCGGATCAAGGGTACGCTCGAGTACAAGTTCGACGGCGGCGGCTACATGAGCCTGTCCGCCAAGGGCGGCGAGGTCAAGAACGCCTTCTACGCCGACCAGCCCTATCGCTTCACTAACGGCAAGCCCGCCGGTATCCCAGCCTCGACACGCAATTCGGCAATGTTGGCGGCGACGCCTTCACCAACATTGCGGTGCCGGTGTCGACCAATGCGCACGCCAGTGGGTTCCGCCCGTTCCGCTACGACCAGGGGATTGTCGCCAAGACTGCGCAGGTCCGCTTCGACATCGAAAAGCCTGCCAGCGATTCGATAAACCTGTTCCTGCACACACGTTATCTGAAGTATTCGTATGACTTCAACGGTCTATTCCCCGGTTCCGGGACCGGCAACGCAGGCCTTGCCAGCGCACTAGCCTATTTGACGCCGGGAGCGTCCTCGCCGATCAACGACCTGTTGACCGCCGGGCAGGCTGCCTTCCCGACCGCAACGCATTTTGGGATTAAGGACCTGCGCACCGGGGTGCTGATCGGATCGGATCAAGCCGCGACGCTTAACGCGCTTAACGGCAACGGCTTCCTGCAGCGCACGACGCTCAACCACGACTATATCGACGGGCGCGATTTCGGGCTCAACATCGGCGGCCGCTGGGATGTTGATACCGGCCGGTTCAAGAACTCGCTCACCGTCGGCGTGATGTACTACAACGTCAAGCGCGAGCAGGATCAGTCCGCAACCGCAAGCGTCGTCAACGATGTCAAGACTAACAGTGACATCTACGACGTTGTCGCGCTCAACGCCGCCAATGCGGTGGTCGGCACGCTGAGCGACAACGGCCTAGTATCCTACGGCGACTGGGGCGCTGGCATCCGGATACGCAAGGATTCGGCGGTCTCGCTTTATGCGAACGACGAACTTTCGTTCGGCGATCTGCATATCGACGGCGGCATCCGCTGGGAGAATGACGACGCGACGGCGATCGACGGCAATGCCGCGATGGTCAACCAGCAGGTCCAGCCCGGCGTCGTCGGCGTGGTGCGGACGGTGGGCTCGACCTTCGACGGAACCTACACAACGCTCAATCGCACGCACGCCAAGGCCGCCTATACTGTCGGTGCCAACTATCTGATCACCCCCCGTTTCGCTCTATATGCGCGCTACGCCAAGGGGTTCCAGACCAATACCACCGATCCGATCACAACGATTGAGCTGTACGAGGCGGGCGTTCGCTACAATTACGGCCGCCTGTTCAGCGGGTCGGCTACGGTGTTCCGCACCAATTTCAAGAACCAGAACTACAATTTCGCCGATCCGACCAACCCGACGGTGCAGAGCAACATCAACGCCGACCTCACCACCAAGGGGATCGAACTCGACGCCAGCATCCGCCCGGTCGCGTGGTTCTCGCTCGACCTGCAGGGCGTGTTGCAGGAGCCCAAGCTGGTCAATCTGCAGATCGACGGTGCCGATCAGGCGGGCTTCACCGGCAACCGGCCTGAGCGCACCCCGGCCAAGTTGTTCACGATCACCCCGACGTTCAAGCTCCCGCACGGGCTGGGTGAGGTGTACGGGCGTTACAAGTATATCGGTCGGATCTTCGCTGATGCCGGCAATGGCGTCGCGCTGCCGAGCTATGGCGTGACCAGTGCGGGCATCACCTTCAACCTGACCGAGCGCCTTCAGGCGACCTTCAACGCGGACAATATTTTCAACGTCATCGGCCTGACCGAGGGCAACCCGCGGCAGGGGCAGACGCAGGCGGTCACCGACGGGTATTTCTACGCCCGTGGGATTGTCGGCACGACCTACGGCGGCACGATCACGATGAAGTTCTGAACGACACGGCGGGACGGACGGGGCGGGAACGCGGCACCGCGTTTCCGCCCGTTTGCTGAAGGAATAGCACTATGAACGAGATGTTGCGGCTGTCGGCGGTGGCGCTGGTGACCTTGGCGAGCGGCAGCGTCGCGCAACAGGCGGTTCGCCCGGAGCTCGCCTATCAGGTCCCCGAGGGCAGGAACCTCAATGCGTTCGTTCGCGACAAGGCGGTAGCGGCGCATCTGCTCCTCCGCAACGGCACCGACCCGCGCATTCTCGTCGCCTTCCCTGCGGGCAACAGCGGCGTCGGCCTGTGGTTCGAGCCCACCGCCAAGCCCGTGACGTGGCGGCTCGACACCCTGCCCGTGCCGCTCAACCGGGGTGCGCGGCACGGCGTCGTCGCGATCGCGAGCATTGCCGCGCCGCGCCTTGTGCCGAAGCAGGCAGTCCTCTCCAGCATCCGCTTCCTGCGGGACTATCAGGCGGTCGGGCGCTTCCCCGCAGACGTCGCCGCGACGCCGACGATGACCGGCGACACGATCACCTATCGCCGCGATCGACTCGACGGGGCACCCGGCTATACGCTCGCGGTGCGCGTGCTTAGTGGGCGGATCGCGCAGGGCGGCATCGTCGCCGGCGCGGACGGGCGGATCAGGATCGAGATCACTGCGCTGACCGGCGAGACCCCGCTGACGCCGATCCCGCTCGAACACTTGCTGAACGCCAGCGCCGCCGCCGACCCCGCCGCGCGCAACGCGCTTGCGTTCCTCAGCTACCGCGAAAAGTTCCTCGCGGGATCGTGGCGGTTCGACACCTATTTCGGGCGCGACACGCTGATGTCGGTGCGGCTGCTGATGCCCGCGCTTCAGCCGGGGTCGATCGAGGCCGGGCTCAACGCGATCATCGCGCGGCTGTCGCCGGGCGGCGAAGTCGCGCATGAGGAGGGGATCGGCGAGTTCGCGGTGGCCGAGAACCGCAAGGCGGGCCGCAGCGGTGCCGCCGCCGACCTCGACTACGGCATGGTTGACGACGACTACATGCTCGCCCCCATCGCCGCCGATTATCTGCTCGGCCCCGGGCAGGCGCGCGCCCGCGCCTATCTCGCCACGCCGGTGGCGAGCGAGAGCCAGACCGGCAAGAGCGAAGCGGTCGGCGCGGCGCTGGTGCGCAACCTGCGCTTCGTGCTCGCGCAAAGCCGCGCCTTCGCCGCCACGCCGACATGGCGCAATCTGATCGCGATCAAGACCGGCCGGATGACAGGCGAATGGCGCGACAGCAACGAGGGGCTCGGCGGCGGCGTCTATGCCTATGACGTCAACGCAGCCCTCGTGCCCGCAGCGCTCGAGGCGGCGGTTCGCCTGCAACGGGCGGGCCTGCTCGATCAGTACCTGACGCCCGCCGACCGCGCCGCCTTCGCAGCCGTCGGCGCCGCCGCGCACGTCTGGCGCGCGAAGGCCCCCGCGCTGTTCCAGGTTTCGATCCCCGCCGCGGCGGCGACCGCACAGGTCCGCCGCTATGCCACGACGCTCGGCGTCCCGGCGGCGGCACCGGTCGTGGCGCTCGGCCAGCAGCCTCTGGTGTTCCACGCCTTGTCGTTGAACGCCGATGGCACGCCCGTCCCGATCCTCAATTCCGACGAAGGCTTCGCGCTGCTGTTCGGTGAGCCATCGGCGGCCGATCTCGACACGTATGTCGGCGCGATCATGCGGCCCTTCCCCGCCGGGCTGATGACCGACGTCGGGTTGGTCGTTGCCAACGCCGCCTTTGCCGACGCGGCAGCGCAGACGCGCTTTACCCCTGGGGCATATCACGGCGCGGTGGTGTGGTCGTGGCAGCAGGCGCTGCTCGCGGCGGGGCTCGAGCGGCAACGCGCGCGGACCGACCTTCCGGCGGCGACGCGGGCGCGGCTGGTGACGGCGCAAGCAGCATTGTGGAAGGCAATCGGCGCAACGCGCGCGGTGCAGAGTTCGGAGCTATGGTCCTGGGCATTCCGCGGCGGGCGCTACGAGGTCGTTCCCTTCGGCGCGGGCAAGGCCGATGTCGATGAATCGAACGCCGCGCAATTGTGGAGCACGGTGTATCTCGCGGTCCAGCCGCCGCGCGGGTGAGTGGAGGGTGATCCGCACCATCTCTCCCCGTTCAAAGGTCCCCTAAACCGCCGCCGAAAGGAACCCGGTCACCGTCAGCCGCCCGGTCACCGGATCGTCTGACAGGGCATCCGGCCTGATCGCGCCCGAGTGGAGCATCCGACTGCGATATAGCAAAGCGCGGTTATAGACCCCCGGCACCGAAGCGGTCTGTTCGAACAGCGCGGTATCACCCGTGATGTATGAGTCCGGCACCGCGCCCCCGGCAAGATCGCGATTTAGACGCGCGAAATATGCCGCGCTGCGCGTCGCATCGACGGTTTCGTACCCGGTCGCACGGTGGCGGTAGAACGCCGTACCATCGGTCCCGCCGGGGACGAGATAATGAACCAGCGCCAGTCGCCCCGGTTCCAGCGCATCGACATGCGGGAGCCGTTGCTCGATCGACAAATGGGTCGGCATCGCCGTGACGATCGAGAAGTCGGCCTCGAGGATCGACACCTTCCCCGTGACGCCGAACACTTCACGCAGGATACTGCCGATCAGCGGACCTTGCGTGTGCATATAGTCGGCGGGAAGCGCCGCCTTGATCCCGGGATAATGCCGCCCCGCCGGAGCATAGCCCTGTTCCGCCGCGAACCGGCGCAAAGCGTCGGGATCCGGCGCGAAATGGTCGATGATCGCGATCGGCTCCCCCTCCCGGCCAACCCGTCGCGCGACGACCGACGGTCCGCTCACGCTACCGCGCCGGTTAGCACCCGGATCGCCGCATCGTGAAGCGGCAGGGTCGGGACGGCCCGCGCGATAACGGCTTCGATTTGGTCGAGCTGCCCCCGGTTGGTCGCACCGTCGATCGTATCCGCGAGCGGCACATGCCCCTGCGCCGCGACGCCTTGACCGTTCAGCACCGCAAGCCAGCTAGCCTCGCGGAACAGCTCCTCGGGCTCGAGCATCAGCCGCCCGGTGCGGCGATAGTGCGCCATCTTGTTTTGCAACGTCTCGGGCACCGCCATCGCCCGCGTGTGCTGCCAGAGCGCCGCGTCATGCCCCTGCGTCGCGTGATAATGCAGGATCAGGAAATCGCGTATCCCGTCCATATCGCGCCCGAGCAACGCATTATACTGCCGCGCCAGCGCCGGGTCGCAGTCGGCGTCGGGGAACAGCGTGATTAACTTGGCGATCCCGCTCTGGATCAGATGGATGCTGGTCGATTCAAGCGGCTCGAGGAACCCCGAGGACAAACCGATCGCGACGACGTTGCCGCGCCACGCCTCGCGCCGGAACCCCGCGGTGAAGCGCAGCATCCGGGGGTCGGCAAGCGCTTCCCCGTCAAGGTTGGCGAGCAAGGTCGCTGTCGCCTCGTCGTCCGACACGAAGGCGCTCGCATAGACATAGCCATTGCCGGTGCGATGCTGGAGTGGGATCCGCCATTGCCATCCGGCGTCGCGCCGGGTCGAACGCGTGAACGGCGTCGTCTCGGCCAGACGCGCGCACGGTACCGCGACCGCGCGATCGCACGGCAGCCACTGCGACCAGTCCTCGAACGGCGCGCCCATCGCCTCGCCGATCAGCAAGGCGCGGAAGCCCGAGCAATCGACGAACAGATCGCCCTCCAGCGTCTCGCCCTGGTCGGTCGCGAGCGCGGTCACGAAGGACGTGGCCGAATCGCGCTCGATGCGCGCGAGCATGCCTTCGTGCCGCGTGACCCCGCGCGCCTCGGCCAGCTTACGCAGGTGCCCCGCATACAGTCCCGCATCGAAATGATAGGCATAACCGAGTGTCGACAGAATTGACCGCGCATCCCCGACCGGCTTGGCAAACCGTCCCGCCTCGGCCAGTTGCGTCGCAAGCGAATACGCCGAGAGCGGACGGTCCAGCCCATCGGCCTGCGCTCGCAACCAGCGCTGGTGGAACGGCACCGTCCCGAGATCGACGCCATAGCGCCCGAACGGGTGGAAATAGCGATGTCCCGGGCGCGTCCAATCAACGAACTCGATTCCGAGCTTGAAACTTGCCCTCGTCTCGCGAACGAAGGCGGCTTCGTCGAGCCCGATCAGCTCGTTGAACCAGTGGATCGTCGGGATCGTCGCCTCGCCCACCCCGACCGTGCCGATGGCATCGGACTCGAGCACGCTGATTGAAACCGCCTCGCCATAGGTCGCACTCAATGCCGCGGCGGTCATCCAACCCGCGGTGCCACCCCCGAGAATGACGATCTTGTTAACTCTCTTCACACGCCAACCTTCCCGAACGCGATACGCTACAGGTCAGGACACAGCTTCATCGCGAGCATCCCGAGCCCTGCTACTGCGGTCCTATTGCGCTAATCCGACAGGTGCAATGCATTGCAAACGCACAAGACAGAGCCCGTCGTTTCGGCGTTTGCGGCTGCGCCGCGGCACCTTACACGGCGCTCCGGCCGCAGCGGTGTAACCGTCAAGGCTTAAGGCGTCAGGTACGCAAGGAAGGTCGATAAAGAGGTATCGCGCAACGGTCAGAAGACGGGGTTGGGAAAACCAGGGAAATGTCCGAGCGCCTCGAGCGCGCAAGTTCAGTCTGGACCCGATGCGCGATCTCCATACAGGCCAGCAGCCGTGATGATGGCTGCATCAACAGGCCGGACACACGGAAGCACCTGAACCTGCGCGAACAAATTCTTCGAAAACCCCTTATATCCAGCGGGGCGTCTACACACGGACATCCTTTCATGTCCGCTTGACGCCTGTACGAGCGGCTGAGGAATGAGGCGAAGTGGGACGAAGATGGTGTATCGCGGCGGCTGCATTTCTTACGTTAGATGGTGAGATTGCAGCCCCTTAACATACGCTGCTTAGACCAGGGTCGACCTGACCTCGTGCATCGAGGGAAGGAGTGTGAGCGATGGCGCATTTTGTGGGTCTGGACGTCTTTGTAAAGGAGACGTCGGTGTGCGTGGTGGACGATGCCGGCAACGTCGTGTGGGAGCGCAAAGTGCCGACCGAGCCGGATGACATTGCCGTCCTGTTGACGTCAGTCGGTGGTGATTACGTGAGAGTTGGAATCGAAGCTGGTCCGTTGTCGCAGTGGCTGGTGAACGGTCTCGCCGAGGCGGGCCTACTGGTTATTTGCGTCGAGACCTGGCACATGAAGGCGCTGTTGCAGGCGCAGCAAATCAACAAATCCGATCGTAACGATGCCCGCGGGATTGCGCAGATGATGCGGGTCGGCCTGTTCAAGCCGGTGCACGTGAAGACGCTGGCCGCGCAGGAACAGCGGATGCTGCTGACCAGCTGCAAGCTGGTGCAGCGCAAGCTGATCGACATCGAGCCCGACATGCGCGGCACGCAGCGCAACTTCGGCCTCAAGGTCGGCGTCGTCAGCACGATCGGCTATGAGGCCCGTATCCGTCAACTGGTCGAGGGCTTTCCGCGGCTGGCGGCGATCATCGAGCCGTTGCTGACGGGGCGGCGGGTAATGCGCCAGCAGCTGGCCACGCTCCATAAGTTGCTGCTCGATACGGTCCGGCACGATCCAGTGTGCCGGCGCTTGATGACCGCACCCGGCGTCGGCCCGGTGGTGGCACTCACCTATCGTGCCTCGATCGACCAGCCTCAGCGGTTCGTTCATTCTACGGCGGTTGGCGCGCATGTCGGGCTGACACCGCGACGGCATCAGTCGGGCGAGATCGACTATGACGGCGGCATCTCCAAATCTGGCGACTCTATGCTGCGCACGGTGCTGTACGAAGCGGCGCAAGTCTTGCTGACCCAAAGTCGGCATTGGTCTTGGCTCAAGGCTTGGGGGATGAAAGTCGCACAGCGCTGTGGCATGCGGCGGGCGATAGTCGCCGTTGCGCGCCGCCTGGCCGTCGAGCTTCACCGGATGTGGACTGATGGCACCGACTTCCGCTGGGGTAGCGAACCCGGCACCGCAGTCGCCGTCGCTACCGCCTGACCCGATTTTAAACAGGAGCTTTGACGGTTCTGCCTCGGTAGGAAGAGGTCCTCACGGGGACGAAGGTGGTGTGAGATCGAAACGACCGCAGCCTACCGATAAAGGCGTTACTAAGGTTGATCCACGCCGCTTTGTCTTACCCATCATGGGGCGGCTTCGTGCCGACCCCGGAGAGAAGCACGAACCCCGTGTGGTGACTTTAAGCTCGGCAGAAAACAGTATTTGCACTTCGTCGCCTGCCAATCCGTCACGACCGGCGCACTCGCGGCGGCGGAGAGTGGCGTCTGCCTCTTGATGCAAGCCGATAGAGAAGCCGTCGTTCGCAAGCCCGATGGCGGATGTCGGCGCCCGGCAGCAGCTGAGATTCGAGGGTTCGAGTATCCTGCTAACGAACGAGTAGGAGCGCCGCGCGTTGTCGAAACGCACGGGGCGGGAGAGTGCGCACTGTTCGCACTCGTCGCCAAACTCAGCCTGAAATCGTGGCGCCACGGTAGGTCCCTGGACGTCATCGACGCCGAGCGGCCGCTTGCGAGCGACCTTGCCGCGCCGTTGCAAGCGACCGGAACAGCGACGACCCGCACGAAAGGCAGCGGTCGAGCCCGGCCAGTCCGTCGAGCTGGATACCAGCTCAGTCGACCGGCACGGGCAGCTTGTCCTCGCCTGCTCCAACACGTCCCGCCCCAGGTCGGAGAAGTTCGGCACAAGTTGGCCGTATTGATCACGCTATCGTGCCAGGGTCGCCCTCCCCGCTCGCACGGCGGAGCTGAGCCACGATGCGAGGCTCGGCCATGTCACCTCGACCGGATCGGCGCAGGCTTGCTCGGCGTGGCTTAGTTCGGGCGTGAAGGTCAGCCCCTTGCGATCGAAGCCGATGTCCCAATAGTCGGCACCGTCCAGCGCCTCGCGGCAGTCGGCCTCGATCTCGCCGGCTCGGGCTAGCAGGAAGCGACGGAAGGACGGGCTCACGGTTGGAGTGTTCTTGGCCGCCGGATCGCGGATGAGCGCGGCACCGGTGAGCCAGCTGTCCAGATACACTGCGGCGCCCGTCGCTAAGCTCGGCGGCAAGCCAGCGTGACGTGATCAGGGTTGGCGCCAGCGAAGCATGATAGTCGCCGTCGGTGCCGTGCGCATCTAGGCCGTTCGTTATGCAGCCACGCCACTCTTCCGTCTTGCCCGGCACGCGTGCGTGCAGCTCCGCGTTGATGCGCCGAGTTGCGGGATCGGCGCCGAGCAGTTCGAATCCATCGAGTGCGATATCTGGAAACGCCGGTCCTGCGGAGTAGGAGAGCGCCCGATATGTGACGCCGCCCTGCCGCTTCATTGATGCGGTGAGGCGCAGCGGTCGCCAACGCGGCCCATTGAACGCCGCGCTACCGCATGACCCCTCATCGGTCGGGGTGGCTACGCGCGTGAGGCGGAATGGCAGCGTCCGAGCGCCGGCACTCCATGTCCCTGACAGCCGCCCCGCACCGACCGTGTCGAAGGTCTAGCGCGGTTGCGACTGCCCGCGCGGAAGTGCTCATCCTTCCAACCAGACCTTGCTCGTGCCCTGCTGATCCAGCGAGATCGTACGTAGCTTCGACAGGTAGTAATATGAGCCCAACGAATAGGCGTCGCCAACACGGGCCAGGCACGCGCGCACGGGCAGCGAGCCTATCGTGCAGCTCCAGACGCCCCGCCAAGCCGGCGGCGGAGGATCGGAAGCAGCCAGCGGCGCCGACAACGCCAAAAGGACGGCGGCTACGCTCATGCTTCCTCGACCAGCTTCAGCATCGCCGCACCGAGGCTTAGCGGCCGTAGGCAATTGGCCACAGCAGGCAGGCGCCTGGACACGGGATCGAGGCAACCTGATATTGGCTGAAGCGCTCTACCCCTCTCGCCCCGCCTCGCCATCAAGCTCCGTCGATGTCGCTTGTCCCAATCGCCCATGCGCCGCCTCCTGTTCGCCCATCTAGCCTACTCCTGTCCCGTCGACTTGCCCACCCGAGAGGAATCTCTGGAGGCGAAGAGGTAGCCCTGCTGCTGGGCAGGCTGCATGCACTTAATCAAGCGCCAAGCCGATGACAGCAGGCAGTGCTGATCGACGGCAGGGCATGAGCGACTGGGGTGCTGCCGCGGCATCGAGCCGCGATTAGATCGCTACCCGCTATCGGGCGGCTCTTGGGATGTCTCGCAAAGCGATGGGACGGCGACAATTGGGGGCACTGCGGCCGGACCGCTCAATGTGAAGGGAACGGCCGGTTCCGGCAGGAGTAGTCATTCACGCACGCGTCGTGGAACGGCCTGAGTTGGTCGACTACTGTCGTCGCCTCTTGGGACTTTCCCGCCATCCGTGCTCTGACAGCGTGGCTTACTTTGCGGCGAAGGCGGGACCGCAATGGGTGTCAGCGCCGTCGACAAGGAAACGGCGGTTGGCGCGCAAGTCTGTGCTAGGCCGATTGACCGGCTCCGGCCCAGCCCCCAGCCCCTTCCACAATGCGGCGTTGAACTTCGCCGTGTCGAGATGGTCCTCGGTTCGAAAATCCTGCCCCTTCATTGCCGCAGCCCAGTATTCGGAGTCGTGCAGGGGGCCGCATACCGATGCGGCCGCGACGAAACGCTCCACCTCGATCGGCAGCTTCGTATCGCGCAATACGTCGGACGCGGTCGCGCGGAAGCTCCAGGCCGACGTCGCCGGATCGAACAGATCGGCCATCGGTATCGCGAGTGAATCGTTAAGGCCCAGCGGCGCCAGACCGAGCACCGCCTCGATCGTCCGCAGCATGTTGATCGTCGTGTAACGAGTCGAGATTAGCTCATGCTGTTTCACCATTGGCCCCACCACGAACGCCAGGCTGCGCCGGGCATCGACATGGTCCGCACCGTTCTGCGCATCATCCTCAATCACGAAGATCAGCGTCGAGTCGCGCGCCTTCCCGTCCGCGACGGCTTCCACGACGCGGCCGACGGCATAATCGTTGTCGGCCATTTCGGTTTCGACCGTATTCACGCCGTCGAGCGCGTCCTCAAAGTCGCCGAAATGGTCATGGCTTAGACGCAACAAGGTCAATGTCGGCAGAGTGCCGGCGGTCGCCATCGCATTATATTCGCGCTGCCATTCCAGCATCCGCCAATAATCGGGCATCTTCTGGTCGAAGCCGCGAAAATAGGGGTCACTGCGGCTGGCGAGCAACCGGTCTCCGGGCGTGTAGATCCGTGTCTTCGTCTTGGCCGGTTCGCGCACTAAGGGCACGGTGCCCGGCGCGCCCGCGTCATAGATCGATGCGTCTGAAAAGCCGTAATTTCGAACGCTGAGCCCGGCGCGTATCGCCGCGTCCCACAGGAATCCCTGGCCGCGATCGTCATCATCGCCGTTGCCATCGGGCGCGGTCAGGAGTGCCGGCCCGGGCATCAGATCGGGATCCTTGGCCAGCGCCGGGTTGGTGGCCTGGCGTTCGGCCATCGTCTGCTGCGTGTAGACGAAGCGATCCGCCTCCTCCGCTTCATAGGCGAGACCGCGCTGTGCATAGTTCACTGGCGCGGTCTTTTCGAGGAGATCGGGCACGCGGCCTGCGGTCGTCCATGTCCAGCCGGTGCTCGACTGTTCGCCGCTGTCGTAGAAATTGTCGAGCGTCACGAACTGGCGAGCCAACTGGTGGTGATTGGGCGACAGACGCGCCCCGAGGATCGCCAGTTTGGGGTCGCCGTTGCCAACTTCGAGGTCGCCGAGCACTGATCGTAGGTGCGGTTTTCCTTCACGATGAATATCACGTGCTTGATCCGCGCGCGCACCGCCGCCATCCGCGCTTCGGCGGCCACACGGTCGGCGTTGCGTAATAGCCCGACATTGTCGGCGACCTGCAGTGTGGTACGGGACAATTGCCGCTCGGTCGGCATCGGAAACTGCAACAGCCCTGACTTTTCGAGCTGAAAGATATATTGGTTCGCCGCGCCGCATGCGTTGGGCTGGCCGCGATAGATCGCGAGCTTCGGCGCGCAGCCCGCTGGATTTGGCCCCGGCGGGCTCTTGCGATTGGCGACGAAGACCCGCCGGCCATCCGCGCTGGTCGCGACGGCGCTGGGGTACCAGCCGGTCGGAACCAGCGCCGTCACTGCCAGTTCCGCGCCGGTCGGGACGACGACGGCGAGCGCGTTGACGCCGCCCAACGTCACGAGCAGCCGACCGTCGTGCGCCTGCGCGATCGCATTGGGATTGAGCCCCTTGCGGACAGGCTCGGCGCCCAGCGCGGCGGGGAAGCCGAGGCGCGGTTCGGCGATCAGCCGCCCCGTCGCCAGATCGACAACGGCCAGCCGGTCGGCGTTGTCTTCGGTCGCGTAGAGCCGATGCGCAGTGCGGTCGTGTAGCAACGCGGTTGGCTCGCCGATCGTGGCGATCCGCCGCGTCACCTTCAGCGTGTCAGCGCTGATCGAGAGGCCGACCAATTGCCGATCGCGCGGTGTCGAAACCCAGGCCTCGCCCGCGCTCGTCCACGCCACCGCGAACGGGAACTCGCCGCCAGGCTTGCCGATATTCGCCGAATCGATCTTGCCCGGCCGCAGATCCTGTTCGGCCAGCACGCTGCCGCCGGCTAGGTCGATCAGCGACACGGAATCATTATAGTAATTAGCGACGATTGCCCTGCGTCCGTCGGCGCTGACCGCGATGCCCGCCGCCTGCGGTTTCACCGCTGCGCCGTTGCCCGTCTTGTGCCCCAACGTGATCGGCGGCGCGATTTCGGCAAAGGCGCTGCCCCGGCGCGCGAAGCGATGCACCACATCGTCGACGCCACCGCCGACCACGAATCCCGATCCGTCCGGCAACCAGGCTATCCCGGAATAGCTGTTCGGCACGCGCAACGTCTGCCGCAGTCGGCTGCCCCGCGCATCGATCGCGTAAAGCAGGATGTATTGCTGCGACTGATTGGAAACGACCTTGCCGTCGGCGCCATTGTAACGATTGAAGCCGCTGGTCATCAGCAGCATCTGCCGCCGATCAGGGCTGACGACCATCGCCGCCGCACCATCGGCGACATAGTCGGGATGCGGGCCGACATGCGTCACTAGCGCGTCGAACCGCGCGCCGGGCGTGACAAGCGGGCTCAGCGATTGACCGGTGGGCAGTTGCTGTCCGCCCTGGGTGGCCGTCGAACACGCGGCGAAGATCATCAGTGATATAACGGACCAGCGCTTCATATTCGTCGCCCTTCTTGGACAGCGCATACGCTGCCGTTGTGACACAATGGCGGCAAGGACTTATCAATCGATGGGGCAGAGGAGCGTGACAGCCTTTCGTATCGCCCTTCTCATGCAATATAATAAATCGGGCGCGTTGCCGATGGTCATCTCCTCGATTTGTAAACGGCGGCTGGTGTCACGAGCGGACGTTTGGAAATGGACGGCGGAATGACCGGGTCTAGTCGAAAGCCGCCGCCAGGTTCGCGCAGCGCTGACCCAGTCCCGGACATTCACGTCCAACTTTTGGCTTCCCAGCTTCTGCCTTTCGTTCCGTTTGAGATTTTGGCTTGAACTTGATGTTTGCAGACTAGGTGTTTTCGAGCCCGAGCCACAAAAACAGGCGTTAAGATCCTTTATCGCCGCTCGCAAGAAAGGCGGTCGCAATTTCGTGGACTTTAAACAGGGCCGTATGCTTAGTGAATATAATTCTAAGTGTATGCAGATAGTCCTTTCACATTCGTCATTAAAAGATGGGAGGCCGGCCCCACCATCTCCTGGCAGACCATAAATTGCTTTTGCCAGCAGGCCCGGTATCGGTATGCCGCTTTCATCCACTACTTATCGTAAAAAGCTATGGCACATTCGAACCTGCCATCGTTCATTATCCTGAAGCGCCAACTCGTGCATCTCAAATTCAACCGGTAGATCGACTAGGTGTTTAGTCCCGGCATCTGATGGATCGGATCGACGATGAACCTGTCCGGCTCTGAACTCCAGATTTTAGCGATGTATTCGTAAGGCGTGAGGCCACTGAGCGTTTTGAGCCGACGGGCGAAATTGTAAGCCGCCATGAAGTCGGCGAGGTGCACCCGTAACTGCTCGTGGCTTTCATAGTGGAAGCGTTTGACAGTCGCCTCCTTGATGGTTCGGTTCATCCGCTCC
>NZ_AIDW01000009.1 GCF_000251145.1 Sphingomonas sp. PAMC 26621 | reverse complement strand
GAGCCGTTACGGCTCGCGAAATAGGTCGCGATCGCCGCGACGTCGGCGGGCGGCAGCTTGGACAGGCTGCGCGACACCGCGCCCATCGGCCCAGCCGCAGTGCCGTGATACTGGCTGACCCCGGTCGACAGATAGGCGACCAGCTCGTCGTGCGACCATGGCACCGGCGCGCTGTTGGTCTTGCCGAGCGACGGCGCGATCCAGCCGTCGATCGCCGCGCCGGCATAGGCCTGATCGCGCTTTTCCGCGCCGAGCGACCCGCGTGGCGTGTGGCAGGCACCGCAATGGCTCACGCCCTCGGCCAGATAGGCGCCGCGATTCCACTCGGCGCTTTGGGTGGCGTCGGGCGCGAACCGGGCGGGACGGAAGAACAGCAGCTTCCACCCGGCCTGCAGCGCCCGGATGTTGAGCGGCCACGGTATCGTCGGATTCCGCTCGTCCGCGACGACGGGCGCTCGCGTCATCATGAATGCGTAGAGCGCGGACACGTCCGAATCGGTCAGTTTGCTGAAATGATCGTAGGGGAAGGCCGGAAACAGATGCGCCCCGTCGCGCCGGACGCCCTGTCGCATCGCGCGCTCGAACGCGGCTTCGGACCATCCGCCGATCCCGGTCTTGCGATCGGGCGTGATGTTGGTCGAGTAGATCGTCCCGAACTGCGTTGCCATCGCATAGCCGCCGGCATAGGGCTGGCCCCCGCGCACGGTGTGGCAACTCGCACAATAGCCAGCACTGGCAAGCACTTCGCCCTTTCGCACCAGCGCCGGCGAAAAACTGGCGGCGGTCGGTTGCGGCACCTTGGCCAGCGAGGGTCGCCAGGCGAACACGCCGAACCCGACCGTGCCGATCGCGAGGATCCCCACAATGAGGAACAAGATCCGCTTCAGCATGAGGTCCGCCACTGCATCGATATTCCCTTGGTCGGTAGCGTGTTGCTGCGTTCCATCTACCTCCGGCGCGACAACGTCCAGTGGAACATACCCGTAGGCCGGGCTAGAGCGCGCCCGGACGCGCTCCCTCCGAACCGACTGGAACCTGAACGTTTGACGATACGGAACTGGAATGACGACGATCCGGCGGGATATGCCGACCCATGGGCGTTCCACCGCCGTGACCTCGGCCTGCTCGGCGACCGGGCGCGCCTGCGGCGGCTGCAGCCCCGCATCGGGACCGATTTCGCGTCGAACGACTATCTCGGGCTCGCCTCGGCGGAGCGGTTGCGCGAGTCGGTTGCGGCGGCGCTGGCGCGCGGTGTCGCGATCGGGGCGGGCGGGTCGCGGCTGCTGCGCGGCAACGATCCCGAACATGAAGCGCTCGAAGCCGAGGCGGCTACGTTCTTCGGCAGCGCGACCGCCCTGTTCTTCGCAAGCGGCTTTGCCGCCAATGCCGCGCTGTTCGCGACGCTGCCGCAGCGCGACGATCTGATCGTCCACGATTCGCTGATCCACGCGAGCGCGCACGAAGGGATGCGGCTCGGCCGCGCCGCCACGCGCGCGGCAGGGCACAACGACCCGCACGCGATCGACACCGCGCTGACCGAATGGCGCGCGACCGGCGCGACCGGGCGCAGCTGGATCGCGGTCGAGAGCCTCTACAGCATGGACGGCGACCGCGCGCCGCTCGCCGAGCTGATCGCGGTGGCGGACCGGCACGACGCGATCCTGCTGGTCGACGAGGCGCATGCGACCGGCGTGTTCGGCCCCGATGGCCGCGGGCTGGCGGCGGCGCTGGAAGGGCGCGACAATGTCCTAACGCTGCGCACCTGCGGCAAGGCGCTGGGCTGCGAGGGCGCGCTTGTATGTGGGCCGGCGGTAGCGCGCGACTTCCTCGTCAACCGCGCGCGCGGCTTCATCTTCTCGACCGCGCCCTCGCCGCTGATGGCAAGCGCGGTGCGCGAAAGCCTGCGCATCCTCGCGGACGAACCCGAACGGCGGACACGGCTGGCCGCGCTGGTGGCTTATGCCGAGACCGCGCTCGCACCGTGCGGGGTCGTCCCGACCGGGTCGCAGATCCTGCCGCTGCTGATCGGCGACGATGCCGCGACGATGCGCGTCGCGGCGGCGGTGCAGGCGGCGGGGTTCGACGTGCGCGGGATCCGCCCGCCGACCGTTCCCGCGGGCACCGCCCGGCTGCGGATTTCGCTGACGCTCAACGTGGACGAGGCCGCCATCGACCGCCTCGCCGAAACCCTGCAAGAGATTATGCCATGACCGACCGGACCTTCATCGTCACCGGGACCGATACCGACGTCGGCAAGACCGTGTTCGCCGCCGCGCTCGCGGGCGCGCTGCGGGCGCACTATTGGAAGCCGGTGCAGGCCGGGCTCGACCCGCGCAGCGATGCCGAGAGCGTCGCCACGCTGTCCGGATTGCCCGCCGCGCACATCCTGCCCGAAGCGTACCGGCTCGCCACCCCCTGCTCGCCGCACCGCGCCGCCGCGATCGACGGGGTGACGATCGACCTCGCCCGGCTTGCGCTGCCGCAGGTGGCGGGGCCGCTGGTGGTCGAGGGGGCGGGCGGCGCGCTCGTGCCGATCACGCCCGATATCCTGTTTGCGGACCTGTTCGCGCGCTGGGGCAAGCCGGTGGTGCTGGTGGCACGGACCGGGCTCGGGACGATCAACCACAGCCTCTTGTCGATCGAGGCGCTGCGCGCGCGCGGCGTGCCGATCCACGGGGTCGCGTTCATCGGCGATGCGGAACCCGAGTCCGAGGCGACGATCGCGCGGATCGGGCGGGTGACGCGGCTGGGCCGCCTGCCCCGGCTCGACACGCTCGATGCGACGACGCTGGCCGACGCCTTCGCCACGCAGTTCGACAGGGCGGCGTTCCAGTGACCGGCTCCCCGATCTGGCACCCCTTCACCCAGCACGGTCTGGGCGAACCGATACCGCTGGTCACCCACGCCTCGGGCGCGATCCTCCATACCGCCGACGGGCGGCGGATCGTCGATGCGATCTCCTCCTGGTGGGTGACGACGCACGGCCATTGCCACCCGCGGATCATGGCGGCGATCGCCGCGCAGACGCAGGCGCTCGACCAGATCATTTTCGCGGGCTGGACGCATGAACCCGCCGAAACCCTCGCGCGCGGGCTGATCGCGCTGCTGCCCCCCGCGCTGACCCGCGTGTTCTTCTCCGATTCGGGTTCGACCAGCGTCGAGGTCGCGCTGAAGATGGCGCTCGGCTTCTGGGCCAATCGCGGGGAACCGCGCGACCGCATCCTGGTGCTCGAGCACAGCTATCACGGCGACACGATCGGCGCGATGTCGGTCGGCGCGCGTGGCGTGTTCAACCAGGCCTATGGCGCATTGCTGTTCGACGTCGGCACGATCCCCTTCCCCACGCCCGGCCACGAACAGGCGACGCTCGACGCGCTGGAGGCGGCGTGCCGGACCCGCCCCGCCGCGTTCATCGTCGAGCCGCTGGTGCTCGGCGCGGGCGGGATGCTATTCTATCCCGCGCATGTCCTAACCGAGATGCGCGCGATCTGTGCGCGGCACGGCGTGCTGTTCATCGCGGACGAAGTAATGACCGGCTGGGGCCGCACCGGCACGCTGCTCGCGTGCGAGCAGGCGGGCGTGGTTCCCGATATCCTGTGCCTGTCGAAGGGGCTGACTGGCGGCGCGGTCCCGCTCGCGGTGACGCTTGCAACCGATGCCATCTACGCCGCGCATTTTTCGAACGACCGGTCGAAGATGTTCTTCCACTCGTCGAGCTACACCGCCAACCCGATCGCCTGCGCCGCCGCCAATGCCAATCTGGAGATCTGGCGCGACGAGCCGGTCCTCGCGCGCGTGGCCGATCTCACGGAACGGCAGGCGGCGCGGCTGGCATCGCTCGCTGACCATCGCAACATCCGCAACGCGCGCGCGCTGGGGACGATCACCGCGGTCGAGCTGGTCGATCCCGCGGGCGGCGGATATCTCTCCAACCTCGGCCCGATGCTGCTCAAGCGGTTTCGCGACGCGGACTTGCTGCTGCGCCCGCTTGGCAACACCGTCTACGTGATGCCGCCCTATTCGATCACCGCGGACGATCTCGACCGGGTCTATGCCGCGATCGGGGCGGCGGCGGACGCGCTGGGCTGACCGTTTGGGGGCGGGCGCAGGGACGCCGAGCGGGATCTGCCATCGGATTGTGCGATTCGGCGCTTTTCGCTACAATCCGCACCGCCCCGGGCGCAGGGGAGCCGTCCTGCCCGCCCGCGATCGCACGTCCGTCCTCCGCGATCGCCGGGGTGCGCCGCACCCCAGAACTTCGCCGCAACAAACTGCTCGGCCGCACCGCGCCACGCGAGCGTCCGCCCGGCCATCGTCCTCTCTACATTCGGCGCAAATGGGGTTATGGCCACTGCAGCCCCGGGGCGGGAAGAGTCGGACTCGCCAATCTTCGATCCCCGCCCAGAGGTCGGATCGACCGGGGTCCTTTTCTTATCGAACCCGTCACCAGCCATGCCAGGCGAAGGGCGCGACATGCGGGCTACGGGCGGCAAAAACGGGAACGGATAACCGCCGACTTGCATCCCGATCGCCCTCACGCTATCCGCTCGGCCGCGCCAGAAAGTTTCGAAAGTCGGAATTTCGACTTTCCAAATGTCGGAATGCCAGATGCAAACCGACCAGAAAGCGCCTGGGTTCAACACCCTGCGGGTATAGTACAATGGTAGTACAGCAGCCTTCCAAGCTGAATACACGGGTTCGATTCCCGTTACCCGCTCCACCCTTCCGTCCGCGCCAACGCAATACTCCATTGCTCAAGTGGTCAACCGCGCCAGCGTGACTGGTAAGGCCGGTCGCGCGCATTCCGTACCGCTATCGGCTACGCCCTGACCGAACGAGCGCCGCAGCGCGACGAGCCACCGGCGGACAGGCCGCTTTTCCAGAAGAATGCGCGCGCGACCCAAGGATCCGACGTACCGGAATTGGCCTTTCCAATTTGCCATTGACAACATTACCAATCATTGCGCATGATAACGCTAACACCATAAAAGGGGGATGGCGGAGGGGCTTGATGTCGCAAGACAGGACCGGATCGAGGGCAAAAGTCGCCGTTTTCCGACGTTCCTGCAATGCGTGCAGCGCGCACGACGAAAGACCCGTTGGTCAAACCTGTCGCAAAGTTCGGTAACCCTACCACCCCATCGTCAAAACAACCGCACGTCCCAGTAAACGGACGGCGACACTCGGAGAGGAAACGCTGATATGCACCTGATCGCACCCAAGAACCGTCTGTTCCGTACCGCACTGCTGTGCGCGACGACGCTGAGCGCGCTCTACGCCGTTCCCGCGACCGCGCAGGCCGTTCCCCCGCCCAGCGAGCAGGTTCCCCCCGACGGCCAGGACAATGGCCCCGCCGCACAGCCCGCCCCGCAGGTCGATTCGCAGGGCACGCCCGCCGAGGACATCGTCGTCACCGGCTATCGCTCGAGCCTCGCCAAGTCGACCAACGCCAAGCGTGCATCGACCGGCTTTACCGATTCGATCTTCGCCGAGGACATCGGCAAGTTCCCCGACACCAACATCGCCGAATCGTTCAACCGCATCCCCGGCATCACGATCACGCGCGACATCACGGGCGAAGGCGTCAACGTCGCGATCCGCGGCCTCGGCTCCAACTTCACCAACGTCACGCTCAACGGCGCGCCAATCGCGGTCGCTTCCTCGGGCGCGACCGATGCGCAGGGCACCGACCGTTCGGTCGACCTCAGCTTCTTCCCGACCGACCTGTTCACCAAGCTGACCGTCAACAAGAGCTACACCGCCGACCTGCTCGAAGGCGGTGCGGCGGGCAACGTCGACCTGCGCTCGGCCCGCCCGTTCGATCGCGCGACCAACTTCCTCGCCTATAACATCCAGGGGTCGCGACAGAGCCCCGATGATCGTACCGGGGTACGCGGCTCGCTGATCGGGAGCTGGCATACCGACACGATCGGCATCCTCGCGGGCGTTTCGGGCCAGCGGCTGTTCACCGACACGCGCGGGTTCGAGACGATCGGCTATACCAACCCGGCGCTGTCGGCGGCGCAATGCGGCGCGACCTCCGGGTGCAACACCACCGGCGGCGGCAACTGGACGATCCCGGCGGTCGTGCCGGTCGGCGCGGGCGGCGGGCTTGTCCCGGGCACCGCGATCAACCAGGCGTTCTTGCTTGCGCAGAACCCCGGCGCGACGATCCAGCAGATCGACAACGGCCTGCTGCCCCGGCTTGGCCGCACCTCGGACAATCGCGGATCGCGCGACCGGATCAACGCGATCGTCAGCGTCGAATGGCGTCCCGCCGACACGCTGCGATTCTATGTGGATGGCCTGTACGGCTACAAGCACAACAACCTGATCCGCGAGGACATGGCGTGGATCGTCCGCAACGGCGCGATCATCCCGCAGAACCTGACGTTCGACAAGAGCGACTGCAGCACCGGTTGCACCGTCACCGGCGGCACCTTCGCCAACGCGCAGTTCTTCGACGAATTCCGCCCGTATATCGAGACGACCAAGCTGTTCAACGTCAACCCCGGCGGCGAATGGGACGTCTCGGACAATCTCAAGCTCAACGTCCAGGGCAATTATTCGCGCTCGACCTTCCACCGCGAGAGCCCGACGGTCGGCGCGGTCACGCCGCTCGGCGTGGGCACGACAGTCACCTACGCGAACACCGGCGGCATCCCCTCGATCACGCCGAACATCGACCTCAACGACCCGAAGAACTTCGGCTGGTACTCGGGCTCGCGTGTTAGCGTTTCCGACGAGCGGCGTCGCTATATCACCAAGGGCGTCCGCGGTGACCTGACGTGGGGCAAGGCGGCGCTCAACCTCAAGGTCGGTGGCGCGTTCGACGACGTTTCGCGCCGGATCCAGGGGTTCGACAACAGCCAGGCGTGGCAGAATGCGACGTGCGGCAACAACCCCAGCGTGTTCGTCGCCTCGCCCAACGGTCAGCCACCGTGCGAGGGACTCAACCGCCCGGGAGCGGCGCCGGCGGGCTATCCGAGCTATCCGGGCTATGGCACCGGTTCGACCGCAGGGCTCACCGGGCCGGTCACTTACGGTGGCTCGCTGGTGCCGAACGCCGCGCTGCCGTCCTATCTCAGGCCCGGCCCGGCCGGCTTCGTGACGGTCGATTTCCCGGCCTTCGCCAAGGCCTCCAACTATCAATATTATCATGACAACGCCCCCGACACGGGTGGCGCCAACACCGGCGCGAGCGGCGGGTTCATTCGCGAGGTCGTCAAGTCCGCCTTCGCGACGGTCAACGGCGCGCAGGAGCTGGGTGGCAACACGCTGCGCTTCAACGCAGGCGTGCGCTATGTCGACACGATCCAGACGATCGTCGGGCGCGTCTCGCTGCCCGATCCGCGCAACACCCCGCCCGGCGGCGCGACCCTGCCGGACGGAAGCCGCTATCCCAATATCGTCAACAACAACGTCCAGACCCGCAACCATTATTCCAACTGGCTGCCCGCCGCGACGCTCGCCTACGACATTGGCGAGCATGCGGTCGCGCGGATCGCCGGATCGCGCACGATGACTCGCCCGGATCCCGCCGCGCAGCTTCCGGGCGTCGGCTTCGGCGCCCCGTCGGCGGACCAGGCGACGATCGGCAACCCGGCGCTCGCGCCGTATCTGTCGACCAACCTCGATCTCGGTTTCGAATATTACACCGGGCGGGAAGGCGTGCTGAGCTTCAACGCATTCCGCAAGTCGATCTCTGGGTTCACCACCACCAACATCACGACGGTTCCGTTCGCCGCGCTGACGCAATATGGCATCACCTACGACACGCTGAACCCGACGCAGCAGATCGCGATCAACTCGCGCGGCGGGCCGACCGCGGCGCAGGTGCAGCTCACCTCGCAGATCAACGTGGCGGACAAGCTGACGATCAACGGGCTGGAATTCCAGTGGGTCCAGCCGCTCGACTTCCTGACCAAGCGGATCGGCATCAGCGGCTTCGGCTTCAGTGCGAACGCGACGGTCATCGACCAGACAAGCAAGGGCGCGGCGATCGCGTTCGGCGTCGCGCCGTTCACCTACAACGTGACCGGCTATTACGAGAAGAACGGCATCATGCTCCGCCTCGCGACGACGGCGCGGCGCGGGTCGCAGAACAGCGGCGCGGCACAGAACGGCATCCCGTCGGCGGCGCTGTTCGGGACCGACTATACCACCTACGACTTCTCGTCGGCGTTCGATCTCGACAAGATCTTCAAGATCAAGCACGCGCCACAGCTGACCGTAAACATCGCCAACCTGACCGATGCGACGCTGCGCTCCTACTTCCAGTTCGAGAACGCGACCTTCACGCAGTACAAGCCCGGTCGTCAGTTCCTCGTCGGGCTGCGCGGGACCTTCTAGCAACCCGGGCGGGGCGCTTCGGTGCCCTGCCCGTGCCGCCCTGCTACCCTGAACGCGGATCGGTTCGGGGCAATCCAGTCGAGGATATGACCCATGTTCACCCGGCGCGGCGTCCTTGGCGGCGGTTTGACCAGCGGCCTGATCGCCTCCCCGCTCGCCGCGGCGGTGCGCGCGAACCGGCGCAAGCCCGGGTTCGATATCACGCTTCCGGGCGGCGGTGTCGTCCCGGTGGTCGTCGATGCCGGCGACCTGCCGGGGGTCCGCCGCGCCGCCGCGGACCTTGCCGCCGACATTGGCCGGGTGACCGGCACCGATGCACGGGTCCTGAGCGACCCGGCGGCACTCCCCGACCGGATCATCCTGGTCGGTGCGCTGGGGCACAGCGCGCTGGTCGACCGCCTCGTTGAGTCCGGCAAGCTCGACGTCCACGACATTCGCGGCAAATGGGAAGCGTTCGTCGTCCAGACCGTCGCCAACCCGCTGCCCGGCGTCGCCGAAGCGCTCGTGATCGTCGGCAGCGACAAGCGGGGCGCGATCTACGGCAGCTACGACCTGTCGCGCACGATCGGCGTTTCGCCGTGGTACTGGTGGGCGGACGTACCCGTTGCGCGACAGGCGACGCTGCGCGTGGCGCGCGGGCGCTATGTTCAGGGCTCGCCCGCGGTCAAATATCGCGGCATCTTCCTCAACGACGAAGCCCCCTGCCTGTCGGGCTGGACCACCGAGAAATTCGGTGGGATGAACGCGAATTTCTACACGAGGCTGTTCGAGCTGCTGCTGCGGTTGCGCGCCAATTACCTGTGGCCCGCGATGTGGAACAACGCCTTCGCGATCGACGACCCCGCCAATGCCGGGCTCGCTGACGACTATGGCATCGTGATGGGCACCTCGCATCACGAGCCGATGATGCGCGCGCACAAGGAATGGACCGACAACCGCACGCACTACGGCAATGGCGCGTGGAATTATGCGACCAATCGCCCCGCGATCCGCCAGTTCTTCGAGGAAGGGATCAGCCGCAACGCGACCAACGAGGTCGTCGTCACGATCGGGATGCGCGGCGACGGCGATGTCGCGCTCGAAAGCACCGGGAGCCTCCAGTCCGACGTCGCCTTGCTAGAAGGCGTCATCGCCGACCAGCGCCGGATCATCGCAAGCGGGATGCGCAAGCCCGCCGAGCAGGTGCCGCAAGTGTGGGTGCTGTTCACCGAAGTCTATAAATATTACGACGCCGGACTGAAGCTGCCCGACGACGTGACGATCATGTTCGCGGACGACAATGTCGGCAATCTGCGGCGGTTGCCGACCCCTGCCGAACGCACGCGCAAGGGTGGGTTCGGGGTCTATTTCCACATGGACATGCACGGCGGGCCGTTCTCCTATCAATGGATCAACTCCAGCCCGCTGCCCAAGATCTGGGAGCAGATGAACCTCGCCAACCAGTATGGCGCGAACGAGATGTGGATCGCCAATGTCGGCGACCTCAAGCCGCTCGAACTCCCGATCGAATTCTTTCTCGCGATGGCGTGGAACCCCGCCGCCGTCGGCAAGGACAGGATCGCCGGCTGGACCCGCGACTGGGCGGAACGCCAGTTCGGTGCGGTGCATGCCGGGGAGATCGCGTTCCTCGCCTCGCGCTACGCCAAGTACAATGCGTGGCGCAAACCCGAGCAGCTCCGCCCCGAGACCTACAGCCTCGAGAACCATCAGGAAGCCGAGCGGGTCTGCGATGCCTGGGCGACGCTCGTGCGCCGGGCCGAGGCGGTGAACGCCGCGCTTGCCCCGGCGCAGCGCGATGCATTCTTCCAGCTGATCCTATACCCGGTCCAGGCCTGCGCGAACCTGACGCAGCTGTACGTCGCGGCGGCGCGCAACGCGCGCTTCGCCGAACAGGCACGCGCCAGCACGCGGATCGAGGCGGACGAGGTGCGGCGGCGGTTCCGCTACGATCACGTCCTGCGGGACCAGTATAACAAGACGATGGCCGGCGGAAAATGGAACCACATGATGGACCAGACGCACATCGGCTATTTCGACTGGTATCCTCCTGAATCCGACATCATGCCCCCCGTCACCGACCTCGACATACCGGCGGATGACAGCTTCGGGGTCTGTATCGACGGCGATCCCCGGTCGTGGCCCGGCTATTATCTGCCCCCCATATTGTCCCCGCTCGACAGCATCACGCGCCGCCCGACCTGGCTCGAGGTCTTCCCGCGCGGGACCGCCCCGGTCGCCGTGACCGTGACCGCCGACCGACCGTGGGTGACGATCCGCGAAGGCAAGGCGTTCAGCACCTCCCCGCGCGACCGGCGGTTCTGGATCGATGTCGACTGGAGCAAGGCCCCGTCCGGCCACGCCGAGGCATCGATCACGGTCGCCGGGGGCACGGCGACCAAGCCCGTTACCGCGACGCTCACCGCGATCCGCGCGACGCCCGAACAGTCCAGCGCCGCGGCGCGCGCGTTCGGCGGCCTCAGTGGCCCCTTCTCGATCCCCGCCGCGGCGTTCCATCGTGCGATCCCGGCCGATGGCGTGCGCTGGGAAGCGATCCCGGACTACGGTCGCGTCGGTGCCGCGATGTCGATCTTCCCGGTCGATGCGCGCGCGGCACCCGATCCCGCACGCGCGCCGCGGCTCGAATATGACGTGTTCCTGCCGGAGGCGGGCGATTATACCGTCGATCTTGTGACCGGGCCGACGCTGGAGACGATCCCCGGACGCACGCTCGCGGTTGCGGTCGCGCTCGACGATCATCCCGCGCAGGTGCGCGCGGTGTTCACGCCCGAGGACGGGCCGGCGCAGGACTTCCTCGGAAAGGCGCATGTCGCCAACACCGCGAACAACGCCCGGACGATGCGCTTCGCGATCCACGCGGATCGAGGCGGGCGGCACGTGCTCACGGTCGCGATGGTCGACCCGACGATCGTCCTCCAGACGATCATCGTCGCGCGCGCGCCGCTCAAGCCCTCCTTCTTCGGCCCCCCGACGGTCGGGGCTGCCTGACCGACCTCAGTGCCGCGTCCCCGCGGCCAGGCTTGCGGGATCAACCGGAACCGACTCCGCCGCGCGCGGATGCGGATGATCGACCGGGGTGGCGGCGACGAGCTTGCGCATCACGCGCGCATACAGCGCATCGCCGGTGACGAGGTCGCCGTAACAGGGGTTGTTCGGATCTCCGGCGACCCCGTCGCCGGGGAAATAGCCGATCCGGTCGGTGACGACGTTCGCGCCCTCGCCGCGATAAAAGCCGACGAGCTGCTCGATCACCAGCTTGGCGCGGCCATAAGGCGTGCCCGTGCCGATATGCATCGACGACGGGATGAAGATGCCGGCCAGCCGCCGCCACTCCGCCAGATGCTGCGCCGCGCGCTCGACATGCCCGGCGGGATCCTCATGCTGATAGGCGCAGTCGAAGAGATAAGCGCGCACGTCGATCATCGGCCATTCGAGCGCCGCGATCGCCGGCCCGGTGACGACGTCATAGCCATCCGCCGCCAGCCGCCGCGCAAAAGCGCTGCCGACGCGCCCTTCATGGCCGTGAACGATCGCAATATGGCGCATTGAGCTTCCTCGAAAGGCCGGTCGGTCGACCGGATGATGGCGGGCTTCGGCGGGCGCGCCGCGAGGATGCGGACGCCCGTCGGAAGGAGGGGGTGTCGGGGACGATCGCGAACCACGGTTCCCGCTCGCCACGAAGGGCAGGCTACCGACCCGGCCGATCACAGGACCATCGCGCCATCGCAGGCGGCATCAGGCGAAAACGGGCGCCCGACGCTGCCGACGGGACCGCAACACACTGCCGATCGCTCCGAAGCCGACCAGCAACATGCCCCAAGTCGCGGGTTCAGGCAATGTCTGCGCGGGCCCCGCGAGGTCAAGCACGCGCGCCGTGTCGTTGACGTCCGACCACATGCCGAAATCGGTGACGCGGAAGGTTTCCCGCGACGTCGTGCGGAATGTCACGTCGAATTTGAGCGGCGCGCTGAAGCTGCCGACCGCGCCGGCAAAATCGGTCGTGGCAAGGCCCGCCACCACGTCGAACGCGTAGGTCTGGCTGAACCAGTTTGGCTGGCAATAGCTCGGCAGCGGCGCGCCGGGCGGGAGTTGCCCGCACGCCCGCCCCTCGGGTGCCAGCAGGAACGACAGCGTCATCGTATAAGGCGTCGCCGCTGCGCCGGAGACCGTCTTGGCGGCATAACGCATCGCATAGGGGACGTCGCTGTTCGATACCGAAAGCCTGTACGGGTTCGCGGCATTGAAATCGAAGCTGAGCGACGTCGCCGCCCGCGCCGTCCCCGCCGATGCGAGCAGCATACCGAGGACCGTCGCCCGTGTGACCAAATGTCCGAATCGCATGATCATTTCCCCTCTTGTTGCCCGGCAGATGCGGGCCGGTCGGGGACATGTCGAGCGATCGGATCGCGCGTCGGCGACCGCGTGTCAGGTTACGGGACAGGACTGTATGATTGCGGGACGACCGCAGAAACTTTGGCGAAATCGCGAATGGCTCGGGTCGAAAAAGACGCGTGACCGCGGCGGATACCGGCGCGTGCCGATGCTGTTGGCCAAGCGAGATTTTCATCTCCCGGCCTCCCACGCACCTTCACGCGATGTCCGTGTGATGCCCTGCGCGATTACACAGGAATTGCAGCAGCCAGCGCGGAGCCCGGTCGAGCCTGGCGTGCCATGGTCGATCCCGGATGATCTGCGGCCAAGCCGATGCAGCCATAGCTGTCGTAGACGCTTGCCTTGCCAAAATTGGCAGCACGGGCAATCAGGTCGAATGGACAGCCCCACAAAACCCGATGCCGGATCGCCGGCCGTCGCCGGCTCCTCGCTTGAAGCCGCGGTCATGCAAGAGGCGAGCAAGAGAACGCGCAGGGAGATCGTCTCCGTTCAATATCTGCGCGGGCTTGCTGTATTGCTCGTCGTCATATTCCACCTGTCCTCTCAAATTTCGGACACGAAGGGTATGCCGCAACTAGCAGCTCTTCAAAGTGGCGTAGACATATTTTTCGTGATCAGCGGCTTCGTGATGGTATATTCCACCGACGCGGGCTCCCGAACCACAGCCCTAGACTTCTTCCGAAAAAGAATCATACGAATTGTTCCGCTCTACTGGACCATGACCCTAGTCATGATTCTTGTGCTTCTGGTTGCGCCACAACTGGTTCGATCCACAAAATTGACGCCTGTTTACGCAATTGCTTCCTTTGCTTTCATTGGGCATGAAAGCCCTGTCTTTCATGGAAACTATCTACCTCTCATCGGACCGGGGTGGACGCTCAATTTGGAAATGCTGTTCTACCTTTGCTTTACGGTAGGCTTGGTGATCGGACGAAGCGGGCCGAAGGTCTTATGGCTTACTGCCTTACCCATCGCAGTCCTGTCCGCAGTTGGGTTTTATCTACGTCCGGTTGGGTTGATCGGGTTTTATACGAACCCTCTCATGCTAGAGTTTGTTTTCGGCATGTTTATCGCTTTAGGCTTCATGCGTAATCAGGCTTTGGAGTCACCAAAAGCTGCGGCTTTTGTAACAGTCTTCGCGTTATTGCTATTGCTGCTTCCGCCCTCAGGCGAGTTGTTCGACCGTTGGTTTCGCTTTGGTGTTCCTGCAGCTCTTCTGGTCGGTGCAGCATTATACACAAAAGTTCCTTCCTGGAGCGTCGGTCGTATTATCGGGGATGCTTCGTATTCCATCTATCTATCGCACCCCTTTGTCCTCTCGGCGCTATCGCAGATCTGGAAAAAAGTAGGTTTAACAGGCACGGCTGAGGCAGCAACGCTTTACCCGATTGGACTTCTGATTTGCATCATGGTCGGCATCGCATGCTGGAAATTTGTTGAGCTGCCGTTGACCCGCCTGGCGCAACGAGCCGCGTACGGGAGAGTGCGAAGCTAGAGAGTCCCCGTTGCGCGCGCTGCCTGGCACGCGGACCTGTTCCTTCAACGGCGCGGCCGTGGAACCGGTACCGTCACCGCTCAGAGGCGTGCCTCATGCCACGCACCGAGCCTCTTGACCGCGGTGCGCGCAGAGGGGCGGGAGGATCGTCCAGACCTGACGACCGGGCGCAAGCTGCACCGTCCTTTTGCCGAATCGTCGCACGAATACGTCGGGCGGATGAACAGGGCGGCGGGAAAGACCCGCGCCCCAAAGCGTACCTTACCCCACATTGGGTCGGCGGTCCGTACTGGAATACCGCCAGCGAACGCATAGAGGAACCTTCGTGCGGCACGCACCTTAGCGCCAGGATCAGGTGCCGCGGACGTTTCCGAATCCTCGAGCGCGCCATGAGAATCATAACTGGGCCGCAAAACGGTTTGTTTGACTCGCATGCAAAGATAGTTAACCGATTGATTAGGCCTGCTTTCAGGTCGAATCAGGGGAAATTATTCTATGCGTAAAATCAGCATCGCGCTCTGCGCTGCGTTAGTTGTGGGTGCCGCTCCTTCGCAGGCTGCAACGATGACGCAATTCGCCGACAGCTATTTTAATTTTATCAATCAGCTTGATCCCGCCTTCGGCACACTCAACAGCGTTACGATCTCGGCAAACTATGACCGAACCTATTATTTCCGGAACGGGGACTATCTTTCCGCTAATCCGGTTATCTCTGCTGTCGGATCGGCAAATACCAACGGTATTGCAACGGTTGACTTCACGGGACCTTATCAGTCCAGACGGGAAAACCCTGAACTGATCGCGATAGGATTTACCGCAACGGCCGAAGAACAGTCTTCGGCGAATTTGGCGCAATATGTCGGTACGAAGACGGCAGGATTGTTCGAGAACTATTTTGATGCCTCGTTCACCATTAACGGTGTTCCCATCGAAACATTGGGATCGCCGTTCCCCGCACAGCCAACCAGCCGTTACGCCGTAACATATGATTACACGCCAGTTGCTGCTGCACTTCCCGAACCCTCCACCTGGGCGCTGATGCTGCTAGGGTTTGGCGGCATTGGCGTTGCAATGCGTCGTCGCCGCGCCAGCGCCTCCCCCCACCACGTCTTGCCGCTAATCGCTGACTGAAAGTTCGGGGCTGGCCATCCGGTCAGCCCCCCCCCCCCAGCAAGCCGACCCAGCCCGCCGACTTTGCAATCGACATCAACATCCCGTTACCCGCCCCACTGACGGCCCTCGACCGGCCAATCAGCGCGTCTGCGCTGCAACGCGCTGCCAATGGACCTGCTTGCCCCCTTGGCGCCGGAGAATGACTTCAAACCAAGCGGGGACGAACTCGAGCGGGGAGTTGAAGAGGCGCAGGGGCAACCCGGAGGCCGTAACGGTCGGCAGCGGCACGGGAAAGTGAGCGGCGACCAAACCGAGCACGACAGCGCTTCCTCGCCTGCCGCCTGGTGAGATCGAGCGCTTCATGGTGCACAACGCACTCAACGCTCGTTCGAGCTTAAAACGGCATCGGCTGCCAGTTTTATGGTGGACAGGGCTGGATTCGAACCAGCGTACGCTTGCACGGGCAGATTTACAGTCTGCTGCCTTTAACCACTCGGCCACCTGTCCCCAGGCTTCGCATCCCCGGGGGGATCGTCGCTCCGAAAAGCGAGGGCGTCCAATGCCGACCGCGTGCCGCGCTGTCAACGCCCCCGTCATGCGAATTTGTGCAATCGCGCCGGGCTTGCACCGCCAGCCCGCCCCGCATACCGGTAAACCGTCGCCGGCCGGAGCCGCGACACGTCAACCGGGGGGTTATCATGCGCCATTTCCTGCTTCTCGCCACCGCCGCCGCCCTGACCGCCGCCCCTGCGCTCGCGCAGACGGTCGACCGCGCGCAGGTTGCGCGGCTGATCGATGAAGGGATGGCGCATAGCGAGGTGATGCCCGTCGCGGCGCATCTGGCCGACGTGATCGGCCCGCGCATGACCAATTCCCCCGCGATGCGGCAGGCCGAAAGCTGGACGCAGGCGAAATTCTCCGAATGGGGGCTGCGCAACGTCCACAAGGAAGGCTTCGACTTCGGACGCGGCTGGTCGATCGTCAACGCGAGCGTCCGCATGCTGACGCCGCGCCCGGTGATGCTGACCGCGATCCCGGTCGCGTGGACGCCGGGCACCAACGGCACGCTCCGCGCGCCGATCATCGTCGCGCCGATCAAGCGCGAGCGGGATTTCGCCAAATGGCATGGGCAGTTGTCGGGCAAGATCGTGCTCGTCACCCTTCCCGACACCGGTTCCGAGCCGAAGGAAGCGGCGTTCGAGCGCTACAGCGCGGACGACCTGCGCAAGCTCGACCAGTATCAGCAGCCGACCTACGATCCCGCGGCGGTCGACCGGCGGATCAAGCGGCTCGATTATGCCAAGAAGCTCGACGCCTTCCTGAAAGCCGAGGGCGCGGTCGCGATCGCGACGATGGCGTATCGCGACGGCAAGCTCGTCAGCGGCGAGGGCTATACCTTCGGGGTCGGCGATACGCCGTCGCTCCCGGCGGTGCAGATCGCGGCGGAGGATTACCGCCGCCTCGCGCGGCTCGCCAAGGTCGGCCCCGCCCCGACGCTCGAGATCGCCAGCGACGTCCGCTTCGACGACAGCGACACGCAAGCCTACAACATCATCGCGGAAATCCCCGGGACCGACCCCAAGGCGGGCTATGTGATGGCGGGCGCGCATCTCGATTCGTGGGTCGCGGGTGACGGCGCGGCGGACAATGGCGCTGGATCGGCGATGGTGATGGAAGCCGCGCGGATCATCGCCAGGACCGGGATTCGCCCCAAACGAACGATCCGCTTCGCGCTCTGGGCGGGCGAGGAACAGGGCATCCTCGGCTCGCTCGCCTATATCGAGCGCCACCTCGCCACGCGCGGCTCGCCGGGTGACCCAAAGCTGACCGGCATGAAGCTCTACACCGGCTGGGCGAACCGCTGGCCGATTACCGCCAAACCCGGCTGGGGTGATCTCGCCGCCTATTTCAACCTCGACAACGGCTCGGGCAAGGTCCGCGGCATCTATGCCGAGAACAATCCGGCGGTGGTGCCGATCTTCCGCGACTGGCTCGCGCCGTTCGCCGCGATGGGCGCGACCGATGTCGTGATTCGCAAGACCGGCGGGACCGATCACGTCTTCATGCAGGCGGTCGGCGTGCCGGGGTTCCAGTTCATCCAGGATCCGCTCGACTATGACAGCCGGGTGCACCATTCGAGCATCGACACGTTCGATCACCTGAAGGGCGACGACATGCGGCAGGGCGCGACCATCCTCGCGTCGTTCCTGGTCAATGCGGCAAATGCGGACAAGGCCTTGCCTCGACCGCCATTGCCGACCAAGCCCGTCGCGACCGACCCCTTCGCCTATTCCGACGAGGAAGAATAACCGTGACCGTAGTGCGTATGATGAAGTTGGAGCAGCGTTGATGGCAGCACGTCGTGGACATCGTCCGTCCCAGGCCCCCGCGGGTCGTCCGCGTTTCTGGGGGCGGCACGCCGTCGCCGCTGCGTTCGAAAACCCCGAACGCGTGGTGCGCAAGATCTGGGCGACGCGCGAGGCGAGCGCCGCGCTCGACATCCCCGCGGACGTGCCGATCGTCTATGCCGAAGTGACCGACCTCGCGCGGCTGGTGCCGGGCGACGCGCCGCACCAGGGCATCGTGATCGAAGTCGATCCGCTCGAGGACATGTGGCTCGCCGACCTGTTGCAACAGGGGCAGGACGACAAGCGCCCGTTGATCGTGCTCGACCAGGTGACCGACCCGCACAATGTCGGCGCGATCCTTCGCTCGGCGGCGGCGTTCGATGCGCTCGGCATCGTCACGCCCGACCGGCACGCGCCCCCCGAATCGGGCACGATCGCACGCGCGGCTTCGGGCGCGCTGGAGATGGTGCCGTGGATTCGCGTGGTCAATCTCGCGCGCGCGCTCGACGAGATCGCGGAAGCGGGGTTCTGGCGGGTCGGGCTGACCGGCGAGGCGACGCAGACGCTCAACCAGGCAATGGGCACGCAGCGCGTCGCGCTGGTGCTGGGGGCCGAGGGCGAAGGGATGCGGCAGAATACCGCATCGCATTGCGACGAGCTCGCCCGCCTGCCGATTTCGCCCAAGATGGAGAGCCTCAACGTCTCCAATGCAGCCGCGATCGCGTTGTACGCGGCGGCGAGCCGTTAGGGTTTCCCCTTAACCCCTTCCCCGGCGAAGGCCGGGGCCCAGTCGTGATGGCCGATGTAAGGAAGCGCAGCGCGCGGAATACTGTCGGTTCGCTCTTGGGCCCCGGCCTCCGCCGGGGAAGGAAATTCGTTGGAAGCGCTCAATCCTCGGCGGCGATCGTAACCTTCAGGCCGTCAAGGTCGTCGGTAAAGGCTACCTGGCACGACAGGCGCGACGTCGCATTGCGATCCGCCGACGAATCGAGCAGATCGTCCTCGTCTGCGCTCATCTTGGGAAGTTTGGCGACAAACTCCGGGTCGACATGGACGTGGCACGTCGCGCACGAACAGCATCCGCCGCATAACGCGAGCAATTCGTCGATCCCGGCGTCGCGAATGACTTCCATCACCGAAAGGCCGGCCTCTCCCATGATCTCGCGTTCTTCCCCTTCACGAGTCACGACGATAAGCTTGGGCATGGGTGCATCCTTCTATCACTGCTTCGGCCTTGCCATGCCGAGCCGAACGCCACGACGCAAGCGGCAAGCATGGGGTGCCATATGGGCCTGACGACCGAACAACTCACGCACGCGATGGACGCGCTCGCCGCCCGCGAACCCGCGTTCGCGGTCGCGCTGGAGCGGGTCGGCTATCCCCCGCCCCGGATCAGCGCGCGCGGCTTCGGCACGCTGCTGCGCACAATCGTCGGGCAGCAGGTGAGCGTGACCTCGGCGCAATCGACCTACAAGAAGCTCGAAGGGATCGTCGGCAGTCTCGACGACCCCGCCAATATCATCGCCGCCACCGACGAGCAGCTCCGCGCCGCGGGCCTGTCGCGGCAGAAGGCGAGTTATGCGCGCAGCCTTTCGGAGCTCGTCACCAGCGGCGCGCTCGACCTCGAGAATCTGCCCGAGGATGACGAGGAAGCGATCGCCAAGCTCGTCGCGGTCAAGGGGATCGGGCGCTGGTCCGCCGAAATCTACTTGCTGTTCGCCGAAGGGCGCACCGACATCTGGCCCGCGGGCGACCTCGCGGTGCAGATCGAGATCGGGCGTCTGCTCGGGCATGAGGCGCGGCCAAGCGAGAAGCTGGTGCGCGAACTGGCCGAGGCGTGGCGGCCGCATCGCGGGGCAGCGGCGATCTTCGCCTGGTATCACTATCAGAGCGACATGAAGGTCGTCTGATGGCGCGCGCAGACCGCCTCGCCCGGATCGATGCGGATCGCATCGGCTATGAAACCGACTATCGCGCCGCGCTGATCGCGGCGCTGGAGACCACCGCCAAGGGCCGCTGGGGGCTGTTTGGCCATCAGGGCAAGAAGGGCGAGACCCCCGCCGTGGTCGCGACCATCGCCGCGCTGACAGAGCTGGGGGAGACGATCGACGCGTCGCGCGAGACGCTCGGGCTGGAGCCGTTCGCGCTCCACGCCGCATTCGTCGCGGCGCGCGGACCGGTCAGGTCCGATGCGGTCGGGGAGCCGAAACAGGCGCAGGCGTGGCTGGCACGGCTGGCGCGGGAATCAACGGGGGATCTATGAGCATGTCCTGGAAGATCGGAATCATCGGCGGCTCCGGCCTGTATGCGATCGATGCGCTGGAGGACCCGCAGTGGCGGCGGATCGATACGCCGTGGGGCGCGCCGTCGGACGCGCTGCTGTTCGGCCATATCGGCGATGTCGAGCTGGTGTTCCTGCCGCGCCACGGCCGCGGGCATCGGATCAGCCCGTCCGAGCTCAACCCACGCGCCAATATCGATGCGCTGAAGCGCGCCGGTTGTACCGACATTCTGGCGATTTCGTCGATCGGGTCGCTCCGCGAGGAGCTCGAGCCGGGGCGGTTCGTGGTGGTCGACCAGTTCATCGACCGCACGACGCAGCGCAACCCGAGTTTCTTCGGCACCGGCATGGTCGCGCATGTCTCGATGGCCGAGCCGGTCTGCCCGCGCCTGTCGGGCTTCGCCGCCGGGGCGGTGACGGCTGCTGGCGGCAAGGTGACGCACGGCGCGACCTATCTGGCGATGGAGGGCCCGCAATTCTCGACCCGTGCGGAGAGCCTGCTCTACCGCCAATGGGGCGCGGACGTGATCGGCATGACCGCGATGCCCGAGGCGAAACTCGCACGCGAGGCGGAGCTGCCGTACGCGCTCATCGGGATGGTGACCGATTACGATTGCTGGCGCGACGAGGCGGCGTTCGTCGAGGTCAGCGAAGTGATCCGCCAGATGGGCGCGAACGGCGCGATCGCGCGGCAGACCGTGGCGGCGCTGGTCGCGGCCCTCCCCGCCGAGCGCACCCCCTCCCCGCTCGACACGGTGCTCGACCACGCGCTGATCACCGCCCCCGACGCACGCGATCCGGCGGTGTTGGCGAAGCTCGACGCGGTGGCAGGCCGCGTGCTGCGCCAGGGCTAGCGCCGCAGGCTCTTCCTCTTCGTGGCTTTGTGTCTTCGTGCGAGAAGATTTTTCTCACGCAAAGCCGCAAAGGCACGAAGCAGTAGGGATGCTGCCGGCTGCGCCGGAAGCCGTGACCTACCCCGCGCTTGCGATGATCTGTTCGGCCTGCGCCAGGTGCAACCGCTCGACCATCGCGCCATCGACGCGGATCGCGCCCAGCTGCGCATGGGCGGGCAAGGCGAACGCCGCGATCACCGCCTCCGCCCAGCGCACCTGCTCCGCGCTCGGCGCGAATGCGCGGTTGGCGGGCTCTATCTGCGCCGGGTGGATCAGCGTCTTGCCGTCGAACCCGTAGCGCGCGCCCTCGGCGCATTCCGCCGCCAGCTCCGGCGTATCCGCCAGCACGTTGGAAACCCCGTCCAGCGCGATCAACCCGTGCGCGCGCGCCGCGGTCACGATCGAAATCAGATGCGGCACCAACGGCAGCCGATCCGCCCCCGGGGTGCAGCGCATCTCCTTGGCCAGATCGTTCGTCCCCGCTATCAGGCAGCCCAGCCCCGGCGCCGCCGCAATCGCGGGCAACGCCAGCATCGCCGCGCACGTCTCGATCATCGCCCACAGCGTCACACCCCCGAGCGTCGCGCGCGCGAGCGCCAGGTCGTCGGGGTGCGACACCTTGGGCAGCAGCACCGCATCGAACCCCGCCCCGCGCGCGGCTTCCAGATCGGCCTCGCCCCAGTCGGTATCCAGCGCATTGACCCGCAACACCAGCAACCGCGCGCCGAACCCGCCGTCACGCGCCGCCGCCAGCGCCTGCGCGCGCGCCGCGACCTTGCTGTCGGGCGCGACCGCATCCTCGAGATCGAGGATCACCGCATCGCAGTCGAGCCCGCGCGCCTTGTCGACCGCACGCTGGTTCGACGCGGGCATGAACAAAGCGCTGCGGATCCGCCTCATGGCTGGACGACGGGCTCGCGGCGGACCGGCGCGGGGGCGTCTTCCCACCCACCGCCGAGCGCCTTGAACAGGCTGATCTGCGCATCCGCGACAGCCGCGTCCGACTGCGCGAGCGCGGCACGCGCATCCGCACGGTCGCGTTCGGCCTGGATCAGCAGCAGGAAGCTGTCCGCGCCATAATTGAACCGCAGTTGCGACAGCTTCGCCGCCGCGCTGCTCGACGCCTCGGCCCGCCGCAGCGCGGCGTTGCGGTCGAGCGCGCCCGAATAGCGCGCCAGCGCCTGTTCGACCTCCTGCAACGCGGTCAGCACGCGCCCGTCGAACGTCGCGAGGCTCGCATCCGCCCCGGCCCGCGCCTGGCGGATCCGCGCACGCGCGATCGTCTGGTTGGGGAAGCTCCACGAAATCAGCGGCCCCGCCGAATAGGTGACCGCGCTGCTCTTGAACAACTGGCTCCCGCGCTGCGCGTTGAGGCCGATCGATCCGAGCAGCGAGATCTTGGGATACAGCTCAGCCGTGGCGATCCCGATTCGCGCCGTGTCGGCGGCAAGCGTCCGCTCGGCCTGCCGCACGTCGGGACGGCGACGGATCAGCGCCGCGCCATCGCCGATCGGCAAGACGTCGCGCACCGTGGGCGGCGTCCGGCAGGCGTTGGCCGCCGCGTCGATCTGCTCGGGCGGCAAGCCCGTCAGCACCGCGAGCGCATAGAGCGACGCGCGCCGCTCCGCCTCGAAGCCCGGTATCGTCGCCTGCGTCTGCGCGAGCAGCACGTCCGCGCGGTCGACATCGCGCCGCGTGCCGCGCCCGGCGGTGAACAGCGTGTTGGTCAGCCCGAGCGTGCGCTGCTGGAGCTTGACCGTTTCCTCGGCAACCCCGCGCTGCTGCGCGTTGCTGCACGCGGTCGCATAGGCGCGCGCGGTCTCGGCGGCGACCGACACGCGCGACGCGTCGAGCTGCGCCTGCGCCGCCTGCACGTCGCCCCGCGCCGCCTCGATCGCGCGGGTGATGCCGCCGAACAGGTCGACCTCATAGGACGCGTCGAAGCCCAGCTTGAAACTGTTGAAGACGAAGGACTGCGGCGTCACCGCGCCGCCAGTCCCGGTTCCGGTTCCAGTCCCAGTCCCGGTTCCAGTGCCAGTGCCAGTCCCCGTCCCGGCGCCCGTCCCGGCGCCCCCGAAACCGAGGCTCGCGGTATTGATCTGCGCCCGCGTGAAGCTGGCGTTCGGCCCGGTCGTCGGCAGCCGCGCGCCGCGCTGTTCGTCCAGCACCGCCCGCGCGCGCTCGAGGTTCCCCGCCGCAACGCGAACATCGGTGTTGTGCGCCAAGGCATCCGTCACCAGCCGGTCGACGACGGGGTCGTTGTACAGCCGCCACCAATGGTCGGGCAACGGCGTCGGGGTGATCCCCTTGCCGATCCCGGCCTCGGCGAATGCGCCGCCCTCCGCCGGAACCGGGGTCGACGGCTTCACGTAGTTCGGCCCGACGACGCACGCCGAAAGCGCAAACGCGGGGAGGACGCTCAGGATACGCTTCATGCCGGTTTCCCTTCCGGAGCGGGCAGCGCGGGCGGATGATCGTCCGTCGCGGCGCGCTTCCGGCGCAGTTTCGAGGCGACCCAGTCGCCCCCCTTGCGGCTGATGACGTAGAAGCTCGGGGTGAACAGCAGCCCGAACGTCGTCACGCCGATCATCCCGAAGAACACCGCCACGCCCAGTGCCTTGCGCATTTCCGCGCCCGGCCCGCTGCCGAGCACCAGCGGCAACACGCCGAGGATGAACGCGATCGAGGTCATCAGGATCGGGCGGAGGCGCTGCTCGGCGGCATGTTCCGCCGCCGCATGCAGTTCCATCCCGTTGTCCTCGTTCGCACGCGCGAACTCGACGATCAGGATCGCGTTCTTCGCCGCCAGACCGATCAGCACGACCAGCCCGATCTGCGTCAGGATGTTGTTGTCCATCCCCATCAGGTTCACGCCCACGATCGCCGCGAGCAGGCACATCGGCACGATCAGGATGACCGCGAACGGCAGCACCAGGCTTTCGTAATTCGCCGCCAGCAGCAGGAACACGAACAGCACCGCGAGCCCGAACACCAGCGAGCCGGTATTCCCGGCCTGCTGCTGCTCGAACGCGATCTCGGTCCATTCGTAGCTCATGCCCTTGGGCAGCGTCTCGCCCGCGATCTTGGCCATCGCCTCGAGGCTCTGCCCGGACGAATAACCGCGCGCCGTATCGCCCTGCAATTCGGCCGACGGATACAGGTTGTAGCGCACCACGCGGTACGGCCCGCTGTCGTTGCGCAGCGTCATCACCGCATCGAGCGGGACCATGTTCCCCGCCGCCGACCGCGTCCGCAGATGCCCGACGTCGGAAATCTGGTCCCGATACGGCGCGTCGGCCTGCGCCGTCACGCGGTACGTCCGCCCCAGATAGTTGAAGTCGTTGATGTACGACGAGCCGAGATAGGTCCCGAGCGTCGAGAACACGCTCGATACCGGCACGCCAAGCTGTTCGGCGCGCTCGCGATCGATATCCGCGAACAGGCGCGGGGTGCGGTTGTTGAAGGTGGTGAACGCCGCGGTGATCCCCGGCGTCTGGTTCGCCTTCATCATCATCCCGAACGCAGCGCCCTCGAGCGCCTTGAACCCGAGATTGTTGCGATCCTCGATCAGCAGCTTCCAGCCGCCGCCGGTCCCGATCCCGCGCACCGGCGGGGGCGGGATGACGAGCAGCAACCCGCCGCTGAGCGGCGCGAGCGCCTGCCGCATCTCATTGGCGATCGCATCCGCAGTGCCGCGATCGGCATGCGGTTTCAGCGTGATGAACATCGCGCCGCCATTGGACGCGGTCGAGAAGGTCGCGCCATCGAGACCGGCGAAGGCGACGGTGTCCTGCACCGCGGCATTCTTGTGCGCGATGTCGGCGGCGCGCTGGATCAGCTCGGTCGTGCGCTGGAGCGAGGCGCCGGGCGGCAATTGCGCGGCAACGATCAGATAGCCCTGGTCCTGCGCCGGGATGAACCCGGTCGGGGTCGCGGTGAAGCGCCACCCTGCAAGCCCGATCAGGATCACGTAGCAGATGCCGATGATCGCCAGGCTGCGGATCGCCCGCGCGGTGAAGCGCCCGAACCGGTTGCCGAGCCAGTCGAACCCGCGGTTGAACCCGCGCGCGAACCGCGTGCCCGCGCCACGCCAGCCCGCCCTTGGCTCGACATCATGCTTGGGCTTGAGGATCAGCGCGGCGAGCGCGGGCGACAGCGTCAGCGACACGAACGCCGAGATCGCGGTCGCCGACACGATCGTCAGCGCGAACTGCTGGTAGAACTGCCCCGAAATGCCCGGGATGAAGCTGGTCGGGATGAACACCCCGCACAGCACCAGCGCGATCGCGATCAGCGCACCCGACACTTCGTCCATCGTCTTGTGCGCGGCCTCGAGCGGGGACAGCCCCTCCTCTTCCATCAGCCGCTCGATATTCTCGACCACGACGATCGCGTCATCGACCACGATCCCGATCGCGAGCACCATGCCGAACAGCGACAGGTTGTTGAGCGAGAAGCCGAACGCCGCGAGCACCGCGAGGCTGCCAAGCAACGACACCGGGATCGCGACGATCGGGATGATCGCCGCGCGCCAGCTCTGCAGGAACAGCAGGACGACCAGCGCGACGAGGATCAGCGCCTCGACCAGCGTATGCTCGACCGCCTCGATCGACGCCGAGATATATTCGGTCGGGTTGTACGGCACCGAATAGACCAGCCCGGGCGGGAAGGTCTTGGCGGCGTTGGCGACTTCGGTGCGGACCGCCTCGGCGGTGCTGAGCGCGTTCGACCCCGGCAACTGGGTGATGCCGATCGCGGTCATCGACTTGTTGTTGAGCAGCGCGTTGATCGTGTAATCCTGCGCGCCGAGCTCGATCCGCGCGACGTCGCGCAGGCGGGTCAACCGGCCCGCAGTGTCCCGCTTGACGATGATCGCGCCGAATTCCTCGGGCTTGGTCAGTCGCCCGGTCGCCTGGATCCCGAGCTGGAACGCGGTCCCGCCCTGGTTGAACGGCGGCTGCCCGACCGACCCTGCAGCGACCTGCGCGTTCTGCGCGCGCACGGCAGCGACGATCTCGTCGACGGTCAGGTTGCGCGACGCGGCGCGATCGGGATCGACCCACACGCGCATGTTGTAATCGCGCCCGCCGAACACCCGGACGCCACCGACGCCGGGGATTCGCGAGATGCGATCGATCAGCTGCGTCGTCGCGTAATTGGAGACATAGGACGGGCTGAGCGACCCGTCGGGCGAGGTCAGCGCGACCACCATCAGGATGTCGGGCGAATTCTTGCGGACCGTCACGCCGATCTGGCGGACTTCCTCGGGCAGGCGCGGCTCGGCGGTGGAGACGCGGTTCTGCACCAGCACCTGCGCCTGGTCGACGTTGGTGCCCTGCTTGAAGGTCACCGTGATCGCGAGCGCGCCGTCGCCGGTTGCCGAGGAGGACATGTAGATCATGTTCTCGACGCCGTTGATCGATTCCTCGAGCGGCGCGGCGACCGTCTCGGCGAGCGTCTCGGCGTTCGCCCCCGGGAAGGTCGCGTTGACGACCACGGTCGGCGGCGCGATCTCGGGATATTGCGCGACCGGCAGGCCGGGATAGGCAACCACGCCGAACACCACGATCAGGATCGACAGCACCGCTGCGAAGATCGGGCGATCGATGAAGAAATGGGGGAATTTCACTGGGTCGGCGCCTTAGTTCGCGGTCGCGTCGGAAGCCGGCGGCGCGCTTTCGGGGGTCGATTGCGGCGCGGTGTCGGCGGCCTTGGGCTTCATCTTGACCAGGTTTTCCTTCACCTTGGCCCCCGGCTGCAACGTCGTGATCCCGTCGATCACGACATGCTCGGTCGGCGCGAGCCCCGACTTGACGACGCGCAGCCCTTCCACCTGCGGCCCGGTCTCGACCGGACGCGCGATGACCTTGCCTTCCTTGCCGACGACATAGACGAGCTTGCGCGTCTGGTCGGTGATGACCGCTTCGTCGGGCACCAGCATCGCGCGATAATGGCCCGAGCCGAGCAGCCGTGCGCGGCCGAACAGCCCCGGCGTCAGGAAGCCATCCGGATTGGCGATGACCGCGTGGGCGCGGATCGTCCCCGAATTGGGGTCGATCGCATTGTCGACGAATTCCATCCGGCCGCGCCAGCGGAAGCCCTTTTCGTCGGCGAGCTGGACCTCGACCGGGTTGGCGGTGTTGCGCGACGAGCCGCGCTCGCCCGCCTTCGCCTGGCGCAGATACTTGAGATAGAAGCTTTCCGCGCCCTCGAACGAGAACCAGATCGGGTCGGTCGAGACGACGCGGGTCAGCACGCTGGTCGCCTCGGTCGCGTAATTGCCCTTGCTGACGCGACGATCCGAGACGATCCCGGTGATCGGCGAACGCACCGTGGTGAAGCCGAGGTTGAGCTGCGCGGTCGACACGTTCGCGCGTGCGGCGCCAAGATCGGCCTGTGCGGTGCGGACCGCGGCGAGCTTGGTCTCATATTCCTCGCGCGCGATCGCCTCCGCCTTGAGCAGGATCTGCGCGCGCGACAGTTCGGACTGCGCGTTGGTGACCGAAGCCTGCGCCTTGGCGACCTGCGCGCGAGCCTGCGCGAGTGCTGCCTGATAGGGGCGCGGATCGATCGTGAACAGCGCTTCGCCCGCCTTCACGCGCTGGCCGTTGGCGAAGAAGATCCGGTCGATCGTTCCCGAGACCCGGGGGCGCAGCTCGACGTCCTGGATCGCCTCGAACCGGCCTACGTATTCATCCCAGTCGACCACGTCGCGCTGGAGCGGTATCGCGACACTGACCTGCGGCATCGGCGGCGGCGGCGGTGCCTTTTGCGAACAGGCGGCGAGCAGACCCAATGCGGTCGCGCCGACTACCGGGCGCAAGAAGCGCACATACGAACTCGTCAATGTAAGATCCCCATGTCGTGCATCGCTCAGCCACCCTTGCCGGTGCAGGCATGCGCGTTGGCAGCCCACAGCTTTGCGGCATAAACGTGCGGCGGCAGATGCTGCATTGCAAGGCAACATTACCGTCCGATCGGTATGTATTTCACAAGCCGTTGGTTTTATTGCCTATTATACCGTTCGACCCGTTCCCCGCCTGTGCGATGTTCGTGACATTTCGGTTACGGAACGCCGCCGGTTCGCCGCGGTCACGGCCGCCCGGGCAGCGCCGGTCGCTGCACCACCACGCCGCCCTTGATCACCCAATCGACCCGCCGCAGCGCGGTGCGATCGCGCAGCGGATCGCCCCGGACCGCGATCAGATCGGCCAGCAGGCCCGCCGCGACTCGCCCGCGATCCGTCAGGTGGAACGCCGCCGCATTGCCAGCGGTCGCGGCGCGCAGCACGTCGGCAAGCGGCATCCCGGCCTGCGCCATCAGCTCCATTTCGCGGGCATTCTCGCCGTGGGGGAACACCCCGACATCGCCCCCCATGCAGATCGGCACGCCGACCGAGCGCGCCAGCGCAAACGCCGCGCGGTTCTCGGCCACCGCCGCCGGCACGGGATCGCCGCCGCTCCAGCCGCGATAGCGCGCAACCGCATCGGAGGCCGCAAGCGTCGGGCACAGCGCGATCTTGCGCGCCGCCATCGCGCGGAAAATCTCGACCGTCCCGCCATAGCCATGCTCGATCGTATCCGCCCCCGCGGCGATCGCGCGCCGCATCCCCTCGGGCGTCGAGGTGTGGACCGCGACGATCCGCCCGGCATCATGCGCCGCGGCGACCGCGGCGGTCATCTCGGCCTGCGAGAAGGTCGCGCGGCTCGGCTCGCCCGGTCCCCAGCGATAGTCGCCGTACAGCTTCACCACATCCGCCCCGGCGGCGATCTGGCTGCGCACCACGCGCACCACGTCATCGACCCCGCTCGCCTCCTCGGCGCCCTGCGGCACGTCGACGCCGGGCTCATAGCCCTTGGGCCCATAAGCGCCCCTCGCGACGATCGCGCGCGTCGCCACGAGCATCCGCGGCCCCGGCACGATCCCCTGCGCGATCGCCTGCCTGAGCCCGACATCGGCGTAGCCCGCGCCCTCGGTCCCGAGATCGCGCTCGGTGGTGAAGCCGGCCAGCAACGTGGCGCGTGCGCTCACGGTCGCGCGGGCGGTGCGCAGCGCAAGCGGTTCGTGGAGCACCTGATCGTCCCACGACGCCTCGTTATAGGGGTGGAGGAACAGATGGCCGTGCCCCTCGATCAACCCGGGAAGCAGCGTCTCGCCGGGCAGGTCGATCGTCTCCGCGCCCGCCGGGGCCGTCAGCGCCGGCCCGACCGCGACGATCCGGTCGCCCGTCACCAGCACCTGCCACCCGGCGTGCGCGACCGGATCGACCCCGTCGAACACCGCCGCCGGGCGCAACAGGATCGTGTGCGGCGGCGCGGGGGGTTCAGCGGTGGCGCCCGTTGCCAGCAGCGCCAGTGCGATCGCCCATTTCATCCCCGTCTCCCTGAAGGTTGTCGCGCGCCGCGATGCCCGATAGCGTTGCGCCATGGATACCGCCCCTCCCGCTCCGCGCAAGCGCGCCGCCCCGTTGCTGCTGCTCGCGCTGCTCGCCACCGCCGCCGCGCCCGCGCCCGTACCGGAGCGCGCCCGCTGGAACGCGGAGGCGGCGCGGGTCACGATCACGCGCGACACCTGGGGGATCGCGCACGTCCGCGGCAAGACTGATGCGGACGCGGTGTTCGGCGCGATCTACGCGCAGGCCGAGGACGATTTCGCGCGGATCGAGGCGAATTACCTGACCGCGCTCGGCCGCACCGCCGAGGCCGAGGGCGAGACCGCGCTCTGGGCGGACCTGCGCCAGCAATTGTACGCCGACCCGGCCGATCTCCAGGCGCGCTATGCCGCAAGCCCGGCGTATCTGCGCGCGTTGATGCAAGCCTGGGCCGATGGCCTCAATTACTTTCTGGCGACGCATCCCCGGACCCGCCCCAAGGTGCTCACCCGGTTCGAACCATGGATGGCGCTGTCGTTTACCGAAGGCAGCATCGGCGGCGATATCGAGCGGATTTCGCTGACCGACCTCGCCGCCTTCTACGGTGGCCAAAGGATCGCGGTCGCGCAGCAGGACACCGGCCCCTTCCCGCGCGAGCCGCGCGGATCGAACGGGATCGCGATCGCGCCACGCAACACCGTCGACGGGCACGCGCTGCTGCTGATCAACCCGCACACCAGTTTCTACTTCCGCGCCGAACTCCAGATGACGAGTGCCGAAGGCCTCAACGCTTATGGCGCGTCGACCTGGGGGCAGTTCTTCATCTACCAGGGCTTCAATGAGACAGCGGGGTGGATGCACACCTCGTCGGGCGTCGACAATGTCGATTCCTTCGCCGAGACGATCACGCGCAGCGGTGACGCGATCACCTATCGCTACGGCAGCGAGCAGCGGCCGATCACGACGCGGCGGATCACGCTCGCCTATCGCAAGGCGGACGGAACGCGCGCGACGCGCAGCTTCACTACCTACGCCTCGCATCACGGCCCGATCGTCGCCGAACATGGCGGCAAGTGGATCGCGCAGGCGCTGATGTGGAAACCCGTCCCCGCGCTCGAACAAAGCTGGCTCCGCACCAAGGCGCACGACCTCGCCAGCTACATGCGCGTAGCGGAGCGGCAGGCGAACTCCTCGAACGACACGCTGTTCGCGGATTCGACCGGCGCGATCGCCTATCTCCACCCGCAGTTTGTCCCGGTCCGGAGCGATGCGCTCGATTACGCGAAGACGGTCGACGGCGCCGACCCCGCGACCGACTGGAAGGGCCTCCATAGCGTCGCCTCCCTCCCCAATGCGATAAACCCGAAGGTCGGCTGGGTCCGCAACACCAACGATTCGCCGTGGGGCGCGGCCGGGCCGGACAGCCCCAAGGCCAGGGACTATCCGCGCTACATGGACACGTTCGGCGAAAACGCGCGCGGCGTGCACGCCGACCTGCTGCTGACCGGGCGGCACGACTTCACCCCCGAACGCCTGATCGCCGCGGCCTATGACAGCTACCTCCCCGCCTTCGCCCGGCTGATCCCGCCGCTGATCCGCGCCTATGACGCGCTGGCCGCGAAGGACCCGCGCCGCGCGCGGCTTGCCGGGCCGATCGGCGCGCTGCGGACATGGGATTATCGCTGGGGTGTGGACTCGGTCGCGACCACGCTCGGCGTGCTGTGGGGCGGCAAGATGTGGCGCGAGGCGGGGAGCTTCGTCCAGGCCGAGCAGATCAACGTCCCCGACCATATCGCGCACGACATTCCCGACGCGCGCAAGCTCGACGCGCTCGGCGAGGCGGCAGACCAGCTCACCCGCGATTTCGGGACGTGGCAGGTCGGCTGGGGCAAGATCAACCGCTTCCAGCGACTCGACGATTCGATAACGCCGCATTTCGACGATACGAAACCGAGCATCCCGGTGCCCTTCACCTCGGCGCAATGGGGCAGCCTCGCGTCGTTCGGCGCGCGGCCTTATGCCAACACCACCAAGCTGTACGGATCGAGCGGCAACAGCTTTGTCGCGGTCGTTGAATTCGGTCCTAAAGTGCGCGCCTGGGCGGTGACTGCGGGCGGCGAAAGCGGCGACCCGGCGTCGGCGCACTTCCGCGACCAGGCCGAACGCTACGCCAGCGGCGCATTGCGACCGGTGTATTTCTACCCCGCCGATCTCGCCCAGCATACCGTAAGACGGTATCGTCCAGGCCCGCGCCGCTGAGCAGTTGCGTTCGAGGGTGGCAATTGGGTCACAACCTACAATTACTGTAGTCGCCCCACAGGCTCACCTTGCGGTGCGCCCTGAAACTGGGCATGTTGCGCACGATAATTACCCCTCTTGAGGTTGGTGGTTTATTCCGATAACACAGTGCGACGAGCACGGTTGCCCTTGCGGGTGGCATGGGTGGGGGCTGGGTCGAAAGGCCCTTGAGATCTGGATTGGCTCAGATGAATTACGAGACGCGCGTGATCGGCACTGAGGAACTCCGCGGCTTGCCCGGTCCGGAGACGCCCCCGCGTAGCCGCCGCAGCATCATCATCGCGGTCCTGGTGGTCCTCCTGATCGCGCTGGTCGTCGGATATCTCCTGTTCGGACGCTCCAAGCCCGCCGCCAAGGCGGTCGAACAGCTTCCGCTTGTCTCGGTCGTCGTGCCCGGACGCTCCACCGTCGCGCGCGTCGTGTCTGCGACCGGGTCGCTCGCCGCACGGCGCGAAATGCCGGTCGGCGTTGCAGGCGACGGCGGGATGGTGACGCGCGTGCTGGTCGAACCCGGCCAGTGGGTCGGCAAGGGGCAGGTCCTCGCCCTAGTTGACCGCTCGGTTCAGACGCAAACCGCCGCATCGCTTGACGCCCAGATCGCGGTCGCGCGGTCGGACGCGGCGATCGCGCAATCCGAACTCGATCGCGCGCAGACGCTGGTCACGCGCGGGTTCCTGTCCAAGGCGGACCTCGAACGCAAGGCCGCGACGCGCGACGCCGCGCTCGCACGCGTCAAGGTCGCGCAGGCGACGCTCGGCGAAGCGAACGCGCGCACCAGCCGCCTCGATATCCGCGCCCCCGCCGCGGGCCTCGTGCTGACCCGCGCGGTCGAGCCCGGGCAGATCGTCGGCCCGGGAACGGGAACGCTGTTCCGGCTGGCCGAGGGCGGGCAGATGGAAATGCGCGCGCAGATCAGCGAGGCCGATTTGCGCGGGCTGCGGATCGGCGCACGCGCGCAAGTCACCCCGGTCGGCGGGAGCGAGAGCTTCACGGGCGAGGTTTGGCAGGTCTCCCCGGTTATCGATCCCCAGAGTCGCCAGGGAATCGCGCGGATCGCGCTGTCCTACAATCCCGCGCTGCGTCCGGGTGGCTTCGCCTCCGCCGCAGTGGTTGCGGGATCGACCGACGTACCGCAGCTCCCCAACTCGGCGATCCAGAGCGACGACAAGGGCAATTTCGTGTACGTGATGGGCGCGGGCGACAAGATCGTCCGGCGCGCGATCCAGGTGGGCGAAGTGTCGGACAAGGGTGTCTCGATCACCGAAGGCTTGAACGGGACGGAGCAGATCGTCCTGTCGGCAGGTGCATTCTTGACCCCCGACCAGAAGGTCAAGCCGACGCGGGTCGCGCTTTCGGCCGCGAACCAAAGGTAGCAGCATGAGCTTCCGGAACATCTCGGCCTGGTCGATCCGCAACCCGGTCCCGTCGCTGGTCCTGTTCTTCATGCTGACGCTGGCGGGGATCGTCAGTTTCATGCGGCTCGACGTCAACAGCCAGCCCGACATCGATTTTCCGGTTGTCATCGTCGACATCAGCCAGCCCGGCGCGGCGCCGACCGAACTCGAGACCCAGGTTACGCAGCGCGTCGAGGCGGCGCTGCGCAGCCTGCAGGGGATCGACGAGATCGACTCGACCGTGACCGAGGGCCAGTCGGAAACCGTCGTCCAGCTCGCGATCGGCACACCGATCGACCGCGCGGTCGAAGACGTGCGGTCGTCGATCGCGCAGATCCGCAGCAACCTGCCCGACGGCATCCTCGAGCCGCAGATCATGCGCGCGAACACGACCGGGCAGGATCTGGCGAGTTACGCACGATCAGCACCGATATGACGGTCGAGCAGCTCAGCTGGTACATCGACAATAACGTCGCGAAAGAACTGCTGTCGGTCCCGGGCCTCGCTGGTGTTCAGCGCAACGGGGGTGTCGATCGCGAGATTCGCGTCATCCTCGATCCGGCGAAGCTTTCCGCGCACGGGCTGACCGCGTCGCAGGTCAATCAGCAGCTCCGGCAGGTCAACCTCAACGCCGCAGGCGGACGCGCGCAGCTCGCCGGGTCCGAGCAATCGGTCCGCGTGCTCGGCAACGCCCAGACCGCCTATCAGCTCGGCCAGACGCAGATCGCGACCGGCATGGGCCAGACGCTCAAGCTGGTCGACCTCGGTCGGGTCGAGGATCTGTATGCCGAACAGCGTTCGGCCTCGGCGCTCAACGGCCAGCAGGTGCTGTCGTTCGATTTCCAGCGCGCCAAGGGCGCGTCGGACGTGACGGTGTTCGAGGAAGCCGAGAAAAAGCTTGCCGCGCTCGAGGCGCGCAATCCCAAGGTGCACTTCAAGCGCATCTCGGACAGCGTCAAATACACCAAGCAGCAATATGATTCGGCAATGGAGGCGATGGTCGAGGGCGCCGCGCTCGCGGTCGTCATCGTGTTCATCTTCCTGCGCGACTGGCGCTCGACGATCATTTCCGCACTAGCCATCCCGCTGTCCGCGATCCCGACCTTCTGGGTGATGGACCTGCTCGGCTTCACGCTCAACAACATGACCTTGATGGCGCTGAGCCTCGTCGCGGGCGTGCTGGTCGACGATGCGATCGTCGAGATCGAGAACATCGTTCGACACATGCGCATGGGCAAGTCCGCCTATCAGGCGGCGATCGACGCCGCCGACGAGATCGGCCTCGCGGTCCTCGCGACGACGATGGCGATCGTCGCGGTGTTCCTCCCGGTCGGCCTGATGCCCGGCATTTCGGGGCAGTTCTTTAAGAATTTCGGCCTGACCGTGGTCGCCTCGGTCCTGATGAGCCTCGCGGTCGCGCGCCTCATCACCCCGATGCTCGCCGCCTATTTCCTCAAGGCGCAGGGCGAGGCATCGCACGGCGAGGGCTGGATCATGGATCGCTACATGGCGATCCTGCGCTGGACGCTGATGCATCGCTGGTCGGCGATCCTCGGCGGCGCGGTCGCGTTCGCGGCGACGATCTATTTGTTCATGTCGATTCCGGCGACCTTCCAGCCGTTGCGCGACAGCGACTCCACCACCGCGACGATCGAGATGGTGCCTGGAACGACGCTCGCCGAAACCAAGACGGTCGTCGCGCAGGTCGCCGCAATCCTGCAGAAACAGCCGAGCATTGAGTCGGTCTATTCGCGGGCCTTCGTCGGCAACGGTCGGGTCACCGCAATCTTCAAGCCCAAGCGCGAGCGGAAGATGAAGAGCTACGAGTTCGAGCGCGCGCTCGCGCCGACACTTCAGACGATTCCCGACGCGCGCGTCTCGTTCCGGTCGTCGAGCGGCTGGGGCAGTGCGGGGCGTGCGCTGACGATCACGCTCGGCAGCGACGATCCTAAGCTCCTCGCCGAGACCGGAGCAAAGCTGGTCGACCAGATGAGCCGCCTGCCCGACCTCGTCGCGCCGCGGATCAGCGGGGACCTCAAGCGTCCCGAAATCGTCATCACCCCGCATATGGACCTCGCCGCGAGCATGGGTGTGACGACCGCGGCGATGTCCAACGCGATCCGGATCGCGACGCTTGGCGACATCGACCAGAACAGCGCGAAATTCTCGCTGTCAGACCGACAGATCCCAATCCGCGTCGCGCTCGACCAGGATTCGCGCCAGCGTTTGTCGACGATCCAGAACCTTCCGGTCCAGACCGCAAGCGGCGGGTCGGTGCCGCTCAGCGTAGTCGCCGATATCGGTTTCGGCGCAGGCCCGACCAAGATCGAACGTGTCGCGCAACAGCGCCAGCTGACGATCGGCGCGGACCTTGCCCCGGGCGTCGTCAGCGGAACCGCGCAAAAGGAGATTCACGAGCTCCCGCTGTTCAAGACGATGCCGATCGGGGTGAAGGAACTCGTCCTTGGTGAATCGAAGTGGCAGGTCGAGCTGATCCAGAACTTCATCATCGCGCTGGTCGCGGGCATCTTCCTGCTCTTCGCGGTGCTGGTGCTGCTGTACCGCCGCCTGTTGCCGCCGTTCATCAACATCATGTCGCTGCTGGTCGCTCCGCTCGGCGGGCTGATCGGGCTTGCCGTTACCGGGACGCCGATCTCGATGCCGGTCTATATCGGTCTGATCATGCTGCTCGGCATCGTCGCGAAGAACTCGATCCTGCTGATCGACTTTGCACTCGAGGAGATGAACAAGGGCGTCGATGTGCTGACCGCGATCATCGATGCCGGGCACAAGCGCGCGCAGCCGATCGTGATGACCACCGTCGCGATGGTGATGGGCATGCTGCCGACTGCGCTCGCGCTGACCGGCGACGGATCGTCGCGCGTTCCGATGGGGATCACGGTGATCGGCGGACTGACGATGTCGACCGTGCTTACGCTGCTCATCGTCCCGGCCAGCTTCAGCCTGGCGATCGGGATCGAGGCGCGTGTCGGGCCGGTACTGCGCCGTCGTCTGCTGACCTATCGCCCCGGCGACGATGGCGGCCCGTTGATCGAGCATCAGTCGCCAACCAAGCCGCAACTCGGCCCGGGGGACCCGGCGCGGATCCATTACAAGCCGGGCGACGACAAGCCGCAACCGGCCGAATAACCCAGCCGACCTCGCAGCCCGGCGGAAAAAGCACCGCCGCCGGGACTTGGCGCTTGAACAATCGTCGCGTTCGGGGATTGGTCCGGCAATGCGAACCCCTACCCCGCCTCGAGCCTTTGAAGCGCCCCCGGCGGGATTGGTGCGAATGCGCTGGATCGCGGGCGGGTTGCTCGTCGCGATGGCGGCGATCTTCTTCGTTGCGCGCGCCTACGATGATCCCGCGTCGCGCTACGGGCATGCGATCGGCTTCGTCCGCGCCTTTGCCGAGGCAGCGATGGTGGGCGGGCTGGCCGACTGGTTCGCGGTGACCGCCTTGTTCCGGCACCCCTTCGGCATTCCCGTCCCGCACACCGCCATCATCCCCCGCAACAAGGATCGCATCGGCACGACGCTCGCCGCGTTCCTGCGCGACAACTTCCTCGTGCCGCGCGTCGTCGCACGCCGGATGCACGGGCTCGACATCGCCGGCGCAGCGGGGCGCTGGCTCGCCAACCCGCCCGGCGGCGACGGACGGCTTCGGCGCGGCGCATCACGGCTGGCCGCGCACATGCTCGAGGCATTCGACCAGCAGCGTCTCGGCGGGATGGTCAAGGCCGGGATCGGTCAGCGGCTTCGCGCGCTCGACGTCTCCCCCCTGCTTGGTCAGGCACTGACCGCCGCGATCGCCGAAGACCGGCATCTCCCCCTTCTGGACGGAATCGTCCGCTGGGCGGCGCGCGTGCTCGAGGCGAACGAGCATCTCGTTCGCGCAATGGTCAGCGAACGCTCGGGATCGATGATGCGCTGGACCGGGCTCGACGAGACGCTCGCCAACAAGATCATCGACGGACTCAACGGCATGCTGACCGGGATCGCAGAGAACCCGGACCATCCCTTGCGCGAGAAGGCGGAAGAAGGGTTGGCGACGCTCGCCCACGATCTCGTCCATGATCCGCGGATGCGCGACCGCGTCGCTGCGGTGAAAGCCGAGATCATCGACAACCCCGCGATGCAGCGGTGGCTCGACGGGTTATGGGAGCAGGCGCGCGGCGGGATGCTGCGGATCGCGCGCGACCCCGACCGGATGCTCGCCGGGCCGGTCGGCGATGCGCTGCGCCAGCTTGGCGGCACGTTGCAGACCGATCCGAAACTGCGGCGCACGATCAACCGGTTCGTCCGGCGGGCCGTGGTGGGGCTTGCGGCCGATTATGGCGACGGGATCGTCCGGCTCGTGTCCGAGACGGTTCGTGGCTGGGATGCGCAGACGATCACGCGACGGCTCGAGAATGCCGTCGGACGGGATCTGCAATATATCCGGGTCAATGGAACTTTGGTGGGCGGCCTGGTGGGGCTTACGATCCATGCCGTGGACGTGGCCCTGTAGCAAACAGACGGACGGGGAACGCGCCGACCTTCGAACTACAACCCCGCCGCCTCGGGCGTCAGCGCACCCAATCCTCGATTGCCCACCCCCGCACCTTCGCCATCGCGCGCAGCGGCGGATGCGGGTTGACCGCAATTCCGACGTCCGCCCATTCGAGCGCGGGCGCATCCGACGCGTGGTCGGAATAGAATCGTACGTGCGATTCGCGTCGCGCGATCCCCTGCTCCGCCAGCCATGCCTCGATCATCCGCAACTTGGCCGGGCCGTAACAATTTTCCCCAGCGATTTTCGCGTGGATCATGCCGTCCGTCCGGACCACTCCGGTCGCGATGACCGCGTCGAACCCGAGCCGGGCAGCGATCGCTTCCGCGTAGAATCCATAAGAAGCCGTCGCCATCACGAGCCGATATCCCGCCTCGCGATCCGCCGCGATCTGTTGCCGGGCACCCGTGTAGACTCCCGTATCGCCGATTCGCCCCGCGAATCGCTGCGCGGCGCGCGCCGCCACGGATTCGGGCATCCGCCTCCCCAGCAGCAATCGCTGCGCAATTTCCTTGAGTCGCGTGCGTCCGATCAGTCGCATCGCATACGCCGCCCCGGCAAGCGCCAAGACCGGCAGCAATCCCAGTCGCCACGGCGATTCGACCCGCGCAGTCTCGACCAGGAACCGCGTCCACGTCGCCGAATAAGTTATGGTCTTGTCCATGTCATAGACGGCAAGATGATTCATCGTACCGTTCACACCACAGCAACGCTTGCCGATCCAGTCCGATTACAGCAAGGAGGGCGCGAATGACCGAAATGGCCGCCTTCTCTCAAGACAGCGACACGGTACGCTTTTCCGGCAGCTTGTCGCTCGCCCGGATCGGCGACCTGCCGGAACGTCTCCGTGCCTTCGATGGCAAGGTCGCGCATGTCGATCTCAGCGGCATCGATCGGATCGACACCGTCGGTGCCTGGATCGTCCACCGCTTTGCTGCACAGCACGACGCCGACATCCAGGGACTCGACGCGGATGGCGAGCATTTGCTGCAACAGGTCGCCAACGCCGACCAGCCGGTCGCGATGCGCCCCGCCGCCGTCGGCAGCTTCACCCGCGTCGTCGGCGAGCTGGGGGACGCGGTCGTTTCCTCCGGGCATACGCTTTACGGCTTGCTCGGCTTTTTTGGCGCGACACTGATCGCTTTCTGGAATGTCGCGACTCACCCCAAGCGGTTCCGCTTCAACGCGGTCGTGCAGCGGTTCGAGGTCGTCGGGGTTACTGCGCTCGGTATCATCGGGTTGATGAGCTTCCTGATCGGGATCGTGATCGCGCAGCAGGGCTCGGTCCAGCTCCAGCAATTCGGGTTCGAGGTGTTCACGATCAACCTCGTTGGGCGCATCACGCTGCGCGAGTTGGGCGTGCTGATGACCGCGATCATGGTCGCCGGGCGTTCCGGGTCCGCCTTCGCGGCGCAGCTCGGGACGATGAAGCTGACCGAGGAAATCGACGCCATGCGCACGATCGGCGTTTCGCCGATGGAGGCACTGGTGCTGCCGCGCGTGATCGCATCGGTGGTGATGATGCCGCTGCTCGGCATGTACGCGTCGATCATCGCAATCGTCGGCGGCGGGCTGCTCTGCTGGGTGTCGCTCGACATCCCGCCCGTCACCTTCGTCCAGCGCATCCGCGAGGTCGTGCCGGTGACCGATCTGTACGTCGGGTTGATCAAGGCACCGTTCTTCGGGTTGATTATCGCGATGGCGGGCTGCTTCCAGGGAATGCTGGTCGAGGGCGATGCCGAACAGGTCGGCACGCGGACCACCGCCGCGGTCGTCCAGGCGATCTTCCTCGTGATCGTGCTCGATGCGTTCTTCGCGGTGTTCTTCACCTCGATCGGGTGGTCGTGATGGAAACCGGCAACGCGCCAAACGACAATGACGACGTCATCGTCGTCCGCGATCTCGTCAACGGATTTGGCGATCAGATCGTCCATGACGGTGTCAATCTGACCGTGCGCCGGGGCGAGATCATCGGCGTGGTCGGCGGGTCGGGTACCGGCAAGTCGGTGCTGATGCGCTCGATCATCGGGCTGCAGACGCCGAAGTCGGGTTCGATCGAAGTCCTCGGCGAATCCACGCTCAATCGCGAAACGACCGAATTGTCGGATCTGACCAAGCGCTGGGGCGTGCTGTTCCAGGGCGGTGCGTTGTTCTCGACGCTGACGGTCGCCGAAAACGTCCAGGTCCCGCTCCGCGAATTCTACCCCGAGCTCGATCCCGCGCTGCTCGACGAGATTGCCGCCTACAAGGTCGTGATGAGCGGCCTGCCCGCCGATGCCGGCCCGAAATATCCGTCCGAACTGTCGGGCGGGATGCGCAAACGCGCTGGCTTGTCGCGGGCGCTCGCGATGGACCCGGAACTGCTGTTCCTCGACGAACCGACCGCCGGGCTCGATCCGATCGGTGCGGCCGCGTTCGACGAACTGACTCGCTCGCTCCAGAAGACGCTCGGGCTGACGGTGTTCCTGATCACGCACGATCTCGACACGTTGTACGCGATTTGCGACCGGATCGCGGTGCTGGCGGACAAGAAGGTCATCGCGGTCGGGACGATCGACGAACTGCTCGCGCTGGACCACCCGTGGATCCAGGAATATTTCAAGGGCCCGCGTGGCCGCGCCGCAACGGCGACACTCGAGCGCAACGAACATGCTGACGCTGCAGCGGAAGGGCAATAGCTGATGGAAACCCGCTCGAACCATGTGCTGGTCGGATCGGTCGTGCTCATCCTGCTGACGGTGATGCTGCTGTTCCTGGTGTGGATCCTGCGCTGGGGCACCGCCACCGACAAGGAATATGACATCTTCTTCAAGCAGTCGGTCGACGGTCTGGCAAAGGGGTCGGGCGTTGCCTTCTCTGGCGTCGTATCCGGACAGGTGAAGGAAATCGCGCTGTGGAAGCCCGATCCCTCGCTCGTCCGCGTTCGGATCAGCGTCATTCCCGATACGCCGATCCTGATCGGAACGACGGCCTCGTTGCAGGGCAGTTTCACCGGTACCAGCACGGTGCAGCTCGACGGCGCGGTCAAGGGCGCGCCGCCGATTGCCTGCCCGGTCGAAAATCCGCTGTCCGAATGCCCGAACGGCGTCCCGACGATCCCGACCAAGCCCGGCGGCCTCGGCGCCTTGCTGAGTTCGGCGCCGCAGTTGCTCGAGCGGATCTCGACGCTGACCGAGCGCCTGTCGGACATGCTGTCGGACAAGAACCAGCAGTCTATCCAGGGCATTCTCGCCAACACCAACCGCCTGAGCGCGGCGCTGGCGGACCGCGGGCCCGAAATCGCCGCGACGCTGGCGGAGACGCGAGTCGCGATCCAGAAGGCGGGCGTCGCCGCGCAGCAGATCGGCAACCTTGCCGACACGACCAACGGCGTGCTGTCGAACGACGTTCGCCCGGTGATGGCGAACCTCAACAAGACGATCGCGTCGGCACAGCACAGCGCCGAGACGCTCGACGCCGCGATCGGCGATGCGCGGCCAGGGTTGCAGGCGTTCTCGAAGCAGACCGTCCCCGAAGTCGGGCAGTTGGTGCACGACCTGCGCCAGATGTCGATGGCGCTGACGTCGGTCGCCGAAAAGGTCGATCGCGGCGGTGCGGGCGCGCTGATCGGCCAATCCAAGCTGCCTGATTACAAGCCCGGAAAGGGACAGTGACCATGATCCGTTCGACCAAATCGCTGCTCGCGCTGACTGCGCTCGCGTCGCTCTCCGGCTGCATCAGCTTTGCCGCCAAGCCCCCGGCGTCGCTGCTGACGCTGACCTCGGCAACGACGCTGCCGGTCAACCAGACGCAGTCGTCGAGCACCGCGCCGACGATCACGATCCAGGTGCCCGCGGTGGCTCAGTCGATTGCCGGGGTGCGGATCCCCGTCCAGGCGAGCCAGACCTCGATCGCCTATGTCGCCAAGGCGCAATGGGTCGAGCCGCCCGCGCGGTTGTTCGCACGCTTGCTGTCGGACACGATCCCGCCGCGCACCGGGCGCATCGTCCTGAGCAGCGCGCAGTCCTTTTCCGATCCAGGCGCCGTCCTGTCGGGGGAGATCCGGTCTTTCGGCGTCGATGCCGGCACCAACATGGCGGTCGTCGCCTTCGACGGCTCGCTGATCCGCAGCACCGGCAAGGTGGTCGAAAAGCGCCGCTTCGAGGCGCGTGTCCCGGTCAGCGCGATCGCGGCGGGGCCGGTCGGTGTTGCGCTCAACCAGGCGGCGAATCAGGTTGCGGTCGAAGTGGCGGACTGGGTCGGACGGTAACGCAACGGCTAGACGGCACCTTCCCCGGCGAAGGCCGGGGTCCAGTCGAGCTGGCCAAGCTTACCAATCGCTGTCGCCAGCTTTCTCCGGTTCCTCTCCTGGGCCCCGGCCTTGGCCGGGGGAGACCATCAGGGGGCCGCATCCTCCGCTCGCCGTACCGGTGTTTCGTCCCCCCTCAGCGTGCCGGCACTTTGCGCACCGGCACCATCAGGTTGCACAGGTCCGCCGCTGCCGCGGGTACCGTGAAGAACGGCAACCCCCGGTTCGCCCGCGCCTCGAGCGTTCGGGCGAACGCCGCTGTGTCGGGGCGCAGATACTGAAACGCCGGACGTTCGGCCGCAGGCAGATCCGCCACGATCACGATCCGCTTGATCGGCACACGTTGCTTTGGATCTTCGTACAGCCCGAGGCCGCCCCCGGTCCCGCGCGGCAGCGCTGACAGCGCGCCCATCCCGTCGATCACACGCCCGACCAACGCAATGTTGCGGTCGAGATGGCGCGGGGCGTGACCGATCACGGTATAGAGATCCCCGCCCGTCCCGGTATCGGGGGCCAGATCGCGCGCGACGCCGACCATGCCGTAGCAATGCGGCAGCCACTGCCGCTTGCCGTCGCCCGCCACCGCCCAGCCGCTCGGCGTGAAGCCGGTACGCGTCGCGTAAGCGTCGCGATACGGGTTGGCGACCGCCAGGCCATGCGCGCCCCACGCCCATTCATATTCGGCGGGCGGTCGCGCCGTGATACCAGCAGCGGGGGGCTTCTTCTCGGTCGCATCGCCCCATTGCGTCACGTAATTGTCCTGGACGCGATAGACCGTCGCATCGCCCCACCAGCCGCTGCGCGCAATGGTCCGGATATTGGCGACATGCACCGGCGCGAACGCGGGGGCGAGCCAGAGGACGCTGCGCTGGCCATCGGCGAAATCAATCAGCAACAGGTCCTCGGGCGCGATGCTGCCCCACGCATCGGCGGGGGCTGCCGCAGCGATTTGTCCGGCGGTCGGCTTGGCCGCAGGCGCGGAAGGCGCAACGCCCTGGGTGGTGGAAAGCGACAGGAGCATGGGCAGCAGGATCATTCCGCTATCGTGACATGCCGACCCCGCGCCATGCAATCCCTCCTCTTCCTGCGCAGCACGCTTGCACAGCCGCCATCGACGCTCTAGGGCGACGTTCCTGTCCAGGACATGCGGAGCGGTGGCCGAGTGGTCGAAGGCGCTCGCCTGGAAAGTGAGTATACGTCAAAAGCGTATCGAGGGTTCGAATCCCTCCCGCTCCGCCACGGACATGTTCCCGGTGGTCCGCAACGGACCACCGGCACCAACCTTCCCTACCGAAATCGAACGGGCGACAGACCGGCGCCGTCGAGCGGACCGCAAAGGGGTAGCTTTGCGATCATCCATTCAGGCGCTCTGCCGTTCGGAAGGCCGTCTTTACCGTCTTTACCTTCTCTTTATGCGACATCGGCGCATGCGCCCGGCACGTAGGCCTCCCATTCATCGGAGCCTGATCATGTCCTACCGTTTCCCGCGCCACCTCCGGTGCCTTGCCCTCGGTGCGATGGCACTGAGCTTGCCGGCCTCCGCGGCGCCGGTGCCGGCCCCGTCTTCGATCACGGCCACGACGACCTATTCGATGACCCGCGAGACCTGGCTGGGGGAGAAGACGACGTTCGCGCCGGACGAAGCGTTCCCGGACGGGCTGATGACCGTCACCGAGGGGTATGCCGTGCTGAAGGTCGGCACCTTCGCCGAAGGAACGGTCGAGTTCGACATCAAGCCGCTCGCTTACGCCGATACCGGGATCCTGCTGCATCGGCGCGACGCGGATACCGCCGAGTTCGTCTATCTGCGCGCCAACCCGGACTGCCCGGCTGCCAATGATTGTGTGCAATATGCCCCGATTACCAACGGGCGCATGCAGTGGAACGCCTATTCGCGCTTCCAGCATAGTGCGCCGGTCGTGGCGACAGGATGGAACCACCTCCGCATCGTGATCGCGAACGGGCGGCTACGATTGTTCGTCAACCATGCTCCCGAGCCATCGCTGGACGTCCCGCGGTTGCAGGGCCTCGCCGATCGCGGCGGGATCGCGGTGAAGGGGCCTGCCATCTTCGCCAACATGGTTGTTCGGCCCGACGACACGGGGTCGTCCGCGCCGTCGCTGATCGATGTCCCGCAGCCGGGCGTCGTCCGTCATTGGCTGCTCGGTCCGGTCACGCCTGCGCCCGCCAGCGGTATCCCGACGCCGACTGATATACCGAGCACAGGCTGGCAGCGATTCGAAGCCGAACCGGACGGACTGGCCAACCTGGCCCGCGCCATTCCGAAGAACGACAGCCCCCGTCGACAAATCGCCTGGCTCAAGGTCGAGATCGATGCGGTCGCCGATGGCAGCAGGACAATCGACCTCGGCTTCGTTCCCCGCGCGTGGCTGTTTCTCAACGGCGCACAGGTCTATGCGGGCGAGAACTTCTATTACCCAGCGAACAAGCGCCTGGCACCGGCGGGACGGTTCGGCCCGGAGAACGCCAGGGTCGAACTACCGCTCCACAAGGGGAAGAACACACTGGTCCTCGCGAGCGACGACGCATGGCGCCGTCCCGACGGTACGTTCAGGCCCGATCATTACGGTTGGGCGGCTATGATGCGCTTCGAACAGCCAGCGGGGTTGACGCTGAGATGAGGCTGCGGTCGGAAGCGATGTAACAGCAGGACGACCTGATCTGCGAGCGACGGCGCATCGGCACCGCTCCGGAACTCCTCGCACAGGAGTTGATCGTCATCGTACGCCGCCGGGCTTGCGGAACGCGTATGCGAACTGGCTGGTGCGACCACGGATTGCCGGATCGAAGACCTTGATCGTCAGCGGGTCCGACGCATTGGCGAGGACCCTGCTCTCGCCGGCGAAGACGAACCCAGCTGCTTCCGCCTGGCGACGCACGATCACCGGATCGATGCGGTGGAGCGTATCGGTGTCCGCCATCCCGCGTCCGGCGGCACTGCGATGGTCGATGACGATGAAATACCCACCCGGTCGCAGCAGGCGGAACGCGTCCCGGGCCAGCGCGTCGGGTCCGGGACTGCCCAGGAACGGATCGGCATAATCGTGGTAGTTTTGCGACGTCCACACCACGTCGAGCGGTGTCGGCGCCGTAGGCAACGCCTGCGGCTGGATCGCGACCGCGACGTTTCGATAAGCCGGCGAGGCAGCGGTTTTGCGCAACGCGGTGACATCGCGCGTTGCCAGCTTCGCATAGGCATTCGGCCACACCGCATAGACATGGCCGGTCGGCCCGACGACGCGGCTGAAGATGCGGGTCCAATACCCGCCCCCCGGGATGAGATCGAGCACGTTTTGTCCACGCGCTACGTGTGCCAGCGCGACCAGTTCGGCAGGGTGGCGCCGCGCATCCTGTCGGCGGTCCGTCGCGCGGCTCGGGTCCGCAAGCGCCTGGTCGATGACGGTCCGCGCGCCGGCAGCGTGGACCGGCGCGGTCATCCCCAGCAGCAGGGCTGCGGCCGGGATCAACGGATTGAGGGAACATTGCATAAGTCGGCTCCTTGTGGCCGTATCGATGGCAGCGCCGTCGCCGGTTTAAGCCATCAAGAAGACGTAAAGACTGCCCCCGGCGCCGATCGGCGTCCCTGATCGGTTGATCGCCATTCCGCTTTGCACATGGCCAATGCTAGGGCGGGACCATGACGACGCGGGCGCAATGGCAGATCGGGACATGGACGTTCGACGCGGTCGGAGCGCGCCTGATCGCGGGGGAGACCGAAATTCCGCTCGAACATCGCGCCGCGCGCACGCTCGAGATGCTGTGCCGGAGCCGTGGCAGCCCGGTGTCGCGGGACGAGATTCTGGCGGACGTCTGGGAAGGCCGATCGGTCAGCCCCAATAGCGTCGCGGTCGTCATCGCCGACCTGCGCCGTGCGCTTGGCGACGATGCAAGCGCGCCCCGCTTCATCGCGACGATCCCGAAACGCGGCTACCGATTGAGTGACGAAGCGCCGCCCGTCGCAGCACCGCCCCCCGCCGCCCCTGCCCGACGAAGCGTGCTGCGATCTTTGGTGATCGCAGTGGCGGTCGTTGCGCTGGTCGGCACGGGCTTTCTGGCGATGCGATCTCGATCGCACGACCGCTTGACGCTCGTCGTCACCCCCACAGCCAACGACACGGGGAAGCCGCAGTATCGCCCGCTCGCGATCGCCTTGCAGGCGTTGCTTACCGACCGCCTGTCACGGATGGGGGTGGACGTCCTATCCGCACCGACACCGCCCGGCCCGGTTCAGAAGCGGCGACAATTGTGGTTCCGTTCACGGCTTATATTGTGGAACGGCATCTCGACCCTGTCCATGGAAGAGGTCGACGGCTCCGGGCGGGTCACCTGGACGGGAATGGCGGTTGCGCCGCCGAACGGGCTGGCAGCGGCCACCATTGCGCAACTTCGGACGTTGAAAGTCGAGACCTTGGATCGGTAACTTAAAGCGAAGCGGCCGCAACGCGCGAGTTTCGTCGTCCTCGACACGCACTGGTCGGTTGCATTGGCGAGCGAGCCCGAACCTGCAAAACGCATCCGGGGTATAAGCCACGGAGCCTGCCCGCGCCCGGACACGGTAGCCCGATGATGGCGTCGATCCGGTGGAAGCCTTCAAAGATCAGACGTCCTGGATCCGGAAGCCATGCTCGTCGCGCTGAACGTCGCGCGCCAACTGATATCCCTCGTTTCGCACCGTCCCTATCATCGCCGCACCTGACGGACAGTTCCGGTCCAGGATCTTGCGCAAGCGCGTGATGATCACGTCGATGCTGCGCGTGTCGGCGTGTTTGCCATTTCCAAGGGCAACCACCAGAAACGATCGGGATAGAACGCGGCGAGGTCGGCTTGCCAAGGCCAGGAATATCTCGAAGGTCGAGCCGGGAAGTTCGATCCGTTGGCCATGCGGGCTGACCAGATACCGCCGCGTAACGTTGAGATACCAGGTACCGCTCAGGCTTTGGGTAAGCTGAGGGGTAGTCGGTGCTCCCGCACATCGGCGGAAGATGGCCGCCAAGCGCGCTTTGAGCTCTGCCCCCGAAATATCCGGCGCGATGCAATCCGTGGCACCCCACGCGAACGCGGCGATACGGCCATTCTCGTCAGCGCGATCGGCAACCACCAGGATCGCACCCAGTCGTTCATATGGTTCCGTCGAGCGCAAGAATCGCAGGGCATTCAGGGGAACGATCGATACATCGAACCGGACGCCGCGTTCGAGCGTATCGAGCTCCGCGAGGCCTAGCAGCGTCGTCGTGTATCGCGACGCAATCGCCTCCAAAAGGGGCGTATGCCAGTCAAGATTTGCAAGGCCTAGCAGCAACAGGTTCGGCATCCGTTGATGCATGACATTTTTGTGACAGCGGTCAAGTTGGGTTCCATTGAACCATTCGTCAAACCCCGCGACGTCGCCATTGGCTTCCGACGGCATCGCTCTGAACCGGGTTCGATCGGGCGCGGAATAGTGGTTCTGCAACGACGAAGACTGCCAATGCCGAGACGAGCAGACCAGCCGGCACAGTGACCGCGGCAACCCCAGCTTCAGCCCGTCATCTCGGTACGGCCCGAAAGCAAACCACGACAGCGCTCAGGGTTGTCATCGCAAGGGCGTCGAGCAGCATGGATCGGCTTACCTCGAGGCGCTGGGCTACCCGGTCCCGTCGCAAAAACGTGATAGATATTAGCGTTCCCGACCTACAGGACGTGTCGCAGCTATCGGCAGTTCGCTATAGCAGCGTCGTCAGCAGGTAGAATGTCGCCCCGACTGCCGCCGACGCCGGGATTGTTATAATCCAGGCAATCAAGACATTCTGCGCGACTCCCCAACGCACCGCCGACGCACGCCGCGCCACGCCTGCGCCAATGATGCACCCCGTGATCGTGTGCGTCGTCGAAACCGGAATGCCCAGCAGCGATGCTGCGAACACCATAACCGAACCACCGAGCGAAGCGCTGAAGCCTTGATGTTGCGATAGCTTCGTGATGCGCGATCCCATCGTTTCGATGATCTTCCACCCGCCGGTCAACGTACCGAGCCCCATCGCGATATAGCAACTGATCGCGACCCAATGCGGGACTTCGAACGCGCCGTGCAGATAACCGGTCGAGAACAACAGGACGGTGATGATCCCCATCGTCTTTTGCGCGTCGTTGAGGCCGTGGCTGAGCGAGTAGGTCCCCGACGAGATCAAGTGGAGCGCCCGGAAAGAGCGCTCGGCGGTGCGATGGCTGGCGCGGCGGAACAGCCAGCTCGAGGCCAGCATGATGATCATCGACAGGATCATGCCGAGCACGGGCGACAGGACGATCGCGATCAGCGTCTTGTTAAGCCCAGTCCACTGCACGCCGGTAAAACCGGCATGCGCGACGCCCGATCCGATCATTCCGCCGACCAGCGCATGGCTCGACGAGGAGGGAATGCCTTTGAGCCAGGTCACGACATTCCAGAACATCGCACCGACTAGCGCGCCAAACACCACCGCGGGGGTCACCAGATCCTTGGCGATCAGCCCCTGCCCGATCGTCGAGGCGACCGCATGAAGGCTGGGGAAAGTGATGGTCAGGAAATAGGCGGCAAAATTGAAGAAGCCCGCGAACAGCACGGCATGAACTGGCTTCAGTAAGCGCGTCGAGACGACGGTCGCGATCGAATTGGCGGCATCGTGGAGGCCGTTGAGAAAATCGAACGCCAGCGCGACGGCGACGAGGCCGATCAGCAGAGGGAAGGCAAGGGAATGCATCGGTCTGGTCGCTCAGGCGTGATCGATGACGATGCCGTCGATTTCGTTCGCGACCTCCTCGAACGCGTCGACGATCCGCTCGAGATGTTTGTAGACCTCGCGTGACACGATGAAGCCGAGCGTGTCGGTCGCGCCCATTTCCTTGAAAGCGCGCTTGACGCCTCTGGTGTGGATCTCATCCGCCTGGCTCTCCATGCGGACCATGCGTTCGGTCAACTCATGCAGCCGCGTCCCGTTGCGCCCGACGTCGCGCAGCAGCGGCATCGCTTCCGCCGTCAAACGTGCGGCATCGACGATGATCGCGGCCATGTCCTTCATTTCGCTCGTGAAGCTGGTCACCTCGTACAGATCGATCGCCTGCACCGCGGACTGCATCTCGTCGATCGAATCGTCCATTGCGCCGATCAGGCTGGTGATCGCGCCGCGGTCAAACGGCGTGAGAAAGGTGCGGCGTACGGTCAGAAGCATTTCACGATTGATGTCGTCGGCGTCGTGCTCACGCTCGATCACCTCGCGGATATGATCGGCGGCGGCACGCGTCCCATCCTGCAGCAAGCGCGACAGCGCGTCGGCCCCTGCGCCGATAGCGACGGCATGCGCTTCGAACAGTTCGAAGAAGTTGCCGGTGCGGGGCAAGAGACGCTGGAACCAGGCAAACATCGGACTGACCTTCGATTTTTGAGCTACGGTCGCCAACACACCTTTGCGATTTGCGGCGGTCTTGAATTCGGCTGGACCAAAAGAACGGATGAGATCGCGAAGATCGCTTTCGTCAACGACACTTGCGGCGTCCGGGAGGGAGAACCAGCGGCGCTCGCGCTGCGATTGCTCCTTCCACGAATCCATTTCCCGCGTGACGGCCAGCGGGAAGACATCGACGTCAAGCATGAGCGACGCGCCATTGCCCTTACGCTTGCGATAGCGATACGAACCCAGGGGCGTCGGGCAGACGAGACCACTGACCCCCGCTTCTTCCTCGGCCTCCAGCGCCGCAGCGGCGTGCGCCGCCATCCCGACCATAGGATTGCCCTTTGGGATGACCCACCGCTTGCTTTCGCGCGACGTAACCAGGAGCACCCGCACCGATGCGTCGATTTTCGTCCCATCAGTCCGATAGGGTAATGCTGCAATTTGGCGGATCGTCGGACTCCCGTTAGACGCTCGACCGTATCGAAGAGCGACTGCCCCGCCAATCCCTTTGCACGATCAAGGTTTTGCAGGTGAATCTTCCCTGCAGCGGGCCGCCATGCGGCAGGCCAGCATGGTCATGGCGGGCGCTCATGCGGTAGGCCACTTCGAACATTGCCGCCGCTTTGGCCTGAACGGTTGGCAGAAACCGCTGCTTTCCGTGGACACCGATCCTCCGGTACCGCGGGCCCACGCTGGCGCGGGCACGCTACTTGTACCGCACCTCGAGCAGGTCCAGTTCGCGCAAAAGTTTGGCGGCAAGCTCGCTGCCCAAGCCACGTTCGCGCGCGATCGACAGGATCTCCGCACGCTCTGCGCGGACTGCGGCAAGCGGGAGTTCGCGCTCGATCCGCTCGTTTTCGCGCGCCGCCTGGCTGGCGTCGCTGCCCAGGCTACGGCTTTCGATCCGTTCGCGATATCCGTCCATGATGCGCGCGCCGGCAGCGGCATAGATGTCCGCATCTTTGCGCCCTTCGGCCAGTGCATGCTGCACGCGTTCGATCGTCTTGATCGCGGCTTCGGCAGCCGCCACGCGCGCCATGTCTTCCGCTGCCTGCTGCGAAGGCTCGGGCGGCATGGTCAGCCCTCGCAGGAGCAGCGGCAGACCGATGCTCGCAAGGACGAGCGAGCTGAGGATGATCCCCGTTGCAAGGAAGATCGCGAGCTCGCGCCCTGGGAAGGGCGTGCCGTTTCCCATCACCATCGGCAGCGTCAGCACGCCAGCGAGCGTAATCGCACCGCGCACCCCGGCAAACGACATTGCCGCGACCAGCCGCCAGGGTGGGCTAGATCCGGTCTCGCCTCCCGGTGCGCGCCGCAACAGCGTGATCCGAAGCGAGACCCACACCCAGACGAAACGCAACGCGGCGAGGCCTGCCATGATCGCCGCAACGTACAGGGCCAGCCACCACGGACTGATATGGCCCGTCAGCGCGACGGTCTGATCGAGTCCCGAGAGTATCTCGGGTAACTGTTCCCCCAGCAGCACGAAAATCATGCCGTTGGCCGCGAACTGAATCGTGTCCCACACTGAATTACGCCGCATCCGGGTGACCGCCAGCGCCTGACGCGAAATCTCCGCGAAGCTCATCGTCACGCCCGCCGCCACCGCGGCAAGGATACCAGATGCGTGGACATGTTCGGCGATCAGATAGGCGCCAAATGGTATGAGAACGCTGATCAGGATCTGCGACCCCGTCTCTTCGCCAAAGCGGCGTGATACCCACGCCTTCGTCCGCGTCACTGCCAGCGTCAGCGCGACGCCGACGAAGATCCCTGCCCCCGCCATCCAGAGAAAGTTCAACGCCGCCCCGGTGGCCGAAAAACTGCCCGTCAGTGCGGCGGCGATCGCGACGCGCAGGCACACCAGGCCCGATGCGTCGTTCAGCAGCGACTCCCCTTCGAGAATGTGCATCATCCGCTTCGGAATCGGAACGCGCGCGGCGATTGCCGACACCGCGATCGGATCGGTGGGCGATATAACCGCCGCCAGCGCGAACGCCACGGCGAGCGGCATGGCCGGGATCATCCAGTGGATCAGAAAGCCCACGCCGATCACGGTCAGCAGGACCAGGCCCAACGCAAGCTCAACGACGGTCGACAAATCCTTTAAGAGCGCGTCCTTTGGGATACGCCAGCCATCGAGAAACAGAAGCGGTGGCAGGAACAGGAGCATGAAGAGCTCGGGATCGAGCGCGACGCGCAAATGCGTGGCAAGACCTACGACGAATCCCAAAGCGATCTGGACCAGAGGCGTCGGAACAGCGACCGGCAGCATCCGCGAGACGGCCCCGCTTACGACGACCGCAAGCAGCAGGATCAACACAATCGATACGGATTCCAAGCCTGCACTCCTGCATGGCCCAACGCCACGGCAGCGCGCGTAGCACGTCTTTTGCCCCTGAGCCGAGACGGGTTAGTGCGGCTTTGGGGCGCAAGATCAACGACTCGCGCTGATCGCACGACCTACATTCGGTCAGTCAGGACCGCTTGTCGTTCCCCACGACGATCATCATGGGAAGGGCCGCCCCGTTCCCCGGCCTCGGATACGGGGCCGGCGTCAGAAGAGGAAACGCAGGGACTGATGTGTATCGCGGTCGGTGGTGTCGAAACTCGATCCCCGCTTTGGATCGCACGCTTTGCGTTTATGGATTTCGCAACACTTCGCCCTCCCGGAGCGTCGCATCAATCTGGGCAACGTGCGCGTGGAACCGGGGGTCGGCCAGTCCGCCGTACCGGCGGACGAACTCCGCGTTCGAAATGCCGTCTTCGCGGTTGGTAAGGTCCGTCGGCAACAGCGCCTCGGATGTGACGCTGCGGAGGCGGTTGGCTAAGGCCATTGCCGTTTCGGGCCGGACGGCAGCCTGCGCTACCTGATATCCGGATCGGTCGGCTGCCAGGTCGGCAAAAGAAAAGCCGGTGGGATCGCCAATCGCAAATTCGGATTGCTTGGCGAGGCTGTCCGCCAATTCCTTCCATTCTCCCATCGCTTCGGCGAGGTGGCTGCCGGTGCCCGCCGCGAGTGCCGCCGACAACGCCCAATGCATCGGCCAGTCCGAGCGTCCCCGGATCGTCGCGATCGGCCCATGCGACCCCAGTTGTGCACGCGAGCGACAGGATGCGGTATCGGCCCGCGCCGAGCCGGCAAGATCGCCCGCTCGTTCGTCGACCAGCAACATGGCGAGGGCGATGAACGTCGCGCGATTATGATCTGGCGTTCCGGCATTCGGATCCGACGTCGCAAACGCGCGGTGCAAATGATCGGTCAACTCGCTCAGCGGCTGCGCGCGTTGAGCGGACGCCAGGCGGCAATAGATCTTCGCCACGAGCGCTTCGTCAACCGAGCCGCTCGGGAGACCCGCCATCTGATCCACCAACCCGCTCCTGCGGGAGAAATGGATCTCCGCTGCGACCTGATCGTCGCTGATCGCGACCGTACGGACGAGTTGATCGAGCGGCGGCAAATCGACATGACGAAAGCGTACCGCCAGGCGACCAAGCTCGATCGTCCACCGCGCGAGCGCGCCGCGCAAGGTCAGTGCGCCAATCGTCAACCGAACCGGCGGGAATCCGATACTGCGACCCTGGGTGGTCACGGCAATATTGAGCCAGCGCCCGGCGAACAGACGATGGCTTCCCGCAATGTTCAAAACGCCCCGGTCAACCGCCATTCTCAACCGGTCCGGCTGAAAACCGTGCGTTGCCATCGCACTCATCCCGTCAAGCTGCGCAGGCCCGAAGTGAATGCTGCTTCGACCGTCGGGTCGATCCCGACTGGCTTTCAACTGCAGAAAGGCATCTCGACCTGCGCCGACCTGTTCGGCGGTCGGCGGCAGTCCCGCCTCGACCGTGGGGCGGCCGCTTGTGATCAACACTATGAGGATCACCAGAAACAGCGTCATCCCTCCCGCGGCGACAAGTAAAACGCGCCCGGACCGCCGACTTGCGAAGCGACCTTTCTTTCTTTGCATCAAGCTACAAGGCGCCTTCTGTAAAACGAGGCCCGTTGGCGAGCGTGGTCAGAGCGGGCTATACCCAGGGATACCGAAATTCTCCATAGAACCGACCGGTCATTCGACCACGGGCCTTACGGTCCAGGGACGGGCCAAGGTTTGCTGTCCCGGCAGTGGCGCGTTCGGCCCCGGTCGGGTGACGTGCGACGGCCCTGCCTACCACCGGCGGTCTGGGTCGATCGGAGCCGGGCCCTGCTCGCCGTTCTCCCGCGTCCGGAAAGGAGAGGCTCGACGCGAAAGTGTTTCGACGGTGACGATTGAAGAGGCGCGTTCAGGCAGTTGATCGAGCCTCTTTCATCCACTGCAACCGGGCTCGATGCATGGCGGTCACCGTATAGGTGCGTGCCAGTGCAGCGATGCTTTGGGAGAGCGCCATGCGTACATCCGGATCCGCTAGCTCTCGCAGCCTTGCGGCAAGCGATTCCGCCGAACCTTGCTCGTACAGCACCCTGGGATCAAGCCCGAGTGACCGGTAAGGCGGCGTAGCGGGGCACAGCGGGATGCACCCGCGGCTGATCGCATCGAAAATCAGCCGGGGCTGCTCGTCGTTGAGGTTGGTCATCAACACGATGTCCTGACGATCGAGAAACGCGAAGAAGCCATCGGGGTAAGAAACGCCGTGTAGCATCTTGAACGCATCGATACCCGCGTGACCTGCAAGGCTCGTCAGGCGTTCGCGTTCCGCCCCCTCACCAATGATGGTCAGTCCGGCGAAGTGTTGCGGCCCGGCAAGCGCGAACGCTTCGATCCCGATGTGAAATCCCTTCATCGGTTCGAGCCGGCCTGCCATGCACACCCGCGCGAGATCGACACCTCTCTGCCGTGGCGGCGCGATATCGCTCTCCTCGACCCAGCTCGCGACGCCGACATGAATCGTTCGCGCGACCGGCTCGATCAGCTTGCGGAGCCCTTCGCCTACCACGAATACCCCTGCCGACCGGCGCGCCAGCCATCGCTGCGTTGCCGTGATGTCAAAAGCCCGGATCCGCGCGCGAAGGCGGTGTGCGAACGACTGCTTCTGCGCGTTGATGACGTTCGTACGCGCTCGATTGCTCGATATGCCCAGAAATACGGGTGTTGCGGATCGCTTCGCTACTCTCAGGATCCGCCTGGACTCCGCCGCGGCACGCCAGCCGGCCTGCCCGGTGATCTGGATGACATCGGCGCGCGCTACCGCTCCTGCCAAGACATCGCCCGAAACTGCACCCGACGCTGCCGGAATGACGTCGATCCGGGGATCGAGCGGCATCATCGCACCCTCGATTGCGGATTCGACATTGCACAGCACCGTCACCGCCGCGACCTGAGCCTGCGCATTCACGTCTCGAGCCCATAGGTCGAGGGTGAAATAAGCCGTACCGCTTTTGACGACCGGGATCGGCGAACTGACCAGAACCTTCATCGGTTCATCCTTTAGGCCATCATCATCTAAATTCAGCACGGTGTGGTCATTTATTGGTAACCTTGATCGGGTAATCACGCTGGTACATTATGGAATGGCAGCGCATGATCACCGCACTGAAAGCGGCCTTGGCGGAAGCGAGGCACCGTCGGGACCTCGCAAAACTGCAGTCCTGGGCCGAAACGCCGGTTAACGACTCCACCAGGATGCGCTGGTCAAGCGTGCGCGACCCCGCCTCGCCCAAGGCTTAGGCCGGACATCAACAGCGCATAACATTCGCTCGCCAGGGTCACGAAGCGTTCGCGGGGGAACTCCCCCAACCTGTCGCCATAGTGGCCCAGCGCCCCCAGCAGATGGGTGATCACACCGTCTTCGCCTCCCATAGCCTCGGTATACCAGCGCAATTCGTGACAGTAGCTCGCCTTCGAAATGTTGAGGGACTGTTTGAACCGGACGAGATCGTAGATCCCGTAGCCGTCGACTTCGCTGCCCGCCCAGTCGATGACCGCAAGGCTACCGTCTTCTCGTCGCATGATGTTGTTGCGCCAGAGGTCGCCGTGCATCGGAATATGCCATGGCCTGATCGTGGTTGCGCGAAGACCCTGCTCGATCCGCCGCGCCGTATCGAGCAAATCGCCCGGAAGGTCTTCCATCCGGATCAGCGCCTGCATGGATTCGATAAACCGCTGAGGATCCGACGTCTCGCGCACCTTCCAGACCGCGAGTTCGCGTAGCCACGGTAGAATCTCGTCCGCGACCCGCCTTTTTTCGAAAAATCGCCCGATCCGACCCGACGCGAGCGGGTTGCACCGCGGCAGGACGATGAAGGAACGCTCGGCTAGATACCCGCTTGCAGTAATAGGCAGCAGCATCCTGCACTGAGCCTGCGGCAAAGACTGCTGGATCCGGACCATGGCAGTCCGTTGCATCTCGGCCGCCTCGGGATGCTCATGGGGCGCGACGAAGAGGACAAACGCACGATCTAACAGAAAGATCGCCGCGCCATCAGCAACGCTCGATTCGCTTCGGATGACGTCGACTTCGTTGATTGCCCGGCCACCCTCCGGGTAGATCGCCCGCCCCAGAACATCGAGGGCAGCCGCTGTATCGTCTGTCATTCCGCTGGGGGACGTGCGCGCTAGATACTCAGCTAAAGCCATCGCCTTCCCTAACCTTAACACTATATTAACTCAACATAAAGATCGCTAGATGAGTGCCTTAGTCTGGAACATGCAAGGACATCGCAATTTTCAGTGCACTAGCCATCTTGGCTTGAAGGCGCGCACGCAAGCGGCCGCGACCAATGCTAGGGACCGCTACTGCTTCCTTTCGTCGCAAGTCAGCCGCTGCAAAAGGTGGACTGGGTAAGGTCCGACGCCCGATAAACCGCAGCCGCTGTGACCTTGCCGGACAAGCAGTCTGTCGCGTTGGATCGAATGCCACAATGGTGTCCCCGAGCTTCAGGAAGGACCCGTCTCGGGGTTGATTTGGTCAATCACGAACAAGCATTGACGGCATTATCCAGCGGAGTTGCAGGGTTGGATCCGTTAGATGCGTCCTGCCCGATTGCGTCATCCCACGGCATCGCCGACTCGGTACACGCGATCCGAAAGGGACCATCAACGCAACGCCGTCCTTACTGCCCCCACGTCTCGCGCGCTCCCAACGAACGGGGATCGATGCGAAAAAAGTGCCCCGGCACTTGCTGCTCTGGACGGGAAACCCTGCCGGGACCCGGGCCCGTCAGCATGGCTCGGGGTCTATGTGCTCCTCGATCGCGGCATCGAGCAAGTCGTTCCAATCACTCCACACATCAATTCGACACGAGAGGATCGCCGCCCGCCTGGATTCGTCCAGAATGCCATCGGCCAGCCAATGCTCGGGAATGGGTCTGACGGCTTCGAGCATCGCTTCTGTGGGGCCGCGCAGGGTCGAGAGGAATGATCGTGCATCCTCGAGGTACTGGGCCCAGGTCGGCGCCTCAGCACCCCGAAAGTGAACGACGGTCTCATCTCTCGCCCGTAACGCTCGCGCGACACGTTCTACCATACTCACATGCCGTCTCCAGCAAGACCGGTACACCGGTTTGCTCAACCACGGTCTCAGCGCACGACTTTGCCCGCCATGCCCTAAAAAATCATGACTTTGCCGCTGGGTATTTTAGCGGAGCGCGGCGCTGAATTCTGCCGGGGCTTTGCGGCCGCACCCTGCCGACACCGGTGCCCCGGTGTGCGACCATGCCGCATCCGAAGAGTCTCCTCGAGCAAACGCCGCCCCCAAAAGGCAGCCTTGAATCACAGATTCACACCCCTTGGAAAACCGCAGCGTCAACACGCCCTAGGTACATGCCGATCCTTGCGTCCCATGCTGGCACCCTTCACCAGAGAAGCGACGGCGTGTTATTCAGTCACCTCTGCTCGGGTTGAGCCTGGCGGGTGTGGCAGTCGCGTCTAAATGGCGGCGTATTCGCTGCGAATGCGATCGACGATAGCTTCGCGGTGGTCGATACCGGCGGCTTGCCCAACATCCGCGTACTGTACGAAAATCGCGACGTCGGCCGAACCAACGCGCGTGGCCTGTTGCTGGTCCCTGAATTGCGGGCGTTCGACCTCAACCATATCGGCATCGAAGCGACGGATGTCCCGCCAGACGTCACGCTCGAGACCGACTTGCGTATCGTGCGCCCGCCGGACCACGCTGGCGTGATCGTCAGATTTCCTGCTCAGGCAAGCCACGGCGCCTTGCTCATCCTGGTCGACGCGGCCGGCGTGGCGATCCCAATCGGCAGCACCGCAACCGTGCGGCAGTCCGGCGCGATCGCTCCGGTCGGGTTCGATGGGGAAACCTATGTCACCGGGTTGCAGCCGCACAACATGATCGACGTGTCGCTTCCCGACGGATCACTCTGTTCGCTGTCGTTCGACTATCAGCCGAAAGCCGGTGATCTCCCGACGGTCGGGCCGCTTTCCTGCAAGATACCGACAAAGTGATGCGGCTTCGGATGTTTTTTGCGGCTTTGGTCGTCCTGACAGCGCTTCCGGGGGCGGCCACTGCGACCTGCGCGATCTCGACCGTGTCCGCCAATTTCGGCATCTATTCCGGTACTGCACGGGATCCGGGTGCGGTGCCGGTCACAATCAATTGTTCGTAGGGGGAAGTCTATGATGTGGGGTTGAACGCGGCGTCGGCCAGGGGGCGACGGTCACGACCAGGCGACTGACCGGTCCCGGTGGCGCCGTCCTGGCCTATAAACTCTTCCAGGATGCCTCGCGCGCGATCGTGTGGGGGAACACCAGCGGCACCAACTCGCGATCGGGGACCGGGACGGCCAGCAAGCAGATCCTCAACATCTATCCCCGAATGGCGGCGGGTCAGTTCGTTGCTCCCGGAACCTATACCGATACGATAACGGCGCGCGTCTCGAGCGCATCCACAGTAACCACCACGTTCACCATGACGGCAATCGTCCAGGCGGCGTGCACCGTTGCTTCAGAAAGCCTCAGCTTCGGAACGTATGCGAACGTCCAGAAAGACGGCATCGCCGTCATCACCGCCACGTGCACGAACACGACTGCCTATAGTCTCGGCTTGAGCATCGGCAATGGCAGCGGCGCCACGATCGCGACCCGCCGCATGACCGGGCCCTCGTCCACGGTGCTGAATTACAAGATGTTCCAGGATAGCGGCAGGACCACAAATTGGGGCAATACGATCGGCTCAAGCACGAAGCCCGGAACCGGGACAGGTGCCGCCCAACGACTGTCCATCTATGCACGCATTCCCGGCGGCCAGAATGTCCGTCCCGGAGCCTATGCCGACACGATCATCGCCACCGTGACCTACTGATCTCCCCTAGACCGCATCTTCCCGCCAGCGGTCCCGTTGCGAAAAGGTGGCGGGCATGTCGATCTTACCCGCCGGGGATCGAACGAGACCGCAAAAGCGGGTTTCGGGCGATCGGGCTGACGCGGCTTGTTTCGTGGTAGCCAGTAAAACCGGCCGAACCAGCATCGCGATAAATCCATCGCCTGGCGCTTGAGTTCGAATCCCTTCCGCCCCGAGACCGCTCAAAACCCTAGATCGACGCCGGTTCCGGCATGGCCCCGGCACTCGCGCGCGCCCGACCGAACGCCGTGAGATCGAGGATTCCGGCGCGCTTTGCGACGATCGTGGGGACGAGCGCCTGTCCTGCGACGTTGACCGCGGTGCGCCCCATGTCGAGGATCGGGTCGATCGCGAGCAGCAGCCCCGCCCCCTCCAGCGGCAGACCGAGCGTCGAGAGCGTCAGCGTCAGCATCACCGTCGCGCCGGTCAGCCCCGCGGTCGCGGCGGAGCCGATCACCGAGACGAACGCGATCAGCCCGTAATCCGATGCATGGAGGTGCAACCCGAAGAATTGCGCAACGAAGATCGCCGACAAGGCGGGATAGATTGCCGCACAACCGTCCATCTTGGTGGTCGCGCCGAGCGGGACCGCGAAGGCGGCGTAGGCCCGCGGGACGCCGAGGCCGTGCTCGGTCACCTGCTCGGTCATCGGCAACGTCCCAACCGAGGAGCGTGAAACGAACCCGAGCTGGATCGCGGGCCAGGCGTGCCCGAAAAAGCGCAGCGGACTCAACCCGTTCGCCAGCAGCAGCAAGGGATAAACGACGAACAACACCAGCGCGAGACCGAGATAGACCGCACCTGCGAACGACCCCAGGGCCGATAGCGAGCTCCAGCCATACCGGATCACCGCATCGCCGATCAGCGCAGCGGTGCCGATCGGCGTCAGCGCGATCACCCAGCGCAGCAGCCGGCGGAAGACGATCAGCGCGGAGGCGTTGAACGCGAGGAAGCCGGCCCCGCCCTCCCCGCTGCGCACCGCCGCCGCCCCAATCGCGATCGCCGCGACGATGATCTGCAACACGTTGAACGACACCGCGGTCTTCGCGACACCGTCCTCGATCGTCGTCGCTGCGCCGATCCCGAACAGGTTCACGGGCACGAGCCCCTTGAGGAAATCGAGCCAGGATCCGCTGCTCGACGGCAGCTTCGCGGCGGCACGGTCGATCCCGGCGTGAAGCCCGGGTTCGATGACGAGCCCGAGCACGATCCCGATCGTCACCGCGATCAGCGCGGTGAACGCGAACCACAGCAAGGTCTGCACGACCAGCTTCGCGGCATTCTCGAGGTCGCGGAGCGCCGCGATCGATGCGACGATCGCGGTGAACACCAGCGGCGGCACCAGCGCCTTCAGCAACTGCACGAAGATCTGGCCGACGGTGTGGAGCGTCTCGCCCAGCGCCGTGCCCGATCCGCCGTCGAGCGCGCGTCCGGCGAACCCGAGCGCCAACCCGATTCCCATCCCCAACAGCACTTGCGCGCCAAACGGCAGGCGCAGCGCGGAACGCGAAAGCGGCGCAGGATGGGACATGAAACAGGCTCCGGTAACGTCTGGCGAAACCCGCACGCGGGACGCGCAGGACAGGGTGCGCGTCATGGACCCGCACGGACGTCCCGTCCGCAAAGCCATGCTTGGCGTCGCCGAAGCAATTCTTTCATTCCCTACTCGTTTGATGGGATATGATCACGCTCGGAGGCACTGATGACCCTGCAACCCGGACTCTCTGCCAAATCTGATACCCTCCCCTCGCCGGTCGGTACCGCGGTGGTCGACCTGCGTGCCGCCCGCGCGGCGTGGCGCGCCCGGCAGGATGAGGCGCGCGACGTCGCCAGCTTCCCATCGCGCGAGGGGCTCGAGCAGGTCATCGGCTTGCTCGCGGCGACCTTGTATCCACGACGGCTCGGCCATTTTCGCGGCGCGGCGGGGGAAGAGGACGGTTTCGTCGCAGCCAAGCTGCTTGCCGCGCTGGGAGAACTCGAACGCGAGGTGGGCGCGGAACTGGGCTATTGGCAGCACGAGGCCGGACCGTTCGATTCCGATCAGGCGGCGACGATCGCCCGGCTGTTCGCGGCGACACTCGGTGATATCCGGCGGCTGATCGACAGCGACGTCGAAGCGGCGTTCCTGGGCGATCCCGCCGCGCGCAGCGTCGACGAGATCCTGGTCTGCTATCCCGGCGCGATTGCGAGTCTCCACCACCGGATCGTGCACGAACTCCACACGCTCGGTGCACCGATCGTCGCGCGGGTCATTTCCGAGATCGCCAACGAGCGTACCGGGATCGACATTCACCCCGGCGCGACGATCGGCGAAAGCTTCTTCATCGATCATGGCACCGGCGTCGTGATTGGCGAGACCGCGATCATCGGCGCGCGCGTGCGGCTGTACCAGCATGTCACGCTCGGCGCGCGCAGCCCGGCCGGAGCGACCCGCGACGATGTCCGCGAGCGCCACGCGCGGCACCCGATCCTCGGCGATGACGTCGTGGTCTATGCCGGCGCGACGATCCTGGGGCGCGTCTCGATCGGCGCGCGGTCGACGATCGGCGGGAATGTCTGGCTGCTCTCGGACGTGCCCGAGGACAGCGTGCTGGTCCAGCCCGAGGCGGTACGGCTCGATCATGCCGCCGGGCGCGACCTGCGCGACGTCCTGCAACGGGCGGCAACGCATTGATCGCGCCTGGCATCCCGCGACGGCCGGTCATCGGCGTGCTGTGCTGCAACGAAACCAGCGTGCGGCCGGTGCAGGCCGTGGCGACTCGTTTCATCGCGCCGCTCGCGCGGTTTGCTGAAGCGGCGGTGGTGCTTGTGCCCGCGATCCGCGATGACGCGAACATCGCCGCGCTGACCCTGTTGCTCGACGGGCTGTTGCTGACCGGTTCACGGTCCAACGTCGCGCCCGAACACTATGGCGGCGCGCCCCTTCCCGCCGAGCAGCAAGCTGACCCGGACCGGGACGCGGTTGCGCTGGCGCTTGCCGGTGGGATGATCGAGGCGGGCAAGCCGGTGTTCGGCATTTGTCGCGGGCTGCAGGAAATCAACGTGCTGTTCGGCGGATCGCTGACGACTGCGTGCGACCGGCACCATCGCGGGTCGTGGGACGGGTGTTACACGGAGCTGTTCGGCCATTGCCACGACGTCGAGCTCAACCAGGGCGGCATGCTCGCGCGTTCGACCGGGCGGGCGCGGATGTCGGTCAATTCGGTCCATGAGCAGGGAATCGATCGGCTCGGTGCCGGGTTGACGGTGGAGGCGACCGCCGCCGATGACGGGCTTATCGAGGCGATCCGGGCGCGGCCGTGCGGTGCGGACGTGCTGGGCGTGCAATGCATCCGGAATGGGATGTCGAGCGGTCGCCGGAAAGCCGTGCGTTCTTCACGCTGCTGGGGTCGTCGCTACGCGCGGCGGCGTCTGCCAGATGATCGCGTTCACCACAAAGAAAGGGAAATGATGAGAAAGACTCTGCTGACGACCGCACTGATGGCCGCGACACTGGTAACGGTTTCGGCCTGCGCCAAACGGGATGAGGGCGCGAACACCGCGATCGTCAACGAGACGGTTCCGAACGACCCCGCTGCCGCGGACGCCAATACGGCTTCGGCAGACACGTTCGGCAACGATTCTGTCTCGTCGGGTAACGATACGCTCTCGCTCAATGCGAGTGGCGGTGCGCAGAACGCGCAATAGGGTTTTCGCCCCACCGGGCGACACGATACGCGCAAGGTTAGCTCCCTGGCGTCACCTCGGCCCGGCGACCCTGTCGCCGGGCCGCTCTTTTCCGACCAAGTTTTTTACTAGCGCGATGCAAGGATTTCTTTGCGTCCCCGATCCGCTTCATCTGCCAAGAGCGACCGGCACGAAAGCGTCACAAGCACGCCGTGTCACCCGCTGAAAACCAAAGGGACTCCGTCATGACCGACCTTCGGCCGCTGTTTGCCGCCGCCTCCACGCTCGCGCTCGTCATCGCAACGAACGCCCAGGCGCAGGTCGCCCCCGCCCCCGCGGACGCCGCCCCGACCGCGACCGCCCCAACCGCGGACGCGCCCGCCGAACCGAGCGACATCGTCGTCACCGGCACGCGCACCAGCGGCCGCTCGCGGCTCGACAGCGTTTCGCCGATCGACGTGCTGAGCGCCGCGACGCTCCAGCGACAGGGCACGACCGAACTCGCCAGCGCGCTGGCCGCGGTCGTCCCCTCGATCGATTTCCCGCGCTCGGCGGCAGTCGACGGCACCGACTCGGTCCGCCCCGCGACGTTGCGCGGGCTTTCGCCCGACCAGACGCTGGTGCTGATCAACGGCGTGCGCGCGCATACTTCGGCGCTCATCAACACCAACGGGTCGGTCGGACGCGGGTCGGCCTCGGTCGATCTCAACACCATCCCCTCGGTCGCGCTCGACCGGATCGAGGTGCTGCGCGATGGCGCGGCGGCGCAATATGGCTCGGATGCGATCGCCGGCGTCGTCAACCTGCGGCTGCGCGAGGCGCGGCACGGCGGCGGCGCGAGCGTCACTTATGGCCAGGACATCACCGACGTGACGACCGCGCGCGGTAACCGCAGCGAACGCGACGGCGAGACGGTGACGGTCGCGGGCTGGCAGGGCGTCGGGCTCGGGTCCGACGGGTTCCTGACGCTGTCGGGCGAGTATCTCGACCGCAACCCCACTAGCCGCGGCGATTTCGACCCGCGCAAGACCCCGATCCGGGTCCGCTCGCGCTTCGGCGATCCCGACGTCCAGCAGTATAGCGGCTACCTCAACGCCGGGAAGCCGCTCGGCGACACCGGCTGGACGCTCTACGGCTTCGGTGGGTACCAGCACCGCGACAGCGTCAGTGCCGCGACCCCGCGCGTCAATGGCGGGACCGACGCAAACGCCAATGCCGCCGCACTCGCCAGCCTCTATCCCGACGGCTTCCTGCCGCTGATCGCGGTCGAATCGAACGACCTCACCGCGACCGGGGGGATCCGCGGTGAACTGTCGGGGTGGAAGGTCGACTTCAACGTGTCCTACGGACGCAACCAGCTCAACTTCGAGACGCGCAACTCGGGCAATTCGACCTATGGTGCCGCCTCGCAGACCAATTTCTATGACGGCAAGCTGACCTATGACCAGCTCGTCGGCGGGATCGACGTCTCGCGCGAGCAGCCACTCGGCGCGGGGACGATCAACATCGCCTGGGGTCTCGAATACCGCCGCGAGGGCTTCAAGATCGGCGCGGGCGAGCCGACGTCGTACAATCGCGCGCCGGGCGCTGGCAGCACGCTCGGCTCGGGCGCGCAGGGGTTCCCGGGGTTCCAGCCGTCGAACGTCGTCAACGCCAACCGGGACAATGTCTCGGGCTATGTCGACCTCGAGGCGAAGCCGGTCGACGGGCTGACGCTCGGGGCCGCGGTGCGCGGGGAAAGCTATTCCGACTTTGGCGAGACCGCGACCGGCAAGCTCTCTGCGCGCTATGACGTGACGCGCTGGTTCGCAGTGCGCGGGACTGCCTCGACCGGGTTCCGCGCACCCTCGCTCCAGCAGCAGTTCTTCACCTCGACCTCCGCGGTGCTGACCAGCGGCGTCATCGTCGAGACCGGGCTGTTCCCGTCGACCAGCCTGGTCGGCGCGGCGCTGGGCGGGACGGCGCTGCGGCCCGAGCGCGCGCGCAACCTTTCGGCAGGAATCGTGCTGCGGTCGGGCGGGTTCGATCTGTCGGTCGATGCCTATCACATCAAGATCCGCGACCAGATCGCGCTGTCGGAGAATCTCAGCGGCGCGGTCGTCGTCGGGCGATTGCGCGACGAGGGGATCACTGCGGTGACTGCGGGGCGCTATTTCCTCAACGGGATCCGCTCGACCACCAAGGGGATCGACGTGGTCGCGCATTACCGCAAGGCGACGGGCAGCGCCGGCACGTTCGATCTGACCGCGGCGACCAACATCAACGACATCAAGGTCACGCGTGCGCCCGCCGCAGCGGTGATCACCTCGTCGGCGGGGACGGCGACGCTGCCGATCTTCAGCCGCCAGCGGATCGTGTCGTTCGAACAGGGCACTCCGCGCGAAAAGGTCGTCGGGTCGGTCGACTGGTCGCTCGACCGCCTCGGCGCGACCGCGCGCGCGTCTTATTATGGCGACGTCAACCAGCCAAGCAGCACCGGCTTCGCCGAAGACGACATCCACACCGGGCGTCATACGATCTTCGACCTCGAGCTGCGCTACAAGGCGATGCGCAATCTCAACCTCGCGGTCGGCGCGAACAACCTGTTCGACACCTATCCCGACTTCGTCAAGCTGGCGTCATCGCGCGGGACGGTGCTGAACGGTAGCGGTCTGGTTGCGTTCCCTTATTATTCGCCGTTCGGGTTCAATGGTCGCTACGTCTACGGGCGGGTCGGCCTGAACTGGTAGCCACGCCATTCGGGGGCAGCGTCGACTGCCCCCGAACCACTATTGCGGCCGATTTGTCTTTGTCTATCGGGTACTTCCGCGACATCGATTGACAGTCTTCTCGAAACGATGCGACCCCGGTTCGCATGATCGCGCATGCCCGTCTCTCCACACTGTACGCGACCGCGTTTATCGTACTTCTATTGGTGGCGACGTCCTGCCTCATCTACCTTTCCACATCGAACGGAACAGACGTGCTTGCGCCGGGCGACCTGCCGCCGTCGCTTTCGCCAGCACCGCAGCCCGGACGATACCCCGCGCCCGACCTCGCGCTTGAAACCTTCCTCCCGCAACAAACGCTCGCGCTGAGTACGACCCAGGCGCTGGCGACCAACCTCGCGCGTCCGCTGGCCGCGACCAACCCGACGCCACCGCCGTTCGACCCGGCCTCGCTATCCGAGCCGGACCGCACCGCCGCGACGACCTGTCTCGCCACCGCAATCTATTACGAAGCCGCCAGCGAGCCGGTGGTGGGACAGCAAGCGGTTGCGCAGGTCGTGCTCAACCGGTTGCGCAACCCGCATTACCCGAAGACCGTCTGCGACGTGGTCTATGACGGTGCACAGCGTCGCAGCGGGTGCCAATTCACCTTCACGTGCGACGGCTCGCTGGCCCGCCGCCCCGATCCCGCGGGCATGGCGCGCGCGCGGGCGGTTGCCGAGGCGGCGCTGCACGGGACCATCTCGTTCGCTGCCGGGCAGGCAACGCATTATCATACGGTCTGGATCGTTCCACGCTGGGCCGACGAGCTCGCCAAGGTTGCGATCATCGGGCATCATGTCTTCTATCGTCCGCCCCGGCCTTATGGCGGATACCCGTCAGCAACCGTCGCAACGCCGACCGTTCCGGTTCCGGCGACCACAACCGGCACGCTCCTCGAACCCAGCGTACTGGCGACGAGCGAGTCCCAGCACGCCCCGCCTCCGGCAGGCCCGGCCCCGGCCCCCGACACCGCCAAACCGCAGCTGATCCAGGCGGAATCGACGACACACCCCCAATCTGCCGCACGGAGCGGCAAAACGGTCTTTTTCCCGGAAGCCCGGAGAAAGCCGTCAGGCCTGGCCATTCCGTCGAACTGATAGCTTCATCGACGCGAAGGTGCAGAATCACCCGATACGGTGATTCCAATCCCTGGATTACAAAAATCCGTTTTGTTTTGCGATATTTACTTAAAACTACGTCATTTGAACCATTCTTTAACCTATAGCGACTTGTTGCGTTTCCGTTTTATCTGGGGTTTATATACACGATATTCACGTACGACGATTCTTGTGATAATCCGGGGGAATATTGATGCAAGTTGGTACTGCAGAACCGACGTGCTTCCCGGCTGCACCGTATCGGTTCGACATTATTCGGCTGCTGGATATCGGGCTAGCCATCCCGCTCATCATCTTCTTCGCGCCTTTGCTGATCTTCATAATGATATTGGTGCGGTCGTCGAGCAAAGGACCCGCGCTGTATTTGCAGAAGCGCGTGGGCTATCACGGCGAGACCTTTTCCTGTTTCAAGTTTCGCACGATGACGATCGATGCGGACGCACGGTTGGCACGCCTGCTCGAGCAGGATCCCATTGCCCGTACCGAATGGATGTTCGACCACAAGCTGCGGCATGACCCGCGCGTCACGCCGCTCGGCCGGTTCTTGCGCCGCTCGAGCATCGACGAGCTTCCGCAACTGTTCAACGTACTGCAGGGGACGATGAGCCTCGTCGGCCCCCGCCCGATCGTTTCCGCGGAAATCGCGCGCTACGGGCGGCACTTCTCGCACTATACGGCGGTCCGTCCCGGGATTACCGGGCTGTGGCAGGTCAGCGGCCGCAACAATACCAGCTATCGCCGGCGCGTCGCCCTTGATGTCGTCTATGCGCGTCGAAAAAGCGTCAAGCTATACGGGCGAATCGTCATGCTGACGGTACCGGCGGTCCTGTTGCAACGCGGTTCGTTCTGAAGCGCTCAGGGCCTCATTCACTGGACAGTCCGGGCCAGGGGCAGCCGGTGCGACCCGCTCCGCGCGTACCGACCGGATCGTTCGCCCAGCGGCACCGATCGGGCACGATGGCCGAGCACGGGCATCGTTGGCTTGCCTATGGCCTGGCGCCGGTGCTGATCCTGCCGTTCGCCGCCGACGGGGCGAATTCGGCGCTGCTGTCCGCATCCGCATCGATCCTGTATCTCGGCTGGGCGGCATTGGCGTTCCTGCTGGTGCCGAGCGACCCCGCCCTCGTCCGGCGGATGGGCCCAGTAGCGATCCCCCTGATCCTGCTCCTCTCGTGGACCGCGGTACCGATGGTTCCGGGGCTTGCGCGCGGACTCGTCCCGACACCGCTCGACCCCGATCTCCTTGGCATCGCCTGGTGCCACGCCTTCGCACTAGTGGCCCTCGTGCTGGCATGCGGCATGGCCGGGCGGTTGCGCGGGTTTGCCCGCGCGGTCACGACCGGCCTGTGCGTTTGCGCGTCGCTGCTGATCGTCGCGATGCTCGCCTTGCGCGGTTTCGGGCCACCGGGGCTAGCGGACATGATGATGGACCACCGCAACCATCGGTTCACGGGCCTCATCGGAAATGCCAATGCGGCGGGGATCAGTTTCGGCATGATCAGCCTGCTGATGGCCGGCGTCGCGCGCGATCGCTGGGAAATCTGGCGCGCGCGTTCCCGCCCCCATTCGCCGCTGGCGATCCCGCTCGCGCTGATCGGGACGATCGTTGCGCTCGTCCTGGTCGCGATGACCCAGTCCCGCGCCGCTTTCGCGGCAACGATCGTGGCGCATGGCGTCTACGCCCTCGCGCCACATCCTGTTTCGCGCGTGCCGTCGACGTCTCCGAGACATCGCGTCGTCGCGTTGCTCGCTCTCACGATCGGCGCCGGTGCGGTGTGGCTCGCGGCGCCATCGGTCCTCGCGCGCTATTCGATCGCCGACGCGGACGGATCGGGCAGGATTGCGGTCCTGCGCCATTACTTTCGTCTGGCGCGCGATGCGCCCGTGTTCGGCTACGGGTTGGGCGGCTTCAGTCGGTTCAACGCGCAAACCCTCACGCCGGATACGGTTTTGCTCGTCGGGGATTTCGGCGCCGCGCATGACGCGCCGCTCCAACTCGCGATCGAAGCCGGATGGCCGGCGGTCGCGCTGGTCGCCATCGCCGTGCTCGGAATCGGATCCCGGATCGTGCGGACGCCCGGGCTGTTGCGCGCGACGCTGGCCCGCGCGATGCTGCTTGCGGTGGCGATCGCGGGAGCAGGATCGCTGATCGACATTGCGCTGAACGTTCCCGCGATTGCCGCGCTGTCCGCGGCGCTTCTCGGGCTCGTCTGGGGACGGACCCTCGGCGGTGTGGCAATCGGTTCCGCCGGACCTCCCCGATCGCGTCAGCGCGAAACCACGTTGGCGTCGCCCTGGCCGACACCGGACATGCGCAACTGATAGGCCACTCCGGCGGGGGAGTTGCCGAGCAGATGCTCATAGCCGCTCCGGCGACCATTGTCGTAACGGGTCTGCCAGACCGCTTCCTCGATCGCCGCGGTGCGGGTCGCCGCGTCCAGCGCGGGCCAGTATAGTCGGGCAAAGGCGATCCGCCACGCCGCGCAGGCCGCGCAGAACGGTCGCAGCCGGTAGCTCCTCGCCACCGCCGCTACCGCCGTAGATGTCGCGCCCGCGTGGTGAAGGCGTTCCTGCTGCGCGACGAGAAGCCAGGTTGCGCCCCAGTCGGGTCGGGTTCGGCGTAACCAGCCGACCATTGCATCGGCCCGGGCGCCGTTCAGACTGCGCAGTTCGGGACTGGCGGCGGAGTGCGCCGCATTGATCGCCAGTTGCGCCAGCGGCGCGAGCGCGCGTGGCGGCAGCGTGGCGGCCGCACGATCCCCATATGCCTCCAGCGCCGCATCGCGCGCGGTGGGCGAACGCGCCTGCACCGCCTCGGTGATCACGACTGCAAGCGCTTCATCCCCCGCCAGCCGCGCCGCGCCGATAGCGACGCAGATACACGCGATACTGGCGAACAGCGCCGGGAACGCCCCCCGCCACCTGTGAGGCACGCGGGCGCGCAATGTCGTCATTGCTGATAATATCGACTGTACCGTGCGGAATAATACAGCGCCCCCATCGCTTCGGAGCGCGGATCGACCATCGTCAACACGCCGCCCAGCACCACTGCGCCATCCTGCTCGAGCCCGGCAAGCGCAGCGTCGATCGCCGAAAGCGGGGTCGCATTGTATTTGATCAGCACGAGAACGCCATCCGCGAGCGTCGCGAGCGTCCTGGCATCGGCTATGCCGAGCAAGGGCGGCGTATCCAGAATGATATGATCGTACCCGTCCCGTGCCCGATCGAGCAGGGCTGCCATCGCGCCGGTGTCGAACAGGTCAGTCGGCGTGAAGGTCGGCGTGCGGACGCAGAGCAGGTCGAGCCCGGGGATGAAATCCTGCTGCACCACCTGGTCGAGGACGGCGGCGTCGGTAAGGACCTCGATCGTCCCCGCCTCGGGCGCGCACCCCAGCGCGCGCATCAAGCCGGCCCGCCGGACGTCGCAATCGATCAGCAGCACGCGGTCGCCCGACAAGGCCATCACGCGGGCAAGTGACAACGCACTCGTCGTCTTCCCCTCGGATGGCAGGGTCGAACCGATCGCGATGATCTTGACCCCGGTGGAGCGGACGAGGTTGCGGATCGCGCGGAACGCCTCTGAATACGCGGAAACGGGCGCGTCACGCAGCGTGTCGGCAGGCGCACAGCGACGCCCCGACGCGTCGACCATCCGACGCCCGCGCAATTGCGGAATGGCCGTCACGAACCGCAGCCCGAGCATGGTCTCCACTTCCTCCGGGCTGCGGACGGTGCTCTGCACCGCTTCGCCGACGAGCGCCGCGCCGACCCCGAGGACCAGACCGAGCAGCACGCCCGCGACGCCGATCGCCGGGCGGTTGGGATAGGTCGGCCGGGAGAGGACGACCGCGCGCTCGAGCACCCGGGCCTGGGGTTCGCTACTGCGCTGCGCCTGAGCGGCCTGCTGGACGGTGCCCGCCATGCGGTTGTACGCGGCGGTCGCGGCATCCGCCTTGCGCTGGAGGCTTTCCGCCCGCACCGCTGCCTGGTTGTTCAGCGCGATCTGCTGTTTCAGGCCCGCGAGCTGCCGGTTGAGGTCGGCCGCCTTGGCATCGGCGGACCGGGCCTCGCTCCGCAACCCTTCGATGATGCGGGTCTGTTCGAGCCGGATCTGCTGGTCGAGCGCCTCGATCTGCTGGTTGCTCTGGAGGAGCGCGGGGAACTTGGGGCCGTAGCGCGCGGCATATTGCGCGCGCTGGCGCTCGGCCTCGGTCCGCTGGCGCCGCAAGTCGGTGATCGCTGGGGCGGAGCGGACCGCCGAGACGGCATCGCTGACCCCCGACGCGATCTGCCGCTCCGCTGCGGCGACGTCGGACCGGAGCGCCGCCGCCTGCGCCTGCGCGGCGGCGAGTTGCTGCGAGACCGGTCCGACCTGCTGTTCGTTGATCGTGCCGATCGCCCCGCCCTGGACGATCCCGGTTGCGGAGCGGTAGCGCGCGACGGTGGTCGCGGCCCCCTCCGCCTCCGCGGAGAGCCGCTGCAGCGCGCTCAACCCGCTTTGTGCCTGACGGGTCGCGGTGCTCGTCTGCAAGTCCGCCGTGCTGTCGATATAGGCAAACGCGACCGCATTCGCGAGCCGTGCCGCCTTGGCGGCGTCGCGCGATCGCACGCCGATCGACAGGACGTAACTCTTTTCCTGTTGCGCGACGGAGAGCTGCCGGAGCAGCCCGGAGGTCGCGACTTCGGTCGCATGCGCGGTTTCGATTGCGGCGCGCGGACCGCCACGCCTCTCGGCGAGCGCCTGCGCGCCGGCGAATTCGACGTCATGCTGCAATCCGGTCTGCAGGACGACCCGGCGCGCGATATCGCGCGAGCGGATCGTGGCGATCTCGGTATTGACCAGCGCCTGGTCGAGCGGTTGGTCCTTGGCGGTTTCGAAGTCGAGCGGTGCCTGGCTTGCCGGGGTGATCCGGATCCGCGCCACCGCATCATATCGCGGCGTGATTAGAAAGGCGGCGGCAAGCGCAGCGAGCGAACAGAGCAAAACCGCCCCGACGATCACGCGCCAGCGTTGCCGCAGCGTGCCCCCAAGCGACGTCAGCGTCACCGGCTTCTGGCCGATGTGACGACTTTGATCGAGCCGACTGCCGCGCGGCAGGCTCTGCGGTTCGGAAATCATGTCCATTTGCGATACTTTTCGACGAGGAACGTCATTTCTGCGCCACGAGCGACAGCAGGAAGCGGGTTTCGTGATAGGACGTGCCCGCCCCCGTGCCCTTCGCGGAACGCAGGTCGTGCGTCACCGACGCGCCGATTCCGAAGATCCGCGTGAGGACATACCGCACGCCACCGCTTGCCCGGACGATGTCGAGCTTCGCGTTCGACCCGCGATAGGTATCGCGCTCATAGCCGACCTGCGCATTGAGCAGGACATAGCGCAGCAGTTCGTGATCGACCCGCAGCGCCGCGGTATTGTTCACGAAACCGCCAGAGTTCGTGAAGGACGCATCCTCGATCAGACGACGCCCGGTCAGCGTGACGGTCGTCAGCGGCGACGGGAAATATTCGAGACGGGCCTCCGCCGTCAGGCCACCGATGCTGCGATAGATGGCGGCGTCATAGCTGCGCCGGATATAGCCGATCCCGACCGACCCCCGAAGCAACGTACTGAGATCGAACGTCGCGCCCCCAAGCGCGCGATACGTATCCGAACTGCGGTTCGGGATACCGCTTGCCAACGGGCGCGCATAATCGACCCGTTCGTAACTTCCCTGGACGAACAAAGAGGTATCGGGGCTGAGCGCGTATTCAGCGCGGCCGGTCCCGCTCGACGTGTGCGAATTGCGGTTCCGCTGGCTGATCACGCCGTTGCCGAACGTCAGGACATCGTCGAAACCGAGCGCGACGAAACCGACCCCGCCCTGCAGCCGCAATCGCCCCGGCGCATATCCCGCATTGAGCTGGAATTGCGTCGTCTGATACTGCGACGCCGCCGCCGCAGCCGTCGGATAAGCGGCCGAGGTTGGCGGTTCGACCGCACGTTGCGTTCGCGCCGAGCCGGAAACCGTGATCTGCCCGCCGACATCGTACCGTCCCGATCCGCCGACATACCAGGTCTCCTGGTTTCGCCGCGTCTCGGACAGGAACCGCTTGATGCCTGCGCCGCTTTCCAGCGTTAAGGCATTGCGCGACCAGTCACTTGTAAGCCGCGCGCTGGGGGAGAGCTCGAACGATGCGTCTCCGGTCCGAGCGGTATCGGTCTGGTACACATTGTCGGAATAGCCCAGCGTCGTCTCCACGCGCGGAAACAGCGTGAACCCGCCGAGCTTGACGCCGAGCGCGTCAAACTCCGGCCGCGACCGGTCCAGAACGCCGGTGTTCCGCCCGCGATCATATTGGATCGGCAGATTGGGCACGACGAAGCTGTCGCCGACATTCTGTGCAAAGACCGGGGTCGATCCGAACACGACGAACGGGGCGACGAAGCCGATCCCCAAAGTCCAGAAGCTTACGCTTTGCGTCATTCGATGCCCCCCAGCAATGCAACGCTATTGACTCGTGTAGTTCGAACTTCCCCCCGAAAGCCCCAGGGTCGTTCCCTGCTCGACAAGGGTCTGCGCATTGGCGAGTGCCGCGGTGCCATTGACCTCGCACCGTGCCAGTGCCCCGGTGATATTGCGGACCGCGACCGAGGCGTCCGGGCTGAGTTGGCCAACCTGCGCCGCCGCGCGAGTCAGCGCCGACTGCGACACGCCGCATGCGGCTTGCGACTGGCCGATCGCCAGGGATAACTGGCCTTCGATCTGGCCGCGCTGAAGCCCCTTTGTCTGCAAGGCGGCGATCAGCAGCGCGGCCAGTTGCGAGATTTGTTGCTCCTGGTCGGGTTGCGGCGATGCATCCGGCGCTGAGGGTGCGGCCTGCGCCTGATCCTCCAGCGCCGGAAGCCCAGCGGGGCCATAAGCGACGTCAGCCGAAATGGACGTGCCGGACAACAGCATGGCAACGATACGAAGCGCTCCGGAACCCATCATGCTGCAATCCCTTCACGTTCCCCTACGCCAGCTCGTCGGCTGGCATATTTCAAGACCAACGCTCTTACAAAGTCGATCATCACAGATACCGCTCGCCGACTCTAATGGTGTCGCCCGGACGTATTTTAAGATCCGGCATGAGTTTCATTTTCACCGCGCGCGCCTCTCCAGCGCGTTTTATATAGATCGACTTCTTCTCTGCTCGGTAGGTATATCCCTGCGCAGTCGCTACGGCACCGTCAACGGTCAATCCCGATGAATATGGATATTCCCCGGGCTTGTTTACTTCGCCAAGGATATAGAATGGCCTGAAGGTCAGTATATCGATGCTGACACGGGGTTCCAGGACATATCCCTGTCGAAGCTTTGCCTGGATAGTCTGCGCGATGTCGCCGGCGGTATTGCCAATGGCGCGAACATCCCCAATCAGCGGCATCGATAATGATCCGTTCGCATTGACCACAAACTCGCCCGACAGCGACGGTTCGTCGAAGACGATCACGCGAACCTTGTCTGCGACCCCAAGCGTATAATCGGATTCCAGCGGATCCTCTCCGACGGACACGGCCGCCGGCGCGACATAATACCAAGTCCCTCGGAGCCTGACTCAGCGCCGGGGATTCCCAAGTCGGTCATGATCTGATTCAACATCGCAAACGGTGGGAGGTTGGCGGTGGCATCAGCGGTTGGGCTAAGGGACGATTTCGACGGGTCTGGTCTTCGAAGGTTGGCGCGTTTGAGCGGTGACGCCAATCAGGTCCGGCGGCTGCTGGCGCTGGCGGTGATTTACGATGGTGGTGCGCGGCACGCGGCGGCACAGGTCGGCGGCGTTGGTTTGCAGACGGTTCGAGACTGGGTGCTGCGCTTCAATACCAGCGGGCCCGACGGCTTGCTCGACGGCAAAGCCCCCGGTCCCCGTCCAGTGCTTGGCCCAGAGCATAAGCGGGCGCTTGCCGAGACCATCGAACAGGGCCCGGTCCCGGCGTCGCATGGCGTGGTGCGCTGGCGGATCGTCGATTTGATCCAGTGGCTGTTCGACGAATATGGTGTGTCGGTCAGCAAGCAGACGCTGAGCCGCGACCTGCGCGCCATGGGCTACAGGAAGCTGACGGCACGACCGAGGCATCATGCGCAGGCGGCTGACGCCATCGACGTTTTTAAAAAGGCTTCCCCGCCCAAGTGGCAGCGATCCGGGCAGCGCTCCCTGGCGGTACACCTATAGAACTGTGGTGGCAGGATGAGGCGCGGGTCGGCCAGAAGAACGGCATCACCCGGCGCTGGGCCAAGCGCGGGACACGTCCGTCAGCGCCGAAGGACCAACGTACCACCTCGGCCTACATCTACGGCGCCATCTGCCCAGCCGAGGGCAAGGGAGCGGCCCTGGTGCTCCCGCGCTGCAATACCGAAGGGATGACGCTGCACCTCGCCGAGATATCCGCCGCCGTGACGCCCGGCGCCCATGCCGTGCTGATACTTGACCAGGCAGGCTGGCATCTCTCGGCGGGGCTGATCGTCCCGGCCAACATCACGCTGCTGCCGCTGCCGGCAAAATGCCCCGAGCTCAACCCGGTCGAAAACGTCTGGCAGTTCATGCGCGACAACTGGCTGTCGAACCGCATCTTCAAATCCTACGACGACATCCTCGACCATTGCTGCTTCGCCTGGAACCGCCTCACCGATCAGCCGTGGCGCATCATGTCCATCGGACTGCGGTCGTGGGCCCATCGGTCCTGATCAGAGAGTCTTGGTATAAGCGGCCTGGCTCATGGTTATACCATAAGCCATCGGCACCTGCCCCATAATTGCCGTCAGAGTACAAATATACAAACTGATGTAATGCCTTACAGTTTTGTACATTATCCAGGTACTCACCGTTCGGATACTCTCAGATCTAAAAATTGATGATGATTCGGCAATCTTTGTAGAATTCTATCACGCTTTACCTCAGCTAAAGCATAGTGTCGACAGTATAGAGGGAACGGCACCAAGGGTATACTCTATAGGAGGCATACGTCCTGCAATAGCCACCTCAGACAAAGAGCCGGTCCATCTGTGCCCAATCACCCCCGCTTCAGCACGCATGGGGCTGCGAACAGCGTTGTTCGATGCAGGTTATCCCCCTGCAAAACAAAGCCATACTCCAAAGGATTGACAGACAAGCGCTATCACTACGGCGCGGATCAGGTTACGGTTGGCAACCGTTGTACAGGATTGCTTGCCATGTTGCCCCGCAAAGTTCGGCTTACTGAGGAACGGGCGTGGCCGTCATCCGCTCACCGGCGGCACCTGTTCACGATGAAAAGGGCGACGCCGCAACACTCTAGTCAAACTGACGCAGAACGCTGGCCACCTCTTGTACGGATCGTCGCGACGTTCGGATGCGGTGTGCTTGCCTGGGCTGTCATCTTGCTGCCGGCATGGCATCTTTTGTCTCATTAAAGCACATTAAATCCTTGTTTACTATAATTTATCTGACACACGTAACGCTTCCATAACCGCCGCACGAGCAAAGCTTCACGACCATTCTAACGGGGTCGGTCGTGACGCGCTTTTTGTTGCTTGTGTTGGGTTTGACGGTTGCAGGGGCGATGCCGACGGCGGCAAAGGCGGCAGGCCCGCGTTTCATTCCGGTTGGCGCCGCCAGCCCGATGCCGCGCGCGTTCATCGAATTGTGCCAGGCACAACCGGGCGTCTGCACGACGCTGGCGGGGGCACCACCCCCGGCACCGCGCCGTAGCGCCGCGCAGTCCGACGCGCACGACGAGACTGTCGGAGGCGCATCTTTCCTCACACCAGCCCCTGCTCCGGCGCAGGATGACCGCGACGACGCGGAACGGATGCGGATGCTGAAACGCATCGATGCCTCGATCAACGCGCATGTGCGCCAGCAGAGCGACCAGTCGTTATACGGCGTGCCCGAGTTGTGGCGGCCGAGCGGATCGGGCCGCAACGCGTCCGGCGATTGCGAGGATCTCGCGATCCAGAAGCGACTTGACCTGATCGCCGCCGGGTTTGCGCCCGCCCGCCTGTTCTTCGCGATCGTCTATCGTACGGATATCGGGCTGCACACGGTGCTGATCGCGCGGCTCGATGCGGGGGACGTGGTTCTCGACAGCCGATCGAACTTCATCGAGCCCTGGTCCAGCACGCGCTATGCCTGGCTGGTTGCGGAGTACCCCGGGAAGCCGACGCGCTGGTATATGACGGGCTGATCGAGCTGCCCTTTGTCGAAGTCATCGCAAATACTGTCATCCCATACTGGACTCCGACCTCGCGTCACGGCTAGGTCTCGCGCAGCATATGGGGGCCGGGGTGCGCGTAGCGATCATTCATTACTGGCTCGTCCAGATGCGTGGAGGGGAACGCGTTCTCGAGCATCTTTGCCGGATGTACCCCGATGCCGATATCTTCACGCATGTCGTAGACCGCAGCGCCATCTCCGCGACGATCCTGAAGCACAAGATATTTCAGACCTTTATTGCACGACTGCCGTTTGCGACACGTCACTATCAGAAGTATTTGCCGCTGATGCCCCGCGCGCTCGAGGCGCTTGACCTGAGCGCTTACGATCTGGTGATCAGCTGTGAAGCCGGACCCGCGAAAGGGATCATCACGCGCCCCGATGCGGTCCACGTGACCTATTGCCACTCGCCGATGCGCTATCTGTGGGATCAATACGCCCAATATCATGCCGACGGTGGCGCGGCGGCCCGTCTGCTGATGCCATTGTTCGCGCCATCGCTGCGAATGTGGGACACGGTCAGCGCGGCACGGCCAGACCGTATCATGGCGAACAGCGACTATATCCGGCGACGGATCGCCAAGAGCTGGGGGCGCGCGGCCACCGTCGTCTACCCGCCGGTGGATACGCGGCTTTTCGCCCCCGCCCCGTACGCTACCGACGAATATCTCTGGGTCGGCCAACTGGTCCCCTACAAACGCCCCGACCTGGCGATCGACGCGTTCAACCAGAGTGGCCGGAAACTGCACGTCATTGGCGATGGCGCGATGCTGGCATCGCTGCAGGCAAGGGCCGGACCGTCGATCCGCTTCACGCGGCGCATGGGGTTCTCCGCGTTGCGCGACGCTTATGCCGGCGCCCGCGCACTGGTATTTACCGCGGAGGAGGATTTCGGGCTGATCCCGGTCGAGGTCATGGCCTCGGGCCGCCCGGTCATCGCCTTCGCCCGCGGCGGCGCGGTCGAAACGGTCGTTGCCGAGGAAACCGGCGTGTTCTTTGCCGAGAAGTCGGTCGAGGCATTGCTCGAGGCGCTCGACCGGTTCGAGACCTGGCTGCCAGCCTTCGACCCGGCCCGGGCGGTCGCGCGCGCGCGCACGTTCAGTCCGGATCGGTTTGGGACGGACTTTTCCGCCGTCGTTGCCGCCGCCTGGCAGGACCGTGGCTAGCGCATGACGACCAACGCCTCCACCATGCCTCCCGGCCACGACGTAGCCGCGCGACGGGCGCAACCCGCGTTGCCGACTTTCCCCGGAAAAGACCCGCGAACGGTGCCGCGCCCTCCTCTGCCTTCCGGCAAAACGCGATGACCGAGCGGCCGCAGGATCTGGCAGGCCGGACGCTGTCCGGCGCGGCATGGCTGATCGCCTCCAAGCTCGGCACCCGCTCGATCGACTTCGTCGGTCTTCTGTTGCTCGCCAACCTCTTGCTGCCCGCCGATTTCGGGATGGTCGCCGTCGCGCTCACGCTGGTGCAGATCGTCGAGGCAATCTTCGAAATTCCGATCACGCAGGTCCTCGTCCGGTCGGACGCGATCACGCCCGACCTGCTCGACACCGCCTTCACGATCGGTCTGATCCGCGGTGGCGTGCTGACGTTGATCCTTGCCGCGCTCGCCTGGCCGTTCGCGCTTCTCTATCACGAGCCGCGCCTGGTACCGCTGATCTGCTTCCTCAGTATCGCGCCGACGGTGCGCGGGCTGATGAGCCCGGCAATGGCGCATTACGCACGCGCGATCGACTTTCGCCGCGACTTGCTGATCGAGGTGATCGGCAAGATCGTCGCGCTCGGGTGCGCGGTCCCGCTCGCCATTATGACACGGAGCTATTGGGCGCTCGCGACCGCCACGGTCGCAGCGCCGGTCGCAACGATGGCACTGACCTATTGGTTCGCGCCCTACCGCCCCCGGTGGTCGCTCGCGCGCTGGAGCGTGTTTTCGCATTTCGTCGGATGGATGACCGCGTCCCAGACGATCGGCGCGCTCAACTGGCAGATCGACCGGCTGATGCTGGCGCGATTTGTCGGGAAGGCGGAACTCGGCAGTTTCTCGCTGGCCGGTGACCTCGCCGCCATCCCGGACCAGGCGATGATCAAGCCAATCACGCGGCCGCTACCCGGCGCCTTTGCCGCCCTGCAAGGGGACGCGGAGCGACTCAGCCGCGCCTATGCGCGGTCGGTCGGGATGATGCTGACGACGGGCCTGCCGATTGTATTGGGGCTGAGCCTGTTGGCCGAACCCGTCGTCCGGCTTGCACTCGGGCCGAAATGGCAAGCGTGCTGGCCGATGCTGCAATGGCTCGCCCTGCCGCTGATACCGGCCCTGATCACCGCGCCGTTGGTCTCGCTCGCCATGACGACGGGCCGGACCGAAATCACCTTGCACCGCAACGTGGTGGAACTCGTGCTGAAGATCCCGTTGGTTTTCGTGGGCGCCTATTATTACGGAACGTACGGCCTGATTGCAGGACGGGTGATCAGTGCGGTCCTGATGCTCGCCGTCTGTAGCTGGCTTGTCAGGCGGCTGATCGGGCTGTCGATCGTCGATCAGCTTCTCGGCACATGGCGTCCGCTGGGTGCGGGCATGGTGATGGTGCTGACACTGTTCGCGCTTCGCCCGGTTTTGCACGATCTTCGCGGCATTCCGCTAGCCATCGGGCTCGCCGCCTGTGGTGGGACGGCGCTGGCGTGCTACCTGGCGACGCTGTTCGCCTTGTGGCGCGCACACGACCGTCCGCCCGGCATCGAAACGATGATCGTCGATCGGATCAGTCAGTTGCGCAGGCGGTTCGGGCCTTTCGCCGGATCACGCCCGGCGCACTAGCCGCAGCGGATCAGCGCAACCGGAAGCACAGGCTGAACACCGCGCCCCCCTCGGGATCGTTATGCGCGGCGATCCCCACGCCCATCGCCTCGGCAAAACCTTTGGCGATCGCCAGGCCGAGACCGCTCCCGCCATGCCGGTCGCCACCACGCCCCTGCGCGAACGTCTCGAAGACCTGCGCTTCCGACCCCGGGTGCAACCCCGGCCCGTGATCGCGCACCGACAGCGTCACTTCGTCGCGCACCCGCCGCCCGCCGATCTCGATCGCGCCCGCACCGCCGTGGACCGCGGCATTGGCAAGCAGGTTGATCAGGATGTGATGAAGCAGCGTCGGGTCCGCCTGCACCAGCGGCAGGTCGGGCGGCACGCGCAGGTCGATCCGGCTGCCGTGGAGCAGGGTCTTGAGGTCATGCACCGCGCTTGCCACCGCGTCGGTCAGGTCGGTCGCTTCGGGCGCGAGCTTGAGCGCGCCCGAATCGATCCGCACCATGTCGACCAGATTGTCGAGGAACCGCCGCAACCGTGCGACTTCGCTTCGCGCGACGGGCACGGTGGGCGCATCGGGATGATCCCGAGCGATCGCGTCGATCGCTGCCGCCACCGAAGTCAACGGCGTGCGCAGGTCATGCCCGATCGACGACAGCAACGCCGCGCGCAGCCGGTCGCGTTCGCGCAGCACCGAGACTTCGCGGACCTGGTCCTCGAGCTTCAACCGTTCGTGCGCGAGCGCCGCCTGTCCGAGCAGCGTCGCCAGCAACACCGCGCGCCCCGCGCCAACCGGATCGCCGCCATCATGTGCCGACAGGCCGACCACCGCGAGCACGCCGAGCGACGTCTTGAGCGGCTGGAACTGCCAGTCGGACGATACCAGTGTCCCGGTCCCCGCGCCGGTCGCCTCGCCCTTGCTCCAGCACCAGTCGGCCGCGGCGCGGTCGACCGGGCCGAAGGTCGGCATCTCTTCGCTCGACCACGCGATACACTCGAGCTGCCCGTCACGATCGTCGAGCACGATCACCGACAGGCCAAGCAGCCGCGCCATCTCGCTGCTGACGGTGCGACTGGTCGCCTCCCAGTCCGACACGCGCGCGAGCGCCTGCCCGAACGCGGCGACCGCGGCATTTTCCTGCGCGCCGCGTACCCCCAGCGTCGCGCGGATCTTGAGGCGGCCGGTCAGGTTCGCGGTGAAGGTCGCGATGCCGATCAGCACGAACATCGTCAGCAGGCTTTGCGGGTCCGCGATCGTGAAGGTGTAGAGCGGGGGCAGGAACAGGAAGTTGTACGTCAGCCCCGCAAGCAGCCCGGTCGTCACCCCCGGCCACAGCCCGAACCGCCCCGAGGCGATGATGACGGGCAGCAGGAAGATCAGGTCGATCCCGCCGACGCCGATCACCGGCTCGACCAGCTTGGCGAACGCGGCGGTGAGCGCAACCAGCGCGAAGACCGCCACGGATTTGACCGCGAGCCCCCAGTCGGCGCGGATCGCCGGCGTGCGCTGGCGCGGCGGCGCGGTTCCGGCGGGGATGACATGGATCGCGAGCCCGTCGGTCCCCGCGAGCATCGCCTCCACCACCGACCCGTGGCGCAGGGTGAACCACCAGCTGCGCACCGATTTGCCGATGACGAGCTGGGTCGCGCGCATTTCTTCGATCTGCGCGCGCAGGCCGCTCGCGACATTCTCGGCCGGGATCGTCGCGATGGTCGCGCCGAGGCTGGCGGCGAGGCTCAGCGTGTCGGCGATCTGGCGGCGCTGCGCATCGCCGAAGCTCTCGGTGCGCGGGGTCTCGATCGAGACCGCCTGCCACGGGGCCTTGAGTGCATCCGCGAGCCGCTTGGCGGCGCGGACGAGCGTTTCCGATCCGGGCAATTCGCTGACCGCGACCAGCACGCGCTCCCCCCCGGCATAGGTGCCGCCGACGGCGTGGGTGTCGAGATGCTCGAGCATCGCCTGGTCGACGCTCTGCGCCGCACGACGCAGCGCCATTTCGCGCAAAGCGGACAGGTTCGCCTTGGAAAAGAAGCGGTCAAGCGCGCGGGTCGCCTCGGCCGGGATATAGACCTTGCCCGCCTTCAGTCGCTCGATCAGCTCGTCGGGCGGCAGGTCGACCACCTCGACCTCGGCATCGTCGAACACGCTGTCGGGGACGGTCTCGCGGACGCGGACCCGCGTGAAGCTCGCGACGACGTCGTTGAGGCTCTCGACATGCTGGACGTTGAGCGTGGTGTACACGTCGATCCCCGCGTCGAGCAGTTCCATCACGTCCTGCCAGCGTTTGGGGTGTCGGCTGCCCGCGACGTTGGTGTGCGCGAACTCGTCGACCAGCGCGAGTTGCGGCGCGCGCGCGAGCAGGCCGTCGATGTCCATCTCGTCGAGGCTGTGCCCCTGATAGGCGATCTGGCGGCGCGGGAGGATTTCGAGCGGCGCGACCAGCGCCTGCGTCTCGGCGCGGCCGTGCGTCTCGACGATCGCGATGACGACGTCGGTGCCCGATTTGAGCCGCTCGGCACCTTCGCGGAGCATTTCGAAGGTCTTGCCGACACCGGGGGCGGCGCCGAGGAAGATCTTGAGCTTGCCCCGCGCCTCGCGCTTCGCGGCGCGGAGAAGGGCGTCGGGCGATGGACGGTCGTCGGTTACCGGCATGCGGGGGCTTTCGGGTGTAGTCCCGTCATGCCGGGCTCGTCCCGGCATCCACCGCGCCGCGAACTCCGCAAGCGTTGGGCCTGGCCGCCGGTGGACCCCGGCACAGGGCCGGGGTGACGGGTAACGGTTGCGAAGCCTTCCCCCTCTCCGTCATCCCCGCGGAGGCGGGGATCCATAAGGCAGCATCTCCGCAGTACGGCGGACCGGCGGAACCAATGGATTCCGGCGTTCGCGGGAATGACGGCAGGGGTACAACGGCAAATCACAGACGAAGCCTAGGCACCCCGCCCCCACAACGCCACCGCACACGCGCAAACCTTATGCATTCTTAATGCCCCGCCCGCGCCTTACCCGGCGCACCTTAATGCGCCCCGCGCCTATCTCGCCCCTCAGAAGCCGCCATTCGGGGCGGAGTCGCCGGGAAAGGCCCCAACATGCCCGATCTTCTCTGGCTCGCCATTCTTGGCGGGCTGTTTCTGCTGACCCTCGCCTTCGTCCGCCTGTGTGATGAAGCCTGAGATGTCGCTCCACCTAGCGCTCGCCGGGCTGACCGCGGTCGGCCTCCTCCTGTATCTCGTCGCCGTGCTCGTCCGGCCCGAGCGGTTCTGAAGGACCTGCATCGATGACCATTCAGGGATGGGCGCTGATCGCGCTCTTTGTCGCCATCCTGGCGGCGATCGCCAAGCCGATGGGGATGTGGCTGTTCGCGCTCTACGAGGGGCGGCGCACGCCGCTCCACGTCGTGCTCGGCCCCGTAGAGACCGGCTTCTACAGGCTCGCCGGAATCGACCCGACCGTCGAGCAAGGCTGGCGTCGGTACGCCGTCCACATGCTGCTGTTCCAGCTCGTCACCGTGCTGCTGACCTACGCCGTGCTGCGGCTCCAGGCGTTCCTGCCGCTCAACCAGCGCGGGTTTGCCGGCGTCGGGCCGGACGGCGCGATGAACACCGCGATTTCGTTCGTCAGCAACACCAACTGGCAGTGGTATTCGGGCGAGGCGGTGATGTCGAACCTGAGCCAGATGCTCGGGCTCACGATCCACAATTTCCTCAGCGCCGCCACCGGCATCGCGGTCGCCTTCGCGCTGTTCCGCGGCTTTGCGCGGCGCGAGATGAAGACGATCGGCAATTTCTGGGCCGATCTGACGCGCGTCACGCTGTACGTGCTGCTCCCGATCTGCGTCGTCTATGCGCTGTTCCTGATCGTCAGCGGCGTGCCGCAGACACTCGCCATGTCGGTCGATGCGACGACGCTGGAAGGCGTCAAGCAGACGATCGCTCTGGGTCCGGTCGCGAGCCAGGAAGCGATCAAGATGCTCGGCACCAACGGTGGCGGCTTCTTCAACGCCAATAGCGCGCATCCGTTCGAAAACCCGACCGCGCTCACCAACCTCGTCCAGATGCTGTCGATCTTCGCGATCGGCGTCGGGCTCACCTGGACCTTCGGCAAGGCAGTCGGCGATACACGGCAGGGCTGGGCGATCCTCGGCGCGATGACCGTGCTGTTCGTGGCGGGCGTCACCGTCTGCTACTGGCAGGAAGCGCAGGGCAATCCTATCCTCCATCACATCGGCGTCGCCGGTGGCAACATGGAGGGCAAGGAAGTCCGCTTCGGCACCGCCGCGTCCGCGCTGTTCGCGGTCGTCACCACCGCCGCCTCGTGCGGCGCGGTCAACGCGATGCATGATAGCTTCACGCCGCTCGGCGGGATGATCCCGCTGTTCAACATGCAGCTCGGCGAGATCGTCATCGGCGGCGTCGGCGCTGGCGTCTACGGGTTCCTGCTGTTCGCGATCCTCGCGGTGTTCGTCGCGGGGCTGATGGTCGGGCGCACCCCCGAATATGTCGGCAAGAAGATCGAGAGCCGCGAGGTCAAGCTCGCCGTCCTCGCGATCGCGATCCTGCCGCTGTGCATCCTCGGGCTGACCTCGCTCAGCGCGGTGATGCCGGACGGGCTCGCGGGGCCGCTCAACAAGGGGCCGCACGGCTTTGCGGAGATCCTCTACGCCTTCACCTCGGCAACCGCGAACAACGGGTCGGCCTTTGCGGGTCTTTCCGCCGGCACGCCCTGGTACAACGGGATGCTGTCGGTCGCGATGTGGCTCGGGCGGTTCTTCATCATCGTGCCGGTGCTCGCGATCGCGGGCAGCCTCGCCGCCAAGAAGCACATCCCCGCCGGCGCGGGCTCGTTCCCGACCACGGGCGGGCTGTGGATCGGGTTGCTCGTCGGGATCATCCTGATCCTCGGCGGCCTCACCTTCCTGCCCAGCCTCGCCCTCGGCCCGATCGCTGATCATCTCGCGATGATCAACGGCCAGCTTTTCTGAAGGTCCTGACAATGGCAACCGCATCCTCCATGTTCTCGACGAAGCTGGTCGTCCCGGCGATCGGCGACTCGTTCAAGAAGCTCGACCCCCGCCAGTTGGTGAAGAACCCCGTGCTCTTCACCACGGCAGTGGTCGCGCTCCTCCTCACCGTCCTGCTGGCGATGGGAGGCGAGCCGCTCGCCGCCTCGTTCCAGATCCAGCTGATCGTCTGGCTGTGGCTGACGGTGCTGTTCGGCACCTTCGCCGAGGCCCTTGCCGAAGGGCGCGGCCGGGCGCAGGCGGCAAGCCTCCGCGCGACCAAGTCCGAACTCAAGGCGAAGAAGCTGATCGACGTCGCGGGAGCGTGGGAACTCGTCCCCGCCACGCAACTCGCCAAGGGTGACAAGGTCCTGGTCGAGACGGGCGACCTGATCCCCGCGGACGGCGAAGTCATCGTCGGCGTCGCCTCGGTCAACGAGGCCGCGATCACCGGCGAAAGCGCGCCGGTCATCCGCGAGGCAGGCGGCGATCGTTCGGCGGTGACTGCGGGCACGCGCGTCATCTCCGACCAGATCACGGTGCAGATCACCGCGGAACCCGGCCAGGGCTTCCTCGACCGGATGATCGCGCTGGTCGAAGGCGCCGAACGCCAGAAGACCCCGAACGAGATCGCACTGACGATCCTGCTCGTCGGCCTGACGATCATCTTCCTGATCGCGGTCGCGACGATCCCGGGCTTCGCCAACTACGCCGGTGGCGGGATTTCGGTCGCGGTGCTCGCCGCGCTGCTCATCACGCTGATCCCGACGACGATCGCGGCGCTGCTGTCGGCAATCGGCATTGCCGGGATGGACCGGCTGGTCCGCTTCAACGTGCTCGCCAAGTCGGGCCGCGCGGTCGAGGCGGCGGGCGATATCGACGTCCTGCTTCTCGACAAGACCGGGACGATCACGATCGGCGACCGCCAGGCGAGCGAATTCCGCGCGCTCGCCGGGATCGACGTCGCGACGCTCGCCGAAGCCGCGATGACCGCGAGCCTTGCCGACGAGACGCCCGAGGGCCGCTCGATCGTCGTCCTGGCACGCGAGCAGTTCCACCAGAATGCGGTGCTCCCGGCCGATGCCGAGATCATCCCGTTCACCGCGCAGACCCGCGCGTCCGGCGTCAAGATCGGGCAGGTCACGGTGCTGAAAGGCGCAGTCGATTCGATCCTCAAGACGCTGCCTTCGGATGCGGCGGGTTCGGTCGAGCTCAAGCGCATCACCGACGAGATCGCGCGCGGCGGGATGACCCCGCTCGCGGTGCTTCGTGACGGGCGGCTGCTCGGTGCAGTCGCGCTCAAGGACGTGGTCAAGGCGGGGGTACGCGAACGCTTCGTCGAGCTGCGCCGGATGGGGATCCGCACGGTGATGATCACCGGCGACAATCCGCTCACCGCCGCCGCGATCGCGGCCGAAGCGGGGGTCGACGATTTCCTCGCCGAGGCAACGCCCGAGGACAAGCTCGCGCTGATCCGCAAGGAACAGCAGGGCGGCAAGCTCGTCGCGATGTGCGGCGACGGGACCAACGACGCCCCTGCCCTCGCCCAGGCCGATGTCGGCGTGGCGATGAACACCGGGACGCAGGCCGCGCGCGAGGCGGGCAACATGGTCGACCTCGACAGCGATCCGACCAAGCTGATCGAGATCGTGGGCCTGGGCAAGCAGTTGCTGATGACGCGCGGGGCGCTGACGACCTTCTCGGTCGCCAATGACGTCGCCAAGTATTTCGCGATCATCCCGGCGATGTTCGTCGTGCTCTATCCGGGGCTTGGCGTGCTGAACGTGATGGGGCTGTCGAGCCCGAACAGCGCGATCCTGTCGGCGATCATCTTCAACGCGCTGATCATCCCGCTGCTCGTCCCGCTCGCGCTGAAAGGCGTCAAATACACGCCGATGGGTGCCGGGCCGCTGCTCGCACGCAACCTCGCGGTCTACGGCCTCGGCGGCCTGATCGCGCCGTTCATCGGGATCAAGCTGATCGACCTCGTCGTCGCCGGCCTTCACCTCGCCTGAGGATCTGAACCATGCTTACCGATTTCAAATCCGCGCTGCGTCCAGCGATCGTCCTGACGCTCCTGTTCGCGCTCCTGCTCGGCCTCGTCTACCCGCTCGCGCTCACCGGCCTCGGCCAGGTGATCGCGCCGGGGGCGGCCAACGGCAGCCTGCTCCGCGACGCGAAGGGGACCGTGATCGGCTCCGCGCTGATCGGCCAGGGCTTTGCCGGGCCCAGCTATTTCCACGGTCGCCCGTCGGCGGCCGGCAAGGGGTATGACGCGACCGCTTCGTCGGGCTCGAACCTTGGTCCCACCAGCAAGGCGCTGGTCGACCGGGTCAAGACCGACATGGCCGCGGCACAAGTTACGGCACCAGGTTCTACTGTTCCCGCCGATCTGGTGACGGCCTCTGCCTCGGGGCTCGATCCCCATATCAGCCCCGAGGCGGCTTTTTATCAAACGTCGCGTGTTGCCAAGGCGCGCGGGATCGACCAGGCGCGCGTTCGCCAGTTGGTCGAGCAGACGGCGGAAACCCCGCTGCTCGGCTTCCTGGGCGAACCGCGGGTCAACGTGCTCGCGCTCAACCTTGCGCTCGACCGGATGAGCAAGCGGCCGTAACAGGCGTCTCATGCCCGCCCATAAAGTCCTGATCGTCGAAGACGACGCGCACATCCGCCGGTTGCTGCGCGTCGCCCTCGAACGCGCGGGGCACACCGTATCCGAGGCGAGCACCGCGCGCGAGGGCCTGTCGCTGGTCGACATCGCCAAGCCCGACGCGGTGTTGCTCGATCTGGGATTGCCCGACCGCGACGGGCTGGAGATGATCCAGCTGATCAAGGCGCGCTCGCAGGCGACGGTGCTGGTCGTCTCGGCGCGCGACGAGACGGCTGAGAAGGTCGCCGCGCTCGATCTCGGCGCGGACGATTATCTGATCAAGCCGTTCGATACCGAGGAATTGCTCGCGCGGTTGCGCACCGCCTTCCGGCATCGGCTGGCGACACAGGCGGAGCGAGTCAACGTGACCGCGGGGGACGTCGAGATCGATCTCGAACATCGCCGGGTCCGGCGCGGGGGCGAGGTCGTGCACTTGCCACCCAAGGAATATGACGTGCTCGCCGAGCTTGCGAAGCGGCCCGACCGCGTGATCGGCCATGCGCAATTGCTGCGTACCGTCTGGGGGCCGGCGCATGAAAGCCATGTCGATTACCTGCGCATCGTGATCCGCGGGTTGCGGCAGAAGCTTGAGCAGGATGCGGCGGTGCCGCGATTGCTGATCAACGAGCCGGGGGTCGGGTATCGGCTCGCGACGGGGGAGCGATAGGCGATTTTCCCGCCACTGCGTCATGGCTTCGGGCGCCGCCGCTCCATGATCCCCGCCTCCGCGAAACCCCTGGCGGGGGCGTCCAACAGGTCGATCATCACCGCGCCCCCCCAATTCTGCCGTCATGCTGAACTCGTTTCAGCATCCACCGCGCAACAAGCCCAGACCCCACTCGCGGAGGGCTGGATCCTGAAACAAGTTCAGGATGACGGAAGAGTTAGAGAACGCCCGCCTGCACGGGGACCTCAAAGCGAGGATGGTACGGGGCGACGAGAGGCCACACACGTCGAAACTCCTTGTCGAACCCGTCTGGTAGCGCTAACTTTCCCTCAACACGCGCCAACGAGCGCGAGATTCGGGAGATCCAGGATGAAGAAGGGCATGTATCTGGCCGCACTGTGCGGCCTTGGCGGCGCAGGCCTCGCCACCGCATTGATCGCGCAGGATCACCCCGCGCAAACCGGCCAGACGGACGCCAAGCGCTTCCTGTCGCAGCCGCTGGTCAAGTCGATCTACACCGCCGATCCCTCGGCGCATGTCTTCGGCGGCAAGATCTACGTCTATCCGAGCCACGACGTCCCGACCGACATCCCCGACGACGATCTCGGCAACGAATATGCGATGCACGATTACCGTATCCTGAAGATGGACCGGATCGGCGCGCCCGTCACGGTCGGCCCGGTCGCGCTCGACGTGAAGCAGGTCCGCTGGGCGTCGCAGCAGATGTGGGCGCCCGACGCGGCCTACAAGAACGGCACCTATTATCTGTACTTCCCGGCACGCGACCGGACCAAGGACAAGAACGGCCTCGGCAAGTTCATGATCGGCGTTGCGACGTCGAAGAGCCCGATGGGCCCGTTCAAGGCCGATCCCAAGCCGATCACGGGCGCGTTCTCGATGGACCCCGCGGTCTTCACCGACGCGGACGGCAAGAGCTACATGTATTTCGGCGGCATCTGGGGCGGGCAGCTCCAGCGCTGGAAGAACGGGACGTTCGACCCCAACGGCAGCGATACCGATCTGCTGCAGGACGGCCAGCCCGCGCTGACCGGCAAGGTCGCGCGGATGAACCCCGACATGAAGAGCCTCGCCGAGACGCCGCGCGATGCGGTAATCCTCGATGCAAAAGGCAAGCCGATCCTCGGCGGCGACCATGAGAAGCGCTTCTTCGAGGCGTCGTGGATGTTCAAGCGCGGCGGGCAATATTATTACACCTACTCGACCGGCGACACGCACTTCCTCAATTATGCGACCGGCACGAACCCATACGGCCCATTCACCTATCGCGGGCATATCATGAACCCGGTGCAGGGCTGGACGACGCATCACTCGATCATCCAGACCGGCGGCAAATGGTGGCTGTTCTATGCGGACACGCAGCTGAGCAACAAAAACCACCTGCGCAACGTCAAGGTGACCGAGCTGACCTTCAACACCGACGGGACGATCAAGACGATCGACCCCTTGCTCAAGTAAGGCCGCGAATGTTTCTCGGAATCGATATCGGCACGTCGGGCGTCAAGGCCGTCGTCCTCGACACGCATGGCGCGGTCGTCGGCCAAGGCGTCGCCGCGCTCACCGTCCAGCGGCCGCAGCCCTTGTGGTCCGAACAGGACCCCGAGGACTGGTGGAAGGCGACGACCGCCGCAGTCCTCGCGATCGACCCGGAGGTCCGGCGGTCGGTCCGCGGGATCGGGCTTGCCGGGCAGATGCACGGTGCAACCCTGCTCGGCGCGGACGATAAACCCTTGCGCCCCGCGATCCTGTGGAACGACGGACGTTCCTTCGCGGAATGCGCGGCGCTGGAAGCGGTCACGGGTGAGTTCCGGACGGTCGGCGGCAATATCGTGATGCCAGGCTTCACCGCGCCCAAGCTCGAATGGGTCCGCCGCCACGAGCCCGAGATCTTCGCGCAGGTTACGACCGTGCTGTTACCCAAGGATTATGTCCGGCTGCGGATGACCGGCGAGAAGGCCTCCGACATGTCGGATTCGGCGGGCACGCTATGGCTCGACGTCGCGGGTCGTCGCTGGAGCGAGACGTTGCTCGCTGCTTGCGGCCTCACCGAGGCGCAGATGCCGCGGCTGGTCGAGGGCACGGACGACGCGGGCACGCTCCGCGCTGATATCGCCGAGGCATGGGGCATGGCGCAGGTTCCGGTCGCGGGTGGCGCTGGCGACAATGCCGGCGGTGCTGCGGGCGTCGGCGTCGTCACCGACGGCAAGGCGTTGCTGTCGCTCGGCACCTCGGGCGTCATCTTCGTTGCAAATGACGCATTCCGGCCCAACCCGGCGCGTGCGGTCCATGCGTTCGCGCATTGCCTACCCGACATGTGGCACCAGATGTCGGTCCACCTGAGCGCGGCCTCGTGCATCGACTGGGTTGCACGGCTGACCGGTGCGACCGGTGCCGCCGAACTCTTTCAGCGCGCCGAAGCGGCGGGTGTCGCGAACGGTCCCGAGATTTTCCTCCCCTATCTCTCGGGCGAACGCACACCCCACAATGACGCGCAGGTCCGCGGGGCGTTCTTCGGGCTCGACAACGACACCGACGCCAACCGGCTCGCGCAGGCGGTGCTGGAGGGTGTCGCGTTCGCGCTGGCGGACGGGCTCGATGTGCTGCGCGAAGCGGGCACCGAAGTCGCGGAACTCGCCGTCATCGGTGGCGGCGCACGCTCGCGCTATTGGGGCGAGACGCTCGCCGCCGCGATGGAGGTGCCGCTGGTGTATCTCCAGGGTGGCGAAGTCGGCCCCGCGCTCGGCGCGGCGCGGCTCGCGCAGATTGCGGTCGACGGCGGGACCCCGGCTGAAGTCTGCGTCGCCCCACCCGTTTCGCACCGGATCACCCCCGATGCGGAATTGACCGCACGGCTTGCGCCCAAGAAGGCTGCGTTCCGCGCCGCCTACGCCCGCATCGCCCCCCTCACCGCATCCAACTGACTTTTCGAAGGAGCGCCCCAATGGCCAATGATTTCTTTGCCGACATCCCCCAGATCGCCTTCAAGGGCCCCAAGACCGATGACGAGCTCGCCTATCGCTATTACGACAAGGACCGGGTCGTCATGGGCAAGCGGATGGAAGACCATCTGCGCTTCGCCGCCTGCTTCTGGCACACCTTCTGCTGGCCGGGTTCCGACGTGTTCGGTGGCGGGACGTTCAACCGCCCGTGGCATGCCGGCGCGAACGATGCCGCCGCCGCCGCGCAGAAGCGCGAAGTCGCGTTCGACTTCTTCACCAAGCTCGACATCCCCTTCTACGCGTTCCACGACGTCGACGTGATGGCGGATGCCGCCAACATCACCGAGCATCGCCGCAACTTCGCCGAAGCCGTCGATCATCTGGAGCGGCTGCAGGCCTCGTCGGGTCGCAAGCTGCTGTGGGGCACCGCCAACCTGTTCAGCCACCCGCGCTTCGCCGCCGGCGGCGCGACCAACCCCAACCCGGAAGTGTTTGCGTTCGGCGCGATGCAGGTCCGCGACGCGCTCGAAGCGACCCATCGTCTCGGCGGCGCGAACTACGTGCTGTGGGGCGGTCGCGAGGGCTATGAGACGCTGCTCAACACCGATCTCAAGCGCGAGCTCGACAATCTCGGGCGCTTCCTGTCGCTCGTCGTCGAGCACAAGCACAAGATCGGCTTCACCGGCACGATCCTGATCGAGCCCAAGCCGTTCGAGCCGACCAAGCACCAGTACGACTTCGACACCGCGACGGTGTACGGCTTCCTCAAGCGCTACGGCCTCGAGAATGAAGTGAAGGTCAACATCGAGGCGAACCACGCGACCCTCGCCAGCCACACGTTCGAGCATGAGATCGCAACCGCAGCAGCGCTCGGCATCTTCGGCTCGATCGACGCCAACCGCGGCGATCCGCAGAATGGCTGGGATACCGACCAGTTCCCCAACTCGGTCGAGGAACTGACGCTCGCCAATCTGGAGATCATCCGCGCAGGCGGTTTCACCACCGGCGGGTTCAACTTCGACGCCAAGGTCCGCCGCCAGTCGATGGACGCAGTCGACCTGTTCCACGGCCATGTCGGCGCGATCGACGTCGTCGCGAAGGGGCTGCTCAATGCAGCGGCGCTGATCGAGGACGGTCGCCTCGATGCGATCAAGACCGAGCGTTACGCCGGTTGGGATGCGGACTTCGGCCAGAAGGTCGGTGGTCTCGACCTGGCGGGGATCGCGGATCTCGCGGTCGAGCACAGCATCGACCCGCAGCCGCGCTCTGGTCGCCAGGAGCGGATCGAGAATCTCATCAACCGCTTCATCTGAACAAGACGGGCTGCGCACAGAGATGTGCGCGGTCCACTTCGTTCAACCTTCTCTTCGCGTTCGTTTCGAGCGCAGTCGAGAAACCCGGCACAGCACAGGTTTCTCGACTACGCTCGGAACGAACGGAAGGGGACGGGTTCAGTCCCCCCTACAAATCCAGCGCCCAGCCATCCCGCCCCTTGGGATCGATCGGCTGCGTCGGCACAAAGCGCTCACTCCCCGCGCTCAGCCGCAGGATCGACCAGTCGCCCCGACGATCGGTCTCCTCAAGCACACACCCGCACCCCGCAAACGCAGCGACGACGTCGGCGCGTTGCGTCTCCAGCAGCCCTGCCAGCACGATCGTCGCATGCGGCGCGGCGATGGCGGCAAGCTCGGGTGCCATCGAGACGAGCGGTCCCGCGAGAATATTCGCGATCACCAGATCATACGGCGCGCGCGCGACGATCGTGTCGTCGAGCGTCCCGTCCGCGACGGTCAGATCGACCGCTTCGACGCCGTTCGTCTCGGCATTCTCCGCTGTCACCACGATCGCACGCGGGTCGATGTCCGTCGCGACGATCTCCGCCTCCGGCCACAGATGCCGCGCCGCAAAAGCAAGCAGGCCGGTGCCGGTGCCGATATCGATTACCCGTGCGAAGGATTGCCCGTCCATCCGGTCGAGCATCGCGAGACACCCCGAGGTGGTGGCATGATGCCCCGTGCCGAACGCCTGCCCCGCCTCGATCAGGAACGCGCGGCCGCCTGCGGGCACATCGGCCGGATGCGCGCTGGTGTGGACGACGAACCGACCCTCGGTGATCGGTTCGAGCCCCTGCTGGCTGAGCGTCACCCAATCCTCCTCGGGCAACGCCTCGACCTGCGGCGCGACGCCCGCCGCACTGGGGACGAGCGCGTGGATCGTGGCGATCGTCGCGGCATCGGGCTCGGCCTCGAGATAGGCGTCGAGCCGCCAATGCTCGCGGTCGTCCTCCTCGAGTTCGGTCGTCATCAGCACGACGCCCTCGGCAATGTCCTCGGCGGCGTCGATCGCCTCCGCCTCGGCGCGGGTGCAGGGGAGGCTCAATTTCCAGCTGGTCATGAGGTGTTCCTGACCGCCCACGCACCGACGCGCAAGCGTCCTAAAAACCTGCTTCTCTTCGTGGCTTTGTGCCTTTGTGCGAGTCCATCCTGTCCTCTTCAGAAGAAGATTGGCCTCGCACAAAGCCACAAAGCCACGAAGGGAGAAGGAACAGGTATTGCGCTGCGCGCGGCTATTCGTGGCGGAGGGCGTCGATCGGGTTGAGCGCGGCGGCGCGGCGGGCGGGGAAATAGCCGAACACCACCCCGATCACCGCCGAGATCGCAAAGGCGATCATGTTGATCTGCGGATCGAACAGGAAATCGACCTTCATCACCCCCGCGAGCGACAGCACCGCAATCTGCGCGACGACCAGACCGATCAGTCCGCCGAGCATCGACAGCGCGATCGCCTCGACCAGGAACTGCAGCAGCACCTCCCCCGCCACCGCGCCGATCGCGAGGCGGATGCCGATCTCGCGCGTCCGCTCGGTCACCGAGACGAGCATGATGTTCATGATCCCGATCCCGCCGACGACGAGGCTGATCCCCGCCACCGCGGTGACGATCCCGGTCAGCAGCGTGGTCGATTGCGTCAGCGTCGCCGAGATCTGCGCGGTGTCGAAGATGTTGAAATCATCGTCCTTGCCGCCGTTGATGTTGCGCCGTTCGCGCAGCAGATCCTCGATCGAGGCCTGGACCGTCGCGCTCGAATAGGCCTGATCGACCCCGACGAGCATCAGCTTGAGGTCGGTCGAACCGGTGAAGCGGCGTTGCACGGCCTTGAGTGGCATGATCACGACATCGTCCTGATCGCCGCCGAACCCGGCTTGCCCGCGCGCCGACAGCCGCCCGATCACGTCGCACGAAATCCCGCCGATCCGCATCCGCGTGCCGAGCGGGGAGCCGCCGCGATAGAGGTTGGTGTTGACCGTATTCCCGATGATGCAGACCGACTTGCCCGCGGCTTCTTCGGCGGGCGTAAAGGTGCGCCCTTCGGTCAGCGGCCATGGCTGGACCTGGAAATAGGCGTTGGTAGTGCCGTTAAGCGTGGTCGACCAGTTCGCGCCCTCGTAGATCGCGGTCGCGGTGGTGCCGGCCTGCGCGGCGACCGCGGTGACGCCAGCGATCTGGTCGCGGATCGCGATCGCGTCCTGCGGCTTGAAATCGGGCGGACGCGGGCCCCCGCCGCCACGCCCGAAGCCCTGCCCCGGGCGGACCTGGAGAATGTTGGTGCCGAGCGAGGAGATCGACTTCTGCACCGCGGCGGTGGTCGCCTTGCCGAGCGTCACCATCGTCACGACCGCGGCCACGCCGATGATGATGCCGAGCGTGGTCAGGAACGAGCGCAGCTTGTGCCGCGCGATCGAGCGCAGCGCGAGGAGGAGCGTGGTGCCGAGCATTATCTTAGCCCCTCCCCTTTAGGGGAGGGGTTGGGGGTGGGGCAGTGCAGCAGAACCGAGGCCCTAGATTCGCGGCACGGCCCCACCCCAACCCCTCCCCTGAAGGGGAGGGGCTTAATCGTTGCGCGGGTCATGCCGGTTCCTCCCCAGCACGATGCTGCGTATCGATCCGCTCCACCAGCCCGTCCTTGAAATGCACGATCGTCCGCGCGAACGCAGCCATGTCGGGTTCGTGTGTCACCATGATCACCGTGATCCCGCTATCGCGGTTGAGCCCGGAAAGCAGCTCCATGATCTCGACCGAGCGTTCCGAATCGAGGTTCCCCGTCGGCTCGTCCGCCAGCAACACCGCCGGGCTGGTCACGATCGCGCGCGCGATCGCGACGCGCTGCTGCTGTCCGCCCGACAGTTCGGCGGGCGTATGGTCCCACCAGTTCGCGAGGCCCACCTTGTCGAGCGCCGCCATCGCCGCCGCGCGTCGCGCGGTCTTGGCGTCGCCGCGATACAGCAGCGGCAGCTCGACATTCTCGAGCGCCGTCGTCCGCGCGAGCAGGTTGAACCCCTGGAACACGAAACCGAGATACTTGCGCCGCAACAACGCACGCTGGTCGCGATCGAGCGTCTCGACATGAACGCCCTTGAACGCGAACGTCCCGCCGGTCGGCACGTCGAGACAGCCGAGGATGTTCATCGTGGTCGACTTGCCCGAGCCGCTCGCCCCCATCACCGCGACGAAGTCGCCTTGCGCGATGTCGAGATCGATCCCCTTAAGCGCAAGGAACGCGGTCGCGCCGTCGCCGTAGCGCTTGGTGACGTCGCGCAGCGAGATAATCGGCGCGACCGCAGCCGCCGCCGACACCGCCGGGGAGGCGGGATTACTGGCCACCGCCCTGCCCGCCCGACCGCCGCCGCTGACCGCTGCCGCCCGCCGACCCGCCCGCATCCTTCGCGAGCTGCCCGGTGATCACCTTGTCGCCGGGCTTGAGCGCCCCGCCAAGGACTTCGGTCATCGATCCGTTGCTCTCGCCGGTGGTGATGTCGACCGGCTTGGGCGTGCCCTCCGCGTCGAGCACATAGACCGTCTGCGCACCGCCGCGCTTGACCGTCTCGCCCTTGCCGCTGTTCGCGCCGCCACGTCGACGCGGCCGCGGCACCAACGCGCCCGCGATCCCGCTGCTGCCGCTGGATGCCCCCGTATCGGTCGGCTTGAAGCGCAGCGCGGCGTTGGGGACGAGCAGGACGTTGGGCTTGGCGGTGGTGACAATATCCGCGGTCGCGGTCATGCCCGGGCGAAGCTGGAGCCCGGCGTTGGCAACCGACAGCGTCGCGCTGTACGACACGACCTGTCCCGCGGTGGAGGTGGCGGTCGACGTGCTGCTCGATGTCGTCGACGCACTGAGATTAGACCCCAGGTCGACCCGCGTGATCGCCGCCGGAAAGGTCTTTCCGGGGAACGCATCGACCGTGAAGGTCGCGCTTTGCCCTTCCTTGACCGAACCGACATCGGCCTCGTCGATCGCCACCGCGAGCTTCATCCGGCTGAGATCCTCGGCGATGACGAACAGCGTCGGCGTGCTGAACGATGCGGCGACGGTCTGCCCGGGTTCGATCTGCCGCGCGAGTACGACGCCGTTGACCGGCGAGCGGACCACCGTCTTCACCAGCTGAGTCGCGTTGGAGGAGAGGGTCGCGCGGGCGGACACGACGTTCGCCTGCGCCGCGCGGACATTGGCGACCGCACGGTCCCGGTCGGCCCGCGCCTGGTCGAGTTCGGTTTTCGCAGGAACCCGCCCGCCCGACAGGCGGCTGACTTCCTGATAACGCGACAGCGTCGCGGTGGACTGTGCCAAGGTCGCCTGATTCTGCGCGACCGTCGCGATCGCGGCGTCGAGCGCGGCCTGGCTCTGATTGACCGCATCCTGGAAACGCGAGGGGTCGACCAGCGCGAGCGGCTGGTTCTTGGTCACGCGGTCGTTGACGTCGACCACCACCTTGGTGACAAGCCCGGACAGTTCCGAACCCACCTGCACCTGATTGGTCGGCTGGAGCTTGCCGGTCGCCGAGACGCTGACCGAAAGCGCGCCCCGCTCCACCGCGACGGTCGCATAATCGGGCTTTGCGGTCCCCGCAAAGCAGCTCTTGAGCGTCAGCAGCAACAGGACCACGCCAATTGCGACGAGCACCCATTTGCCCCAGCGTTTCCACGCGGGGACCGGCTTGGTGCCGAGAAAGGCATCCAGATCGGGGCTGGCTGCGGCGGTCGGGGGCGTGCTGGCCATTTAGCGTTCCTGGCGGACGATGGGGTTGGACGCGGGGGGCGCGATCGCGGCGGTCGGGTCGGCGCTGCTGTCCCACCCGCCGCCGAGCGCGAGGAACAGCTGGACCAGCGCGGTCGCGCGGTCTGACTGCGCCTGGCTCAGCCCGTTGCGCGCGTTGAGCAGTGCGGTTTCGGTAGTGTTGAGCGTGACGAAATCGGTCAGCCCCGCGCGATACTGGCTGCGCGACAGGATCGCGCTGGTGTTGGCGGCGTCGAGCGCGATCGTGAACTGTTCGGCGCGGCGCTTCGCGGAATCGAGCGCGACGACCGCATTCTCGACATCCTCGAGCCCCTGCAGCACGGTCGACTTGTACAGCGCGAACGCGCCATCGGCAGCGGCTTCGGTGCTGCGGACCTGCGAGCGCAGCCGCCCGCCGTTGAAGATCGCCTGCGTCAGCCCCGCGAACACCTGCCCCGCGACTGTCTGGAACAGGTTGCCGAGCTTGGACGCGTCGGTCGACAGGCTCCCGCTGATCGCGAACGCCGGATAGAGTTGCGCCTTTGCCACGCCGATCTGCGCGGTGGTCGCGGCAAGCTGGCGCTCCGCCGCGCGGACGTCGGGGCGTTGGCGGAGCGTATCGAGCGGGACGCCGATCGCGACGCTGTCCGGCCCGGCCGGGATCGGCTGAGTCGCGGCGAGCTCGGCCTTGAGCGCGCTCGGTGCCTGCCCGGTCAGCACGCCGATCCGCGACACCGCGGCGTTGTAATTCTGCTCGATCGTCGGGATCGTCGCGGCGGTGGTCGCGCGCTGCGACCGCGCCTGCTCGGCATCGAGCGACGAGACCAGCCCGGCCTGAACGCGAAAGCCTGCGATCTCGAGATTGTCGTCCTGCACCCGCAGCGATGCGCGCGCATTGGCAAGCTGTGCCTGATACAGCCGCGCGAGCATATAGTTGCGCGCCGCCTCCGCCTCGGTCGAGAGCAGGACTGTCGCGAGATCATAGCCCGACGTCGCATATTGCGCACGGCTTGATTCGATCGTGCGGCGGATCTCGCCGAACAGTCCGACCTGATATTGCACGTCTGCGCCGAGCGAGAGCGTATCGCCTGATCCGCGTCCGGTGATCACCGTCGCGCCACCCGGCAACGTGGTGGTGCCCCCGACGATGCTCTGCGAGCGCGTATAGCCTGCCGAGCCGCTGAGGGTCGGGAGGAGTTGTGCGCGCGATTGCACTAGCGTCTCGCGCGCCTGCCGCAGCCGCGCGACCGCTTGCGCGATATCGAGGTTGTTCGCGCGCGCGCGTTCGACCACGCTGGTCAGCAGCGGATCGTTGAACTGCGTCCACCAAGCGGTCAGGTCGCCCCGCGCCTGCGCCGGAAGCGGGACCGAATAGGCATCCGGCACCCCCAGCGCAGCCGGAGAAGCGGGATGATAATTCGGCCCGACCGTACACGCCGCGATCGGCACCGTCAGCGAAAGCAACAGGATGGAACGATACCGCATACGTCCCATGTGGCTAACACACCGGGCGCGGTCCACCGAATTGTTGTCGCAATCTGTCGCGGCGGCGATTTGGCGTGTTATTCCATTTCGAGAATGACCGCATCGACCGCGAGGCTGTCGCCGGTCTTGGCGTTGACCGCCTTGACCGTTCCCGCCTTTTCGGCGCGCAGGATGTTCTCCATCTTCATCGCCTCGACCACCGCAAGCGGCTGCCCCGCCTCGACCTTGTCGCCGACCCCGACGTCGAGCCGCATCAGCAGCCCCGGCATCGGGCACAGCAGGAACTTCGACAGATCGGGCGGGATCTTGTCGATGAGATGCTGCGCGAACGGTGCGACATGCGCGGGGAGAACGCGCGCCTCGTGCGCGGCACCGCGCGTGGTGAGGCGGAAGCCGCCGCGCGTGCGGACAATCTTGACGCTGAGCTCGGTGTCGTCGATCTCCGCGTGCACCATCCGGTCGCCCGGCGTGTATTCCAGCGCGATGTCGAGATCGTCGCCGTCGACGGTGACGCCATCGGTCGAAATGTCGACGACATGCGTCGCTTCGCCGATCTTGACCGACCACTGCGCCGGCGGGCGCAACCGCTTGCCGAGCTGGCCGTCGATCCGGCGCGCACGATCCGCCTCGGCGGTCGCGGCGAAGGCGGCGATTGCGGACAGGTCGCGCAGCAGTTCGGCGGAGGCTGGCGCGCCGTGGAAGCCGTCGGGATATTCCTCGGCGATGAAGCCGGTGGTGATGTTGCCCGACCGGAACCGCGGATGCTGCATCAGCGCCGAGAGGAAGTCGATGTTGTTGCCCGGCCCGGTGATCTCGAACGCGTCGAGCGCGGCGATCTGCTCGTCGATCGCTTCCTCGCGCGTCGGCGCCCAGGTGATGAGCTTGGCGATCATCGGATCGTAGAAGATGCTGACCTCGCCCCCCTCGCGCACGCCATCGTCGACACGGACGTAGGCTTCCTGAAGCCCCTCCCCTTCAGGGGAGGGGTTGGGGGTGGGGGAAGTCTCACCGAGAGCAACGTCGGCTGAGTCCGCTGCACGGCCCCACCCCAACCCCTCCCCCGAGGGAGAGGGGCTAAGCGAAGTATAAGGCGTGCCCACACTCTCCGGCGGCTGATACCGCACCAGCCGCCCCGTGCTCGGCAGGAACCCGCGATACGGATCCTCCGCATAAACCCGATTCTCGATCGCCCACCCGTTGAGTTTCACGTCATCCTGCGCAAACGGCAGCGCCTCGCCCGCCGCAACGCGGATCATCAGCTCGACCAGATCGAGCCCGGTCACCGCCTCGGTCACCGGATGCTCGACCTGCAACCGCGTATTCATCTCGAGGAAGTAGAACCCCTCCCCCGTCGTATCCGCGCCCGAGACGATCAGCTCGACCGTCCCCGCCGAATAATACCCCACGGCGCGCGCGAGTGCGACCGCCTGCTCGCCCATGCTTTTCCGCATCTTGGGCGTGACGAACGGCGACGGCGCTTCCTCGACCACCTTCTGGTGGCGGCGCTGGATCGAGCATTCGCGCTCGCCGAGATAGACAATGTCGCCGTGCTGGTCGCCCATCACCTGGATTTCGATATGGCGCGGCGATTCGATGAACTTCTCGATGAACACGCGGTCGTCGCCGAAGCTCGCCAGCCCCTCGCGCTTGGTCGCCTCGAAGCCCTCGCGGACGTCCTGTTCGCTATAGGCGAGCCGCATCCCCTTGCCGCCGCCGCCGGCCGACGCCTTCATCATCACCGGATAGCCGATGTCTGTCGCGATCTTCACCGCCTCCTCGGTATCGGCGATCTCGCCGAGGAACCCGGGGACGACGTTGACGCCCGCAGCCTTCGCCAATTTCTTGGACTCGATCTTGTCCCCCATCGCGGCGATCGCCTTGGCCGGCGGGCCGACGAAGGCGATCCCGGCATCGGCGCAGGCGCGCGCAAAGCTCTCGCGCTCGGACAGGAAGCCGTAGCCCGGATGGATACAGTCCGCGCCCGTCTCCTTGGCGGCGAGCAGGATCAGGTCGGCGAGCAGATAGCTCTCGCCTGCAGGTGGCGGCCCGAGCCGGACGCTTTCGTCCGCCATCAGCACGTGCGGCGCGCGCGCGTCGGCGTCGGAATAGACCGCGACCGTCGCGATCCCCATCTTCTTGGCGGTCCGCATCACGCGGCAGGCAATTTCGCCGCGGTTCGCGACCAGGATTTTCTTGAACATCGCTCGCCCTAGTTTGTGCCGTCTTCCCGGTGACCCGGGTGCGGACTGAGTGTTACTGGTACCAGATCATCGTCTTGAGCTGCGTCGTGCGCGCCCGCGTCAGGCGCGTCCGGCATGCCGCGATCGTCATGCCCTGCGCCGACCCGCCCGCATATTGCCCGCCCTCGATCACGCATTGCGTATCGCGGAACTTGAGCCATGCGCGCTGGCTCTCGAGCAACGACCCCGCAAACCCGAACCCGCCGCCACGCGACGTGTCCTGCGCGTCGCGGCGCTTCATATAGGCATAGGTCCGCTTCCACTGCGCGGTCATCGCGGCATCTGCCTGCGCGTAGCTCGACCCGGCGGTCTGGTTCATCGCCGCCTGGGTCTGGACCGGGGCGGCGGCAGCGACCAGCAGCGCGATCAGCAGCACGTCTTTTCCTTCCGCATCGGTTCTTCTCCAACCATCGGGACCAGCCCGAGCTTCGCCATCAACGCGGCGTCCTTGTCGTCGCCGGCATTGCCCGTCGTCAGCAGCTTGTCGCCGGTGAAGATCGAGTTCGCGCCTGCCATGAAGCACAAGGCCTGCGTCGCTTCGGACATGCTCTCGCGCCCCGCCGACAGCCGCACCATGCTCAGCGGCATCGTCACGCGCGCGACCGCGACGGTGCGGACGAACTCGATGTCGTCGATCTTGGCGAGCGGCGTATCCGCGAGCATGTTGCCGAGCACCGTGCCCTTGACCGGCACCAGCGCATTGACCGGCACGCTTTCGGGATGCCGCGGCAGCGTGGCGAGCGCGTGGATGAAGCCGACGCGATCCCCGCGCGTCTCGCCCATCCCGACGATCCCGCCGCAGCAGACGTTGATCCCCGCTTCCCGGACGTTCTCGAGCGTGTCGAGCCGATCCTGGAAGGTGCGGGTGGTGATGACCTCGGCATATTTCTCGGGCGAAGTATCGATGTTGTGGTTGTAATAATCGAGCCCTGCGTCGGCGAGCTGCTTTGCCTGGTGCGGCTCAAGCATGCCCAGCGTCATGCAGGTTTCCATCCCCATCTGGCGGACGCCCTGCACCATTTCGATGATCGCGGGCATGTCCTTGTCCTTGGGGTTGCGCCACGCCGCGCCCATGCAGAACCGCTGCGACCCCGCATCGCGCGCCTGTGCGGCGGATTGCAGAACGGCGCGGACGTCCATCAGCTTGCTGGCTTTCAGCTCGGTGTCGGCGCTCGCGGACTGGTTGCAATAACCGCAATCCTCAGGGCAGCCGCCGGTCTTGATCGACAGCAGCGTGCACAGCTGGACCTCGCCCGCGGCATGATGCGCGCGATGCGTGGTCTGCGCGCGGAACATCAGTTCGTCGAAGGGGAGATCGAACAGCGCGGCGATTTCCTGGCGCGTCCAGTCGTTCCGTACGCGCCCCTCCCCACTGCCGTCATGCTGAACTTGTTTCAGCATCCACTCCTCCGCTTGCCCGGACTGCCCTTGTGGCACGGTGGACCCTGAAACAAGTTCAGGGTGACGCTGAGAGTGGGAGTGACGCTCGGCATCCTGCTGCTCGGCCAAAATCTCGTTCATTCCACACCTTCCTCAACCGGCGGCATATTATGCCCCAGTAATCGCAACACTTCGCCCGCCGCCTCGACCAGATTGGTCCCGGGCCCGAAAATCCCCTGCACGCCCGCGTCGCGCAGCGTCTGGTAATCCTGCGCGGGGATCACCCCGCCCGCGATCACCTTGATGTCGCCACGCCCGGCCTCGCGCAAATGCCCGATCAGCTCGGGAATCAGCGTCTTGTGCCCCGCCGCGAGCGAGGATGCACCGACCACGTCGACATCGCTCTTGATCGCCAGCTCGGCGGCTTCGGCCGGCGTCTGGAACAACGGCCCCGGCACGACGTCGAACCCGAGATCGCCGAACGCCGACGACACGAGGTTCGCGCCGCGATCATGCCCGTCCTGCCCCATCTTGGCGACGAGCATCCGCGGGCGGCGGCCATTGCGTGTCTCGAGCGAGACGACGCCTTCCTTCAGACCCTGCCACGCTGCGTCGAACTCATGCGCGCCGCCGTAGATGCCCGAAACCGGCGTCGGCACGGTATCGTAGCGCCCGAACACATCCTCCATCGCGGAGGAAATCTCGCCGAGCGTCGCGCGCTGCCGCGCACATTCGACCGCGAGCGCGAGGAGGTTCGTTTCCATTCCTCCCCCAACGGGGGAGGGGGTGTGCGAGCTTTGGCCTGCCCCCGGCAGGCCAAGAATGTGTCCGGGGGACACATTCTCGCTCGCGCACCCGGCTTCTTCAGCCGGGTGGTGGAGGGGTTCTACCGCACGCGCTGCGCCCGGATCGACCCCTCCACCGTTCGCTGAATGCTCACGGTCCCCCTCCCCGTTCCGGGGAGGGGTGCGCGCACCCTCGCGCAAGGCGTCCAGCGCAGCCTGGCACTTCGCCTCGTCACGCCCGGCCTTGGACCGGGCAATCCGCGCGATCTGCGCCTCGCGCACAGCGACATTGTCGACGTCGAGAATATCGATCGGATCCTGCTCGGCGAGCTTGTACTTGTTCACGCCGACGATGACGTCCTCGCCCTTGTCGACCCGCGCCGCGCGGCCCGCAGAGGCTTCCTCGATCATCGCCTTGGGCCAGCCCGCCGCGACCGCCTGCGCCATCCCGCCCTCGGCCTCGACGCGCTGGATGATCTCCCACGCCTTGTCGACCAGCTCCTCGGTCAGGCTCTCGATGTAGTATGAGCCGCCGAGCGGATCGACGACCTTGGTCATCCCCGTCTCTTCCTGCAGCACGATCTGCGTGTTGCGCGCGATCCGTGCCGAGAAGTCGGTCGGCAGCGCGATCGCCTCGTCGAGCGCGTTGGTGTGGAGACTTTGCGTGCCCCCCAGCATCGCCGCCATCGCCTCGACGGTTGTGCGGATCACATTGTTATACGGGTCCTGCTCGGTCAGCGACACGCCGCTCGTCTGGCAATGCGTCCGCAACATCTTGGAGCGTTCGTCCTTCGCGCCGAGATCGGTCATCACGCGGTGCCACAGCTTGCGCGCGGCGCGCAGCTTGGCGATTTCCATGAAGAAGTTCATGCCGATCGCGAAAAAGAAGCTCAGCCGACCGGCGAACGCATCGAGATCGAGCCCGGAGGCCATCGCCGCCTTGGCGTACTCCCGCCCGTCCGCGATCGTGAACGCCAGCTCCTGCAGCTGCGTCGCCCCCGCTTCCTGCATGTGATAGCCAGAGATCGAGATGCTGTTGAACTTCGGCATGTGCGCCGACGTATACCCGATGATGTCCGAGATGATCCGCATGCTCGGCGCTGGCGGGTAGATATACGTGTTGCGGACCATGAACTCCTTGAGGATGTCGTTCTGGATGGTCCCGTCGAGCAGATGCTGCGGCACGCCCTGCTCCTCGCCCGCGACGATGAAAAAGGCGAGGATCGGGATCACCGCGCCGTTCATCGTCATGCTGACCGACATCTTGTCGAGCGGGATCCCGTCGAACAGGATCTTCATGTCGTCGATCGTGTCGATCGCGACCCCCGCCTTGCCGACGTCGCCGGTCACGCGCGGATGGTCGCTGTCATACCCGCGATGCGTCGCCAGATCGAACGCGACCGACAGGCCCTTCTGCCCGGCAGCAAGGTTGCGGCGATAAAAGGCGTTGGACGCTTCCGCGGTGGAGAAACCGGCGTACTGCCGGATCGTCCACGGCCGCCCCGCGTACATCGAGGCACGGACGCCGCGTGTGAACGGCGCGAAACCGGGGAGGCCGGGGTCGATGTCCGCCACGTCCGCTGCCGTATAGAGCGGCTTGACGTCGATCCCTTCGGGCGTGTGCCAGGTCAGGTCCTTGCCCTTGACCTCCTTCGCCGCCGCTGCTGCCCAGGCGTCGAGCGTCGGGCGCTTGCTCGGCTCGGGAAGATCGCGCGGGGCCGGCGTGCTGCCGGCGTCCTCACCCGTATTCGTTTCAATCTCTGCCATCAGGTGCCTGTGAACCGTGGCTTTCGTTTCTGCAAGAAGGCCATGCCGCCTTCCATCGAATCGGCGGTGCCCCGGACGTGGCGCTGGTTTTCGGCCTCCTGCACCATCGCCGCGGCGTAATCGGCTTCATACGCATGCCGGATCTGGCGACGAATCAACCCCATCGCGACGGTCGGGCCAGCGGCGAGGCGTTCCGCCAATACGACCGCTTCCGCATCGAGCGAATCGTCGGACGTGACCTTGTGGATCATCCCCCAGTCGAGCGCCTTTGCGGCGGGAACGCGCTCGCCGAGCAGCATCATCTCGGTCGCGCGCGCACGGCCGATGAGGCGCGGGAGCATCCACGACGCGCCGCCATCGGGAACGAGCCCGATGTTGACGAACGCCTGGAGGAAATAAGCGGTGTCGCTCGCGACACAGAAATCGGCGGCGAGCGCGAGGCTGCAGCCGATCCCGGCGGCTGGCCCGCGCACCGCGCTGACGACGGGTACGGACAGGTCGGCGATCGCGGCGATCGTCGGGTTATAGGCTTCGGTCAGCGCCTTGAAGGTGCTGTTGCCGGGATCGTCGCTGCCGAGCGCACCGCCGCCGACGTCAGCGCCCGAACAGAAGCCTCGGCCAGCCGCAGCAATCAGCACTGCGCGGGCGCCGTCGAGTTCGGAAAGCGCGGTTCGGAGGTCGTCGAACATCTGCGGCGGGGCGGCGTTGAGCCGGTCGGGGCGGTTGAGCGTGACGATCAGCACGTCGCCGCGCCGTTCGGTCTGGATCATGGGGTCGGGCATCACTTGGTCCTTGGAAACATGCTGTCGGTGGTAGCGTAAGGCGGGGGCTTGTTCGCCCCAGTCCAGCGGTCGAAGAAGGCGGGTACCTCCCCCACTCCCCGTCATTCCCGCGAAGGCGGGAATCCATTATCTTGAACGTTCGAGGCGAATGGCAAGGCCAGCCCTAATGGATCCCCGCCTCCGCGGGGATGACGGATGGGGGAGTATGGAGCCCCACACCTCACCCCGCCGCCGCCAGCGCCGCGAGCAACAGCAGCGCGACGATGTTCGTGATCTTGATCATCGGATTCACCGCCGGCCCCGCGGTATCCTTGTACGGATCCCCCACCGTATCCCCCGTCACCGCGGCCTTGTGCGCCTCCGACCCCTTGCCGCCGTAATTGCCATCCTCGATGAACTTCTTAGCATTGTCCCACGCGCCGCCGCCCGACGTCATCGAGATCGCGACGAACAACCCCGACACGATCACCCCGAGCAACATCGCGCCCAGCGCGGCAAACCCCTCGGCCTGCCCCGCGACGAAGGTAATCACGAAATAGACGAGGATCGGCGACAGCACCGGCAGCAGCGACGGCACGATCATCTCGCGGATCGCCGCGCGCGTCACGAGGTCGACCGTTCGCGCATAATCCGGCCGGCTGGTGCCAAGCATGATCCCCGGATTTTCACGGAACTGCGCGCGGACTTCCTCGACCACCGCGCCCGCCGCACGGCCGACCGCGGTCATCCCCATCGCGCCGAACAGATAGGGCAGCAACGCGCCAAGCAGCAGACCGACAATGACGTAGGGGTTGGACAATGCAAAATTGACCGTCAGCGTCGGGAAATCCCGCGCCAGATCGGACGTATAGGCGTTGAACAGCACCAGTGCCGCCAGCGCCGCCGAGCCGATCGCATACCCTTTGGTCACCGCCTTGGTGGTGTTGCCGACCGCGTCCAGCGCATCGGTGCGATGCCGCACGTCATCGGGCAGCCCCGCCATCTCGGCGATGCCCCCCGCATTGTCGGTGACCGGCCCGTACGCGTCGAGCGCGACGACCATCCCGGCCTGCGCGAGCATCGCGGTCGCGGCGAACGCGATCCCGATCACCCCCGCCAATTGATACGCCGCGATCACCGCGACGACGATCACCAGCGTCGGCAACGCGGTCGATTCGAGGCTGATCGCGAGCCCCTGGATCACGTTGGTGCCGTGCCCCGTCTCGGACGCCTTGGCGATCGAGCGGACCGGGCGGAAGTTGGTGCCGGTGTAATATTCGGTGATCCACACCAGCAGGCCAGTGACCGCCAGCCCGATCATCATGCACCAGAACAATTGCATGCCAGTAAAGCTCGCGGCGGCCACACCCGCGATCGCCTCGGGGCTCGCGCCATCCAGAAACGCATTGCCCCCGATCCGCGCATCCATGTCGCCAAGCGTGTAGCGCGTGACGACATAGATCGCCGGGATCGACAGCCCGACGCTCAGCCAGAACCCCTTGTACAGCGCACCCATGATCGTGCCCTTGCCGAGCCGTACCGCGTACGTCCCGACGATCGACGTCAGGATGCACACCCCGCCGACGATCAGCGGCAGCGTCATCACGTTGAGCAGATGATCCGCATTCTTTAGCGCGAGCGCGACCGAGATCATCGTCACGCCGATCGTCACGACATAGGTCTCGAACAGATCCGCCGCCATCCCTGCGCAGTCGCCGACATTGTCGCCAACGTTATCGGCAATGGTCGCAGGATTGCGCGGGTCGTCTTCGGGGATTCCCGCCTCGACCTTGCCGACCAGATCCGCGCCGACGTCCGCCGCCTTGGTGAAGATGCCGCCACCCAACCGCGCGAAGATCGAGATGAGCGACGCGCCGAACGCCAGCGCGGTCAGCGCCTTGACCACCACCGGCGCGCCCGCATCGGCACCGTTCGGCCCCGCGAGATACAGGAACGTCCCCGAGATCGACAGCAACCCAAGCCCCGCGACGAGCAACCCCGTCACCGCACCCGACCGGAACGCCATCGTCAGCCCGCCTTGCAGCGACGTCCGCGCGGCCTCGGCAGTCCGCACGTTGGCGCGGACCGAGATGTTCATGCCGACATATCCCGCCACGCCCGACAGCACCGCACCCAGCGCGAAGCTCAGCGCGGAGACAGGCGTGCGCATCCCGTCGAGGAAGACCCAGACCAGCAGCAGGACGATGACGCCGACCACCGCGATCGTGCGATATTGCCGCCCGAGATACGCCTTTGCCCCCTCCTGGATCGCGGCGGCGATATCCTGCATCTTTGCGTTGCCCGCGGGCGCTCGGAGAACCTGCTGGCTGGTGATCGCGCCGTAGGCGACGGCGATCAGGCCACAGATGATGGCGGCATAGACGATCGTCATGCTGTTCCTTTCCTGAAGTCCGGCAAGGATCGCGACCGCGGTCTCGTCCCCGCTCTTGGGCGTCATCCTACAGGCGGAGGATGGGTTGGCAAGCAGGCGCGCCCGGGGCTTATTGGTTGTGCTGGAACCCCAGATTGCCGGGGAGCGGAACGGCTTCACCCGCGTAGACCAGAATCAGCCCGGTCCCCGCTGAAAACCGGCCAACGCGCGTCGCGGCACAAGGCAAAGCGACGTCGGGCGCGGCGGCGAACAGGAGCTGGTAATCGTCCCCCGCCGTCGCTGCTGTAAGCCGCGCTGCGCGATCGTCACCCGCGCAGGTGCGATACGCGTCAGACAGTGGAACGTCGGCCAGGTCGACCGTGACGGAAAGCCCGCTCGCCGCCGCCATCCGCTGCGCATCGATCAGCAGCCCGTCGGACACGTCCATCATCGCGCTGACGACACTGCCCAGCGCGCGCCCCTCGACGAGACGCGGCTGCGGTCGGCGATAGGCAGCGAGCAATTCGACGGGGCCTGTTTGCCCCCGCGCGATCTTCAGTCCTGCGCCCGCATCCCCGATCGTGCCGGTCACGTAAAGCGCATCGCCCGCCCGCGCGCCGGTGCGGATCGGTGCGGTCGCGCTCCGGCCGATGGCGGTGAGCGTAATGACGCGAGGGGCATGCGCCGGAAGCGATACGGTGTCGCCGCCGAGCAGCGGGGCACAGAAGGTGGTCAGCGCGTGTCCGAAGCCTTCGAGAAACGCGAAGTCCCAATCCTCACGCCCCCCTTCTTGCTCCCCCCCTTCTCGCTTCCCCGGCGCAGGCCGGGGCCCAGTCGAGGTAGCCATGGTAACGTCTGACTGCCCTCCGCCATGGTCGGCCCGCGACTGGGCCCCGGCCTTCGCCGGGGAAGCAAAGCAAGAAGAAGCCGGTATCGCCCGCAACGGGTAGTTGAGCATCACCCCCACCGGCACCGCGCCCTTGGCCGCCAGATCCGACAAATTGGTCGCCACCAGCTTCCACGCCACGTCCCCCGCCGGATCACCGGAAAGATAATGCACCCCCTCCACCAGCGTATCGGTGGTAAGCACCAGATCCCCCAGCCGCGCCGCATCGTCGCGCAGGTCGAGCGCGCCGGGATGGAGCGGGAGGCGGCGCAGCGCGACGAGGAATTCGGCTTCGGTCATGCGCTGGGGTCTAGCGGGAGTGACAGCCCAAAAGGTACGAATTTTTCGGGGTAGTCGCGCCACGCCCCGCAACTAGGGTCGTCGCCATGACCATGACCGCACGAGACGGAATCGGAACGCTGACCGAAAAGGAGAAGCAGACCCTCCGTCTGATCGTGCGCGGACACGATGCGAAATCCACTGCGCGCAGCCTCAACCTGTCGGTCCACACGATCAACGAACGCCTGCGCGATGCACGCCGCAAGATGGCGGTGTCGAGCAGCCGCGAGGCCGCGCGCATCCTGTTCGAGGCGGAGGGCGATGCGCTCGCGCCGCCGCCCCCCGAATTCCCTGTGGACGCGGGAATCGGGGAAGACGCGCCACGCGCGCCGACCGATCAGGACGGTGCGCCCAGCAGTGGCGTCGGGCCGGCGCACCGCCGCCCCGCCCTTATCGTCGGAGTCCTGTCCATGACACTCGCGCTCGCGCTGCTGGCCCTTGCCGCCGTACCGCAAACCGCCCCGACCACACCGCCGTCGCCAGCCGCCTCCAGCGAAACGCCGGATGCGGCGGTGGTCGACACCGCGCGGCAGTGGCTCGCGCTGCTCGATCAATTCCGCTGGGCGGAAAGCTATCGCCTGACCGGTCGCGCGTTCCGCAAGCTCAACACCGTCCAGGCCTGGACGGCAGCGTCAAACAGAGCGCGGGTCCCCCTTGGCGCGGTGGTGTCGCGCGGCTTCGACAGCCAGCAATATCTGCCCGCGCCCCCCGCCGGCTATGAGGTGGTGAAGTTCCGGACGAACTTCGCCAACAAGGCCGGGGCGGTCGAGACGGTGACGCTCGTCCAGGAAGGCGGCGCGTGGCGCGTCGTGGGGGTGACGGTGGGATAAGCCGTCCCGGTCGAGCCTTCGGGCTCAGTCCTCGCGCTTCGCGCCGTCGAGCAGTCGCGCCTGCCGTTCGGCATCGGCGGTTGCGGCAGCGCGTTCGGCCTTCGTCCGCCCGAACGCCGCGCGATTGGCGGCAGCCCCCTCGGTGGCGGCGTCACGCGCGCGGGCCTTGCGGGCGCGGCGGAGGTTGATGACCTCCGCCATGCTCAGCCGCGCACGTCCTTGGCGATCGCGTCGAGCAGCCCGTTGACGAAGCCAGCTTCCCGCCTGTCGAAGAAGGCGTGCGCGACGTCGACATATTCGGTGATGACCGCAGCCGTTGGCACGTCTGCGCGCGCCATCAGCTCATAGGTGCCTGCCCGCAGGATCGCGCGCATCGCCTTGTCGAGCCGCGTTAGGTTCCACCCCTTCGCGAGCTTGCCCGCGATCGCGGTGTCGATCTCGGACAGGCGCGCGGTCGTGCCCTTCACGACGTCGTCGAAGAAATCGACCTCGGGCTCGGCATATTCGGCATCCTCGATCGTCGCACCGAGGCGGTGGTTGTGGAATTCGTGGAGCAGCACCGGGATCGCGGTGGCTTCCATGTCGTGCTGGTACAGCGCCTGGACGGCGGCGAGACGCGCGGCGGCGCGCGCCTTGGAGCGCGGGGCGGTGCGGGGAGTGGAATGAGAAGACATTGCGCGGCCCTTAAGGGAAAAAGCCGCGTACGGGAAGCGGGCGCAACCTAAGCCCCTCCCCTTCAGGGGAGGGGTTGGGGTGGGGAAGTCCCGTAGAACTTCGATCTCTGCGAGGCACTGCCCCACCCCCAACCCCTCCCCTGAAGGGGAGGGGCTAAGAGGTTAGAGCCGCAACGCCACCGACCTTGCATGCGCCGGCAACCCCTCGGCCTCCGCCAGGGCCACCGCCGCCGGCCCGATCGCCGCCAACCCCTGCGCGCCAAGCTCCAGGAAGCTCGTCCGTTTCATGAAGTCGAGCACCGACAACCCGCTCGAGAACCGTGCCCGCCGTCCGGTCGGCAACACATGGTTCGGCCCAGCGACATAATCGCCGATCGCCTCGGGCGTATGCCGCCCCAGGAACACCGACCCGGCATGCCGCACCCGGTCGAACAACGCCTGCGGATCGTCGCACGCCAGTTCGAGATGCTCGGGCGCGAGACGGTCGACCAGTGGCAGCGATTCCTCGAGGCTTGCGGTCACGATGATCGCGCCATTCGCGTCCCACGCCGCGCGCGCGACCTTGGCGGTCGAAAGCGTGCCGATCTGCAGATCCACCTCCTCCGCCACCGCGCGCGCGAAGGCGGCGTCGTCGGTGAACAGGATCGACTGGCTGGTTGGGTCATGCTCGCTCTGCGACAACAGGTCGGCGGCGATCCAGTCCGCCCGGTTCTTGCCGTCGGCCACGACGACGATCTCGGATGGCCCCGCGACCATGTCGATCCCGACCACACCGTACAATTGCCGCTTGGCCTCGGCGACCCAGGCGTTGCCCGGCCCCGTCACGACATCCACCGCGCCGATCCGCCCGGTGCCATAGGCAAGCGCGGCCACCGCCTGCGCGCCGCCGATCCGCCACATCTCGTCGACGCCGGCGACATGCGCAGCGGCGAGCACCAGCGGGTTGACCTCGCCATTGGGGGTCGGCGTCACCATCACCAGCCGGTCGACGCCAGCGACCTTGGCAGGAATCGCGTTCATCAGCACCGAAGAGGGATAGGCCGCGCGCCCGCCGGGGACATACAGCCCCGCCGCCGCAACCGCATTCCACCGCGCGCCGAGCCGGACGCCCGCATCGTCGATCGTGTCGCTGTCGGCGGGCTTCTGCTTCTCGTGATAGGTCCGAATTCGCGCCGCCGCGAGATCGAGCGCGTCGCGCAATTCTGGCATCAGCGCTTCATAGGCGGCGCGCCATTCGGCGCGCTCGATCCGCCAGCCGGTCTCGTTGAGATCGTGGTGATCGAACTTGCGCGTGAAGGCGTGGAGCGCGGCATCGCCCTCGTCGCGGACGCTCGACACGATCGTGCGGACGTCGCGCGCGACATCGGCGTCCGCCTCGCGGCGGGCGTTGACGAGGGTTTCGAACGCGCGCTCGAACCCGGGTTCGGAGGTTGAGAGACGGATCATATCTCGCTCCCCTCCCCTTCAGGAGTGTCAGGTGAATAGCCCCCCGGGCTATTCAGGTCAGGCCGGGGGCCTGACCGACCTGACACTGGGCTGGGGGTGGGGAAGTGCCTCGCAGAGACGTTGGCGCTGCTGGACAGCCCCACCCCAACCCCTCCCCTGAAGGAGAGGGGCTTTAGGTTTAGAAACACACTCACGCCGCCATCTCCTGCGAAACCGCGCGGCGGAACGCCTCGACCAGCGGCACGATTTGCGCGCGCGTCTTGAACGCGGCGCGGTTGACGATCAGGCGGCTGGTGACCTCGCAGATCACCTCGACCTCGACCAACCCGTTCTCCTTGAGCGTCCGCCCCGAAGACACCAGATCGACGATCCGCGGCGCGAGCCCCAGCAACGGTGCCAGCTCCATCGCCCCGTTCAATTTGACGCACTCAGCCGACACGCCACGCGCCGCGAAATGCGCTTCGGTGACATGCGGATATTTGGTCGCGATTCGCACATGGCTCCACCCGCGCGGGTCGTCATGCGCCGCCAGATCGGCAGGTTCGGCGACCGACAGGCGGCAATGCCCGATCCCAAGATCGACCGGCGCGTACAGTTCGGAATAATCGAACTCCGCCAGCACGTCCGACCCGACGATGCCCAATTGCGCCGCGCCATGCGCGACGAAGGTCGCGACGTCGAACGCGCGAACGCGGATCAGGTCGATCCCGGGATTGTTGGTGGTGAAGCGCAACGCGCGCGAATCCGGGTCGCTGAACGCGGCTTCGGGAACGATTCCAGCGCGTTCCAGCAAGGGAACCGCTTCGGACAGGATTCGCCCCTTGGGGACGGCGATGATGATCGGATCGGCCATATGGGTCGGGGCTTTACTTGGGCGGGGGGGTGGGCGCAACAACGCCCGAGAGAGCACCAAACGCTGCGCAAAAAGGATTGGTTCAATGGCCGACGAACAGACCAACCGCGCGCCTTCCTGATCCAGCAGCATTATTGTGAGCGCAACGCCGCGCCGATCTATGCGCGGATGTGCGCGGCGGTGGCGGCAGGCGTGACGCGGGACAGCGTGATCGGCGCGCGCGTGCTCGACTGGCCGGGCGAACCGACGCGCGATGCCCTGCCCTTGCGGCTGTTCGGCGGGCTGCATGCGCTGGTTCTGGCGGGGCAGGATGCCGGGCTGGCGGAGGTGTATGCGGGGCGCATGACAGACCCGGCGGAGATCGGCGCGACGCTCGAACGCGTGTTTGCGGACCATGCTGCGGCGTTGCTGCCGTGGCTCGACGGGCCGCCGCAGACCAACGAGCCGGGCCGCTCGGGCGCGCTGATCCTCGGGCTGATCGCGCTCGCGCAGCGCCACGGGCCGCGGATCGAACTGCTCGAGATCGGGTCGAGCGCTGGCCTCAACCTTCTGATCGACCGCTATCGCTTCGATCTCGGCGGCACCTGCTATGGCCCGGCGGACTCGCCCGTGACGATCCGCCCCGAGTGGAAAGGCCCCCCTGCCCCGTCCGCGTCGCTCGATATCGTTTCGGTGCGCGGCTGCGACATCAACCCGATCGACGCGACCGATCCGGCGGTCGCCGCGCGGCTCTCGGCCTATGTCTGGCCTGACACGCCCGAACGGCTCGCGCGCGTGCGGACCGCGATCGCGATGCTTGGCGAGCGCGGCGTCGATCTGGTCCAGGCGGATGCCGCCGACTGGGTCGAGGCGCGACTGGCCGAACCGCAGGCGGCGGGGGTGACGCGGGTGCTGATGCACTCGGTCGTATGGCAATATCTTCCGGAGCCGGTCGCGGCGCGAATCCGGGCGGCGATGCAGGCGGCGGGCGCCCGCGCGACGGCGGAACGCCCGCTCGGCTGGGTGATGATGGAGCCGGACCGTTCGGTCGGGCACCAGAATATCCGCGCGCGAAGCTGGCCGGGGGACGGTGCGTGGGAGACGCTCGCCACCGCGCACGCGCACGGGGCCTGGGTGGATACCGCCGGGGGGAGCGGAGATGCGCCGCTGGTGGCGCTGCCGGAGGCTGCGAAGGTGGCGGTTTGAGCCTTCCCCCTTCTTCCTTCTTCCTTCTTCCTTCCCCCTTCTCGCTTCCCCCTTCTTCCTTCTTCCTTCTTCCTTCCCCCTTCTCGCTTCCCCCTTCTTCCTTCTACCTTCTTCCCCGGCGAAGGCCGGGGCCCAGTCGCGAAACAGCGGCAAGAGAGCGCCGCGCGCGGTAACAAAAACCTTCGCTACTGGGCCCCGGCCTTCGCCGGGGAAGCGGCTGTCATTTAGAAGCGCCCATAACCAACCGCGCAGGCTTTCAGTTATCCCCCAACCACCCCCGGATCGCCGCGACCACCGCAGGCGCATTCTCCCACGGCACGAAATGCCCCGCATCGACATGCTGTACGGTCAGATCCGGCACCAGCGCGTCCAACCCCTCGAGCTGGCTTGGCAACAACGCGGCGTCCTTCATCCCCCAGATCACCAGCGTCGGCTGTCGCACCGGCGGGAACGGCGCGTCGAGGAACGCGGGGCGTTCGGGCGTCTCGTCCATCGCGGGGACGATGATCGCGCTCGCACGATACCAGTTGAGCATCGCGGTCAGCGCACCGGGCTGGCTCCACTGGTCGAGATAGATCGGTTTCTCGTCCGCGATCCTGTCGAAATCGGTGTGCTTCAGGAAGCTGCCGTCGAAGAACGCCGACAGGCCGATGCTGTCGATATGCTTTTCGAGATCGGGATTGCGGAAGGCGCGGATGTACTGGCTCGCCTCGCGCTGCGCCATGTCGTCGAACTGCGTCTTCTGGAAGACGAAGGGGTGCGGTGCGTTGATGATGACGAGGCGCGTGATCCGGTCGGGGTTCTGCAACGCCGCCATCCACGCGATCGCACCGCCCCAGTCGTGCCCGACCAGCGTAAACTGGGCGATCCCGAAATGGTCGGCAAGCGCGAGCAGGTCGGCGACGATCTTGTCGGGGGTATAATCGCTGATTTCCGAGGGCTTGGACGAGCGCGCGAACCCGCGCTGGTCGGGTGCGATCACGAAATGGTCGCGCGCCAGGTCCGGCATCACCGCGCGCCAGGTGCGGTGCGATTCGGGAAAGCCGTGGAGCAGGATGATCGGCGGGTTCGCCACGTCGCCCGCAGTCGCGACGTCGAGCGTCACCCCGGTGGGCAGGTCGATCCGGTGCAGGTCCTCAGCCATGTCTCTCTCCCTTTTTTGTTCTTCTAAAGCCCCTCCCCTTCAGGGGAGGGGTTGGGGTGGGGGAGTCCAGCAGAACTAAGCTCTCTGCGAGACACGTCCCCACCCCCAACCCCTCCCCTGAAGGGGAGGGGCTTAAGCAGACTTACGGATAGCTCACCGTCTTCGGCACCGCCGGGATCGGAATCCACTCCTTCTCGTCCCCCGGCACCCGCGCGAATTCGCCCGCGGTCCAGGCGCGCTTGGCTTCGTCGATCCGGTCGCGGCGCGACGAGACGAAATTCCACCAGACGTGCCGCGGGGTCGTGAACGCCTCGCCGCCGCACAGCGTCACGCGCCCGCCATCGGCCGAACGCAGCGTCGCCGCGATGCCGGGGCGCAGCACGTAAAGCATCATCGGCTCGAGCTTCATCCCGTCGAGGGTCGCCTCCCCCATCGCGACGTAGATCGCGCGTTCATCGGCGGCCGCATCGATCGGGACCGATCCGCCCGGCGCGAGCAGGATGTCCGCATAGATCGTACTGGCATAGGTCGTGGTCGGGGCGGTCACGCCCCACAGGCTCCCCATCACCACCCGCGCCTGTGCCCCCGGCGTCTCCACGGTCGGCAAACGATCGCGCGCAACATGTTCGAACGCTGGGTCCATCTCCTCGTCCTTTTCGGGAAGCGCGATCCATGTCTGGATCCCGGAAAGCTCCGGCCCGTGCGCGCGCTCGGCCGTGGGCGAACGCTCGCTGTGGACGATCCCGTGCCCGGCGGTCATCAGATTGACCGCGCCGGGCTCGATCGTCGCGAGGCTCCCGATCGAATCGCGATGGTCGATCGCGCCCGCGAAAAGGTACGTCACTGTAGCGAGGTTGATATGCGGATGCGGCCGCACGTCGATCCCCTCGCCCACGCTCAGCACCGCCGGCCCCATCTGGTCGAAGAAGATGAACGGCCCGACCATCGTGCGTGGCCGCGACGGCAGCGTGCGATGCACCTTGAAGCCACCGAGGTCGTGCGTCACCGGGGTGATCGTCTGGAGGATCAGATCGTCATTGGTCACAGGTCAGGCTCCAGAGCCGCGAGAATCTCGCTGAGATCGCTTGGAAAATAGGGTTCGTCGAGCGCGACCAATTCGGCGGGCGTGAACCAGCGCCAGCGCGTCATCACGCGCTGTTCGAGCGCGGTGTGGCCAGCCGTGTCGATCGCATCCGCGTCGGTCCGCACATGGAAATAGCGTTCGTCCACGCTCACCGGCACGCCCTCGATCGTGATGAACTCGACGTCGCGTTGCAACACTTCGGGGCCGGGGTCGGCATGGATCCCGGTTTCCTCGATCAGCTCGCGCCGCGCCGCGGTCGCATAATCCTCGCCCGGGTCGAGCGCGCCGCCGGGGGTGCACCAGAAGGGCGGGCGGTCGTCGGGGTCGAAACGGAACAGCAGCACGCGGTCGGCCGCGTCGCGCAACAGGATACGCGCCGCCGGGCGCAGCGCGCGCGCAATGCCCTCGCCGCTCATTCGCCGTCCAGCTCGGGATAATGGCGGAAGATGCCCTCGGTCGAGAACGGCAGGCGGCGCTCGCTTTTGAGATAGGCGCGGATCCCCGGCAATTCGGCGACCTGATCGTGGATCGCGATCACGCGCGGATAATCGCCCTCGATCGTCGCCATCCGCTTGGGGAACATGTAGCGCAGCCCCTCGACCAGCTGGAACAGCGACGTGTCGGCATAGGTCCAGCGATGGTCGACCAGCCAGTCCCCCTTGTGCGACGCAGCGGCCTGTTCGAAGTGCCGGAAGAATTTCGGGATCCGCTCGTCGCGGAAAGCATCGGCCGCGCCCAGGGCGGCGGTCTTCTGGTCCTCGTAATAGGCCATCATGTCGACCGGATGGTGGACGTTATGGATCTCGGCGACCATGTCGGACATCGTCAGCTGCAACTGGTTGAGCCACAGCCGGTCCGCCATGTTTGACGGCGCGAGATGATGCCGCTCCCCCAGGTACAGCAGGATGTTGGCGACCTGGCCGATCACCATCCCGTCGAGCTCGAGATACGGCGGCCCGAACGACCCGCGCTTCGCGGCATTCTTTTCGAGATTGGCGACGAGCGCCTCGACTCCCTGTTCGCGCGCGCAATCGACATAGTCGATCCCGGCGGCTTCCATCGGCAACCGGATGAATTCTCCGCGTCCCTGGATACTCGGCCAATACCACAGCCCGTACCGCACGGTCATTCTCCCGGTGCCGTTGCGCGGATCGCAAGGGCGTGGATGCGATCCCGCAGCAGATCCGCCAGCGCCTGGTTGACCAGCCGCTGCCGCTGCACCCGGGAGAGGCCGGTGAAGGCGGGCGCTTCGATCGTCACCGAGAAGTGCGATTCGCCCGTACCGTCGTCCCCCATGTGCCCGGCATGCTGCGCACTATCGTTGCTGATGTCGAGACGCGTGGGGGAAAGGGCGGAATTCAAACGATTTTCGATCTCGACGACGAGAGGAATGCGTTCGGCGGCACTGCTGGAAGGTTCGTTCATCGCGCCTATATAGGGCGCTTTTGCATCCTCAGGGAGCCTGCGTGGCGCGCGAATCCGAAAAGAAAGACCGACCCAATGCCCGCTTCCACGGCCGCGTGGAGGGGACCGGACGCCTGTGCTCGCACCCCGGTTGCACCGAACCGGGCGAATTTCGTGCGCCACCCGAGGAGGGGCCGGCGAACGGGTTTGAAGGGCCGCGGCCATATCGCTGGTTCTGCCTGGAGCACGTCCGCGCGTTCAACGCGCGCTACAACTTCTTCTCCGGCATGAGCCCGGACGAGATCCAGCAACAGCAACGGCCCTTTTCCGGATGGGAACGCGAGACCCGCGCATTCGCGCATTCGGGCGCGGACGTGCCGCCGAAATGGTCCGACTTCCATGATCCGCTCGACGCGATCGGTGCGCGGTTCCGCCGCGCGGCGGAGGCGCAGCGCAAGGACGGACGTCCGTTGTCGGAGGCGGACCGGCGCTCGCTCAAGGTGCTGGGGCTCGCGACCGACGTCGACCGGCGCGCGCTTCGCGAACGCTATGCCGAGCTGGTGCGGCGCTATCACCCGGATCGGAATGGCGGGGATCGGAGCTTCGAGTCGAAGCTGCAGGAGGTGATCGGAGCCTATACGCAACTGAAGGGCGCACCCGCCTTCGCTTGACCCCGGGCCACCCAGTGCCGGCGTGCGCCGCCATGCCCCCGGCCTTGTGCCTTCCCCACCGCGCCTGCGCGCTTGGGGGTCCAGGGTCGGCAATTCGTAGCAGATGACGCTGCCGTGCCGAGCGCCCGTCGCCTCTCCCCGAGTCGAGCGTTTCCCACGCGATTCCCGAACCTCCGGAAGGCGGCGCTTCGCCGCGCTTGAGCGCAAGAAGCCGGACGTCATCCCTCCGCCCGGCACGATTAGGAACTTTACCGCCCCCGCCTGAATGGGCATTGGAGAGATCGAAGCGCCGCACGCGGGACTTTGCCGCGGGCGATGCGTTTGGCGATGCGCGACCTCCCTGATCCTGCAGGGCGGCTTTTGGATTGAGCTCATGACCGATATCCCCAACACCCAGCCCGACAGCCGCGAGACGACGATCCTCGACGCGCCCGATCGCATGGTGAAAGTCCGCGACCTGTTCGGGATCGATTCGGACATGGAAGTGCCTGCGTTCAGCGAAGCCGACGAGCGCGTGCCCGATCTCGACCCGGCCTATGTGTTCGACGCGCCGACCACGCTCGCGATTTGCGCTGGCTTCGCGCATAACCGCCGCGTGATGGTCCAGGGCTATCACGGCACCGGCAAGTCGACGCACATCGAACAGGTCGCGGCGCGCCTCAAATGGCCGTGCATCCGCATCAACCTCGACGCGCACATCAGCCGCATCGATCTGGTCGGCCGCGATGCGATCGTGCTGCGCGACGGCCAGCAGGTCACCGAATTCCGCGAAGGCCTGCTCCCCTGGGCGCTGCAGACCCCGACCGCGCTCGTGTTCGACGAATATGATGCGGGCCGCCCCGACGTGATGTTCGTGATCCAGCGCGTGCTCGAGACCGAGGGCAAGCTGACCCTGCTCGACCAGAATCGCGTGATCCGCCCGAACCCGTATTTCCGCCTGTTCGCGACCGCCAATACGGTCGGCCTCGGCGACACGTCGGGCCTCTATCATGGCACGCAGCAGATCAACCAGGGCCAGATGGACCGCTGGAACATCGTCGTCACGCTCAACTATCTGCCCGCCGCGGTCGAGGCGCGGATCGTGCTCGCCAAGTCGGGCGAATATGACAAGCCGACCGGCAAGGCCGAGGTCGAGAACATGGTGCGTGTCGCGGATCTGACGCGCCGCGGGTTCATGAACGGCGACATCTCGACCGTGATGAGCCCGCGCACCGTCATCACCTGGGCGCAGAACACGCTGATCTTCGGCGACGTCGGCTTCGCGTTCCGGCTCTCCTTCCTCAACAAGTGCGACGAGACCGAACGGTCGCTGGTCGCGGAATATTATCAGCGCGTGTTCGGCAAGGATCTGCCCGAGAGCGTCGTCGGCGCAGGCGTGAAATAAGCGATGCTGCTCGTCGCCCTGCTCCTTCAGGCCGCAACGCCGACACCCGCACCGGTTCCGGCCCCGTGGGGGGTTACGACCAGGGTCAACGGCACGAGCACGGCGACGTCGGCGTCGGTCTGGTCGCTGGACGGCGCGGCACGGCTGGTGGTGCGGTGCGATGCCGCGAGCGAGAAGATCGTCTCGATCCAGTTCATTCCGCGCGGTGGCTTCCCGGCCGCGCTCCCGCGGCCCGTGTCGATGAACATCGACGATAACGGCTGGCTCGGGTCCAACTGGCAGTTCCCCGGAAGTGGCGCGTTCACCAGCCAGGATGCGATCGTCACCACGCTCGCCGCGCAGCTTGCGCATGGCAAGGCGATCAAGGTCCGCGTGATCAATCCCGACAATACGCCGATCGACGCGACGTTTACGGGACCGGCAACCGATGCGCCGGTCAAGCGCGTGCTGGCTGCCTGCGGCTACGAACTCGGGGTCGTACCGGCACGGTCGGCGGTTCCGGTGGCAGCGCCGGCTGCCAAGCCGACGCCCGCAGACGAGAAATAGACGATGCAGTTCGGCCGCCTCAACCATGTCGGCATCGCGACTCCGTCGATCGAGAAGTCGATTGCGATCTACCGCGACCTGATGGGCGCGACGCAGATCGGCGAGCCGTTCGACCTTCCGGCGCAGGGGGTGAAGGTCTGCTTCATCGATACCCCCAACACGCAGATCGAACTGATCGAGCCGTATGACGACGGCTCGCCGATCGCGGGGTTCCTCCGCAAGAATCCGGCGGGTGGGCAGCATCACGTCTGTTTCGAGGTGCCCGATATCCATGCCGCGGTCGCCGACCTGAAGGCGAAGGGCGCGACCCTTCTCGGCGAACCGCGAATCGGCGCACACGGAACGCCGATCGTGTTCGTGCATCCACGCGACATGGGCGGCGTCTTGGTCGAGCTGATGGAAACGCCGGTCGACGCCCACGACTGACGGCTAGGGCGCGCCCTTCCTTCTCCCCGCCACTTCCCCCATCCGTCATTCCCGCGCACGCGGAGATCCATTGATTCGAGATCTCCAAGAACAAACACCCCAGCCAGCCAGTATGGATCCCCGCCTCCGCGGGGATGACGGAGTGAAGGAGGCATATCCGCAGCCCCGCACCCCCGCGCTTTCCTTTTGGCGCACCTTCGGCTAAGGGCCGCGTTCCATATTTCCGCAACATCGCTAGAGGTTTGTTTGGCCAAGGAAGAACTGCTCGAAATGCGTGGACAGGTGGTGGAGCTTCTCCCCAACGCCATGTTCCGCGTAAAGCTCGAAAACGACCACGAAATTCTCGGCCATACCGCCGGCAAGATGCGCAAGAACCGCATCCGCGTCCTCGTCGGAGACGAGGTGCTGGTGGAATTGACGCCGTATGATCTCACCAAGGGTCGGATCACCTATCGCTTCAAGTGACGGCGCCGCTTCCGCAGGCGGGATCGCCCGGGAAGACACTGCCATGACGCTCGTCCTCGCCTCCGCCTCGCCGCGCCGCCGCGACCTGCTCGCGCGGCTCGGGGTGACGCCTGGCCGCATCGCCGCGCCCGACATCGATGAAAGCCCGCTCAAGGCCGAACCGCCCCGCGTCTACGTGACGCGGATCGCGGAGGCCAAGGCGCGCGCGGTGGAGCGTGGCGCGGGCGAGGTGATCCTCGCGGGCGACACGACGATCGCGCTCGGCCGCCGGATCCTCGGCAAGGCCGAAGACGAGGCCACGGTCCGCACGATGCTGGCCGCGCTGTCGGGCCGCCGCCACCACTGTCTTACCGCGGTCAGCGTGGTGGACGCCGCGGGCAAGCTCCGCACGCGGTTGTCGGACACGATCGTCGCGTTCAAGCCGCTCTCCCCCGCCGAGATCGACGCCTATGTCGCCTGTGGCGAAGGGCTGGGCAAGGCAGGCGGCTATGCCATCCAGGGGCGGGCCGAGGCGTTCGTGCGGTTCCTGTCGGGGTCGCATTCGGGGGTGATCGGGCTGCCATTGTTCGAAACCCGCGCATTGCTGCTCGCAGCCGGCGTGCCGCTTGGCTGAGTGGCTGCACGAGGCCGGAATCGGCGAAACCCGCGCCGCGCTGGTCGTCGACGGCACGATCGTCGAAGCGCGGATCGAACTGGATCGCCCCGGCCCGCGCCTGGGCGCGGTGTTCCCCGCCAGACTGGTCGAGATCACCGTCAAGGGGCGCGAGGGCCGCGTCCGCTTCGACGGCGGCGAGGCTGTGCTTGCGCCCCTGCCCCCCGGCATCACGCAAGGCGCGACGCTGACGGTCGAACTCGTCCGCGAGGTAATCCCGGAAGCGGGTCGCACCAAACTCCCGCGCGTCGCCCCCGCCGATGGCCCGACGCGCGACGGGCCGGACCTGTTCGCACGAATCACCGCAAGCGGCATCCCGGTCCGCACGGTTCATGCGCATGAACCCGACCTGCTCGAAGCCGCAGGCTGGTCCGAAGTGCTCGAGGAAGCGATGACCGGCGACATCGTGTTCCATGGCGCGGTCGGCGGCGCGCTCAGGATGAGCCCGACGCCGGCGATGACTTTGTTCGACGTCGATGGGTATCCCCCGCTCGAACCGCTTGCGCTGGCGGCGGCCAAGGCGGTCGCGGCGGCGATCGTGCGGATGGACATCGGCGGGTCGATCGGGATCGATTTCCCGACGCTCACCGGCAAGGCCGCGCGCGCCGCGGTGGATGCCGCGATCGACACAGGGTTGCCGCAACCGTTCGACCGGACCGCGATGAACGGCTTCGGCTTCGTCCAGATCATCCGTCGCCGTCCGCGCGCCTCGCTCCCCGAGCTGCTCCGCGCCGATCCCGCCGCGACTGCCGCGCGGGCGCTGCTGCGGCGAATCGAACGCACCCCGCCGCCCGCCCCGGCGAATCACCGAATCGGTCCGCGCGTGCTTGCCGTGCTCAACGCGAACCCCGACTGGACCGCCGCACTGGCGAAGCGTACCGGCGTCACCCCGATCTTCGAAAGCCTCTGATGCCCCGTAACAAACCCTGTCCCCTGTGCGGAAAACCGCTGTCCCAGGCGCATGCTCCCTTCTGCAGCCAAGGCTGTCGGGACCGCGACCTGCTGCAGTGGCTGGGCGAAGGCTATGCGATTCCGGTGACGATGCCGCCAGGAGATGAAGAAGACGGGCTAGACAGCACGAAATCACCCGACTAAGAGGCCGCTTCCCAGACGGCTCCAGCGGGGTCGGCCGGTGTGCCCGAGTAGCTCAGTTGGTAGAGCATGCGACTGAAAATCGCAGTGTCGGTGGTTCGAATCCGCCCTCGGGCACCATTTTTCGAAATGGTGTCGTTGCTACCTAGCCGTTGCCGAATGAGGCGATCCGCCCGCCTGTCATAAACGAATAGGCTTCAGCGCCGGCCTTCCCGCGCTCCGTCGACGTTTCGAAGATTTCAAAACACCCTGGCCCCCGCAGGTGCCTCCATGTTTTCTATCGGCCATTGGAAGCAACTGACGACAGGCGGATTCGAGGGCTATTCAATGACGACCGACCCTCGCCCGACCGGAGCCGTTGCGCTCGCACTCCTGCAAGGTCTGAGCATGGCGGCGATCGATCTCGACGATCGTGCCGACGCGGCGCCCTCAGCCTTCTAACTGAGCTTGTGATCCGACCATGGGTTCGATGTCGACCGGATCAATTCGACAAACCCACACATTCCCAGAGCCGTTCCCACGCCCGTCCGGCGCGCCGGCCCTTCCGGCAATCTGCGAACGCAAGCGATGCGGGTTATTCCAAACCTACAACCAGTCGGTTGAGATCTCGCCGCTATGCCCCTCCGGCGCCAGCACGGCGCGCAGAGCCTCCAGCAGGGGCGGCAGGGCCTGCGTGAAGGCGTAGGGCGGGTTGACGATATAAAGGCCTGCACCGTTATAGATGCCGGGCTGATCGTCATCGTACAACCAATGCTCCACCCACAGCATTTTCGGGATGCCGAGCTTGCGCAACTGCGCCTTCCACTCCCAATGCGTGGCGCGGTCTTTCAGCGGATACCAGATCACCGTGACGCCATGCGCCCATTTGCGGTGCGCCGCGGCGAGCGTGGACGTGATTCGTTCACGGTCATCGAGCTGCTCGTACGGCGGGTCGACCACCACCACGCCACGCGCGGTTCGGGTCGGCAGCATCGCGAGCCAAAGCTCGTAGGCGTCGCGCTCATGCACCGCGGCGGATGTGTCGCGCATCACGCCGCGCAGGGTATAGGCATCATCGGGATGTTTTTCGTTCAGGATCAGGAAGTCCTGCGGGCGCAGCAGCTGCGCCAGGATCCGCGGTGACCCGGGGTAGAAGCGGGGCTCGGCGGCGACATTCACCGCCTGTACGGCGGCGCGGTAATCGTCCAGCAGGGGATTGGGGTCGGCAAAGACCCGCAGCACACCCTGCGTGGATTCGCCGGTGCGTCGGGCGTCCCCGCCGTCAAGGTCGTACACTCCACAGCCGGCGTGGGTGTCAATCAGCGTTAGCGCGCCCGGCTTCTGCTGCAAGGCCCGCACGAGGGCGATCAGCAGGCTGTGCTTCACGACATCGGCGCTGTTGCCGGCATGGAAGGAATGACGATAATTCATTGCGATTCAAAACCCTGACGATCTGCCTGAATACGTGCTGCTGGGCGCGAGTGCCGAGCGCAAGGCGATTGGAGTAACCAATCCGTTGCTCGTATAAAGTCGGACGAAAACCTTCAACGCTCTTGCGCGCGAAGCGTCACGCTCGCGGCCGCGATCGCCACCATAAGTGGAAAAGCGAAGTCCCGGGCGCATGGTAATGGTCGATCATCGCGAATCCAATTGACGGATGCCGGCGGTTTTGACGTGACAGTGACCCGGATCCGGACGCTTACGCCCCCCTCTTGCACCTCGAAGCTTCCTCCGATCGTTGATGTCGGTTGCCGGGCAATGCGAGTCCGCAGCTTGTGCCACCAACGGCGGACGTTGGCGGCGCCCTGATGAGACGATCCCGTCGGCAGAGGGCGATGGCCACCGCGAGATTGGAGGTAAGATGCAGATCAGACCCGTTCAGGACAGCGACCCTCCGGCATTGGCCGCGTTGCTCAACGAGATCATTGCTCGCGGGGGCACGACCGCGTTTGAAACGGCCTTTACCGCTCAGGCAATGGCCGACGCCCTGCTGACGGGCCCCACGATTCTATGCTGTTTCGTCGCACAGGACGACGATGGATCGCTGCACGCTTTTCAAACGCTCATGCGGTCGTCTGCCCTTCCCGACGACATCGGCGACATCGCGACGTTTGCGCGGGTCGATCACACGCAAAAGGGCATCGGCACGCGGCTATTCGCGCAGACGCGGACGGAAGCGGCCAGGCAGGGCCTGTCGGCCATCAACGCGACCATCCGTGCTGACAACGCCGGGGGGCTGTCCTTCTATAGCCGCGTGGGATTCATCGATCACGACGTGGTCCGCGCGGCGCCCCTCGCGGACGGCACCCCGGTCGACCGGATCGGCAAGCGATACCCGCTTACTTGACGCTTCTCCGGTTTCCGCCCTGTCCTGGAACAGCGCTGCCCATGACGGTTACGACCGCCTGCTCCAGGTGGCGATCTCGCCCCGCAATTCGATCCGCGGGACTGTCATCCACAACGATGTCGGGCTCGGCCCCACGGTTTTCGATGATCTTGGCTCCCGCCTCGGTCAGGAGCGAGTCTTTCGGAACGGTGATGTAGGTCCCGTCGATCAGCAGCCATGGGCCCTTGATCCCACGCACACCGCCCAAGGTTCGCTGGCCGATGACCGCCCCCATGCCCCAGGTGCGGAAATAATAGGGAAACTGATCGCCGTCGGATGCCGAAAACAGGTTGGTGACCATGACCAGGCGCGGTGGAGCGATCGCCCCCGGCAAGGCAATGACGCCGCCTTCGCGGTTGCTGAAGATACCGCCCTGCGGGCGGCGCAACAGGTCGAGCACCGACTGGCTCGTGAAACCACCCAGATTGCCACGAACGTCGATCACCATACCCGCCTTGTCGGCCTGCCGATAATATTGGCGGAGGAAGTCCTCCGACCCGAGCGCGTTGAAGTCCGAGAGATAGGCGTAGCATACCCGACCTCCGCTCAGCCGTTCGACCATGGTGCGATTGCGGGCGATCCAGTCCAGCTTCCTGATCTCGCCCTCGCTGGCGACCGGGTCGACCGTGATCGTATGCGTGGGGCCATCGGACGTGGTCGCGATCGTCAGCGTCAGTGGGCTGTGGTGCTCCGCGAGCACACCATAGGGGTCGTCCGGTGCCTTCAGAGGCTCGCCATCGACCGCGAGCAGGAAGTCGCCCTCCTGCGCCTTGGCAGCGGGATCGCCGACCGACGCGCGGAACCGGTCGCTGATGCGCATTGGTGAATAGTGCCATCGTAGTTGGCGTGATATTATAGATCGGCCGATCGACGGTTATCCTTTGGCGCAACACAGGACTGGTCGGCTGGATGCATCGATGGTGCAACACTGATCACCCAAAAGCAGCAGCCCTTGATCGGGCATGTGCCGAACATCTCGCCGTCGAACGGATTTTCAGGCAAGAGTGTACGTCCGAAGGCGCGCCGCCGAGGCTCCGCGATCGCAGGGTGCGGGTGGCGCGGTCGCACCTTCGCGGCTCGGCCTGATGGGGGGCAGCGGTGCCTTCGGTACATCCACGCCATGCCTCAACGAATTTCGGCCGATCCCGCCAATTCGGGCTGGGTGCGGTTGCCTACGGAAACCAGCGACGGTGCGAACGCGTTCGTACCTCGGAGAGACAGAGCGAGAGCGGCACCGTGTCCGCGCTGATCGATCGCCCGCGTTGAACGTTGTTGGCGGGACCGGCGTTCTTCCACTGATCCCGCCGCCCCGCCATCCATCAGGAGTTCGCCATGTCCCCCGTTCGCTACAGCCCATCCGTCGAGACCGTCAAAGCGGATGAACGCGAGACGATCGCCGGTCTCAACGCCGCGTTCGACACGATCCTCGAGCGCACCGCCGAGGACTACGGGCATGCCGTTCGCTCGGTCCATGCCAAGTCGCACGGTCTCATCGAGGGCGAGCTCGAGATCGACGCCAATCTGCCCGCCGAACTGGCGCAGGGGCTGTTCGCCACGCCGGGCAAGCACAAGGTGCTGATGCGCCTGTCGACCAACGCGGGCGACATCCTGCCCGACGTCATCAGCCTGCCACGCGGCATGGCCCTTAAGGTCTTCGACGTGGCGGGCGAGCGGCTGCCTGGGTCCGAGGGCACGGCGCAGGACTTCGTGATGGTCAACGGCTCCGTCTTCCAGGCCAAGGACGCCGACTCATTCCTCGGCAACCTCAAGCTGCTCGCGAAGACGACCGACCGGCTGGAAGGGACCAAGAAGGTCATTTCGGCGACGCTGCAGGGTGCGCGGCAGGTGCTCGAAGCGGTCGGCGGTGCCTTGCCCGCCGCGCTCAACGCGCTTGGCGGCGCGCCGAATTCGGAGCCGCTCGGGGAGACCTATTACAGCGTGACGGCGTTTCGCTTCGGGGATTACATCGCCAAGTTCAGCGTCGCCCCGGTCGCGCCTGCGATGACCGTACTGACCGGCAAGGAAATCCACGTCGGTGGCCGCGAGAATGCGATCCGCGAGGAAGTGCAGAAGGAAATGCGCGGCCTGAACGCAGAGTGGGAATTCCGCGTTCAGCTCTGCCGCGACCTGGATGCGCAACCGGTCGAGGATCCGACGGTCGAATGGAAGGAAACCGAGGCGCCGTTCGTCCGCGTCGGCACGATCCGCGCCGCTGCGCAGGATAGCTGGAGCGACGCACACGTGCAGAAGATCAACGAGGAAACGCGCTTCAGCGTGTGGACCGGGATCGCCGCGCACCAGCCGCTCGGCAACATCAACCGCGTGCGGCGCGATACCTACCGTCACTCCGCCGACTTCCGCGCGCGGACCAATGGCTGCCCGTATCACGAGCCCGCTGCGGCGGACGCCTGACCCGCGCTGCCGCCGGGAAGTCCCCGGCGGCAGCCACCTGGGGCAACGACCAGCCCCCCGCCTGATCGCCCCGCATCCCTCCCCACCAAACCCAGGACACAATCATGAAGCTCGACGGCAAGATCATCGCAATCCTGATCGCCCCCCGCGGCACCGAAGAACCCGAATTCGCCCAGCCCAAGGCCGCGGTCGAAGCGGCGGGCGGCACGGTGACGGTCATCAGCCTCGCGACGGACGATGCGCAGTCGGTCAACAACGACCTCGACCCCGGCGCGACCTTTCCGGTCGACAAGGCGATCGCGGATGTGTCGGCAGATTCGTTCGACGGGCTGATCATCCCCGGCGGCAGCGTCGGCGCGGACAAGCTGCGCGGGTCGAAGGCAGTCGTCGCGTTCGTCCATGCCTTCTTCGAGCAGGGAAAGCCGGTCGCCGCGATCTGCCACGCGCCGTGGACGCTGGTCGAGGCCGATGTTCTCAAGGGGCGGACGGTCACGTCCTTCCCGACGCTTCAGACCGACATCCGCAACGCGGGCGGCACCTGGGTCGATCAGGAGGTCGTCGTCGACAAGGGCCTCGTCACCAGCCGTACGCCGGACGACCTGCCCGCCTTCTGCGCGAAGCTCGTCGAGGAATTTGCCGAGGGCAAGCATGCCGAACAGGCAGCGAGCGCGTAACATAGCGCGGTTCAGCGGCAAAATCGTGATCGTGACCGGCGCTGCCTCGGGGAGCGGCGAGGGGGCCGCGCGCCGCTTCGCCGCCGAGGGGGCGACGGTGGTGCTCGGCGACACGGATGCGGCGGGGCTCAAAGCCCTCGCCGCCGACCTCGGCGACCGGGTCGCGATCAAGGCGACCGACGTTTCGCGAAACGCGGATTGCGAGGCGCTGGTTGCGTTCGCGGTCGAGCGGTTCGGCAAGGTCGACGTGCTCGTCAACAACGCCGGGGTCGATCATCTCGGCAAGCTCGATGCGGGCGACCTGTCCGACTTCACCAAGGTGATCGAGACCGACCTCTACGGCGTCGTCCAGATGAGCCGGGCGGCGATCGCGCATCGGCGCGGCACAAAGGGGTGCATCGTCAACGTCTCGTCGGTATCGGGGCTTGGTGGCGACTGGAACCACAGCTTTTACTGCGCGGCCAAGGGTGCGGTCACCAACTTCACGCGAGCGCTGGCGATGGACGAGGCGAAGGCCGGGGTCCGCGTCAATGCGGTCAACCCGTCCTTTACCTATACCGCGCTGACCAAGGGGATGACCGAACAGCCCGAGCTGGTCGCGAAGTTCGAGGAGCGTATCCCGATGGGCCGCGGCGCGCAGCCCGAGGACATCGCAAGCGTGATCGCGTTCCTCGCCAGCGACGATGCGGGGTTCGTCACCGGGGTGAACCTGCCGGTCGATGGCGGTTTGTCCGCGTCGAACGGTCAGCCGCCGCTCTCCTGACCCGACAGCGGGGGACGACGGCAGACGACGCCGTCCCCTGCCTCACCACGTCCCGCCGAGCGCGCGGGCGAGATCGGTCGCGGTCTGCAACTGGCGGCTGCGGACGTCGAGCAACGACCGTTCCGCATCGAGCGCCGTGGTCTGCGCGGTGACCACTTCGAGATAATCCGCCGCGCCATCGCGGTAGCGGATCAGCGCCAGTTCGCGGGTATGTTCCGCCGCAGCGGTGGCGACACTCTGCTCGCGCTCCTGTGCCGCCAGGTAGCGCTGGCTCGCGAGATCGTCCTCGACCTCGCGAAACGCGGTCAGCACGGTCTGGCGGTAGGTCGCCGCCGCTTCGTCGAACTGCCCGCGCGCGATTTGCACGCCACCGCGACGTCGCCCGCCATCGAGCAACGACAGCGCGGACGACAACGGCCCGAGCGCCCAGAACCCGTTCGCCGCGCTGAGCAATGCCCCGCTGGCGGCTTCGAACCCGCCCGAAGCACCGAGCGTAATGCTGGGGAACAGGGCAGCACGCGCGACCCCGATCCGCGCGTTCGCCGCCGCCGTGCGCCGCTCCGCCGCCGCAATGTCGGGGCGCCGCTCGAGCAGCAGCGACGGTAGCCCGGCCGGGATGACCGGCGGGGCGGTCTGGCGTTCGACCACCGGAATGGCGAAGCCCGACGGCGCCTCGCCGACCAGCACCGCGATCGCATGTTCGTCGCGCTGCCGGTCGATTGACACCGATTGCAATTCGGCGCGGGCACTCGACAACAGGTTCTGCGAGCGGCTGACGTCGATCCCCGACGCGATACCGCCGGCATGGCGCGTATCGGTCAACGTGAAGGCGCGCTGATAGGCGTCGACCGTCTGGCGCAGCAGCACGATCCGCGCGTCGAGCCCGCGCATGTCGAAATAGACGCTCGCCACCCGCGCCTGAAGCCCCAGCCGCACCCCCGCGAGATCGGCGGCGCTCGCGGCCGCATCAGCGCGTCCGGCGCGGATCGAATTGCGGACTCGACCGAACAGGTCGACCTCGTAATCGAGCGATGCGCCGACCGACGCGACGGTGTAGGTCGCGGCATTGCCGGAGGACAAGGGCCGCCCCGCCGCCACGCGTTGGCGCGAGAGATCTGTCCCCGCGCTGATCTGCGGTACACGGTCCGCGCGCGCCTGGCGGAGCAGCCCTTGCGCCTGGTCGTAACGCGCGACCGCGGCCGCGAGATCGGCATTGCCGGCCTCGACCCGGCTTTCGAGCGCGCTCAGTTCGGCATCGCCGAAGACCTCCCACCACGAGCCGGACGGCGGCACCGCCACGCCGGCGGTCTGCCAGCCGGGAACCGTCGCTTCCTTATAGACAACGGGGGTGGCGACGGGCGGGCGGACGTAGGCCGGCCCGACCGAACAGGCCGTCGTCGCCAGCAGCGCCTGGATGCCAGCGATCCGACGCAGCCAGAGCCTAGCGCGCCGCATGCGCAGCCCCCGCCCCGCCCCGCCCGACCGTTACCGGGTCACCGTCAGCCAGCGCGTCGGGGGGATTGTCGATGACGCGGTCTTGCGGGGTCAGCCCCGAGCGGATCTCGACCGTCTCGCCGCGATCCTCGCCGATCACGATCGCCTTCAGATGCGCCTTGCCGTCCGTGCCGATCAGCGCGACCTGTGTGCCGTGCTCGCCGGTCAGCAATGCGCTTGCCGGGAGCGTCATCGCGCCGCTTGCGCCCGCAACCGGGAAGCTCGCCTGCGCATAGGCCCCTGGCTTGAGCGCGCGGTCGCCATTGGCGGCCTGGAGTTCGACGAGCACGGTGCCCGAGCGCTGATCGACCGCGCCCGCAGTCCGCGTCAGCACCGCATCGAACGTGCGCCCGGCATATTCCGGCAAGGTCAGCCCGACATGCAGCCCCGGATGCACCTGCGCCGAATAGGATTGCGGCACGCGGACGTAGGCGCGCATCCGGCTGACGTCGGACACGGTGAACAATGGGGTCGATGCTGCCGTCCCCGCGGTCACCAGCGCGCCGATATCGGTCGATCTCGTCGTGACGACGCCCGAGAAGGGCGCGATCAACCGGGTGAACCCCTGCGTGAACCGATAGCGCGCGACGTTGGCGCGCGCCGCATTCGCCAATGCGGTCTTGGCGGCGAGGTCGCCGATCTTCTCGTCGGTCTCCTGCTTGGACACCGCATCCTTGCTCAACATGTTGCGCCAGCGCGTCGCGGTCGAGGCGGCGAGCATCTGGTTCGCCTTGGCCGTCTCGAGATCCGCTTGCGCGGCGGCAAGCTGCTGGTCGACCTCGGGCGCGTCGAGCACCGCGAGCGTCTGGCCCGCGCGCACGCTGTCGCCGATATCGACATACCATTTGCGGACATAACCGCTCGTCCGCGCGAAGATCGGCGCGCTGTTGCGCGCCTGCAGGTTCGCGGGCAGCGTGAGCGCGGCAGCGCTGCCTGCGGCTTTCGGATGGATCACCGTGACCGTCGGCGTCGCCTGCGCCTGGGTCCATCCGGCAAGCTTCTGCTCGGAATGCGAGCGGTTGGCGATGCCGAAGCCGACGACGCCGACCGCGACCACCGCAGCAACGATCCCGACCGTTTTCAGCGATCGGCCCTGGCCGCGCTCAGACATGCACTCTCTCCAATTCGGGGGTCGGCGACGCGGCGGCGTCCGCCTTGCGCCGGTGAACCAGGCTGAACACCACCGGCACGAACAACAGTGTCGCGAACGTCGCGACCAGCAACCCACCGATCACCGCGCGGCCGAGCGGCGCGTTCTGCTCGCCGCCCTCGCCCAGCCCGAGCGCCATCGGCAACATGCCGATGATCATCGCGAGCGCGGTCATCAACACCGGACGGAAGCGAGTCATTCCCGCCTCCAGCGCAGCCGCGGTCGCGTCGCCCAGTTCGGCCAGCCGCTCGCGCGCGAAGCTGACGACCAGGATCGCGTTGGCGGTGGCGACGCCCATGCACATGATCGCGCCGGTCAGCGCGGGGACCGACAGCGTCGTCTCCGTCGCGAACAGCATCCACACGATCCCGGCAAGCGCGCCCGGCAGCGCGGTGATGATGACGAACGGATCGAGCCAGCTCTGGAAATTGACGACGATCAGCAAATAGATCAGCACGATCGCGCCGAGCAGCCCGAAGCCGAGCCCCGAGAACGCCCCGTTCATTGTCGCATATTGCCCGCGCAGCGTGACGGTCGCGCCCTTGGGGGCCTTGTCCTTCAGCTCCGCGAGCACCGCCTTGATGTCGCCCGCCACCGCGCCGAGATCCCGCCCCGCCGGGGTCGCATAGATGTCGGTCACCGGCGCGATGTTGTAATGCGAGACGACCGCCGCGCCGTTCGACCGGACGATCGTGCCGATCCCGCCGAGCACCTGCGACGTGCCGTCCGCCCCCGTCACCGGAATGCTCGCGAGGTCGTCCATCGATCCGACGCGATATTCGGGTGCCTGCGCGACGACCGGATAGGACACGCCATTCTCCGGGCTGAGGAAGAACACCGGCGCGGTCTGCGAGGTGCCCGCGAGCGAGCTGGCGACGCTGGTGGTGACGTCGCGTTCGGTCAGGCCATATTGCCCGATCCGGCTGCGATCGACCACGACGTTGAGCTGGGGGTAGCGCGCGGATTGCTGGATCCGCCCGTCCGCCACGCCCGGGATCGCGGCGATGCGCCGCAGGATCATCCGCGCATAGGCCTGGTTCGCCTTGGCATCCTTGCCCGAGATCTGGATGTCGATCGGCGCGGGCGCGCCGAAGTTGAGGATCTGGCTGGTGATGTCGGCGGGCAGGAACGAGAAGGTCGAACCCGGAAAATCGCGCGGCAGCCGCTCGCGCAACTGCCGGATGTAGTCCGCGGTGGGGGCGTGGTTCTTCGACAGCTGGATCAGGATGTCGCCATCCTGCGGCCCGACCGTGCCCGAATTGTTATAGGTCGTGTTGATCGAGCTGACCGGCAGGCCGATGTTGTCGACCACCGAGACCAGTTCGTTCGCCGGGACGATCTGGCGGATCCGCCGCTCGATCAGGTCGAACTGCGCCGAGGTCTGCTCGATCCGCGAGCCCACCGGCGCGCGGACGTGGAGCGCCATCTGCCCGGCATCGACCGCGGGGAAGAAGTTCTGTCCGAGGAACGGCACCAGCAGGAACGACAGCAAAACGACCGCGAGGAACCCGATCACGAACGGCTTGGGCCCCGCAAGCACGCGCTCGAGCATCCCGCCGTAGCTCAGGCGGAAGCGTTCGAAGCGATGCTCGAACCCGCGCTGGAAGCGGACCAGCGGGTTGCGCGATCCGGGCGTGCCCGCCTCATGCTCATGCCCCGGGGCATGCGGTTTGAGGAGATACATCGCCATCGTCGGCACGAGCGTGCGCGACAGGATGAACGACGCGATCATCGCGAACACCACCGCGAGCGCGAGCGGCACGAACAGGAACCCCGCCACGCCGGGCAAGAAGAACATCGGCACGAACACGATACAGATGCAGAGCAAAGACACGAACGCGGGCGTCACGATCTGCGCCGCGCCGTCGAGGATCGCCTGCATCACCGGCTTGCCCTGTTCGAGGTGCCAGTTGATGTTCTCGATCGTCACCGTCGCATCATCGACCAGGATGCCGACCGCGAGGCTGAGCCCGCCGAGCGTCATCGTGTTGAGGGTATTGCCGGTGATCGCCAGCCCGATGATTGCCGCGAGGATCGCGAGCGGGATCGAGATCGCGATGATCACGGTCGAGCGCCACGAGCCGAGGAACAGCAGGATCATCAGCGAGGTCAGCGCCGCCGCGATCGCCCCTTCCTTGACCACGCCCTCGACCGCCGCCTTCACGAACAGCGACTGGTCGCCGATCGGCACGATCTTGAGCGCCGGGAGCGTCTCCTGAATCTTGGGGAGCGCGTCCTTGATCCCCTGCACGATCGCGAGCGTCGAGGTCGCGCCGTTCTTGAGGACGGTCATGATCACCGAACGCGCCCCGTCGACATGGACAACGTTGGTCTGCGGGGCGGAACCGTCGCGGACGTGCGCCACGTCGCGCATGTAGATGGTCGCGCCGTTGACGACCTTGACCGGGATGCTGTTAAGTTCTTCGATCGACCCCGGCGCGTTGTTGAGCCGGACGCTATACTGGAACCCGCCGATCTTGGCGAAGCCCGCGGGGTTGATCTGGTTCTGCGCGGCGATCGCATTGCCGACGTCCTGCGCCGACAGCCCCTTCGACTGGAGCGCCTCGGGGTCGAGGTCGATCTGGATCTGCCGCGTCTTGCCGCCCGACGGATAGGGGATCGCCGCGCCGGGCACGGTGACCAGCCCGGGACGGACCTGGTTGACAGCGAGATCGAACATCTTGCCCTCGGACAGCCCCGTCCCCGACAGAGCGAGCTGGACGATCGGCACGGTCGACGCGCTGTAGTTGAGCACCAGCGGCGGGGTGACACCCGGCGGGAGCTGCTTGAGCACGGTCTGCGACACCGACGTGACCTGCGCGGTCGCGGTGCGGACGTCGGCGCCGGGCTGGAAATAGATCTTCACGACGCCGATGCCGGGGAGCGACTGGCTCTCGATATGGTCGATGTCGTTGACCGTCGTCGTCAGCACTCGTTCGAACGGGGTGATGATCCGGCCCGACATCTCGTCGGGCGAAAGCCCGCTATACTGCCACGCGGTGGCGATCACCGGCACGCGAATGTCGGGGAAGATGTCGACCGGCGTCCGGATCGCGGCGAGCACGCCGACGATCGCGATCAGGATCGCCATGACGATGAAGGTGAGCGGGCGCGTCAACGCAACGCGGACGATCCCGATCACGCAGCTGTGCTCAAGTAAGGGCTGGCATTGCGCGGCCCATGATCTGCATCTTGAATCATGCCTGGGGAGGACACCCGAACCAGATGTTGACCGACATCAGGAGCGATGCGGCAGCGCACCATTCGGCTTGTGTTGCTGGCTTGTCTAATATTGTTTCCCACATGATTGAGACGTAAAAGCTATCGATTATGGAATTGAGGCATCTTCGGTATTTCGTGCAGGTCGCCACCGATCTGCATTTCGCCCGCGCGGCGGCGCATCTTGGAATCTCGCAGCCCCCGCTGAGCCAACAGATCCGGTTGCTCGAGGAGGAACTCGGCGTCCTTCTGCTCGAACGGACCAGTCGCCGGGTCGCGCTGACGCCCGCGGGCGCATTGTTCCTGGAAGCAGCGCAGCGCACGCTCGAGGAAGCGGACCGTGCCGTCCTGATCGCGCGGCGCGCGGCGCGTGGCGAACTCGGCGACCTGCGGATCGGGTTCAACGCCTCCGCCCCGTTCATCCCGCAGGTGGCGACCGCGCTATATGCGTTCCGACAGGCCTGTCCCGATGTCCGGCTGTCGCTGACCGAAGTTGCTGGAACGTCGCAGATCCCGGCCATCGGCGAGGGCCAGCTCGACCTCGGCTTCATGCGCAGCCCGCAGCGCCCCGCCGTCCCTGCCGGCTTGACCGCGACGCTCATTCTCGAGGAACGCCTCCTCGTCGCAACCCGGCCGGATCATGTCCTTGCGAGCCGTGCCGGATTGCACCTGTCCGATCTCGGATCCCATTCGCTGGTGGTCTATGCGAACGACCGCAGCGGCGGTTTCACCGAAGCGCTGTTCCTGCTGATGCGGGCCGCCGGGGTCGAGCCGCGAGTCGCGCAAGGCGTCCGTGAGGTCTCTACCCTGCTGGGGCTGGTGGCGGCGGGAATCGGCATCACGATCATCGCGGAGTCGCTTTCCGCGCTGCAATCCTCGGGGCTCGTCTACATCCCGCTGCTCGATGATCGCGCGACGTCCGCGATGTGGCTAGTCCATGCCGAGGCGCCGCCGCTGATCGTCAGCCGATTCCTGGCTGTCGTGCGCCAGGCGGGACAGGGCTCGCCTGCACCCTAGTCGCCGGTCGCCGCCGGGGCTTCGACGGACTTTGGTGGGGCCGGAAAACGGGCGCGCCCGCCGAGTCCACCCCGCCTAGTCCACCCCGTCGCTGCCGAACCTTGCGCCGTAAATCCCGACTGCCTATCTGCCGGACCCGGCACGAACAGCAGCCCCACCGCGACCGGCGCGGTCAACCGCGACTGGACTCCTTGCATGACCGAAACCAAGCGTACCGCGTTCATCACCGGCGGCACCGCCGGGATCGGTGGCGCCGCCGTCCACGCGTTCGCCGCCGCCGGTTGGCGCGTCGTCACCACCGGGCGTCGCACCGACCGGCTCGATGCGCTGACCGAGGCGCTCGGTGCGGATACCGTCCACACGCTCGCGTTCGACATCCGCGACCGCGCCGCGCTGGAAAGCGCGATCGCCGGCTTGCCCGCCGGTTTTGCCGACATCGACCTGCTGATCAACAACGCCGGGCTCGCGCTCGGCACGTCGCCCGCGCCCGAAGCGAAGCTCGACGACTGGCAGACGATGATCGATACCAACGTCACCGCGCTGGTCACGGTCACGCGGTTGCTGTTGCCGGGAATCGTCGCGCGCAAGGGGGCGATCATCAACCTCTCGTCGGTCGCGGCGACCTATCCGTACGCGGGCGGCAACGTCTACGGCGGGACCAAGGCCTTTGTCCGCCAGTTCAGCCTCGGCCTGCGCGCCGATCTCCACGGCAAGGGCGTGCGCGTCACCTCGATCGAACCCGGCATGGTCGAGACCGAATTCACCACCGTCCGCACCGGGGGCGACAAGGCCGCGTCGGACACCCTGTACGCGGGCGTCACCCCGATGACCGCCGAGGACATTGCGGCGACGATGCTGTGGGTCGCGGAACAGCCTCGCCACCTCAACATCAACACGCTCGAACTGATGCCGGTCAACCAGTCGTTCGCCGGGTTCGCGGTGGCACGCGAAGGATAGCGGGAGGTAATATCGGGGGCGTAACGCCTTTTTAGGGGCCGGTAGAGCACAAGGCGCGGGAGTATCCCGAGTCAGGCGTCCCTTCCCCATGCAGCGTTATCCCCTGATTGCCCCCAACCCCCCGCGCCTCAGCGAGCAATTCGCGGCGTTGCAACGCGTCGAGACATCTGGGGTGTACAGCAACAACGGCCCCGAAGTGCGCGCGTTCGAGGCGGAGACGACCGCGCAGCTGTTCGGCGGAAGCGGTGCGACGCTCGCGGTTGCCAATGCCACGCTCGGGCTGATGATCGCGCTGCGCGAGGCGGTCGGCGAGCGGCCCGAGGCACGCTATGCGCTGATGCCCGCACTGACCTTCGCCGCGACCGCGCAGGCAGCCCTGTGGGCTGGGCTGACCCCGCTGATCTGCGATATCGACCCCGCCGACTGGACCGCCAGCGCGGCGGAAGAGGAACGCCTGCTCGCCGAACACGGCGACCGGATCGCGGTCCTGCTTCCCTATGCCACCTTCGGCACCGCGATCGACCTCGACCGCTATGCGTGGCTGCAGCGGCAGACCGGGGTCGGCGTGGTGATCGACGCGGCCGCCTCGCTCGGCACGACCGACGAAAGCGGTGCCGGGTTTGGCGCGGATGCGCCGTTCGCGGTGGTCTATTCGATGCACGCGACCAAGACCTTCGCGGTCGCCGAGGGCGGAGTGATCCATTCGGGCGACACGCGATTGATCGAGCGGTTGCGCGCGATGGCGAATTTTGGGTTCGAGAGTGGCCGCAGCGCGACCCTGTCCGGCCTGAACGCCAAGCTGCCCGAGGTGATCGCGGTGATGGCGCGCGCCAAGCTGGGCGAAATCGACGATCTGTGTGACCGACGCGCACGGCTGGAAGCGACGTATCGCGCGCAGCTCGTCGGGTTCGATTTCCAGCAGGCGGTCGGCCGCAGACGCGCGAGCCAGTTCATGCCGGCGCTGCTCCCCGAGCATCTCGCGCCCCGCCGCGACGCGATTGCCGCCGCTATCGAGGCGGCCGGGGTTGGCGTCGGGCGCTATTTCAGTCCGCATCTGGGCGAGCAACCGCTGTTCCAGCGGTGCGCCACGATCCTGCCGACCCCGGTCGCGGATTCGATCGGTGCGCGGTCCCTGTCGCTCCCCGTCACCGACGCGATGACGCCCGAGGACGTCGCGGTGATCGCCGAACGCGTCAACCGCGTGCTTGCGGCGGAAGATCGCGTCCCGGCACGCCCGCGCGCCAATCCGATCGCCTCGCTGCTGGTGGTCGGCGGCGGCCCCGCGGGGACCGCGTTGCTGACTGCGGCGAGCAAGCGCGGACGGTTGCCCGAACTGGCCGCATCGGGGCTCGTCATCGCCGAACGCGGCGACACGCTCGGCGAGGGACGGATCGGGCGTTATGCGATCACGTCGGACAGCACCGCCGAGACGTTCCTGAGCGCGGTGAAGGACAATCCCCACCCCGAAATCGCGGCACTCGCGGAGCATCCGGCAGGACGTGCGGTCGCGCGGCATATCGGCGCGCTGGGGGTGCCGTTGACGGAAGCCGGGCCGTTCGTCCGCGCGACCGGGGAGCGGTTGCACGCTTTGGTCGGGCAGCATGGCGGCACCGTGCTGATGGGGCATGAGGTGCTGCGCACCACCCGCACCGGCGGCGGATTGTGGTCGAGCCGGATGCGCCGGATCGCCGACGGGCACGAATTCGATCAGCTGTCGCAGGCGGTCGTGATCGCGACCGGCGGGCACCAGCCGCTCGACCGGCTCGCCGCGCAACGCGTCGGCGGGGTGTCGCTCGTCGGCGAGGTCGGCGACCGGCTGATCCAGTCGGACGAAGCGCTGGCGCTTGGCGGTCCCGCGCGGATCATCGACCTGCTGTCGCGCAAGCGCGACCCCAAGATCGTCGTGATCGGCGGATCGACCAGTGCGCTCGCGACGATCGTGCTGTTGCTCAAGACCGCCGCGATCCCGTTCGGCGCGGGCGGGATCACCCTGCTGCATCGGCGCCCGCTGCGGCCCTTCTACCCCACCCCCGAGGCGGCGCGGGCGGAAGGGTTCACCGATTTTGGGCCGGACGACATCTGCCCGGTCAGCGGCTTCGTCTACCGTCTCGCGGGCTTCCGGCTCGAGGCGCGCGATCTCGTGCTGCGGATGCTGCGCGTCGATGGCCGCACCCCTGATCCGCGCGTGATGGCGCATCAAGTCCGGGGCGAGGACGACCCCGTCGCGCGCACGAAGCTGGCGGAAGCCGATCTGGTGATCGCCGCGCTCGGCTATCGCCCGCGCGCGCTCGACGTCCGCGACGGCGACGGCAGCGCCATTGATCTGGCCGCGCACGACGGTCGCGCGATGGTCGACCGGCATTGCCGGATCGTCGATGCGGAAGGCGGCGCGATCCCGGGCCTGTACGGGATCGGGCTCGCGGCGGGGTTCGTCCCTTGGGGGCGGCTCGGCGGCGAGGCGAGCTTCTCGGGACAGGCCAACGGGCTGTGGCAGTGGCAGAACGACGTCGGCGCGATGATCGTCGAGCAGGTGCTGGGCGACGCGGAGCGTGCGGTCGCATGAGCGATCCGCTCGTCAGTGTCCTGATCCCGACCTACAATGGCGGCGCGCTGGTCCGCCAAACCCTCGCGTCGCTGCAGGCGCAGACGATGCGCGATTTCGAGGTGATCGTGATCGACGATTGCTCGCGGGACGACACCGCGGCCATCGTCGCCGCGGTCGACGACCCGCGGATCCGGCTGATCCGCGCCGAACAGAATCGCGGCGTCGTGCTGACGCGCAACGCCGCGCTTTCGCTCGCGCGCGGGCGGTATATCGCGGCGCTCGACCAGGATGATCTGTGCCATCCCGAACGGTTTGCGCGCCAGATCGGCTATCTCGAGGCGAACCCCGCGATGGTATTGGTGGGTACCGCCGCCAATGTGCTGTACGAGGGCGCGATCCTGCCCTCCGCGCTCGCCCCCGTCTCGACGCCGGCGTTGATCCAGTGGCTGCTCCGGATCGAGAACCCGTTGGTCTGGTCCTCGGTGATGCTGCGCGGCGACGCCGCGCGGCGGCTCGATCCGTTCAACCGGCCCGAGCTGCAATATGCCGAGGATTTCGACCTCTACCACCGCATCAATGCGTTCGGCGGGATCGCGCGGCTCGATGCGGAACTGCTGACCTATCGCCGCCATCCCGGCGGCGCGTCGCAACGCCAGGCGACCGCGATGCGCGACAGCGCGACACGCGTGCTCGCGGAAGCCTATGCTTCGTTGTTCGGGGACGAGGCGGCCGGGACCGCCGCGTTGATCGTCGCGCATGTCACTGCGCACGCCCCCGTCCCGGACCGCCCGACGCTCGAGCGCGTCGGCACGGCGCTGGTGCGGTTGCAGGAGGATTTCCTCGCCACGCACCGTCCGGACAAGGAAAGCGCCAAGCTGATCCGCTGGGAAACCGCGCGCCGCTGGGCGCGGATCGGTCGTGCGGGGTTGCGCACCGGCGGACTCCGGCTGGGCGATGCGGCGGGGGTGCGGCCGGATCATCTCGGGCTTGGTTATGCCGGCATCGAGGAGCTCGTCCTCTCGCGGTTCGTCGGCGGCGTGCGGTCGGTGCAGCGCTGGCGCGCGGCGCGGGGGTAGCGTTCCGTCACCTCACCACCGCCCGCCCCCGCTCCGACACGCTGCGAAACGTCACCGACCAGCGTGGCGCCTCGATCGGGGTGATGCTGTGCTCCCAGTCCCACCGTGCCGCGCCCGCCAAATGATAGATCCCGCGCGGCGCCAGCGGCTGGGCCACGCGACGGTAGATCGCGCGCCCATCCCGCTCGCCGTCGCGCAGCCGGAACCGCATCGTCGCGGGCGCGCCGAGCGACAGGCCGATGACATGCTCGAACAGCGGCCGGTCGCGGTGCCAGCCGATCCCCGCCCCCGGGTCGTAGCGAATCAGCAGCGCCTGGACGAGCGCCTCGGGTGCCAGCCCCGCAAACGCCGCTGCCCGCGCGCGAACCGGGAGCAACGCATCGGGGATCGGATCGGTCGGGGCGAAAGTGCCGCGCTCGAAATCGTAATGCCAGCCGAACGACGCGGTCAGCCGCTTGCCCAGCCATTGCTGGAAGCGGAACGGCGTCAGCGCGGTCGCGTCGATCGTCGCGATCAGCGCCTGCTCCTCGGCGGGCGACAGGAAATCTTCTGCGGCCGACACTCCCGGGAGCGACGGCACGGCGAACAGGTCGATCTGGTGCGATGCCATCCCGCCGATATAGGGACGCGCCCGCCGATCCCAATCGGATCAGCCGCGATCGAGCGGAACCGTGATCGACACCGCGCTGCCACGGTCCGACAACGCGAGCACGAAGCCGTGGAGATCAGCAATCGCGCGTACCAGACTCAGCCCCAGCCCGGTGCCGGGGACGTTCTGCAGGCCCCGCGCGCGGAAGAAGCGCTGGAACACGCGCTCGCGGTCGGCGGGGGCGATCCCCGCACCCTCGTCCGCCACCGTGATCGTTGCGGCGGTGCCATCCACCGTGAACGACAGCGTGACGGTGCCGCCGGGCGGACCGAACTTCACCGCATTGTCGATCAGGTTCGAGAGCGCCTCCCCAAGGAGGTCGCGGTCCGCCGAGACCGCCGCGTCGCCGTCGATCGCAATCGCGAGCGTCCGGCCGCTATCCTCCGCCACCGGCGCGTAGAGTTCCCCGACGTCGCGCACCAGCGCGCCGAGGTCGACCCGGGTGAAGCCAGCGCATTTTGCGCGATGTTCGATCTCGTGGATCCGCAGCAACGCCGCGACGATCGCGAGCGCCTGGTCGACATCCGCCAACGTCGCCGTACCCGCGCGCGCGAAATCGTCGCGCGAGACCGCATCCTCCATCTCGCGCTCGACCCGTGCGCGGAGCCGGGTGAGCGGGGTACGCAACTGGTGCGCGATATCGTCGCCGATCCCGCGGACTTCGCCGACCAGCGTCTCGATCCGGTCGAGCATCGCGTTGATGTGCGCGCACAACTGCCCGAAGCTGTCGGGATGTTCGGCGACCGGCAGGCGGCGGTTGAGCTCACCACGGGTGATCTGCTCGGACAGCACGCGAACCGCATCGAGCTGCCGCCCCGCACGCCGCGCCACGTACCAGCCCCCCAGCACTGCGATCACCAACCCGGGCAGAAACGCGAACAGCAACGTCCGTTCGACGATCCGCAGCGCTTGTTCGCTGTCGTCGAGGTCGATCCCGGTGAACAGCACTTGCCCCCCCGGCAACCGGCACAGCCGCCCCCGCGCGACGTCGCTGGTCTTGCCCGGCAGCGTCGTTGGCGTGACGGTCGCGGTGCCGATGCCGTTCATGGCGATCCCAGTCGGCAGCACCGCGATGTTGCCGTACAGCACGTGTCCCCGCGCATCCGCGATCGCGAGGAAGCGATCCCGGTGGATATCGAGCTCGAGCTGACGGTGCAGTTCCATCCCGCGCGCGGACGGCGCGAGCGCGGCGAACGCGGTGCAATCGTGGAGCAGCGCCTCGTCCAGCTCGCCGCGATGCCCCTCGCGCGCCGACACCCAGAAGAGCGCCGCCATCGCGACCGACTGAACCGCGAGCAGAAGCGCGATCGCAATCCCCCAGCGCAGCAACGTTCCGCGTCCGATCACCTTGGCACCGCGCTCACGCAGGGGCATCGAAGCGATACCCTTCCCCGCGCACGTTGCGTATCAGCGGCAGGTCCCCTTCGCCATCGACCTTCCGGCGGAGGCGGCTCATGTGGACGTCGACGACATTGCTGCGCGGGTCGAAATTATAGCCCCACACGTCCTGCAGCAGCATCATCCGCGTGACGACCCGGCCGGGCCGCCGGATCAGATATTCGAGCAGCAGCAATTCGCGCGGGAGCAGTTCGAGATCGCGCCCGTTGCGCATCGCCGTGCCGGCCAGCAGGTCGATGTCGATCGGGCCCGCGAACAGCCGCGTCTCGCGCCCCTCGACCGGGCGGCGGAGCAGCGCCTCGATCCGGGCGAGCAGTTCGATCAGCGCGAACGGCTTGGGGAGGTAATCGTCGCCGCCCGCGCGCAGCCCGCGGACGCGATCGTCGAGGCTCCCCATCGCGCTGAGCACGAGCGCGGGGGTACGGATCCCTTCCCCCCGCATCGTCGCGATCAAATCGAGCCCCTCGCTATCGGGCAGTTGCCGGTCGACGATGACGAGGTCGTTGTCCCCGCTGCGGATCGCGGCGAGGCCATCCGCACCCGTCGCCGCGCGCGTCGCGACATAGCCCGCGCGCGACAGACCGAGCAGGATCTCCTGCGCGGTCCCGTCGTCGTCCTCGATCAATAAAATGCGCGCCACGGTCAGGGTACTCGAAACGAACGGGGATGGATTGCGTGAGGTTGGGCCTAGCACAGGCAAGCCTGTCGGGACTGTGAAATGCAGTTCATTTTATGGCGGTTATTTAACCCGGATCGGCCGGAACTTGGCGGCTTTCTCCACGGTTCTGGGGGCCTTCCCGGAGTATGAGGAACCTGTATGCAATTCGTGAAAACCAGTGCCGCCATCCTGCTCGCCACGCTCGTCGCGCACGCGCCCGCTTCCGCGCAGGACCTGTCGATCTATCGCTCGGCAGTGGCCCCGCGGCAGGTTCCGCTCCCCGCCGACAAGGCGAGTCCGACGCAGCAGGCGTTGCAGGCGACGTTGTACGAGCTGATCGGATTGCAGCAGAACATCCAGCAGCTCCACTGGAACGTCACCGGACCGACCTTCTATGCGACGCACGAGATGCTCGGCGACTTCTACAAGACCGTCGCGGGCTATATCGACACGGTCGCCGAGCGGAACCGTGCGCTGGGCGTCGCGGTCGACGGCCGTCCGTCCGCGGTCGCGGCGAACGCACAGCTGCCCGAGCTGCCCTTTGCCGAAACCAAGGATACCGAGGGGCTGAAGATGCTGACGGTCGCGTTCAAGACCGAGAACGATCGCATCTATGCGCGGATCAAGGCGACCGAGGAGACCGATCCGGTCACGTCGAACATGCTGCAGGAAGTCGCACATGACATCGACAAGCAGCTCTGGATGCTGCGCGCGCACCAGCTGTAAAGGGCGTTGGGGGGCGGGTTCTGACGAACACTGCCCCCCTGCCTTGCGTCCCGGCGGCTGATCGCCCTTCGCCATCAGCCGCGGGGATGAGTAGAGGCGTGACAGCGCGTCCCGACCTCAGTCCGCAGCCACCACCAGATCACTCGGCGCAGGACGCCGCGTCAGCCAGATGACGCCGATCATCACGACCGCCATCCATCCACAGATCCAGAACAGTTCGAGCGACGACAGCAGATACGACTGGTTAACGACCTGCCGCATCACTGAAGCCGCCGCCTGCTGCTGCGTCATCCCCGCTGCCTGCAACTGTTCGATCGCGTGGCGGTAGATGGGCGAATAGTCGTTGCCCACCTCGGTCAGCCGTGTCTGGTGGAGCGCCTCGCGGCGATCCCAGGTCGTGGTGATGATCGACGCCGCGAAACTGCCCGCGGTGATGCGCGCGAAGTTCGAGATGCCGCTTGCCGAGGGCACCCGCTCGCCCGGAATGCCGTCGAACGAGATGGTAACGAGCGGCACGAAGAACATGCTCATCGCCAGCCCCTGCAACAGCAGCGGGAACATCAGCGTCCAGAAACTCGCGTCGGGGGTATATTGCGAGCCAGGAAATACGACCCGGCAAAGGCGAGGAACGCCATCGTCGTCAGCCAGCGCGGATCGATCTTGAGCCGCCCGACGAACGGCGTCGCGAGCACCGCGACGATCCCGCTCGGCGCGGCCACGAACCCGGCCCATGTCGCGGTGTACCCCATCTGCTCCTGCAGCCACAACGGCAGCAGCAGGTTGTTCGCGAAGAACAAGGCATAGCCGAGGCACAAAGCCAGCGTCCCGAACGCAAAGTTGCGTCGACGGAACAGGCTGAGGTCGACCGCGGGGTTGCCGTCGGTGATTTCCCAGATCAGCCACGCGACGAACCCGACCAACGCGCAGACCAAAAGGATCACGATCAGCGGGTTGTTGAACCAGTCGCGATCCTTGCCGAGATCGAGCATCGTCTGCAGGCTGAACACCCAGAAGGCGAGCAGGATCAGCCCGACCGTATCGATCGGCAATTTGCGCGTCGGGGTCTCGCGGCTCGCGAGGGAGCGCCATGATACGAACGCGCAGGCGATGCCGACCGGGACGTTGATCAGGAAGATCCAGCCCCAATGATAATTGTCCGAAATATAGCCGCCGAGCACCGGCCCCAGCACCGGCGCAGTGAGCGTGGTCATCGACCAGATGCTGAGCGCCGTACCGCGTTTATGCGCGGGAAAGATCGAGATGAGCAGCGCCTGGCTACCCGGAATCATCGGCCCCGATACCGCGCCCTGCAGGATCCGGAAACCGATCAGCGACGACAGGTCCCACGCGAGGCCGCACAGCAGCGAGGCGATCGTGAACAGCACCACCGACACGGTAAAGGTCCGCACCACGCCGAACCGCTGCATCAGCCAGCCGGTCAGCGGGACGGTCACCCCATTGGCGACCGCGAACGACGTGATCACCCAGGTCCCGTTATCCGTCGAGACGCCGAGGTTGCCCGCGATCGTCGGGAGCGAGACGTTGGCGATCGTTCCGTCGAGCACCTGCATGAAGGTGCCGAGCGCGAGCGCGATCGAGGTGACCGCGAGCGTCGCGCCGCGAAGCGGGGCCGCCCCCGCGCCGGCGGGTGCGCTCACCGATCGCGCCCGAGGTTTTGGGTGATGATCCGGCGGACCATCGCGTCGACTTCAGGGCCGCCATCGAGGCTTTGCTGGACGCCGCCTGCAGGCGCGGTGCTGCCTGCGACCATCGGGCCGGACAGGTTGGTGGTCGAGACGATCGCATTGACGGACAGGCCGATCCGGAGCGGATGCGCGCGCAGTTCGGCGGGATCGAGCGCGATCCGCACCGGCACGCGCTGGACGATCTTGATCCAGTTGCCCGAGGCATTCTGCGGCGGAAGCAGCGAGAAGGCGTTGCCGCTCCCTGCCCCGAGCCCGAGCACCTTGCCGTGGAAGGTGACGGCCTTGCCATAGACATCGGCGGTGATCGCCACCGGCTGCCCGACGCGCAGATGCTGGAGCTGCGTCTCGCGGAAGTTGGCGTCGATCCACAGGCTGTCGAGCGGCACCACCGCCATCAGCGGGGTTCCGGCGGCAACACGCTGGCCGAGTTGGACGGTGCGCTGCGCCACGATCCCGGTGACCGGCGCGAGGATCTTCATGTGGCTGCCGTCGATCGCGGCGCGACGGACGTCGGCGATGGCGGCGAGCACCTGCGGGTTGTTGGCGATGTCGGTGCCCGCGACGGTGCTCGCGGCCTGCGCCTGCTTCGCCCGGGCGAGCGCGAGTGCGGCGCGCGCGGAAGTGACCGCATCGGACGCGTGCGACAGTTCCTCGCCCGAAATCGCGCCGTCGCGCGCCGCGCCCTGGCGACGGCCATAGTCATTCTGCGCACGCGACAATTCGGCCTGCGCCTGCGCGATTTCCGCCCCCGCCGCGTCGACCTGCGCGTGCGTCGAGCGCACCGCGCGGACCGCGCGACCGAGCGCGGCTTGCGCGGCATCCATCTGGACGCCGACCGTCGCGGGATCGAGATCGATCAGCGGCTGGCCGCGCTTGACCGACTGGGTGTTGTCCGCGTGCAGCGCGAGGACGGTCCCACCGTCGCGTGCCGTCACCGAGACGACGTTGCCAGCGACATAGGCGTCGTCGGTTTCCTCGGTCGCGGGCGCAGTGAAGACACTGATGCCGTAGAGGATCAGTCCGATCAGCACGACAAGCGCGAGGATCAGGAACCCGATCCGCCGGATCCGCGACCGGCGCTTGATCGCGGGATCGACCGGCGTGGGGGGCGGTTCGGCGGCGATCGGCTCGGGGCCGACGACCGGATCGATGCGCTCGGCGGTTTCCGTCTTGCGCTTCCAGTCGGTGGGGGTCTGGTCGTTCATGATGCGCTGTCCGCAAGGGCCGCTGCAGGCGGCGGGGAGGAAGAATCGAAACCGCCGCCAAGCGCGGCGATGAGCTGAATCCGGCGGGTCAGCGCATCGGACTGGAGTCCGACCAGCGCCTGTTCCGCCTCGAGCAGGCGGAAGCCCGCGTCGATGCTGTCGAGCTGCGAGCCAAGCCCGGTCGAGACACGGACCTGATCGAGCCGCACCGTCTCGCGCAGCCCCGCAACGACGCGGCGTTGCGCGAGCGTATCCTGGTCGGTCGCGCGGACCTGGGTCAGCGCATCCGCCGAATCCCGCACCGCGCCGAGCACCGCATCGTCATAAGCGGCGACCGCCTCGTCGAGCGCGGCGGTTGCGCCACGATATTGCGCCTTGAGCTTGCCGCCCTCGAAGATCGGCACGTGGATCGCCGGGCCAGCGCCATAGGTCCGCGCGCCGAGATCGAAGAAGCTGCCGAGCCCGAGCGCGGCAAAGCCTGCGAGCGCCTGGATGCTGACGTTGGGCAGGAAGTCCGCGCGCGCGACCTTGCGCCCCGCCGCGGCGGAATCGATCCGCGCCTGCCCGGCGAGCAGATCGGGACGCCGCCCGAGCAGATCCGCCGGGAGCATCGCGGGGACCATCGGCGGGGCATCGAAGGCCAGTTTGGGGCTGGCGATCTGCGGGTAGAAATCCGCGCCCCGTCCGACCAGTGCGGCGATCGCGTGGACGAGCAATTCGCGCTGCGCGACCGCGCGGGTGCGCGCCTGATCGGCCTCGGCGAGCAGCGTCTCGGCCTGGCGCAGCTCGAACTGGCTGGCGAGCTTGTTGCGGATCCGCGAATTGACGAAGCCCAGCGCCTGCCGCCGCGTCGCGACGAAACTGTCCGCGACGCGGATCAGCTGGTCCGCGCGGGCGAGCCCGACATAGGCCTGCGCGATCGAGGTCGACACCATCAGCCGCGCCGCCGCCGCATCGAGCGCCGCCGCCGCCACATCGGCGCGGGCACCCGCGACCAGCGCGCGTTGGCGGCCGAACAAGTCGAGGTTCCAGTTGAGGTTCGCCTGCACCGATGTGGTCGGATAGGCGTTGCCCGCAAAAGGCGGCGGATAAAGCGAGCGGTCCGGGAAGCGCTGATACGTCGACTGGCCGTCGAGCGTCACCTGCGGCAACTGGTCGCCGCGCCGTACCCCGAGCGTGGCCTGCGCCATCCGCACTCGCGCGAGCGCACGGTCAAGCGATGGATTGGCGGCAAGGCCCATCGTCACCAGCGTATCGAGCTGCGGATCCTTGAACGCGGTCCACCAGTCCGCCGCGATCGACGTGCTCGCATTGCTCAAACCAAATGTCGTCGGCTGCACCTGCGCGACCTGCGGTGGATCGTGCGGGACCGCCGCGCAGGACGACAACAGGACCGCCACGAGCGATACGAGGCCGATCGGGCGGATCACTGCACCACCTCCGCGAGCGGGGCATCGCCCGCCACGCGTTCGGCAACGGCAAGCACGCGCGCGAGCATGTCGACGAAGGCCTCTGCGTCGGTCTGGCTGAATTCGGCCATCACCTCGTTCCAGGCCGAAACGACGTTGCCTTGCAATTTTTCGACGGTCGCGGCGCCCCGTTCGGTCGTTACCAATCGCACGACGCGGCGATCCTCCCCGCTACGGTCGCGCACCATCAGGCCGCGCGTCTCGAGCACGTCGATCAGCCGGGTCGTCGCGCCCGTGGTGAGCCCGAGCTCGCGCGCAAGTTCGCCCGCGTTGCCGACCATCCCGTCCCGCACGACCTTGAGCGCGACCCATTGCTGATAGGTCAACTCGCGCCCGGCGATCCGCGATTCGACATAGGCCGACATCGTCTTGTCGAGCCGCCGCAACAGCCGCCCCGGTGCACGGCTTGCCGCGCAATCCTCGACGTTGAACACCGCCATCTGTCTTCGTCCTCATTAACTGCACGTGCAGATACAGCGCGAGAAGACATTTACAAGGTGTGTAATGAAATGTTGCTAGATCGCGGAGGTCCATCGCCGCCGCCCGCGCTACGGTGAGGGGACGCTTCGAACCATGAACTCTGGTTCATTATGTTGACGCCAATTAACGCGACCGCGCTAGGGGATAAGGATAGGGGGTCGCAATCTCGCGGGTTGGTGCGGGAGACAGGATTCCGATGATTTCCAGATTCGAACCGTTTCTTGGCCTGCGCCGATGCCACCTGCGCATGACCGGGCTGATCGGCACTGCGCTGGTATCCTGCGCCGCGACGGTGCCGGTGGTCCATTTGTCGCCGCAGCAGACCAAGGCGCTCGCGATCCGCACGGCACGGGCCGAACCCGCTGCCGACATGCCGGTCGCGATCGTCCCCGCGACGGTCCAGCCGCCACTGGGTGCGCGGCGCGCGGTCGCCGCCCCGTTCGCGGGGATCGTCCGCCAGATCTACGTCGTCCAGGGCCAGAAGGTCCGCGCGGGCCAGCCGCTTGCGGTGGTGATGAGCCGCGAGGTCCTCCAGACCGGCGCCGAGCTCGCGCGTGCCCGCGCCCGCGCACAGTTGGCCGGGTCGACCGCCGCGCGCACCGCCGCACTCGCGCGCGCGGGCGTCATCGCCGAGGCGCGCTCGGAGGAAGCCAACTCCGCTGCTTATGAAGCGCGCACCGTCGCGACCGAAAATGCCCGAATCCTCGCGCTCGGTGGCGCGGACGGGCGCTCGGGCACCTACACGCTCCGCGCGCCGATCGCCGGGACGGTCAGCAGCATAGCGATCCAGGCGGGCGGGACGCTCGACGGGATGGCCGCGCCGTTCGTGATCGACGCGTCCGGCCAATATGCGCTCACCGCGCAATTGCCCGAACGCTATGCCGGGCAGGTCCGCACGGGCATGCGGATCGCGGTCGCCCCCAATGTCTCGGGCAAGATCGTCGCGGTCGGCACCACGGTCGACCCCGCGACCCGGTCGCTGTCGATCGGCGCGACGATCCCCGGCGGCCCCGGAATCGTGCTCGGGCGCGCGCTGTCGGCGACCGTCCTCGCCCCGCCCCCGGCGGGCGCGGTGCAGGTGCCCGCGGGCGCGGTCACCAGCTACAAGGGTCGCTGGTTCGTGTTCGTAGTAACGCCGCGCGGCTATGTGCCGCGAGAGGTCCGGATCGCCGGGCGCAACGCGCAGCGCGCCGTCATCGCAAGCGGGCTCGACCGCGGCGAGACGGTCGCCACCACCGGCGTCACCGAACTCAAGTCGCTGGTGACCAAGCGCTGATGCTGCGGTCGCTGGTTGCCTGGGCGCTGTCGGCGCGGCTTGCGGTCATCGCGCTCGCGGCGATCCTCGTCGCGCTCGGCGTGATGGCGTATCGTTCGCTCCCGATTGACGCCTATCCCGACATTTCGTCGACCCAGGTCAAGATGATCCTGAAGGCGCCCGGGATGACGCCGGAGGAGGTCGAGACTCGCGTCGTCACGCCGATCGAGACCGAGATGCTCGGTATTCCGAAACAGGCGACGCTCCGCTCGACCGCGAAATATGCGATCGCCGACGTCACGATCGATTTCCAGGAAGGCACCGACATCTACTGGGCGCGCCAGCAGGTGGCGGAACGGCTGACCGGCGTGATGGCGGACCTGCCCCCCGGGGTCACCGGCGGACTCGCGCCGATTTCGACGCCGCTCAGCGACGTCTACATGTTCACGATCGAGGGGCCGCTGTCGCTGACCGAGAAGCGGACGCTGCTCGACTGGACGATCCGCCCAGCCTTGCGCACCGTACCGGGCGTCGCCGACGTCAATGCGCTTGGCGGCCTCGCGGAGAGTTTCGAGATCAAGCCCGATGCGAATGCGCTGGCGGCGGCGGGGATCACGATTTCCGACCTCAAGGACGCGATCGACAAGAACAACCGCAACGACGGCGCGGGCCGCCTGAGCGAAGGCGAGGAAGCGCTGATCGTCCGCGCGACCGGCGCGGTCGAGGCGCCCGAGGACATCGCGCAGATCGTCGTCAAGTCGGGCCCGACCGGCATCACCCGCGTCGGCGATGTCGCGCAGGTCGTGACCGGGAGCCTGACCCGCTACGGCGCGGTGACGCAGGCGGGCAAGAGTGAAGCGGTCGAGGGGATCGTCATCGCGTTGAAAGGCGCGGATGCGAGCCGGGTCGTGGAGGCCGTACGGACCAAGCTCGCGGGCGTCACGCTCCCCAAGGGCACGCGGCTCAAGGTGTTCTACGATCGCTCCGAGCTTATCCATAGCGCGGTATCGACCGTGCAGGAGGCGCTGCTCGAAGCGACCGTGATCGTGCTGGTGCTGTTGCTGATCTTCCTCGGGGACTGGCGCGCCGCGTTGATCGTCGCGGTGACGCTCCCGCTCGCGACGCTGATCACTTTCATGCTGATGCGCGGGTTCGGCGTGACCGCGAACCTGATGAGCCTCGGCGGGCTGGCGATCGCGATCGGGCTGCTGGTCGATGGCTCGGTCGTGGTGGTCGAGAATATCGTCGAGCGGCTCGCCGACCCGGACCTGCCCCCCGAACGCCGCCTCAACCGCATCTTCGTCGCGGTCGGCGAGGTGATCGCCCCGGTCAGCGCGGGGATAGTGATCATCGCGCTGGTGTTCCTGCCGCTGCTGTCGCTGCAAGGGCTCGAGGGCAAGCTGTTCGCCCCCGTCGCGCTGACGATCGTGTTCGCGCTGGTCGGGTCGCTGCTGGTCGCGCTGACGCTGGTGCCGGTGCTCGGTTCCTATGGGCTCAAGGCCCATTCGGATGCCGACCACGAACCCTGGGTGATGCGCCGCGTCCGTCCGGCGTACACCAAGGCGCTCGACGCCGCATTCGGACACAAGGCGATCGTCGGGATCGGCGCGGCGGTGCTGCTCGCGGTCGCGGTCGCGGCATATCTGATGGTCGGCAAGACCTTCATGCCGACGCTCGACGAGGGTTCGGTCGTGATGCAGCTCACCAAGCTGCCCTCGATCGGGCTCGACCACAGCCTCGCCGACGACATGGCGGCGCAGCGCGCGGTGATGGCGGCGGTGCCCGAGGTGACCAACATCGTCTCGCGCACCGGCTCGGACCAGATCGGGCTTGATCCGATGGGGCTCAACGAGACCGACAGCTACGTCACGCTGAAACCCCGCGGCGATTGGCGCAAGGGCGACAAGGAGTGGCTCGTCACGCAGATGCGTGGCGCGATGGCGGGGCTGCCCGGGATCGAACCGAGCTTCACCCAGCCGATCGAGATGCGCGTGTCCGAGATGCTGACCGGGTCGCGTGGCGACCTCGCGCTCAAGATCTTCGGGACCAACAATGAACAACTCGCGGCGATCGCCGGCAAGATGAAGGCGCTGCTGCAGGCGACCAAAGGCGCGACCGACGTCCAGACGCTCGCCGAGGATCACGTCAATTATCTCGAGCTCGGGATCGACCGGCTGGCGGCTGGCAACGCCGGGATCCCGGTGTCGGACGTGCAGGACGCGTTGCGCGCGCAGCTCGAGGGGCTCGATGCGGGCGTCGCGCGGATCGGGCAGCGGCGCGTGCCGATCACGATCCGCGGCAACGACGACATCCGCCAGAACCCGACCGCGTTCGAGGACCTGCTGGTCCGTTCGCCCACCGGTACGCTCGCGCATGTCAGCGACCTCGCGCACCTCTCGCGGAAGGATGGCCCGGTGCTGATCACGCATGAAGACGGGCAACGCTATGCGCTGGTGCAGGCATCGGTGACCGGGCGCGATCTGGTCGGCTTCGTCCAGGAAGTGCAGCAGAAGGCGCAGCAGCAGGTCAAATTGCCGGGCGGCTATCACTTTGTCTGGGGCGGGCAGTTCGAGAACCAGCGGCGCGCGTCGCAGCGGCTGATGATCGTCATCCCGATCGCGCTCGCGCTTATCCTGCTGGTGCTGTTCCTGACGCTGCGATCGCTCCGCGCGTCGATGTTGATCCTCGCCAACATTCCGTTCGCGATGGTCGGCGGGATCGTCGCCTTGCTCATCACCGGCAGCTATCTCTCGGTGCCCGCCTCGGTCGGCTTCATCGCCTTGCTCGGGATCGCGGTGCTCAACGGGCTGGTGATGGTCTCGCACATCCGCGACCTGCGCGACGACGGCCGCGACCTGCACGATGCGGTCCGTGACGGCGCGGAGCGGCGGTTGCGCCCGGTGCTGATGACCGCGACGATCACCGCGATCGGGCTCGTCCCCGTCCTGTTCGCGACCGGACCGGGGTCGGAGATCCAGCGGCCGCTCGCGATCGTCGTGATCGGCGGGCTGATCACCTCGACCTTGCTGACGCTGATCCTTTTGCCGATCCTGTACGAACGCTTCGGGGAGGCGAAGGCATGACCTTGCTGATCGAGATTCTGTGTGCGCCGGACGACGCCGATGCGCTGGTGGACGCGCTCCGCGACCACGGGATCGACACGTGGATCACGCTCCAGCCGATCGAGATCGCGCCCGAGAGCCTTAAGGACGCCAGCGTCCGCGAACGCGTGACGGGTCGCCGGAAACGGACCGCGCTGCGTTTTCTCGGAGACGATTCGGCGCTCGATGCCGTCCGTGACGTCGTCGAGGACGGCACCGTCTGGCATGCGATCGATGTGGCGGCGCAGTCATGACCCTGCGCTTTGCCTTGCTGCTGTGCGTTGCTACTCCGGCGCTCGCCCAGACCGCCGCGCCCGCGATGCCGACGCAGGTGATCGACCCTGCCGACGCCGCACTGCCCCCGCTGGCGGCGGTGTCGGACGCGCTCGACAACAGTCCTTCGGTCCGCGAGGCGGCGGCCCGTGTCGACGCCGCGCGCGGCCATGCCGGCGTGCTGAGCGCAGGCCCGCACGAATTCACCGCGACCGGCTCCTATGTCCGCCGCCGCGTGACCAACGAGACGACGTACAACGAATTCGACGTCACCGTGCTCAAGCCGTTCCGCCTCCCCGGCAAGGCCTCGCTCGATCGCGCGGCGGGCGGGTATGAGATCAAGGCGGCGCGCAACATGTTCGCGGACGCGCGGCATCAGGCGGCGCTGACGCTGTCGAGCCAATGGTTCGACTGGCTCGCCGCACACGAACGCGTGACGATCGCGCAGCGCGCGATCGACGTGCAGCAGCGCATTTCCGCCGGGATCGCGTTGCAGGTCCGCTACAAGGACGCGAGCCGCCTCGATGCGGACCGCGCGACGCTCGAGCTGGAGACCGCGCGGAGCGAACTCGCTGACGCGAGCGGCGCCGAGGCGGCGGCGGCGGCGATGCTGCGCGCATCCTATCCGACGCTCGACCTGCCGACCGAGATACCAACGCCGCAGCCGATCCACGCGACGCCGACGCAGCTTGCGGGCTGGCGCGACGATATCCTCGGCGACAGCCACGAGATCCGCGCGGCCGAGGCGACTGCGCAGCAATATCACGCGCTTGCCGAACGCGCTCGGCTCGAACGGCATGCCGATCCGTCGGTTGGCGGGCGCGCATTCAGCGAACGGGGCGGGCTCGAGGTCGGCGTCGGCGTGGTCGGCGTGGTTCCGTTCGGCGGACGCTTCCGCAAACCGGCGGTCGACCAGGCGATCGGCGAAGCGGGCGCGGCGGACCAGGCACTCGCGCGCGTCCGGCGGGAGATTCTTGCGACTGCGGATACCGATCTGGTGCAGGCGCGCACCGGCTATGCGCTGCTCGAGTCCGCGCAGCGCGCGGTGACGGCGGCGCGGGCGGCGATGGCGAAGCTCGAGGATGGCCGGAAGCTCGGTGGGGTCGACCTGTCGGCCCTGCTCTACGCCCAGCGCCAGCTCCGCGATGCCGAGAAAATCGAGGCAGAAGCCCGCGCGCGCGCCGCGCGCGCGGTCGCGAAACTGCGGATTGACGCGCACCGATTGTGGGCGCCGGCCGAGGCGGACGACTGAGACCGTCTGCGATTCTCGTGCTTTCCGGTCACTCCTCGGTCGTTCTGTGCCGCTTTGCGACGAACTGCCCAGGAGTCGGGATGGAACCCCCGTTTCGGCCGGATCGAACGGTCGCGGTTAAGACACTGATACCCATTTTATGCTACAAGATCATCAACAGACGTTGAGGGACATGTTCCAAACCGTGCAAGATCAACCACTTATGCTTTCGCGCCGCGCCTTTGGCGGCTCTGCCCTGGCGCTGCTCGGCGCTTCCACGATCGTTCCTGCCCGCGCGCAGGCCCCCGTTTTCGCGCGTGGCCCGGCCCCCGCGACGATCCAGCCGCTCGCTTCGAGCCGTGTCGTTCGCCCCGAACTGCTCCGCAAGGCACTCGCCGCGCTCCAGCAGCACGGGTCGTCGATTCCGCGGCATGACCGGATCGCGATCGCCGATTTCTCGCTGCCCTCGTCGCAGCCGCGCTTCTACATGGTCGACATGGCGAACGGCATGGCGACGACGCTGCTCGTCACGCACGGCAGCGGCAGCGATCCGTCGCACACCGGCTACCTCCAGCGCTTCTCCAACAGCGAAGGTTCGAACGCGTCGAGCGAAGGCGCCTTCGTCACGGGGGATTATTACGTCGGCAAACACGGTCGCTCGCAGCGACTGATGGGGCTCGACGAAACCAACTACCGCGCCTTGCAGCGCGCGCTGGTGGTGCATTCGGCATGGTATGCCGACCCCGACATGGTCAAGACGCACGGTCAGCTCGGCCGTAGCCAGGGCTGCTTCGCGGTCAGCGAAGGCGATCTCGACCAGGTGTTCGCGCGGCTCGGCGCGGGACGGATGATCTACTCCGCGAAGATCTGACGCCTTGAATCAGGGGCATGACAGCGATTTCATGCGCGTGATGCCCTCGCGTCATGCCGTCGGATGCAAGGTCGGCCTTCATTGTCGTTGAGGGATTTCATGTACAAGATTTTTGCCCCCGCATTTGCCGTTCTCGCCCTCGCCGGCAGCACGATCGCGCTCGATGCGCCCGCGTCCGCAAAGGGCTGTATCCGTGGCGCAGTCGCGGGCGGCGTCGCTGGCCATTATGCGGGCCATCATGCCCTTGCCGGGGCCGCAGCCGGCTGCGCGATCGCGCATCACCATTACAGCAAAAAAGCCAAGGCAGCGGCAGCGCAGCAGGGCACTCCGGCGCAGCGCTAGGCGACCAACGCCGCACTGACGGCGCTCGGGCGGTCGTCCCGGGTTCCGGGGGCCAGCAGCAACAGGCCCCCGGAACTGCCCTGCCCGCCGCTGACGCGGAGAAAGACGCTTTCATGTCCGCAAAATTCGGTTTCCTGCGGACGGCGCTCCGGATCGCCGCGGCCGCCGGGCTGGTCGCCGCCGCAGTGCCCGCCACGGCGGGAACCGTGGCGCTGACGTTTGATGACCTGCCTGTTTTCGGCAGGATGACGTCGGCCGCGGATGGCGCGGTCGTCACCGAGGCGTTGCTCGCAGGACTCAAACGCCAGCATTACGTGGCGACCGGCTTCGTCAACGAACGCCAGCTTGCCGCGCCGGATCGCGCGCAGCGTGTCCGTCTGCTCGCACGCTGGGTTGATGCGGGAATGGACCTGGGCAACCACAGCTATTCGCACCTTTCGCTCAATGCGGTGCCGGTCGAGGCGTATATCGCGGACGTCGCGCACGGCGCGCAGGAGACGTCCACGCTGCTTGCCGGACGCGGAAAGCGCGAACGCTGGTATCGCTATCCCTATCTCGAGACCGGCCTGACGCTGGCGACGCGGCAGCGGTTCGAAGGATGGCTCGGGACCCATGGCTATCGCGTCGCCCCGGTGACGATGGAAAATTCGGACTGGCGCTTCGCCGCCCCCTATGACGACGCGATCGCGCGGGGCGATCCTATCGAGGCGCGGCGGATCCAGCAGGCGTATCTCGATTTCACCGCGCGGATCGTCCCCTGGTACCAGAAAGCCGGGCAAGCGCTGCTGGGCCGCGAGCCGGCGTTCGTCTTCCTGCTTCACGCGAGCCGGCTCAATGCCGCGAGCATCGACAAGCTCGCCGCAATCCTGCGCGCGCAGCATTTGCGCGTCGTCCCGCTCGATACCGCGATGCGCGACCCGGCCTATGCAATCCCCGACACCTATGTCGGTCCGAACGGCGATGGTTGGCTGGATCGTTGGGCGCTGACGCTCCACAAATCGCTGCCATATGCCTCGGTCCCGATCGTGCCCCACGCGATCCTGACCTATGACGCACGGCTGGAAGGGGCGACCGACCCACGCGCGAAGGCGACGTCGTGACCATGAAGCGATTGTATTCCGCCCTCGCCCTGATCTGCGCCGGGATGACCGCGCCCAGTCAGGCAACACAGACACCATGGCCCGCGGACGTCGCGTTGCCCGCCGGACACCCCATCGACGAAGCCTATCGCCAGGAGTTCGGCGTCTGCGACCACGCCGACCGTTTCCACGGCCGTGCCGTCCACGGCTGCCGTGACGACCCCAATGCGGTCACGGCGCTGCGCCGTCTGCCGGGCGGTGCGGTCGCCTATGTCGCGAAACTCGCGGTCGATCTCGACGGATCGCCTTTCGCGTGCAGCCCCGATCACGGCGCGATGGACCAGTGCCCGACCTCGCTGATGCTGCCGAACGGCAAGGGTGGCGAAATCCCGGTCGATGCGGACACGATTCCCTATGTCGTCATCCCGTGGGAGGGCCCGCGCGCCGAACAGGGGCGGTTCACCAAGCTGACTGGCGTGGGCGTCGGCGATTTCGGCGTGGTGATCGCGCGCGGGCGAACGATCCCGGTGATCGTCGCGGATACCGGCCCGTACGAAAAGCTCGGCGAGGGGTCGCTTGCGTTGCACCGTGCGCTGGGGCGCGAACTGTGCGTCGCGCGGAGCGGCGCGGGAACATGTCGCCGCGTGATCGAGCGGATGGAAAGCATCGGCGGCGACGTCACCACAGTGCTGTTCCCGCACACCGCGCGCCGGGACCTGACCCCCGCCAATATCGCGCAGATCGTGCGCGAGGAAGGCTTGCGGCACTGGCGCGCGATGCAGGCGAAGGGATGAAACACGGCTGTCCGAAGGTACGCTGTTATGAGGGGTTGTCCGCTCCGACCCCGCATCTTCCGTCATGCTGAACGTGTTTCGGCATCCACCGCTCCGCAGGCAAGGAGCGGACTTGCGGCGCGGTGGACCCTGAAACGCGTTCAGGGTGATGCCGGGTGGTCGGGATGCCGCCCGCGCGCGCCCGCCGCGACCGGCTTCCCCGACTCAGGCGGAGAAAACCGCTCGCGACGCGCGGTTCGCAGCCTCAGCCTGCGCTTACCATTCGATCCCGATCTTGCCGAAATGCTCGCCCCCGGTTTCGTAGCGGAACGCGTCGGCAAGCTGCTCCAGCGGGAAGCGCCGATCGACGACGGGCTTGATCCCGCCTGCCTCGAGCGCGCGGACGAATTCCTGCTGCTCGCGGCGGCTGCCGACGATCAGCCCCTGGAGCCGCGCCTGCTTCGACATCAGCGCGGCGGTCGGCACCTCGCCTGCGCCACCCGTCAGCACGCCGATCAGTGAGATATGCCCGCCGACGCGCACCGCCTCGATCGACTGCGCGAGCGTCCCCGGGCCACCGACCTCGACGACGTGATCGACCCCACGACCGCCAGCCCAGTCCTTGATCACCGCGCCCCACGAAGGGGTCGTGCGGTAATTGACGCAGAAGTCCGCACCCAGCGCCTTCGCGCGCTCGAGCTTGGCGTCGGACGATGAGGTGATCGCGACCACCGCGCCCATCATCTTGGCGATCTGCAGCGCCCAGATCGACACGCCGCCGGTGCCGAGCAACAGCACCGTGTCGCCCGCCTTGAGCTTGCCGTCGACCACCAGCGCACGCCATGCGGTCAGCCCGGCGGTGGTGATCGTCGCCGCCTCGACCGCATCGTAGCCCTTGGGCGCATGCGTGAAGGCGGAAGAGGGCAGAACGACGGCCTCGCGTGCGAACCCATCGATGCCATCGCCCGGCGTGCGGCTGAAATCGCCGATCGTCGGCGTTCCGTCCTGCCAGTCGGGGAAGAAGCACGACACGACCATGTCGCCGACCGCGAATTCGGTGACGCCCGCGCCGACCGCCTCGACCAGCCCGGCGCCATCGGCCAGCGGAATTCGGCCCGAGGCCTCGCCCATACGCCCGGTGACGACGCCGAGGTCGTGGTAATTGAGCGAGCTGCCGTGGAGCGCAACGCGGATCTCGCCCGCGCCGGGCTGGCCGGGGTCCGCGCTCTCGCCCAGCGTCAACTGGTCGAGGTCCATTGGTGAGCCTACTGTGATCGTCCGCATCGTCTGTCTCCTGTGCCGGCATTCCAGCCGGGCATCGCGCGCTCAACGCCTCGGGTGTCGGACCGCTCCCGAGAAATGCGGTGAACTCCCCGGGGAATGGGTCGTTGTGTCGACCGACCCCCGTAAGCGAAAGTATCCCGCATGACCTTCTCCCCCTCCCCCGTCTGGCTGATCACGGGTTGCTCGACCGGTTTCGGCCGCGATCTCGCACAGTTGATCATCGATCGCGGCTGGCGGCTCATCGCCACCGCGCGCGATGCCGCGCGCGTTGCCGATCTTGCAGAAGCCGCGCCGGACCGGGTCCTCGCGCTTGCGCTCGACGTGACCAAGCAGGACCAGATCGAGTCCGTCACCAAGGCCGCGATCGAGAAGTTCGGGCGGATCGATGTCCTCGTCAACAATGCGGGCTATGGCTATCAGAGCACGCTCGAGGAAGGTGTCGACGCCGAAATCCGCAAGCAGTTCGATGCCAACACCTTCGGCCTGTTCGCGATGACGCGTGCGGTGCTTCCGCAAATGCGCGAGCAGAAGAGCGGGCATATCATCAACATCACCTCGGTCGCCGGGCTCGTCGGCTTCATGGGATCGGGCTATTATGCCGCGTCCAAACATGCCGTCGAAGGCTTTTCGGATGCGCTGCTCGCCGAGGTCCAGCCGCTGGGGATCGACGTTACCTGCGTCGAGCCGGGGCCGTTCCGCACCGATTGGGCCGGCCGTTCGCTCCAGCAGACCGAAAGCCGGATCGCGGATTATGCCGATACCGCGGGCAAGCGGCTTGCCGACACCCGGAGCGGCAGCGGCAAACAGGCAGGCGACCCCGTCCGCGCGGGCGAGGCGATGATCGCGCTGACGGTCGATCCCAATCCGCCGCGCCATCTGGTCCTGGGCAAGTGGGGCTATGACGCGGTGGTCGACAAGCTGAAGGCACGGCTCGCTGAGATCGAGCGGCATCGCGACGCAAGCCTCGGGGCGGATTTCCCGGAGGCGTAACCCGACAACGTTGGCGTCATGCCGGGCGTGGCCCGGCATGACGCTGTGCCTCCTGGTCCGACCCGCGCGACTGCCCTCCCAGCGACAACCGTCCGGTGATGCGCGGCGGCGCGGGGTCGGGTCGATCCGCCGCATCGTCGCGCCGGAGCGGGTGCCGGCTCGTCTCGAACGTGCGCTTCATGCCGCCCGCCGTGGCGTGACCGGCTCGCCCATCCAGAACGGCAGCCGCTGGTGCGCGAGCATCGCCTCGGGCGTCACGCGTTCCGCGACCACTGCGAAGCGATCACCGTCGACCAGCACCTCGGGCACGAGCGCGCGGCAATTGTAGGTCGACGCCATCGTCGCTCCGTATGCGCCGGCGGTGCGGAACACCGCCAGATCGCCCGCCTCGACCAAGTCGATCTCGCGCGCGGTGGCGAAGCTGTCGCCGCTTTCGCACACCGGCCCGGCGATATTGGCGGTCATCCGCTGCCCCGTCGGCACGACCGCCTCGAACCCGTGGAACGCCTCGTAGAGCGCTGGCCGTGCAAGATCGTTCATCGCCGCATCGACGATGACGTACGGGTGGCTCGCCCCCGGCTTCACCCACACGACCTCGGTCAGCAGCACCCCCGCCGCCGCCGCGACGAAGCGCCCCGGCTCGAACGTCAGCGTGACATCCCAGTCGCGCGTGACGCGCTCGACGATTGCGCCATACGCCTGCGCGCTCGGCATCACGTCGCCGGGGCGATAGGCGACCCCGAGTCCGCCGCCGAGATCGACATGCTCGATCCGATGCCCCGCCGCACGCAACGTCCTGATCAATGCGCCCGCCCGCCGGTAGGCGATCTCAAGCGGCCCCAGGTCGTTGAGCTGGCTCCCGATATGGATCGCGATCCCGCGCAGATTCAGCCCCTCGCGTGTAACGAGCCGCGCATAGATTGCGGCTGCATCCTCATACGCCACCCCGAACTTGTTCTGCTTGCGCCCGGTCGAGACCTTCGCGTGCGTGCCGGCGTCGACATCGGGATTGACGCGGAGCACCGCCGCCGCGCACACCCCTCGCGCCCTTGCGAGGGCGGCAAGCATTTCGCCTTCCGCCTCCAGCTCGAGGTTGAACTGGCCGATCCCCGCATCGAGCGCAGCGGCAAGCTCGCCCCGGGTCTTGCCGACGCCCGAATAGACGATCGCGGAAGCGGGCATCCCCGCCGCGAGCGCGTGGAGCATTTCGCCCCCCGACACGATGTCCGCGCCATAGCCTTCTGCGGCGAGCAATCGCAGCACCGCGAGATTGGGGTTGGCCTTGACCGCAAACGCAAGCTGCTTGCGCGCGATCGGCGCGAGCGCGTCGCGGAACGCGCGCGCTGCAACGCGCAGCGCGGCGGCCGAATAGACATAGGCCGGGGTTCCGACCGTCTGCGCGATCACCGGGAGCGGCACGCCCTCGGCGTGGAGCACGCCTGCGCGGAGTACGAACGGCAGGTCATCCATTGCGGTTCTCCGGCCGACGGCGTCGGCGTGCGTGGATCGATTGCGGCAGGCCCTTGTGGCGGCTGCGCTCGATCCGAAGCGCGGCGGGGACGCGCTTGCCCTGGACGATCAGCACGAAGCCGAACAGCGCGACCAGAAACCCTGCCAGCCCCGGAAAGCTGCCGCTCCCGGCTCGGTCGTTGAGCCCGATCACCGCCCCCATCAGGAACAGTGCTCCGCCGAAGCTGCGCCAGGCGATGTCCCGGTGCGTCATGCTGCCAGCGCCTTCGGCTCGACCGGATCGGCGATCAGCGTCCGTCCGGCACACGCCACCGCGCGCGCCTCGGCGCTGGCGTTGCGACCGCGCGCGCCATGCCACAGCACGATATCGGCGGGCAGCTCTCTTTCCACATCGAGCGCGGCGAGGAGATCGCCGGTTTCGAACGCGATGCCGATGGCGGGGTCGTGCATCGCCGCCGCTGCCGCCCGCGCGCGAGCGACGTGCGCCGGGGCGGCGTCGATCCCGCGCGCCTCGATCGCGGTAAAGCCGAGTGCGCGCGCCTGCTGCACCGCGCACAGCAGCAAGGTGCCGTTGCCGCAATCCGCATCGACGATCCGGACACTCCGCCGGTTGCCGTCGCGGAGCGCGACGAGGGCGGCGGAGACGGCAGCCCAGCGCGCGTCACGGCATTTGGGGCAAGCGGTGCGCACTTTGGCGCGGCGCGGGGTGCGCACCGCGCGCAACGGCGCGGCAACGCTGTGATCAGCGAGGTAAGTCATGCAGAATTCCTGGAATGAGGCGCGCACTCAGGCAGCGTGGCGCAGATGCTGCGCATTTTCCCACGGTTCGACCCGGGCGAACGAAATGTTGGGGATCAGCGGGGTGTCGCTCCGCTCGATCGTCGCACCGAGGAGCGAATGCCGCTCGGCGCGCGCGAACGCCATCGCAGTGGCGAGCGAAATGAACCGCCCCTCGAGGCGTCCGCCGCTGTCCTGGACGAGCCAGTGGCCAGCGGTATCCTGCCCCACCTTCAACACGCAGGCGGGTTGGTCGGGCTCCGGATCGGTCGTCGACAGCATTGCAAGGCTCCTACGCCCGATCCTGCCGCGCTGCCGGTAAAGCCCGGCAAGCGCTTGATCGGGCTGGCCTTCAGATAGGCCCGCCATGCATTAAGGTTCGAGATCGATCGCCTGCGTCCGGCATAAAGGACGCATATAGATACCGTCAGGCGGTGGTCAGCACGCCCTGGAACACCTGGTCGTCGAGCGCCTGCCCGGCCCCGACGGCGACGCAGGTCAGCGCATTCTCGGCGACGATCACCGGCAGGCCGGTCGCCGCGGACAGCACCGCATCGATCCCGGCGAGCAGGCTGCCGCCGCCGGTCATCACGATTCCGCGGTCGAAGATGTCCGCCGCGAGTTCCGGCTCGGTCTTTTCCAGCGCGGAGAGCACCGCCTCGATCACCTGCCCGACCAGATCCGCAAGCGCCTGCGCGATCTCACCCTGGTTGACGGTGATCTCGCTCGGCACGCCGTTGAGAAGGTCGCGCCCGCGGACGCGCATCTCCTGGCCGATCCCGTCCTCGGGCATCAGCGCGGTGCCGATCGCGAACTTGATCTGCTCGGCGGTCGCCTCGCCGATCATGAGGTTGTGCTTGCGCCGAATGCTGGAGGCGATCGCATCGTCCATCCGGTCGCCGCCGACCCGCACCGACGTGCTGTACGCCAGCCCGCGCAGCGACAGGATCGCGACCTCGGTCGTGCCGCCGCCGATATCGACCACCATCGCGCCGATCGGCTCGGCCACGGGCAGCCCGGCGCCGATCGCGGCGGCCATCGATTCCTCGATCAGATGCACCTTGCGCGCGCCTGCGTTCATCGTCGCCTGGCGGATCGCGCGGCGTTCGACCGGGGTTGCGCCCGATGGAATGCAGATCACGATCTCGGGGCCGCGCGACAGCCAGTTGCGCCCGCCGTTCACCTTCTCGATGAAATGCTTGATCATCTGTTCGGCGACATCGATGTCCGCGATCACGCCATCACGCATCGGGCGGATCGTGCGGATCGCATCCGGGGTCTTGCCGAGCATCAGCTTGGCCTCCGCGCCGATCGCGCGGACGCGTTGCACGCCGTCCAGCGTCTCGAGCGCGACGACCGACGGCTCGTTCAGGACGATGCCCTTCTCGCGCAAGTAGATGACGGTATTCACGGTGCCGAGGTCGATCGCCAGGTCGCTGGAGGAAGGAGACAGCAGACGAGACAAGCGCATGGGCATACAATCTTATAAAGTCGGGAAACACAGCCCCATCGGGGCGAACGGAATGTCTTGGCCGTGGTCCCCCGGCTCCGAACGGTCAAGCCCGTCTGCGTTAAAACGACCGCTGGCGAAGGTCCAACGACGTTCCGCCACAAGAAAGAAAACATGCCGTTCGGTTCGGGCGCGCGCACGGCGAGCCGTTTCCCTTGGTTTCAGCGCGCTGCCGCGGAGGCCGGAAGCCGGAGGTCGCGATTAGCCAAGGCTTGGGAGATGGAACCAGAGGTTGGTGCAAACGGCGCTACCCCGCCCTGCGATGGCGCCGGGGTTTCCCCCCAGCGTGCGTGTATTAGTCGACTGGCACACTTTTCGCATCGGTCTCCCACGGCACGCCGAATGGTCGATGTGCCGAACATTCTGGAGCCTGCGGAATCATGATTCTCCTTCTTGCCATTGCGATGAGCGTAGCGGTTCCGACGTTGCCGGAACGCGCCGAACAGGCCCGGCATTCCACCGTCACCGAAACCTACCGGGTCCGCTACGCCGGGCGACGCGACGACTATTGCCTGCGAGTCTTTGCCGACCCGGCACCGGCAGAGCCCTATCCGCGCAGCGCCGCCGACCCCTGCCGTTCCCGTCCGGACTGGGCCAAGGACGGAATCGCCATCAGCGACCCGTATCGCGATCGCAGCGTCGCGATGCAGCGGTAGCGATGCCCCGGCGGGGGGCTGATCCTCGCAATCAGCCCCTGGCCAGCGCGATATACCGGGTCACGTTGTCCGCCAGAACGTCGAGCGGGACATTGCCGCCCTCGACCACCGCCTGATCGAAATCGCGCAGGTCGAACCGCGCGCCGAGCGCCGCCTGCGCCCGGTTGCGCTGCGCGACGATCTCGGTCTGGCCGAGCTTGTAGCCGCACGCCTGCCCCGGCCACGCGCAATACCGGTCGACCTCGCTCGCCGCGTTGCTTAGCGGCAGCCCCGTCGCGGCGATGAATTCGCGAAGCGCCTGCTCGCGCGTCCAGCCCATCGCGTGGATCCCGGTATCGACCACCAGTCGCACCGCGCGCCATGACAGTCCCATCAGATACCCCAGCCGTCCTGCCGGATCGCCCTCGTACATCCCCAGTTCGTCGGCGAGTTGCTCGGCATAGAGCGCCCACCCCTCCGTATAGGCGTTGAACGCGAGGATCGAGCGGATCAACGGGAGTTGCTGGGCATATTCGCCCTGCCAGACATGGCCGGGAATGCCCTCGTGGAACACCAGATCCGGGATGGTGACGCGATTGTGGATCGTCGGATCGCCAAGGTTGACCCAGATCTTGCCCGGGACCGTGCCGTCGATCGACCCCGGCCCGCCATATGCGGCGGGCGCGCCGGGCTCCTGCGCGAGCGGCATGCGCCGAATCTCGAGATTGCCCTTCTCGAGCTTGCGGAACGCGCGCGGCAGGCGCGGGCGGATCGCGTCGATCTTGCCCTGCATGTAGGCGATGATCTGCACGCGCCCGGCATCGTCGTTCGGAAAACCGATACCGGGCCTCTGCTGCAAGGCCGCCGCCCGTTCGGCGACGCTCCCCTCGGTCAGCCCGAAACTCCCGAGGATGACGTCCATCTGGCGCTGCAGGTCGACGAGTTGCGCGCGCCCGAGCGCGTGGATATCGGCGGGCGTGCGCCGCGTCGTCGTGCCCGCGCGCAGCCCCCAGGCGTACCATTCCGGCCCGTGCGGCCGGGTGCCGAGCCCGGCGGCATCGGTCGCGACCGCGCGCTCGGCGCGCAACTCGGCGCGCTGTCGTTCGAGCGCGGGGATCACGCTCCCCTGCACGATCCGCTGCGCGCGCGCGATCCAGTCGCCGGGGATCGTCTTGGTCTTGCGCGCAAGCGGGCCGATCAGCGCGCCGTCGGGTGCCGCCGCGGATGCAATGGTGCCGGTCATCCCGGTGATCGTCTTGTCGAGCAGGAACGCGGGCGGGACGAGTCCCTCGAGCCGCGCCGCCCGGATCCGCACCGTCTCGCCGTCGAGCTGCCCTGCCATGCCGGACAGCCGTGCGAGATACGCTTCGGCGTCCGCTGCGGACGTTACCGGCTGGGCGCCGTCGAGCAGTTGCGGCACGTCGATCCACGCGCCGACGTTCTGGATCACCGCATACGGCGTGTTGCGCCAGTTGCCGATCGTCGCGACGCCGTACGGCAGCGCCATCCCGTCGAGCGCGGTGCGAAACGCGCTGTCGGCAACCGACAGGCTGGTTTGCAGCGCCGGATCGAGACCGTCGCGCGGCACCTTCGCGAGATCGGCGAGCGCGCGGGTGAGGAACGCCTTCCGCGCCGCCACCCCGGCGGGCGTGCGATCATCCAGCCGGCGGCGCAGCCCCGCATGGGTGCCGGTATCGACGCCGAGGCTGGTCGCCTGGGGCGGGTCGAGTTCGAGCAACCCCCACGCCAGCCGGTCAAGCAATGCCGCGGCAGGCTCGCCCCCGGGCGCTGCCCAGGCGGGGGTTGCTGCAACGGCGACACTGGCGGCAACGCCAGCGGCCATGCCGGAAAGTGCGTCACGACGGGAGGGGGCGGGGTTGGTCATGCGCCGAGGATGCCGGTTGCCGTGCGGTGCGTCAAACCGGGCGATCGTCAAAATCGCCTCCGCAAACCCGTCTATCGGTCGAACACGCCCGCTCTGGGGACTGCCGTACGGAACGATGCTGGTCTGCTCATTCGCCGCGCCTGATCCGATAGGGCCCGGACCGGGCGGGCAGCGGCTTCCCCTTCCAGCTCAACCGCACCGAACCCGCGCTGATGAGACGATCGACGGCCGCGTGCACCGTGGGCATGGCGTCGCGCCAGTCCAGGAACGGCGAGGCGTCTGCGGCGGCGAGGCCTCTAGCGACTTCGCTCGGGCAGATCGACCCATCGGGGGTGCGTTGCGCGAGGAGCGCCGCGGTCATCGCGCACGCGTCGTCGACCGCCGCCACGCCCTATCGCTGGGCTTGCGGGGCGGCGTCAGCCCGTTCCGCGTCGGATCGGGATGGTCGGACGGCTCGGTCGATCAGGTCGAGCATCGCGGTGTTTGACTGACCGGCGGCGATGCTCGCCAGACTGTTCCCGGCGGCATCGACCACGTCGGTTTCGGCCCCTGCCGCCAGCAACATCTCGACGATCGGCGCATGACCGAACATGACAGCGTTCATCAGCGCGGTCTGCCCGGCGAGATTGCGCTGGTTCGCATCAGCGCCCGCCTCGAGCAGCAGGCGCGCGATGTCGGCATAGCCCTTGAACGCCACGCCCATCAGCGGGGTATTGCCGCGCGCGCCGTCCCCGGCATCCACCGTTGCGCCCGCCGCCAGCACCACGGTGGTCGTGGAAACCTGGCCGTTGTAGCTCGCCAGGATCAACGGCGTGTAGCCCTTGACATCGCGCGCATCCACGTCAGCCCCCGCCTGCAGCAAGGCCGGGATGACATCGTCGCGTCCGAGCCGCGCGGCCTGATGCAGCAGGTCCTGCAATCGCTCGGGCGATGGCAAAGGCGGGAGATCGGTCGTCGGCAATTCGGGCGTTGGGGCGTCTGACACCGGCATTCCTCGCAAGTCTGGTGGACCTCAACGATTCCGACACACGACCGGCTCCGCCATACGGCAAGAAAAGCGTCGGGACGCTGCCGAATGCCGCCCCGGGGTGATGTTCGATGCTTGCCAGCTGCTCCGAGACCTGTCGGCCAAGCTCCCCCGCCGACATAAAGGCGACGCCGGGCCGATTGTCCAAGGTACGAAGCAGCTGCTCCAGCGCGCCGATCCGATAGGGCAGTCCCATGACATAGGGGGTCAGATGGATCGGCAGCATCCGCCCGCCGAAGCTGGCCGCCTCGCCTTCGAGCCAGGCGCAGGCATCCTCGAGTTGGGCGCGGAAGCTGTCCGCGGACTGCTGCTGGACGGTCACGATCTGCCGGTCGGAACCGCCAAAATCCGGTGGAAGCGATCGGCGGCTTCGCGCGTTGTCGCGCGATGAGCAGCTCGCACCATGACCGCTACGCCTATCGCCCGATCGTCGGACGCCCGGATTACGACTGGCCCGATGGCCGCCGCCTCGCCATTTATCTCGGCGTCAATTACGAGGTGTTCGACTTCGGCAGCGGTCTCGGCCCCGAACTGGCGTCGTCGCAGACCAAGCCCGACGTGATGAACTACGCGTGGCGCGATTACGGCAATCGCGTCGGCGCGTGGCGGCTGTTCGATCTGTTCGACCGGCTCGGGCTTCGCACCACTGCGCTCCTCAACGCCGACGTGCTCGATCGCTGCCCCGGACTTGCCGAAGCCTGTCGCGACCGTGGCGACGAGATCGCAGCGCACGGGGGCAGCAACGCCACGGCGCAAGGCGCGCTGTTCCGGTCGCGCGAGGCGCATCTGATCGCCGACGTGACCGAGCGGCTGGCGGCGCTCGACGTGCGCCCCACCGGCTGGCTCGGCCCCTGGATCTCGGAAAGCAAGAACACGCCCGACCTGCTTGCCAGGAACGGCTATCGCTATGTGCTCGACTGGGCGCACGACGACCAGCCGACCCGGCTCGCGACCGACCACGGTGGCCTGCTCTCCGTCCCCTATTCGCAGGAAATCAACGATCTCCCCGCGATCATCGAGCGCAAGCAGGAGGCTGACACGTTCGCCGACATGATCCGCGCCAATGTCGCGCAGCTTTTGTCCGAATGCGACCGCCGCCCGCTGGTGCTCGGGATCGCGCTTCATCCCTACATCATGGGGCAGGCGCATCGCGTCCCCGCGCTGGCGCAGGTGCTGACCGAACTCCGCGAAGCGAACGATCCCCGCATCTGGTGGACGACCGCGGGCGACATCGCCGCGCATGTCGAGGCCCACAATCTGGCGGCCTGATCCGTACGACGGAGGGGCGGGCATGGCCCCGCCCCTTCTGACGTAAGAGCGCCGCCGGTCAGGGGGCGACCTGCCTGACCGGACGCAGCAGGATCTCCTCGACCAGCACCCGCGGCGGCTGCGCGAAGGCATAGACGAGCGCCTGTGCGACGTCCTCTGACGTCAGCGCATCGAGGCTCTCGCGCCGTTCGCGCATCGCATCGCTCACATTCTGGCCGAACTCGGTCCACACCGCGCCTGGCTCGATCACGGAAACGCGGATGCCATCGCCGCCAAGCTCCTTGCGCAAGGCATCGTGAAAGCCAACCACCGCGAACTTGATGGCGCTATAGGCCGACCAGGATTCGGTCCCGTACCGCCCGCCGACACTCGACACCGAAGAAATCATCGCGCCCACCGGCCCCGCATCAGCGGGATCGCCGCCTGCGTGCAGTAGAGGACGCCGTACAGGTTGACGTCGATCATCTGTTTCCAGTCGGCGGGATTGCTGTCTTCGAAGCGCGCGTTGATGCCGAGGCCGGCGTTGTTGAACAGCAGGTCGAGCCCACCGAACCGCCGCTCGACCTCGGCGAAGACGCTCGCGACCGCCGCCGCATCGCCGACGTCGGCGGTGAGCGCGATCGCCGCGTCGCCAAGTTCCGCCACCAGCGTGTCGATCCGCTCGCGCCGCCGAGCCACCAGCACGACGCGAACGCCCTCCGCGACGAGCAGTCGCGCGGCCGCTTCGCCGATCCCGCTCGACGCACCGGTAATCACCGCGACCTTGCCGGTCAGATCCTGCATTTTCATAATCCGTCCTTCGATGGAATGTCAGCGCTCGAGAACGCTTTGCCCTCATGGAAGGCCCAACGCCCCCATCGTTTCCGTCCGGCAGGACGCCGGTGAACGCATCCGCGGTTCGGACGTTGAGGGGGGCTTCGATCACGAACCCCCGTTCCCACGCACTTCGACTGGCAGGATCCCGATATGGCAGACCCGTTTATCATCGCCGTGCCGGACGATCGGCTCGCCACCATCCGCGCGAAGGTCGCGGCGTTCGACTGGACGATGGTGCCGGATGCGGGCGAATGGCAATCAGGGGTCGGGCTTGCCGATCTGAAGCGGCTCGTTGATCACTGGCTGACGCGCTACGACTGGCGCGCACAGGAACGACGGCTCAACACGCTGCCGCAGTTCACCACCAAGGTGCAGGGCCAGCGCCTTCACTTCATCCACGCGCGCGGCGATGGCTCACGGCCGCCGCTGCTGTTGCTGCACGGCTGGCCCGGCTCGTTCCTGGAATTCGAGGCGCTGATCGCGCCGCTGGTTGCGGATGGTCACGATGTCGTCATCCCCTCGCTTCCGGGCTACGCCTTCTCGGGCCGGCCATCCGCGCCGATCGGGCCGAAGCAGACCGCCGAGCTGATGCACGGGCTCATGGTCGAGCTGTTCGGCACGGCCCGCTATCTCGTCCAGGGTGGCGACTGGGGCGCCGCGATCGGCGGATGGATCGCGCACCAGCATCCCGACGCCGTCGCCGGGCTTCATCTCAACATGGTGCTGCTCCAGGCGGAAGACGCAGTGCCGACGAAGTTCGAGGAACACGCCTGGGCCGAGCAGCGCGCCGAGACCGCCAAGGAGGAAACCGGCTATTCGCTGGAACAGGGCACGCGTCCGCAGACGCTCGGCGTCGCGATGTCGGACAGTCCGGTCGGAATCGCGGCATGGACCCTCGAAGAGTTCGGTGCCTGGGCCGACGTTCCCCGCAATGCGCAGGGTCGCCCCGACCTGTGGCAGACGTTCGACGAGGATTTTCTGCTCACCAACATCATGCTGTATCTGGTCGAGGGGTCGTTCGTGACGTCGACCTGGATGTACCGGGGCCGCGTGCTGGAAGGATCGGGCAAGTTTCCTGCGGGAACGCGCATTCGCGTGCCGACCGCGGTCGCGGCGTTCCCCGATCCGGTCTTCGCCCCGCCGCCCCGCTCGCTCGCGCGGAAGACCTACACGATCGTGCAATGGACCGAGATGCCCGCTGGCGGACACTTCGCGGCGCTCGAGCAACCCGGTCTGCTGCTTGCGGACATGCGCCGCTTCTTCGCGTCCAAGGCGGTTTCGCGCGGGTCCGGCAAGCGCGCGTTCGCGCTTCGGTCGGCCGGCGCGGTCGCTGCGACCCTCGCGGCGGCAGCGCTCTACACGCGCGCGACGACCGGGCGGATCGAGCAGGACGTTCCGGCGGACGGCACGTTCATCACCGTTGCCGGTACGCGCCTGCATTACGTCGATCGCGGCACGGGCCCGACGATCGTCCTGCTGCACGGGTTGGGCGCGCAGCTTCGCAACTTTTCCTACGGCGTCGCCGACGCGCTGGCGGACCGCTACCGCGTGATCCTCGTCGACCGGCCCGGTTCGGGCTATTCGGTCGCGAACGGGGACCAACCCGGCATCCTCGCCCAGTCGGCGATCATCGCGGCGCTGATCGAGGCGCTTGCGCTCGACCATCCACCACTGCTCGTCGGCCATTCGATCGCGGGCGCGGTTGCGCTGGGCGTGGCGACTCACCATCCGGGCGCGATTGCCGGCTTGGCGCTGCTCGCGCCGATGACGCAGCCTCCCCACGCAATGCCCGCGCCGGTCGCCGACGCGATCGACGGCAGCCCAACCGCACGCACGGTTTTCGCCAATGTGCTCGGCACGCCGATCAGCCGCGCGGCGTTCGATATGCGCTGGCGTTCCATCTTCGCACCCGATCCGGTTCCACGCGACTTCGCAACGCGCGGCGGTGGCCGGCTCGGGGATCGGCCGATCTCGGTCAACGCCGCGCTGGTGGAACTCGCGAGTGCCGACAGGGATCTCACCGCGATCGCCCACCGCTATCCGACGGTGACGATCCCGGTCGCGCTGCTGTACGGGCGCGAGGATCAGGTCATCGCGCCTGCGATCGACGGCAATCGTGCAGTGGCGGCAATCCCGGGCGCGACGCTGGAGCGCACGGACGGCGGCCACATGCTTCCGGTCGCGCATCCGGCGGCAAGCGCTGCCTTCATCCGCGCCTGCGCCGAACGCCTCTGGCAATAGCGCCGATCCGCTCCAGCGTGGCTGCCGTCGCCGTATCGTGTTTTCGATACGGCGACGGCGCGGCGACAGACCGACCGGCCCAAACCGCACAACCCGGTTCTGTCGTTACCGACGCCCCTTTATGCCGAGCATCGCCACTCCCCCGATGAACGACAATCCGGCGAGCGTCAGGAACAGCAGGCCGAAGTTTCGCGGTGTCGCGAGCCACCACGCCAGTGCCGGCCCGATCAGCACCGGCACGGTATTCGACAAATTGATCAGCCCGAGATCCCGCCCCCGCCGGTTCGGATTTGGAAGCAGTTGCATGACGAAACCGATCTGCAGCGTCAGGAAGACCAGCCAGCCAGTCGAATACAGACAGAAGCCCGTCGCAGCGACGGTCCAGTCGTCCGCGAATGCCATCACCACCAGCCCTGCGGCGTCGAATGCGGAAGCGGCGATCAGGAATGGCTTTCGCCGTCCGATCCGGTCCGACCAGCGACCGAGGAAAACCGCCAGAGGCAACGGCACGACGCTTGCGATGAGGATCAGCCATCCCACCTGGGTGGCCGTGTCGCCCGACGCAGAGGGCACCGCGAACCGCTCCATATAGAAAAGGAGGTACGCGAACAGGACATTGCCCGCGATCTGGACCATGAGGCGGGACAGCCAGGCGATGGCGAGATCGGGGGACAGGACCGGGGCCGTCGGTTCGGATCGCTGCACCGTCTTGCGCGCCGACGTCGCCAGTAACGGACCGATGCACAGCACGACGATGACCGCGATCAGCGACAGACGCAGACCCAGTTCGGGTTGGGTCCATCCCGCCAGCAACGGACCGATCACCGCACCAAGCGGCTGCGCGCCTGCGAGCAAACCGCTCATCAGTCCGTTCTGCGTATCGGAAATCTCCTCGGCAAGCAGTGCCACCAGCGGTGCCAGCGCGACGTTCAGCGACAGCTGGAACGCCATCACTGCGAGGACGAGCATGGCTGGGGTGCGCGCCTCGGCAACACCCGCGTAGGACAGGATCGTCGCCACGAGACCAGCCGCGATCCACGAACGCCGTCCCGTGCCCCGTTCGAGCGAACGGTCGCTCAGCCAACCGAACAGGATGCCGGCGATGCTGGCCATCGCCGCGCCGGCGATCATGGCCGTCGCCAGCACGCCCAACCGCGCTTCCCCCGCAATCTGCTCGACCCGTAGCGGCAGCAGCAACGTCAGGAGAGGCAGATAGGCGACGACACAGCCGGCATAGGCAAACGCACCCAGCACCGGCAGCCAAACGGTCGGCTGCCCGGGACCACGGACGGCCGGAGAGCGCTTCATGGGCATGATCGTTGAACGCAGCCCGGTCGCGCCGTCAGCGCGGCAAGAGAGACGGGCACGCTAGCGACGCCGCGCGGTCGACCGGCGCAAATCCAGCGTCGCGGGAACGATGATCGGCTGCTGCGGAGCCTCGCGACCAGCGAGTTCGGCGATGATGAGTTCGACGGCGCGTGCCGCCAGATCGGCGATAGGCTGGTCGATTGCGGTCAGCGGTGGATGCGCGAAACGAACGATCGGCGTGTTGTCGAAGCTGATCAACGACACGTCGCGCGGAACGACGAGTTTGCGGTCTCGACAGGTTTCGAGCGTGGCAAGGGCCATCTGGTCGTTGCTGGCGATGATCGCGGTTGCCGGTTCGGCCGCGTCGAGGAGTGCGGCGGCCGCCGCCTGCCCCGAGGCAAAACTGAAATCACCACGCGCCAGCAGGTCATCCTCAAGCCCCGCCGCCGCCATCGCGGCGCGCCACCCCTCGGCACGCCACGCGCTCAATTGATATTCGGAGGGTCCCGCGATGAAGCCGATCCGCTCGTGTCCCAGCGCGACGAGATGCTCGGTCGCGCTCGAGGCCGAGCGCTCGTCGTCCATCGTCAGCGCAAAGCCAGGCCCCGCGCGCCGCGAGCCAATCCGGGCGAAACTGATCCCGTGCGACTCCAGCAGATTGATGATGAGTGGGTTTTCCGAATGCGGCGGAGTCAGGATCACGCCGTCGGGCTGCAACGCGGCAATCGCGCCCATCAGTTCGCGCTCGATATGATCGCTATGCGTGTCGACCAGTTCCACGATCATCCGGTAGCCATAGGTCGCGCAGGTCAGCATCCCGCCCAACAGCATCTGGTCGACCCAGTCGGTCCCTTCGCGCGCGCGCCAATCGGCGATCGTCCGCTCCCGATCATTGAGCGCGACGATGAGATACGAGCGCGAGCCGCCCATCCGTTGGGCCGCGATCGAGGGCACATACCCCAGCCGGTCGATCGCTTCCTGCACGCGTGCGGCCATCTCCGGCCGGACGCCCGCCTCCTTGTTCACGACCCGGCTGACCGTCTGCAGCGATACCCCCGCATCCGCCGCGACATGCTTGATCGTGACGGCCTGCCGCCTGCGTGCCACTGCCTTCAACCGCCGCAATAATGGGCGACATATTCGGCATGTCCCGGCAGCCCCGCTACCGTCCGCGTGACATTGTCGCGCAGGTTCGACAGGAACTTCGCCAGTTCCTCGTCGCGCAGCTTGGCTGCGATCGGGTGATAGGTGGCGGGCACGATGCCCTGGCCCATCATCACCTGCACCCAACTGTTCTCCGCGAACAGCTCCTCGTTGCGGCGGAACACGCGGCCGGTCTCGCGGAACAGCGCGATCTTCTGCGCCAGGCTTTCCGGCACGTCCATCGCGGCGCATTGCCGCCAGAAAGGCGAATCGCGCCGGTCGGTCGCCTTGTAATGGAGGATCAGGAAGTCGCGGATCTGCTCCATGTCGGCGAACTGCTGGTCGTTGAACTCGGCGATGTCGCGTGGCGAGATCGACCCGCCCGGCATCATCCGGATCAGCCGCAGGATCGCGCGCTGGATGAGGTGGATGCTGGTCGATTCGAGCGGCTCCATGAACCCGCCCGACAGGCCGATCGCGACGACGTTGCGGTGCCATTGCCGCCGCCGCGCGCCGGTGACGAAGCGGATGGTGTTCGGCTCGGTCAGCACCGTGCCCTCGACGTTGCCGAGCAGCCGTTCCAGCGCGGTCTCGCGGTCGAGATAGCGGCTGCAATAGACGATGCCGTTGCCGGTTCGATGCTGGAGCGGAATGCGCCACTGCCAGCCCGCGTCATGCGCCATCGCGCGGGTGTAGGGCACGGGCGGCCGGACGCTCTCGGTCTGCACCGCGATGGCGGAATCGCACGGCAGCCAGTGGCTCCAGTCGTCATAGCCGGCATGGAGCGCCTGCTCGATCAGCAGCGCGCGAAACCCGGTGCAATCGAGGAACAGATCGCCCTCGACCACGGCACCCGAGTCCAGGTGCAGCGCGGCGACGTCCCCGGTCTCGCCGTCGAGCGCGACGCGCACGATCCTGCCCTCGATCCGGCGCGTGCCGTCGGCTTCCGCCATGCGGCGGAGGAACTGCGCGTAAAGCGATGAATCGAGTTGATAGGCGTAGTTCATCCGCTCATCGGGCAGATGCGCGAACTTGCCTTCCATCGCGGCGGCAAGCTCGAGGCAATAGGCGTCGTACGACGCATCATGCCCGCGTTCGCGTCCGTTCATCCAGAAATGCTGGAACCCCGCGGACCAATGGTCCTGCCCGGTGATCCCGAACGAGTGGAAATAGCGGTCGGTGCCATCCTTCCAGCCATCGAACAGGATGCCGAGCTTGAAGGTCGCCTGCGTCGCGCGCATGAAATCGGCCTCACCGATCCCGAGCAGCCGGTTGTAGGTGACGAGCGGCGGGATCGTCGATTCCCCGACCCCGACCGTCCCGATCGCGTCGGATTCGATCAACGTCACTTCGGCGGTGCGGCCCATCGTCCGCGCGATTGCGGCGGCGGCCATCCACCCCGCGGTGCCGCCCCCGGCGACGACGATACGACGTGGGCTGGCAATCATTGGCTGAGGTTCCTGAGCAGGAAGGCGCGGATACGGTCGGCGCTTTCCGGGGTGAGCGGGGCGAGCACGCTGCGCCCCTCCCCGGGGATGTGCGCGGTCACGTCGTCGCCATTGTTGAAGACGTAATAGTCGAACAGGTCGCGCCAGTGCCGCTTCTGGTCCTCGGGCAAATCGCGGATCGCGAGCAGCGCATGGTTGAGCGCATCCTGCGGCGACCCCATCCAGCGCGGCGTCTCGCGCCACCAGTAATTCACCAGCACGTTGAAATCGGCCAGCCCTTCGACATGGTGCCACCACATCGCCGGAATATACAAAGCGTCGCCCGCCTCGAGCTCGGCGACCTGCGCATGCGCCAGTGCGTCGGGGAAGCGCGGATGCAGCGCTGCATCGGGCGCGTGAAAATCGACCATGCTGATCGCACGGCCTGCAGGCGTATTGTCGATCGGCCCGAGATGTAGGTTGCGGAACTGTTCGCGCGGGAACAGCGTGAAGCGTCGCCGCCCCGCCGCCACGCACGCCAGATTGTTGGGCAGGTCGTTATGCGCCGCAATCCGTGTCTTCGTGCCGATCCAGATGCTCGCCAGGCAGGTGCGATCGCCCAGATCGACGTGGTTCGCCTCGTACAGCCCGTCGAAGAACTGGTGCATGTCGATCGACGCGAGATAGACCGGCGGCGCCCCCGCGCGCCCCTCGATCGAATCGATTCGCTGGAAGATGTCGGGCAGCTTGGCGCGCAGCGTGCGGAAGTTCATCGCCATCGCCGCATCGTAGAACAACCGGCCGTCCGCACCCTGTTCGCCGATCGCGACGGTGAACGCCATGTCGCGGTGGTGCTGCAGCAGATAGGCGCGCGCATCGCGCGACGAGCGACGCCCCGCCTCGACCAGCGGCCAGTCCTTGACCAGCCCGCGCACCACGAACGGCGCCGCGGCACTGCGCAGCCTCGCATCCAGCTCGGCGGCATCCGCGACGCGGACTTCGGGCACCGTCGCCAGATCCGCGAAGATGCCACGATCCGCCTCAGCCACGCGCCGCTTCCCGAAGGCTCTTCCGCGCGATCAGCTCGGCGACGTTGGCGAGTGACGCCACCGCCATGAACACCGGCATCAGGTACCCCTCCGCCTGAAGCTCCCCCAATGCCGTCGCATCGAGTTGCTGGAGCCGTTCCTCGGCGATCCCGTGATAGCCGACCAGCCGGTTGGTCGTGCCGTCGTCGAGCGTGATTTCCAGCGTCAGCGGTTCGAGCAATTCATGCCGGTTGAGTGCGGCGAAGAAGCCGTCGGTCGCCTGCCAGCCCAGATCCAGCTCGCCGAGCTGTTCGGCAACCGTTTCAAGATAGGGCGTCGGGCGTCCGAGGTCGTCGAACACGCGCACCCCCTCCCCGCCGGTCGCGACGCGCGCGCTGTCGAGGTCGAGATGAATCTGCTTGTCGCCGCCCGGCGTCGCGGGATGGCCGATCAGGAACGGCTGGATCTTTAGCGCGAGCGGGCGATAACGCGCATCCCAGCGCGTGCCGTCGAGGAACAGGTTCTCGCCGGGTTCGAACCCGAACATCGCCAGCGCCTGGAAACGATCGCGCTGCGGCGTCAGGCGGAACAGGATCGGATAGTCGTTCTGGACGCGGCGAAACTCGCTCGGCACGATCAGGCACGACATCACCGCATCGCCGAAGGCCGCGCCGCGCGACGGATCGATGCGCAGCGTGCGGTGCTCCTCGCTGGTGAGAAGGACGTGGTTGGCCATCAGGAAAACTGCTCCATAGCGATCGGTTGGCGCGCCGCCCGGCACGCGTCGAGATAGGCCCGTATCGGCGGCAGCGCGGCCACCATGCTGCGGGTGCGCTGCGCGATCGGCGCGAGTGACGGAAGCGCGCCTGCGCGCAGCGGCCCCGTGGCGGGCGGGGATGCCCCCATGCCGTACAGGATATAGTGATAGCTCGCGGCGGGGAACATCTCGTCTACCATCGGCAGGTCGGCGCGCAGCGGCGGACGATGCTGCCACAGCGCGAGCAATTCGGCGAGCCGCGGCGGGATCGATGCGGGATCGCGATGGTCCTGCCAATAGCGTCCCTCGCGCCGGCTAAGCACGTAATGCAGCTTGAGGAACTCGACGATCCGGTCCCAGCGATAGCGGAACAGCGTGTTGAAGCGCGCCGCGACCAGCGGCATCGTCGCGCGGGTCGGCCAGTCGTCGAGCAAGGCATCGAGCGACAGCTCGACCGTGACGATCGCCGACGCCTCGAGCGGTTCCAGGAACCCCGCCGACAGCCCGATCGCAAGGCAATTGCCCGTCCAGAATTGCGCGCGGTGCCCCGACCGGAAGCGCAATCGTCGGGGTTCGACCAGCTCGGGCGTGCCGACATACGCGGTCAGCGCCGCCAGCGCTTCGTCGTCGCTCATATGCGCGGAGGAATAGACGCAACCGACCCCGCGCCGGGTCGGCAAGCCGATGTCCCAGATCCATCCGGCCGCATGGGCGGTCGCGTCGGTCTGCGCCGCGATCGGGCTGTCCGGGGCGACCGGCACCTGCACCGCCAGCGCACGGTCGTTGAACAGCACGTCGCCCCGGTCGATGAACGGCACTTCGCCGACCAGCAGCGCGGCATGGCCCGAGCAATCGAGGAACAGGTCGCCCCCGACCGCGCCATTGTCGCGGGTGCGTACGGCGATCACGTCGCCGGTTTCCGCGCGATCGACCCCGGTCACATGGTCCCGCAGGTGGCGCACGCCGAGCCGTTCGGTCGCGTGTCGCATCAGCAATGCGGCAAGCTTGCCCGCGTCGAGATGATAGCCATAATTCAGCGCGCCTGCGAAATCGGGCATCGTCCGCTGGCGGGGCGCGAGGCACTGCCGCGCGACCTGCGGTTGCGGGGTGACGACATCGGCGAACGGCGCGTTCGCTGCGTCTGCCTGCCATGCAGCGACGAGTCCGCGGGCGTCCGCCTCGACCGGTGGCGTGAAGGGATGGAAATACACGTCGTCGGACGCGTCGCTCGCCCAGCCCCTGAAGCGCGAGCCGTGCTTGAACGACGCGTCGCAGGCGAGCAGGAATTCGGCCTCGCCGATCCCGATCCGCTCCAGCGTGGCGCGCATCGTCGGCCACGTCCCCTCCCCGACGCCGATCGTCGGCACATCGGGGGATTCGACGAGGGTGACGGTGATCGGATCAGCGGCGGCGGGGTGCGCCGCGGCGGCGATCCGGCAGGCGGCCAGCCAGCCTGCGGTCCCGCCGCCGACGATGACGATCTTCGTGATGGCCGTATCCACTGTGGCCCGTCCTGTTGCGTGGCCCGTACCCAAGCCTTGTTCGATAGCCTTGTGCCCTCAGCCAAGCGAAAAGACCACCCACGCCGGGCGCGAGTGGTCTACCCGAGGCCTTAGAACGAGATCCGCGCACCCGCCGAGTAGCGGGGATCCTGCTTGGTGACGAAGTTGATGTTGCGTTCGGACCGGAGATGACCGCTGCGATCCTCGCTGTTGACGTTGATCCCCTCGACGAACACCGAGATGTTCTTGGTCAGCGCATAGCTCGCGCTGACGTCGAGCTGGCCATAGGTATCGACGTATAACGGATTGATGCCCGTCCCCGACGCCAAATACCCCTTGCGCCAATTGTAGGCGGCGCGCGCCTGCAGGCCGTTCTTGTCATAGAACAGCACCGCGTTGGCACTGTCCGACAAACCTGTGATCGCGAACTGCGACACGCTGGCAGGCAGGCGATTGTTAAAGTTCCGGTTGCCGTTGACAATTGTGTAGTTGAGAATCGTGCCGAAGCCGGTGCGCCAGAAGTTGTGCTGGATTGCGAACTCGAAGCCATCGACACTAGCGGAGTTTGCGCTGTTGAACGGCGTCGTGATCACGAAGTTGGCAAGTGGATCGTTCGGCTGCGCCACGATCGTCCCGTTGACCACGCCACCCGGATAATTGGTGCCGATGAAGTCGCGGATCTGCGCGAAGGTCGCGTTGGTACCAAGGGCATTGAGCGCCGCCTGATAGCGTGGCCCGTTCTGCGTCACCCCGTTGAAGGTCGTCGTCGGCGACGTGATCCCGGGGATCGTCTGGTTCACCACGGTGCTGCTGATGTAGTTCGACACATTCTTGTGGAAATAGCCGACCGAAATGTAGCTCTCCCTGGTGTAATACCACTCCGCCGACAGATCGATGTTCTTCGACTTGAAGGGGATCAGGTTCGGATTGCCGACCGAACCGAAGCCACCACCGACGCGGAACAGCGTATCGAGCCGGCGCCCGCCCTGGAGGCTGCCGTAATCCGCACGCGTGATCGTGTGGCTGTACGAAGCCCGCAGCTTGATCGTGCTCGTTGGCTCGATGTCGAAATCGAAGGACGGAAGCCAGTTCTGGTAGCTGCCCTTGAACCGGGTGAAACCGCTACCGGCGAACAGGATGTTGAACTCGTTCTGCGAGTTCTGCCGCGCGCCCGACGGGGTCGGCACCAGCGCGGACGCGCTGACGTCGGTCGTCTCGTAGCGCACGCCGCCGATGATGTGCCCGGGGACCGACATCACTTCGAACTTGCCGTTGACCTGCAGATACGGCGCGATCGTCTTTTCGGTCACGCGCGAGTCCGTGGTGTACGGGAGCAGACACTGCCCGTTGCCGCCGCAGATCTTGTACGCCTGATCGAGCAACGTGACCACGCTCGGCAGGTTGAACGAATAGAACGACTTGACGATGTTCGACGCGTTCGAGCCGCTGATGCCCGAGAATTTGTCGGGAATGCTGACGAGGTTGAACAGATTGTCCGGCAGCAACGCCGCCGCTGCGGCACGCTGCGCGGCGCTGTCGCCGCCGGTCCCGCCCCATGTGTCGTTCTGCAGCACGCTGTAGGCCGAACGCACCTTGTTCTGGGTGTACTGCACACCCCAGTCGAGGCTGTCGAGGAAGCCGTTGTCGTGCTCGTAATGCCCCTTCAGCTGGATCTGATTGATCTCGTCGCGGAAGTAGGAATTGCGGAACGCATTGCCCGTCGGGACGATGTTGGCGGCGTTGAGCGGATCGATGCCTCCGTACATGTTGTACGAGATGACCGGCAGCCGGTTGTCGAAGTTGAGCGTCTGGTTCTGGATGCCGAACACCGCGGTACCGACCGAGTTGCTGTTGCCATACGGGCTGTTCGGCTTCGATTCCGCGGTCGAGTGGTTGACGTCGAGCACGACGGTGACACCACCCGGCCCCTTCCACGTCAGATTGCCGCCGATCGCCTTGTTCTCGCTACGCGCCGAGGTCTGCGACGCCGAATAGGCGAGATCCTTGGTTTCGGACGCCTGGAACCGCTCGGTGTAGAAGACGGGCCCAGCGATCGGGCCGTTGGTCCACGAGCTCGACGTGTCGTTGTGGTTATACCAGATGCCGACACTGTTATCGCGAATGTCGACCGTATTGCGCGAGTAGGTGTAGTCGAACGTCGCGGTCAGCGTGTCGGTCGGCTTGAACTGCAGGACAGCCTGCCCGTTGATACGCTGACGCTTGCCGTTGACGACGTCATAGCCCGCATTCTGCGGCACCTGATAGACGTCGGTCGCGCCGGGGCGGTTGGTGATGTTCGCATAGCGCGGGTCACCCGGCTGCGCGAGCGAACCCCAGTTGTTTTCCGCACCGAGATAGCCGTCGCGGAAGCCCACATTGGCCGAGTTCGCGCTGAAATGGCGCTCCTGGAACGAGCCGAGGATCAGCACGCCAATCCGGTCGTCCGCGAACGTGTCGGAGAAGATGCCCGAGACTTCGGGCGTCACGTCCTTGCCGCCGTTCTGCGACGTGTCGACGACGCCACGCGCCGATAGCGAGCCACGGATCCCGGGCTTGTCGAACGGACGCGGCGTCCGGATGTTGATGGTCGACCCGATGCCACCCGACGGCACGCTTGCACGGCCCGACTTGTAGACCTCGAGGGCGGCGACGCCTTCGGAGGCGAGGTTCGCGAAATCGAACGAGCGCGAGACCGGCGCGCTGTTGCCGTCGCCGATCGTCGACGTCGCGAGCTGGCGACCGTTGAGCGTGACGAGGTTATATTCCGGGCCAAAGCCGCGCACCGTGACGAACTGGCCTTCGCCGTTGGACCGGTCGATCGACACGCCGGTGATACGCTGGAGCGATTCCGCGAGGTTCGTGTCGGGGAACTTGCCGATGTCTTCCGCCGAGATCGCATCGACAATGCCCTGCGCGTCGCGCTTCAGGTTGATCGAGTTGCGGAGGCTGGCGCGAATGCCGGTAACGACGATATCGCCGGGGGCCTGGGTCCCGTCCGCCACCGCGGTGCCGTCTGCCACTGCGGTGCTCTGCGTGGTCGCGGGCGCGCTTGGCTGGCCCTGGGTCGTCGACGGACCCGTATTGCCCATCGTCGAGGCCGTATCCTGTGCCGAAGCCATCATCGGATAGCTCGCGAGCGCTAGCATCGACCCGCCAAGTGCGAGTCGCGTAGCCAAACGGGTCTTGAAGCCCCCCATCGTCATCCTCCCTGTAAACGTGGCGCTTTTACACCTGCGCCCTCTTGTTTGAGAACGTTCACCTGATCCGCGGCGAAACGATTGTCAAGCCAGCAACACTACGAAAACGCCCGGTTGTGAACGTTCTCGGAATATGCTGTTTACGCGCAACACCAACGGCGGCACGGCCCGGCGGCGAGACCGCGGGGCACGGCATGACCGCTAGACCAGGGGAGCATGTCGGGATGGCAAGGAAGATTCACGTCTGGCTATTGGGAGCCTCGCTCCTGTGCGGCGCAGGCGCCACCGCCCCGGTGAAGGCACGCGACTCGAAACCTCAGGCGCCGGTACAGGATGCCCGAACGCGGGCCGCGGCGATCGTCGCGCGAATGACGGTCGACGAGAAGATCGCGCTCATCCACGGGTGTTCCCGCCGATGGCAAAGGGCAAGACCCCGAACGAACTGATCCCGTCCGCAGGCCATATCGACGGCATCCCGCATCTGGGCGTCCCGCTGGTCCGCGAGAGCGACGCATCGCTCGGCGTCGCCAACCAGGTCGAACAGCGCAAGGGCGATGTCGCGACCGCCCTGCCATCCAGCCTCGCGACCGCCGCGACGTTCGATCCCGCGATCGCCCGCGCCGGCGGCGCGATGATTGGCGCGGAAGCACGCGCAAAACGGTTCAACGTCCTGCTTGCGGGCGGCGTCAACCTGACGCGCGACCCCTGGAACGGCCGCAATTTCGAATATCTCGGCGAGGATCCGTTGCTTGCCGGCACTTTGGCGGGCGCGCATATCGCCGGAGTCCAGTCGAACCGGATCGTCTCGACGGTCAAGCATCTGGCGCTCAACGCCCAGGAAACCGGGCGGACTGTGGTCGACGCGCGAATCGGCGAGGCAGCGCTGCGGATGAGCGACCTGCTCGCGTTCCAGATCGCGATCGAGACGGGCAAGCCGGGCTCGGTGATGTGCGCGTACAACAAGGTCAACGGCGACTGGGCGTGCGAGAACAAGCATCTCCTCACCGACGTGCTCAAGCGCGACTGGGGCTATCGCGGCTGGGTGATGAGCGACTGGGGCGCGGTCCATTCGACCGCCAAGGCGGCGAATGCGGGGCTCGACCAAGAATCGGGACAGGAACTCGACCACGCTGTCTACTTCGCCGACGCACTCAAGACCGATATCGCTGCGGGCCGCGTGCCGATGGCACGGCTCGACGACATGGTGACGCGCTATCTGACCGGCCTGATCGAAACGGGCGCCTATGACGCGCCTGCCAGCGTCGCGCAGCAAATCCCGTACGAAGCCCATGCCGAGGTCGCGCAACGCGCTGCCGAAGCCGGGATCGTCCTGCTCAAGAATGACGGCAACCTCCTGCCGCTCGCGCGCACGGCGAAACGGGTTGTGCTGATCGGCGGCAGGTCGGATGTCGGCGTCCTGTCGGGCGGGGGGTCTAGCCAGGTGCGGTCGGTCGGCGGCGCACCGGTCGAGATTCCGCTCACCAGCGGCGCAGCGTCGTCGTTCGCGCGGGTGACGTGGCATGCCTCCTCCCCACTGCTCGCGATCCGCGCAGCGATGCCACAGGCACAGGTCACTTGGATCGATGGCCGCGATCCGGCCGCAGCGGCCGCCGCGGCCAAGGCCGCCGACGTCGCGATCGTGTTCGCGACGCAGTGGACGACCGAGGCGCAGGATGTTCCCGACCTCTCGCTGCCCGATCGTCAGGACGATCTGATCGCCGCGGTGGCGGCGGCGCAGCCCAGGACGATCGCGGTGATGGAAACGGGCGGTCCCGTGCTGATGCCGTGGCTGTCGGCGGTGCCCGCGGTCGTGCAGGCCTGGTATCCCGGCCAGCGCGGCGGGCCGGCGATCGCCAATATCCTGACCGGGCGGGTCAATCCGTCCGGCCGCTTGCCCATCACCTTCCCCGCCAGCGCCAGCCAGGCCCCCCGCGCCGCGCCCGTCGGGCTCGACAAGCTGAGCGCCGCCGACGCGCAGGCGGCCGCCGATCCGGGGCATGCCGGCGAGCACCAACTGGCTAGCTTCCCGGTCGACTACGTCGAGGGGGCTGACGTCGGCTATCGCTGGTACGAAAAGACCAACGCCAAACCCCTGTTCCCGTTCGGCTACGGCCTCAGCTATACGCAGTTCGCCTATCGCAACCCGGTGGTGAAGGGCGGCGCGACGCTCAGCATCAGCTTCGAGGTGGTCAACACCGGGCGGGTCGCAGGGGCCGACGTGCCACAGATGTACGTCACTCGCGACGGGGCGGCTGTACCGATGCGGCTCGCTGCGTTCCGGCGGGTGATGCTGAAGCCGGGCGAAACGACCCGCGTCACGCTGGTGGCGGAACCGCGCATCCTGGCGGAGTACGATACCGGCTTGCCGGGCTGGCGAGTGGCGGGCGGCCGCTACCGCGTCGCGCTCGCGCACGACGCGCGCGACCGCGCGCTCGTATCGACCGCGACGGTCACAGCAGCGACGATGAAGCCCTAGCGATTGATCTCGCCAGCCTCCGTCACCTTGGGCCAGGCCCCGGGGTGACGGGCGGCCGGAGCAGGCTTCAGCCGACCGACAGGAAGGCCGTGACCGTCAGCCGCCCCAGCGCGGGATCGCTCGACAGCACTGCATCGGGTGCGATCGCGCCGCTGTGGAGCAGGTAGCTCGGATAGACTAGCGCACGGTTGTAGCGCGCCTCGACCGCCAGGGTGCGCTCGAACAGCGAGGTATCGCCCAGGACATAGCGCGCGGGCGGCACCCCGCCGAAACGGAACTCGGCATCGAGCTGGCCAAAGAAGATCGGCGCGCGATCCGCGTCGATCGTCTCGAACCCGGTTGAGCGATGGCGGAAGAAGGCGGTCCCGTCCCCGCCTTCGGGCGCAAGATAATGCACCAGCGCAATCCGCTCCGGCCCGAACGCATCGCAGTGCGGAATACGCTGGCGGATCTCGAGCGCTTCGGGCGGAGTCGTCACCATCGAGAAGCTCGCATCGAGCACGTCGACCGTACCCGCGCGACCCAGCAGTGGCCCCAGCACCAGTGCGAGCACCGCGAGTTGCGTGGGTACGTAAGTGTCCGGCAAGGCCGAGCGCAAACCCGGATAATGCTGCACCGCCGGCCCAAAGGTCGTACGCAGCGCCGCCGCGCGCAGTGCATCGGGATCGGGCGCGAAGTCGTCGATCACCACGACCGGCTGTGCTTCCCGTCCGACATGGTGGACGGTAATCGAGGGGGCGCTCACCGCTTGCGCCAATAGCGCACGTAGTCAACCGACAGGCGCTGCGGCAGCGCGGCATCGTCGATCCCCTTCGCGCCACCCCAGTCCCCGCCCACCGCCAGGTTGAGGATCAGGTGATACGGCACGGTGAACGGCCAGGCGGCATGCCCCCCCGGCTGGTCGTCAGTCACGCGCATATAGCCACGCCCATCGACGCCGATCGTGATCGCATGCGGCTGCCAGTCGAGCTGGTAGCGGTGAAACGCGGTACAGGCGCTCGCCAGACGCATTTCCGCCCCACGCTGCGTCCCGAGCTTGTGGTTGAACGCGCCGCTGTGGAGCGTCGCATGCACCACGTTCGGTTGCCAGCCGACCATTTCCATCAGGTCGATCTCGCCCATGTCGGGCCACGTACCCTTCTCTGGCAAGAGCCAGACCGCAGGCCAGCTCCCGCGGCCACAGGGCAGTTTGGCCCGAACCTCGTAGAAACCGTAGCCAAGCGCGGCACGGCTGACGAGCTTGGCGGAACTATAGCCCTGCCCGCCCCAATCGGGCGCCGAGCGCAACGCCTCGCGCCGCGCCTCGATCACCAGCGCGCCATGCTCGATCCGGGCGTTCTGGCGACGGTCGGCATAATATTGCTTTTCGTGGTTGGGCCAGCCCTGCCGGTTGCGATCGGTATCGTAGCGCCAGCGCGTCCGGTCGATCGAGCGGGTGAACGCATCCGCCCATTCGGGTCGCGCAGCCGGGGCACGCATCGGGACGTCCACGGTATAATTGGTTGCAGCCAGGCTCACCGCCTGTGCGAGCAGGGTCACGACGATCGTCAAGGTGTCACCTCTTCCCTGGCCGATCGATCTCGGCCGATCCGCCGTGGACCTGCTCTAAGGCCCGGCCGCGAGCGAAACCATCGGAAAACAGCAAAGGGTCGGCGGTGCCCGGCGGTAGCCAACCCCGCGCGATATGGGCTAGGTACGGTAACGCTAAGATCCTGCAGACAAAGGACATCGGGTGACGGGAGAAACGACGCGGCGCAGCGTGCTGGCAGGCATCGCGGCCATTGGCGCCGATACGGTCGCTGCGCGTGGCCGAAAGGCCCCACAAGACCCGCACCTTGGACCGAACGTGCTGATCGTCGACCCCGGCATGCCCGATGCGCAGCGCCGCATCGACGGCTGGTTCGCGCGACAGGAACGCGCACATTTCACCGATCGACGCTACGCCATACTGCTGAAGCCGGGCACGCACCGGCTGGATATCAACGTCGGTTTCTTCACCCAGGTCGCCGGCCTTGGCCTAGCACCCGGTGACGTGACCGTCACCGGCCATGTGCATGCCGAGGCCGATTGGGCGAAGGGCATGGCGCTGGTGAACTTCTGGCGGTCGGTCGAGAACATGACGGTCCAACCGCCCGATCGGGCGGACCGCTGGGCGGTATCGCAGGCCGCGCCGTATCGGCGGGTCCATCTCGCCGGGGACCTCGCGCTCGACGACGGTGGCTGGTCGAGCGGCGGGTTCATGGCCGATTGCCTGATCGACGGCGCCGTCCGCTCCGGGACCCAGCAGCAATGGTTCACCCGCACCTCGCGGATTGGCGGGTGGCAAGGTGCCAATTGGAACATGATGTTCATGGGTGTGGCGGGGGCACCGCCGGACAGCTTCCCCGAGCCACCCTATACCACCCTGCCGACCGTACCGGTGATTCGCGAAAAGCCCTTCCTTATTGTCCGACCGGACGGCGGATGGGCGGTCTTCGTTCCGGGATTGCGGCGGGATGCGCGCGATGTCTCCTGGCGGGAGAAGCAAGCCGGTCGCGCCCTCTCGCTGGAGGCCTTCCTGATCGCCGATCCGACCACGTCGATCAGCGAGATCAACCGGGCGCTCGCGGATGGCCGCCACCTTCTGCTGACGCCGGGTATCTACCATCTGCGCGAACCGATCCGGGTCAGCCGTGCCGGGACGGTGGTGCTGGGAATCGGACTGGCGACGTTGCTCAGCGTGGACGGTAACGCCGCGTTGACGATCGCGGACGTACCGGGCGTGTCCGTCGCCGGTCTGCTGATCGATGCGGGGCCCCGGTCCTCCCCCGTGCTCGTCGAGGTCGGTCCGCGTGGCGCCGCCCGCGATCACAGTGCCGATCCTACCCTTTTCGCCGACATCTTCTTCCGCGTCGGCGGCGCCGCCATCGGCAGCGTCGGAACGTGCCTGGAAATCAACAGCAACAACGTCATCGGGGACCATTTGTGGATCTGGCGGGCGGATCATGGCGACCGCGAGCACGGCCAGGTTCATGTCGGCTGGACCGAAAGCCGGGGCGATCATGGACTGGTGGTCAATGGCGACGACGTGACCTGTTACGGACTTTTCGTCGAACATTTTCAGGGCTGGCAGACCGTGTGGAACGGGGAGCGGGGGCGGACCTTCTTCTACCAGAACGAACTGCCCTACGATCCGCCAAGCCAGGCTGCATGGCGCGCGGATTCTGACCGTGGGTGGGCAGCCTATAAGGTTGCGGATCACGTCCGGCATCACGAAGCCATCGGCATGGGCGTCTATGCGAACTTCACGGCGGATCCGTCGATCATCCTGGCCAGCGCGGTCGAAGTGCCCGATGTCGCGGACGTGCGCATAAGCAATGTCACCACGATCTCGCTCGGGACCGGCAAGGGCACGATCGCCCATCCGGTAAACGGCGCTGGCGAGGCCGCACGGCCCGGGCATATTCGACAGACGCTTCGGCACTATCCGATCGCGGACACCCGCCCGTGAACGGCACCGCCGCCGAATCGCCGACCATCTCGCCTCTGGAAGCCGATCCTCCCGCACCCCGCCGCCCGGTCGCCAGATCCTGATACGGTTCCAAGGTCGACCAGCGGCGCGGCAACCCGCCTCCGTGTTCGCTACGGCGTCGTCGTCCTCACATAGTCGATGAAGGCGCGCAGCGGGGGCGGCACGAGCCGACGGTCGGAATAATAAAGGAACGGGCCCGAGAACGGCTGCCACCATTCCTCCAGCACCGGCTCCAGCGCACCACTGTCGAGATGCGGACGCAGCCAGTCCTCGAACAGCGTGATGACCCCCACGCCCGCGATGGCAGCCTCAACGGCGAGATCCATCGCACCGCCGACCTGCACGATCAACGGCCCGCGCGGCTCGACCCGGACGATCTCGCCGGCCCGCTCGAACTCCCACGGACTCGTCAGCGCACCACTCGCGAAACGCCCGAGGACACAGGCATGGTCGAGCAGGGTGCGCGGGTGATCCGGGCGGCCGTGTCGATCAAGGTAGATCGGCGCGGCGGCGGTCGCCATGCGCTGGATGCGCGGCCCGATCGGGATCGCGATCATGTCCTGCTCCAGCCGTTCGTCATACCGGATGCCGGCGTCGCACCCCGCAGCGAGCACGTCGACGAAGCTGTCGTCCGCGACGATCTCCAGCCGAATTGCGGGATAGGCGGCAAGGAAACCCGGCAGGATCGCGGGCAGCACCAGCCGCGCGGCACTGACCGGAACGTTGAGCCGTAGCGCCCCCGCCGTGCCGTCCCGGAAGCTTCCGACGGCGTCCAGCGCCGCATCGACCGCGCCGAGTGCCGGGGTCAGCCGGTCGATGAGCCCCGCACCCGCTTCGGTCGGCGTGACGCTGCGGGTCGTGCGGTGAAGCAGCCGAACGCCCAGGCGTGTTTCCAGTCGACGCACGGCTTCGCTCAGCGTCGAGGCGCTGGTGCCGCTCGTCCGCGCCGCGTCGCGAAAGCCGCGCGCCTTCGCCACGGCGAGGAACGCCGTCAGATCTCCAAGGTCCGCGTCCATCGTTCGGTTTTCCGTACAGCCCGTGCGGATCATGCCGGATTATCGCGCGACCGGGCAACCGCTATCTGGCGGGGGAAGAGGAGAACGACATGCAGACGATCGATCAGGCTGGTCGCTATGACCTCGGTGACCGCACCGTACGGCGGCTGGGCTATGGTGCCATGCAACTCGCCGGCCCGGGCGTGTTCGGCCCCCCGCGGGACCGGGACGCCGCGCTGGCCGTGCTGCGCGAAGCGATCGAGGGCGGGGTCGACCATATCGACACCAGCGATTTCTATGGGCCGCACGTCACCAATCAGATCATCCGGGAAGCCCTCCATCCCTATCGCGACGAACTGACCATCGTGACGAAGGTGGGCGCGGTGCGGGGCAACGATGGCGCGTGGAACCCGGCGCAGGACGCAGCGGCGCTCACTGCCGCGGTCCACGACAATCTCCGGAACCTCGGTCTCGACGTGTTGGACGTCGTCAACATGCGCCTGATGGGCGACAGTGACGATCACGGGCCCGCCGAAGGTACGGTGGAACCGCAATTGACCACCCTCGCCGCGCTTCAGGCGCAGGGATTGATCCGCCATATCGGGCTGAGCAACGCGACCCCCGCGCAGGTCGATCAGGCGCGCGGACTCGTCGACATCGTCTGTGTGCAGAACCAGTATAATCTCGCCCACCGCCACGACGATGCCATGATCGATGCGCTGGCAGCGGACGGCATCGCCTATGTTCCCTTCTTCCCCCTCGGCGGCTTCAGCCCGCTCCAGTCGCAGGCGTTATCCGACGTTGCGGCAGGATTGCGCGCAACGCCGATGCAGGTGGCGCTGGCGTGGCTGCTGCGGCGTTCGTCCAACATCCTGCTGATCCCCGGCACATCGTCGGTGGCGCACCTTCGCGAGAATCTCGCCGCGGCCGCGCTGGAGCTTCCCGACGCGGCGATGGCAGCGCTCGACGGCATCGGGTGACACACGGGTGGCTGCGCGCGTCCGGCGGGAGTCGTCCGCCAAGGAATCGCCCCGGACGCGCGCAGCCGGGCCATCACGATCTTATCACATTTCCCCGAATTTCCGTTCCACGGACACGCCCGCCTTCTGCAGAAACTGCGTGGGCAAGACCCCGCCTGCGCAGACGATCACGTCGTCATTGGGAATGGCGTCGCATCCTCCGGCATTGCTCAGTGAAACGGACTTTTCGCGGATCTCGAGCACCTTCGTTCCGGTGCGGCAGACGATCCGACCGCTGGAAACGAGCGTCTGGAGTGTGGAGCGGTTCTTTTTACGGGCGCGGTCGAACGCTTCGCCACGGTGCGTGAGCGTGACCGTCGTTCGCGGCACATCGACCAGCGCGATGGCGGCCTCGATCGCGCTGTCGCCACCGCCGACGACCAGAATCGAACGCCCGACATATTGCTCGGGCTCGATCAGCCGATAGACCACCTTGGTCTGGTCCTCTCCCGGCACGTCGAGCGTCCGCGGCGTGCCGCGTCGGCCGATCGCGAGCAGAATCCGCCGCGCATGCAGGACCCGGGGCCCCGTTTCGACCGAGAACCCGATCGAACGCGGGGTTATCTGCAGGACGCGTTCCTGATAGGCGATCGGCACGCCGGCTTCGCCCACCACCTTGGTCCAGATCCCGATCAGTTCCTCCTTGGACACTTCGCGAAAGTTGAGCATCCCATAGCCCGGCAAGGTAACCGGCGCGGTCATCGCGATCTTGCCGCGTGGGTAATGCGCAACGGTGCCACCCAGACTGTCCTGTTCGATCGTCTCGAACCGGAGCCCCGCCTGTTGCGCCGCCAGGCTCGCCGAAATTCCCGCCGGACCCGCGCCGACGATCACGAGATCGAGCATGCCGTCCGTGCGCTCGTCGGATTGCGTCGCGGCGACGATCGACCCGATCGCCTGCCGCCCCTGTTCGATCGCGTTGCGGATCAGCCCCATGCCGCCGAGTTCGCCTGCGATGTAGATGCCCGGTACGTTCGTCTCGAACTTCGGGTCGACCAGCGGAATGTCGATCCCGCGCGTTGCGGTGCCGAACACGAGGCTGATCGCATCGGCCGGACACGCGGCCTTGCACGCGCCGTGGCCGATGCACCGGGTCGGATCGATCAGGCTCGCCTTGTCCTCGATCAGGCCGAGCACATTGCCCTCCGGACACGCGCGGACACAGGCACCGCACCCGATGCACGCGTCCAGATCGACCACCGGGTGAAGCGAGGGCGGCTCGGTCAGGCCGGCGTCGACCGCTTCGTCGCGGATGGACTTGTGGAGACCTCCGCGCTGCCGCCGGGTCAGCAAGTAGCTTCCCCAGATGGGAATCGCGGGCATGGCATAGGCAAGCCCAATCGTGAAATCGGTCACAATGTTCTCGATGCTTTCAGGGCGCATCGTCCGTCGATGGGCCAATACCGCACTAATACGTAGCCACCTTAATGGGTCCGTAACGGCCCCTTGGGGATCGTCGAGCGGTTCGGAAAATACGGCGGCTGACACCGCGCTCGACCTTTTGAATGATATGACCGAACCGGACCTTCCTTGCCGATCCCTGGGGTTTCCCCTATCTTGCGATCGCCGTGCTGGCAGGCGCGACCTAACAGGAGCGTGTTCGTGCCTGCCCGGGTATCTGCGTTTATTTCCGAGATCGGCCCATCGCCGGCAGTTCGGCTGGCGGCAGGGCGGCTGGCGACAGCCGCGGCGGCTTTGCTGCCGAGCGCCACCGGTCTGGGGATCGCGGGCGCGCTGATAGTGGGATACCGCGAACGGGCGCATCTCGGGATCCGCCCCGACCTCGGCGTCGGCTATTGGCTCGGGATCGTGGGCGCGGGGATGATGCTCGTGCTGCTCGCCTATCCGCTGCGCAAGCGGTTTGGACGGGCGATCCCCGGGTCGGTCGGTTTCTGGTTTCGCTTCCACATGCTGCTCGGGCTGCTCGGTCCGCTGGCGATCCTGTATCACGCGCGCTTCCGTTACGACGCGCTCAACAGTGGCGTCGCGCTGGCGGCGATGCTGATCGTCGCGGGCAGCGGGATCGTCGGGCGGTATTTCCATCGGCACCTCTATCGCGGTTACCGGCTGCAACATATCGAGGCGAGCGAGCTCGGCGATACGGTCATGGCGGCGCGCGCCGCCGTGAAAGAGGATGCGGACGACAGCGTCCTTGCCGAACTCGCGGCGTTTGCCGCACGGGCTGCGGACGTCCGCGGTTCGCTTCCGGTCACGATCGCGAAGGCGCTGGTGCTGACGCTGGCGATGCGATTGCGCAAGCCCGCCTTGCTCCACGAGATCGACCAGCACCTCGCGCAGGTCGCAATCGAACGCGGTTGGTTGAAGGCGGACCTCAGGCAGCATCGGCGCGACGCCGCGCACCATCTCGACAGCTACTTCCGCGCGGTCCGCAGCGCCGCCACCTACGGTGCGTTCGAACGGCTGTTCGCGCTGTGGCACCACTTGCACCTGCCGTTGTTCGGCTTTCTCGTGCTCGCGGCGATCACGCATGTCGTCGCGGTTCACCTCTACTGATGCGCCGCGGATTGATCCTGACGCTCCTCGCGGTGCTGCTCGCGGTCGCGGCGTTCACGATCGTAACGCGCGAAGTGCTGGAGAGCGTGGTCAGCCCCGGGCCGCTCAGTGCGCCGCACGCCAGTTTGCGCGGACGGTGCCTCGCCTGCCACGTGCCGTTCGCCAAGGCGGCACAGAACACGACCTGCCTCGCCTGCCACGCCAGGGTGGGGCGCGACATCGCGGCGCATCGCGGCTTTCACGGGCGGGTGCCCGCGATCGCCACGGAGCGCTGCAGCGCCTGCCACAGCGACCATCGCGGCAAGCGCACCGCGATCGTACAGTTCGATCCGCATCATTTCAATCACCATCTCACCGATTTCGCGCTGACGGGCGCGCATCGCGGCGTTGCCTGTACCGCGTGCCACAAGCCGCCCCGGAAGTATGCGGATGCCCCCGGTACGTGCGCGGGATGTCATGCAAAGCAGGACGTGCACCACAATCGGTTCGGCAAGGCGTGCGCGTCCTGCCACGACACGCGGTCGTGGAAATCGATCCACGCGTTCGATCACGCGCGCACCGGCTTCCCGCTGGTCGGCCTGCATCGCCAGACGACATGTGCCGGCTGCCACGTCAACGGCCGGCTCGCGGGAACACCGCGCACCTGCATCGCCTGTCACCGCAAGGACGACGTCCACCACGGCCAGCGCGGCACCGAGTGCGCGGCATGCCACACGCCCGCGGGGTGGAAGTTCGCCACCTTCGATCACAATCGCGACACGGGGTTCCCGTTGGTCGGCGCGCACGCATCCACCGCCTGCGCCGGGTGCCACGGCAAGGCCATGGCGCAACGGCACCCCAAGACGACCTGTATCGCCTGCCACGCGACCAACGATGTCCATCACGGGCGGTTTGGCGGCGACTGTGCGACCTGCCACGCGCCGACACGCTGGCCGGACGTCCATTTCGACCATGATCGGATGACCCGCTTCGCGCTTCGGGGGGCGCACCGCACGGTCGCCTGCACCGCCTGTCATGTCGGGCCACTGCATAGCGTCCGGCCGCCGTCCACCTGCATCGGCTGCCACCGCGCCGACGATCCGCATCGCGGTCGGCTCGGGACCGATTGCGCCGGCTGCCACGATGAAACGCAATGGCGCGCGGCGCTCGGATTCGATCATGGCCGGACGCGTTTCCCGCTGGTTGGCCAGCACGCCCGCATGGCTTGCGTGGGCTGCCACGTCGACCGCAGCTTCACCGCCAAGGGGCTGACCTGTACCGCCTGCCACGCCGACGATTTCCACAAGGGTCGCCTTGGCCGGACGCCCGACTGCGCGCAATGCCACGTCCCGGCCGGATGGGACCGGTGGCGGTTCGACCATGCGCGCCAGACCGGGTTCGCGCTCGACGGCAAGCATCTCGGTCTAGCCTGTGCGGCATGCCACCGGGTCGCGGCGCCAACCGCCAAGCTCGACCCGACCTGCTACGCCTGCCACCGATCCGACGACGCGCACCACGGCGCCTTCGGCCGGCAATGTGGCCAGTGCCATTCGACCGAGGGGTTCCGCCCGGCAAAGGTACAAGGGCAGATCGGTGCTTCGACGCCGGTCAGGATGCCCGCGGCGGCCTGTCCGGCGGACCGTCTCCACGGCGGGGTCGCGCGATGCTGGCAGCTCGCGCAACAATCCCCGCTCGGCGATATCAGGAGGCGTCGATGAAAGTGCTGCCGCGCATCGTCTTCTGCCTCGCGACCCTGCTGTTTTCGATCACGGTGTTCGCGCAGGGACCCGGGGGGCACGGCATCGTCGACCGGCTGGACCATTATGCAACCGGCTTTCCGCTCGAGGGCGGGCATGAACGTGTCGCCTGCGAGGATTGCCACCGCGGCGGCGTTTTCAAGGGGACGCCGCGGCGCTGCGGCGACTGCCACAACGGCGTCCTGGCCGAAGCGCGCGGACCGCGGCACATTCCGACGGCGCTTTCGTGCGACAGCTGTCACTCGGTCCAGGACTGGCGGTTGTCGCGCTTCGACCATAGCGACGTGCTCGCCGGATGCGTGCGGTGCCACAACAATTTCACCGCGCCCGGCAAGACCGCGACCCATCCCGCAACCAGCAACATTTGCGAGGATTGCCACGACACGGTCCATTGGAAGCTGCTGCTTCCGGGAATCCACGCGATCGCGCGCCCACCGGCCGGGCGGACGCGGGAGGGATCGGCAGGATGATTGCCGATCTTCCTCCCACCACTCCAGATCTGCCGCGACCGTCGGCGACCGCTCCTCCGCCAGTGGATCGCATCGTCGCCCTTTGCAGCAATGGCGCAACGTCCGCCCTGCCGAACGATTCCGCAGTCCCGCCCGATCCGACCGCCGACGCCACACGCGAACGCGACGCGGAGGATGCGATCCGCAGCGGCGATCCGACACGCGCCTGGGCGTTGCTCGAACCGCTCGCCGCCGCACCGGGCAATCCGCACACGCCCCGCGCCTGCGAACTCATCGGGATGCTACGCGAACGCGCTGGCGGGCAGGAGGACGCCAGACACATCTATCAGGACTATCTCCGCCGCTTTCCGCAGGACGAAGGCGCGCCGCGCGTTCGGCAACGGCTCGCTGCGCTCGGCGACTCCGGACCAATGGGCACGAGGGCCGCCTCGCCAGCCGTGCGCGATACCCCTGCGGACCGGGTATCGGTTCGGGGAGTCGTTTCGCAATTCTATCTGCACGACCGCAGCAGGAGCATCTTCCTCACCGCGCAACCGGCGACCGCGTCGACCAATCCCGACCGACGCGACAATGTCGACGAACTGCTGAGCGTGGCCGATATCGTCGGTCGCGCAACACTCGGCACGACCCGGATCGAAGCCCGCGCCTCGTTCGGTCATGTCGCCGAATATCGCCCCGTGATCCTCGTCGGTGCCGATCGCAACCGGGGCTCGTACGATCTGCTCGACCAGCTCTATCTGGACGTCGCGATCGATCGCCTGAACACGTCGCTGCGGATCGGGCGGCAGACCCGCTATGGCTCGGGGATCTTCGGCCGCTTCGACGGGGTTCGGGCCGGGGTGGACGTCCGGTCCAATGTGCGGCTCAACCTCGTCGCCGGATTCCCGGTCTGGTCGGAACGCCAGACCTGGGTCGACCGGTCGCGGCCCTTTTATGGCCTCGGCGCGGATCTCACCTCCCCGAACGGGCGGCGATCGATTGGCGTCTATTGGTTCGATCAGCGCGCCGCTGGGCTGGTGGATCGCCAGTCGATCGGGATCGAGGGGCACAGTGCGTCGCGCGTGCTGTCCCTGTCCGGCCTGGTCGATTTCAACGTTGCGTTCGGGACGCTTGATGCCGCGTTGCTCAACGCCTCGATCAGGCTCGGTCGCACGTCGAACCTCGCCGTCCTGCTGCAACAGTTTCATGCCCCGACGCTGTCCCTGACCAATGCCGCCCTCGGCCAACCGACGCCGTCGCTGGATGTGGTCCGCGATCTGTTCGCGCTCGACGCGTTGCAACAGGCCGCGCGGGACCGGACGCTGCTGACCCGATCCGCGAGCGTTACCTATTCCCATGATCTGTCGGCGAAATGGCACGTCATCGTGGATGGCAGCGTGTTCTCGACCGGTGCGTCCCCGGCATCGTTCGGCGTACCGGCCTTCCCCGCCACCGGAACCGAAATCGCCATTGGGGTGCAGGCCATCGGCGACGGGCTGATGCTGCCGCGCGATACCTGGCTGGTGGGCCTGCGGACGGCGACATTGCAACGATCACATCTCTACGCGGGCGACCTCACCGTCCGCCTGCCGGTCGCGCCGCGACTGATGCTCGCCCCGCGCCTGCGTTTCGCGCTGCGCGACCAGCGGCTTGCGACGGGGGATCAACGCGTGATTGCGCCATCGATGCGGCTCGTCTGGCGCCCGATCCGCAACACCGAGCTGGAGGCGGAGGCAGGCGGCAATTTCATCTGGCAGCGGTATACCACCGATCGCCTAATAGGGACGCGGTTCGAGCGCGCCTTTATCGGGCACATTGGGTATCGCCTGCGGTTTTGATTCAGGCGGCGGACCTTCCTGAAGCCCCGCGAGCAGCCCGACCCGAACGAGGTTCGACGTGCCGTGAACGTTGATCTTGGTCATGATGCTGGCGCGATACACCTCGACCGTGCGCACGCTGAGGTGCAGGTCGTGCGCGATCTGCTTGTTGAGATGCCCGGCGACGATGCCTTGCAGGACCTGTCGCTCGCGCGGCGACAGGCGCGCGACCAGCTCGCGGGCTTCGGCACGGGCGTGCGCCTCCATCGCCGCGTTGCCCGATCCGTCGCCGCCGGCGAGCGCGCGCGCGATCGCATCGAGCAGGGTCTGCGGATCGAACGGCTTTTCCAGGAAATCGCGGGCGCCGAGCTTCATCGCCTGTACCGCCAGCGGCACGTCGCCGTGCCCCGTAATCAGGATGACCGGAATGTCGACGCCTCGGTCCCGGAGCAACATGAGCAGGTCGACGCCGGTGACGTCCGGCATGCGCACGTCGCTGACGATACAGTCGCTGTGCACAGCATAGGGATGGCCGAGAAAATCGCTGGCGGACGGATAGGCGCTGACCGTGAAGTCGGCGGCGGTCAACAGCCGCACCAGCGATTGGCTGACATCGCCATCATCTTCGACCAAGGCGATATGCGGGTTATGCGGCAAGGCGGCTTCCCTCCGCCCGGGCAAGCGGCAGGCTGAACCAGAAGCGCGTTCCGGCACCGCCGTTCGCTTCGCATCCGATTTCGCCCCCGAACGATTCGACGATCGTCTTTGAGATCGACAGGCCGACCCCCAATCCGTCGCCTTTGGTCGTCTCGAACGGCGTGAAGACGAGATCGGCGATCGCCGGCGCGATTCCCGTTCCCGTATCCACGACCGAAATCACGATACCGGCGTGTCCGTCGGCCCGCGCCTCGATCGTGATCATCCGGACCGCGGCGTCGCGCATCGCCTCGATCGCGTTGCGGATCATGTTCAGCAGTACCTGCTGGATCTGGACCGGATCGACCTCTACCGCGCCGAGTCCCGGCGCGACAGTCACGTCCAGCCGGACTCCGGCATCGCGCACCGCAAACTGGACCAGCGAAACCGCCTCGGCAACGATGTCGGCGACCGTGATGACCTGCCGCGTCTCGGGCGCGCGCGCGACGAAGACTCGCAACCGCTTGAGGACCGCCCCGGCGCGCAGCGTATGCGCAAGCGACGTGTCGAGCGCGTCCGCAATCTCCGCGCGATCGATCCGTTCCCGCGCGATCTCGATCTTCGCCGCGCCAAGGCACGCGCTGATCGCAGCCAGCGGCTGGTTGAGTTCGTGCGCGATCGCGGACCCCAGTTCGCCCAGGGCGGTCGCGCGCGATACGTGCATCAGCTGGCGCTGGACGTCCTCGAGCCGCGCGGCCGCCGCGAGCCGTTCGGTTTCGTCCTGCACATGGACGGTCAGCCAGCGCCCTTCCCCCGACGGGACTCGGGACGCGGTCAGCAGCAAATGCAGCGCGCGCCCGGTTGCCGTCGTGCCGCGTGCCTTGACGGCCAGGTCGCTGCCCGATGCGGACAAGTCGCTCAGGACGTCAGCCAGTGATCGTTCGTCCGGATCCTGTCGGATGACGAAGGCCTCGAGCGAACCGCCAAAGACCGTGTCGGGGGCGACTTCGAACAAGGCGCATCCGGCGGCGTTGATCCCGCGCACCCGCCCCGCCACGTCGATGATCACGATTGGCGCCGGCAAATGGTCGAAGATCGACTGGAGATGCGCTTCGCGGAGCTTGATCTGCGCGGCAAAGGCATCGCGATCGGCCCGTTTCTGCCGGCGCCATCCGCCGATGACCGCGAGACAGGCGGACAGGCATGCCACGACCGCAATATTGCGAAAGGTCAGCAGCGTCATTGGAACGCGGTAGGCCATCCCGATCTGCAACAGGAGGTTCATCGCCGCACAGTGCAACCCGCCGGTCATCCCCGTCCGGACGGTAACGACCAATATCGCGGCGATCGCCCACAGGAACGGAAGCTGGATGCCGAACTTGAGATCGAAGACGAGGGTGACGATCACTGCGGCGAACGACGCGGCCGATGCCGTGAGCCAGACGAAGACGCCCTGCCGCGACGGCAAAGGGGCTTCATCGAGCATCAGCCAAAGCCGCCGCATCCCTGCCCTTTCCGGTTCCTGAAACGAACCGTCCGAACGATACCACGGGTTGCCGTAACGTCAAAGTGGGGATGAACGTGCGGTGAACGGCTTACGCCAATGTGATTATAACGCTTGCGTAGAGACCGCTGCCGACAGCCCCCGGGATGCGCGTTTCGTCCTCGACCAATGCCCCCCGCGCGCGGCTCTCGTGCGTCAAATCGATGACGTACCAAAGTCGGTCGCGCGAATCCTTAACGCCGTATTAGTACTGTATTGCTGGTAAACCCCGGATGCTATGTCATTCGATTGGGGTAACAGTGAACGCAATGGGGGTCGGCAGTCATACCTGTCCGACAAGAAAGCTTCCATCGCGACATCTCCCCTAAAACACGGAATCGGCACGGTATGTTCGGTTTCGCGGTTGTGTAAAGGGCGTATCATGTCGATAGCTTTACTGGAATTTCGCCAAGAACAATCGAACATCATGTTCCTGCCCGATCCGGTAGAGCCATTGGCTCCTCCCGATATTGGTAAATACTCGTTCGATCAGCAGATGCGCCTGCTGCGCAAGCCACCGGTGCAGGGGACGCTGGCAGAGACCGTCTTGTCGATCGAGAACGACACGTTGCGGTTCCGGAATCGCCAGGTCGGACAGCGGGTCGACGAGGTTCTTTCTCTCGTCCAGTCCAGTCCGCTCGCGGGTGCGCATACGACACTGGTCTTCACACAACCACGGCCGTTCAAGCTCCCGATACTCTTGCGCCTGCGCGCGGAACGGACCGAGCAACGCACCGTCGCCGCGACTCTTACGATCGTCGATCTGGAACGACGCCACCACCTTCCCGAAACGCTGCTGCAACTGACCTTCGGGCTGACCAGGGCCGAAGCGACGCTGGCATCCGCGCTGGCCGGGGGCGAGACGTTGCAGGAAATCGCCGAACGGACCAACGTCCGCATGCCGACGCTGCGGACACAGCTTGCCAACGTGCTCGCCAAGACCGGCACCGCACGGCAACCGCAGTTGATTTGTCTCCTCAGCAAGATCGCCATGCTGACGGGGGAAGATTGGTGAGACCATGCGGCGGGCACGGCATGTGCCGCATCGCGCGACGTTCGCGGTACGTAATAGTGCTGTATTGGCTTTGAAACGGCTCGAATTATTCAGCGGTGGTGAGCATTAATTGCCACGTTTGCGACCCAACTGTTCGCGCCGGTTGCCATCTGCCAATGGCAATCGGTGCGACCTTGCCGACAGATCCGCGCGTTGCGGAGCCAGCCAGGTCTGGTCGTTCACCGCCGTCTTGCGGGCCAAGGCTCCTTCTGCAGCGCACCTCGGCGCTTCGGGTAGGTTGGCGTAGGGAACGGTAATCTTCCTACGATCAGAACGTCTTGAAGGCCAATCCGGCTTGACCGCGACCGCTCGGATGACCGATAGCCCGGCGCGTCGATGTGGGAGAGACCGGGGGCATCCCGGCGCCGAAGGAGCAACCGCCCCGGAAACTCTCAGGCAAAAGGACCCCTCGACGTATAACATCTGGAGAGTGACGCAGGTATCGCGTCCGCCGACGGGATAGCGATCTCAGGCACAAGGGACAGACGGGGCATGCACGGCCGGGCAGGACCGGCGGAAGGACCGCATGCTGCCCGATCTGGCTCTCACTCCTCTCGACCGCGACATCCACCGCCCCATCAGTGTCGCTGAGCTTTTCACCATCGGGATCGGACCATCGAGTTCCCATACGGTGGGACCGATGCGCGCGGCGTTCGATTTCGCGCAACGCGCCCTGGCGCTCAAGGCGGTGCCGGTTCGCGTCACGTGCGACCTGTACGGCTCGCTTGCGCTGACCGGGCGCGGCCATGCAACGGATACGGCCACGATCCTTGGTCTTGCCGGCTGGGAGCCCGAACGGCTCGATCCCGACGCCGCCCCCGCATTCCTCTCCGGGATACGCACGAGCGGCTATCTGATGCTCGGTGGGATCGCGGCAATCCCTTTCGCCGAAGACGACGTTGTTTTCCATCCGCGCGAATTCCTGCCCGAGCATCCCAACGGCATGACGTTCACTGCAACCGGTGCCGACGGCAGCGCGCATACCGAAACCTATTTCTCGATCGGCGGCGGTGCGATCCTGCGCAAGGGGGCACCCTGCGCAGCGACCAATCTCGCGGTCCGGCACCCCTTCTCGTCCGGCGCCGACCTGCTGACGATCGGCGATGCGACGAACCTCCATATCGCCGACATCGTCCGTGCCAACGAGGAGTCTTGGCGCGCGCCTGCGGAAACCGACGCCTTCCTCGACGCTGTTCGCGCCGCGATGAGCGCCTGCATTGATCGCGGCATCGCGCAGGATGGCGTGCTGCCGGGGGGCCTCAAGGTGCGACGGCGCGCCCGCGCGCTGGCGGCGGACCTTACGGGCGAGCGGCCCGGCAGCAATCCCGCCGAAGTGTTCGAATGGGTCAGCCTGTGGGCGCTCGCGGTCAACGAGGAAAATGCGGCAGGGGGTCGCGTGGTGACCGCGCCGACCAACGGCGCGGCGGGCGTGCTGCCGGCCGTGCTCCGCTTTTACGAGACGCTCGTGACGGGAGCGACCGCACACGGTGCGCGGACGTTTCTCCTCACCGCCGCCGCGATCGGCATGCTCTATAAGAAGCGCGCCTCGATCTCCGCGGCGGAGATGGGCTGCCAGGGCGAGGTCGGCGTGGCCTGTTCGATGGCTGCGGGCGCGCTTGCCGCGGTGCTGGGCGGCAGCAACCGCCAGATCGAGAACGCCGCCGAGATCGGGATGGAGCACAATCTCGGCCTGACCTGCGATCCGATCGGGGGACTGGTGCAAATCCCGTGCATCGAACGCAACACGATGGGCGCAGTCAAGGCGATCAATGCGGCGTATCTCGCGATGCGCGGCGACGGCAATCACGTCGTCAGTCTGGATGCGGTCATCGAAACGATGCGGCAGACCGGGGAAGACATGCGCTCGAAGTACAAGGAAACGAGCCTGGGCGGGCTGGCGGTCAACGTCGTCGAATGTTGATCATCGGATCACAGTGCAACGTTGCTGCGCGGAGGACCTGTTCGCGGGCTCGAACGCTTCAAACCCAGCGCCCTGCCATGACGAGAGGACAAAGCCACCGAAGCTATTGACCAAAAGGCGCCGGTCCTCGCACAACCCTATGGTCGGGGTACGGATCCGGCGTCGCATGCAATCCCTGCATGCCTGAGAGGTGCCGCCGATGACCCGACGTACGACCGGCCTGGCGATCCTTGCGATGCTCTTGTCTACGACCCCATCCATGGCCAAGGGACCGGCACGCCCCCCGCTGGCGAGCGTCTCGCATATCGCGATCTATGCCGAAGACCTCTCCAAGAGCGAGCGGTTCTACGTCCAGGATCTGGGCGCGGTCAAAATGCCGGACCCCGAGGCCTCGGCGGGCGCGCGCTATTATTTCTCCGCGACCCAGTTCGTCGAGGTGCTGCCGCTTCCCTCGGGGAATCGCTCGATCAACCGCCTGGCCCATGTTGCGTTCACCACGGCGAACGCCGAGGCCATGCGCACATATCTGGCAGCGCAAGGCATCGCGGTCCCGGGACGGCTGACGTCTGCGCCCGATGGTAGCCGGTGGTTTTCCGTGACCGATCCCGAAGGCACAATGGTTCAGTTCCTCCAGCCCCCTGCCCGGCTGCCGGACGTGCCCGTCAATGCGCTCTCGAGCCACATCATGCATTTCGGCTTCATCATCCACAACCGTGCCAACGAGGATCGTTTCTACAAGGGCGTGTTGGGCCTACGCCCGTATTGGGAGGGCGGCATGCGCGACGACGATACCACATGGGTCTCGTTGCAACTCCCGGAAGGCCGCGACTGGATCGAATATATGGTCGTGGGGACACCCGACACGAAGGGCATACCCGCAGGCATGTCGGCGGCGAACCTCGGGGTGCTCAATCACTTCGCGCTGGGCATTCCCGATGCGCGCGCGGCGTACACCTTGCTGTGGAACGGCAAGCGCCTCGATGGGCAGGACCAGACTCCCAAGATCGGGCGGGACGCCAAGTGGCAGCTCAACCTGCTCGATCCAGACGGGACGCGCGCCGAGTTGATGGAGTTTCACGCGGTCGGGAAACCCTGCTGCTCCCCCTTCCGCGCGCCCGATCCGCAGCACTAGACCCTGACGACGCGAAGGTGCGCGGACGACGACCGTTCCGCATCCGCGGGGAGGCCGTCGCCCCCCGGCAGAAGATCAGATCGCTGTCCGAATGCCCACGACAGTCGCGGGATCGTAGGCGCGCTTGTAACCGAAGCCCGTTTTCACCGTGGCACCGCCATCACGGACCGACTGCAGGATCGCGTGGATGATCCGCATGTCCTGCAACCCTTCCTCACCCGGTGCGACGTTGGGGGCGCGACCGCGCACGACGTCCGCGAACCAGTTCATCTCGTTCCCGAAATGATCGATCTCGGCGACGCGTGGCTGGTCATCATCCTTCCCGCCGACGATCCGCACCGCGTTGCCATTGTAGAAGCAGCCGGGATCGGCGACCAGGCGGCGTTCCGTACCGATCGCCTGCCACGCCATCGTGCCGGGCTGCGAGAAACAGGACGAGCCTTCGCCGATTGCGCCGGACGGGAACTTCATCTGCCAGGCGATCATGTCCTCGACCGTCTTGAAGCGCGGGTCGTTCCGGTCCGTGCGTGCCCAGGCGCGCACTTCGGTCGGCTCCTCGCCAAGCAGGTAGCGCGTGGCGTTGATGCCGTAGATCCCCATGTCGGCGAGCGCCCCGCCCCCGGACATCGCCATGTCGAGTCGCCAGGCGTCGGACGGGTCGGATAGACTGGTCTGCTTGCCCATGACCGTCTTGATCAGCCTCGGCGCGCCGACGACGCCCTTGCGCATCATCTGCATGGCCGAGACGTTGACCGGCTCGAACAGGCAGCGGTAGGCAATCATCAGATGCTTCTGCGCCGCCTTGCCCGCGGCGATCATCCGCTCCCCCTCGGCCAGCGTGACCGCCATCGGCTTTTCGCACAGCACGTGCTTGCCCGCCTTGAACGACCGCACCGTGAAATCCGCGTGCATTGCATTGGGGAGCACGATGTAGACGATCTGAACCTTGGGATCGCGCGCGATCGAGTCGAAATTCTGATAGCTATAGATCGCGCTGTCCGGGAGCCCGAACTCGGTCGCCCATTTCTTCGCTTTTTCGGGCACGCCGCTGACGAGCGCTGCAAGATGAACGCCCTTGGTCCGCTTGAGCGCGGGCAGGATCTGCCCCTCGCTCAGCTTGCCGAGTCCGACGACCGCGACGCCAACCGAATCCTGCTCCCGGTGCGGCGGGAGTGGCCGCTGCGCCCGCGTCATCGCCGGGATCGCAAGCGTTGCCCCCACGCCCAGTCCGAGCATTCCACGCCGTGACACTTCGCTTGTCATGCTTGTCTCCGTTCAACCAGGATCTGTCTGCTTCGAGGGACCGCGGGATGGCACGGCCCGCGCTGAAACACAGGAAAAACCAGGACCAGCCTATTCGCGGTGTTGCGGGATCTTCGTACCCAGCAGCACCAGCCGCTCCCCGGTGACGCCAAACCAGTGCGGGGTACCTGCGGCGATCAGGAACACGTCGCCGGTTCGCAACTGCCGGGTCGTGCCCCCGACGATCCGGCTACCTTCGATCAGCGTCGGGTTGGTCGTGGCGGGATCGATCATCGTCCCACCGGATATCATCGTGCCGCCACCCGCCAATACGACGACATATTCGGCCTGATCGGGATGGACCGCGGGTTTGCCGGGCTTGCGCCAATATTCGATCGCCGCACTGGCATCGCCTGCGCGCAGGATCGGCTGATACGCAAAACCCTGACCGGGCTTCAACGCCCTGCGCATCGTCTCGATCTGCGCGGTGACGTCCGCTGCGGTGACATGTGCTGCCGGAGCGGTCACGTCCCGGGCTTGCGCCAGCACGGGGGCCGCGAAACACAGCGCGATCCAGCCCGTGGCTGCGAGTGTCGCGTGAGCAAAGGTGCTGGCAGTGCTGATGACGGTGCTCCCGGCTGAGGCTGGATCCTGCCTCGTTGCGACATAGGGGTGTTCCACCATTTTAAGCACGTTACCGGTACCAAGGCTACTGCCGGGTGCAAGGGCAGCCGTCTGACGAACTCCATGCAAACGACAGCATCGCTTCAACCGCATGCTTGCGCAGAGCCGCCGGGATCCGCATCATCCGAAAGAATAGGTAGAGGATAACGCATGTTACGATTGCTGACGCTCAGTGCCGCGATCGTTGCCGTGTCCGGTCCGGCGTGCGCCGACCCCCGGCCTGCCGCCGATACGTTCCCCGTGACGATCGCCGTCGATGCGGGCGATCCCGGGAAGCCGGTGGATCCGGTCTGGCGCTTCTTCGGCGCGGACGAAGCCAATTATGCCACGATGAAGGACGGGCGCAGCACGCTGGCGACCCTCGGTGCGCTGAGCCCCGACCACGTCTATTTCCGCACCCACAACCTGCTGACGTCGGGCGACGGTACGCCGGCGCTCAAATGGGGATCCACCGGCATCTACAGCGAGGACCGCGATGGCCGTCCGGTCTACGACTGGACCGTGGTGGATCGAATCTTCGACACCTACCGCGCGCGCGGCGTCAAACCCTATGTCGAACTGGGCTTCATGCCCGAGGCCCTGTCGACCAGACCGCTGCCGTATCAGCATGACTGGCGCCCGGGCAGCGGGAGCTTACGGACCGGCTGGGCCTATCCCCCGCGCGACTATGCGCGCTGGGAGGAACTGATCCACCAATGGGTGCTCCACTGCATCGCGCGCTATGGCCGCGCCGATGTGGCGAGCTGGTATTTCGAGACGTGGAACGAAGCCAATTTGCCGCAATATTATTGGGGCGGCACGCGCGACCAGTTCTTCCGGCTGCACGATGCCGCGGTCCGCGGCGTCAGACGCGCGTTGCCCGAGGCGCGTGTCGGCGGACCCGACAGCGCCGGCGCGGGGGACGATTTCCTGACGGCGTTCATGGCGCATGCGCAGGCCGCGGGAACCCCCACCGACTTCCTCTCCTTCCATGCAAAAGGCCAACCCGAGGTGATCGCGGATGCGAACGGCAGCCACGTGCGCATGGGGCTAAACACCCATCTCAAGGCAGCCGACCACGAATTCGCCGCGATCGCCGCCAACCCGGCGTTCCGCACCAAGCCGATCATCATCGGCGAATCGGACCCGGAAGGCTGTGCCGCGTGTCAGGGGCCGGCCAATGCGTACCGCAACGGCACGATGTATTCGAGCTACACCGCCGCGTCCTTCCCGCGCCTGCTGGCGCTCGCCGGGCGCCGTGGCCTAGATCTCGAGGGGATCCTGTCCTGGGCGTTCGAGTTTGAGGACCAGCCGCCGTTCGCCGGTTTTCGGCAACTGACCTCGAACGGGATCGACCTGCCGGTGATGAACGTCTTCAAGATGTTCGCCAAAATGAACGGGCGGTATGTGCCCGCCATCTCCGATCATCAAGCCGCGCTGGATACCGTGATGCGGGACGGCGTGCGCGGCGCGGCGGACGTCGGCAGCGTTGCCACCCTCGACGGTGCGTCGCTTGCTGTTCTGGTATGGCACTATCACGACGACGACCAGGCCGGACCGACGGCCAGCGTAAAGCTGCGACTGCATCGCTTGCCCCGCCCCTTCTCGGCTGGGGTGGTGCTGACCCAGTATCGCATCGACCCCCGTCATTCGAACAGTTTTGCCGCTTGGCAGGACATGGGGTCGCCGCTTGCGCCGACGGACGCGCAACGCGCCGTTCTGCTGAAAGCGGGTGCCCTCGCGTCCATCGAGACGGATCCGGCCCGGCTTTCGAAGGATGGCCGGGATGCAGAACTGACCTTCAAGCTGCCCCGCCAGGGCGTTTCGCTGCTGGTCATGACCCCGATGAGCCGTCCTGCGAAGCATCGATAGCGTCGCAACGGGCAAGTGCCTGTCGCTATCGCGGCAACCCTTCGTTTGTCACGGAATCTGTCTGGAAAGGCTCGATCGTTCTGGAGGCACCGGACGAATGGGATGAAGGCCGCATTCGTCGCAGTAACGGAGCTGCATCTCGCCCAATATCGTCGTTCCATCGCTTACCCAGGCGACCGCGACTCTCAAGGATGCAACCGTCCGCCGCATCCACGTCACTCGATGTCGAATGGCCCGTTTGCAACAGATGCGCGGGTTGTTCAGTCCCAACGCCGCTCGCCCCGCATCAGCGCTTCCGCTCGGGCCACCAGGAGACGAGGATCGAACGGCTTTTTCACGTAGTCGTTGGCCCCCTCGTAGCGCGCAATACCTTCATCGGAGTCCCCGACGCGTCCCGTCAGCATCAGGACCGGGATATCGCACAAGGCGGCCGACTTGCGCATCTCGCGCACGATCTGGACGCCCGTCATTTCCGGCATGCTGCAGTCGAGAATGACGAGGTCGGGGGGACGCCGGCAAATCACCTCATACGCGTTGCGCCCGTCACTCAGCCAGCCGACGGCATGGCCGGCGGCCATGAAGGCGTCGCACACGACTTCGGCGACCACGTCGTCATCGTCGGCGAAGATGATCCTACCCATGCCAAAAATTCCCAAAACCGACACTGTGCGGCAATTGATGCAGACCCTGTAGACAGGCCCTAAAACGACGCTCTTGGGACGCAAAAGTTCACCCGGCCCGGGAAATTGTTACTTGCCGGGCTCGATCCTAACGGTCTGGAATATAGGCTTGATACAATCGTTCACTTACGCGGCGCGCTGCAACGTCGACGACACTTCCGCCACGACCCGGGTCCAGTCGTCGGGCGCTGCGGTCACCAGCGACCGTTCGGCTTCCGCCGCGATCTGTCCCAGTTCGGCTTCACCGAAGAACCCTGCGCTGCCCGCAAGCTTGTGCAACATCGATGCAAGGTCCGTCACCAGAACGCCATCGAGCGCCTTCCTTCGGGCCGCTTCGGCGATCGCTTCCAGCGTCTGCACGCGCCGGACCGCATAGCGTTCGGCCGCCGATTTCATTGCGGGCATCGGTTCGATCGGACCGGGAGCGGCGGTCACGGCATCGCTCGCGCCGTCTGCGCGACAAAACCTCGTCACGATCGCCTGAATGTCGCGAAGACGCACAGGCTTGGCGAGATGCGCCTGCATGCCCGCGGTGTGACACGCCTGCACATCCTCGACATAGGCATTTGCGGTCAGCGCGACGATCGGCAGCATTTCCGCCGAGAAGCCGCCCGCGCGGAGCCGTCGGGTGGCTTCGAGCCCATCGATGACCGGCATCTGGACGTCCATCAGGACAAGGTCGAAGGGCTTGCCCGAGCGCGCCGCTTCCTCGACCTTTGCGATCGCTTCCGCGCCGTTGGTCGCAAGCGTCGCGTCGAGGTCGGCGGCTTCCGCCAGCGCCAGGATCAGCATCTGATTGATATCGTGATCTTCGGCGATGAGAACTCGCGCCTGGCCGACGACCGTCGGCGCAGCGGGCTCGCTCGTCACTATCGTGGCGGCCACCGCTGCCGGATCGCCCGCCACCAGGGGAAGGGTGACCGTAAAGGTCGTGCCACGTCCTTCAACGCTGCGAACGGTGATCGTGCCGCCCATCAACCGTGCCAGATTGCTGCTGATCGCAAGCCCCAGCCCGGTGCCGCCATATTTGCGCGCAGTCGACGAATCCGCCTGGGCAAACTGTTCGAAGATCATGGTCAAACGGTCGGCCGCGATACCGATTCCCGAACCCCCGTACGAAAGCTGTGGTCACGATCATTCCCCTGTACACGACGAGACAAAGGCAGGAGCGGCCCCCCCCGCTCCCGCCAGTTCGATCAGCCAATCAGACCGAAGTTGCCGTGAAGGTGAACGTCTCCGTGTAGGTGCCCGCGGGTGCAGCGTTCGCGGAGAAGTTCTGCGACGTCGCCGTGTTATTGGTATCCGCCGCGACGTTCATGTTGAGCGACAGGACCAGCGGAATCCCGTTGGCGATCCCTTGGGTATAGCCGGTGCGCGACCGGGTGAACTGGTTGACGTTTTCCTGCCCGCTCCCCGGGAAGGTGTCGTGCGCGGCGATCGCGAAAGCGCTGTCGCTAGGGGAATCGAGGATGAGATCATAATTGATCCGCTGCGTGACGCCGCCGACCACCTGCGTGAGATCCCCGTTGGTCGATCCGACGATCAGCTTGGTGCCGGATGCGGAATTGCAGGACAACCGCAAGTTGGCGACGGTTTGCTGGTTCGCCATGGCGATCGAGGCGGTGCCGCTGGACACGTTGCTCAGCGCGACGTTGCAATAGGGGGCGACGACGCCCTGAACGGTCAGGCTTTCGGCAAAGGCCGGCGCACTGGCGAGACATGCTGCAGTTGCAGCGGATGCGAGGATTATAACATTTTTCATAACGACCTCTCCCTTGTTGACGAACGCAGCCCGCACATATTGCGAGCAAGGATGTCGCGACGGTTGAACCACTGCGACATTCTTACGGTACTGCGAACAATTAGCTGTAGCGCCTACAGGGTTGCCTATATAAAATTGAGTAATTTACCTTTTCGAGCCCGTTAGAAAGCCTCGACCTTCAGCAATCGATTGCAGATCCGCTATGAATGCCATGATACAGTCACTGATCCGCCAAGCGGTAGACTGGTTTAGCAAGACACCGGCGATGAGCTCGCGGCGAACTGAGCTGCTGCCGGTTTCGTGGACACCGAGATAAGGTGTTTTCGGAACCGGAGGGTGTAAATGCAACGACGGAAGTTCAGCCGAGAGTTCAAGCTCGAGGCGGTGAAGTTGGTCCGCGATCGGGGTGTGGCGGTAGCGCAGGCTGCCCGCGACCTGGACCTGCACGAGAACGTGCTGCGCAAATGGGTCCGCGAAGCGGAAGCTGATCCCCAGTCGGCATTCCCGGGCAACGGTCAGATGAAGCCCGAGCAGCAGGAGATTGAGCGGCTGCGCCGCGAGTTGGCCCGGATGAAGGCTGAACGTGACATATTAAAAAAAGCCGCGGCCTACTTTGCCAGGGACTCGATATGAAGTTCGGGTTCATCGCAAAGCATCGAGGAATCTGGCCGGTATCATGGCTTTGCGGGGCGCTCGATGTCTCGCGCAGTGGTTTCCACGCCTGGCTCGTGCGGGCGCCAAGTGCCCGGTCGCGCAGCGACCAAGTGTATGCAGGAAAGATCCGCGCCAGCTTCATCTCCAGCTACCGAACCTATGGTGCGCGTCGCGTCTGGCACGATCTCTTGGCCGAAGGCCTCGTCTGTGGCCTGCATCGGGTCGAACGGCTGATGCGCGCGCACGGTCTGATGGCGCGGCCGCGACGCCGCGGTCTGCCCAAGGATCATGGCGAACGCTCGGTGATCGCGGGCAACGTGCTCGATCGGCAGTTCAGCGCGGACGCGCCGAACCAGAAGTGGGTGGCCGACTTCACCTACATCTGGACCGCCGAAGGATGGCTGTATGCGGCCGCGGTGATCGACCTGTTCTCGCGGCGGGTGGTCGGATGGTCGATGAGCGACACGATGACGGCACAGCTCGTGACTGATGCGCTGGTCATGGCGATCTGGCGACGCGGCAAGCCCGATGCGCTGCTGCATCACTCCGACCAGGGTAGCCAATATACCAGCCAGCAGTTCCAGCGGCTGATGGCCGACAACGGCGTCACCTGCTCGATGAGCCGGTCGGGCAACGTCTGGGACAACGCTGCGATGGAGAGCTTCTTCTCCTCGCTGAAGACCGAACGCATCGCACGCAAAACCTACCGCACGCGCAATCAGGCAAGGCAGGACGTGTTCGATTACATCGAACGCTTCTACAATCCCACACGCAGGCACTCGACCTTGGGCTATCTCAGCCCCATGGACTTCGAGAAGCAAGCTCATGTAGCCTAACTTGGTGTCCATGAGACCGGCAGCAGCTCATGAGACTGCCAAGGCACACAGGGGATAGG
>NZ_AIDW01000010.1 GCF_000251145.1 Sphingomonas sp. PAMC 26621 | reverse complement strand
CGGCCGCACCGTCGGCCTGAGCGCGGTTCCTCCCGCCATTGAAGATCGGCGCCAGGATGCTGCCGCCAAGCGAAAAGACCGAAAGTGGATCACCCGGGAGCAGTGAGGACGCGACGAGGCCGCCGGATACCGACAGCTTGACGTCGGGCATGAAGGCGGCCCGTGCCGCGTCCAGCGAGCGGTCGGCCGCGACGATCTGCTGCTCGGCCGAGGCAATATCGGGGCGATACCGAAGCACGCTCGCCGGCAGCTGTGGCGGAACCACGGGGATTGTCAGCGCGGTGATCGCCGATCCCCGCGCGATGGGACCGGGCGTGCGACCGAGCAGGATGCTAAGGCCATCTTCGAGTTTGGTGATCGCGAGATCGACGGTCGGAATGGCTTGGGCGGCCGCGTCATACTCGGCTTCTGCCTGCGCCAGGTCGAGTTGCGAGCCATACCCCGCTTCGGCGCGGCGCCGGATGAGGGTCAGGGTTCCCGCGCGTGCATCGAGGGTGCGGCGCAGGATCGCACGGCGTTCGTCGAACGTCGCAAGCTGGACATAGCCGCTGACCACGGCCGCGCAGACGGCAAGCCGGACGGTTCCCCGGCTATCCTCGCTGGCGAGAAGCTGCGCCTTCGCGGCTGCGGCGCTGTTGCGCAGTCGACCGAACAGGTCGATGTCGAACGACGCCTGTACTTCCCCCTGCGATGCCCATTGCTCGACATCGATCCCGAACGCGTTGACGCTTCGGGTGCGTCCGCCCGTGCCGACTCCCTGAACCTGCGGCAGCGTGGCACCGCGCGCCGCGGCAAACTGCGCACGCGCCTCCTCCACGCGTGCGGCGGCGATCTCGATATCCTCATTGTGCGCAAGCGCTTCCTCGACGAGGCCGGTCAGCGTGGCATCCCCAAAACGCCGCCACCATTGCGTGTCGACGGCGACGTCCGACCCGGGTCGACCGTCGCGCCACTGAGCCGGCGGGGCGATCCCGGCGGCTAGCGGCACCGCCGGGCGGGGGCCGGCGCAGGCCGCCAGGAGGAAGGCAAGGCTGCCCGCTGCCAGAAGCGGCCTCATGGCCGGACGCTCGTGTCGACCCCGACCTCGACCGACATGCCCGGACGCAGGGTCTCAGCGTGTGCCGCGCCGGCATCGACCGCGATCCGCACGCCGATCCGTTGCGGGATCTTCACGAAATTGCCCGTCGCATTGTCCGGCTTGAGGACCGCGAACTCCGATCCGGCGGCGGGCGACACCCGTTCGACACGCCCCGTCAGCCGCGCGCCATTCAAGGCGTCGACGGTCAGGCTGGCGGGCTGACCCGGGCGTATCCGTCCCGTCTGGGCTTCCTTGAAATTGGCGATGATCCAGCGATCGGGGGGCACGATCGCGAGCAGTTGCGATCCGTTGGTGACATAGGCACCCACCCGGATGCCGACCTCGCCGAGGACTCCGCCCTCGGGCGCGCGGATCACGGTGTGCTCGAGATCGATCTCGGCGGCATGCAGTTGCGCACGCGCCGCCGCGACCTGCGCCTCGAGCGCGCCGCGGCCGACCTCGACGGTTCGGATATCCTGGCGGCCGATCTCGCTTCCGGCGACGGCCTGGCGCAGTTGCGCCTGTGCCGTGGCGAGCGCGGCCAGCGTCTGGTCGCGCTCCCGCAGCGAGATGGAGCCGTCTCGCGCAAGATCCCCGGCGCGCGCCATGTCAGCCCGCGCCCTGGCGAGCTGCGCCCGTGCGCCTTCGACGCCCGCGACCTGGCCCTCGAGACCCGCCGACCGGGAAGCGCGGGCCTGGGCGGAATTGACAAGCGCGGCTTCGGCCGCCGCGAGATTGGCGCGGGCCTGCTCGACGCGGGTGCGGTAGACGCGGTCATCGATCCGCACCAGGAGTTGGCCCTGCCGTACGACGTCATAATCGTGAACCGGCACTTGCAGGACATAGCCGCTCACCTGCGGGGCGATGATCGTAACCCGGCCGCGCACATAGGCATTGTCGGTCCGTTGATATCCACCCGCAACCGGCGGCAGACCCCAGGCTGCGAGAACGAGAAAAACTCCGGCAAGCGACAGCGCAACCGTGGCGACGATCCGTAACGGATGCCTGTGGGCGGGGTGCCACTGCCCCGCTTCGTTCGCCGGCGGCGGAACGGTGTCAGCTGCGGTCATTGCTCTTCTCTCGGTAGCGCGCGACGACAATGTTCGCGAAGATGAAGGCTGCCGTGGTCAGCGCGAGCATGGCCACGAACCTGAAGGTATCGTTGAAGGCGATCACCGCGGCTTCACGCGCCATTGCCTGCGCAAGCAGGCCCGAGCCCTGCGCGGCGCGCTGAACGGGATCCGCGACCACCGAGGCCAACGCCGCGCCGCCGCCGCTGATCCGGGCAGCGACCTGCGGATCGCTCGCCAGCATGTCGGCGGCAAGCGCGTTGCTGGCGTTGCGGGCCCAGACCGTCTGCAGCGAGCCAAGCAGCGCGGATCCCATCAGCCCGCCGACATTCTGCGTGATGCTGAAGGTGACGACAAAGCTGACGAGATGGTCGCCGCCCCGCTGGATCATGCGGAGAAAGCCGTAAAGCAGCGCCGGCCCCACGAACAATGTTGTGCCGAAGCCGATCAGCGCCTGGCTCAGGATCAATTGCGCAGGGCGGGTCAGCGTCGTCGCGCTGCTGTCCCACCACGCGCCGGCGGCGATGATCAGCGCAGCCGCGAGAATCTGCCACGGCAGACGGCGCTCGGACAGCGTCAGCGCGGCGGCGACGATGCCGAGCAGCATCGCGATCACGACCACGACGAACAGCGTCCTGAGCTGGTCGTTGTTGAGTCCGCCGAGCGTCAGGAGGCCGACCGCGCCGTAGCTTTGCTCGGCCAGCGCCAGGCGCATCACCAGCGCCACGGCGGCGAACCGCAGGATGCCCCAGGTGCCGATCCATTCGAAATGCACCAGCGGATCGCGCCGGCCCGTCTCATTCAGAAAGGCGGCCGCGAGCAACGCGATGGCGGTTGCCAGCGCACCGCCGAGCCAGGGCGTGTCGGACCACCAGAGCGTACGGCCCTGTCCGATGACCTGACAGAACAGCAACAGCCCCGTGGTCGCCAGAACGATCGTGACGTAATCGCGCGGCGCGAACGCGGGGCTCTTCTCGCTGGGTGGCAGCGGCAGGGCGAGGATCAGCGCAAGCGCGAACAGCGCCAGCGCGACCTCGAGCGCGTGCAGACCCCAGAGTCCGTTGTCCACCAGCACGTCGACGGGGACGAGCCGCGCCAGCGGAGTACCAAGCTGGGAAAGTCCCATGCCGATCACCGCGCCGAGCGGCTTTGCCTTGGGCGGCAGCGCCTGCATCAGATAATAGATGCCGAGGGTGATCAGCGCGGCGGCGGCCAACCCGCTGGCCGCGCGGACGAGCACGGCCGCCCAGACGCTGGCGAAGCCGAAAGGAATCAGCCCCGTAAGCGCATAGAGCCCGAGGAGAAAACCGGTCACCTCGGGAATGCCGAATTGGGCGCGCGCCTTTACGAGCGACAAATTGGCCGACGCGTTGATCGCGACATAGATCGCCGGCAGCGCGGTCGCCTCGGCAGCGTAAAGGCCGAGCGGGCCTGCCACGCTCCCGCTATTGACCGTCGTCAGGGCGTTGCCGAAGGTCGAGGTCACGGCGAGGACCATGCCGACGGCCAAATAGGCGAGGCGACGGCCAACCGGATGCGCGGGCGAGAACGGCGAGCCGGCGAACAGCGGTCGCTCCTCAGGCCTGAAGGCATAGTCCTCGCTCATGACGACGCCCTCGAAGCCGGGTCTCCGGCTACACCTTGGAATTCCGCCGGTGCGCGGGTCACGCGTACGTGCCGGCCGGTCGTGGGGAGGGATCGCTTCACGTATCGAACCTTCGCGGTGCGCGGCGCCTTTCGCCGCGCTGCACGCTGGTAGTTCTTTCCGCCGCAGTCCGGACGCGAGTGGCTGTTAGCGCGGCCGATCCGAGCGGAACGCGCCCGCGCCCTCGCAGACCGCCGACGCTGGGGGCTCAGGCGACTTTCGGGATGGCCGGTTCGCGCAACGCGTCACGCGGAAGCCGTTCGAGGATCGCCCCGGCCATGCGTTCCTGAACGTCGAGTTCGCCCTCGCCGACGATGTCGATTCGATCCGACCACAGAATCTGCCCCCAGCGACTGGAGAGTTCCACGCACGCGCGGTGCACCTCCTGCACGCGCCGGATCGTACCATGCAGCACCAGATCCGACCCGGCATGCGCGGCAACTTCGTCGAGCGAATAGCGGCTCTCGCGAAACTGGAACATGATCGCGCGCGGCGCGACACGCAGGTGCGTGTCCCGCTCCGCCGCGTAGATGATCTCGTCCGTCACCCCCGCCGCGAAGGCCCGCTCGTGGACGCAGAGGGCGGTAAACGGCAACACCGCCAGCATCGGCCGCCCCGGCTCCCGGCCTGCCGCGATGCGCGACGCATCCTGTCGCAAATGAAAGCGCGGCGCGTAACCTCCCGTCGGAATCGACACGATCACCACGTCTTCCCGACCCGGCCCGGCATAATGCGCGGCAAGCTTGCGGCGCAATCGGCGCGCCTCCACGCGCACTGCGGAATCGATGCGCGGATCATAATCGACGACGCCGCCGTAGAGTTCGACGCCGATCACCAGTTCCTTCAGCGTCGCTGCACGGCCGGCCAGCGCTTCCTCGACGACGAAATGCAGGAAGGCGTACAGCTTTTCCGAGCCAACGAGCGCATGGATGCGTAGCCGTTCCAGTTGCACGCGCACGTCCTCTGGCGTCGGCTGATGGATAGTCTTCCCGGTGCCGGAGTCGACCGGCACGGCAATCTCTGCGAGGCGCATCTTCAATCTCCCGGAACGGAACGATACCGGACGTCGAGCAAACCTCGGTCCCCCGTCCCTGCCTGACCCGCATAGCGGGGCCACCTCGAACCCCCGACTAAACAGGTGCCAAACGCCGCTAATATGCGCATACGGTTAGCGCTAACGTGTCTGCGGGGGGACGTAGGTGGGTCGGCTGCACGGCGGACGGTCATGAGCGACCGGCGTATCCGGTTCGGATCGTTCGAACTTCGACCGGAACGAGAGCAATTGCTGAATGGCGGCGTCCGAGTCGGCCTGGGGTCGCGCGCGCTCGCGATCCTCGCGCTGCTCGCCGAACGGACCGGCGAGGTCGTCTCGACGCAGGACATCGTCGATCGGGTCTGGCCGAATATCTTCGTTCAGGACAACAATCTCCGCGTGCACGTCACTGCCATCCGCCGCGCGCTGCGCGCAGGCGCGGACGACACTGTCGCGATCGTCAACGTGCCGGGCCGCGGCTATCGACTGAACGCCGACGTGACGATCGAGGCGGCAGACGAGCAGGCGGCGAACGTGCCCGTCGCCGCGGACATCCGCCCGCTCCCGCTTCCGTTGCAGGTCAACCGCCTGATCGGTCGCGAGGCTCTCGTGACGGAGGTGGTGGAAAGCGTCACGCGGCATCGGCTCGTCACGATCGTCGGCTCGGGCGGCATCGGCAAGACGAGCGTCGCGCTGGCGGCGCTGGCGCAACTTCGGGCCCGTACCACCGTCTGCTGTGTCGATCTGACGAACTGCACGTCCCTTGCGCACGTCGCCACCGCCACGGCCGCGGCGCTGCAAAGCCCGATGGGCCGGGATCCGATTCCGTCGATGCTGGTGGAACGCCTGCGTACCGCCGAACTCGTCCTGCTGATCGACAATTGCGAGCATCTGATCGACACCGCGGCAAGAGCCGCAGAAGCGCTGCTGCAATCCTGCCCGCGCGTGCGGCTGCTGGCGACCAGCCGCGAACCCTTGCGGGTGCCAGGGGAAGTGCAGGTGCATCTCCACCCCCTGCCCGTGCCCGGCGTGGCGGATTCGGTGGAGACGATCACGGCCAACCCGTCGGTCGCGCTGTTCGCCGAACGTGCGGCGGCGGCTGGCGGATTCGCCCTCGCCAGGGACAATGCCCGGGAGGTCGCGGCGGTGTGCCGCTCGCTCGACGGACTGCCGCTCGCGCTCGAACTGGCGGCGGCGGCCACGCCGATGGTGGGGCTGGAGGGGCTGTCCAGCGGACTGGCCGGGCGCCTGTCGCCCTTCACCTTTGGCCGCCGTACCCTCGCGCGCCACGAAACGCTCGAGGCGATGCTGGACTGGAGCTTCGAACTGCTCTCACCCGACGAACGCCGGGTATTCAGCTGCCTCAGCCTCTTCCGCGCAACGTTCGATTTCGCCGCCGCCGTGCAGGTCGCCGCAAACCGCGCGCCGGAGGAGGCGGGGACCGCGCAGTCCGTTCTCCAACTGGCGACGAAATCGTTGCTGGCCGTCGAGCCTTCGCCCCACGGCGTCGTCTATCGGCTGCTGGAGACGACCAAGGCCTATGCCCGCCGCAAGCTGGAGAGCTCCGGTCAGGCGAATGTCGCGGCGCGTCGGCATGCCGAATGGGTCGGGATGCTGCTGGACCGCGCCCGGGTCGATTGGCAGCAGATGGATCGCGCCATCTGGTGGGAGCGATACGGCACCGCAATGGACGACGTGCGCGCAGCGCTGGTGTGGTCGTTGGGCGAGGCCGGCGACAAGAAATTGGGCATCTCCCTCACCCTCGCCTCGGCACCGCTGTGGCTCGGCATGTCGCAGTTTGCCGAATATCATCGCTGGCTGGAACAGGCGTTCGCGACGCTCGACGCCTGGGCCAACGGGGCGGTGCCGAGGAGATCAGGCTGCAGATTGGCCTGTGCGTGCTGTTGTTCAACATCGACCGGCCCGGCGAACGGTTCGTGCGCGCGGCGACTCAGGTGCTGCGCATCGCCAAGAAGCTCGACGATCCGGTGGCCAGGGCGACGGCGCTGTGGATGCTTTCCGGGCAACGAGGGATCATGGGCGATCATCCCGGGTCGCTAGCCCTGGCGCAGCAGATGCTGGTGCCTGGAAGCATCGACGTCGATCGCGACCTGCAGAATTTCGTACGCCGGGTAAACGCGTTGATGACCTTCCGCGTGGGCAGGCTGGAAGAGTCCGCCGCGATCGCCGCCGACCTGATCGCCAGCAACAGCGACCGAACAACCTATGGCGCGGTGCTTCGGTATGATCATTGGACGATCGTGCGGGGCAACCACAGCGTCACGCTGGCGGTGCAGGGTCGGCTCGCGAGCGCCCGGGCCATGCTGATGGAAACGGTGATCGATGCACGGCGGCTGCGCAATCCGAGTTCGTTCTGCTATCTGTTGAGCAGCGCGGCGTGTCCGGTCGCTTTGTGGCTGGGCGACGACGAACTGGCTCGGCACTATGCCGAACTGCTTGGCCGCACGGCGGAAGACAATTGCTTCACCTACATGGCCGAACTCGCCACCTGGTTTTTGGGGATCGCCGACCTGCGCATGGGGAAGCCGCCACAGCCGCCTGGGCTGGATCGGCTGCGCCCGCCCCTGCCGCATGACAAGGATGTCTTCATCACCGTCTACGCGGCGCTGTGCGATGCGGAAGCAACCGCACGGGCCGAAGCCGGCGCCCCGCACTGGGCAACCGCGGAGATCCTGCGCGCGGACGGCGAAAACCGGTTGAGCGCCGACGATATCGTGGCCGCACGAGCGCAGTTCGAGCGAGCGCTTGCGCTCGCGACGGCGCAAGGCGCGGGTCTCTGGGCGCTGCGGGCAGCGACATCGCTGGCCCGCCTGACGACACCCGACGAGGCTGCGCGCATCCTGATGCCCGCCCTCGCGATCATCGAAGGCGACGAACACTATCCTGACGTGCGCGCAGCACGCGCCTTGCTGGCCGGGTTGTCCCGCTAACGCCCGGTCACGCCCCTTCGGGACAGGCGGCGGCTATGCCGTCTCGCACGCCTAACGGCAAGAGGCCCGCCCAGTTGCCCCCCCACACCGAAGCAATCGTAGAAATCATCTTTCGGTTCATGGGCACCAGCGGCGTGTTGGCCTGCGTGATCGCCGTTTATTCGGCGCAGCGCAACAATACACGCCAACTGGATGCGCAGATCTTCCTCGCCTATTCCGACCGCCTGCAAACCGTGCGGCACATGCTGCTTGCGGAATTGAAGCCGATCTGGACCGCTGAGCTGGCGGATGAAGAACGGTCGCGCCTTCTTCCCTGCCTGTTGCGGTTGATGCACCTCATCCACGAACTCTACGAGCTGCGCGCCCAAGGCTATGTGAAAGCGCGGATGTGGGCGATCTGGTCGCGCGACATCGATCGGTTCCTGACCACGCCGATCGTGCGGCGCCTGCATCCTGAAATTCGCCTCGATTTCCACGGGCACGACACGTTTCTCGACTGGATCGAACGGCGGCAAGCAGCGCTTACCTGACCACACGCCGCCGGTGGTTCACAGGCGAAGCGACAACGTCCCGCCACTCAACGCAAAAGAAGCGCCGCTTGCCGAAACGGCCGCGCCGTCCAACAGTGCGCGGGTCGAGCCGCGGCCAGGTCGGCGCATCGCGCGGGCGATGCCGCCGATGGCCTGGCGCATCACCCTGGCGGTGCGACGAGTCTTGCGGTCGTACGTACGTCATCAGTCGACGCGGCGGCGGTCACGCGCCGTCCGAGCCAGCGGGACAGCACCAGATGCGGCACCGCGACCGAGGCCAACAACTGAAACGCCTGCGCAACGGCGGTCGGGTCGAAGCGAGACGGTGCTACCGCGCGCACGCCCAACCAGCCGAGGATGGCGAGGCATGACAGCGAAGCCCCGGTCCCGAGCCACCGCGCAATCGTCATGTCGCGCAACACGCCGCGTGTCTGCGCCAGATGTCGCGGCGAATGCAGGAAGACGAAAAACAGCGCGAAGCCGGCAACCGGCGGCAGGACGACCAGCAGAAGGAAGCACACCGCCATGGCGGCTGCCCATGACCTGCTGCCGTCGCGCCACGCCGTGGCGATGCCGACCGCGGTGACCAACAAGGCGACGGGCGCAGCCGCGGTGATGATCTGCGCGATCACCATGGCGCGCGGATCGCTCATCGTGACGAACAGCGCCGACACCGCTGCGGGATGGCCGATCGTCGCGGCCCCGATCACCGCCGCCCCCGCCGCGAACCGCAGCAACGGCTCCTCGAGCATCTGCCAGTCCTCGCCGAAATGCACCGAGGCGACCGCGAGGAAAAGGACCAGCGCCACCAACGGCAGCGTCATCCACAGCACCACCATCAGCACGGCGATCGTGACATAACCGGCGACCGCAAGTCCGACGCCGGACGGGCCGAGCGCGCCCGAGCGGCGCAGCAGCGCGATGTCATAGGCCCCGTGCGGCAGCCCCCCGCCGAGGAAGACGATCGCCGCCACGGCCACCGCCGCCGGCCCACCCAGCGGCACATGAAGGAGAGTCGCCAGTGTAAGCGCGCTCGCCGCGACCCAATAGGCCGGAGAGACGATATCGCCGCGCCCTTTGGGGGCACGGCGACTCGATCGATCCATGGCGGACGGGAGCGTTTGCACGATGTCAGTGCGCGTGGGCCGTGTGTCCTTCGGCTTCGGCCTCCGACTTGCGGACCGCGATCAGGAAGATCAGGATTCCGAGGCCGGCCTTCGCGACGATATCCGCAATCGTATAGCCGATCTGGATCGTCGTGGTCGCGGTGCCGCCCGTCAGCCCGGCATATGGCGCCATGTAGACGATCGGGTAGAAGCCCCACGATGCGAAGGTCAGCAGGCGCGCCTTGCGCACCAGGTTCTGCGCACTGGCCGGCTGCTGCTTGATCGAAGCGCCGAGACCGCTGAACAATTCCCACACGATGTAGACGAACGGGATCGACGACAGCGTGCCCCAGATTGCGCGGGTCGCAATGTCACTGGCGATTTCACCGGGATAGCCGAGGATGATCATCAGGGCGGCAGCCGACCCGAGGCGGATCGCCTTGGACGATGTTTCCTCGCGCGACAGCCGCATCACGAGCACCAGTTCAATCAGCAGCAACGGCACTGTCAGCAACCAGTCGACGTAGCGGTACGCATCGTTGAACGCGAAACCCGTCGCCGAGACGACCCCGCTTTTGAAGACATAGGCCGCGTTCCAGCTCTCGAAGATCCGGAAGTAATGATAGGCGGCAATACCGGTGACGAGCCCGGAAATAGTCAGCGCGGTCCGATAGGCTGGCGCGACCTGGCTGCGGCTGAGCCACAGGAAAGCGGTCGCCGCCGCCATCGCCGCAAAGGTGAAGGAGAACGCGTTGTAGACGAGCGAAAACTGGAAGGGCGTGACGATATCCATATAGGCCTCCGACGCATGATCCGCGGCACGAATGCACCGGGCAGATACTGCGGGATGTCGCTCCGACCGTGACGAAACGACCTTATTCCCTGATATGTCGTCACAGCGGCACCAGATGGGCGAGGGTTAGCCTGACCGCACACCGAATGGCTGGAAGGCGTACGGCAACGCCGCTGTGGCGACCCCACTCTGGTAGAGGGAACCAGGTGTTCCACCGATACGGGATTTGTGCCGTATCCCAGGCATGCAGCTTTAAAGGCCCGCCTCCACGGCGAGCCGGATCAGATCAGCGGTGGTATGCACGTCCAGGCGGCTCATCAGGATGGCGCGGTGCATCTTCACGGTCTTTTCGGCGATATCGAGCTCAGCCGCGATCTGTTTGTTGAGCCGGCCGTTTGCGACAAGTTTGAGTACCTGGGCCTGCCGGGGGGACAATGCCTTGACCATCACCGCCGCGCGAATGCGGCGCATGCTCGTCGGCGTCGCCGACGCGGGATCTATCTCCAGTTGCGATCCCAGAAAATACAATAATTCGTCTTTTTCGTCGTAGATCGGCGCGACAAGAACGGCGTTGCGAAACGGCTCGCCGCTGCGCTTGTAGTTCAGGATCTCGACGAGCACCGGACGATGTTCGCGCACGCCGCGACGAATTTCCTCGGTCAGCCACGGTTCGGTCGCCGGACCGGACAGGAAGCGGCAGTTGCGCCCGACGACATCCTCGGCCGGATAGCCGGTCAGATCGCAAAATGCCGCATTACAGGCGACGATCGGATTGTCCGGCAACCGTGGATCGCTGATGACGGAGGGAATGGGACTTTCGGCGACGAGGCGCAAATGGCGATCCGGCGGGGGAAAGAAATCGACCTGATGTGGCATGTCAGCTGCTATTCCAGTCCATGGCGACCTGCATACCTGCGGTGGGACGGTGTGGCACTCGAATTGTTGAGGAATGTCGGGAGATCCCCTGAAACCGAAGCAACGCAGGCCCCGTTTCCGCTCTCCCGCGACGCGCTGATGGCCATCGACACCGGTGCTGCGGTCTTTGTGGCGCGAGGACACGCGAAGGCGGGGCTCCGTATCAGCCCAAACCGACCCGACTCCCGCCAGCACGGGCCAGCCGGCGGCAACGTCGCAATGGACTGTGCGACACGTTCGAACGCCGGTCGGGGTTACAAAACCACCCAACGGCACGCCGCTTCGCTACCGCGATCACCGTCCGGCGCGCGCACAGCGGCTACATCGCAAGCGGACGATCGTAGCCGGTCAGTTCCAGATAGCCACGACCACCGGGCGTCCGCACGGCGCCCTCCCAATAGACGGGAAGCCCGCTTCGGCGCGCATCGAGTTCCTGCGCCGCGAACATCGGCGTCAGTCGGCGCGTCGTGACCTTGCCGTCCACGCGAATGCTAAGCTCCTGCGAGACGGGATATGCGGCACCCGTAGCCCGGCTCCGCCACACGGCGATCGGCCGGAAGGCCACGTCCGAACGCCCGAGCGCCACCGTCCTGCCGTCGGGCCGACGCAGCGCGCCCCCCGCCCACACCGTGCCGCCGCCCTTGCGCCGGATCCTGAACGCCATCAGCGCCGATCCGTCGTCGAAGTTGAGCCCGGTCCAGTCCCAGCCCTGCGCGGCGGGCGCCAGGTAATTCGACGACCATTCGCGATCAAGCCACGCTTCCCCGGTGACCACCGCGCTCCGCCCGCCGCGATCGACCCGCCCGGAGACCTGCAGATGCGGAATCGAATAATAATAGCTCGCTTCCTCCGCCTGAGGACCCTTGCGGCTGTACCCGCCCTGCCCCTGCGGCAGCGGCGACTGCGTGGGCTTGAACGTCAGCGCAAGCTTGAACCCCTCGGCAACCACCGCGGTCTGCCAGCGCCCGTCCGCGACGCGCCGGAGCCGCCAGTCGCGGATGGCAACGTCCGCATCGCCCGTCCGGGCCGAGGCAAGACCAAAGCCCTGCCGTGCGGCGCGCTCGCCGTGCAACAACCGCCCGGTCGCCGGATCGGATAGCGCGGCGTGGGCGAAGAGCACCTGGCTCGCCGCGAACCGGCTCGGGTTGCCCGCAGCCACCGGCGGCCGCGTCCGGAAGAAGGTCACCTGAAACCCGAGATCCTTGCCATCGTCGGTCCTGAGCCAGCCGGTGACGTACCACCATTCGGTCCGGAACGCCGGGTGCGCGCCATGATCCAGGGGAAAGCGCAGGACGATCCCGGGGCGGACTTGCGGATACGGCGTGGCCGCCGGCGCGGCGACGGCGATGGCGGCGAGCCACCCGGTCAACAGTGTGGGTCGCCGCATCACCAATCCTCCCGAACCGACTGGATCGCACTTCGGGCGGTCGCGCGCCGCCCCGCCAGAACCGCGGTCACCGCCGCCGCGCCGGTCAGTGCCGCCGCAACGCTGACCAGCGTGCCGATCGGCACGCGCGTCGTCATCGTCCAGTTGAACGACTGGGGATTGATGACGTGGATCAACACCTGCGCCAGCACCAGTCCGAGCCAGATCCCGGCTAGCGCGCCCGTAAGACCGACGATCGCCCCCTCGGTCGCCAGCATCGATGTCAGCTGGCGGCGCGTCAGGCCGAGGTGGCGGAGCATCCCGAACTCGCGTTCGCGCGCGATCGTCTGCGCGGACATCGTCGCCGCCACGCCCGCGAGCCCGACCAGGATCGCCACCGCCTCCAGCAGATAGGTCACCGCAAAGCTGCGGTCGAACAGCTTGAGCGCAAACCGGCGGAGCGTCGCTGGCCGGGTGATCTCGACCTGGTCGCGCAGCGCGACGGGAAGCCGCGCGGTCAGGCCTGCGGCGATCCGGTCGACGTCCTGACCCGGTTTGGCGATCACCGAAATCTCGTCGCGACGATCGTCCCCGGTCAGACGCTGGTAGTCGGCTTCGTCGACCAGCACGGCACCCGCCTGCCGCCCGTAATCGCGCCAGACCCCGGCAACGAAGAAGCGCGTGCGACCCGCGATCGGCAAGGTGATCGTCGCCCCCGGCTCCCAGCCGTAGAGACGCTCAGCGGGTTCCGACACCCAGACCGGCAAGGCACCGGCGGGCACGGATGCGGCATGCTTGATCAGCACCAGCAGCGGATCGCGGCCGTCGCGTTCGGGCCGCGCGATCAGGCTGACCGGCGGTCGGTCGGCAGCGATGGTCAGCGGCAACTGGCGGCTGAACGCGACCGTCGCGATGCCGGGCGTCGCGGACAGGCGGGCCCGCGTGGCGGGGTCGAACGAGGCGCCCCCCGTGGTCCGGGCGTACAAGTCCGCCCCGAGGACGTCGCCGAGCCAGTCGTCGACTGCTCCCCGGAAGCTCGTCACCATCGTCGCCATGGCGATCATCAGCGCGGTCGAGGCGACGATCCCGCACAAGGCGGTCGCCGCCTCCCCGGGCGCGCCGTGCAGGTGGCGCACCGCGAGCAGGCGCGGAACACTGCCCCTGCCCCGTCGCGCCAAGGGGGTGAGCAATGTCCGCGCAAACCACGGCACGCCCGCCACGCCGCCCGTCAGCATCAGCGCCATGCCGACGAAGCCGAACAGCGGAAGCCCCGCGATCGCCGGCAACAGCGATACGCCAGCACCCGCCGCCAGCAGGACCGCGGCAGGCCACCACGCGACCGGACGCCGCGGATCGAGCACGTCGCCCGCGTTCTTCAGCGCTGCCGCCGGGGCAGCGCGCGCGGCAACGCGGGCGGGCAAAGCGCTTCCGAGGAGCGCCGCCAGCAGGCCGAGGAGAAAGAAGCCGGAGGCTGCCCATGGCTGGAACACGACGCGCGTGCTGCTCCCGCCGAAATACCCTGCACCAAGATCGCCACCGAACCAGTGCAACGCCGCCCATGCCAGGCCATAACCCGCCAGCAGTCCGACGGCCGCCCCGACGAGACCGATCACCAGGCCTTCGACGACCACCGCCGCGATGACGCCTCCGCGCGGCATCCCCAGCGTGCGGAGCAGCGCGAACGCGCGTTGCCGGCGGACCACCGACAGCGACTGCGCCGAATAGACGAGGAACCCGCCGGTCAGCAGCGCGACGAGCGCGAGCATGTCGAGGTTCACGCGATACGCCCGCGACAGCGCATCGCCTTGCGCGTTCTGCGCCGCCGCGGTGGACAGGACGGCATCCGCGAGCAGCAGCGTGCGCAACGCCGCCTCCGCCGCGGCACGATCGGACAGCGCGAGATCCAGTCGGTCGATCCGCCCGAGCCTGCCGAACCGCCACTGCGCGCCCGCGATGTCGATCACGCCGACCGCCGCGTCCTCGGTGGCTGGCAGCGTGCCCGCAATCCGCAGCGGCACCGTCCTGCCGTTCGCCACGACCTGCACCATCGCGCCGACGCGCGCGCCGGTCCGGGCCAGCGCCTGTCGCGAGAGGAAGAGCGCGGATTCGTCGAGCGCGGTGTCGTTGCCCGTGTCGGGACCAGCCGGACGCAGGCCGATCAGGGACGGCGTCACGCCCGCGGCGCGGATCACGTCCACGCCCAGCAAGGTCAGACGGACGCGACCGATCCGCGCATCGAGACTGACGACCGGGCTGGCATCGGCAACCCCTTGCGCCAGCGCGACCCGCGGATACACGCGCTCGTCGAAGCCGAGCGGACTGGTCGCGCGGATCGACAGCTCCGCCGCCCCGCTGACGCCGCGCATTGCCCCGTCGAACGACGCCAGCGCGGAGCCGTTGACGAGATGGACGGCGAACCCCAGCGCGACGCCGACCGCGATCGCGATCGCGGTCGTCAGGAAACGCGCCGGATGGAACCGCCACTCCCCGCCGATCAACCAGGCGAGCGCGCGCCTGCCCGAGAGAAGACCGGCGGTCTCAGCCACGCCGGTCGACCAGACCCTCGGCACCGAGCGTCAGCACCCGATCGGCGATCGCGGCGCTTGCCTCGGAATGCGTGACCATGATCCCGGCTGCGCCATTGCCGCGCACCGCGTCGGCGAACAGCGCCAGCACGCGCGCCGCCGTCTCGGGGTCGAGATTTCCGGTCGGCTCGTCCGCGAGGATCAGCGCAGGGCGGTGGACCAGCGCCCGCGCGATGGCGACGCGTTGCAGTTCGCCGCCCGACAGGTCGCGCGCATACCCTTCGCCCCGTCCTGCGAGACCGACCGCGTCGAGCATCGCCTCCGCTCGCACGTCCGCCGCCGCCGCATCGGGCGATACGAGCGCCAGCGGCAAGGCGATGTTCTGGCGCAGGGTCAGATAGGGCAGGATATGGAAGGCCTGGAACACGAAGCCGATCCGCTCCCGGCGCAGCCGCGTGCGCGCGGCTTCGTCGAGCGTACCGAGGTCCTTTCCGTCGATCGTCACGCTGCCCTCGTCCGCGTCATCGAGCCCGGCGAGGATGTTGAGCAGCGTGGACTTGCCCACGCCGGACTCCCCGATGATCGCGACGAGTTCGCCCGCCGAAACCGCGAGGTCGAGATGGCGGAACAGCCGCCGTGGGCCAGGCACCGATTTCCCCAGCGCGCGAACGTCGAGGAGCGGATGCGTCGCGGCGGCAGACGGCTGCCCCCGTTCCGGCTGGGGCGGATTTCCGCGGGATGACGTCACGCCCATACGAATCGGTCCATTCAAGAAGCTCGGAGCAGGATCGCCTGGGCATTATGGCCGTACATTTCGGTACGGCTATCGGTTCCCGCAAAGCGGCCTGACAAACGCGACGTCGGCCGCGGGACTCATGGGTGGATGCCTCTTCGTTGGCAAGTCCGTCAGGAGCTTCGCGTTGGGCGGATCATCGCGGCACCATCTGGATCCGGACGAAGCCGCGACGGGATAGCTGCCAGCGTCGCATCCCCCGACGGGCGACGACCGGCCCCGGCGAAGGACATCAGAACAGCCCGTCATCGTCCTCGTCGTCGCTTGCCGCGAGACCGATCGTAGGCTGAATCATGGCCTCGGCCGGGATCATCGCGAAGCGCTGATGGACATCGCGCTCTCGCGCCATCGAGTATGTCGCGGCAATCTGCGCGAGCACGACCGAAAGCTCGGGAGGCGCCTCGTCGAGTGCCGCAATCGACGACCCGGCGTCCGCAAGCGCCGCGCTCGTCGATTCCAGCACGCTGCCGAAAGCGGTATCGCACGCGATGTTCCGGGCGGTCTGATCTACGAAGTCGTTGAGCTCGGACGCTTCCACCTCGAGCCCGAAGAGCCCTTCGCGAACGACGCGACCGCCGTCGCGCACGCACTGGAGCGAGACGTCGAGCGCGTGGCTCACGTCCACGCGCGACGTTCCGGTCTGGACGGCGTGCATCGCTTGCGCCGCGCCGGTAATCTGTCCGCACATCGCGGCGATGTCTGCCGAGAAGCGCTCGAGCTCGAGCGAGAAGTTGCGGATTTCCAGGGCCACGGCTCCAAGCCCGCGGCCGGCATCCCCCATCGGGCGGCTGCGCAAATCGGTGTTCCACGCCATTTGCTGGACGTCGAGGGTGACGCGCTGAATGACCAGCAGCCGCTGCGCGAGCGCCTCTGCGGTCACCAGTGTCGCACTGCCGATCCGGTCCGAGATCGCATCCGCTTCCTGCAACCGGCCCGCCAGTGCGCGAACCTCGTCGATGCTCTGCTCGAGCAGCTCCAGCGGCGCATCGCCCGGGGCGGAACCCCCCGCCGACGGGGGGCGATCCCCGGTCAGCGCGATCAGCGCGGTCGCGTGCGGCCCAACGTCTCGCAGCGTCTGCGTCAGAAGCGCGGCCTGGCGTGTGAAATCCGCGGTCGTGTCGGTTGCCTGCGCGGCCAGCAACGCCAGCACATGGGCCTGCACCGTCTCGTCGGGCGCGGGCGCTGCCAGCGCCTGCAGGGCGACGAGCCCCGCGACGACATGCTCGAGCCGCTGCCGGGTGATATCGCCGATCTGCAACGCACCGATCGCGGTTGCGATCTTGCCGCGGACCTCCCGCGCCGCATCGACGATTCGGTTCGCGAGGATGCCCGCGCTGGCCTGCTCCTCCTGTAGCGCAAGCGCGTCGCGCGACAGCCTGCGCGGAACCTCCGGAATGACCCGGGCGCTTTCGCGCGCAAGGCTCTGCTCGGCTGCCTGCGCGGCGGCGACGCCGCGCGTGACGGTTTCGAGCTGCATGGCGAAGCTGCGCATTTCCGTTTCGGCGACATCGAGCCGATCGATCATCATGTCGGCAAAACCGCCGAAACCGTCCGCACCGGCCGCCGCGACCTTGATGTTCAGTCCGCAAATCCTGAGAAACCGGAGCGTCCGGTCAAACCGGGCGAGCGGATTGCGCAGCGCCGTCCCCGAGCCCCCGATCGTGACGAGCGCCGCCTGGCGCGTCACCTGCGTGGACGGCAACTGCGTCAGGCGGTCGGCTATGGCATGCATGTCCGCCACGGCCCGAGTCACGGCCTCGCCTTCGAGCGCTTGGGAAACCGCTTCCAGCGACGCGACGATCCGCTCGACGATGCCATACGCTCCGGCCAGCGCCTCGCCCGCCACGACGAAACGCGAATCGATGTCGCGCGCGACCGTGGCGAGTGCCTCCGCCCAGCGCGCCATGTCGCCATGCTTCCCGCCGATCGGGCTCGCACCGGCGCATTCTATCGTCGCGTGTATCATTCCGTGCCCACCCTTTTGTTCACCGCGCCGCTGCCGCGAGCATTTCGCGCGCGATTGCGCCGAGCGGAACCACGCGGTCCGCGCCGCCGCGCGCGATCGCCTCCTTGGGCATGCCGAACACGATCGAACTCGCCTCGTCCTGCGCGAACGTGGTTGCGCCCGCCTGCTTCATCTCGAGCAGGCCGCGCGCGCCGTCGTCCCCCATGCCGGTCATGATCACGCCGACCGCGTTCGAGCCCGCCGCCCGCGCCGCCGAGCGGAACAGCACGTCGACCGAGGGCCGGTGGCGCGAGACCAAAGGCCCGTCGCGCACCGACACGTAATAGCGCGCACCCTGGCGCTCGAGCATCATGTGGCGGCCGCCGGGCGCGATCAGGACATGCCCGCGCAGCACCGGGTCGCCGTCGACCGCTTCCTTCACGTCGACCTCGCACAACGTGTTCAGCCGCGCCGCGAACGCGCGGGTGAAATGCTCCGGCATGTGCTGGACGATCACGATGCCGGGCGAATCCGCCGGCAGCACTTCGAGCACCGCGCGCAGTGCCTCGGTGCCGCCGGTCGATGCGCCGAGGCACACCACCATCTCGGTCGTGCGGCTCATCGGGCGGCCCGACGGCGGCGGCAACACCGCGTCGGCGGTGAGCTTCTGTTCGGGGACGAGCGGCCGCGCCGCGCGCATCACGCCGCCACGGACGCGCGCGCGCGCCGCAGCCTTCACGACGTCGCGAATCTGGAGGTTATGCTCGGTAAGGTGATCGGCGACGCCCACGCGCGGCTTGAGGATCACGTCGACCGCACCCGCCTCCATCGCCTGGAGCAGCGTCTCCGATCCCTCCTCGGTCAGTGACGAGCACATCACCACCGGCACCGGGTGCTGCGCCATCAGCTTGCGCAGGAAGGTGATGCCATCCATCCGCGGCATCTCGACGTCGAGCGTGATGACATCGGGAATTTCCTTTTCCATCCGGCGCGCCGCGGTGAACGGATCGGCCGCGGTCGCCATGACTTCGATGTCGGGATCCTCTTCGAGGATCGCGGTCATCGTCTGGCGGACGATCGCCGAATCATCGACGATGAGGACGCGGATCTTTTTCCTGGGCGTCATCGGTCGTCTCGCTGGAACACGGTGTTGGCGACCTGCACCAGGGGCAAGTCGAGCCCGGAAATCGATTCGGAATGGCCCAGGAACAGATAGCCGCCCGGTGCGAGCCGGTCGGCGAGTTGCGACACCACCCGCCGCTGCGTGGGCTTGTCGAAATAGATCAGCACGTTGCGGCAGAAGATCACGTCCATCGGCGCGCCCACCGGATAGCGCTCGTCCATCAGGTTGAGGCGCGCGAAGCCGATCGCGCTGCGCAGCGCCGGGACGATCCGGACATCGCTGCGCGCCGGGTCGCGCGATGCCCGCACATATTTGTGCAGCATCGCCACCGGCACGGGCTCCATCAGCTCCGACGGGTAGATCCCCGCGCGGGCCGTCTCGAGCACGTCGGTGTCGAGATCGGTGGCGAGGATGCCATAGGACGGGCCGCCGTGCCTGCCGGCGAAATCGTCAAGCTCCATCGCCAGCGTGTAGGGCTCCGGCCCGGTCGAACAGGCGACGCTCCAGACGCGGATCGCCGCCACGCCGCGCGCCACGAAGTCTGGCAGCACCACGCTGCGGAGATAGTGGAAGTGAACCGGCTCGCGAAAGAAATCGGTCTTGTTCGTCGTGATCGAGTTGATCAGGTACAGACCCTCGTCCGCCAGATTGTCGCCGGCAAAGACATAGTCGCAATAGGCGTCGAGCGTCTCGGCGCCGACCATCCGCTGCCGCCGGCGAAGCCTGCCCTCGAGCATCGTCTGCTTGGCCGCCGGCATCTTGATGCCCGAATAGTCGAAGATGTACGCCGCCAGCCGATCGAAATGGCGTTGGCTCATCCGGTCGGGGCCGGGGGACGATAGCGGGGCGGAAAGGGCCAAGAGCGGGATCCGATATCGGGGCAGTACTGCCGACGGTGAAATTCTGGCGAAGCGCGCAGGCGCGGGGCGGTGCGCCCCAACGCCCGCGATCAGGCGGCGAGCGCGTGCGGGGCGATGCGGTCGACCTCCGCGTTCGAGAAGATCCGCGTCACATCGACCAGCACGACGAACCCGTCCGCGCGCTTGACCACGCCCGCGATATACTCGGACGGCCAGCGCACGCCGATGTCCGGCGCTGCGCCGATCCGGTCGACGTCGAAGGTGCTGACCTCGATCACGCGATCGACGACCAGGCCAAGCACCAGCACGCGATCGCCGACAGGGACGTCGACCACCAGAATCCGCGTATTCGGCGTCGCCGCCGCCGGCGGCAGGCCGAGCCGCAGGCGGAAATCGATCGTCGTCACGCCCTCACCGCGCATGTCGATGAGGCCGAGCAGATAGTCCGGGCCATTGGGGATGTGGAACGGCGTCCGATAGTCGAGGATCTCGCGGACCAGCGCGACCGGTACCGCAAAGGTCTCCGCCCCCAGCCCGAAGGTGACGGCCTGGATCTCGCGGGCGGCGGTCATGCCGCCTGGGCGTCGAATGCGGCGTCCTCTTCGTCCGGGCCGCCGATCGCGAGGTCGAGCGCGAAGCCGTTTACGCGGGCCTTCTGATGCGCGATCGAATTGACCTTGGGCCGCAGCGTCGGCTTTTTCGCCGCGACCTTGCGCACCGGGACACGCCGCGCCGCCGCTGCGGCGGGCGCGGCAGCGGTGGGGCGCTGCGCGGCCGTTTCGCTTACCCGGAAGAAGGCGATGCTCGCCTGGAGCTCGACCGCCTGCTCCGCCAGCTGCTCCGACGTATCCGATATCTGTTCGGAAGCGCCGGCATTCTGCTGGGTGACCTGATCGAGCTGCTGGATCGCCTCGTTGATCTGCGATGCGCCGATATCCTGTTCGCGGCAAGCCGAACTGATTTCCGCGACGAGCTCGGCGGTGCGGCGGATGTTGGGGACCAGTCGGGTCAGCATCTCGCCCGCCTCGGTCGCCGCCTTGACCGTGTCGCAGGAGACTTCACTGATCTCGGCAGCGGCGGCCTGGCTGCGCTCCGCGAGCTTGCGCACTTCCGACGCGACCACCGCAAAGCCGCGGCCATGTTCGCCGGCGCGCGCCGCCTCGACCGCGGCGTTGAGCGCGAGCAGATCGGTCTGGCGCGCGATTTCCTGGACGATCCCGATCTTCGCGGCGATCGTACGCATCGCGTCGACCGCCCTGTCGACCGCGACGCCACTGGCTTCGGCGTCCTTGGCGGACTGCCGCGCCATCTTCTCGGTCTGCGCGGCGTTGTCGGCGTTCTGCTTGATGTTGGAGGCCATCTCTTCCATCGACGCGGACGCTTCCTCGGCAGCGGCGGCCTGTTCGGTGGCGCCCTGCGACACCTGCTCCGAACTCGCCGACAATTCCTGGCTGCCCGCCGAGACGTTGTCGGCCGCAGCGTTGGCATTGCCGACGACACCGCGCAGCCGCTCGATCATCCGCACCAGCGCCTGGCCCAGCATGTCCTTCTCGGACAGCGGCTGATGCGTGACGGTGAGGTCGCCATTGGCGATCTTGTCGGCGAGATTGGCGCTCAGCCGGAGGTTGTCGACCAGCAGGTTGATCGCGTCCTTCATGCGTCGGTGGTCGCCGTCGCAGGCGATGTCGACGCGTTCCACCAGGTCCCCCGTGCTGACCAGGTCGAGCACGCGATTGCCTTCGGCGATCGGCAGCAGGATCGCGTCGAGCATCCCGTTGATGCCGGCGATCAGCGCGGCGAAATCCCCCACGAAGCGCTTGTCGTCACCGCGCTCGCTGAGATGGCCGGCGGTGGAGGCGACGATCAGGCGCTGGATTTCCTGCGTGATTTCGCGAAGGTTGCGGCGCAGCGTCTCGATCGTGTCGTTGATGAACGCCTTCTTGCCGGGAAATTGCTCGAGCGGCGCTGCGAAATTGCCCTCGCCGAATTCCTTGATGCACGCCATCGCCTTCTTCTTCACCGCGATGTGGCTCGCGACCATCGCGTTCACGCCCTGCGCCATGACGGCGAAGTCGCCGCGGAACTTGTCGACGGGGACGAAGACGTCGATGTCGCCCTTGTCATGCTCGCTCGACATGTGCTGCATCTCGAAGATCAGCCCCTGAAGATTGCCGCGGAGCGTCTCGATCGTGGCGTTGATGAATGCCTTCTTGCCGGGAAGCTGCGCGAGCGGTGCCTCGAAATTGCCCTCGCCGAATTCCTTGATGCACGCCATCGCCAGCCTCTTCACCGCGATGTGGCTGCCGACGAGGTCGTTCACGCGCTTCGCCATGATCGCGAGCTCGCCCTGGAAATGCCCCTCCGGCAGGACGACGTCGATGTCGCCCTGGTCGTGCTGCGCGCACATGACGCCGATGTTTCCAGCCAGCGCGGTGACCGGATGGAGCGCCTTGTCGAGCAACTGGTTGACCGCGCTCAGCACGCCCTGGGTTTGCCCCCGCGCGATGGACAGATCGGCGCGCTCGGCGATGTTGCCGCTCGCCATCGCGCCCTCGAGCCGGGCGAGTTCGGCCATGACGACACTGGAGGATACGCGATCGAAGAGAGTGAGGGCCATTGCAAAGCTTCCTTGTGCGTATCGCGAAATTTGAAGGGACGGCGGCGATCGATCGGAGACGAGTTAAGCGGCGGAATATGCAGAGACGTCCGTGCCGAGGATGTCGGCGAAAATCGCGGAGAGCCGCGGGATGACGATGACGCCGCTGGGCGTCCGCACGAGATCCCGCACGAATTCCCGGCGCCAGCGCATGCCGACCACCGGGGGCTGCTCGCTCGCGTCCTGCCGCAGCGTCGCGACCTCGTGGACCTTGTCGGTGCGGATGCCGAGCTGGATGCAACCGCTGCCGGCGTCGATCTCGATCACGACGATCCGGCTATCCACCGTCGCCTCCGCCGCGGGCATGCCGAATGCGAGCCGCAGGTCGGTGATCGGGATGATCCGCCCCCGGAAGTTGACGACGCTGCCGACGAGCGGGTCGGCGCCCGGAACGCGCGTCTCGGGCAGCAGGTCGAGGATCTCGCGCACGAGCATCGCCTCGAGCGCGAACGTCTCTTCCTGCAGGTTGAAGGTCAGCACTTCGAGCGTGCCGTCGGCGTCCCACTGGGTCTGGTTTCCGTCCATGGCTTATGCAGCGGCGCGAAGCCGCTCCTCCTGCTGCTGGCCGAGCGCGACGAGCTGCGCGACGTCGAGGATCAGCGCGACCCCGCCGTCGCCGAGGATGGTCGCGCCGGCGAAGGTCGTGACGTCGCGGTGGAGCTGCGACATCGGCTTGATCACGGTCTGGTGGCTGCCGATGATCTGGTCGACGACCAGCCCGACGCGCTCCGTGCCGGTGGCGATGACCACGATCTTCTGGTGCGGATCGGGCCGCGTGCCGGTGTCGAACATCTCGCGCAGGCGCAGGAACGGCACCAGCCGGTCGCGTAACGTCACGAAGCTGCGGCTGCGCGAGCGCAGATCCTCCTCGAGGCTCAGCTCGATACATTCCTCGACCGCGGCGAGCGGGATCACGTAGCGGCCGGTGCCGACGCGGATCAGCAACCCGTCGATGATCGCGAGCGTTAACGGGATGCGCAGCACCACGGTCGACCCCTGCCCCACCACGCTGGTCACATCGATGCCGCCGCGCAGGCTCTCGATCGTGCGCTTGACGACGTCCATCCCGACGCCGCGTCCCGACAGGTTGGTGATCTGCGCCGCGGTGGAGAAGCCGGGATGGAAGATGAGCTGGAGCGTCTCCTGCTCGGTCATCGCCTGGCCGGGCTGGACCAGCCCCTGCGCTTCGGCCTTGGCGCGAACGCGGTCGCAATCGATCCCGCGGCCGTCGTCGCGGATGGTGATGACGACCTCGCCGCCGGCCTGATAGGCCGAGAGCCGGACCTGCCCCGTTGCGGGCTTGCCCGCGGCGGTGCGCTGCGCGGGCGTTTCCAGGCCGTGATCGCAGGCATTGCGGATCAGATGGATCATCGGATCGGCAAGCCGCTCGATCACGGTCTTGTCGATCTCGGTTGCCTCGCCCTCGGTCGCGAGCTCGATCGTCTTGCCCGTTTCGCGCGCGAGATCGTGGACGAGCCGACGGAAGCGGCCGAACAGCGTGGCGACCGGCACCATCCGCAGCACCATCATCGTCTCGCGCAATTCGCTGGCCAGCCGCTCGATCTCTTCCGAAATCGACCGCAGGACCAGATCGTCGGCGCTGCCGCCACTCTTGGCGACTTGCGAAAGGCGGCTCTGGACGATGACGAGTTCCCCGACCCGGTCCATCAGCTCGTCGAGCCGCTCGGCGGGAACGCGGACGCTCTCGCCCGGTGCGACGGCGACCCGCGCCACCGTAGCCGGCGCGGGTTCGGACAGGGGCGCGGGGGCGCTGGTGACCGGTCCGGCGGGCGGCGTGGCATCGGCGACCGCGACCACGACCGACGCCAGCGGTTCGATCTTCAGCGCCATGTCGTCCATCACGAAGATGAACACGTCGTCGATATCGCCGCGCGACACGTCGCCACGCAGCTCGACGTCCCACCCGATATGGCATTCGGTGGGGATGAGATCGGCAAGCGGCGGAATCGCGTCGGTCCGCGCGACGATGCGGCAGGCCCCCAGCGCGCGCAGTTCGTCGAGCAGCATCAGCGGGTTGGTGCCGTTCGCCATCGCATCCGCAGGAAGCCGGAACGACAGGGACCATCCGGCATCGACGGGGGCCGGCGCGGCGATCGGACCGTCCGCGCCTTCGTCGATCGCCGCCTGGAGCTGCGCGAGGATCGCGGCACCTTCGGCTTCCAGCCCCGCGCCGTCGCCGTCGATCAGCGCGCGCATATGGTCCTTGGCCGACAGGATCGCCGCGACCAGTGCGTGCGTCGCGGGCGCCAGTCCCTTGCGGACGCGGTCGAACGCGGTCTCGCAATGATGCGTGAACCCGGCGAGCGCATCGAACCCGAACATCGCGCCCGAGCCCTTGAGCGTGTGGAGGCCGCGGAAAACTTCGTCGACCAGATCGCGATCGTCGAGCCGGTGGCCGAGATCGAGCAGCCCCTGCTCGATCTGTTCGAGCAGTTCGCCCGCCTCGACCCGGAACGCCGCGATCGGGTCCGCCTCGCACGGTTGTCCCCCGGGCATGCTGCCTGGGGTTCATGCTTATTATAGCGGGGGTTGGCCTTCGAAGCGGGAACGCGCGGATTTAGCGCGGGGCCGGCCTCGGCACGCCGCCCAAACCGAGGCGACGGTTACTCCGTCAGGCCGTCAGCGCGAGCAGGGCGAAGGTCGCGAGCCAATGCTCGCCCATGTAGTCGTCGGCGAGATGCGGGAGCGCAGCGTCCAGATGCGCCCGCGCGACGGCCTTGGTTGCCGCGGGATCGGGCAAGGCGTCGGCGAGGCTGTACCAGCACCACGCCCGCGCCAGATTGAGTCCGTCGATATGCGCCAGACGGCCATCGCGGCGATCGGTGACGAGGGCAGGCACGCGCAGGCAGGCGACTGCCGCCCCCGCCGGATCCGGCAGGAATGCGGCCAGCCACGCCCCCGCGTCGTTGCCGAGCACGTCGCGCATCAGGACAGCTTCGCACAGCGTGGCGGACAAAAAGTCCTCGCCGCTCGGCTCCCACGGCCGCGCGTCCCGGTCCGCGCCGAACCAGGATCGCGCCCGCGCCTCGATCACGCTGGCAAGTTCCCAGTCGTGCGTCCGCGCCCAGCGCAGCGCGTGGATCAGCGCGAACGCGGTGCTGTCATGCTTGCCGCTGCGCACGGCATAAGTGAGCTTGGGGAGATACGCCTTGAACCGCGCCGCAAACGCCCGCGCGAGCGGTTCCAGCGCATTGGCCCAGGGACGGTCGGGACGAAGCGCGAGTTCGGCGTGGAGTGCGAGCAGCCAGCCCCAGCCGTACGGCCGCTCGAACCCGTCCGTCATCGGCCGGCCGAGATAGGCGACTTCCCCCGCCACGCGATCCGGCACCAGCATCCGGTCGGCAAGCGCCTCTACTGTGGCGGTGGCGGCCATATCGGGGAACAGCCGCGCGAGCCGCATCACCTGCCACCAGCCGTGAACGCAACTGTGCCAGTCGAAGCTGCCGTGGAAGATCGGATGCAGGATCTTCGGCAGGGCAAGATCGTCCGGCCCGGTCAGGATCTGGTCGAGCTTGTACGGCCATTCGCGCGTCAGATGCCCGAGCGTGAGCGTGGCGAAGCGCTCGGCGGACACGGAATCGAACATCGTCATCGGAACCCCAGCCAATACAAGAGAGCGATGTTCACGCCGAGCAGCGGCAACGCGGTCGGCACCTGCGCGCGGATCACCGCGCCCTTGTCCTTCAGGTCGAGCAAGGCGGCGGGGACGAGATTGAAGTTCGCCGCCATCGGCGTCATCAGCGTGCCGCAGAAGCCCGCGAGCATCCCGATCGCCGCGATCACCGCGGGATCGCCGTGGAACCGCCCGATCAGCAGCGGCATTCCGACCGCGGCGAACATCACCGGGAAGGCCGCAAACGCATTCCCCATCACCATCGTGAACGCGGTCATCCCGAGCGCATAGACCAGCACCGCGCCGATCAGGCTGCCGTCCGGAATCGCCGCCCCCGCCAGCCCGCCGACCACCTGCCCGACCCCAGCGAGCGCGAACACCGCGCCGAGACTCGCGAGCATCTGCGGCAGCACCGCCGCCCAGCCGACGCTGTCCATCAGGCGCAGCCCTTCGACGAACGGCGTCGCGGGCCGCGCGCGGAACCACGCATAGCCCGCCGCGAGCGCGAGGATCACGCCGCAGGCGAGCGCCACCAGCGTGATCTGTTTCGGATCGACCAGCGCGGGCATTGCCTTGAAGGCAAGCGTACCCAGCAGCGCCGTCGCCGGAATCACGAGGGCGGGGAGGAACAACCGGTTGCCACGCCTTTCCGATTCCGCCTGGCGTTCGACCGGGCCGGTGGTGGCGCGTGCGCCCCGACCCATTGCGCCCGTCCCCGCAATCGCGACGAGGCCGAGGACCAGCACGCCATTGCCAATATCGCCGATCCGGTCGCCAAGGAGGAAACTCACCGCGAGCAAACCGTAAAAGCCGGCATTGCCGAAACGCTTGCGGTTTCCCCGGTCGGTCGCCGCCAGCACGGCGAACACCGCGAACACCAGTCCGGCCAGGCCATAAATGAAATTCGTGCCGATCATCCGCGCCGCGCCAGACGGCGATCGAGCCACAGCAGCCGCGCACCGTGGATCACCAGCGCGGCGACCGCAGTCGGAAGCGCCCAGAGCGACAGATGCAGCGGCTGGATGACGATGCCATAGCCTTCGAGGATCCCCTTCATCAGCAGGATCGACCCGATCGCGATGAAGATGTCCTCGCCGAAGAACAGCCCGATATTGTCGGTCGCCGCCGCCATCGCCGGAATCGCATCGCCACCGGGCGCAAGCCCCTGCCGCTCCGCCGCGGCTTCCGCCATCGGCGCGACCAGCGGGCGGACGCTTTGTGCGGGACCCGCAATCGAAATCAGGCCTAGCGCCGAGGTCAGTTGGCGGAACAGCAGATAGCCGATCAACAACCGCCCGACCGTCGCGCCTTTAAGCGCGGCGATCGCCCCGCGCGCGCGCTCCTGCAAGCCGTGCCGTTCGAGCAGGCCGATCACCGGCAGCACGATGTAGACCGCGCTGACGAAGCGATTGGCGTTGAACGCCTTGCCGAACGCCGCGAGGATCGCGAGCGGATCGAGCCCCGCCGCCAGCCCCGTCACCAGCGCCGAGACCGCGACGACCAGCAACGGATTGAAGCGCAGCAGGAAGCCCGCGACGATTACCCCGATTCCTGCGAGCACGAGCATTCAACCGCCTCCGAATCCGCCCCCGCCGGGGGTTTCGATGACGAACACGTCGCCATTGCGCATAGCGACCTTGGCGGTCGATCCGAGTGGCTCGATCGAGCCATCGGCACGCTCGACGCTGGCGGACCCCACTTCGCCCTCGGCCCCGCCTTCCAGTCCGAACGGCGGCACGCGGCGACGATTGGCGAGGATGCAGGCGGTCATGTCCGCGAGGAACCGGATGCGGCGCGTTCCGCCATCCCCGCCGCGGTGCGCGCCCGCCCCGCCCGACCCTGCCCGGATCGAGAACTCCTCGAGCAGGACCGGAAAGCGCGTCTCGAAGATCTCCGGGTCGGTCAGCCGACTGTTGGTCATGTGCGACTGGACCACGGGCGTGCCGTCATACGTGGCACCCGCGCCCGAACCACCTGCGATCGTCTCGTAATATTGGTAGGTTTCGTCGCCGAAGGTGAAATTGTTCATCGTCCCCTGGCTCGCCGCCATCGCGCCGAGCGCGCCGAACAGCGCATCGGTGACGACCTGGCTCGTCTCGACATTCCCCGCCACCACCGCGGCGGGGAACCACGGGTTGAGCATCGAGCCTTCGGGCACCAGGATCGTCACGCCGCGCAGGCAGCCGTCGTTAAGCGGGACGCTCTCGTCCATCAGCACGCGCAGCACATACAGCACCGCCGCGCGGACGATCGACACCGGCGCGTTGAAGTTGTTCGGCCGCTGCGCGCTCGTTCCCGCGAAATCGACCGTCATGGTTTGCGCCGCACGATCGACCCCGATCGCGACGCGGACCACCGCGCCATCGTCCATCTCATAGGCGAAGCTACCGTCTTGCAGCCCGGCGATCAGGCGGCGTGCGGCGGCGTCGGCATTGACCTGGACATGCTCCATATAGGCGCTGACGACATCCGCCCCATATTCGCCCGCGATCCGCGCCAGACCGGCAGCCCCGCGCGCGCAGGCCGCGAGTTGCGCCGCGAGATCGGCGATGTTCTGGTCGACATTGCGCGCGGGAAACGGACCGCTGGCGAAGAGGGTACGCAACTCGGCCTCGCGAAAGTGCCCCTCGTCGACCACCAGCACGTCGTCGAGCAGAACGCCTTCCTGCTCGACCGAGACGCTGTCGGGCGGCATCGATCCCGGCGTGATCCCGCCGACATCGGCATGATGCCCGCGCGCGGCGACGAACCCGTCGGGCGCGTCGCTCCCTTCCGCAAAGACCGGCAGGATCACCGTGATGTCGGGAAGATGCGTACCCCCGCGATACGGTGCGTTGAGCGCATAGGCATCGCCGCGCCGGATCCCCCGCCCGTCCGCATGCGAACCGCGCGCCGCGATGATCGTGCGGATGCTTTCGCCCATCGAGCCGAGATGCACCGGGATATGCGGCGCGTTGGCGACGAGATTGCCGCGCGCGTCGAACAGCGCGCAGGAGAAATCGAGCCGCTCGCGAATGTTGACCGAGGCGGCGGAGCGCTGCAGCGCCGCGCCCATTTCCTCGGCGATGCTCATGAACAGGCCCGCGAAGATCGCGAGCCGCGCGGGATCGCTTTCGGTCCCGATCCGTACCGTTTGCCGCGCCACCGCGCGGTCGAGGATCAGGTTGCCGATCGCGTCGACACGGACCCGCCAGCCAGGCTCTACGACCGTGGTCGAGACCGGATCGATGATCAGAGCCGGCCCTTCGAACGCGTAGCCCGCAGGCAAACCCGCGCGCGCCAGCACCGGCACCTGCTGGAGCACGCCTGCCATATAGACCGGCACGATTGCCATCGGCGCGGCGGCGTCGCGCGGGAGATCGATCAGCGTCGTCTCGACCGGCAGGCTCTTGGCAACGGCCTCGGCGACGAGGCGATCGACGACCAGGCCCTGCGCTGTCGTGAAACCGAACTGCGCGCGATAGGCGGTGTCGAAGTCCGCCACCATCGTCGCGGTATCCGCGAAATCGAGCTCGATCGTATGCTCGGTCTGCCCGCGCCGCAGGTGGACGCGGCGTTCCACGGTAATATCCCCTGCGGCGACGCCCTGATCCGCAAGCGCGCGGTGCGCCTCCTCCGCCAGCACTGCGAATGCCGCATCGATCGCGGCACGGTCGTCGACCGCGACGCCCAGCGTTCGTTCGCGCAGCTCGCGGCGGTCGGCCAGCCCCATGCCGTAAGCCGAGAGAACCCCCGCGAGCGGATGGATCATCACGCGGTCCATCCCGAGCGCATCGGCGACCAGGCACGCGTGTTGCCCGCCAGCGCCACCGAAACACGCGAGCGTATAACGCGTCACGTCATGCCCGCGTGCGACCGAGATCGTGCGGATCGCATTCGCCATGTTGGCCACCGCGACCGCGACGAAGCCTTCGGCCGCGGCCTGCGGATCGAGCGGCAGGTCCGCGAACCGCGCGGTCACCGCCGCGCGGTCGAGCGGCTGATCGCCCTGCGTGCCGAATAATGCGGGGAAGAAGTCGGGTTGCAACTTGCCGAGCAGGACGTTGCAATCGGTCACCGTCAGCGGGCCACCGCGCCGATAACACGCCGGCCCCGGCACCGCGCCCGCGCTCTCCGGCCCGACCAGCAACCGCTGCCCGTCGAACCGACAGATCGACCCGCCCCCCGCCGCCACCGTATGGATCCGCAGCATCGGCGCACGGATCCGCGTGCCCGCGATCAGCGTCTCGGTCTCGCGTTCGTAGGTGCCCGCATAATGCGACACGTCGGTCGATGTCCCGCCCATGTCGAAGCCGATGATCCGGTCGAACCCCGCCGCGCTTGCGGTCGCGGCCATGCCGACGATTCCCCCCGCCGGCCCCGACAGGATCGCATCCTTGCCGCGGAAATGCGCGCCGTCGACCAGCCCGCCCGAGGATTGCATGAACAAGGCACCCTGGCCGAGCGCCGCGCTCAGCCCCGCGACATAGCGGTCGAGCACGGGGGACAGATACGCATCGACCAGCGTCGTATCGCCACGCCCGATCAGCTTGATCACGGGGGCTACCCGATGGCTGGCCGAAATCTGGGTAAAGCCGATGTCTTGCGCGACGTCGACCAGCGTCGCCTCGTGCGCCGTGAACCGATAGCCGTGCATCAGGACGATCGCGACCGAGCGCAACCCCGCATCGTACGCGGCCTGCAGGCCGACGCGCGCCGCCTCCCGATCGAGCGGCCGGTCCACCCCGCCATCCGCCATCACCCGCTCGTCGATCTCGACGACGCGAGCGAACAGCGGCGCGGGCCGCGCGAGGTCGCGCGCGAAGATGTCGGCGCGTTCCTGATGCCCGATCACCAGCGCATCCCCGAACCCGCGCGTGATCGCCAGGACGGTCGGCTCGCCCTTCCCCTCGAGCAGCGCATTGGTCGCGACGGTCGTGCCGATTCGCAGCGCGAGCGGAACGTCCCCGCCCCCGGTCAGCCGCCGGATCGCCTCGACCGCGGCGTCGGCATAGCGCTCGGGATCCTCCGACAATAATTTTGCCGATACCAGCTGGCCGTCCGGCTTGCGCGCCACGACGTCGGTGAAGGTGCCGCCGCGATCGATCCAGAAGTGCCAGGGAGCCGTCATCGCGCTCTACGTTCCCGTTGTATCCTTTAGCGTCAATGCTTTGTTGCACCGCCACGGCAGAGCGAGAGCGCAGCGCCATCGATCGCGTCCGTGCCGCGACCACGCAGCGCGGACAACAAGGCGGCGCGAACCGCCGAGATCGGGGGATTCCGGCGAACACACCCGCTCTTGCTCCCACGGCCGCGACTTGTCAGTCTCCCGAAAACACCGCCGGGGGGTAATCATCATGCTTCGACTGGGTCTCGCCGTCTTGCTCGCCACCGTGTCCTCGGCCGCCGTCGCCGGTCCCGCGACCAAGGAGCAACTCATGGCCCCGCCCGCCGGGGCGCGCCACTACACGATCAGTTCGGTCGCGGGAAAACATGGCGATATCTGGTCGTGGCGAACCGCCGACGCGCGCGTCGCCTATCGCATGTCGATGACGCTGCGCGGCTGGGTCACCGAGACCGACGAGCTGATGACGACCGGCCCCGACAAGCGGCCAACCGCGATCGAGATCCGCGGCTTCACCGATTCGGGCGATGCGACCGAAAGCTTCAGCGTCGATTCGGGCGGCGTCGCGCACTGGAAGACCGCAGTGGACGGCGGTGCCGCGCCGTTCGCGGCCAAGCGCTACAACACCTATGGCGGCCCCTGGCTGGCGGGGGAAAGCGACATCGAGGCACTCGTCGCGGCGGGCGACAAGGGAATCGATCTGCTTCCGACAGGCCACGCCTCGATCGTCGTCGGCAAGCCGGTAGAGATCACGGGGCCGCAGGGACCGAAGACGGTGAAGCTCGCCTTCATCACGGGCTACAGTTTTTCGCCGATTCCGATGTGGCTCGACGCCGACAACCATTTCTTCGGCAATGCGGGCATCATCTCGCTGCTGCCCGAAGGCTATGAGGCGGCCGGCCCCCGGCTCAAGCAGATTCAGGACGATGCCACAGCCGACATGGTGCGCGACGTTGCGCATCGCTTCCTGCGCCCGGCCAATGCGACGCCGACGCTGGTCGACCACATCCTCCTGTTCGACTCCGTTGCCGGAAAGTATCTTCCCGATCGCGCGGTCCTGATCGCCAACGGCAAGATCGCGACCGTCGCGGCGGGCGGAACGATCACGGCACCGGCCGGGGCGACGGTGCTCGACGGACGCGGCAAGACGATCCTCCCGGGATTATGGGATGCGCACCGCCACGTCGGTGGCGACGACTGGAACCTGTTGCAGAACGTCGCGACGGGGATGACCAACTACCGCAGCCCGGGCTCGATGATCGATGAGACGCTCAGCATCTACAAGCGCCGCGCGGCGGGGGATCTGCTCGCGCCCGACGGCAAGGTCTCGGTGATCATCGATCGCAAGGACCCGCTCGCAGCACAAGGCGCGCTGACCGTCACGTCCGCCGCCGAGGCGATCGCGGCCGTCGACAAGATCAAGGCGGCCGGGCTTTGGGGTGTCAAATTCTACACGTCGATGAATCCGGCGTGGATCGCCCCGGCGGCGGCTGAGGCGCACAAGCTCGGCCTGCACGTCCACGGCCACGTCCCCGCGGGCATGCGCCCGCTCGATGCGGTACGCGCTGGCTATGACGAGGTCACGCACATCAACTTCATCATGATGCAGGCGATGCCGCAGGACGTGGTCGACAAGGCGAACACCGCCGCCAGGCTGGAAGGCCCGGCGAAATACGGGAAGGACGTCGACCTCGATTCCCCGGCGATGACGGCCTTCTACGCCGAACTCGGCAAGCGCGGCACGGTGATCGATCCGACCCTGACCGTCTGGGAGCAGTTGATGACGTCGGACGGCACCGCGATGTCCCCCGAATATGCGGCCTTCGCCGATGTTTCGCCGCCATCGGTGGTACGCGGCTGGAAAATCGCGGGCTATCCGTTGTTCGGCGACCTGACTCGGGACGATTTCCGCAAGAGCTTCACGAAGATGGTCGGGCTGGTCGGTCGCCTGCACCGCGCCGGCGTGCCGATCGTCGCGGGGACCGACGGCTATGGCCTCGAACTCGTGCGGGAGATCGAACTGTACCAGCAGTCCGGCCTCAGCAACGCCGAGGCCTTGCAGACCGCGACGATCGTTCCGGCGAAGCTGACGGGCATGGCGGACCGGACCGGCTCGATCGCGACTGGAAAGACGGCGGACGTGATCCTGGTCAACGGCGATGTCTCACAGGACCTGGGAAACCTGCGCCATGTCGACACGGTCTTTCTCGACGGCTACCGGCTCGACGCGGCAGCGCTGCGGCGCGCAAGCGGGATGAGCGGCATGCCGCAATGAGTGCGACGGGCCACGTCAGCCAACCGCTGCGAGACGCTCCCTGATCTCGTCCTCGGATACGATCTCGATCCGGTGACCCTCCCGCCGCAGCGCGTCCGCGCGGCGGTGATCGGCATGCGCGGTCACATAGTGCCCGAAGGGTTGATCGTTGCTGATGACGAGCTTCGTCGTGGTCAGGCCGACCGACGCGACGACCCTGCCCCCCGCCGCAGCGAGGCGCCGCGCCAGCGCACCGTCGCGCGGTGCCCCCAGGATCGCGACCCGTTCGCCCTTCAACGGACCCACCGCCGCCGCCTTCGGCGCGGGGCCACCGCGCCCCCGGGGCGGGGCCAGCCAGCCGGCGAGGTCGATTCCGGTGTGATCGATCGCGCGGACGATCACCATGCCGGCCGCCCGCGCGTCGCTCAGCGCATCGTGGTGCTTGTGGCGCACCCCCAGGAACTTGCTCAACACGTTGAGCCGGTGGCTCGGCAGTTCGGGCCACGCCCGCTTCGCGACGCGCACGCTGTCCAGCCACGTGGTCCTGATCTCCGCCCGGTCATGGACCCGACACGCCGCGCCGAGCGCCCCCTTGTCGAAGAAGGAGTGCGCGACGGTGATCCGTCCGGATAGATGCGAGTCGATCGCGGCGTGGACGTCGGCGAAGGTCGGCGCGCCGAAGACATGGTCGCAGGTGAGACCGTGGATTCGCGTGTTGAACGACGAGAACCGGTCGAGCGGATCGACCAGCGTTTCATAGTCGAACACCTCGACCCCGTTCCTGAAGCCGACGATCCCGACCTGGCAAATGCTGCTGACGCTCGAACACGCCGTCTCGACGTCGATGACGACGAAATCGACTATGGTGCGGGCGGCGACAGGCAAAGGGGCAACGGAGTCCATGCCACGGAACATACCGGGTCCTTCGGCAAAACGCACCCGTCATGACGACCCGCCCGCCACCGCGACGCCGCCGCCTTGGCAGCGCCGCGCGCGACCCCATATTGGTCCCAAGCAACGAATATCAGGTGACACTATGGCAAGCGGATGGGCGCCCGAGGGCGCGGTTCAGGATCAGATCGACGACACCATCAACGACGCGGTCCTGTTCGCCCGGTCGCGCATGCCGACGGGCGACGGCGCAGCGGAATGCAACGAATGCGGCGAACCCATTCCCCAGCGCCGCCGAGACGCGCTGCCCGGCGTCCGCACATGCGTCGCCTGCCAGAGCCAGCGTGATCAGAGTCCTGCCTTCTCCGCGATCAACCGCCGGGGCAGCAAGGACAGTCAGTTGCGGTAGCGCGCGACTGCAAACCGTACGATTCAAGCGTGCCCAATGGAGCGGCGGCCCCGGGCCGCCCTTCGCTCAATTGTCGAAATAGCGCCGTGACTGCGGCATGCGGCGGCGTTTGCGCGTGGCGAAGGCCCAGCAGGCAATCCCCACGCCCAATTGCAGAAGCACGGTCAGCGCGATCAACAGGGTGGGTTCGGTCGATCCGCCGCGCGTGAAGAGCAACGCGACTGCGACGGCGACGAGATACGCCACGCCCGCCACCAGGACCCGCAAGCGCCGCGCCGAATCCCACGCGTCGAACGGGGCGACGATCGCCAGACATGCCGCCGCGACGAGCAGCGCGATCGCCACGCCGATCGGCGCAGCGACGAGGATCGCGAGCAGCATCGTGGCGAGCGACAGGATCGACACGACCGAGGCGAAGATGCGAAGGCGTAGCATTAGGGCGTTCCCAAACCAGTCGGCACAATGAAGAATCCTAGCATGACGTTTCCGCCGACCGCGTCCGCGCCTGCAGGAACACGATCGTTTCCCCCTCGAGGCGAACCGCGGTGAGGACACCGGTCGAATAGGCGCCCGTATCGATACCGATTCGGTTCGCCGTCATCTCGGGTTCGTCCGCGCTCCAGCTATGTCCATGGACGACGATCTTGTCGAAACGGTAATCCGCCGACAGGAACTCTTCCCCGATCCACAGGCAATCCTCCTCGCTTTGCCGCGCGATGGACACGCGGGGTTTTAGCCCCGCGTGGACGAACAGGTAATCGCCACACATCGTCCGGATCGGCAAGCCCCGCAGGAATGCGAGATGCGACGCGGGCATCTTGTCCAGCAACCGGTCGCGCAGCGCCCGGCAGGCCGTTTCGAGCGACGCCAGATCGTCCCCCGGCACATCGACGCCATAGGACATCAGGGTTTGCGCGCCATCGCGTCGGAGCCAGGGGATATTCCGGTCGGGATGATCGAGAAAATCGAGCAGCATCACCTCATGATTTCCACGCAGGAAGACGATTTCGAGCGTGGACTGGCGCGACAGCCAGACAAGCGCGGTCAGGACCTGCGAGGATTGCGGCCCGCGATCGACATAATCGCCGCAGAACACCAGCAAGGGGGGGGCGACCGTCGACGATCGTCGCCATGTCCGCGACGATCGCTTCCAGCAGCGCGGACACAAGATCGTAGCGACCATGGATATCGCCAATCGCGTAGACGACCCTGCCCTCGGTCGATCGCGCCCGTTCGGCGCGTTCGCCGGGCGAACGCAGAACCACGGGGATCGCTGCACCCTCGGTCATTCGCCGCCGTCCTGGCGGGCGCGGTCGAGCATCCCCGTCAGCCGGTCATACCGCTGGATCGTCCCGTCGGGATCATCCTGCGCGGCCTCGCGCGCGCGGATCCACTGGCGGTTGATCGACTCGAGCTGGCCATAGGGGACCCCGCTCTGCCGCGCGCGGCGATAGGCGCGCCGCAGCCGGGCATCCGCGTTGAGGACGTCCTGATAGATGCAGCGGTCTTCGAGGCTCCCTGGGGGGCATTGCGACGACGCCCCACCGTCCGAACTCTCGCCGCGCGTGAGCACGGGCCGCTGTGAAGAATCGGCTCTCGCGAGCGTTGCGCGCGGCGCTGTGCCGGCCGGTTGCTCGCCCCGTACCGCGCGCCGATCGACGACCCGCGCCCGGTTGGAAGCCGTGGATGCTTCGGCAGGCGGCGCAAGGGTGCCATCCGTCGGCGGCGGCGGAAGAGGATCCTCGACGTCCGTGGCGACTGTCTGGTGCGCCGCCTGCTCGCCCGAAGGGGTCGGAACGGTCGCCGTTGGGGCGGCACGCTGCGACGGCGGGATCGGGGCAACGTGGCGAGTCGACTCCAACGGCTTCGGCAACTGGCCGAATTGGCCATAACCAACCGCGAGCGCAGTGCCCGCGACCAGCACCAGTGCGGGCGCGACGATCGTGAAGAACCGCCAGTCCCGCTTGCCACGGGCCCGCGCATCCTGCCGCGAGCGATCCTGCTGCGCCGAGTTCACGGGCGCACGGTCGCTCAGCGGCTTGAAAATCCGGTCCATGTCGGCGGACACGGATGTCGGGGGCAGATCGCTCGCCATCGCACTTCTCCTCCGCGCGACCGTTACGGCGGACGTCTGTACTATCGCTTAACCGCGCGCCGCACCAGAATGACGGAGGCGCGGAATGCACGCGGTTCGCGTTCTGCCCGGTCGCAGCCGAGGGGAGCTTCGCAAGGGCTTGATCTAGCGCGATTCAGCGGGAGAAGCATCGCTTCCCCCGCTGCATGTTTTTATCAGAACGTCACGCGCCCGCCGACCGAGAGCACGACCGCATGCGCATTGCGGAGCAGACCGTTGGTGACGATCGGCGTCTGCGCGGCGGTGCCGGCAAAGGCCGCGGTGGTGCGATCGATCGTCTCGTTGCTGAAGTCGACATAGCTCGCCGCCGCATCCAGCGCGATGTGCGAGGTCAGCTGGTAGCTGCCACCCGCGGCATAGGTCCAGCGGTTGGCGTCGGGCACGCGCGCGTCGCGCAGGCCGTCCTGCGTCGGGGTGATCGTCCGCTGAAGGCCAGCGCGGACGGTCGCCTTGGGGGTGAGCGCATAGTCGACGCCGCCCGCGAGGCTCCAGCTATCCCGGTAATTTTCCGGGATCGCGACGTTGAGCGGCGCGCCGAGCCGGATCGCATCGAACCTGCTCCAGTTATACGCGACGACCTGCGCGTTGAGCGTCAGCGCGTTGGTCGCCTTGAGCCGACCCGCGACGATCACCTGCCCCGGGGTGCGGAACTTCGCCTGGACGCCCGACAACGACGTGTTCGACGCGGCGAGCGGCCCGACCAGATTGTAGATGTTGAGATCGCCGGTGAGCGTATGCTCGATGCTCGACTTGTAGCTGATGCCGACGGTCGCGATCCGGTTATGAAGCTGGACGCCCGCGGTCCAGCCGAAGTCCCAGCCATCGCCGTTCAGCGCCTGGGTGCCGTCCGGCAGCGATGCGAGGACGTTGGGAAGCTGGTTGCTGAGGAAGGCGTTGGTATATTCTACGTTGAGCGCGCCGCCGACTCGCAGCCAGTCGGTCAGCACCACGCCGATCGACGGCTGGATGTCGATCGTTCGCAACCGCGTCTTGTCAGCGCTGTAGCGTGCCCAGCTGTTCGAATCATAATCGGTGGTGAAGCTGAACGGCGACGTGACCGCGACGCCGATCGCGATCCGGTCGTTGATCGGATAGGCGATCGCACCGCTCGGCAGGACGCCGTTGTTGATCGGGTCGCGCGAGACCGCATTGCCACGCACCGGCGCGAACGCCTGGCCCGGGCGACGGATCAGCGTGCCGTTGTCGATCACTTCGCCCTTGGGCAGGATCGCGGTCGTGCTGACCGCGGCTTCGCCACTGGTGATGCCCGCGATTGCGGCGGGGTTCCACCACAGCGACGCCGGACCGGTGTCGGCGGCTTCACCCGAGAAGGCGCGCCCTGCGCCACGCGCCGACTGCGCCTCGAGATAGAAAGCGTCGGCATGCGCGACGCTGGCGAAGCCAAGCGAGGAGACAAGCGCGGTCGCGCCCAGCAACGGGGCCTTGATACGATTTACCATGGGAATTCCTGTACTCATCACTGGGGGGAAAAGGATTTAGCGGACACGCGTCCAGGTTTGCGTCTTGCACAACGGGAAGAAGACGCAGCCGCGCAGTTTCAATTGGTTGGCGCCGAGCGGGGTGATCTTGCCGCTGTAGGTCTTGCCGTCATCGGCGTTATAGACCTGGCCGTTGCTCCACACGCCGTCCGCCTCGGGCTTGAACCCGCTCAGCATCTGCATGCCTTCGATCGGGCGATTGCGCAGCGCGGTGTTCGAATTGCGCGCGTCCTTCATGCCCGGATTGGCGCGAAGCGCGTCGGACGTGACGATCTTTCCGCAGATCGAGGGACCGCAGCGCGCGATCTCGACGATGGCATTGTGGGTTTCGGTCCTCCAGCGACCGACGACGGTATCGGGGGCGAGCGGGGCTCCAGCGAGCAGCGCTCCGAGGATCAGCAGGGACATCGTCTTTCCTCTCCATCAGGCCGCCCCTGGAACAGGACTGGCCACGGACGTTTCCTTGAGGACGCCGCATCCGTGCGATCGTCCGAACCGATCGGCTCGCGTCTTATGCGCGAGGCCGATGCCGTATACGGCATCTCGCCTATAAGGATGAGCGACGTGGTCAAGGATTCTTGCCGGCAAGGAAGAAGATCCTTCGGGTTTCATGGGTTTGCGTGACTTTTCTGCAACGCTTCCGGGGTCGCCCGCGACAATACCGGCACCGCGACAAATGGCGTTTCCCTTATCGCCGCAAATCCGCGACACGGGATTCAAGACGCAAGTGCGGGCTGCGATCCCCACCGGACCGGCCCGGAAACGATGATAACGCGTCACCGGAGGAGCTGGATTGGACGACGGGCAGCAGGAGCTCGCGGGGATCAACGCGGTTGCGCGGATGCTGGCCATCACGCCGCGGACGCTGCGCTTCTACGAGGATCGCGGACTGATCACCCCGAGCCGGGTCGGCACGATTCGCGTCTACACCAAGCGCGAAATCGCCCGGATGCAGCTGATCCTGCGGGGCAAGCGGCTTGGCTTCACGCTTGCCGACATCACCGAATTCCTCGACCTGTATGACGCCGACCCGCAGCATGTCGAACAGATGCGCGCGCTCGCCGAGCGCTGTCGCGAGCGGATCGACCGCCTCGACGCCCAACGCGACGCGATCGCCGAGACGCTGGGCGAACTGGAAAAGATCGAAGCGCAGGCGCTCGATCGGATCGCTGGCGTGACCCGCGAGCAGGCGCGCGCGACGGGGTGACCGACAGAAGACGGCGTTGCGGCAGATCGGAACGCGCGAGGCGCGAAGATATCTTGAGTAATCCACCAGTTTTCTCTGGTTTCCTCGCAATATCCGACTTTTCCGTCAACCACGCTTACAGATTTCAATCCGAACGTCTCATCGTCTTCAGTAAATAAACGATATTTCAAGTTGCACGAAGTTTGCATTTTCTCCTCGTCGCCAATGGCCAACAGGCACTCAGGGAATGGAATAAAGATGAAACGTATCGGTTATTTGTTTGCGATGTCGGCTATGGCGGCTTCCGCCCCCGCGACCGCAACATCGATTGTCTGGACGCTCAGCGGCGTCGAATTCTCCGACGGCGGCACCGCGTCGGGGACCTTTTCTATTGATTCTGACACCGGCGCAGCGCTGGGTTATGATATTACGACATCGGCGGGAACGGCTCTTTGTTCTTATCATTACACTGATCAGGATGGCTTCGTCTTCCGTGACTATTTCACCAAAAACTCAATCATGTTCTTTAATCCTGAAGTCACTCGGTACACGGTATTCACATTTCTGAAACCGCTAACCTCTGGTATCACGAACGACATCTCTACCGCGTACAGTTCATACGAGTGCAGAAACTGCGGCGACGCTCGTTTCGTGATTTCGGGGTTTGCAACAAGTTCCATCCCCGAGCCTGCAACCTGGACGTTGATGCTGGCCGGGTTCGGGCTGGTTGGCTTTGCCCTACGCAAGGGCGTCAAGCCGATGGTCCGCGTCACCTACACCTGATCGCTGTTCCAGCTTGCACCGTAGCCGCCGACCCTTCGGCATTGGCGGCTACGGCTTAACCCGGGTGCGTTCGGCACCCCTCATCTGCAACGCCCCCCAGCATCACTTCAAACTGTACGGCATCGTAATCGTATAGGACGACGCCGGGGCCATCGTGCCCTGCGGACGGAACCGGACCGTCGTCACCGCGGCTTGCGAAGCCGCCGCCCCTGCAACCGGCACGTACGTCCAGCTATTGCCGCCGTCGGACGAGAAATCGACCTGATCGGTGGTGCTCGATGGCCCGGCATAGCCGAAGGTGACGCCCGATGGCGGGCTTCCCTCGCTCGACTGCACCACGGTGCCGCTCCCGCTGCCGTCGCCATCGAGCGCGATCGCCATACCGCCGGGGGTCGGCAACACCGCCTGGAGCGCGTTGAGTTCGGTCGCGACGATGTCGGGGTTGGTGATCGACACGTTGATCCGGCGCTTGCTCCCCGGAATCGCGCGCGGGTTGCTGGTGCCGCTGACCGGGTCCCAGGTGACTTGTCCGAACGCGATCGTGATCGTCGGGGGTCTGGCCGCGACCACCAGCGTGACGGTGATGACCCCGGTCTTGCTCCCGCTGTCGACGGCACCGAGGCAGACGCCGAGCGCGGAGGCGAGACCGTTGCAGAAATTCCAGTCCCATTTGACCGAAAAACTGCCGGTATAGGTGCCCGGCGCGACATAGCCGATGCTCGCGAGCTTGAAATAGACCGGCACGTCGATCGTCCCGTCCCCCAGCAGATTGAGCAGGTTCACCGCCGGGCCGTTCATGTAGAAGGCAGCAGTCCCCGCCTTGAGCTCGACCGTGGCGTTGGCGTCCGCGAAGACGCGGTAGCTGACGGTGTTCGCGGGGCCGGCGGCCGAGGTCAGGTTGAGCACGGTCCCCGCCGGGATCGTCGCCTTCAGGAAATTGCCCGACAGGACCGTCAGCGCGGTAAACCCCGTGCAGCGAAACCCGCCGCTCGTCTTCACGTACGGCGCGCTCGCCTTGATCGCGGAGGGAGAAAAGGTGCCGACCGATGCCGCGGTCGGCGTCGTGACGTCGCACGCGAAGGCGGGCGTCGCGACCGTCGCGAGCGCCAGCACCAGACACGCCATCCAACGGAGGCAAGCGCGGCGAAAGGCCTGCAAAAGAGCGGTGCGCGACATGCACGCCACTCATCATGCAGGGCGTTTCCAAGAGGTAAACACCCGGCGCGCCCGCGATCGAACGAGACTAAGGTCTAAGATCAGCCTGCCGTCGCCAGCCGCGCACGCCCCGCCTGCAGCCGCAGCAGAAGCACCAGCGCAAGCCCGCTCCCCGCCATCACCGCACCCGCGATCGACACTGCGGGATAGCCCATCCCTGCCCCGATCACCGCGCCGCCGAGCGCCGCGCCGACCGCATTGCCGAGGTTGAACGCGCCGATGTTCATCGCCGACGCGAGGTTGGGCGCATCCCCCGCCGCCGCCATCACGCGCATCTGGAGCGGCGGGACCAGCGCGAAGCTCGCCACGCCCCACAGGAAGATCAGCACCGCCACGGGCACCGGCCACGCCATCGCACCCGCGAACACCACGAGCAGCGCGACCAGACCGCCCAGCGTGACGATCAGCGTCCCGTCGACCGAGCGATCGCCATAGCGGCCCCCCAGCCAGTTCCCGACCGTGAGCCCCAGCCCATACAGCACCAGCATCGCGGTGACGAAACCGGTCGAGGCGTGCGCCTGCGTCTGGAGGATCGGGACGATATAGGTGAACACCGTGAACATCGCGCTCGACCCGATCACCGTCAGCAACAGCGCGACCAGCACCGGCCCGTGCACCAGCACGCGCAATTCGGCGCGCATGTCGCTGTCGGCATCCGCCGGGATGACCGGGACGGCGAAGCGCAGCGCCGCCATCGCGAGCACGCCGAGCCCGGTGATCGCCCAGAACACCGTCCGCCAGCCGAACGCTTCCGCCGCCCACGCCGCGAGCGGGACGCCGCCGACATTGGCGATCGTCAGCCCCATGAACATCGTCGCGACCGCGCCTGCGCGGCGATCCGCCGGCACCAGCCGCGCCGCGACGACCGACCCGACGCCGAAGAACGCCCCGTGATTGAACGAGGTGACGACCCGCGCGATCAGCAAGGTGGTGTAGCTGCCCGACAAGGCCGCGAGCAGGTTGCCGATGGTGAAGATCGCCATCAGCGCGATCAGCAACGTCCGCCGGGGAACGCGCGCGGTGGTCAGCGTCATCAGCGGCGCGCCGATCAGCACGCCGACCGCATAGGCGCTGATCAGCAACCCTGCGGTCGGGATCGACACGCCGAGGTCGGTCGCGATGACGGGGAGCATCCCCATCGGCGCGAATTCGGTGACGCCGATGCCGAACGCACCGACGGCCAGCGCCAGAATGGCGGGGTTGAGTTTCATACGTATCTTCCGGTCTGTGATTTTCCTCAAATGGTGCAACGCAGCGTCCTCCGGTAGAGGGTAAGCAGGACCAGCAGCTTTGCGGGAGAATCACAGATGGTGCGCAGGGTGGATCGCGCGGGCGAGATGGAGGCGTTCGATGCAGTGGTCCGCGCGGGCAGCCTGTCGGCGGGCGCGCGCGCGCTGGCGCTGACGCCGTCCGCGCTCAGCCGGATCATCTCGCGGATCGAAAGCAGGCTCGGCGTGCGGTTGCTGGTGCGGACGACGCGGACGCTGACCGTGACGCCCGAGGGCGAGGCCTATCTGCTCGCGGCGCGGCGGATCCTCGCGGACCTGACCGAGTCCGAAGCGGCGATCGCCTATCAGGCGGCACCCCGCGGGCGGCTGCGGGTGAGCGCGTCGCTCGCTTATGGCCGGATCACGATCGTGCCGTTGCTCGCGGATTTCGTCGCGCGCTATCCCGAGATCCTGGTCGACCTCAGCCTCAGCGACGAGCTGACCGACGTGCTCGGCGGCCAGGCGGACGTGGCGATCCGCTTCGGTCCGCTCGCCGACAGCCCGCTGACCGCGCGGCGGATCGGGTCGAATGGCCGGACGATCGTCGCCGCCCCCGCCTATCTCGCGCGCGCCGGGATGCCGCAGGTGCCCGAGGACCTGCACGACCATAATTGCCTCAACTTCAATTTCCGCCGGGTCGACCCTGGCTGGCCATTCGTGCGCGACGGCGCCGCGTTCGCGCTGGACGTCGGCGGGAACATCGCGGCGAACAACGGCGAGACGCTGGTCCAGCTCGCGCAGGCGGGCGTCGGGATCACGCGGGTCGGGAGCTTTCACGTGGCGGATGATGCCGCGGCGGGGCGACTGGTCGCGCTGCTCGACGCGTTCAACCCGGGCGACACCGAGGACATTCACGCGATCTTCGTCGGCGGCGCAAACACCCCGCGCCGCGTGCGCGTGTTCGTGGATTTCCTGGCGGAGCGGCTGGCGGGGCGCGGATAGGTTCGGGGCGCGGTTGCCGGGCCTCGCTCCCACCCGTTCGTCGCTCGAAACGAACGGATTGGGTTGAATACGTCCAACGCCGCTGCGCGCGGTTCTGGCGTATTCACGGCACCCCACAACAGCCGTCACCCCGGCCCTGTGCCGGGGTCCACCGTGCCGCTATCTCAACGCTTTACGGACGCGGACCACGGTGGACCCCGGGCCAAGCCCGGGGTGACGGCAGCGATCAGGCCCCCTTCAGCCCCGCCTTCACCGCCGCGGGCGTGATCGGGATATGCCGCAGCCGAACCCCGACCGCCGCGAAGATCGCGTTGCCGATCGCCGGCCCGACCACCGTGGTCGCGGGCTCGCCCAGCCCGACCGGGACTTCCGCGCTCTCGACAAAGCTGATGTCCATCTCGGGCACGTCGGCGATGCGCAGCGGCAGATAGGTGTTGAGATTGGTGTCCTTCACCTGCCCCGCCTCGAAGCCGGTGCCCTCGTGCAGCGCCATGCTGAGCCCCCACAGCGCCGCGCCCTGCACCTGCGCCAGCGCGCCATCGGGGTCGACGATCGTCCCGGCGTCCACCACCAGCGTCAGTTTCTGAACCCGCACGAAGCCGGTCGCGCGATCGACATGGACCTGCGCAACGCACGCCGACCAGGTCGGCATGTCGCGCTCCTGCCCGAAGCTCGTCGCGATGCCGAGCGCGGTGTCGGCAGGGAGCGTCGTCCCCCAGCCCGCCTTCGCCGCCGCGCGCCGCACGACCTCCGCCTGCCGCAAAGCGCCGCCGACCGCATTGGGCGCGGACCCGGCGTTGCGACCCTTGCCGGTCAGCAGCTTCAATCGGAACGCGACGGGATCGGTCTTCGTATGATGCGCCGCCTCGTCCATGAAGGATTCGAGCGCCCAGTTGGTCCAGCCCGGCCCGACCGAGCGGAGCCAGCCCGGCCGGAAGGTGGTGTTGGCGAGATCGTTCGCCACCGCGCGCACGGTCTGATGCCCGACGTCATACCAGTGATCCGCACCCGAGATCGCGAACGGGTCGTACTGGCCGCCCTTCTTTGTCTTCGCCAGCAGCGTGGGGCCAGCGAGCACTTGGGTCGGCCAGCCAGCGCAGGCGTGATGCTCCATCGCCTGGATCTGCCCGTCGTCGCCGAACGCCATCCGCACCCGCTGGACCGAGGGCGAGCGGACCGAGTCGAACCGCGCATCGTCCTCGCGCGTCAGGATCATCTTGACCGGACGCTTGAGCGCCTTGGCCGCGAGCGCCGCCGGGACGGTATAATCCCCGTTCAACCGGCGACCGAATCCCCCACCGAGCAGATAGCTGCGCATCACCACCTTGGTCTCGGGCACGCCGAGCGCCTTTGCGAGCGTCGGCAGGATCAGGCTCTGCCACTGGTTGCCCGCGTGGATCTCGAACACGCCGTCCTTCTCGAACGCGAGCGCGTTGAGCGGCTCGAGCTGGAAGTGCAGCACGGTCGCGGTGGTGTAGCTCTGTTCGAGCGTCTTGCCCGCGGCGTTGCCGAACGACGGGGTCGTATCGTCATCCGCGACGTCGAGCTTGATCCCGCCGTCCGCCTTGGCGACCAGCGCCGCGCCGTGGTCGAGCAGCATCTTTTCGCTGACGTCCGCGCCGGCGCCCGGCGTCCACGTCACCTTGAGCAGGTCGGTCGCCTTGATCGCCGCATAGTAACTTGACGCGATCACCATCACCCAGCCGGGGACGGTATCCGACGGATCGTCGAGCACGAGATAGCGCAGATAGCCCTTCACGCCCTTCGCCGCGCTGTCGTCGACCGAGACGACCTTCGACCCATTGCGTGTCGGCGGCATCTTGGGGCGGGCGTAGACCATGCCGGGCACCTTGGCGTCGATGCCGTAGATGCCGCTGCCGTTGATCTTGGCATCCATGTCGAGCGCATGGACCGGCTTGCCGATCAGGCGACGGTCCTTGACCGGCTTGATCGGCAGCGTCTTCATTTCATCGGCAGTGAACTGCCGCGCGACCGCGCCGCTCTTTGCGATGTCGCCATAGGACATCGAGCGCCCGCCGGCATGGACAGCGCCCGCGCGTGCGGTGCAACTTGCGGCGCTGACGCCCATCAGCTTGGCGCCCGCCTCGATCAGCGCGATCCGCCCCGCCGCGCCGGCCTGGCTGAACACCGGATAGGTCTGCCACACCGACCAGCTCCCGCCGGTGACCATCAGCCCCCATTTGGGATCGGTATCGACATGGACGATGCGGACCTTGTCCCAATCCGCCTCGAGCTCGTCCGCCAGGATCCGCGCGAGCGCGGTCCCGACGTGCTGGCCCATCTCGGCGCGGATGATGTTGACCGTGATGATCCCGGCCGAATCGATCCCGAACCACAGCGTCGGATCGAACGACGGGCCGGTCGTCGCCGCAGGCACGCTGCCCGGCACGGCGGGATCGATCGCGGCGATCACGCGCGAGAAGCCGAAGGCGACGCCCCCGGCCGCACTCGCGACGAGGAAGCCACGGCGGCTGAACGCCTGGTCGGCGGCGGTGCGCAGGCGGCTCATGCCTTTGGCTCCGGGGGAACGGCGGCGGTCTGGCCGACCGCCTGCTTTATCGCGGCGCGGATGCGAACATAGGTCATGCAGCGGCACAGGTTGCCCGTCATCACCGCGTCGATCTCGGCGTCGCTCGGCGCCGGGAAATCCTTGAGCATCGCGGCAGCCTGCATGATCTGGCCCGACTGGCAGTAGCCGCATTGCGGCACCTGCAGCTCGCGCCACGCCTGCTGGAGTGGGTGGTTGGACGCGGGGTCGAGCCCCTCGATCGTGGTCACGTCCGCGCCCTCGATCGAGGCGACCGGGGTGATGCACGACCGTGTCGCGCGCCCGCCGACATGGACGGTACACGCGCCGCACATCCCGATCCCGCAGCCGAACTTGGTGCCGGTCAGCCCGATGTCATCGCGGATCACCCACAGCAGCGGGGTATCGTCGTCGACCGTGGTGGTGACGGCGCGTCCATTGATGGTGAACTGAGTCATTCGCCCTTCCCCTGCGCGCGGCCCGGCTCGCGGATCGCGGCGACCTTGTTCTGGAGATCGGCCCAGGCCGGCTTGTCGGTACGGGTCTTGCGCAGCCACGCGGCGAGCCGCGCGATGTCGGCGTCGCTGAAGCCGGTGAACCCCGGCATCACAACCCCCGGCGCGCCGTCCGCGGCGCTGACGCCGTGGAGGATCACCTGGATCAGGTTGGTCGGATCGTCCATGCTCACCGCGCTGTTGAGCGCGAGGTCCGGGCGCAGCGGGTTGAGCGCCTTGCCGTTGTAATGGCACGAGGCGCACGCCCCCGCGTACAGCCGCGCGGCGGGATCATATTGCAGCCCCAGCCCGATGCCCTCGCTCGCCGCCGCCTTGCGAAGCGCGGCGGTGGCCTTGGCTTCCTGTCCGGCCGAGCCGTTACGGCTCCC
>NZ_AIDW01000011.1 GCF_000251145.1 Sphingomonas sp. PAMC 26621 | reverse complement strand
AGGCTGGCATCTCTCGGCGGGGCTGATCGTCCCGGCCAACATCACGCTGCTGCCGCTGCCGGCAAAATGCCCCGAGCTCAACCCGGTCGAAAACGTCTGGCAGTTCATGCGCGACAACTGGCTGTCGAACCGCATCTTCAAATCCTACGACGACATCCTCGACCATTGCTGCTTCGCCTGGAACCGCCTCACCGATCAGCCGTGGCGCATCATGTCCATCGGACTGCGGTCGTGGGCCCATCGGTCCTGATCAGAGAGTCTTGGTATAACCCAGGAGAGGATGCTGATCCGGCTTTCGCATCGAAAGGAACCGATCATGCTCAAGTCCATCGCAACCGCTACCGCATTTGTCCTCCTGTCCGCTGCCCCGGCTTTCGCCGATACGGCCAGAAAAGCCCGTACCTTCACCCGCGACGGCCAGACTTTCACCTACACCAAGGTCGCCAGCGCCGACCGTGTCGCGATCGACGGCCGCAACCTGACCTCGGGGGAGACGTTCCACCTCGTCGTGCGCGGCAAGCGCGTGTCTGGCGTGTCGAGCGGCGTGCCGGTCTCGTTCTTCGTGCCTGCCAAGACGGCCGGGATGGACGACGCCGCGATCGCGTCGCGCTGATCTCGGGTGCCGGTCGCGTTCTAAAGCGCTTCCCCGGCGAAGGTCGGGGCCCAGTCGCGATGGCTGAGAAAACGAAGCGCATTCGGTCGCTTCTGCCGTTTCGCAACTGGGCCCCGGCCTCCGCCGGGGAAGCGCCCGGCATTGCAATCTCGTCCTAGAACCCCTCGGGGAGATCGATCGGCCCGACCACCTCGCGATAGCGCGAGACCGCATACCGGTCAGTCATCCCCGCGATGAAATCGGCGATATGCCGGCTGCGCCACGGTTCGTCCGCCGGCAGCCGCTCCGCCCACTCGCCCGGCAGCAACGCGGGGTCCGCGCGATACGCTGCGAACAGTCCCGCCACGATTCCCTCCGCCGCCTGCGCCGCCGCCAATTGCCGCGGGTGGTGATACAGGTTCGCGTACATGAACCGCTTTAGCGTCCGCTCATCGTCGCGCATCGCGTCCGAGAAGCCGACGAGGCACCGCCCCGCCGCACGCACGTCTGCGACGTCGCCGATCCCTTCCAGCCGCGCCTGCGTCTCCGCGATCAGGTCGTTGACCATCGTCCCGATCTGCGTGCGGATCAATTCCCCGACCAGCCGCTCGGGTGCGACATCGGGGAAACGCGCGCGTACGCCATCCCATTCGCGCGCCACCACCGGCACCGCGAGCAACTGGTCGAGCGTCAGCAACCCCGCGCGCAGGCCGTCGTCGATATCGTGGTTATCATAAGCGATATCGTCCGCGATCGCGGCGACCTGGGCTTCCAGGCTCGACCAGCGCGTCAGCTCGAGCGGAAACGTCGCATCGCATTCCGCCAGCGCCCAGCCCGGCCGTGTGATCGGACCGTTATGCTTGGCGAGACCCTCGAGCGTTTCCCACGTCAGGTTGAGCCCGTTCCAGCGCGGATACGGGCTGTCGATCAGCATCAGCGCGCGCAGCGTGTTGCCATTGTGGTCGAACCCGCCCTGCCCCGCCAGGGCACGTTCGAGCGCATCCTCCCCGGCATGACCGAAGGGCGGATGGCCGATGTCATGCGCGAGGGCGAGCGCCTCGGTCAGATCCTCGTTGAGGCCGAGCGCGCGCGCAATCGTCCGCGCAATCTGCGCGACTTCGAGGCTGTGCGTCAGCCGGACGCGGAAATGGTCGCCATCGGGCGCCATGAACACCTGTGTCTTGTGGCGCAGGCGGCGGAAGCTGATCGAATGGACGATCCGGTCGCGGTCGCGTTGGAAAGCATCGCGAGGACCTCGCACCGAGGTGCTGGCGGGCCCGCTTTGTTCTTCGTGAAGGCGACCGCGGCTGTGCTCCGGGCGACTGGCCCAGCGCGCGACGGTTCTCATTTGGCAGGCAATTTCGTGACTTTCTGCCCCGCTTCGCTGGTGAAGACGAACCCGGATACGCCCTGCTTGGCAAGGCTGTTGCGAACGCCTGTGCCTCGTCGTCGGTCTTGAACGGTCCGGTCAGGACGCGGTTGGTTGCCCGCTGCGGCGTTACATAGCCGCTGCGCGCACCGAGCGCCTTGGCGTTTTTGGTCTTGAGCTTGGCCCATTGCTTGGGCAGGTCGCCCGCGTTCGCGCCACTCGCAAGCTGAACCCAATAGCGCTCCGGCTCGAGCAGCTTGGGGTCGTTCTTGCGCTTTTCCTCGGCCTTCTTGGCGTCCGCCAGCTTCTTCGCATCGGCAGCTTTCTTGCCGGCCTTGTCGCTCTTGCCGAGCTTGTCCGCCTTGTCGGTCTTCTCGTCGACGTCGGCCTTCGCCGCCAGTGCCTTGCGCTCGGCGAGCGTCTTGCGTGTGTCGCCTCGCCTGGGTTCGGCGGGGTCGGTCTGCGTGGCTGCATCCGCCAGGATCTTGCGATCGATGGTCCTGGATGGAGTGGCGGACTTTCCGCCCTGATGGCTCGGGGCGGTCCGCAGGTTCGGTTGATGCACCGCGCTTGCGGTCTCGTCGGCCAGCGGTCGGCTGGGGATCGCGCGCTGGATCGGCGGCGGCGTCGTCACTGCCATCCGTTCCGGCGCAACGCCGAGTTCGGACCCGGGAACGCTGATATCGGCGATGATCGAGGCGAGGATCGATTGCTCGCTACGCATCGGGGTCGGCGCGGCGACCGGGACGCTTGGAGCGGTGTTCGTGTTCGTCGCGAGCGAAGTCGTGGCGAGCGCAGGATCACTCGCCGAGCCTGGGGATGCTGGCGACCCGACCGCGAGCGGGCTGGCGGTCGCCGTCACCGCAACGCTGGTCGGCGTGATCGGGGATGGCACGACTGGCGTCGCGACGACGGGGGTTGGCGTCGACGCCGACGGTGCCGCGGATACCGCATTGGCAAGCTGAGTCGGCGACAGCGGTCGGGCCGCCGTAACGACCGAGGCAGTGGGCACATAGCGAGTCGCGACCGGAGGCACATAGGCGGCCGCATAGGGGGTCGCCGCCGGGGACGTGATGGCACGGCCCGAACCGACCAGCGTCGACGATCCGAGCGCGACCGACGACGGTACAGCGGCAACCGACGTCGCAGATGGAACGGTCGGCGCGGACGATGCCCGCGCCAGCGGCGGGCTTTCCGCAAACGCAGCGATCGCCGCGGGCGACCGCAACGCATTGGCCGCCGCCAGGTTCGCTGCCCGCGTCCCGCTCGATACCGCAGGACGCGATCCACGATACGGTTGCCCGCGATACGGGGTCGTCGCCGCCACCGACGCGGACGGCGCGACATAGGCCGGGGGCGCGGGCAGCGGGACGACCGGCGGGGTCGTCGCCGCGACGATCGTGTCGCGCTCGCGCTCCTTGCGCGAGCGGCGGTCCTTGCGGGTCGGCGTCGCCGCGACCGTCGCCACGACCGGGCTTGCCTTCGCCGCGACCTCGACCGGTGCGGTCGGATCGGGGCCGAGCGCGCGCAGCGGCGGGGCCATCCGCGCGTCGGCAAGCCGGGTCGGCGACGCGCGCACTTCACCGAAATGCACCGCGAACGCGCGATCCGCCGGGCGCAGCGTCGGAAGCAGGTCGAAGAACGGCTGGAGCCCCTGCGCCATCCCCGCCGGCATCATCGTCGTCGCGATCCGCTCGGCACCCGGACGATCCCCCCCCATCGCGAGAATGAACGCACGTGACCGCCATGCACCACGATCGCTCTTGCGGAGCAGCGGCTCGATTTCCTTGAGCGCCAGCTCGCGCTTGCCTGAAATCCCCAGCGACAGCGCATAGCGCCGCCTGGTTTCGTCATTCTCCGCCGCGCGCAGGGCAAGTCGGTAATCCCGCTGCGCCCGGTCCTGCTCACCGATCAGGTCGTAGGCGAGCGCGCGATCCGCGGCGAAGCTGCGCACGTCGCCGCCAAGTGCCTCCGCCTCGGCAAAGTGCCGCAGCGCCTCGCCGGGGCGTTCGGCGGTGACCAGGAGGCTCCCCTCGCCCGCCTTGATCCGCCAGTTGCGCGGATCGACCCGCGCGGCCCGGGCAAAGAAGGTTGCCGCGGCGGTCGCATCGTCGAGCTTGAGCGCGAGTTCACCCGCGCGCACCAGCGACTGCACGTTGTTGGGATCGGCCGCGAGCAGACGGATCTCGCTCGCCAGGGCATCGGCATCGCCCTGCGGCTGGACCGAAGAGGGGGACGTTGCCGGATAAGGGGCTGCCTGCGGATACGGTGATGGATAGGTCGGCCGGGTCTGCGCCGCGCCGGCCCCACTTGCGGTCAGGGCCAGGATCGAAGCAGCGAGGCGAACGGTGCGCATGAATTACCCTAAAGCCCGTCGCCGCTGAACCGGCAATGACAGGCGGCATCGGCTTGCGCCGAAGCGAAACGGATCGGCGGCGGGCGGCAAAGCGCACCGCGACCATCGACCGCGCGCCATCAGGCGCGCGGTCGAACGGGTGAGGTTACTGGTTGTTCTGCCGATGCAGGAAACGCGGGATATCCAGCGGATCCTTGTCGGGCGACGGCTCGTCGTCGCGCGCAGCACCACGCGAGACGCTCGACATACGCTCGAACAGCGTGCCGCCCAGCTTGACGCGCGGTGCGGGCGCCGGGGTTGCAGGCTCGGCTGCGGCGGGAGCGGCGGCTTCTTCCGAAACCGCGGCACCCGGCGACAGCCAGCGCCGACGCGTCGGTGCCTCGGCAGGGGTATCGTCGCCGGCCGGAGCGGGCACGTCGACGTCGCCATAGACACGCTTGGCGGGTGGCACCACGGCTTCGCTGCCGAGCACGAGTTCGTCCGTCTCGGGCGGTGCGGCAGCAGCAACCGGCGCGGGTGCCGGAGCAGCCGGCGCGGCAATCGGTGCGGGGGCGGGCGTCGGTGCCGGGGTCGGCGCAGGCGCTGCCGTCGGCGTGGCGGCGGTTTCGTCGCCCTTCTTGCTCGAGAAGCTGAACGCGCGCGATGCGGGTGCTGCTGCCTCCGGCGGGCGCGCCTCAGCCTCTATACCGGTGGCGACCACCGAGACGCGGATCTTGCCCTCGAGGTCAGGGTTGAACGCCGAACCCCAGATGATGTTGGCATCGTCGTCGACCAGCTCGCGAATGTGGTTCGCGGCTTCGTCGACCTCGAGCAGGCGCATGTCGTCGCCGCCGGTGATCGACACGATGACGCCCTTGGCGCCCTTCATGCTGACGCCGTCGAGCAGCGGGTTGGCGATCGCCTTGGACGCCGCCTCGATCGCGCGATTGTCGCCATCGGCCTCGCCGGTTCCCATCATCGCCTTGCCCATCTCCTGCATCACCGAACGGACGTCGGCGAAATCGAGGTTGATGAGGCCGGGCATGACCATCAGGTCGGTGATCCCGCGGACGCCCTGCTGAAGGACTTCGTCCGCCATCTGGAACGCTTCCTTGAAGGTCGTGTTCGCGTTCGCCACCAGGAACAGGTTCTGGTTGGGGATGACGATCAGCGTGTCGACGTACTTCTGCAGTTCCTCGATGCCCGCTTCGGCGCTCTTGGCGCGACGCGTACCCTCGAAGGCGAACGGCTTGGTCACGACGCCGACCGTCAGGATCCCCATGTCCCGCGCCGCCTTGGCGATGACGGGAGCCGCACCGGTGCCGGTGCCGCCGCCCATGCCCGCCGCGATGAAGCACATGTGCGAGCCTTCGAGCATCTTGGTGACCTGCTCGATCGTCTCCTCGGCCGCTGCGCGCCCGATCTCGGGACGCGAACCCGCGCCGAGCCCCTGCGTGATCTTCACGCCGAGCTGGATCTTGTGGCTAGCCGCCGACTGCTTGAGCGCCTGCGAGTCGGTGTTGGCGACGAGGAACTCAACGCCCTGCACATCTGCGCGCATCATGTTGGCGATAGCGTTGCCGCCCGCGCCGCCGACGCCGATCACCGCGATGCGCGGGGTCAGTTCGTCGACTTCGGGGGGCAGAAATTCGATGCTCATGTCCCAGTCTCCAACGGGCAGCTACGGCCCGACGCACTCATTTCGTAAACAGCGGTTCTGCACTATCGCCGCCGGTCGTTCCAGCGCGAACCGCCGTTTCGTAACGTTATTGTTTAATAATTTGCACGGGCTGCCGCCATCAGGCGACGAAACGCGGCAAATCCCTTAGGCCGATGCACAAGCTGCTGCTTGCTCGACAACGCGCGCAGGTCGATCGGATCGGCTGCGGCATAAAAGGCGAGTCCCGCCAGCGTGGTGAACGCCGGGGTCGCATGCGCCTCGGGCAAGCCCATCAACCCACGCGGTCGACCGATCCGCACCGAACGGCCGAGCGCCGCCTGCGCGTAATCCGCGATGCCCTTGAGCTCCGCGCCGCCGCCGGTCAGCACAACCTGCCGCCCGACCGGACCTTCGAACTTGAGGTCCTTGAGCGCCTTGGACACTTCGCCGATCAGATGATCGAGCCGCTGGCGGATCACCGCGATCAACTGCGCCTTGGTGATCCGCGTGCCGTCGCTCGCATCTTCCTCCGCCGAGATCGGCGCGACGTCGATCATCTCGTGATTGTCGCGCGGGGATGCGTTGGCCGAGCCGTGGACGCACTTCATCCGCTCCGCCTGCGCGCGGCGCGTGCCGAACGCCGAGGCGATATCGTCGGTAATGTCCTGCGCGCCGATCGGGATCGACATCAGCCCGACGAGCATCCCGCCCGCGAACAGCGATACGTTGGTGATCCCCGCGCCCAGTTCGACCAAGGCGACGCCGAGCTCGCGCTCCTCATCGCTGAGGCACGCCATGCCGGTGGCGACGGGCGAGGCGATGATCGATTTCACCTCGAGATGCGCGTTGGCGACGCACAGGCCGAGGTTGCGCACCGGCGATCCGTCCGCCGCGACGACGTGGATATGGACGCCGAGCCGGTCAGCATGCAGCCCGAGCGGGCGCTTGACCCCGGTCAGTCCGTCGAGCGTGTACAGCGCAGGCTGCGCATGGAGCACCATCCGCCCCGCCGGATCGATCGAGTCCCGCCCGGCCTGAAGGAGCGCATCGATATCGGTCTGCTCGACCCGGTGCCCGCCCAGCTCGAACTCGATCGACGCGACGTCGGAGACGAGCCCGCCTGCGGAGAAGCTGACCCAGACGTTCTCGATGTTGAGCCCGGCGATCCGCTCCGCCTGCTCGACCGCCTCGCGCACCGCCACTTCGGTCGCCGCGGCATCGGCGATATAGCCGCGCTTGACGCCCTTGCTCTCGCGCTGGCCGGTGCCGAGCACGATCAGCTCGCCGCCATCGCCTTTCTGCGCGATCAGCGCGGACACCTTCGACGATCCGATGTCGAGTGCGGTGATCAACCCTTCCGGTGCGGTTTTCGCCATGCCCTTACCCCTGTTCCCGCCAACGCTTACTGCAATTGCTCAAGCCTGTGAATCCGTGCTCGTTCTTTTTACCGCCGTCAGCCGCGGCGCCACGCTCTGCGATGCGGTCGGCGTCGGAGACGGTGCCCCCGACGGCGTTGCCGCGGGCGAACTGCCCGGAGCGGGGCCCGGATCGGTAATCGCATTGTTGGTCGTGATCCCCGGCTTGCGCGCGACCAGCCGCGTCGGGTCGCGCATGTCGAACCCGAGCCAGCCCTTGCCGAGCAAAGGCCGTACGCCGTCGAGCTGCGCGAACTTGACCAGTGCCTTCGCCGCCTCGGTATCCCCCTCGGGCAGCGCGAGCGTTTCGCCAGTTTCGAACGTCAGCGTCCAACGGCGGTTGCCGACCCAGGTCGCCGCCTTGACCTGCCCCTTCAGCGCGGGCGCGACGTCGAGCAGCGTGCGATACGCCGGTTCCTGTTCGTTCGCGTGCGGGCCGATCACCATCGGCAAGTCCGGCATCGCCTCGGGGTCGACCGGCTCGAGCCACGTTCCGTTCGCCGCGATGAGCGCGAGTTGCCCCTTGTTCTGCCAGATCGCGCTCGGCTGGCGCTCGATCACGCTGACGAGCAGCGTATCGGGCAACCGCCGCGAAACGTGGACGTCCTCGATCCAGCCGCTGTGCGAGACCAGATCGGTGCGGATCTTCTCGAGGCTGACGAGCGGCATCGCCATCGACGGCTGGTTCGCCGCGATCTTGTAGATGACATTATGGTCCATCCGGTTGAGCCCGGTGATCTGGATGTTGGTCACGCGGAAGCCTGCGTCGCCGATCCCCTCGCCGATCGCGGTCCCGATCGCCGCCGGAATCCCGAAGAACGACGCGAGCGCGATCAGCCCCGTGCCGACGACCCCGGTGATCGTCCAGGTCGCGGCCTTGCGCAGCGTCGCCTCGCTCACCGGCAGCGCGGTGATCGCACGGTCGATGACCGAGGGCTTGGCCGCCTGCTTCCGCTTGGGCTGGACCGGACGACGGACGGTGCCGCGCTTGATCGTGCCGCTCATGGCGAACCCGCCTTCGCCGCTTTGTCCTTGAGCGCCTCATCGATGATGATCTGGACGAGCTGCGGGTAGTCGATCCCGCAATGCTTGGCCTGTTCGGGGACGAGGCTGAGCGCGGTCATCCCCGGCTGGGTATTGACCTCGAGCAGGAACAGCCCGTCGACGCCCAACTGGTCGTCCCAGCGGAAATCCGAGCGCGACGTACCCTTGCAGCCGAGCAACCGGTGCGCGTCGAGCGCGATCCGCTTGCACGCTTGCGCGATCTCGTCGGGAATGTCGGCGGGGAAGACGTGTTCGGTCAGCCCATCGGTGTATTTGGCGTCGAAATCGTACCAGCCGTTCTTGGGCTTGAGCTCGGTGACGCCGAGCGCCCTGTCGCCGAGCACCGCGGTGGTCAGTTCGCGGCCACGGATATAGGGTTCGGCGAGCAATTCCTCGAATTCGTTCCACGGCCCCGCCACGCCGCATGCGATTGGGTTGCCGTAATTGCCCTCGTCGGTGACGATCGCGACCCCGACCGACGAACCTTCGTTGACCGGCTTTAGGACATAGGGTCGCGGCAGCGGGTCGCCATCATACAGCGATTCCGACTTAACGATCCGCCCGCCGGGCATCGGGATGCCGCCGGGGACGAGCAGCAGCTTGGTCAACTGCTTGTCGATCGCGATGACCGAAGTGGCGAGGCCGCTATGGGTATAGGTCAAACCCATCAGGTCGAGCAGGCCCTGGACGGTGCCATCCTCCCCCGGCGTACCGTGGAGCGCGTTGAAGACGACGTCGGGGTTCGCCTCCGCGAGACGGGCCGCGACGTCCTTGCCCAGGTCGATCCGCGTGACGCGGTGCCCGAGCGATTCGAGCGCGTCGGCCACGCCGGTGCCCGACTTGAGCGACACTTCGCGTTCGGCGGACGGGCCACCCATCAGGACGGCGACATGGAGGGTCATCGCACTCCTCCCCGGCACGGGGAGGGGGACCATTTTGCCCCTTCCGGCAAAATGGTGGAGGGGCCGGGCAACAGGCGGAGCGCGCGCGGCGCAACCCCTCCACCATTCGCGTGAAGAACGCGAATGGTCCCCCTCCCCGTTCCGGGGAGGAACTGACGCGTGATGTTCATACCGTCACCCCGACCCGCTGGATTTCCCACGTCAATTCAATCCCCGATTGTGCCTTCACGCGATCCCGCACCTCTTCCCCCAGCGCCTCGATCTCGGCGCTGGACGCCGCTCCGAGGTTGAGCAGGAAATTGCAATGTTTCTCGCTGACCTGCGCATCGCCGCGCGTCAGCCCGCGACATCCGGCGGCGTCGATCAGCGCCCAGGCCTTGTGGCCCTCGGGGTTCTTGAACGTCGACCCGCCCGTCCGCGAGCGGAGCGGCTGCGACGCTTCGCGCTCCGCGGCGATGCGGTCCATCTCGGCCTGGACCACGCCGGGTGCCTCCGGATGCCCGCGGAACGTCGCGCTGACGACGACGCAGCCGTTGGGCAGATCCGAATGGCGATAGCTGTAACCGACCGCTGCGACCGGCAGCACCCGCCGCTCGCCCGAACGCAACACGATCTCGCATTCGACCAGCACATCCTTCGTCTCGCGTCCGTAAGCGCCGCCGTTCATCCGCACGAACCCGCCGACCGTACCGGGGATCGAGCGCAGGAACTCCACGCCGCCGATCCCGGCATCGCGTGCCGACGACGACACGAGGATCCCGCTCGCCCCGCCGCCACACACCAGCGTCGTCGCATCAAGCGCGGCAACCTTGGCGAACGGCTTCCCCAGCCGGACGACCACGCCAGGCACGCCGCCATCGCGCACGATCAGGTTCGACCCCAATCCAAGCGGCATCACCGGCACGGACGGATCGAGCGCCGCCAGAAACCGCGACAGATCCTCCGCGTCGCGCGGCTCGAACAGCCACTCCGCAGCACCACCGGTCTTGAACCAGACCAGCGGCGCAAGCGGCGCGCGCGGCGTCAGGCGACCGGCAACCTCCGGCAGCGACGCTGAAAAGGACGGCGCAGAGGCCATGTTTAGCCGAGACCCCACATGCGCGCCCACGCGTTCATCGCCGCGATGTTCGCCTCCGCCGCCTTGCGACCCGCTTCCTGCATCTTGACGAACGCATCGCCCGCGCCGAGCGCCTGCTGGCCTGCAGACAGCGACGCCTTCTGCGCGTCGAGCATCTGTTGCTGCAGCTTGATCGAGGCCGTGAACCAGTCGGTCATGTCCGTGCTCCTTCGATGGCCCCCGCCAGCCCCGCCGCCCATTTCGTGATATCGCCAGCGCCAAGGCACACGACCATGTCCCCCGCCTGCACCACACCCGCGAGCGTCGTCGCAAGCGTTGCCGCATCCGCGATCGTCGCGGCGGAGCGATGCCCGCGCCGCTTGATCCCGTCGACCAGCGCATCCGAGTCGACGCCCTCGACCGGCTGCTCGCCCGCGGCATAGACTGGCGTCACCAGCACCATGTCGGCATCGTTGAACGCACCCTGAAAGTCTTCCATCAGATCGCCCAATCGCGAATAGCGATGCGGCTGGACGACAGCGATCACACGGTTGCGCACGCCCTCGCGCGCGGCCGCGAGCACCGCGCGGATCTCGACCGGATGATGGCCGTAATCGTCGATCACCGTGACGACCCCGCCCGGCACCGCGACTTCGCCAACGTTGGTAAAGCGCCGCTTGACCCCGCCGAACTGTTTGAACCCCTGCTGGATCGTCGCATCGTCGATCCCGAGTTCGAGCGCCACGCCGATCGCGGCGAGCGCGTTCTGAACGTTGTGCCGCCCGGCCATCGGCAAGTCGATCCCTTCGATCGAGCGGCTCGTCCCGTCGCGGTGGCGGATGATGACCTCGAAGCGATTGCCGCCCGGCACCGGCGTCACATTGACCCCGCGCACGTCCGCTTGGGCGGCAAAGCCGTAGGTCACGACGCGCCGGTCGCGAACGCGGGGGATGATGTTCTGCACCTCGGGATGATCGAGGCACAGCAACGCCGCGCCATAGAACGGCACGTTCTCGATGAACTCGACATAGGCGTTCTTGGCGTGCTCGAAGCTGCCGTAGTGATCGAGATGCTCGGGATCGATGTTGGTGACGACCGCGATCGTCCCGTCGAGCCGCAGGAAGCTGCCGTCGCTCTCGTCCGCCTCGACCACCATCCAGTCGCTCGCGCCGAGGCGTGCGTTCGAGCCGTAGCTGTTGATGATCCCGCCGTTGATGACCGTCGGATCGACCCCGCCCGCGTCGAGCAGCGCCGCAACCATGCTGGTCGTCGTCGTCTTGCCGTGCGTGCCCGCGACCGCGACGGTCGATTTGAGCCGCATCAGCTCGGCCAGCATTTCCGCGCGCCGCACCACCGGGATCCGCCGTTCGAGCGCCGCCTCAACCTCGGGGTTGCCGCGCTTGATCGCGGTGGAGGTGACGATCACCGCCGCATCGCCGAGATTGTCGGCGTGATGCCCGATCAGGACCGGAATGCCCTTCGCGCGCAGGCCCTCGATGACATAGCCCTCCGCCACGTCCGATCCCTGAACGCTGTAACCGAGGTTCTTCATCACCTCGGCGATGCCCGACATGCCGATCCCGCCGATGCCGACGAAATGGATCGTGCCGATGTCGGTTGCCACACCCCTCATGCGAATGCTGCCTTCTGACTGGGTTTGGGGCGCGCCGCGCCGATCGGCATGTCGCCGTGGGGATTGCCGAGGCTCTCGACCAGATCGGCGAGGTCGCGCGCGGCATCGGGCCGCCCGCACGCCCGCGCGCGCGCCGCGGCATTCTGCAACGCCGCCGGGTCGAGCCCGAGCTTCTGCATCTGCTTGGCGAGTTCCACCGGCGTAAAGCTGCGCTGGTCGATCGTCCGCGCGCCGCCCGCTTGCGTCATCTCGCGCGCGTTGACGGTCTGGTGATCGTCGGTTGCCGACGGCAGCGGCACAAGGATCGCCGGACGCCCCGCACAGGTCAGCTCCGCCAGCGTCGAAGCGCCCGCGCGCGCGATCACGACATGCGCCCATGCGAGTTGCTCGGGCAGGTCGGGCAGATAGGTCGCGAGATCCGCCGCGATCGACAGCTCGGCATATTTCGCGCGGCACGCCTCGATATCCTCGATCCGCGCCTGATGCGTCACCTGCAACCGCCGCCGGAACGCGAGCGGGAGCAGCGACAGGCCGTCGGGGACGACCTGACTCAGGACGCTCGCGCCCTGACTCCCGCCGGTGACGAGCACGCGGAAGATCCCGTCCTCCTCGAGCAGCGGATACGGCTTGGCGCGAAGCGCCAGCACCGCGTCGCGCACCGGATTGCCGACGAGCCGCGTCTTGCCGCGCAGCCGCGGGCTCAGCCGCTCGACTTCGGCATAAGAGGTGGCGATCGCATCGACCTTGCCCGCGACCAGCCGGTTGACCCGCCCGAGCACCGCATTCTGCTCATGCACCGCGGTCGGGATCTTCTGGTTGAACGCCCCCAGCAACGCCGGCAGCGCCGGATATCCGCCAAAGCCGATCACGGCGTCGGGACGGAAGCTCTTGTAGAGCTGGATCGCCATCGCGCGGCCCTTCATCATCGACGACGCCGCCTTGAGATAGCCGACCGGCCCGCCGCCGGGTCGCCCGGCGGGGAGGATATGCGTCTGGATCCCCTCGAACAGCCCGGGGAAGCGCACGCCGCGTTCGTCGCTGACCAGCGCGACATAATGTCCGCGCCGGATCAGCTCGGCGGCGAGCGCCGCCGCCGGAACCATGTGCCCGCCGGTCCCCCCGGCGGCCAGTACGAAATGCTTCGCCACACTCATTCGCCGCTCCATCGCGCGATATATTTGGATCGCATGACGAACGGATTGCGTCGGGTAAACGCCAGCAGCAAGCCCATTCCGATCGACAGTGCGACCAGCGAGGACCCGCCATAGGAGATGAACGGCAGCGTCATCCCCTTGCTCGGCGCGATCCCCGTGTTGACCGCCATCGAGATCAGCGCCTGCACGCCGAACTGTGTCGCTAGCCCGGCGGCTGCGAACAGCCGGAATTCGTCCTGCTCGTCCAGCAGCTTGACGAACACGCGTACCACGATTGCCAAGAACAGCAGCGCGATGATGACGCACGCGATCAACCCGAATTCCTCGCCGATGACCGAGAAGATGTAATCGGTATGCCCCTCGGGCAGCCGGAACTTCATCGTCCCGCCGCCCGGCCCCGTCCCGCGCCAGCCGCCCGCGGTGATCGTGTCATGCGCGGCATTGGTCTGGTAATGGTCTGCCGCGCCGACGCCGTCATGGTCCGGGAACAGGAACGCGTTGATTCGCGCGCGCGCGGTCCCGTAGAACATGTAGGCGGCGGTCAGCCCCGCCGGGACCGCGGCAACGAACAGCGCGATGATCTTGGGCGACGTCCCCGAGATCAGCAGCAACGCCATCCACACCGTACAGAAGACGACCGTCTGCCCGAAATCGGGCTGGAGCATCAGCAGCACGGCGACGAGCGCGGTCATCCCCGCGGTGATCGTCACCACCGGAAGCGCCGCGTCCTGCGCGCGCATCGACAGCACCCAGGCCGCGGTGACGATGAAGAACGGCTTGAGGAATTCGGACGGCTGGAGCAGCGAGACGCCAAGATTGAGCCAGCGCGTCGCGCCGTTCTTCTCCACCCCGAACACGGGAACCAGCATCAGCAGGACAAGGCACGCGACCGTCCCGATCAACGCCATCCGGCGCGCGACCGGCACGGGCAACATCGAGACGACCAGCAATACCGGGAGCGACACGCCGACCCACGCCAGCTGCCACCACAGATAGAATAACGGCGCGACGTGATGCTTTTCGTCCGAATAACGCGTCGCCGCGGCGGGCGACGCCGCGCCGACCGCGACCAGCCCGACTGCGATCAGCAGCAGCGTCAGCAGCAGCAGCATCCGGTCGATATCCCAGAACCACGTGCCGAGCGGCGACCGGTCGCCGCGTCCGCCGCGACCCTTCATGCTTTTCCACAATTTCGGCGGGCTATTGCTCATGTCGTTCACGCGAGCGCCTCGACCAGAGTGCGGAACTGGTTTCCACGATCCTCAAAATCGCGGAACTGATCGAACGACGCGCACGCCGGCGACAGCAGCACCGTATCGCCCGGCGCAGCCGAGCGATACGCGGCGGCCACCGCGGTGGCGAGATCGCCGCATTGTTCGACCGGCACTTTCCCCGCGAGGATCGCGGCGAAGCGCGGGCCGGCGGCGCCGATCGTATAGGCGCTCGCGATATGCCCGAACCGGGGCGCGCAGGCGTCGAGATCGTCGGACTTGGCTTCCCCGCCGAGGATCCAGTGAATCCGGTCGAATGCGGCAAGCGCGGGGGCGGTGGATTCGGGGTTGGTCGCCTTGCTGTCGTTGACCCAGGCGACGCCGTTGTGGGTGCGGACACGCTCCATCCGGTGCGGCAGGCCGGTAAAGCTGCGCAAACCCTCGTCGATCGCGGCTTCGCTGACGCCGAGCGCCTGCGCCACCGCGATCGCGGCGAGTGCGTTCTGGGCGTTGTGCGGGCCTTGCAGCGACGGCCACCGCGATTGGTCCATGCACACGCCGGGCGCGATCTTGGTGAGCTGCTCGCTGCGCGCGGACAGGCTGCGCGCGATCAGCGCCGAGGGGGTATCGCCGATCCCGATGATCGCGGCATGCTCGGGCGACTGCATTTCGAACAGGCGGGCCTTGGACGCGGCGTAAGCGTCGAACCCGTCGTAGCGGTCGAGATGATCGGGCGTGATGTTGAGCAGCACCGCGACGTCGCAGTCGAGGCTCTGCGTCAGGTCGATCTGGTAGCTCGACAGTTCGAGCACATAGACGCCGCCTTCGGTCAGCGGCTGCTGCTCGAGGATCGGCAGGCCGATGTTGCCGCCCATCAGGCTGGGGATCTTTGCCGTCTGGAGGATGTGGTGAACGAGCGCGGTGGTGGTCGACTTGCCGTTGGTCCCGGTGATGCCGACGACCTTGTGGCGCGGCAGGTCGCTGCGCGCCTGAGCGAAGAGTTCGATGTCGCCGAGGATTGGGACGTCTGACGCGCGCGCTTTCGCTGCAACCGGGTGGCGCTTGAGGGGCACGCCGGGGGAAACGACGAGGGCATCCATATCGGTGAGGTCGATCGTCTCGGGATCTGAAAATTCTAAAAGCCCCTCCCCTTCAGGGGAGGGGTTGGGGGTGGGGGAAGTCTCACCGAGATCAGCGCCCGGTACAGCCCCACCCCAACCCAGTGTCAGGTCGGTCAGGCTCCCAGCCTGACCTGAATAGCCCGGGGGGCTATTCACCTGACACTCCTGAAGGGGAGGGGCTGAAGAAAGAAGAACCGCGCGCTTCACCGCAACTTCAACGTCGAAAGACCCGCCAGCGCCAACACCAGCGCAATGATCCAGAACCGGATCACGACGGTCGGCTCGCTCCACCCGAGCTGCTCGAAATGGTGGTGGATCGGCGCCATGCGGAACACGCGCTTGCCGGTCCGCTTGTAGAAGAACACCTGGATGATCACGCTCATCGCCTCGATCACGAACAGCCCGCCGATGATGCCGAGCACGATCTCGTGATGCGCCACGACCGAAATCGCCCCGAGCGCGCCGCCGAGCGCAAGGCTCCCGGTGTCGCCCATGAACACCGCCGCAGGGGGCGCGTTGAACCACAGGAAGGCAAGCCCCGCCCCGACGATCCCGCCGCAGAAGATCGCGAGATCGCCCGCATGCGGTACGTGCGGGATTCCCAGGTACGTCGCGAACTTGAGGTTGCCCGCCAGATACACGATCAGCATGAACGCGACGCTCGCGATGATCACCGGCATCGTCGCAAGGCCATCGAGCCCGTCGGTCAGGTTCACCGCATTGCCGAACGCGACGATCGTGAACGCTGCGAAGATGATGTAAAACCACCCGAGCTGGATCACCGGGCCGGTATAAAACGGCAGATACAGATGCGTCCCGTTCTGGTGAACGATGATCGCGCTGGCGACGAGCGCAATCGCGAATTCGCCGAGCAACCGCAGCTTGCTCGAGACACCCGCGGTGCTCGCCTTGCGGACCTTGTCGTAATCATCGAGGAACCCGATCGCACCGAAGCCCAAGGTCACGAAAGTGCACGCCCAGACGAACGGGTTGGACAGGTCCATCCACAACAGGCTGGAAATCACCAGGCTGGTCAGGATCATCAGCCCGCCCATCGTTGGCGTGCCGCGCTTCGACAGATGCGATTGCGGGCCATCGAGGCGAATCGGCTGCCCCTTGCCCTGCCGCAGCCGCAGCCAGCCGATGAAGCGCGGGCCGATCAGCATGCCGAGGAACAGCGATGTCGCCACCGCCCCGCCGGTGCGGAACGAGAGATAGCGGAAGAGGTTGAGCGCCCCCGGAAATCCCAGATATTCGGCGATGAAATAGAGCATTACTGTGTCCCGCTCCGCAGGCTTGCGACGACTGCCGCCAACCCCACGCCGTTCGATCCCTTGATGAGCACCGCATCACCCGCCGCCAGCATCGTTGAAAGGCTGGCGCGCGCGGCGGCGGCGTCCGCGACATGGACGAAATCGCCCTTGCCCTCAAGCGCGATCGCCAGCGGCGCAATGCGTTCACCGACGAGAATACCCGCTTCGACCCCCGCCGCAAGGATCGGCGCGGCGAGCGCCGCATGATAGGAATCGCTGTCGTCGCCAAGCTCACGCATTTCGCCGAGCACGACGATCCGCCGCACGCCCTTCTCCGCGCCGAGCACCGCGAGCGTCGCGCGCATCGAGGCGGGGTTGGCGTTGTAGCTCTCATCGATCACCAGCGCCGAACCGCCCGCTGCCGCGACCGTGAACCGCGCGCCGCGCCCCGCAAGCCCACCCATTTCGGCGAGCGCCAGCCCGGCGGCGGCCAGATCCCCCCCGACCGCATCGACCGCCGCGAGCACCGCGAGTCCGTTCGACACCCAGTGCATCCCCGGCTGTGCCATCGTGAAGCTGAGTTCGCGCGAGCCAACGCGCGCGGTGACGAAGGTCGCCCCGCGCGCGGTCCGCATCGTTTCGATCGGATGGACGTCGGCGGCCTTGTCGAGCCCGAACGTGACGATCCGCGCGGCATGCGGGGTTGCTGCCGCGATCAGCCGGTCGCGATGCGGGCTGTCAAAGGGGACGATCGCAACGCCGCCGGGTTCGAGCCCGGCGAAGATCTCGCCCTTAGCATCCGCGATCGCTTCCTCGCTCGCGAAAAATTCGGTGTGCGCAGGTGCGATCGTCGTGACGATCGCGACGTGCGGGCGGACAAGCTGCGTCAGTTGCGCGAGTTCGCCGCATGGTTCATCCCCATCTCGAACACGCCGAAGCGCGTCGCGGCAGGCATCCGCGACAGGCTCAGCGGCACGCCGGTATGGTTGTTGTAGCTCTTGAGCGAGCGATGCGCGCCGCCGGGCACGCCGCGGTCTAGCGCCTCGAACAGTGCTTCCTTGGTCCCGGTCTTGCCGACCGATCCGGTCACGCCGATGATCTTCGCAGACGTCCGCGCCCTCGCCGCGCGCGCCAGCGCGTCGAGCGCTAGCGTCGTATCAGCGACCAGCACGTGCGGATGCGGCGTCGCTTGCGAGACGATCGCGCCCGCCGCACCCTGCGCGAACGCCCCGTCGAGGAACCGGTGGCCATCGCTGAATTCGCCGTGCAGCGCGATGAACAGGTCGCCCGGGCCGACCTCGCGCGAATCGAAGGTAACACCGCTGGCGGCAAAGTCGGCGGACGCGACGCCACCGGTCGCGGTGGCGATTTCGACGGCGGTCCAGAGCGGCGCGGTCATGCGCTCAACGCCTGCACCGTTTCGCGGGCGACGCTGACATCGTCGAACGGCAGGACCAGATCGCCGACGATCTGCCCCTGCTCATGCCCCTTGCCCGCGATCAGCACGATATCCTGCGGCCCCGCCCCCGCAATCGCCGCGCGGATCGCCTCCCGGCGTGATCCGATCTCGACCGCACCCGGCGCGCCTTCCAGCACCATCGTGCGGATGCTCGCCGGGTCTTCGCTGCGCGGATTGTCGTCGGTCACGATCACGTGATCCGCCTGATCCGCCGCGACCCGGCCCATTTCGGCACGCTTGCCCTGGTCGCGATCACCGCCCGCGCCGATCACAACGATCAGCCGCCCCGCCGCATGCGGCTTGAGCGCGGCAATCGCCGCCTCGAGCGCGTCGGGGGTGTGCGCGTAATCGACATAGACCGGCGCGCCGCTCGCCGCGATCACCGCGCGTTCCAGCCGCCCGCGCACCGGCTGCAGCCGCGTCAGATTCGCCAGCGTCGCCGCCACGGCCCCGCCGGTCGCGATCACCAGCCCGGCGGCGGTCAGCGCGTTCGCCGCCTGATACGCACCGATCAACGGCAGGTTGATCGTGTGCGTCTCGTCGCCCGTCTCGATCGTCAGCGCCTGGCCGAGCAGGCTCGGCACGCGCTTCACCAGCTTGAGCCGCGTGCCGGTCGTCCCCACCGTCGCAACGGTGATTCCGCGCGCCCGTGCGGCATCCGCAACCTGTGCCGCGGCGGCATCGTCCGCCCACAGCACCGCCGTGCCGTCCTCGGCCAGCACTTCCGAGAACAGCCGCAGCTTCGCCTCGAGATACGCCGCCATCGTCCCGTGGTAATCGAGATGATCGCGGCTGAGATTGGTGAACGCCGCCGCGCGCACCGCGAGCCCCTCGGTGCGATATTGCAACAGGCCGTGGCTCGACGCCTCGAACGCGACATGGCTGACGCCCTCGCGCGCCAGGCCAGCGACATTCGACAGGAAAGTGACGACATCGGGCGTGGTCAGCCCGGTCGAGACGCGGTCGTCGCCCGTCGTCACGCCGAGCGTCCCGATCGAGGCAGCGTGATACCCCGCCATCCGCCACAATTGCCGGACCATCTCGACGGTCGAGGTCTTGCCGTTGGTCCCGGTCACCGCGACCGCAACCGCCGGGAACGGCGCGAAGAAGCGCGCGGCAAGCTGCGCGAAGGCGCGTCGAGGGTTGGCATCGGCGATATGCACCGCGCCCGTCACCTGCGCCTCGGGCCGCGCGACGACCGCAATCGCGCCGCCTGCCACCGCCGCCGCGATATAGTCCTCGCCGTTGACGGCGGTGCCCTGGAAGGCACCGAACACCGTCCCCGGCGCGACCTTGCGGTGGTCGATCGCGAAGCCGCTTACCGTGGCGTTCTCGTTCCCGCCGGTCAGCGCACCCAATTTCACGGCAATTCTCTCATTCTGCGGTCGGGACCGGTTTCTTCTCCCCGGTCCATACCAGAGGCAAAAGCTGGGATACATCGATGTCGCGCGATGTATCGGGCGTCACGCCGAGCAGCGCGCCGGTGCGCGAGATAACGCGCCCGACGACTGGGGCGGCATTCCACGCGGCGGTGGTCAGGCCGTAGGTTTCCTTCGTCCCATTGGGCGAATCGAGCATTGCGACGACGACATAGCGGGGCGCGTCCATCGGGAAGGCCGCCGCGAAGGTCGAGACGTTCTTGCTCCGCGAATAGCCGCCCGCGCCCGCGATCTCGCCGGTCCCGGTCTTGCCGCCGACGCGGTAGCCGACCGCATCGCCCTTGCGGCCCGTGCCGAGCAGCACGACCAGCCGCAGCAACTGCCGCATCCGCGCGCTCGTCGCCTCGGTCAGCACGCGGCGGCCCTTGGGGGCGGCGCCCGGCGCGATCTTGAGCAGCGTCGTCGGGCGATAGATCCCGCCGTTGACGAGCGTTGCGTACGCATTCGCCAGATGCAGCGGCGTCACCGCGATGCCGTGGCCGTAGGCCGTCGTCATCACCGTCGTCCGACCCCAGAAGCGCGGCCAGATCGGCCCGGCGCGCTCGCGTAATTCGGTCGCGGGGCGTTCGCCGAAGCCGAGCGCGGTGAACATCGCCGCCATCCGGTCCTTGCCCATCTTGTCCGCGATCTGCGCGGTCGCGACGTTCGACGAATAGACCAGCGTCTCGGGGATGTTGAGCCAGCGCTTGGGATCGCCGCGATCGTCGTGGATCGTGAACCGGCCGACCTTGAGCGGCTTGGTCGCGTCGAACCGGCGGGTCATGTCGGTGATGACACCGTCGTTGATCGCTGCCGCAACCGCGATCGGCTTGAACGTCGAACCGAGTTCGTAGACCGACTGCGTGACGTTGTTGCGCAACGCGTCGCTGCTGGTGCCGGTCAGCTTGTTAGGGTTGTAGACCGGGAGCGACACCATCGAGATGATCTCGCCGGTATGGACGTCGAGCACGACGCCGGTCGCGGCCTTGGCGCGGAAGTTGGTCATCGCGCGACCGAGTTCGCTCTCCATCGCGGCTTGGACACGCGCGTCGATCGACAGCGAAATCGGTTCGCCACGGCGGCGCGGGTCGCTGAGGCGTTCGTCGAACGCACGTTCGATCCCCGCGCGACCCGCGATATGCGCGTCGGTCGCGGTCGGGCCGATATAGCCGAGCACGTGCGCCGCCATCGTCGACTGTGGGTACAGCCGCTCGGGCTCGCGCGCGAAGACGATGCCGGGTTCGCCAAGCGCGTGGATCTGGTTCACCAGGTCGGGCGAGGCATGCTTGTCGAGATAGGTGAACTTGCCGCGCATCGTCAGGCGCTGGAGATACCAGGAAGAGTCGTGCCCCGGCATGATCCGCGCGAGCGAATCCGCCAGCCCCTGCCGGTCACCGAGCAATTGCGCGGGGCGAACGCCGATCGTCCAGGCATCGATCGTGCGCGCGAGCGGCTGGCCGTTGCGGTCGAGAATGTCGCCGCGCACCTGCGGGTTGACCGCGAGATTCGCCGCCCCGGCGGGCGTGCCGAGGATTCCGAGGATCGCGATCCGGCCGATCACCAGCAGGAACCCCGCCATGATCAGCAGCATCAGCATCATCAGCCGCACATGCGCGACCGCGACCAGCGCGTGGCGCTGCTCGTTACCCCGTCGCGCGGGGACTGGCCGGGCGACGAAGGTGGTCACCGGCGCGACCGGCTTTCGGCGCGGGCGCCGCTGCGGAGGTCCCCGATCATGCTGTCATCCAGCAAGGCGCGATCGAGCATCGCCACCGCCGCGCGCGGCTTGGGCGGGGCGACCGCGGCCATCGCCGTATGCGTCATGGGCGCGGCGGGGCGTGGGGTCGCGATCGGCTTTGCCTTGGAAACGGGTGCGAAAACGGGTGCGCGCGCGGGAACGGCAGCCGTCTGGAGCCGGGCGACCGGCACTGCCGTCGTCGCGACGGCCGCAACGGCGACGGGGGCAGCCGCGACGGGCGCAGCCTTGGTGGTCGCCGCAGCCGTGGCCACCGGCGCGACCTGGCCTTCCGCCGACAACGGTGCGAGCGGCACGAACGACGCGAGCTGCGGCGCGTTGGGCGCGCTCGGCTCGAGCGCCGCGAGCGCGGCTTCGTCCGCGACGAACTGCCCCGCCGACGGCGCGACCAGCCCGAGCTTCTCGGCGTTCCACTTGTCGAGCTGCGCGAGACTCGCGCGGGTGTCGAACTCGGTTTCGAGCGCGCGAATATCACGCTCGGCGCGCGCGATCTCGACCACGGTGCGGTCGAGCTTCTTGCGCTCGGCCGCAACCTGCAAGGGCACGAGCAGGAAGCCGAGCGCCACCGCGACGCTCGCCAGGAACCATCCCAGACTCTTCCAAGCCAGCCCAAGCATTACAACGCCCCTTCCGTCCAGGCGGTGGCACTCGTGCGTCGTGCCGTCCGCAATGTGGCTGATCGCGCGCGCGGGTTGCGCGCGATTTCTTCTTCGCTGGCGCGAACACCGCGCCCGACCTGCTCGAAACTCGGGGCGTTCTTCGCCGCTACCTCGGGCAAGTGCCGCGACCCCGACGGCAAGCCGCCCGAGCGCTCGCGCAGGAAGCGCTTGACCATGCGGTCCTCGAGGCTGTGGAACGTCACCACCGCGAGCCGCCCGCCGGGCGCGAGCACGCGCTCCGCTGCGGCGAGAACATCGGCGAGTTCGCCGAGCTCACGGTTGATATGGATGCGGATCGCCTGGAAGGTCCGGGTCGCCGGGTCCTTCTTGTCGTGCGCCTTGTAGCCGAGCGCGCGGCGGACGACGTGCGCCAGCTCACCCGTCCGCGTGATCGGCCGCGCCGCGACGATCGCGCGCGCGACGCGGCGCGAGCGGGGCTCGTCGCCATATTGATAGAGCACGTCGGCGATCGCGGCCTCGTCGGCGGTATTGACGAAATCGGCGGCGCTCTCGCCCTCCTGGCTCATCCGCATGTCGAGCGGGCCGTCCGACTGGAAGCTGAACCCGCGCTCGGCCTGGTCGAGCTGCATCGACGACACGCCGATATCGAGCGTGACGCCCTGCACCGGCACCGCATCGCGGGCAGCGAGTTCGGCTTCCAGCGCGGAAAAGGTCGCAGGCACGAGCATCAACGCGCCACCGGCTTCGTCGACCAGCCCTGCTCCGGCGGTGATCGCATCGGGGTCACGGTCGAACGCAAAGACGCGAGCGCCGCTTGCGAGCATCGCGCGGGTATAGCCGCCGGCGCCGAAGGTCGCGTCGACATGCGTCTCGCCGGGGGCAATGGCGAGCGCGTCGATCACTTCGTCGAGCAGGACGGGGACGTGCGGGGACGTGGCGGGGGCGTCGCTCACAGCGCGACTCCCTTGGTCTTGCAGTGATAGCGGCACGCGGCCTGCATCACGGGGTCGACATCCTCGGCATCGAGCAGCGTCTTGGGGTCCCAGATCTCGATCCAGTCGAGCGTGCCCCAGAAGAAGGCATGCTCGCCGATCCCCGCATAATCGCGCGGAAAGCCGGGCATGATGAAGCGGCCCGAACCGTCGAACGGCACGGGCTCGCCGCTCGCGCCGCGGCGCTTGAAATTGTAGTTGGGCTCGCCGTCCGCACTGGTGTGCGCCGCCTCGCGCGCATCGAGCTGTGCGCGCAGGATGCGGACATAGGCGGGATCGTAGGCGCGCAGGCATTTGTGCTTGGGGTGGACCCCGACGATGACGGTCCCACCGTCCTTGCCGTCGGGACGCGGCGCGTTCGCCGCCAGCGTTGCGCGGAGAGAAGCAGGAATCGCGACCCGGCCCTTGTCATCGACAAGACCGAGACCGTCACCCTGATAATCCCCGCGTTCGTCCACGCTTACCCCGCATTAGACGGGCAAGCCTCCCCCGTTCCGGGAAACGCATTTCTGCTTTCCCGGCGCCGCGAGTGCAGGCGAGTTCGGTCTGCCCCTGTCGATGCAGAGGTATCACGGGGAAGCCGGGGGATACAAGGGGAAACCCGGGGAATGGACGGGACTAAGGTCTAATACGGAGCGTTTGGCCGCAAAAATAGGCGGCTTAAATCAGCCCGTTCCCGGTGTGTTCGAAGCATGTGTGCGATTACGGGGCGAATCCCCTGCCAAAGGAGGACGCCGTTCGGCATTTCCCGTCATTTCCCCGAAATTCCCGCCCCGTGATGGCGCGCTCGCGACGCCAGCGATCCTGCCCCCAGCACGATCGCGAGCGACGTCACTGCTGCTGCGCAGCCTGCGGCATCATGGCGTTATCGATCGCGGTCGCATTCTCAGCTTCGGCGCTGGGGGCGACCCCGAGTTCGGCAAGCGGTTCGCGGTTGGCGGCGGCGGCCGAAGCATCCCCATCGCCCGACAGGTTGGCAACCACGTCCGCCCGCGCGCTGCCGATCGCCACGACCTGGCGATCGTGGTTGGCGGTCGAGAAAATGGCGGCGGCGAGTCCGATGAGGAGCAGGACGGCGGCGAGTCCGATCATCCCGACCCGGAACCGCTGCGTCGTCTGCGCTGCGTCTTGTGCGATGATTTTCATAAGCTGTGGCATAAATGTAACGTCTTAAAACGTTCTTGTCGATGCCCGCCTCAATCGACTGCCAGCCACGGCGGAACGGCCAGCCCCTTGGCCTCGAGCCACGCGCGATTATACAGCGTCGACAGATACCTGAACCCGGTATCGCACAGGATGGTCGCGACCCGGCTGCCCGGCCCGAGATGCTTCGCGAGCCGCACCGCCCCCGCGACGTTGATCCCCGACGACAGGCCAAGGCAAAGCCCCTCTTCCGCGAGCAGCCGGGTCACCCATTCCATCCCCTCGGCGTCCGAGATGCGGAATTGCGTGTCGATCGGCGCGCCTTCGAGATTGGCGGTGATCCGCCCCTGCCCGATCCCCTCGGCGACCGACGAGCCCTCCGACTTTAATTCGCCATGCGCGTAATATTCGTACAGCGCCGCGCCATGCGGATCGCTGAGCGCGATGCACACCCGCTCGTCATGCGCCTTGAGCCCGAGGCCCACGCCTGCGATCGTCCCGCCCGTTCCCGCGGCGCAGGTGAAGCCGTCGACCCGCCCCTCCATCTGCGCCCAGATCTCCTCGGCGGTGCCGGTGATGTGCGCGCGGCGGTTGGCGATATTGTCGAACTGGTTGGCCCATACCGCGTTGGACGTCTCCTCGGCGATCCGGCGCGAGGTGTGGACGAAATGGCCGGGGTTCGAATAGGGCGCGGCGGGGACGAGGACGAGTTCGGCGCCCAGCGCGCGCAGCGTATCCATCTTCTCGCGGCTCTGCGTCTCGGGCATGACGATGATCGTCTTGTAGCCCTTGGCGTTGGCGACCAGCGCAAGCCCGATCCCGGTGTTGCCCGCGGTTCCCTCGACGAACGTCCCGCCCGGCTCGATCAGCCCGCGCGCCTCGGCATCCTCGACGATCCCGAGCGCGGCGCGGTCTTTCACCGACGCACCGGGGTTGGCGAATTCGCACTTGCCGTAGATTTCGGCACCGGCGGCCTCGCTCGGGCCTTTCAGCAGGACAAGCGGGGTGTTGCCGATCAGGGCGAGCGTGTTCGGGGTCGTATGCATGGCTGCCTAGCTATGCGTCCCGGTCGACGCCCGCAAGGAAGCTTCGCTTGGGCTGCGCCCCGCTTCGCTTTGCTCGAACCGGTCCCGCTGCGGTTGAAACGCGATCGCACCGCGCCATGATCGCGCTATCGCGTGCCGCGCATCCTGTTCGCCTGGCCAGTGTTCTGCTATTGTTCCAGCGTGACACCCGCCACCCCCGAGTCCCTTGCCGCCAGTCTGGCGTTTCCGCCGCGCCCGCTGCGCTGGCTGTTCCTCGATCTGAACAGCTATTTCGCGAGCGTGGAGCAGCAGCTCGACCCGGCGCTGCGCGGCAAGCCGGTGCTGGTCGCGCCGATCCATAGCGACACCACCGTCGCGATCGCGGCGAGCATCGAGGCGAAGCGCTACGGGATCAAGACCGGCACGCCGGTGTGGGAAGCGAAGAACCTGTGCCGCGACCTGATCATCACGCCCGCCCGGCACGACAAATATGTCGAGTTCCACGAAGCGATCGTCGCCGAGATCTGGCGGCACATCCCAGTCACCAAGGTCTGCTCGATCGACGAGGTGGCATGCCGACTGCTCGACAATGAAAACAGCGTCGAGGCCGCCACCGCGCTCGCGCACCGGATCAAGGCGGGGATCCGCAAGAACGTCGGCGACTGTCTGACGAGCTCGGTCGGGATCGCGCCCAACCGGTTGCTCGCCAAGCTCGCGTCCGATCTGCAGAAGCCCGACGGGCTCGTGATCCTCCACGCCGAGACGCTGCCGCAACGGCTTTACGACCTGCAGTTGCGCGACATCTGCGGGATCGGCGCGAAAATGGAGCGGCGGCTCGCGCAGGACGGGATCAACGACATCCGACAATATTGCGAACGACGCCCGCGCGATGCGGGGACGGCGTGGGGCGGCACGAACGGGGACCGGCTCTGGTATCTGCTCCACGGCGTCGACCTGCCCGAGAAAGCGACGCAAAGCCGCTCGATCGGGCACAGCCACGTGCTCTCGCCCGGCAAGCGCAGCGCGGTGCCGGTGCGGCTGACCGCGCGGCGGCTCGCGCTCAAGGCGACCAGCCGGCTTCGGCGCAAGGCGTATCGCGCGCGGCTGCTCGTGCTCCACGCGCGGTTCGAGGATGACAAGTCGACCTGGCGTTGCTCGGTCAAGCTGCCCGCGACGCAGGACAGTTTCGTCGTGCTCGCCGCACTCGAGACGCTGTTCCCCAAGCTGCGCGCGGCGGGCAAGGCCCGGCCCGGCGATTTCCAGGTCCGGATGGTCGGCGTGACGCTCGCCGAGATCGAACCCGTCGGGGCCGATCAGGAGTCGCTGTTCGGCCTGCTCGACCCGGACGACCCGCTCGCGCGCGAAACGCGGACGCTTGCGCTGAGCCGTGCGATGGACCGGATCAACGAAAAGTTCGGTCGCCACGCAGTCAGCCTTGGGCCGCAGAATGGCGGAAGGATCGACAGGATCGGGACAAAGATCGCCTTTGGTCGGATCCCCGATCTCGACGAATTCCATGAGTAATGATTACGTTACCATGAACTATTTGTTGCAGTGCATGAAAGTGCGCGCGGCGGGAAAACAGGGGTCTTGACGCTCCGTTTCGCGTGCGCGAAGAAACCGGATGCTCAACCGACTCCTCCCCGCCGCTGCCGTAGCGCTCCTTGCGCTGTCGGCCTGTAACAACAAGCCAACCGAGGTCAGCTCGGTCACGCCCGACCCGATGGCCGCCGAAATCGCCAACCGCGCCCCGGTCGAGCTGCCGCCCGCGATCAAGAAGGAAGTGACCTTCCGCTGCAAGGACAACAGCCTCGTCTACGTCACCTTCTTCGAAGGCGACAAGCAGGCGCTGGTCAAGGCAACCGAGACCGGCACCCCGGTCAAGCTGACCGCCGAGAAGGCGGGCGACCCGCTCAAGGCCGATGGCTATGAGATGACCGGCACCGTCAAGGCGGTGAACCTGTCGCAGCCAGGCAAGCCCAAGCAGCTTTGCGACATCTGATCGCAGTCCGCTGACCGACTGCGATTGTTGCACCGGCAGGCGGCATCCGCCACGATGGCCATTCCTGAGCGAAGGGCTTTGCCGGTGTCGACGATCGCGATCTACAGTCTCAAGGGCGGCGTCGGCAAAACGACGCTCGCCGTCAATCTGGCCTGGTCCGCCGCGGTGCAATCGTCGCGGCGGACCTTGCTCTGGGATCTCGACCCGCAGGCGGCGAGCAGCTTTCTGCTGACCCAGCGCGCCGATGGCACGCGGTTGCGCGATCAGGCGCAGTCAGTGTTCGCGAAGGACGTCGAGCCCGAAAAACTGATCGAAAAGACCGCGACGCCCCGGCTCGACCTGATCGCAGCGGATGCGTCGCTGCGGCGGCTCGACCTGTTGTTCCATGAGATGGACAAGAAGAAACGGCTGCAGAAGCTGCTGACCGGCCTGCGGAATGACTATGACCGGATCCTGCTCGATTGCCCGCCCGGGCTGACCGAGACGAGCGACCAGGTGATGCGCGCCGCCGACCTGATCGTCGTCCCCGTCATCCCCTCCCCGCTGTCCGAACGCGCGCTGGCGGAGGTCGTCCGGCATCTCGGCGACCGTGCCGAGATCCTGCCGGTCCATTCGATGGTCGATCGCCGCCGCAAGCTTCACGCCGACGCGGTGGCGCGCCACCCCGACTGGCCGGTGATCCCGATGGCGAGCCTGATCGAACAGGTCACCACCCGCCGCGCCGCGGTCGGCAGCTTCGCGCCGCGCTCGGCCGGGGCGGCGGCGTTCGCGCAGCTCTGGCAGGCGATCGAGCGCCGTCTCGTCGCTTGACCATACGCCCGGCCAGCGACGAACCACAGAACCGGCTCGACCCGCACCTCGTGCTTGGGGCGTATGCGGTCGGGGTCTTTCCAATGGCGGACAGCCGCGACGCGGACGAGGTCTATTGGGTCGAACCGCAGGAGCGCGCGGTCTTGCCGCTCGAGGGATTCCACCTGTCACACTCGCTCCGCAAGACGATCTCGCGCGACCGCTTTCGCGTGAGTGCGGACGAGCGGTTCGGTGACATGATGCGACTGTGCGCGGAAGCGGTCCCCAATCGCCCCGACACCTGGATCAATCCGCAGATCGAGGAGGTGTTCAACCGGCTCCACCGGCTCGGTTTTGCGCATTCGATCGAGGTGTGGGACGGGACCGAGCTGGTCGGTGGGCTCTATGGTCTCGCGCTTGGACGCGCCTTTTTCGGGGAGAGCATGGTGAGCCGCGCCCGCGACGCATCCAAGGTGGCGATCGCGTGGCTCGTCGCGCGGTTGCGGGTCGGCGGGTTCACGTTGCTCGACTGCCAGTTCATGACCGAACATCTTGCGTCGCTGGGCGCGGTCGAGATTCCGCGCGCGGCTTACCTCGTCGAATTGTCGGGCGCGCTGTCCGGGGTGACGGGCTCGTCCGGTTCGGCTCCTGCCTCCGAATCGGGGGATTTCCTGGCGCTCGACCGCGACGCGTTCGCGTTGGACGGCGTTCCCGCGGAGGTCGACTCGGGTCCGCCTTCGGGGAAGGTCATCGCGCAGCTCTTGGTCCAGACATCGTAGACCGGGTGCTGGACGACGTTCAGTCCCGGACGCTCCTTGAACAGCCAGCCCGAAAAGACCCGCCGCCAGCGCTTGTCCGCTCCGGTGATATCGACCTGGACGAAGGCGCCGGTATATTGCTCCTGCTCCCACGGCGCGGTCTGTTCGCACGCCTTGAGGTGGAGGACGACATCGCCGACGCGCAGCGTCTGGCCGGGGCGCATCATCACGTCGCGGGAAACGCCGTTGCGCTTGTTGAGGACGCCGAGCGTGGCGACGCGTTCCGCCATCGGGGTTGCGCCGAGACTGGGGTCCACACCGCCCGCCACGTCGACCGTGACGATGTTCTGCGCGCTGGTATCCGCATCGAGCGCGGTCTCGGCGGTTTCGGTCGGGGGCGCGACCGGCGTTTCCGCCTTGCGCTCACACCCGGTCGTCGCCAGCAGCGTGGCCAGCGCGGCCCCGCCCAGCGCGCGGCGAATCACGCGTCCGGCGTCCAGGCTTCGTAGTCGCCGGTGGCCTGCGCGCGCACGCCGCCCTTTTCCATCGCGCCGCTCGGGCGATAGGCCAGCGCGGTGCCGGTTAGATTCGGTTCGGCGGGCAACTGCCATGCGCGCGCGGCCGGCAGCGCGCGGTCCGGCACGTCCGCGACCTGATGATGCAGCCAGCTGAACCATTCGGGCGCGATCCGGCTCGAATCGTTGACGCCGTTATAGATGACCCAGCGGCGTGGATTGCCCGCGGTATCCTGCCCGCCTTCGTAATAGACGTTGCCGAGCGCGTCCTCGCCGACGCGGGCCTTGCCGCGCAGGCCGAACGCGGTTCCCCAGCTTGCGCCGGTCCACCAGGTGAACGGATTGAGATTGATGCCCATGCCACAGCGCTTAGCGCGCCACGGGGCTGCCTTCAACCGCGATCAACGCGTGGGCGCAGCGCTCCAGCTGACGGGATCGCCTTCCTTGATCCCGAGTTCGAGCGAGCGCCCGCCGCGCAGTTCGAGCACGGCGTTGACCGGCTCGCCCGAAGCGACGGGAATCTCCGATTGCGGCGGGGTGTTCTCGGCGATCCGCGCGATCGTGCGGTCGGGGCGGATGAAGATGATGTCGAGCGGCGTCGGCGTATCCTTCATCCAGAAACTTGCCGGCTGCGGCGGCCCGCTCGGCGGATAGGGCGCGAACAGCATGCCGCCATCGCGCGGGATGTCGGTGCGGAACATCAGTCCGCGGCGCTGCTCGTCCTGGGTTCTGGCGCTTTCGACCTGGAAGCGATGCGCCCCGGTCGCGCTCTTGATCGTGACCGCGACCATGCCCTGCGCAAGAGTCTGCGCGGCGTCCGCCTGGACGCCGCGATCGCACCCTGCCGTCGCCGTCAACAGCGCGATACAAACGACGTTCGCGAGGTGATGGCGCATGGGCGTTCCTTAGATCTTCTGTTCGACCGTCACCGCAAGCGGCCCCTTCTCGCCGGCGACCATGCGGGCGAACAGCGGCTGTCCCGGCTCGACCTCGTCGAGCCCGGCACGACGCAGCGTTTCGACATGGACGAAGATATCGCCGGAATTGTCCTCGCGCACAAGAAATCCGTAGCCCTTCAACCGGTTGAACCACTTTACCGTCACCGGTTCGAACGGCCCTGCCCCTTCGATCAGCGCCGCTGGATCAGGCCGTTGCAGTTCGGCACGCGGTTTCGGCGGTGGTTCGACCGCATTGGTCAGATCGATCGACAGGATCTCGCTCGCCTGCAGGCCCCGCTCGCGCAACGACGCGATACAGTCCAGACGTGCGCCCTCTGGCAAGCTTCGCCGACCGTGCGGACGAAGTACCGAGAAGTGAATCAAGATGTCGCCAATACCTTCCTCATCGGCGACAAGGAAGCCAAAGCCGCGAGTCATGTCGAACCATTTGAGTACGCCTGTATAGCGGCGGGAATCCTCCCCCACGGCCTCTGTCTCATTCATTCGACCCTCACCTTCCGGCTCCCCAAACGCCGGAATCGGTTCAATACGCATCTTAGAAAGTCCCCCGCTCAGGCCCATAGCATGGGAATAGGCATGCGCCAAAGCTCTGTAGTGCCAAGACCCATTTTCTCGTCTTAACCACTACAAAAGTTACAAACGCTCGTAATATTGCCAGACTAATCGTGGTTATCGAAACTTTCCCCCGGAAGAAGGCTTGCGATCCTGCGCGACAAGGCGAAGCCATGACCGCCGCGGATCATTGCGGCAATCTGTTTCTCGCGTTGCGCGCGATCCACCGGTGCAAGGGCGAAGGGACCGATCCGTTTTCGTCGCGCGAAGGCAAGCGCGGTCTCGATCGCGCGATCCTCCACCCCCGGCACGATCGCCGCGCTGTCGGCCTCGTCCAGCCCCGCTTCGCGCAAGGCGCCCGTCACGCGCCGCTCGCCGAGCCCGCGCCGCCCCATCGCGGCAGCGCGTGCCTCGCCAAAGGCACGGTCGTCGATATAGCCCAGTTCCGCGAACTTTTCGGCGATTTCGACCGGGTCCCGCTCGGGACCGTCCCACCCGCGCTCGCGGATCTTGCGCTGCAAATACGTCACCAGACGCGCACGCGTTGTTGAAAATCGTTCGACATAGCGTAAGGCGATCCGTTCCAGACCCCCGCTATCCAGCGGAGGAATTGGCTTTTTATCCCGCGTTTGCGGTTTGTGACTGGGGCGCTGGTACATGACGCCATCATTGTGCCACAGTCGAACCGGATTTTGAACGCTTGGCAAAAGCAGGGGTGCTTGCCGAAAGGGACCATAAGCGCAGCCACTGAATGAAGCTGCGATCGAGGGCACAGATACAGATGACAGTCGAAGTTGCGGGCACGCGAGACCTTGAGGCCGAAACGCCGAAGCCGGTCGCCACGCCCACCGAAGATTCGCTCCCGCGGCGATTCGCCGATTTCGAAACGCTTGGCGCTGCGCTTGATTACGCTGCGACAGGTCAACGCGGTCTTAATTTCCACGACGCGCGTGGCACGTTGACGCGCGCCTATCGTTTTGCCGAACTGCGCGACGACGCGCAGGCGATGGGCCGCCGCCTCGTCGCCGCCGGGATCAAACCGCAGGACCGCGTCGCGATCGTCGCCGAGACGAGCGCGGAATTCGCCGCGCTGTTCTTCGGTACGGTCTATGCCGGTGCCTGGCCGGTGCCGTTGCCGCTCCCGACCTCGTTCGGCGGGCGCGATTCCTATGTCGAGCAATTGCGCGTCCAGCTGTCGAGCTGCGCGCCGGTGATGCTGATCTATCCGCCCGAACTGGCGCAGATGGGCGCGGACGCCGCGCGCGCCGCCGGAACCGAGGGAATCGACTGGGCCGAGCTGATGCAGCGCCCCGCCCCTGCGCTGACCTTGCCGCGGGCCAATGGCGACGACATCGCCTATCTGCAATATTCGAGCGGTTCGACGCGCTTCCCGCACGGCGTCGCGATCACGCATCATGCGCTGCTCAACAACCTGACCGCGCACGCCTACGGCATGCAACTGGTCGCCAAGGATCGCTGCATTTCGTGGCTGCCGTGGTATCACGACATGGGGCTGGTCGGCTGTTTCCTGTCGCCGGTCGCGAACCAGGTCTCGACCGATTACCTCAAGACCGAGGATTTCGCGCGTCGTCCGCTCGCGTGGCTTGACCTGATCAGCCGCAATCCGGGCAATTCGATCAGCTATTCGCCCACCTTCGGCTATGACATCTGCGCGCGCCGCATCTCGAGCCAGACCAAGGCGTCCGACCGGTTCGACCTGTCGCGCTGGCGGCTGGCGGGGAATGGCGCGGACATGATCCGCCCCGACGTGATGCAGTGCTTCGTCGACGTCTTCGCCGACGCGGGCTTCAAGGCGAGCGCCTTCCTGCCGAGCTACGGGCTGGCGGAAGCGACGCTCGCGGTATCGATCATGCCGCCGGCCGAGGGGATCCGCGTAGAGCTGGTCGAGGAAACCCAATTGTCGGGTGTCGCTGCCGGCGAGGATCGTCCGCAGCGCTACCGCGCGATCGTCAATTGCGGCAAGCCGGTCAAGGACATGAAGGTCGAGATCCGCGAAGAGGACGGCAGGCCCCTCCCCGAACGCGCGATCGGCAAATTGTGGTGCTCGGGCCCGTCGCTGATGGTCGGCTATTTCCGCGACCAGGCCGCGACCGATGCGTGCCTCGTTGATGGCTGGCTCGACACCGGTGACATGGGCTATCTGTCGGACGGCTATGTCTACATCGTCGGCCGTGCCAAGGACATGATCATCGTCAACGGCCGCAACCACTGGCCGCAGGATATAGAATGGGCGGTCGAGCAGCTCCCGGGGTTCAAGGCGGGCGATATCGCCGCGTTCGCGATCACGACCCCTGGCGGCGAGGAAACCCCGGCGGTCCTCGTCCAGTGCCGCAGTTCGGACGATGCCGAGCGCGTCCGGCTACGCGAGGAAATCCGCGAGCGCGTCCGGTCGGTTACGGGAATGAACTGCGTGATCGAACTGATCCCGCCGCGCACCCTGCCGCGGACCAGTTCGGGCAAGCTGAGTCGCGCAAAGGCACGCAACCTGTATCTCAGCGGGGACATCAAGCCGTACGATCTGGCGGCGTAATACGGCATACCGGTGGTTAATCGGGATTATTTAACGCGCTCGGGGATATCTCTAACCATACGCTAACCTTGGCTGGCGTATGGGTCCGGATGTGAACACGCGCCCCTCCTCGCAATTCGCCACGCCCCGCATCGATGCGCGCGCGTTGCTAGGCCTGTACGATCCGGCGGACACGACCGATTGGGGTCCGATCCGGGCGGCGCAGCTCCATGCCGGGAGCCAGCTTGCGCTGTTCCTGGTCGGGGCGAACGTGATCGGCGCAGCGCTGGTGGCGACGATCCTGCATCACTGTGCGCCGCTATGGGCCTTGTGGAGCTGGGGTGCGCTCGCCGCCGCGGTGTGCGTGGCCGTCGGGGTCCGCCGCCTCGCATCGCGCCACCGCGCCGCCTACACCGCCACGCTGAGCGATGTCCGCGACACGCTGCTCGACGGCGTGGCGCTTGGAACGGTCTGGTCGATCCCGCCGCTGGCGTGCGGGATTCGCGCCGATTCGATAACCGCACTCGCCCTGTGGGTCGTCCTGTCGGTATTAATGGCGGCATCGGCGGTCGCGATGGCGGGGCTGCCGCTCGCGACGCTCAGCTTCCTGGGCATCGTGGGCGTTTCCGCCGCGACGATGATGTTCTGGGTTGGCGGCCCCGTGCTGTCGTCGGCGGTGTTGTTGTTCACCGCGCTGCTGATGATCGGCTGCTTCACTCGCGCCAAGGCGCTGGTCGTCGTCCGCGCCGGGGAGATCGCGTTGAGCGAGCGCGACGAGACCGTCAGCCTTCTGCTGCGCGAGGCGGAGGACCATAGTGCCGACTGGTTGTGGGAGACCGATGCCCAGCGTCGCGTGGTCCGCGCCTCGCCGCGCTTTGCCGCGTCGGTCGGGCTCGATACGACGACGGTGAACGGCAAGTCGCTGCTCGAGGTACTCGCGGGACCGGCGTGGGAGGTGGGCGACTTTGCCCCCGGCCTGCGCGAGCTCGCGGACAATCTGAAGGGCCGCGAGGCGTTTCGCGGGCTGTTGCTCCCCGTCACGGTCGGCGACAGCGAGCGCTGGTTCGAGATCGCCGCCAACCCGCGCTACGACGAGCGCGACGCGTTCATCGGGTTCCGCGGGGTGGGATCGGACGTGACCGAACAGCGCGCGTCCGCTGACAAGATCAACCGCATGGCCCGGTTCGACACGCTGACCGGGCTGCCCAACCGCCTGCTGATCAACGAATCGCTCGCCCGCGCGATGGCGGATGCCGCGAAATGGGGCAGCCGTTGTGCATTCATGATGATCGACCTCGATCGCTTCAAAGCGGTCAACGACACGCTCGGCCATCCGATCGGCGACCGCCTGCTCGGCCGGGTCTCGGAACGGCTCGCCGTGCTGATGACCGAGAATGAAACGATCGGGCGACTCGGCGGGGACGAATTCGCCGTGGTGATCCGCGACGCGACCGACACCGCGCGCGTCGAGCGGCTCGCGCAGACGATCGTCGATGCGCTGTCGCGCCCCTATGAGCTGGACCAGCATACGCTCTATACCGGCGCGAGCGTGGGCGTGGCGACCGGCCCGCGCGACGGGCGGACCGCGGAAATGCTGATCCGCTCGGCCGACCTGGCGCTGTACCGCTCGAAGGATGCAGGCGGCGGGACCTATCATTGCTATGAGCCGCAGCTTCACATTGCCGCCGAGGAGCGCCGCGTGCTCGAGCAGGCGCTACGCAACGCGCTGACTCAAAACGAACTTCACATCTGCTATCAGCCGGTCGTCGACGCCGGGACCGAGCAACTGACCGGCTTCGAGGCGCTGGTGCGCTGGACGCATCCCGAGCTCGGCGTCATCTCCCCCGCCAAGTTCATCCCGCTGGCGGAAGATGCGCGGCTGATCGCGCCGATCGGCGAGTGGGTGCTGCGGACCGCCTGCCTGGAAGCGGCGCGCTGGCCCGGACAGGCGCGTGTCGCGGTCAACGTGTCGCCCGAACAGTTGCACAACCCGGGCTTCGTCGCGGTCGTCACCTCGGCGCTAAGCAATTCGGGCCTCCCCGCCGGGCGGCTCGAGCTCGAAGTCACCGAGAGCGTCTTCATGCGCGACGATACCGCGGCGGTGAAGGTGCTCGAACGGATCCTCGACCTCGGCGTACGGCTGAGCCTCGACGATTTCGGGACGGGCTATTCCTCGCTCGGTTATCTCAGCCGGACGCGCTTCTCGACGATCAAGATCGATCGCAGCTTCGTGACCGGCGCATCGAAAGGCGTACGCGAGGCGCTGGCGATCGTCCGCGCGGTCGTCGCGCTCGCGCAGAGCCTCGGCATGGCGACGACCGCCGAGGGGGTGGAGACCGAGGAAGAGCATCGCATGGTGCAGGACCTCGGCTGTACCAAGGTCCAGGGCTATTACTTCGGTCGCCCGCTCCCGGTCGAGGAAGCCCGCGCAGTGGCACAACGCGCTGCCCGCGAGCGCGCCGCTGCCTGATTCCTCGGCCGACCCGCTTGCGATCCGCAAAAGGTCACGATAGAGAGGCCCTCGATAGGGGTGTAGCTCAGTTGGTTAGAGCGTCGGTCTCCAAAACCGAAGGCCCACGGTTCGAGTCCGTGCTCCCCTGCCACCTATCCCGATTCGCTCCCGTTCCGCCCGCCGCTTGATTTACGAGCTCGCGCGGATTAGGGTCGTATCATTCCGAAATTGGGAATGACCGTCATCGGCCCTTCACAGGGCCGGGCAGCGGGCCCATGTCTCATCCTTCGGCGAAAAACATGAGTGCAGCACAGTGGCGAAGACGACTCCCCTCGAATTCATCCGACAGGTCCAGGCCGAGACCAAGAAGGTCGTCTGGCCGACCCGGCGCGAAACGATCATGACCGGCGTGATGGTCGTCATCATGGCGACGCTGCTGGGCGTCTTCTTCTTCGTCATCGACACCGCGTTCGAGGCGATCGTCCACCTGCTGCTCACCCTCGCGAAATAACGGACAGACAGACGACATGGCACGTTGGTACATCATCCACGCCTATTCGGGTTTCGAGGGCAAGGTCCGCGACGCGATCATGGCGGAAGCGACCCGCATGGGGCTCGAGCAGCTGGTCGAGCAGATCGAGGTTCCGACCGAGACCGTGACCGAGGCGCGCCGCGGCAAGAAGATCGCGGTCGAGCGCAAGTTCATGCCCGGCTATGTCCTCGCCAAGCTCAACATGAACGACGACGTCTATCACCTCGTCAAGAACACCCCGAAGGTGACCGGCTTCCTCGGGCCGAACGGCAAGCCGCAGGCGATCCCGGAGTCGGAAGCCGCGCGGATGCTGAACACCAAGGACGAGGCCGCAGCGGCCGCGCCCAAGCAGAAGGTCAAGGTCGACTTCGAGATCGGCGATTCGGTCAAGGTGCTCGACGGCCCGTTCGCGAGCTTCAACGGCATCGTCGAGGAACTCGATTTCGACCGCAGCCGCGTCAAGGTGTCGGTTTCGATCTTCGGTCGCGCGACCCCGGTCGAACTGGAATTCGAACAGGTCGAGCGCAGCAAGTAAGCGCTCCCGCAGCCGGGCCATGCGTGCCCGGCCGTTTTCGTTCGTATCCGACTTATTGCTGTAATCGTACACGGTTAATCCCGCGTTCACCATTCATGAACGCGTAGGACAGGTGTATGATGATCCGTTTCCCGGCCGCGATGTCGCTGGCGGCGCTGCTTTCCGTTCCCGCCACCGCCGCACCGATGTATCTCGCCACCGGCACGCTCAGCGGCAGCAGCGCCGGCGCGAACGTCGACCTTTCCGGCCTGACCGGGAAACTCGAGAACGGCTTGCCGGGCAATATTCTCGGCGGGATCGGCTCGGGGCTCGCCTACGCGGGCGGCAACACCTTCATCGCGACGCCCGACCGTGGCCCCAACGCCACGCCGTACAACTCGGCGGTGGACGACACGACGTCCTACATCAGCCGCTTCCAGACGCTTGCGCTGTCGCTGACCGCGAACACCTCGGGCAGCGGCCTGCCGTTCGGCGTCACCGCCGCGCTGACCGGCACGACGCTGCTGTCGAGCCCGACCGGGTTGAACTACGGCACCGGCGCCGGGCTCGGGACCAAGATCGACGGCAGCCCGCTCGGCTCGGGCGCCCCTGCGCAGAACACCGACGGGACCTATTACTTCACCGGCCGTTCGGACAATTACGCCGCGGGCAGCTCGACCAATCCGGCGAACGCGCGGTTCGACCCCGAATCGGTCCGCGTCTCGAACGACGGCAAGAGCGTCTTCGTCTCGGACGAATATGGCCCATACGTCCGCCAGTTCGACCGCACGACCGGCAGCCTCATCAAGACCTTCACACTGCCCGGCAATCTCGCGGTGACCAACCTGTCCCCCAATGGGGACACCGAGATCGCGGGCAACGCGGTCGGCCGCGTCGCCAACAAGGGCATGGAAGGCCTGGCGATCACGCCCGACGGCAAGACGCTGGTCGGGATCATGCAGGCCCCGCTCGAGCAGGATCCGTCCAAGTTCGTGCGGATCGTGACGATCGACGTCGCCAGCGGCACGACGCATGAATATGGCTACAAGCTCACCACCGGGTCGGGCGTCAGCGACATCGTCGCGATCAACGACCATGAGTTCCTGGTCGACGAGCGCGACGGCAAGGGCCTGGGGGACGGCAGCAAGGCCGCGGTCAAGCAGGTGTTTCGCATCGACATCAACGGCGCCGCCGATATCACTGCCTTGTCCGGCACCGCCGCCAGCAGCGCGACGACCGTGACCAAGACCGCGACGCCGTTCCTCGACCTGGTCGCAGCGCTTACCGCGGCGGGGCTGACGCCTGCGCAGATCCCCGCCAAGATCGAGGGGCTCTCGTTCGGGCAGGACGTGACGTACAATGGCACGCTGCTCCACACGCTGTTCATCGCGAACGACAATGATTTCGTGCCGGGGACCGCGGGGCAGAACCAGTTCTACGTGTTCGGCTTCACCGACGCCGACCTGCCCGGCTTCGTCGCACAGCAACTGAGCGGTGCGGTGCCCGAGCCTGCGACCTGGGGCATGATGCTGTTCGGCTTTGCCGGCATCGGTGCAATGGCGCGCCGCCGCAAGGTGACGGTTCGCTACGCCTGATCAATATCCTCTGCGTCATGCCGGGGTACGCCCGGCATGACGGGGGCGGTAGAGATGCCGGAGCGCGCAAACATTCCTCCCCTCAGGCTCCGCCCTAGGCGTCGCCGCCGATCCGCTATATGTGCGCCGATATAGCTCCCGATCGGACTCGTGCATGTATCGTCGTACCCTGCTTTTCTCGTTCGCCGCCCTGGCGGCTGCGCCGCTGGCCACCGCCCGCGCCGCGCCCCCTGCCCCGATCACCGTCTTCGCCGCCGCCTCGCTGACCGATGCGATGCAGGCGGTCGCCCGGACCTACACGCAGCGGACGGGTGTGCCGGTGCGCTTCTCCTTCGCCTCCAGCAGCCTGCTCGCGCGCCAGATCGAATCGGGGGCGAAGGCGGATGTCTTCGTTTCCGCCGATCTGGCGTGGATGGACCACGCGCAGAAGGCCGGGCGGATCGATGCCGGAAGCCGCCGCACCTTGTTGCGCGGCAGGCTCGCGCTGATCGCCCCTGCCGATGCGCGTGTATCGCTGAAGGTCGCGCCGCGCTTCCCGCTTGCGCAGGCACTCGGCGCGACCGGGCGGCTGGCGGTGGGCGATCCGGCCTATGTCCCCGCCGGCATTTATGCGCAGACCGCGCTGACCCGGCTCGGCGTATGGCCGAGCGTACAGGGCCGCCTCGCGCGCGCTGATAACGTCCGGGTCGCCTTGTCCTATGTCGCGCGGCACGCGGCGCCGCTCGGGATCGTCTACGAAACCGACGCCTGGGCCGAGAAGGGCGTGCGGATCGTCGGGATCTTCCCCGAAACGAGCCATCCGCCGATCGATTATCCGGCCGCGCTCGTCCGCGGCGGCAACCCCGCCGCACGCGGGTTCGCTGCCTATCTGCAAAGCCCGGCGGCGAAGGCGACCTTCCGGCGCTATGGCTTCCGGACGTTCGGCTGAGGCGTGCTGACCGCCGCCGAATGGGATGTCCTTGTGCTCAGCATCTCGATCGCTGGGCGCGCGGTGCTGGGCGCATTGCCGCTCGCGCTGCTGGCGGGGTGGACGATGGCGCGCACGCGCTTTCCCGGGCGGACGCTGGTCGATGCGGTGCTTCACTCCTCACTGTTCCTGCCGCCGGTGGTGGTGGGCCTCGTCCTGATCCTGCTGTTCGGGAATGACGGGCCGTTCGGAGCCTTCCTTGCCCGGTTCGGCATCCGGCTGATCTTCACCGCGAACGGTGCGGCGCTGGCGGCAGGGGTGATGGCCTTCCCGCTGATGCTGCGCGCGTGCCGCCAGGCGATCGAAGCGGTCGACCCGCGGATCGAGGCGGTTGCGGACAGCCTGGGCGCAGGTTTCTGGGACCGGACGCTGTCGGTTACCCTGCCGCTCGCCGCCCCCGGGCTGATCGCGGCGGCGGTGATCGGCTTTGCCGCCGCGCTGGGGGAATTCGGCGCGGTCATCACCTTTGCCGCCAACATTCCCGGCGAAACACAGACGCTCGCGCTGGCGATCTACGCCGCGCTCCAGCAACCGGGGGGCGAGGCGGTCGCGCTGCGGCTGGCGGGGATTTCGTTCGGCGTCGCGATCGTCGCGCTGCTGCTGTCCGAGGCGCTGCTGGCCTATGGCCGCAGGCGGAGCGGGCAATGATCTCGATCGCGATCCGCCGCCGCGTCGGCGACTTCCTGCTCGACGTGGCGTTCGAGGGGCCGCGCGACGGCGTGACCGCGTTGTTCGGCCCATCGGGCGCGGGCAAGAGCAGCACGCTTGCCGCGATCGCGGGGAGCGGCACGATCGAGGCGGGCCGGATCGCGCTTGGCGACCATGTGTTGTTCGACAGCGCCTCGGGGATCAACGTACCCCCCCGTGCGCGGCGGATCGGCTGGGTGTTCCAGGACGCGCGGCTGTTCCCGCACCTGCGGGTCGAGGCGAACCTGCGGTACGGGCTGAAACGCGCGCCGGGGCCGCACCGGATCGGGTTCGATCATGTCGTCGCGGTGCTCGACATCGCCCATCTGCTGCGGCGTGGTGTCCACGATCTTTCGGGCGGCGAGCGGCAGCGCGTGGCGCTGGGCCGCGCGCTCCTCCGCCAGCCGGAACTGCTGCTGCTGGATGAACCGCTCGCCGCGCTCGATGGCGGGCGCAAGGGCGAGATTCTCGCCTATATCGCGCGGCTCAAGGCGGATTTCGCGTTGCCGATGCTTTACGTCACGCACACTGCGGACGAAGTGCGCGCGGTCGCGGACCATGTCGTGCTGCTCGATCAGGGGCGAGTCGTCGCGACCGGCGATGCGTCGATCGTCGGGGGCGCGCGGATCGACGCGCAGATCGTCGGGCGCGATCAGGACGGCGTGCTGCTGCGTGTTCCGCGCGGGGATATCGCGGCGGGGGACCGGCTCGACCTGTTGATCGGCCACTGAGCGCGCACCGCACGCCGCCCCGGCGACGGCCGGGGCCCGGCGGCGGAACAGGCGGTGCCACGGTCCGTCCGAAGGTGCCGAGGCCGTCGCACCGGGGCACCGGGGACGCGGGTGATTGAGGTCGTGAACCGATAACAGCGAGCGGCAGCTTCCGCCCAATTATTGCCGCTTGACGGGTCGTGCAGCATACCGAAGACCAGTCATTCGTTCATAGGCGCTATGATGGTGCTGACGGATAGAGGAATATCGGTATGCCATTGCTCTGGCTCATAGGCATTTAGGCTGCGGCAACCTGGAGTCCTCCCGCTCAGGCAGCATGGGCAGGGGAAAAGCCCCCTATTGAGGTTCGCTTGCATGCGTCTACCTTGTCCATGCGGGGGGAAGCGCCCATCGAAGTCGACCTTACCGCAAAGGACAATACCTTTGCCGTATCGCCGTTTCTGCAACCCACACGGGGCATAGCGTTTGAAGTCATCTCGGACGACGGGCAACCAGTTGCGCCTGCTGAGCCAATGGCAGGTTCGCCGCCCCCGCCTCCTCTTAAGATAAAAGAGCTGATCGCCATATCAATAACATCGCCTTACCGCGTCCTCACTCACGAAAGCGCAAGAACGATCTTCCCAGGAGCAGGTCGATACAAGGTGAGAGCCCGGGTATTCCTCTTCAACTTCCCGTCCAAGCCAGTCCGCTATGCTCAAGTTGTATCGGATACAATCACGGTGAACGTCACTAAGTAGGACACAGCGTGCCGCTCGCGACGGCGGCTTTTGTTAGACGGCGTCTGAAAAGCCGCCCGTCCGCTTCCCACCAATTTTCGCCGTTAAACCCGATGCCCCGTTGGCCGACATTTGAGGGGTCACGGCCACCCCCTTTCCGTCACCCCCGCGAAGGCGGGGGTCCATACTGGCTGACGGCGCAGTACAGGCCGGACGGTGCTGATGGACTCCAGCGTCCGCGGGAATGACGAACGGTTTGAGGAAAACTCCGCTCTCCCACCGTGATCCCCGGCAACGACCGCTCCCCACCAGACCCTGGCACGCACGTTTACGATCCCACAGCGCAGGTCAGGAGAACGCCGTCAGACGCTCACCCGCCCGGTCCGCACCAGCTTGCCCCACCCGACGCGCGGCCCGCGCAGCGCCTGGGTGATCGCCTTTAAAACCACGTAATACATGATCTGGCGATAGCCGAAGCGCTGCGGCACCAGCAGCCACAGCAACCGCCAATCCTCGCGCCGCTCGAGCGCGAAGGCGACCGTCGCGGCGAGCAGGTCGATCAGCGTGAAAACGAGCCAGTAGATCAGCATCTTCTCGACATCGTGCTGCGTCTGCGCCCAGCCATGCGCGAGCACCGCCAGATAAGTCGTCACGAAACTGACGATCAGCGCGAGGTCGATGATCGGCGAGATCGCCGCGAACACGATCTGGAACAGGATCGCCTGCGGCAAGCCCACACGCGCCAGCCCGCGCGGCTTGCCCGTGCCCATGATGACGCCGTGCTTCCACAGGCATTGCAGCGTCCCGAACGCCCAGCGGAAGCGCTGCTTGGCGAGGCCCTTGATCGTCTCGGGCGATTCGGTCCAGGCGACGGCATATTGATCGTAGGTGACCTTCCACCCGGCGCGCTGGATCGCGATCGTCAGGTCCTGGTCCTCCGCCAGCGTATCGTCGGGATAGCCGCCGACCTGCTTGATCGCGGACAGCCGCCATGCGCCGACTGCGCCCGGCACCACCGTCATCGCGTCGAGCCGCGCGAGCGCGCGGCGTTCGAGGTTCTGCGCGGTGATATATTCGACCGCCTGGAACCGCGTGAGCAGATTGACGCGGTTGCCGACCTTGGCATTGCCCGCGACCGCCCCGAGCGTGGGGTCGACGAACCAGCGCGCCAGCCGCGCAATCGTCGTCGGTTCGAATTGCGTGTCGGCATCGAGCGCGATCACGATCTCGCCCGTCGCGAGATCCAGCGCGCGGTTGAGCGCGCGCGCCTTGCCGCCGTTTTCGAGCGTCAGCAGTTTCACGCGCGGATCGTCCGCGAAGGCCGCCTGCACCACTGCGCTGGTCGCATCCGACGAACCATCGTCGATCACGATCACCTCGATCCGCACGTCGGTCGAGGCGAGCACGCCGTGCACCGCGCGTTCGATCACCAGTTCCTCGTTGAACGCGGGGATCATCACGGTGACGAAGGTCTGCGGATCGATCGGCGGGAACACCATCCGCCCCTCGCGCCGCGCCTGGACCAGCGCGAGCGCCGACAGGATCACCGCACGCGCGATCCCGATGCTGATCGCGAAGAAGAAGATCCAGCCAAGCGCGACGACGGTCCCGCCGAGCACGCTGAAAATCGCGAGGTTGAACTGCGCCGCGACCTGCTCGCTTTCGGTGATCGGCGGCATCGCGACGTTGCGGGGGATACCGGCAAGCTCGGACACCGGCACGAAGCGATACCCCTTGGCGCGCAACTGGTCGATGATCGTCGGCAAGGCCGCGACGGTCTGCGACCGGTCGCCACCGGCATCGTGGAGCAGCACGATGTTGCGGCTGCACTGCGGCTCGCCGTCACCCGTGCAGCGCCCGTCGGGGTCGGTCACCTGGTCGATCGTATTGTCGATGATCGCCTGCGTTCCCGGGCGCTTCCAGTCGCCCGGATCGACGTGGAGGCCAACCGAGATATAGCCGCGGTTCTGCGCCTGGAGCGCCGGGTCGATTTCGTCCGCGGTGGTCGGCTCGGCATCGCCGAAATAGGGCGCGCGGAACAGCCGTAGCGAATGGCCGGTGAACGCCTGGAACAGCCGCTGCGTGGTGTTGAGCTGGAAGCTCGTCTCGGTTGCCGACGCGCCCGCCATGTTGGGGTGGGTATAGGTGTGGCTGCCGATCTCATGCCCTTCGCGCAACATTCGCTCGAGCAGGCGCCGCTGCGTCAGCGCATTCTCGCGATCACGAAGAAGGTGCCGGGGACGTGCTTCTCCTTCAGGATGTCGAGCACGCGTGGCGTCCAGGTCGGGTCGGGGCCGTCGTCGAACGTCAGCGCGATCAGACCCGGGCGATAGCCGGTCCGCGCAACGATATAGGGCGACGGGAGCTGGACAAAATGGACGTCGCCGATCCCGCCGCGCGCATTGGCAATCGCCTGGCGGATCCCGGTCACGGGGACGCCTGCAATCTTGAGGATCTCGCCGCTGCCCTCGATGTCGACGTCGGTTCCCGCCGGAATCGTGTTGATCGCCGACGGCGCGGGCAAGGTGCGATGCGATCGTCCAAAGATCGACCAGAGGCTCGGGTCCTCCGCGCCGAGCCGCCAGACCGCGACTCCGTTCAGCCCGACCCGGTTGAGGAACCGCATTTCGTTATACGCGGATGCCGCATCGAGCAGCCAGACGACGTGGCGGCTCTTGCCCTCCATATAGGCAAAGCTGGTGTTGCCGCTCGCCTTGTCGAATACCGGCATCGCGCTCGATTCGCGCGCGTTCTGCCACGCCTCGTCGATCGACAGCGGTTCGCCGCCGCCGTCGTGCCAGTCATAGCCATAGCTGCCGATCGCGACGACGATCTTACTGCGCGGCACGCCCTTCACTGCGCGCGCGACCGATTGCTCGAACCAGCCCTGCGATGCGATCGGCCCCGAAGCGCCGCCCGTCTCATGCTCGTCATACGCCATCAGGAAGACGCGATCGACGATCGCGGTGTAGGAGGCGATGTTCCACCCGCCCTCGCCTTCCGCCGCGCCGATCGGCACCGCGATCGCGATCACCCAATTGTGCTTGTTGAAACGCGCCTTGGCTTCGCGCAGGAAAGTGCGGAAATCGGCCTGGCCGCGGGGGCTCAGTTCCTCGAAATCGAAGAACGCGCCGCCGGCCCGGTTCTGCACCAGCCACGGTTCGAGCCGGTCGAGAAACGCCTTGCGCTGCGCAGGCGCGCGCAACAGCGCTTCCATCCCCCTGGCGTCCCAGTCGCCGTTCTTGGCGTTCTGGATCATCGGGAGCAGCAACGGGCGATGCGTCGAGCGGTTGAGGATCTCGCGCCCCGCGGTGTCGCGGAAGACGGTGATCTGGTGGTTCGCGCCGGTCACCGATACCCAGCCCGGGATCAGCCAGTCGAGTTCGTTGATATGCCGCCGCAGCGACGCGACGCTCGATTCGTCCCACGGGACGTGGAATGCGATCGCAAGCGGCTGGTCGACCGCCGCGCCGACGCCGCGCGGCGGGGCCGCGCCCATCAGCCGCGCATAATCGACGATCTGCCGCCGGGCGCGCCGCAGCAGTGGGTCGTGCGGCGGGGGCAGCTTGGTATAAGCGGCGTGCTCCGCCTCGACCGGGAGCAGCGGCGGTGCGGGGACCGCGCCGATCGATACGCCGAGCGCCGCGATCGACAGCAGCATGAGCAGCACGAACGCCGCCACCGCCATCGCGAACCGCCGACGCCTGCGCCCCGAGGCATCATAAAAAATAGGCGCACGACTCATCGGCGAGACATCCCCAGTAATGATCCAGCGGCCTAGCAGCTGGCCTTTAACAATCCGACACAATCGCATCGGTTCTTTCGCATGGCGAGAGCACGACGCCAAGATGACATTGAATTCATTCGGGTCGGACCGGATCTTCCGGCTTCGTCGCTTGGCCCCCTCCTCGCATCCGGCTACGCTTGCCGGACGGGAGAACGAACGGCATGCGACACATCGCGATCATCGGTTCGGGACCGGCAGGCTATTATACCGCGGAGGCGTGCCAGAAGGCGTTCGGTGCAGAATGCCGGGTCGATATCATCGACCGGCTTCCCGTTCCCTATGGCCTCATCCGCACCGGCGTCGCGCCGGACCATCAATCGATCAAGGGCGTCGCGCGGCGCTACGAGGCAGTCGCGCTGAGCGAGACGGTGCGCTTCGTCGGCAACGTCTCGGTCGGCGACGACGTATCGATCCTCGAGCTGCAGGAACTGTACGATGCGGTCGTCCTCGCGACCGGCGCGCCGTCGGACAAGCCCCTCGGCGTGCCGGGGGACGATCTGCCGGGCGTGATCGGCTCGGCGGCGTTCGTCGGCTGGTATAACGGGCATCCCGATTTCGCGGACCTCGATCCCCCCGTCCACGGGCGCGACGCGGTGGTCGTCGGCGCGGGCAATGTCGCGCTCGACGTCGCGCGGATCCTTGCCAAGACAGAGGCCGAGTTCGGCGGGTCGGACATCGTCGGCCATGCGCTCGACCGGCTGCGGGGCGCGGAACATGCCACCGTCACGCTGCTCGCGCGCCGCGGGCCGCACCAGATCGCGATGACGCCGAAGGAGTTGGGCGAGCTTGCGCATCTGACCCGCGCGGTCCCGCTCGTCGACACGGCCGACCTGCCCCCGTTCGAGGCTGATGCCGCACTCGAACCGGGGCTGCGCAAGGCGGTGGCGCATCTGCGCGGCTTCGCGCAGCCGCAGGACGACAAGACGGTGCGGATCGTATTCGATTTCTTCGCCCGCCCCCTGCGAATCGAGGGCGAAACCCACGCCGAGCGCGTGATCGTCGCGCGGACGCGGCTCGACGAAACCGGGCGCGTCGTCGACACCGGCGAGGAATATGCCGTCCCCGCCACGCTGGTCGTCAGCTGCATCGGCTATCGCACCCCGCCGATCGCGGGGGTGCCGTATGACGACGCGCTCGGACGCTTCGCCAATGTCGACGGCCGGATTGCGCCGGGGCTGTACGCGGTCGGCTGGGCACGGCGCGGACCGACGGGGACGATCGGCACCAACCGCCCCGACGGCTTCGCCATCGCCGAACGGATCGCGGCGGACGTTTCCTGCGGCAGTGGCAAGCCCGGGCGCGCCGCGCTCGATACGTTGCTCGGCGAACGCGGGGTGGAGATCGTCACCTTCCGCGACTGGCAGAAGATCGAGGCCGCCGAAATCACCCGCGCACGCGCCGGGGCACCGCGCGAGAAATTCGCGACGATCGCGGAAATGCTCGCCGCACGACGCTAGGCGAAGTTTTCGCTTGATCGCAGCCCCCCGCCCGGCTAACCGCTCGCCCCTGCAATGTGTCGGGGCGTGGCGCAGTCTGGTAGCGCACTGGTCTCGGGGTCCAGGGGTCGTAGGTTCGAATCCTATCGCCCCGACCATTGCAGCGATAGCCTCGCCCGAGCGGCTCGAGGCGCGATCCCCGGATATCTTCCTTCTCTTTTACCCTTCCCCGGCGCAGGCCGGGGCTCGGTAGCGTGCGTTTCGCAAATTGGCGCTGCGCTACCTTACCTCGACCTTCACTACTGGGCCCCGGCCTTCGCCGGGGAAGCACCAGCGTTTAGGGGGCGCGCCTCAGCCCTTGTGCTTCGCGCGCCAGTCGCGCACCGCCTGCAGCGTCCCCTCGACATGGCCGACCGGATTGTTCTGCGTCAGCTCGTAGATCACCTCGCCGCCCGGCGCGATGACGTAGGAGGTGCGGCTCGTGATCTTCGAACCCGCCGCGTAGGACACGTCGTAGTTGCTGATCATGGGCGGCGTCGCGGCGGCGACCGGGAAGGCGCTGCGGCATTCTTCCTTGGAGAAGGCATCGATCTTGTCGATCCCGCCCGCGGTCAGCCCGACCAGCGTTGCACCCGCCTTCTTGAAGTCGGCCGCGGCCTCGGCGAACTTGTGCGCCTCGATCGTGCAGCCCGCGGTGAAGGCGGCGGGGAAGAAGTAGACGACGACCGGCCCCTTCTTGAGCGCCGAGGCGAGCGAGAAGGTGAACGGCTTGCCGCCGAGCGCGCCCTGCGTGGTGAAGTCTGGTGCCTTCGCCCCGACCTTGAGCGCGGCGTTGGCGGGCATGGCGAAGGCGACGGTCGCCGCGAGCGCGAGGGCGGCAGCGGCATACGGACGGGCGAGCTTCATGCAAATTCTCCTGACGATCCTTGCCCAAGCCTAGCCCGCCCCCTTTTGTTCCGCCAGCGCCATATCGCCCCCTCCATATCGCTCTCCCCCTATCGCTTATGTTGCGTTGGCCCGCGTGCATGCTATCGCCGGAAGCATGACCACCCCGCTCGACCGCATCCGCAACTTTTCGATCATCGCGCATATCGACCACGGCAAGTCGACGCTCGCCGACCGCCTGATCCAGCAGACCGGCGGACTGACCGCGCGCGAAATGTCCGAGCAGGTGCTCGACAACATGGACATCGAGAAAGAGCGTGGGATCACGATCAAGGCGCAGACCGTGCGCCTCGCCTATCACGCCAAGGACGGTCTCGATTACGTCCTCAACCTGATGGACACGCCCGGCCACGTCGACTTCGCCTATGAAGTCAGCCGCAGCCTCGCCGCGTGCGAGGGCGCGCTGCTCGTGGTCGACGCGGCGCAGGGCGTCGAGGCGCAGACCTTGGCCAACGTCTACCAGTCGATCGAGCATGACCACGAGATCGTGCCCGTCATCAACAAGATCGATCTGCCCGCCGCCGAACCCGAAAAGGTCCGCAAGGAAATCGAGGACGTGATCGGCATCGACGCATCCGGCGCGGTGCTCGCGTCGGCTAAGTCCGGGATCGGCATCGAGGATATTCTCGAGGCGATCGTCACGAAGATCCCGCCGCCCAAGGGCGATCCCGAGGCACCGCTGAAGGCGATGCTGGTCGACAGCTGGTACGACCCGTATCTCGGCGTCGTCATCCTCGTCCGCGTGATCGACGGCGTCCTGAAGAAGGGCCAGCAGATCAAGTTCATGCAGACCGGCACGATGCATCTGGTCGACCGGGTCGGGTGTTTCCGCCCCAAGATCGAGCAGTTGACCGAACTCGGCACGGGCGAGATGGGCTTCATCACCGCGCAGATCAAGGAGGTCGCGCAGACGCGCGTCGGCGACACGATCACCGATGCGAAGCGGCCTGCCCTGGAGGCGCTGCCGGGCTTCAAGGAAGTCCAGCCGGTGGTGTTCTGCGGCATGTTCCCGGTCGACGCCGCCGAGTTCGAGAAACTGCGCGAGTCGATCTCCAAGCTGCGGCTGAACGATGCAAGTTTCTCGTTCGAGATGGAGACGTCAGCGGCGCTGGGCTTCGGCTTCCGCTGCGGGTTCCTCGGACTGCTGCATCTGGAGATCATCCAGGAGCGCCTGACGCGCGAATACGACCTCGACCTGATCACGACCGCGCCGTCGGTGGTGTACGAGATCGAACTGACGCATCCAGATCCTGCGGGCACGACGCAAATCGAGTTGCACAACCCCGCCGACATGCCCGAGCCCAACAAGATCGCGACGATCAGCGAGCCGTGGATCGAGGCGACGATCTACGTCCCCGACGAATATCTCGGCAGCGTGCTCAAGCTGTGCCAGGATCGCCGCGGCATCCAGAAGAACCTGACCTATGTCGGCGGCCGCGCGCAGGCGACCTACGAGCTGCCGCTCAACGAAGTCGTGTTCGATTTCTACGACCGGCTGAAGTCGATGTCGAAGGGCTATGCCAGCTTCGATTACCACCAGATCGGCTATCGCGAAGGCGATCTCGTCAAGATGGGGATCCTCGTCAACGAGGAGCCCGTCGATGCGCTGTCGATGATCGTTCACCGCGGCACCGCCGAAGTGCGCGGACGCGGGATGGTCGAGCGGTTGAAGGACCTGATCCCGCGGCATCTGTTCAAGATCCCGATCCAGGCCGCGATCGGCGGCAAGGTCATCGCGCGCGAGACGATCAGCGCGATGCGCAAGGACGTGACCGCGAAGTGCTACGGCGGCGATGCGACCCGCAAGAAGAAGCTTCTGGAAAAGCAGAAGAAGGGCAAAGCGAAGATGCGCGAGTATGGCTCGGTCAGCATCCCGCAGGAGGCGTTCATCGCCGCGTTGCGGATGGGCGACGACGGCTAACGCTTCGGGGTCGGGTTGCCCGCTCCCATGCTGACCATCGTTCGCGCGCCCCGAAAACTGCCGTCATGCTGAACGCGTTTCAGCATCGACTGCGCGGCAGGCAGAGTCCGGACGCGCGGAGACCTGGATCCTGAAACACGTTCAGGATGACGGACGGTTTTGCAAGACTCTCGCTTTCGCGGGAATGACGACGTTGGGAAGCCCGTCCAGACGCCAAAAACCCCGACCGAGGCCGGGGTTCTGGTATCACCAGCAATGTGCCGAAGCGCTCAGTTACCCTGAGGAATCGCCCCACCCGGGGCCCCGCCCGGAACACCCGCAGGCACACCCGGCATCGCGCCCGGCGGCATGCCGCCGGGAGCACCACCGCCCTGCTGCATCATTTGCTGCTGCATCTGCTGCTGCTGTTGAAGCTGCTGGACCGCGGCCTTGGAAAGGAAATCGAGCATCTCGATGTCGAACACCAGCGTCGAATGCGCGGGCATCCCCGGACGCGCGGTGTCGCCGTACGCGAGGCTCGGCTTGATCCAAACGCGGTACTTGCCGCCCTTGGGGATCAGCGACAACGCTTCCTCGAACCCGGGAACGACGGCATGCTCGCCAAGCGGCACCGGGAACGGCCGCTGGCTCTTGTCGAACACGGTCCCGTCGACGAACTTGCCCTCGTAATTGACGAGCGCGACGTCCTGGTCGGTCGGCGGGGCACCGGTGCCCGGCGTGAGCACCTGATATTGCAGGCCCGACGGAGTCTGCTTGACGCCCTTGCTGCGCGCGTTGTGCGCAAGGAAGGTCGCCGCCGGATCGACCGGGGTCTGCACCGCAAGCGCGGCGGCACCGACCGCGGCCACCGCGATGCCGGCCCACAGATACACCAAGACACGCCGCTTGACGGGCTTCAGCGGAACAGCGGTGATCGACATGGGCGCTCCCAGATGGGCGGTCGGGTCAGGGAAGGTAGAGACTGGCGGGCCAGAAGCGGCCCGCCCGGGACACGGGTCTTACCGTGCGCCGTCACGCTCCATGCGCTTGCGCTCGAGCTTGCGGGCACGACGAACGGCCGCAGCACGCTCGCGCGCGCGCTTCTCGCTCGGCTTCTCGTAATGACGGCGCAACTTCATTTCGCGATACACGCCTTCGCGCTGCAGCTTCTTCTTGAGCGCGCGCAGCGCCTGGTCGACATTGTTGTCGCGAACGATGATTTGCATAAACCCGAACAGCTCCGAATCGATAGAAAAGCGCCGCCGCGGACATCAGGTCCGCGTCGCAAGGCGTGCGCCCTACACGGCTGGGTTGTAAGTTTCAACCCGTGGCGCAGCTTTTACGTGACTTGCCGGCCCTGCGCTCGCTAAGCGAACACCATGACCGGAACACCCCTTACGCTATATAACAGCCTGACGCGAACGCCAGAGCCGTTCGTGCCGATCGACCCGCGCGTGGTGCGAATCTACACCTGCGGCCCGACCGTCTATAACTATCAGCACATCGGCAACATGCGCGCGTTCCTGTTCGCGGACACGCTGGGGCGGGTGATTCGGTGGAAGGGCTGGCCGACCAAACACGTCATCAACATCACCGACGTCGGCCACCTGACCAGCGACGCGGATGCGGGCGACGACAAGATGGAAAAGGCCGCCGCCGCGCAGGCCAAATCGATCTGGGAGATCGCCGCGCATTATACGGCGGCGTTCAAGGACGACGTGGCACGGCTCAACATCGAGCCGCCCGCCGAGTGGACCGTCGCGACCGATCACATCCCGCAGATGATCGACTTCGCCAAGACGATCGAAAAGGACTGCTATCTTATCGAAGGCGGCCTCTATTTCGACACCAGCAAGGTGCCGCATTATGGCGCGCTCGCGCGAGCGACAACGGATCTGGACGAGAGCCGGGGCGAAAGCCGGATCGACCCGGTATCGGGCAAGCGCAACGCCGCCGATTTCGCGATCTGGCGGCGCTCGCCACCGGGCGAGCAACGCCAGATGGAATGGGATTCGCCGTGGGGCAAGGGCGCGCCGGGCTGGCATCTCGAATGCTCGGTGATGAGCCTCCAGCATCTCGGACACCCGTTCGACATCCACACCGGCGGGATCGACCACCGCGAGATCCACCATCCGAACGAGATCGCGCAGAACCAGGCATTTTGTTCGTGCGAGGATACCGGCGCGCGGATCTGGATGCACAACAACTTTCTGGTCGACCGCGGCGGCAAGATGTCCAAGTCGACCGGCGCGTTCCTGCGACTGCAGACGCTGGTGGACGCGGGCTTCCATCCGCTCGCCTACCGGCTGATGTGCCTGCAGGCGCACTATCGTAGCGAACTCGAGTTCACCTGGGAGAACCTCGCCGCCGCCTTCACGCGGCTGAAGCGGCTGGTGATCGCGCTCGACGCCCTGCGCGCGCGCGACGACGGGACGCTCAAGGGCGATGCCGAACCCTATCTCGCGCGGCTCGAGGAAGCGGTGGCGGACGATCTCAACACGCCGCGCGCCCTGACCGTGCTCGACGAGCTGATCGCGGACAAGAAGCTGTCTCCGACGGTGCGGATCGGCGCGATCGGGGATTTCGATGCGGTGCTGGGGCTGCGACTGGCGACGCTGACGCGGGCCGAGATGCGGTTGCGACCGGTGGATGCGACGATCGACGCGGCGACGATCGAGACGCGGATCGCGGAACGCAAGCAGGCGCGGATCGACAAGGATTTCGCTGCATCGGACGCGATCCGCGATTCGCTCGCCGCGGCGGGGGTCGAGGTGATGGACGGCGATGCGCTGGGCTGGGACTGGAAACTCGGGGAATCGTGAGGCCACAGTAGGATGGCGCCTCCCTCCCCCATTCCATCATTTCCGCGCCGGCGAGACCGCTGAAAAACGTCCGTCATCCTGAACGTGTTTCAGGATCCAGCCCTCCGCGAATTCGGACCATGCCTGCGGCAAGGTGGATGCTGAAACAAGTTCAGCATGACGGCGGCTTTTCTGCAGACGTCTTGCGAAGGCGGGAACCTCCCCCACCAGAAACGAAGAGAGAACACCCCCCTTCCCTTCGGCCCCGCTCGCGCTAAGCTGTCCCCCGGACACAACCGGGGGGACGTGACGATGCAGGGCAAGGTCTTGGGGTTCAACACCAATAGCGCCGAGGGCATGATCAGCGCCGAGGACGGACGCCGCTACGCCTTCACGCCCGCCGACTGGCGCCACCGCAGCCCCCCGCAGAGCGGCCAGCGCGTCGATTTCGAGGCGCAGGATGGCCGCGCGACCGGCATCTATGTCACGGGCGGCGGCGCGATGACCGCCGACAAGAACCGCTTCGTCGCCGCGCTGCTCGCCTTCTTCCTCGGCACGCTCGGGCTCCACAAATTCTATCTCGGGCAGGTCAGGGCCGGGATCATCATGCTGTGCGTCGCGGTATTCGGGTCGATTCTGTTCGGCGTGCCGACCGCGATCATCGCGGTGATCGCGCTGATCGAATGCATCATCTATCTCGCCACGCCCGACGAGGCGTTCGAGCGCAAATATGTCGAGGGCCATACCGCCTGGTTTTGATCATTCCGAAAGGTCGTTAATGAAAGTCGTCCTGCCCGCGCTCGCCCGCCAGTTACTTGAACCGCGGCTTCCCGCCGGACTCGACATCAGCTGGGTCGCGACACGGGCGGAGGCGGCCGCGGCGATGGTCGACGCCGACATCGGCTGGGTCGACCTGTACCCGCACGGGCTGACCCAGGAAGCGGTTGCCGCCGCGAAACGGTTGCGCTGGCTGTTCACCGCGATCGCCGGAATCGAATCGCTCGATCTCGTGGCGCTGCGCGACGCGGGGACGATCGTCACCAACGGCGCCGGGATCAACGCCATCGCCGTCGCCGAATATGCGGTGATGGGCGTGCTGGTCGCCGCCAAGCGGTACGACGACGTGGTGCGAATCGCCGACCGGCGCGAATGGCCCGATTCGGCCCCCGGACGGCAGGAACTGTTCGAAACCCGCGCACTCGTCGTCGGCTATGGCGCGATCGGGCGGCTGATCGGCGACCGGCTCGCCGCATTCGGCGTCGCGGTGACCGGTGTCACGCGCTCTGGCCGCGACGGAACGCTGACGCCGGATGCGTGGAAACCGCGACTCGCCGCATATGACTGGGTGATCCTCGCCGCGCCCTCGACCGGAGACACAAAGGCGGCGATCGGCGCTCCCGAACTGGCGGCGATGAAGGCGAGCGCATGGCTCGTCAACATCGCGCGCGGCGACATGGTCGATCAGGATTCACTGATTGCCGCGCTCGGCGGCAAGACGATCGCAGGCGCGTTCCTCGATACGGTCGACCCCGAACCGCTCCCGCCGGAGCATCCCTTGTGGACCACCCCGAACGTTATCCATTCGATGCACCTAGCGGGACGCAGCCAGACCAAGATGTTCGTTCGTGCTGCGGAGCTGTTCCTGCGCAACCTCGCCAAATTCCAGGCAGGGGAGACGATGGAGAATGTCGTCGATCTCGACGCGGGATATTGAGGCAAAGGAACAAGGCGCCGCCCCGGATAACTGCCAGAAGGGACTGGCAGGCAAGGGTATCTGCCCATCCAGCACGGCAGGGGCTATACGGCATTGGCGACACCTCCGCCGCAGCCCCGGCCTTCCCGCGATCCCGCTTTAGTTTGCGCCCTTGAGCGACTTGTCCAACATCATGAGTTCGATCGGGGTAAGGCCCGCCCGCGGATCGTCATTCAGGCGTCTCGGAGCCTGGAAAGTCCGCCGGAATGAACCCGAGCCTAATGTTTTACGCACCATCTTTTGTGCTTCCTGAAGAGCATGTTAACCAGTCGGGCATCGAAACGACGCACTGCGTCGCTGGTTCCCGCGAAGAGACATTCGGCGTCTGACGGCGTGTGTCAGAACGGTACGGGCGGTGCCCGGTCGTACGGTTCCGGCGGACCCGACACAGGCAAGACGAATCTGCACCCAAATGCCGGCCAGCAAAACGATGCGAAACCGCGCGACATGGCATGGCAGGGACGGCACTTCATCGGCGAAACGACGATGTCCCGCCTTTCGGCGCTCGCGGTCGTCCCCAGTCCGGCATCGAAAGCTCAGCGTGGCTGTGGCGGATCAAAGAAGAACCAGTGTTCGTGTATCTTGCCGTCAAGGATGTGCACGGTATCCGCGCCGCTCACGATGACCTGTCCCGGAGGTCCGCCTTTCCAGCGGGTCACGGCAACACCGTGATGGCCGAGCGTAGGGCCGGTGACCTCGAACCGGAAACCCGGCGGCATGTCTGCAAGGACACAGGCGACGGTGTCCGAAATGGCGGCATGTCCCGTGATCGACCGTTCGGGTTCGTAGATGCGCGCCTCGGGGTGATAGAGCGCCGCTATCGCAGCGATCCGCTTTTCACCGTCATGCTCGTTCCAGACCCGTTCGATGCTGGCTTCGAGCAGTCCCGTTGCGATCTCTTCGGTCATATTGGTTTCCCGAAGCTGTTTGTCCGCGCTGCCCTGGGGTGCACACGACGAGGCTCAGACAAGACATGCTATCAAATTATCGTCGGCAACCACAAACACCGCCTGACCAGTCCCCGACCAAGGAAGTGTCCGCCAATTACCCAGCAAGGGAAAATCGGAGTTGCACCCTTTACCCAGCCTGGGTAATACGCTGCGCATGACGACGATGGCCGGCCTCAAGATCAAACGCTTTCGTGAAGAACGTGGGCTCACCCGCGCCGCTTTCGGGGCGTGGTATGACGCGCCGGGTTCGACCGTTCAGGGCTGGGAAGAGGATGGCAAGCGCGCCAGCGGCCCGGTGGTCAACCAGATCGCCGCCAACGCCATCGCGGCACACGCCGACTGGTATGTACAGATTCGCATGGAGAATGACATGAGCAGCTGGGCCCCCGATAGCTGGACCCGCGCCGAGGCGCGGCAAATGCCAACCTACGAGGATCCCGCCGCGCTCGACGCCGCGACCGCGCAGCTCAGCACGTTCCCGCCGCTCGTCTTCGCGGGCGAGGCGCGCAACCTGACCGCCGATCTCGCGCGCGTCGCCGAGGGCAAGGCGTTCCTGCTCCAGGGCGGCGATTGCGCCGAGAGCTTCGCCGAGCATAGCGCGAACAACATCCGCGACACGTTCCGCGTGATCCTGCAGATGGCGGTCGTGCTCACCTTCGCGTCGAAGCTGCCGACGGTAAAGCTCGGCCGGATGGCGGGGCAGTTCGCCAAGCCGCGTTCGGCCGACACCGAAACGATCGGCGACGTCACCCTGCCCGCCTACCGCGGCGACATCGTCAACGACATCGCCTTCACCCCGGACGCCCGCGCGAACGATCCGCAGCGGATGATTCGCGCGTACAGCCAGTCGGCGGCGACGCTCAACCTGCTGCGCGCGTTCGCAGGCGGCGGCTATGCGAACCTGCACCAGGTCCATCGCTGGACGCACGATTACATGGGCCGCAGCCCGTGGGCGAAGAAGTTCGCCGACGTCGCCGACCGGATCGGCGAGGCGCTCGACTTCATGGAAGCGTGCGGGATCAGCCCCGAGACGGTGCCGCAGCTCGCGCAAACGAGCTTCTACACCAGCCATGAGGCGCTGCTGCTCCGCTACGAACAGGCGCTGACCCGGCAGGATTCGCTGACCGGCGACTGGTATGACACGAGCGCGCATTTCCTGTGGATCGGTGATCGCACGCGCTTCGAGGGTAGCGCGCATGTCGAATATCTCCGCGGGATCGGCAATCCGATCGGGATGAAGTGCGGCCCGAGCCTCGAGCCAGACGCGCTGCTGCGCTTGCTCGACACGCTCAACCCGTCGCGAATCCCGGGGCGGATGACGCTCATCACGCGCTATGGCCACGACAAGATCGAGGCGGGCCTTCCCAAGCTGGTGCGCGCGGTTCTGCGCGAGGGGCATCCGGTGGTGTGGAGCTGCGATCCGATGCACGGCAATACCGTGAAGGCGGCGACGGGGTACAAGACCCGGCCGTTCGATCGGATCCTGGCAGAAGTACGCGGGTTCTTCGCGGTGCATCGCGCCGAAGGGTCGATCGCGGGCGGAATCCACGCCGAGATGACCGGGCAGAACGTCACGGAGTGCACCGGCGGTGCGGTCGACGTGACGGAACAGTCGCTGGCGGATCGCTACCACACGCATTGCGATCCGCGACTCAACGCCGGTCAAAGTCTGGAGCTTGCGTTCCTGCTGGCGGAAATGCTGAACGTCGAGATGGCGGAACGGCGGCGGGCGGCGGCCTGAGCCGCCCCCCGCCCCCGTCGAACTATACCGCCGAGCGGCCCTGCAGCAGGCGGACAACCACGACGATCGCGGCGATCACGAGCAAGAGGTGGATCAAACCACCGCCGATGTGAACAGCAAAACCAAGTGCCCAGAGCACCAGCAGAATGACTACGATCGTCCAGAGCATGAAACTTCCCTTCTGAAAACCCGGCCCCTCGCCGGAACGGACGACAGTTCGTCCGACACCGAAACAAACGTGGCAATACGGTTCGGGTTCCGGGCACCAGACAGCACGGCGCAACGGGTTGACGCGGCGGCCCGGGCTGCGTAAGGACGCCGCTTCGCTAACGGCCCCTTCGTCTAGCGGTTAGGACGACGCCCTCTCACGGCGTAAGCACGAGTTCGATTCTCGTAGGGGTCACCAGCTTCCGGCCTAGGACCGGAAAGCCAACATCCATCATCGCATTGGCTCTTCGCGGTATATCGGGGCGTTATGTGGTCCGCATGAACCGGCTACCGCGTCTCGGACAACAGCCGCAGCATCCCCCCCATTCGGTGCGGCAAGAGTCGCCTCTGTCAGCACCTCGTCCTCGATCACCGCCCTGCGTCAAGCGGCGAAACCCTTCGCCTCCTCAGTTTGCGTATCGCGTTTTTCGCACGATGTTGACGCGCTCGGGTAACGGCCGATCGACCGCGATCCTGTCCTTTCGAACGTTGACGATCCTGGCCTTCGGCACCCCCCGTCTTGAGCGCGGATGGGATTGCTTCCGCGCCGGCAGGCTCGCCGTCGCGAAAGGCACGCGTGCGTAGAACCTCCGCCGGATCCGGCGCGATGGCGTTGGGCGTGGAGATGGGGGAATGGGCTCCGCCAACAAAAGGTAGCGCCTGCAAACGCGTATCAGCTTTGGCTCGTCCGATGAGAAGCGTCGGTTGATTCATCTTCGGGAGGATCGTCCTCCAAGGGGCCGACAATCTTGAGCATGACTTCGGCGGCGGCGCACAGGCTTGCGCGCTCGGCCTCGTTCAGCCGCTCGGCCATCATGGTGCCGAGCCATTCGCCGCGCTGGGTCATCGCCGAACGCAGCGCGTTGCGTCCCCGGATGGTCAGCGTGATGACGTAGCGTCTTCGGTCTTCAGGATCGATCGCCCGCTCGATCAGCCCGTCGGTCTCTAGTCGCACCAGGAGCCGACTGAGCGATTGCGGTTGCAGCCCCTCGGCTCGGGCGAGCGCCACCGCACTCAGCGGTCCCTTGCGATAGAGCGTCGCCACAAGCGCAAGCGCGCCGCCCGTCAGCTCGGCGGCGCGCGCCGATCCGCGCATGCTCCTCGCAAGACGCAGCACCGCCCGCACGATCCGCGCCTCGTCGCTCTCCCGATCGTCCACACTCGACATAATGGTACGCATAGCGTATCATTATTTAGTCGACAACAAGGAGCGTGTGCGTGCCGGATCTTCCGAGACCCATCGCCATCCTGCCGTGCACCGGCTTGAAGGCCGCAGAGCAAAGGTGGAACCGGCGCGGCTTCCGCCGCCCCCGCGATCAGGCCTTCGATGAATATTGCATGCTCACCGACCAAGCGGGCGCCGAAGTGCACCGTGCCAGGACGGCGCCCGACTGGCTGGTTCCCGGCCGCCTGATCGACCCGGCGACTGATGGAACCCGATCGATCGAGGAGCACGGGGAATCGACTGAGTGGCCGGCAAGGACGGTCGCCTGCTGGACAACGCCGTCGGCGCTTTCCCCCGCATCGGCACGGCTGGTGCAGCGGGAAACAGATCGTGACATGGCTCCACGTCTCCCGACTCTGGCGCGATGTCGTGGCGATTGATCGGGGGGAACCCGTGAGCGTCCGCAGCCTCGCGATCGCGGCGCTCGGCATGGGCACCCCCGTTGCCGTCGGTCTGATGCTCGGACACGCGGAGGCAGGCTTCACGATCGGCCTCGGTGCCATCCTGCTTGCCGGAGCACCGACGGGTGTCCGCGGCAGCGCGACCACGTCACCCCCCGGCCTGAGCCACACCCTCGCGCCCGCGCTGACAGCCGTTGCGGCTGCGACCGCAGTCGCAGGGTGGCCCTGGTCCGACCTCGCGGTAATCGCACTCGCCGCGGCGGCGGGCTTGCTGTCAGGCTATAGTCGGCCGGTCGCAGGGGGTGCCATTCGGTTCACCATCTATCTCGTGCTGAGCGTCGGTTTTCTCGACGGTGCAGCAGCGCATCGTGGCGCTGCAGCCCTGATCTTCGGATCGGGCGCGTTGTGGAACATCGCCCTGCGCGGCATCCTCGCCGGTGGCCGCAGGCGTCAGGAAGGCCCTGTGCCTGAGACGCGGCGAGGGCCCACCGATGCGCAGCGTCGCGCCGCCTTTCGCCGCACGCTGCACACGCTCGAGGGATGGCAATACCCGCTTCGGCTTGCGCTCGGTCTCGGCATCGCCAGCGTTTTGCGCCATCTATGGCCGACCCATCATTTCTACTGGATCCTCCTCACGGTCGCGCTGCTGACCCAGCGTCGCATCGAACATGTTCCGGTGAAAATCATGCAGCGGTTGGCGGGCACCCTGGGCGGCGTTCTGCTGACGGGAACGATCCTGGTCTGCTTCTCGGCGCCGATTGCCCGCGGCATCGTCGCGTGCCTGCTCGCGACGGTCGTGCCATTGGCACGCGCACGGAGTTACCTGCTTTATGCCACCGTCAGCACGCCACTGATCCTGCTGGTGCTCGATATCGGCAGGTCGGTCGCCCCAAGCCTGCTCCTGGACCGGGTCGTCGCAACCTTGGCGGGGGGCCTTACGGTGATGGCGCTCAACGGGCTCGTCGATCGTCGTCCAAGCAACGGCGGCTAGAGACGGGCGACGGGTCAATGTGCCGGCGCGACGAGAGCCTGGCCGACCCGGTGGCATCGCCGCTTTGACCGAAGGTCCGGCGCGGGGCCGCGTAGCGCCGCCCTGTCGCACGTTCGGCAGACCCTGCGGCTCACAGTAAGCCACTTCCGCGCATCACCTGTCCTCACGCCGCCGGACCGTTCGCCGCAGGTACAGCCGCCGCGTTCGGCGATGAGATTCACGGTGCCGGGTGCCACCCATGCGACGTCAGGCGCGTCGCGTGCCCCGCCATCCCGCTCTTGCCCAGCCGGTTGATCCTATCGCGGCGGTTTCCGGCCACTCGCTGGGCCGCGTGCCGCGCCCGACTTTACGCGCCATCAGGAGTGACATCATGAACTATGCCCCCGAAATTGATCTTTCCATCCATCACCCGCCCCATGGCGGTTCCGATCGCTTCGCGCTGGCCGCCACGCGGCTGCTGCGGTTCATCGCCGACACCTTCTTTGCCAAACGCTATGGCCATCGCGCCATCGTGCTGGAAACGGTGGCGGCGGTGCCGGGCATGGTCGGCGCCACGCTGACCCATTTGCGCTGCCTGCGGCAGATGAAGCCCGATCGTGGCTGGATCCGCATCCTTATGGAAGAGGCCGAGAACGAGCGCATGCACCTGATGACCTTCCTGGAGGTGTGCAAGCCGACGCTGTTCGAGCGGCTCGTCGTGCTGGTCGTGCAGTGGCTCTTCTATCTCGGCTTCTTCGCCCTCTACCTGCTTTCCCCGAAAACCGCGCATCGGCTGGTCGGCTATTTCGAGGAAGAAGCGGTGATCAGCTACAGCCATTATCTTGCGGAAATCGATGCGGGGCGGAGCGCCAACGTCCCCGCCCCGGCGATCGCACGCCGCTATTGGGGCCTGTCCGACAATGCCACGCTGCGCGACGTCATCCTGGTGGTTCGCGCCGACGAAGCGCATCATCGCGACGTCAACCACGGCTTCGCAGCCGATCTGGGAGGCAAGCCGCCCAACGCGATCGCGCCCTATCCGTGGCACGCCCCGGAGCTGGACGGCCCCGCCGGCTAGAAGCCTGCACTTTCAGCCACCCCGGCACCGCAGCCCCTCAACGCAGTCCCCTTCGCAAGCGCCGAAACCGGCGCAGCGGGGGGGCCGCAAGCAGCTGTCTGGCACCACGCACGTAGCCGGCAGTCCACCCGCATTCCCGGTGCGTACGCCGTGGTCCCAAGCGAGCCAGCGTCCGCGCGAGCCCAGGCCCGACGCCAAGACCGTCATCGATCAGCGCCCCGGCGGGCTGGACGATGACCGCCCGGCACGCCGGTATCGCCCAAGCGGCGATCGCCAACCCGAAAGGCATTCGTGCGGGCCGGCGAGGCCAGATCATGCCATCAGGAGGCAGCGACACGTCGCCCCCCCGATGGTCTGATAGAAAAGACATGGTCCCGAACGCAAAGGGCGAGCGTCGATGCTGCGTCGGCGCCCTCCCCGCCCACGGGAGAATCTTAGCACGCGCCCGTGGACGGGAATGTCGGGACGACCGGTTCTGCCAGGCCGTCGCGCGTCGCAGAAGACCCCGCCTCGGCGGCACCTAGGCGTCGTCGAGATAGTCGTAAACGACCTTGCCGAGCCCGAGCGTAAGGTCAGCGACGAAATGGGTCGTCGAGACGAGCTCGCGTATCGGCAGGTTTGCCACCGGGGCGAGCGCATGGGGAACCAACGACAAGGCCCCAGGCCCGGTCCAGACCCCCTTCAGCGCAACGTCCTCCAAATGGTATTCGACGAGCTCGCAGATGCGCGCGGTGCCGTCCACGTGCGGAATGATCTTGAGCAGGAAGTTGGGCGCGGCGAGCGCGCGTACAGTCGCGTCCGCGTCCCCTTCCTTGTACTTGTAGCCCATGGTCCCCGTCGCGACGCGAACCGGCCCATAGTCCAGCGTACCGACGAGCGTGTCCGTCTCGGTTCGAAGGCTTGGGCCCGCAAGCTTCTTGGGAAAGCCCCACAGCTCGCGCCCGCCCGCGATCGGCGGATGGTCGTTCAGGAACATGTTGAGCGTGTAGTTCCCGGCTTCTCCCCGAAAGCGGACGGGGATGACTTGCCCCGCTTCGGTATAGTTGCCGAAGCCGGTTGAGTCGGGCATCCGGATGAACTCGAATTTTACCAGATCGGACGCGATTTCGAGCGGTTCTGGAACGATCTCGCGCAGTTTATCAGGATCGGTCCGGTAGGTCAGGATGAGAAACTCGCGGTCGTAGAACCGGTACGGCCCTGGCGGGTACGCGGGTTGCGTAAGGGGCATCGCGAATGCGCGGTTGCGCACGTCGGACCTGTTCATGAAAGCCTCCCGTTGGTGGCGATGTCGAACGTGAAGATGCCGTCGACACTGGTTGGTCGCTCGAGCACTTCGGGATGCCGCAGCGTCCGGATCGTGTCGGACCATCCCGCGGCCCAATGATCTTCCATGCTGCGCTTCGAAAATTCGAAGTCCTTCGAGCCTTCCTCCGTGCGACGCGACTGATAGATGAGCTGGATGATGTTGTAGACGTTGCGATCGGACTCCGGCGCCAGAAGCGCATATTCGGGCGTGTCGCGCAAATGTTCGGGCAGCTTCGAAATGAGGTCGGTCAGGGCGCTCCGCAGCTTTTGCTCCTTTCGGAACTGATCGGATCGCGCCCGCGTCCGGCTCGAATATTGGATTTCCTTCTGGCGCATCATCACCTCCGGCAGGGTGCGGGGGATGGCACCCCTCGCGCTCCACAAATCGACCTGGAACGCGAGCGTATCCTGACGGTCCGCGCTATCGACGACCCATTGGAGCGGCGTGTTCGAAACCACCCCGCCGTCCCAGTAATACTCGCCTTCGATCTCGACCGGCGCGAAGGCAGGCGGGAGCGCGCCGCTGGCAATGACGTGCTCGGGCCGGATCTTGTGCGTTCGATTGTCGAAACATACCAGATTGGCCGTCGCCACGTTCACCGCGCCGACGCTGAAGCGCATGTCGCCGGCATTGATCCGGTCGAAGTCGACAAGCCGCTCGAGCGTGGTCTTGAGCGCCGTCGTATCGTAGAAGCTGATCGCATCGGCGCTGCCGGCAGGCGCGAAATAGGCGGGAACCTGCCGCGGCGCGAAAAAACCGGCAGCGCCGGTCATCACCGCGGCGGCGGCATGCCAATGGTTTGCCCAGTGGCGCAAAAGGTCTCCGCCGACGGGACCCGGCGTGGCGAACCAGCCTGCCCATGGGTCGGCCGTCACGGTCTGCCAGAACGCACGCAACTTCTCGACGCGCTGCTCCGGCGCGTTGCCGGCGATCAGCGCGGCGTTGATGGCACCGATCGAGATGCCCGCGACCCAGTTCGGGTGAAGCGACGCTTGCGCCAATGCTTCGTACACACCCGCCTGATAGGCGCCCAGGGCACCGCCACCCTGCAGCACAAGCGCGATGCAATCGAAAGGCGCGGTCTGCTGCACCCGCCCGGCCCGCCCAACGTTTTCGCAATTCAATGCTCCGTCCATTTCATCGCCCCCTCGATCATTGCATCGCCCAGCCGTGGCTCACCACGAGCGACTGGCCGGTCAGTGCGTTTGAAGGAAATGCCGCGAGAAACGTCGCGCACCGTGCGACGTCGTCGAGCGTCGTAAACTGCCCGTCGATCGTTTCCTTGAGCATCACGTCCCTGACGACCTGGTCTTCGGTGATGCCAAGGGCCTTCGCCTGCTCCGGGATTTGCTTCTCGACCAGCGGCGTCCGGACAAAACCCGGGCAGATGACGTTGGCGCGGACGCCATGGTCGGCCCCTTCCTTCGCAACGACCTTCGCGAGACCGATCAGCCCGTGTTTCGCCGTGACGTACGGCGCCTTGAGCCTTGACGCCTCCTTGGAGTGCGCCGAGCCGATGTAGATGATCGCACCGCCGCGTTGCTGGGCGTACATCCGCTGGAGACACGCGCGCGTGGTGAGGAACGCGCCATCCAGGTGGATCGCGAGCATCTTTTTCCAGTCGGCGAAGTCGAACCGATCGACGGGCGAGACGATCTGGATGCCTGCGTTGGAGACGAGGATGTCGACACCCCCGAACCGATCGCAGACCGCGCGCACGCCGGCATCGACCTCGGCCTCGTTCGTGACGTCCATCTCGACCGCCATCGCCGACGAGCCGCTGGCATCGAGTTCGTCGGCCGTGGCGCGCGCCGCGTCGACGTTTAGATCGGCGATGGCGACGTTTGCGCCCTGCAGGATGTACTGCCGCGCAATCTCCTTGCCGATACCGCTGGCGGCTCCGGTGACGATCGCGACTTTACTGCTCAACTCCATTCGAACCTCCTCCTTGTATGGCACCGGATCCGCTGACCAGTGCGGGATGTCGCGCCGGGGGCACCTTCCGGTCTTGCCGCAGCCACGCCCGAACAGACGGGCGCGCTCGGTCGGTCTGGGTGGAGACGGTACACGTCATGAATCGCCCCTCCCGGCCGCGCCGCGCCGCGCCGCGCCGCGCACCGCGCAGGGTGTCTAGAGACCATTTGATCACGATCCGGAGGTGAGCGACCGTTAGTGTCCCTGCCGCCGTCGGCATGGCGTGGCGGCGGGACGGTGCCGTGACCGGATGCGCCAGCATCGCGCGCGCTCCCGCCAACGGCGTTGCCGCCAAGCCGAACCCTTGCCGTCCGAATCGGACCTCGTTCGGCCAAGTTCGTCACTTGGCCCGGCTCAGGATGAGGCTGACGAGTTGGTTGCGTTGACGATTGCGCGGACTGTCATTCGGTACGATCGGGTCCGACGCGGCGCGGGCCTCGGTGCTGAGCCGGTGCGACGCAATGCGGCCATCGCGGAGCTGCTCGAGCACAACGTCGGCCCGCGCCTGCGACATCGCGCGATCGGCCGCTTCGTTGCCCGAGGGCGCGGCATGGCCGACGATGACGACTTTCACGTCGGGGTTGGCCCGGAGCATCGCGACGAGGCGGGTGATGCGGCCGCGCGATTCGGGGGTGAGTTCGGCAGTTCCCCCGACAAACTCCTGTCCTCCGAGTTCGAAGGTCTTCTGCCCCGGCTGGCGTCCGCTAAGCCAGTCGACGAGCGCGCGACCGACCGTGCCCCGGGGAACGGCCATCGTGGAGCCGTCCGCGAGTGCAACGATGGCCGATGAATCGCCATCCACCCCCCTGGGGTTCGGCGACGACTCCTCGCTGTACCGTTTCACAGCGATCGAACCGAAAAAGATGAGGCCGATAAAGAGGACGAGCAGGATCATGCGGGCCACGGATCATTTCTCCCGCTGTTCCGAAGGCTGCCAACCGCCGCCCAGTGCCTGAAAAAGCGCGGTCGAGGCGAGCAGACGATCGCCCCGCGATTGGACCAGCGACAGCTGCGACGATAACAGGCTGCGCTCCGCGTCGAGCTGTTCGAGATAGGGAGAATACCCCTCGCGATAGCGGCGCGACGCAAGCCGCTGGAGCCGGAGGAGCGCGGCCTGCTGGTGCGCCAACAGGTCCTCCTGTTGGGCGGACCGTTCGACCGACGCCATGCCGTCCTCGACCTCCCGGAACGCGGTCAGGGCAGCCCTCCGATACGCGAAGGCGGCCTGGTCGCGGCGGGCGGCCGCAC